>NZ_VMYE01000001.1 GCF_007655255.1 Extensimonas perlucida
TGCCCAGACCGTGGTGATCCAGACCGAGGTGTCGTTCATGCCCTTGTACAAAGGGCAACCCACCTTGGGCGACATCGATGTCGAGCTGCGCAGTCAGGGCTTCGTGCCGCACTGCTTCGCGGCCATCAAAAAGTGGCCGATTGCTCCCTGCGTGATCAACAACAATCCGCGCCAGGCGCTGAATCAGCTGCTGGAAGCCGACCTCGTGTACGTGCGGGATTTCTCGCGACCCGACGCCATGAGCGACGAACAGTTGAAGCATCTCGCGCTGATTGCCCACCACTGCTACCGGTCCATCGACCTCACCTTGCGATGCGTGATGTTGCTGGAGCAGCGCGGGGCGTTGGCGCTGGGTTCGCAGCAAGCGTATTTGACGAGCTTGGCGCAGAAGTAACGAACCCTGGAGGGCAGGCATGAACGCCCTCCAGATTGCCTACGAAGGCTGCCCGCTCTGTGGTTCCGAATCGACTTTGCTGGGTGCGGCCAATTGCACCAAGCACGGACTCTGGCATTCAGCACTGCCGGATACGCTCGAATGGATGCGCTGCAGCGCCTGCAACCATGTGCATACCCGGCACTACTGGAGCGAAGCAGGCTTAGCAGAAGTGTTTCGCAACGCGCACGCCAACCAGCTTGCGGGTGGCACAGCCAGCCCCGATGCGAAACGAGCCACCTGGGTTCCGGTGGTCGAAAAGGTGATACGCGCGTTGGGCGGCTACCAAGTGTGCTTTGCGGGATCGTCGCCCGTGTGGGTGGATGTCGGCTGTGGCGATGGGACGCTGACCATGACCGCGGCAGACTATGGTTTTGCAGCGGTTGGGCTGGATGCAAGACAGGAGACCGTCAGCCGGATACGGCAGCTGGGTTTCCGTGCTGAACAGGGTGACTTCATGAAGATGAAGTTCGAAGGCCAGCTGGATGTGCTGTCGATGATGGATGTGCTCGAACACATTCCCTATCCGCGCGATGCCCTGCGCAAGGCGGCACAGTTGCTGCGCCCGGGTGGCGTTATCGTGATCAGCTTGCCGGACCTGACTTGTTCAAGCTGGAAAGTCATGGACGCGGCCAAGGCCAATCCTTACTGGATAGAAATCGAGCACCACCACAACTTCAGCAGACAGCGTCTCGTAGCTTTGCTCAAGGAATGTGGGTTCGACATTGCGGACTTCTCGGTCCCTCATCGCTACAAGGCGCAGATGGAGATTTATGCGGTACGAGTTTGATGGGCCGGGTGCATTGAGCAACTTCGCTGAGAGGATGTTGCCTGTATGAGCGAGGCGCTGTTGCTTGACCTGCAGATCGAACTGACCGAACTCGCCGCCATCGAAGCCGAGTCCATCGGCTGGTTGCCGCTGGGCGACGACGCCTACCTGCATGTGGGCAAGCCGGACGAAGAAGAGATCGTGATCACCGTGGTGGGCGTGCCGGATGCCGGCATGGCGGGGGTGAATGTGCTGTTGGTGGGGTGAGGCGAAAGGAAACAGGAATGATCGATTTGGTGATTGGCCCGGTTACAGAATGGCTGGTTAAGAAGGGCGCGGAAAAAATCCAGAGTTCGGCAGAGTTTCAGCATTCGCGCCAAGCTATACGGGAAGCCGTTTTTCGCGAGATCCGTTTCAACCAAGCGTTGATTGCAGAAGTGCTGGACGGCAAGGCGGAAGATTCGGCAGCTTTGGCCAAGTGCATCGCTGAAGAAATGGATTTTTCCGCCTTTTCAAAGCTTGAGGACTCCTTCGTACCGATCAGGCTCTTTTTTGATGGCACCTGTCCTGATGTGAGAGATAAAGCTGACGGCTCCTACCGCGAGTGGTCGTCGCAGTTGAAGTCGGAGGCTGAATGGGTTGAGCGTATCTACTTGCGTAGCCGAATTCTTCGGGCACGTTGGCGTAGCGGCCAGCCCCAAGGCGAGAAAAGTGTTCGCTATGTGAAGTGGCTGATGGCGCAATGGCTCAAGAACCTACAACCGGCCGCTACCTCCTAATTCAATAAGGCTTCTGCCCCCGCGAGATAAACCGGTCGTAGCTATCCTCCACCGGCTCCTCGTCCTCATCCCGCCGCCGCCAGCGCTTCTCCGCCTCCGGCATCACCAGCAAGGTCAGCGTGTAGCCGTAGTTGCCGGCCACCTTGGTCATCTCGGTGATCGGCATCTCGGCCGGCTCTCGCGGAAACCAGACCTTTGCCCGGGTATTGTGCGACTGCGGTCTGCCAGTGCAATTTCGGCTGTGCGCCAGCGCTGACCGGGGCAGTTCGATGGTGTTCTTGCGCGTCGCAAAGAAGGCACCGGACTTGAATGCCGCCTCGTTCGATGACGCCCACAGCATATGGTCATCGCGGCTGGCCACCAGCACGGCACGCTTGGGCGCAATCTCCAGCCAGCGGATCGCGGCAGCCGTGAGCGACACCCCATACCGGTCGGCACAATGCCCCAGCAGGTCAAAGCTCACGGTCTCGCCATCCACCTGTCGCCGGAAATCATCCAGCGGCATCAGCAAGGTGGTGGCGAAGTCGTCAGCTTCCTTCTCGATGTCCCGGCTGCCTTTGCCCTCGCCACTGGTCTCGATGTCACCAGCGCCGCAGGCGAACTCCTCCTGCTGGTGCCGATGCAGCAGGTAGTGACCGAACTCGTGGGCGACCGTGAAGCGCTTGCGGCCCTCGGAGCTCACGGCGCTGTTGTAGAGGATCATCCACTTGTCGCGCTTTTTGTTGGCGGCCAGCATCCCGTCGAAACTGTCCAGATCTTCGCCTTGGACCTTGGCAATCGGCGCATCGCGGAATCGCTGCTGGCTGTACTCCAGCGCAACGTCCTCGACCGGCACTGGGAAGCGATCCGTGCCGAAGACCTGGTTGAGCAGCTTCGAGATGTCGTTGGCCTCGGCCTTGGGGCGCTTCTGGTCGGTCATTCGTCGTCGTCCCAGGCGTCCAGTATCTTGCGGATCTGCTTTTTGGTGCTCTCGGGCATCGCCTTGTACTTGCGGAAGAACGCCTCATCGACGACCTCGGCATCCGGGGAGGCGGTGGTGTGGCTGAGCAGGAACTCGGTGGTCACATCCAGCGCCGCTGCGAGCTTGCTGATCTTGTCGGCCGACGGGTTGGGATCGTCGCGGTTCTCCAGTTCCCAGATATAGCTCTTGCTGGAATCGGTGAGCTCGGCCAGTTGCTCAAGGCTCAGTTTCTTTTGCTGGCGCAATGCGCGCAGCTTGTCACCCAGGGGGGAAGGCACCGCAGTCTCCTGTTGTCGGTTTGCACAAAGCCTAAGAATATACCACTGCACCGAACGAATACGCACCTGCTTGACAAACCCATCAGGCATCAGAAACAATCCTGATCAAGTTCGGTGTATCGAACGAATATATCGAACGAAGTGGGTCGGCAGAGTGTGGTGACTCTACCGGCCACGGGATTCGGCCAGGGTGCGCCAGGGAACAATCGGACACACGAGGCCATGTTTTTTGAGGAGACAGCACACACCATGGCCGCATTCAATTACCGAGACCTCATCCGCCAGGTGCCGCCGCGCAGCTGGCAGTTCTACTTCCAGGCCCGGGGCATGGCACTGCCCGAGGGGGCTGACTGGGCGCAAGAGGCCGAGTCCCTGCACAAGCCGATTCTGCAAGCGCTGGAGGCGCTCCCAGAATCCCAGCAGAGCCCCCTCTATGCCGAGCTGCGCCGGGTCAAGGCGCTGGCGAATCAGCGTGGCATCCAGGCACTGAGCAACGCCGTGCCGTTGGGCGATGCGATGCTCGAGGACTTCGAGCACCACGCCAGTGACGCCGAGCGTGCCTTGTGGGCACTGGCCAACTGGCCCCAGCGCTTCGATATCGCCGAGGCCTTCCTGCGTGCTAATGCACAAGTGGGTGGCCGAAGCTGGCGCCGGCTCTACCTGCCACCGGCGCAGGTGCTGCATTGTCAGCCCGAGGACATCGATGGCCTGCGCAAAACGCTCGCCCTGGCCTTCACGCCGAAGAAGGGCCGTCCGCGTGCCTGCGAGATCGATGTGCTGACGCGCCACCTCGATGGCGGTGTGCAGCTGGACATCCGCATCGAGGACAACCTGCAGCGCAGCCTGGAGTTCGGCCCGGATGATTGCACCATCTGGCGCGATGTGCGCCCACCCCTGTCGATGACGGCGATCCTGTATCCGGCCAACGGTGTCATCGACCTATTGGTGCCTGGCGGTAACTCGGCGCGCAAGAAACTGCTGGCGCCACTGGGTCAGTACGTATTCCGCAAGCCCATTGTGCCCATCGCCGTGCCACAGCCGATGTTCCTGCTCAACCGCCTGCGCCAGGGCGTGTGGCCCGATGAGCACAGCGGTCTGGACCTGCGCGACTATGGGGTGGTCATGGCGCGGCTGTCTGAATGCCGGGTAAGTGCAATCCAGCCGCCAGCCTGCGACTTCATCATCAAACCGCCCGGCGACAAGGACAGCCCCGACGCACTGGCGTGCGTGCGCGCCAAAAAGACCGATGTGCTCATGAGCCAGGGCTTCGACATCCTCGATGCGGTGGTCAGCCTCTACTTCGAGCCTGCCGACGGCGCCAAGCAGCACCGGGTGCTGCACATCCGCGTCAAGCCGACTGGCATGGCCAATTTGCGCGAGATGGAAGAGGCCGACGTCCACCTGGCAGAAGCCCTGCTGCGTGCCCTGGGCGTGATGCAAGACCCACCCACGCCGGTGGCAGCCGATGAGGCCGTGACCGACAGCGAGATGCTGTGAGCGAAGGCCCGATCAACGCACCCGCACTGGCTGAACTCTGCGCCTTGCTGGAGACGCCCGGCCAGCAGCTGTTGCCGGATGGGGTGGGGCTGGGCGGACGCGCTGTGCTGTACCAGCGTCTGCGCGACTGCGAGGCGTTGAGCCTGGCTGTAGAGGTGGTGCCCGAGGTGCTGTGCCCGGATTGCCGCGAGCACCGGGTGCAACCGCAACCGCTGGCCGGTGCCTCTGGACGCTACCGGGCGCTGTGCTTTGAGTGCGGGGAGGTGGAACTGCCCAAGGCGCAGGTACGGCTGTGGCAGGCCCATCCGGGCAAGGTGGCGGATTGGTTGCACCAGGCCTTGGGATTGCGAGGTCGTCACCCCCTTGCCGAACTCATCCCGGGCGTGCTCTGGCACCTGGGGGAGCTGGAGATTCGCCGCCACCGGCGCAGTTTCTTCTTCGGCTGCCGGCTGGACAGCGCCCCTGTGCAGGCACGCGCCAAACTGGCCGAGTTGGCTGCACCTGGCGCCGAGGCGGTGATCACCACCACCGAGGCGGCGCTGCTCAGGGCCTCGCCCCTGGCCGACTGCCGCGTGATTCCCCTGCGCGCGGTGGCCCAGCTGCGCAAGGGGCATCTCACGCTGGAGCCGCTTGACGGGTATTTCGATGGCCTGGCGCCGCCCGTGACCAACGATGAAACCTCACTGCGACTGCTGCACACCCGGCGCGTCGTGCTGATCGGCGGCGCAGAGCACAAGCTCTCGCCGCAGGTGTATGGCTTCCTCAAGGTCCTCGAAGACGCCGATGGCGACGAGGTGCACAAGCGGGGGATCGCGCAGGCCCTGGGCATCTCGGAAACCTTCCGCTATGCCGACATCAAGAAACGCCACAAGGCGGTGTTCGACACCTTCGTGCAATCCGACGACAAGGGCCACTTCTGGCTGCGCCCGGAGTTTCTGATTCTGGAAAGGGGGTGAGCCAACGCCAAGAGAGCCGATTGAATCTGTTGTTTTTAACCCCGAACTTTGAAAAGGACCATGCCATGGCCGGAAAGAACCAACACGTTGTACCCCGAGATGATGCCTGGGCTGTGCGCGGCGCAGGCAACAGCCGAGACACCTCACATCACCGCACGCAAGCCGAGGCCGAGCGCGCCGCACGCGAGATCGCCATCAATCAGAAAAGCGAAGTCCTGATCCATGGCGAGGATGGGCGTATCCGTGAGCGCAACAGCTACGGCAACGACCCCCACCCACCCAAAGGCTGATCGCTAACAGCACCACCCCACGAGCCCGGACTGACCCTCCGGGCTTTTTTACGTCTGTGGGCAACTTGCCCACCCCTTTGCCCACCCCCTCGTGGCATCCCTGAGGCGCCGCTTGTCACCCTTACTCCCGGCTCAACCGCTACCAATCCCCTGAATCCATCGGCTTCTCATTGACCCGCCCGTCCGGCATCGGCCTGACGGGCTTTTTTGCGTCTGGGCGGTGGCGAACCCCCTATTTACCAAATCTGCCCACCCTTTCCGTCCACTTTGCCCACCGGTTTGCCCACCCCCTGGTTGGGACCATGGCCCTGCAATTTTGCACATGACAACAGGAGCCAAAACGTGAGCATCAAGCACCTGAATCAACGCCAGCTGGCCGAGCGCTGGGGCGTGAGCGAAGCCAGCCTGGAGCGCTGGCGCACCGAGGGCATTGGCCCGATCTTCCTGAAACTGCAAGGCCGCATCGCCTACCGCCTGGAGGACGTCGAGGCCTTCGAAGCGCAGAACCTGCACAAGAGCACGACCGAGCGCGTCAGCGCAGGAGGTGTGGCATGAGCGCACGCCTGAATGCCGGGGTAGGCACGAATCTGCCCACCGGTTTGCCTACCCCTTTGCCCACCCCCCTGGCAGCCGCGCTGGAGACCTCCGGCGTCCATCTGCCGATCCCTTACCTCGACCTCTCCGCCCAGGTCATCCGCGACCTGCCGCTGGAGAACGTCGCTGCCCTGCAGCGCTTCATCAGCGAGGCCAAGTCCGAACTGGCCACCCTGTCCAACCTGGTGCAGGCCGGCCTGGAGCTGCGCTACGCCGATGCAGCCAAAGCCCAACTGCTGGCCAAAGACCAGGACACCGGCACCACCCACATCTTCGACGGCGACTTCGACATCACCGTCGAGATCGGCAAGGACGTGAAGTGGGAGCCCAAGGGCCTGACCGAACTGGTCGCCAAGATCGAAGCCACCGGCGGCGATCCGCGCGAATACGTCGAGATCAAGTACAGCGTCAGCGAGGCCAAGTTCAAGGCCTGGCCGCAGACCTTGCGGGCACCGTTCGAGGCCCTGCGCACAGTCACGCCGAAGGCACCGAAGTTCGTGCTGCGCCGCCTGGACACGACTGGGGAGGGTAAGTGATGACCACTGCCTTTCCCCTGCATCCAGCCGCCGAGCTCTTCCCGGTCATGGATGAGGCGGCCTTCGCAGCCCTGGTGGCGGACATCGCCGCACACGGCCAGCGCGAACCGATCCTCGTTCTGGATGGCCAGGTCATCGACGGTCGCCACCGCCTGCGCGCTTGCGAGCAACTGGGACTGGACCCCCTGGTGCGTCAGGTCAGCGCCGACGACGGCGACCCCTTCGGTCTGGTCGTTTCGCTCAATCTGCATCGTCGGCATCTGAGTGAAGGGCAGCGCGCCATCATTGCAGCGCGTTTGGCCACACTGCCTCATGGCAGGCCTGATGCAAATGCGCAAATTTGCGCATTTACCCAGGACGAGGCGGCTCAGCACCTCAAGGTCTCTCGACGTACTGTGCAGCACGCACGGGCAGTGCTCGATCATGGCATTGACGAGCTACAGGCCGCAGTCAAGGGTGGCGAAATTTCAGTCTCAGCAGCGGCCGAGCTCTCTCGTTTGCCCGCCGACACCCAGCGCGCAGCCCTCACCAAAACGCCCGAGGAGATCCGCGCCATCGCCCGCGAGGTGAAAGCGCGCATCAAGGAGGCTGGCGTTTGCGGTCCCTCGGCCGTGAAGATCTTCGATCAGGTCGCCGCCGACCAGCACCTCTCCGGCATCGAGCAGTGCGCCGTGGTCGAGGTCATCAAGGCCGAAGAACCGCCGCTGCCCACCCCGTCTGAAGCCAAACGCATCGCCCAGCAAAACCGCACGCTGGTGCTCGGCTCCGATGGTCGCTACCACGGCCCGGAAGTCTCCCCCGAGTCCGCCCTTGCCACCGAACGGTGGCTGGCGCTGCGCGAAGGGCTGGAGTCGCTGTGCCGTATCGACACCGACCCGGAGTCGCTCATCGACTGCGTGCCGCATTACCAGCACCAGAACCTCTCGGCCTGGCTCGCGCAGGCCGTCCCCCTCATCACCCGTTTCGACCAAGCCTGGAAAGGAGCTCGCCATGCGTGATCCCGTCATGAGCCTGCTGCGCGAAGCCGTGCGCGCAGAAATCAGCAACGCCTTCGAAGTCATCGGCCATGCCCGCCCGCGTGAGGTTGCCCGTGTCGTCTGCGCCCTGCACCCGAGCGATGTGCAGAGCATTGGCGCCCGTCTGGCCGAGGACGCCCTGACCGACATCGCCCGACGTGAATTGAAGCGCCGCCCCAGCAAAAACGAGCGCACCCAGATCACGCTACCGGGCATACCCGATGCCCTGCAGGCGCATCTGCCGCCAGCCATCAGCGTGCCGCCACCGGGTGTGGAACTGGAGTCGGTGGATGACGAGGGCGTCATCTACAAGCCGCTCGCCCAAGCCACCTTGGCCGACGTCGATGCGCATCTGGCACTTCTGGGTGCCCAGATCAGTGCGGACACTCGTCGCCACCGGGCGCTCAAGGAGCTGCGTGACCTGGCGCTTGCTGCCGGTGCCACGGATGACAGCCCGCTCTTGGCCACGCTCTCGTCGGCCGATCTGTTGATGACGGAGGTGGCGTGATGGCATTCCCGATCATCTCCGCCGATCAGCGCCTGGCCGAACGCCACGGCGTCAAGCTCGTCCTGCTGGGCAAGAGTGGTCTGGGCAAGACCACCCAGCTCAAGACGCTGCCCGAAGCGAGCACCCTGTTCGTCGATCTGGAAGCCGGCGATCTGTCGGTCAAGGATTGGCGCGGCGACTGTGTGCGCCCCAAGACCTGGCCCGAGTTCCGGGATCTGGCGGTGTTCCTCGCCGGCCCCAACCCGGCACTGCCGGCCGAGGCGCCGTTCTCGCAGGCGCACTTCGACCATGTCTGCCAGCAGTACGGCAGCCCGGAGCAACTGGGCAAGTACGACACCTACTTTGTCGACTCGATCACGGTGCTTTCACGCCTGTGCCTGACCTGGGCCAAGAGCCAGCCGGCGGCCTTCTCGGATCGCACCGGCAAGGCGGACCTGCGTGGTGCCTACGGCTTGCTTGGTAGCGAAATGATCGGAGCCTTGACCCATCTGCAGCACGCCCGGGGCAAGCACGTCGTCTTCGTGGCGATCCTCGACGAGGTCACCGACGACTTCAACCGCAAGGTGTTCGCGCCGCAGATCGACGGCGCCAAGACCAGTCTGCAGCTGCCCGGCATCGTCGATGAGGTCATCACCTTGGCTGAGCTCAAGACCGACGAGGGCGAGGCTTACCGGGCCTTTGTCTGCCACACGGTCAATCCCTGGGGCCTGCCCGCCAAGGACCGCTCCGGCCGCCTCGATCTCGTCGAGCCCCCGCATCTCGGTCAGCTGATTGCCAAGTGCGCCCAGGCGCAGAGCGCGGCGCGAACGGCGTCTGCGCCCCTGACCACCGCATTGCCTTCTCTCAACGAATCCCACGCATCCCAGGAGTAATCCGCCATGAGTTTCTTTGACTTCAACACCGCCGACCAACAGCAATCGTTCGATCTGATCCCCAAGGGCACGCTGGCCCGGGTACGCATGAGCATCAAGCCGGGCGGCTTCGACGACCCGAGTCAGGGCTGGACCGGTGGCTGGGCGACCCAGTCCCATGACACGGGGGCCGTCTATCTCGCCTGCGAGGGCGTGGTGATGGAAGGCCCGTTCGCCCGCCGCAAGGTGTGGTGGAACATTGGCCTGTATTCGGCCAAGGGCCCGACCTGGGGAAACATGGGCCGCACCTTCGTGCGCGCGGCCTTGAATAGCGCCCGCAACATCCACCCCGGCGACAACAGTCCGCAGGCCCAGGCCGCGCGTCGCATCAGCGGCTTCGGTGACCTCGAAGGCCTGGAGTTCGTCGCCCGCTTCGACATCGAGAAAGACGGCCGGGGCGAGGATAAGAACACCATCAAGTCGGTGATCGAGCCCGATCACAAGGACTACGCCGCGATCATGGGCGTGGCACCCAGGGGCAATCCGGGCGGTGGCCAGTCCGGTGCACCGGCGGCCGTTGCTGCACCGGGCTACACCCCGCCTGCGCCTGCAGCGCGTCCGGCATCCTCCAGCGTCCCTGGCGGCAAACCCGCCTGGGCACAGTAAGGGGAGGCCATCACCATGATGCTGCGTCCCCGACAAACCCAACTGGTCGAGCGCACGCTGGCGGCGCTCGGTCAGCACGGCAACACGCTGGCTGTCGCCCCGACCGGGTCGGGCAAGACCATCATGCTCTCGGCCGTCACCGGCCGGGTGCTGACCGAGCCCGATGCCAAGGCCTGCATTCTTGCGCACCGTACCGAGCTCACCGGGCAAAACCGCGCCAAGTTCTCGCGGGTGAACCCGACGCTCACCACCTCGGTGGTCGATGCCAATGAGAAATCGTGGCAGGGCCACGCCACCTTCGCCATGGTGCAGACCCTGTCGCGCAAGGCCAATCTCGAGCAGATCCCGACCCTGGATCTCTTGGTGATCGATGAGGCGCACCACGCGACCTCCCCGAGCTACCGGGCCGTGATCGAGCGTGCCCAGCAGAAGAACCCGAAACTGCTGCTCGCGGGCCTGACCGCCACCCCCAACCGGGGCGATGGCACGGGCCTGCGCGAAGTCTTCAGCAACGTCGCCGACCAGATCACCCTGGGGGAGATGATCGCCGCCGGGCACCTGGTGCCACCGCGCACCTTCGTTCTGGACGTCGGTGCCCAGGAAGCCCTGGGCAAGGTGCGCCGCACCGCCGACGACTTCGACATGAACGAGGTCGCGAGCATCCTCAACAAGGCGGTGATCAACGAGGCCGTGGTTGCGCAGTGGAAGGAGAAAGCCGCCGGTCGCAAGACCATTGTGTTCTGCTCGACGGTGGCCCACGCCCTGGATGTCTGCGTGGCCTTCAATGCCGCCGGTGTGCCAGCCGGGTTGATCCATGGCGAGCTGCCCGATGCCGAGCGCAAAGCCTGCCTGGCGGCCTATGAAACTGGCGATGTGCAGGTATTGGTCAACGTCGCGGTGCTCACTGAGGGCTACGACTACACCCCCACCAGCTGCGTGGTGCTGCTGCGCCCCAGTTCCTACAAGTCCACGCTGATCCAGATGGTGGGCCGGGGGCTGCGCACGGTCGATCCGGAGGAATTCCCCGGCGTGGTCAAGACCGACTGCGTGGTGCTGGATTTCGGCACCGCCACCTTGATGCACGGCAGCCTGGAGCAGACCGCCAAGCTCGAAGGTAAGCCAGTACTAGAACCCCGCTTCAAGGATTGCCCTGACTGCGGTGCCGAGGTGCCGGCCTCGGCCGATACCTGTGCGCTGTGCGGCTACGAGTGGCCCGAGGATGTTCCCCGCACGCCGCTGGCGAAGACGCGCACGCCGCTGGAAGACTTCGTGATGAGCGAGATCGATCTGCTCAGTCGCTCGAACTTCCTGTGGTGCGATCTCTTCGGCATGGACGACACCCTGATGGCCACGGGCTTCAACGCCTGGGGTGGCGTCTTCTACCTGGAGGGGCAGTGGTACGCCGTGGGCGGGGCCAAGGGCTATCGGCCCCACCTGCTGGCCGTAGGTGACCGCACGGTATGTCTGGCCAAGGCTGATGACTGGCTCAACGAACATGAGTCTGAGGATTCCGCGCACAAGAGCCGGCACTGGCTCAAGCAGCCGGCCACCGACAAGCAGCTGCAGTACCTGCCGCCTGAGATGCGCACGGACTTTGGTCTGTCGCGCTACCAGGCCTCGGTGCTGATGTCCTTCCAGTTCAACAAACGCGCCATCCAGCGTCTGGTGATGGGGGCCGGTGCTGCCCGTGCCCAGCACGAGATGTTTGCCGAGGAGGTGGCGTGAAATGCCTCATCTGCACACGACACGCGCGTGGCCTGGGCCACAGCGACAACCGCTTCAAGCTGGGCGAACCACGTCGGTACCCGATGGACTGGACGTTCTGCAGCCGGCGGTGCCAGGACGCATTCCATGCGCGCTACACCGCCTGGCTCAAGACCGATCCGAAGCTGGAGGACGTGCTCATGGTTGATCCGACTGAATTCGAGCAAGCGGCGATGCGCCAGTGCCTGCGCTTCTTCGGCGAGGCGGCTGGTGAGATCGGCTTCGACAAGCCCTTGGGTCACTACAGCGAGACGGAAGCCTTGGCGGTGATCGAGGCCATCGTGACGGCCTGGACCGAAACGATGGTCGCGCACCACGAGGCGAGCAAATACCCAGCCGTGCGGGGCCTTGAGCCTTACGAAACGACGGCGGCACTGCCAGCCGCAGGGAGGGTGTGATGCTGGACTTCAATTCCACCACCACCTTCTCCGAGCGCTTCGAGGCCTTGATCGATGCCGGGCTGCAGGCGCGCGAGCAACAGCAGGCACGCCGGCAGTACCTCGGGGCCTCGCGCCTCGGGGTCGCTTGCGAGCGCCAGCTGCAGTACGAGTACGCCCAGGCGCCGGTCGATCCGGATAAGGGCTTCTCGGGTCGCATCCTGCGCATCTTCGAGCGGGGCCATCGCTTGGAAGACGCCATGGTCGGCTGGCTGCGTGCAGCGGGCTTCATCCTGAAGACCGAAGGCAAGGACGGGCAGCAGTTCGGCTTCTCGGTGGCCGACGGCAAGTTGCAAGGTCACTGCGACGGCGTGTTCGTCGGTGGCCCCGAGGGCTTTGCTTACCCGGCGCTGTGGGAGTGCAAAGCGCTGGGCAGCAAGTCCTGGAACGACCTCGCCAAGAAGGGTCTGGCTGCCTCGAAACCGGTCTATGCCGCGCAGGTTGCCATCTACCAGACCTATCTGGGTCTGCATGACAACCCGGCGATCTTCACGGCGGTGAATGCCGACTCGATGGAGATCTACACCGAGCTGGTGCCGTTCGACGCCGCCTTGGCGCAAAAGATGTCCGACCGGGCGGTACGGGTCATCCAGGCGACCGAGGCCGGGGAGTTGCTGCCACGCAGCTTTGCCCAAGCGGATCACTTCGAGTGCCGGTTCTGTGCCTACGCGCAGCGCTGCTGGGGAGGTGTGGCATGAGCACCGCTTTCCAGCACCGCAAACCGGCCCGGGCCACCCAGACGGTGTGGGTTGAGCGCTGGTCGCCACCCAAACCGCTGGTCGGTGTGCATCCCATCGAGAAGATGCTCAACCGCCACACCTTCCTGGTGACACCCGAGTCACGCCTGGTGGTTGCTGTCATTGCGCGGGCCATCGGTGACTGTCTGTCCTTGGGCAGAAGCGTGCGCCGCGAAGCCCGGCGCTTTGTGCTCGGCGATGACCTTGGCCTGTGGTGCGACCTCGTCGGCTTGCATCCGGACTTCGTGCGCTTCGTGGCACGCAAGGCCGGCTACCTCGCCGACGAGAAGGCGCATTGGCAAAAAGTACCCATGAGGGTGCCGATCAAGGCTCACGTCCTGGCCCCAGACCCTGATCCCGGCATTGCCGCCAGCCACGAGACCGTGCGCAGCAGCGCCATTGGTCCTTGCGCGGCGATCCCCTGCGCGGCCACCCCTTTGAACACTTCTGGAGAAACTTCCCATGCTTGATTTCAACGACATTCCACCCGCCGCAGGCGGTCCTGTGGACCTCAACGCTCAGCGCGATGAGCTCAAACGTGAACTGCTGGCGCGGCTTCCAGCGGTGCTGATGGCACTGTTTCCGGCCGGCAAGATCCGTGGCAACAAGTTCCTGATCGGCAACATCCAGGGCGAGGCGGGCGATAGCCTGGAGATTGCGCTCGATGGCGACAAGGCCGGTCTGTGGCACGACCACGCCACCGGTGAGGGCGGTGACGTCTTCGACGCGATTGCCATCCACCACGGACTCGACACCAAGCGCGACTTCGCTGCCGTGATGGAAACCGCCGCCCGGCTGGTGGGCCGCTCGCTGGCCACGCCGATGCCCACTCGCTCGGAGGTGCCAATTGATGCACTCGGGCCGCACACCGCCAAGTGGGACTACCTCAGCGCATCGGGCGAGCTGATCGCCTGCGTCTATCGCTACGACCCGGAGCCCGGCAAGAAGGAGTTCCGCCCCTGGGATGTACGCGCCCGCATGTGCCGCGCCCCTGATCCCCGGCCGCTCTACAACCTGCCCGATGTCTCGCGCGCCGACAGCGTGATCCTGGTCGAAGGCGAGAAGTGCGCCGACGCCCTGATCCGCATGGGCATCACCGCCACCACGGCGATGAACGGCGCCAAGGCGCCCATCGACAAAACCGACTGGCGTCCGCTGGCGGGCAAGGCCGTGCTGATCTGGCCAGATCGCGATGCGCCCGGCTGGGACTATGCCGAGGCCGCCGCGCGGGCCTGCGTCAGTGCCGGTGCGGTGTCAGTCGCTATCCTGGTGCCGCCCACGGATCGGCCGACTGGCTGGGATGTGGCCGATGCCGTGGAGGAAGGGTTCGACGTGCAGGCCTTCCTCGACACCGGCGAGCGGCGCATCGTCAAGGCGGCGCCGAGCCTCTTGCCGACTTACAGCCTGGGCCATCTGCTTGATGACGATTCGCCCCTGCCGCCGGATCTGATCGAGCCGCGCGTGCTTACCCCGGGCGGGATGCTGGTCTTTGGCGGTGCGCCCAAGGTGGGCAAGAGCGATTTCCTCTTGTCTTGGCTCACCCACATGGCCGGTGGTGCGGCGTTCCTGGGCATGCGCCCGAGCCGTCCGCTGCGCGTCTTTTACCTGCAGGCCGAGGTGCAGTACCACTACCTGCGCGAACGGGTGAAGGGCATTGCGCTGCCGCCCAGCCGCGTCCTGGATGCGCGCACGCACTTCGTGGCCACACCGCAGCTGCGCCTGATCCTCAACGACGAGGGGTTGGCGCAGGTGATTCCGGCAATGGAGCGCGCCTTCAACGGATCACCGCCGGATGTGATCGCCATCGATCCGATCCGCAACGTCTTCGACGGCGGCGAGGGTCAGGCCAGCGAGAACGACAACGCGGCGATGCTCTACTTCCTGTCGCAGCGGGTCGAGCGTCTGCGCGATGCGGTCAATCCCAGTGCCGGCATCATCCTGGTGCACCACACCCGCAAACTCGGCAAGAAGCAGTTCGAGGAAGACCCCTTCCAGGCCTTGGCCGGGGCCGGCAGTCTGCGCGGCTACTACTCGACCGGGATGCTGCTGTTCCGTCCCGACGAGACCCGCACGCCGCGCGACCTGATCTTCGAGCTTCGCAACGGCGCGGCCATCCCGCAAAAGCACATCGACAAGATCGAGGGCGAGTGGCGCGAGATCAACCCCAGCGTGCGCCTGGCGATGCAGGACTACGGCGCCAAGCTCGATGCGGAGCGCCGGCGCAAGCGCGATGTGATCCTGCAGATGATCTTCGATGAGGCAGCCGCCGGGCGTTGCTACCTCTCCAGCCTCTTTGCCAAGACCTTCGAGAACAAGGGCGGGCTCGGTGGCATGCGCAGCATTAGTGAGCGCATCGCGGTGCTCGCCGCCCAGGGCTACATCAAGTTCTTCCGCAACGCCCAGGACTATGGTCTGCCGTCCTGCAAAGGCAGCAAACACGGCTACCTGTGCGTCGAGGACATGCGCATCAAGCGGCCCCTGGGCGAGCCCGATCCGGTCAGCGGTGAGGTCACCGAGACGAATCTTCTGGTGCTGCCGACCCACTACGTCTGCCCGCAGACCGGGGTGCATCTGCCGGTCGAGAACCCGAACGTGTGGGTCTATCAGGAGGACGTCCAGCCATGAAAAACCTCGTCCATCCGCCTCTGAAAAACGGCCCCGAACGCTGCAAAAGCTCGGAGGTTTTTTGCAAGCCTTCAAACCTCCAAAACGCAACTATCAAGGAAATCAACAGCTTGCAGAGGATGTGCAGTAACCGTCCTCATGACCTGCAGAGGATGTGCAAGACCATGAAAACCCAACAACGACAAGGACTTACGGCATTTGAGGACCACCACTGCAAACACCCCCCTGGTTTACACCAGGGGGGGAGTAAATCCCCCCTGGTGTTAAACCGTGGTCCTGCAAAGCTCCAGGCTGTGCATCGGATTGCCTTTGCCCGCTGCCCTGAAATTGGCACTGTCTTGATGCTTGAAGGCCAGCGCTATGTGTTGGTCGACTGCACACCCCATACCAAGGCCAACGGGCAGCCGACGATCTTGTTGCATTGGGAAAGCCACTGCCCAGACTGCGGTGCCACCTTCCTCGTCAAGACCGGCCTGAAAGCCAGTGCGATCAATCGCCGCTGCGAACAGCATCACCGGATGGGTGTGCCGGTGGCCAAAGGCAGTAAAGCGTGGCGAGGAGGTCGGAAATGAACACGAGCATTCTGGCCCTGGACCTGGGCACGACCACCGGCTGGGCCTTGGTCAGCCGCGACGGACTCATCAGCGGCGGCAGCGAATCCTTCAAGCCGCAGCGCTTCGAAGGTGGCGGAATGAGATACCTGCGCTTCAAGCGCTGGCTCACCGACATCAAGCAGTGTGCCGATGGGCTCAACTGGGTGGTGTTTGAGGAAGTCAGGAAACACGCGGGTGTCGATGCGGCCCATGCCTACGGCGGCTTCATGGCGCACCTGACGGCCTGGTGCGAACACCACCAGATCCCGTATCAAGGTGTGCCGGTGGGCACGATCAAGAAGCACGCCACCGGCAAGGGCAACGCCGGCAAGGCGGAGATGATCGCGGCGTCCAAGGCGCGCGGCTTTGATCCGGTCGACGACAACCACGCTGATGCGCTGGCGCTGCTGGACTGGGCGATGGCCCAAGGGGGTGTGGCATGAGAACCAGCACCGCTTCCATCCCCTGCGCCCTCGGGCGCCTGGCGCCAGCGTCACCCGCCAGCAGCGACGAACTGCGCGCGATGCGTGCGGCGGCCTGGCACAAACAAGGCATCGTCGTTGTGCCGCTGGACGAGATCTTTGATGAGTGGGATCGGGCGTTTCTGTCCGGTATCGCCACCAAGCTCTACGGTGCGCGTACTGCGGCTTCCCGCAAGAGCACACCTTGGGCCGAAGGCGAGGTGATCGACCGAGGCGATGGTGAGACCTGGACGGTGATCGCCACGACACCGAGGTGTGTCACCGTGCAACGCAGCCGCGACGGCGCGCTGGCGACCCTCGGGCAACTCGGGGAGGCACGGCCATGACCAAGAAGACGCAACGCGCCAAGGCACGTGCCGAGAAGAAGCCACGCATCGGCGAGGAGCACATCCGCCCGGACGGCAGTGTGATCCGCTACGTGCGCGAGGAGGACGATGACCAGAAGCCGGTTGACCACTACCGCACCGTGGACACGCTGGCGCTGATGCTCAGGAACGGCAGCATCACCGGCGCGATGCACGATGCCGGGCAGCAGTTCTCGCAGGACTTCGCGCGGGCGTTTGGCAGCGGTGTCGCCAGTCCCAAGCTCGATGGTCTGCCGGGTGGTACAGCGCCTGGGCAGATGATGGTCGAGAAGAACGCCGGCGCTGCCCGCTCGGTGCGGGAGGCACTGGATGCCGTGGGCGGCAGTGGCAGCCCGGCGGGATCGGCGCTCTGGTATGTGGCCGGGCTGCAGATGTCGATCCGCGATTGGGCATTGCGCGATGGCTGGAACGGCAAGCGAGTCGAGAAAAACGAGGCCAAAGGCATCCTGGTCGCGGCACTCGGCGTGCTGGCTCGGTACTACGGGTATGAGCATTCAGGATCACGTCCGCACGGACGTGGCGCTCTGACCACCAGACTATCGCCTTGAGTGCAAAGACCCTGGCCAAAGACGGTCAGGGTCTTTCGTTTATTGCGTTTGTCGTTTATTTCGTTTATCATCGCAGACCGGCGCACGAAACAGCCACCAAGGAGAGCACGATGACCACGACCCAACTACCGCAGACGATGCCTACGGCCGAAGAGGTGGCGCTGGCTCGCGAGAGCGGGCGGGCGCTGTCGGCCTACCTGCAGATGCGCTCTGAAACCCAGCAGATCGAGATATTCGATGACAAAGGGACGGCGCATCCCGTGCGCGTTCCGATGTCGGCACTGCGTCTGCTGGTGGATGTGCTGACCGAAATTGGTGAGGGCAACGCGGTCAGCATCATCCCGGTGCATGCCGAACTGACCACCCAGGAGGCGGCTGATGTTCTCAACGTATCGCGCCCGCACCTGGTGAAGCTGCTGGAAAGCAAGGAGATCCCGTTCCACAAGACGGGCACTCACCGCCGTGTGCGCTACCAGGATGTGATCGCCTACAAGGAGCGCATCGATGCCGAGCGCCGTAAAGCCCTGGATGCACTGGCCGAGCAGGCGCAAGAATTGGGACTGGGGTACGAATGAGTTCGCACTTCACGGTCGTCTACGACGCCTGCGTGCTTTACCCCGCGCCGCTGCGGGATCTGCTGATGCGGCTGGCGCTTACGGACCGGTTCCGTGCGCGCTGGTCGGATGCCATCCACGACGAGTGGATTCGCAATCTCCGCAAGCAGCGCCCCGAGCTCGATCCTGCCGCTCTGGAAAAAACGCGCACTCTGATGAATTCGAGTGTGCGCGACAGCCTGGTCGAAGGCTTCGAGCACCTGATTGCGGCCATCGAGTTGCCCGACCTTGATGATCGGCACGTGGTGGCGGCGGCCATTCACAGCGGCGCTGAAACCATCGTCACGTTCAACCTGAAGGATTTCCCGTCTGGTGCGCTGGACCGCTACAACCTGGACGCCCAGCACCCGGACGACTTCATCGTTGATCTGTTCGACTTGCACCCCGCATCGGTTCTACAGGCATTGGCTGAGCAGCGGGCCTCCCTGAAAAGACCACCCAAGACCGCTGACGAGTTTCTCGACATCTTGCTCAAGCAGGGGCTGACGCAAACCGTGTCCATCCTCAAAGACTGGAAGACAGCCTTCTGAAAATTTTCTGCACGGATTCCAAAACCCCATTGAATCCCGTCCGGACACAAGGTACATTAATCCCGTACTGCTAATAACTGCGCCCACCCGATTCGTTCCGGTGGGCGTTGTGCTTTCTGGGCCTGGCTAACGCCATGCAGCCCATCTTCTCCTACCCTGGAGACTCCCCCATGAAAATCCTCATCACTCGCCCGGTGGTTATCACCGGCGACGGCGGCACGCGTTCGTTCGTCCCTGGTCTGACGGTCGAGGTCGATGCAGCCACCGCCGAACAGATCCTGGCGCAGCAGGCAGGCATCGTTGCCGAGCCTGTTTCAAACACCGAAGCGCCAGCCACTCCTCGCCGCCGGAAGTCCGCCGATGCTGAAACTTGACCTCACCGCTGATGTGGCCAAGGCGACCGAGTACCTCTCGGATCTCGCCCAGCAGCACGTGCCCAACGCTGCCGCCAAGGCCCTGACTCGCACGGCGTTCGACGCCCGTGATGCGGTGCGTGACGGTCTGCCCGAGCGCTTCAACCTGCGCCGTCCGTGGATCAGCCGGGGCATTGGCGTCACACCTGCCAAGCCCCGCACGCTGATGGCCGAGGTGTGGTCGCGGGATCGATTCATGGCGGCGCAGGAGACCGGCGGCTCTCACCCCGATGCGCGACCCATCCCGGCCGGGCGGTTGCGTGAGATGGCGCAGACCCGTGTGATCCCCAAGAGCCAGTGGCTCGACCAGGTGAAGAACAAGCCCACCGTGTTTTACCGGGCGGGCATGGTGTTCGAGCGCCGGGACGAGCGACGCATCCTGGCGCTGTACCTGCTGCGGCCCAAGGCCCAGATCAAGGTGCAGCCGCGCTTTGGCATGGCCGAGACGGTCAGGAGCGTAGCACTGCGTGAGTACCAGCGGCAGATGGAGCGGGCGCTGCGGGAAGAACTGGCGAAGGCCCAGTGATCGTGGCTGACACATCTGACGGGTCCTCCCGGGCCATCTAAAAAGCGGGGGACGCGCCAACCACCCGGCTTGCCTAGCGCCAGCGACAAAAAGAGGTTGCCAGTTGCCACCCAGGTTTCCACCCGTTTCCACGCCGAGGTGATCCACCCCTGACGATTGATTGACCCGCCCGGCCCGGAGGAATGCGATGGGACTGTCCATCCGGGCCTATGCCCAACACCGTGGCGTGAGCCACACCGCTGTGGCCAAGGCCATCAAGGCCGGGCGCATCAGCAAAGAACCCGATGGCACCATTGACCCTGCCAAGGCCGACGCCCAGTGGGCGCGCAACACGCTGCCGTCGCAGAACCTGAACACCGGCGCCGAGAAGCCTGCGCCTAAGGTGGCAACCCCACCTGTTTCCACCCCGGTTTCCACGGCACCGGTTGCCAACCGCGAGTTGCAGCCGCCTCTGGAAACCAACCGGATTTCCGCCCCCGATTACCAGACCAGCCGCGCCATCCGCGAGGCCTATGCCGCGCGCCTGGCCAAACTCGAATTCGAAGAACGCACGGGCAAGCTGCTCAACGCCGACGAGGTGAAGGTCAAGCACTTCAACCTCGCGCGGTTGCTGCGTGACCGCATCCAGCAAATCCCTCGCAAGCTCGCCCCGCAGATCGTGGCGGCCGTGGTCGCGCAGCCCGACCAACGCGTGGTGGAAGACCTGCTGATGGAGGCGATCCGCGAAGCCCTGGAGGAACTCTCCCGATGACTGTCACACCCGCCATGGCCAGCCGTATCGAGATGTGGCCACTGGATCGGCTCAAGCCCTACCAGAGAAATGCCCGCACCCACTCCGATGCCCAGGTGGCGCAGATCGCCGCCAGCATCGTCGAGTTTGGTTTTACCGCACCACTCTTGGTGTCGGAAGACGGCGGAATTCTTGCCGGACACGGTCGATTAGCCGCCGCCAGAAAGCTCCATCTGGACGCCGTGCCCGTGGTGGTGCTCGACCACCTGACGCCCACCCAGCGCCGCGCCTACATCCTGGCCGACAACCAACTGGCGCTGCAGGCCGGGTGGGATCAGGAACTGCTCGCCGTCGAGTTGGCTGACCTGTCAGCAGCGGGCTTCGATCTGGCATTGACCGGATTCAGCGATGAGGAACTGGCCGACCTGCTCGGCGATATCGAAGATGCCGAACGTGCCGATGAGGCTGCGCCCATTGCCGAACCCGAAGATGAGGATATCCCGGATGCGCCGGCCACCCCGGTCAGCCAGCCGGGTGACATCTGGCAACTGGGCGCCCACCGCCTGATCTGCGGCGACTCGACCGATCCGTCCGTGGTCGCTGCCCTGATGGCCGGCGACCGGGCGGGCCTGTGCTTCACCAGCCCACCCTACGGTCAGCAGCGCAACTACACCCAGGGCATCGCCGACTGGGATGCGCTGATGCGCGGCGTCTTCGCCAACCTGCCGATGGCGGACGACGGCCAGGTGCTGGTGAACCTGGGCCTGATCCACCGCGACAACGAAGTGATCCCGTATTGGGACGGCTGGCTCGCCTGGATGCGAACCCAAGGCTGGCGACGCTTTGGCTGGTACGTCTGGGATCAGGGGCCAGGGATGCCCGGTGACTGGGCCGGGCGCCTCGCACCCAGCTTCGAGTTCGTCTTCCACTTCAACCGGCAGAGCCGCAAACCCAACAAGATCGTGCCGTGCAAGCACGCCGGCCAGGACTCGCACCTGCGCGCCGACGGCAGTTCCACGGCGATGCGCGGCAAGGATGGTGAAGTCGGTGGCTGGACCCATGCCGGGCAGCCCACTCAGGACTACCGCATCCCGGACAGCGTGATCCGTCTCATGCGCCACAAGGGCAAGATCGGTCGGGACATCGACCATCCGGCGGTGTTTCCGGTGGCCCTGCCCGAGCACATCTTGCTGGCGTACTCGGACCCGGGTGACATCGTCTTCGAGCCCTTCGGCGGCTCCGGTACCACGATCTTGGCCGCCCAGAAGACGAATCGCGTGGCCCGCGCCATCGAACTGGCCCCGTCCTACACCGACGTGGCGGTCAAGCGCTTCCAACAAAACCACCCCGACATCCCGGTGACCTTGCTGGCCACCGGACAGACCTTTGCCGAGGTCGAATCAGAACGACTGGAGAACACCGATGCAAGCCTGGCTCGCTGACAAACTGGAGCACTGGCCTATCGAGCGCCTGTTGCCCTATATCCGAAATGCCCGCACCCACTCCGAGGCCCAGATCGCCCAGATCGCGGCGAGCATCGCCGAGTTCGGCTTCACTGCGCCAATACTGGCCGGGTCGGACGGCGTGATCGTGGCCGGTCACGGGCGTTTGGCGGCGGCGCGCAAGCTGGGGTTGGCGAGCGTGCCGGTGGTGGTGCTGGAGCATCTCACCCCGACCCAGCGTCGGGCTCTGGTGATCGCCGACAACAAGATCGCCGAGAACGCCGGGTGGGACGAGGAACTGTTGCGTCTGGAGCTGGCTGAGCTGCAGGAGGCCGACTTCGACCTGGCGCTCACTGGCTTCGATGCCGCCGAGTTGCTGGAGATCATGGCGGGCGAGGAAACCACTGCCGAGGGCCACACCGACGAGGATGCTGCTCCCGAGGTCCCGGTCACCCCAGTGTCCAAGCCGGGTGATGTCTGGATCATGGGCAAGCACCGGCTGCTCTGTGGCGACAGCACTGATGACGCGAGCTACGACACGCTGCTCGGCAGCGAGAGGGTGGCGATGATCTTCCAAGATCCACCCTATAACGTGGACTATGCCAATACGGCCAAGGACAAGCTGCGCGGCACCAACCGTCCGATCCTGAACGACAACCTTGGGGACGGATTCCAGGACTTCCTGCTGGCGGCGTTTAAGCCCGCGCTGGCCCGATGCAATGGCGCGGTCTATGTGGCGATGTCCTCCAGTGAGCTCGATACGCTGCAAGCAGCCTTCCGCGCCGCCGGCGGCAAATGGTCGACCTTCATCATCTGGGCCAAGAACACCTTCACGCTGGGCCGCTCGGACTACCAGCGCCAGTACGAGCCGATCCTCTACGGCTGGCCCGAGGGGACTACCCGCCACTGGTGTGGCGACCGCGACCAGGGGGACGTCTGGCACTTCAACAAGCCGCGCGTGAACGACCTGCATCCGACGATGAAACCGGTGGAACTGGTCGAGCGCGCCATCCGCAACTCCAGCCGGCCCGGTGATGTGGTACTCGATCCCTTCGGCGGCTCTGGCACCACGCTGATCGCCGCTGAGAAGTCTGGTCGTCAGGCGAGGTTGATTGAGCTCGATCCCAAGTACGTGGACACCATTGTTCGCAGGTGGCAGGACTACGCTGGAGCGCAGGCAGTGCGTGAGGCCGATGGCGTTCGATTCGATGACCTCGTTGGCGCTGACCCCGGAGAATCGTCACGCCTCAGTGACGGCAGCGGTGTGGCGGCACTTGGGGAAGTTGGCGCAACCGAGGAAGGGGCGTCCTGCATTGGAGCCTGATTTGGCTGTGCGCTGAATCAGTGACCCACCGCATTTCGGGCAGGTTGTCGTGCTGCTATGGCGCTGCTGCAATGACGCGATGTGCGCGTTCCGGGTGGCCCAGGTCTTGGGCAACATCCCGGTGCGCAGCGCCTCGATCAGCTGGGCGACTTCCTCATCCGAGAACAGCACGGTCTGCTTGCTCTTGATGTAGGTCGCGTAGCCCTTGGTCATCACGTTTGGCGGCATCGGGGTTTTCAGTTCAGCCTCACCCCAGAACATCACCACCGAATGCAGTTTGTCGTGATCGATCCCCAGGAAGTCAGCCAGCGCCTTGGTGTGCCGGTAATTCTGGTGCAGCGGATTTTGGAAGCGATGCTTTTTGCCGAAGAGGCTCTGGGTCCACTGCTTGCTGTGCTCGTCGCCGAAGATCCAGCCCTTCATGTTCTTGGTCTCGACGACAAAAAGCCCGAAGCGCGAGACGATGACGTGATCGATTTGCGTGGTGCCGTTGGCCGTCGGAATCGTCACGTTGTTGATCGAGTGATAGATCTTGTCGTCCAGGAACAGGGTGTGCGCCACCGCTCCCTGCGCTTCCCCCAGCCAGCCTTTGAATACCGACAGCAATGACATCTTCTCTCCCGTTTGCTTCTTATGACGGGTCGATGATGCCACCGATAGGGACTGAATGAACAACCAGGATGCAGGGATGAAGCAGTCTCGCTGGATGTCGCTGGTGGAGGCCGTGACCAATGTGCTCGTCGGCTACGGGGTGGCGGTGGCCACCCAATGGCTGGTGTTTCCGATCTTCGGTCTGTACGCCACGCTGCAGGAGAATTTGCTGATTGGGCTGATTTTCACAGCCGTGTCGCTGGTCAGGAGCTATGTGCTGCGCCGGGTCTTTGAGGCGCTGCGCGTGCAACAGTTGTCCGCAAACTCGGGGTAAAGGTCGCCGCTGCTGATGTCAGCGCGGTACGTGACGTCGCGAAAATCTCCGGGCGCGTCGGCCAAGATCACGCCACCGACCGACTGGATAGCAACGCCGTACTTGCGGGTGAGTGCCGTCAGTTCGGCGATGAACTGGTCGTAGTGGGCTTCGAGTTGTGGGGTGGTGGAGATGGCGGCCACGTTGTGCTCCTCACGCCGCCAGGGACTCTTCGACGATCTCGCAGTGGATCACGAAGCCCGTCAGGTAGGGAAGGCCCTTGGGGATGCCGTACTGTTTGCTGGTGCTGCGGCCAATCGTCCAGCTCATCCAACGCCGCGTGGCGGCGTTGATCGCGTCGGCCAAGGTGGCGCCGGAGTAGAGACCGTTTTGCACATCGTCGGCAAAGTGGCGACCGTGGCGGCTGTCGAGGAAGGTGCGGACCGACTCGAGAGGCTGGCAGGTGGCATCCGAGATCGCAGCCATGGCCAGTGGCCAGGCGGCTTTGGCCTGTTCATTCATCGTGCCGTAAAAGCCCCACGACTCGTTCTGGGTGGCGGGAATCTGGGTGGTGGTGTTCATCTCTGGCTCCTGGTGGTTGATCGTTGCGACACCCGTAGTAACGCGCTGTTCGAGATGGAAGCCAAGCGCCTGTTCGATCTTTTTGCGCTTGGCTCCGAAGCCCCTTATTCGGCCATCGTGTCGGCGCGCACCAGTTCCGCCTGGGCGCTGGCGATCAGGTCCAGGCGCAGGTTCGGGGTGATGTTGCAGGCCAGTTCGTTCAGGGTCCAGTTCATCACATCGGCCTTGTCGCGCAGCGACTCGGCTTCCTCGAAGCGGCTGGTGTAGCGATCCAGTTCGCGCAGGGCGCGCTCCAGGGTGGACCGGGCTTGAGCCAGGGCCTCGCGGGCGCGGTGTTCGGCGTGCTGGGTCTGAAATTCGCGGGGGGTGTTCATGGCGTGCTCTCCTTTCGGTAGATCGTTGCGACACCTGTATGAACGCGCTGGTCGCCACAGAAGCCAAGCGATTCATCGATCATTTTTCGATCACTGCTCGTCCAGTCTGTCGAGGATGCGCGAGGCGGCGGGATCACCCGCCAGCGCTCGGCGCAGGGTGCGGATGGCCTGCTCCCGCGATATCTCCGGACGCCGGTTGTCGATCAGCCAGCCAATCGCGCCAGCCTGGTCGTCATCAGTGGCAGGTGCAGGCGTGGATGTTGTTTCGGCAATGCCAACGTAGCGCCCATAGCTGCTGCCCGAGGGATCGACAAGCACGGTTGTGCGCCCTGGCGCGCTGACGGCCACCACGCGCCGACGCCCATCCGCGTGACCGCCGAGTCCAGCCAGCCAGTCCCGATCCTCCAGCAGCGTGCTGGCGAAGGCGTCGTACTCAGCCTCGGTCAGTTCCTTGCGCCACGCGATCTCGATGGGCTCGAAGGGGGCGCTGGGGTCGGTGTTGTGCAGCACTTCCTCCAAGCTGTAGGGCTTGCGGGCAAAGCGGGCACGGATCGGTGTGTGGTTGGTGGTGGTCATGGTGGGGTCCTTTCGTTGGCGGTGGGTGACAGCAGCATTCATGCGCTTGTCTCCACTGAAGCCAAGCTCAATCTGCATCGTGCTCGGCATCGATGGCCTCAATCGCCAGCACCAGATCGGCGAGGCGGTCGGCCTCAAAACCAAACCCCCGGTGGCGCAGGAGGTGCTCGATGCTCGGATGCTTCATCCGGGCGATCTCCCGGCAGGCCTCAAGCAACGCTGGCAACAGGTCTGCCGGGATCGGGGCGTTGGGCTGCGTGCTCACGCGGTGGCTTCCTCAGCGATGCGGTAGAGGCGCTGTCCTGCGCCCGGCGTGCCGGCGGGGCCTTCGATCTTCTCGGAGACGATATTCAGGCCCAATTTCTTCTTGAGTGCGCCGGCAAAGGTGCCTCGCACCGTATGCGGTTGCCACGATGTGGCCTCGCAGATCTGCGCGATGGTGGCGCCCTCGGGGCGTTGCAACATCTCGATCACCAGGGCCTGCTTGCTGTGCTCGCGGCCGCGCTTTGGGGTGGCATCGGGCTGATCCTGTTGCCAGCTGGCCTCGGCGGCGGCGACTGCTGCTTCCAGTTCCGGGTCGTCGGCCGGGAGCGGTGTGGGTGACGTGGCGGCGCCCTTTACCGCAGGCAGCACATCCTCCGGTTGGGCTTCGCCCTTGATGATGGCGATGGCGGCGCCCGTGATGCGCCACTGGCCATCCATCTGCTCGATCAGCCCGCGCTGCGCGAGGCTGGCGATCATCTTGAGTTTGGCGCCGCCCTTGAGGGTCAGCAGCGGCTCGATCAAGCCACCGGCATCGCAATGGGCGCGGGTGATGAGGTCCAGTTGGCGTTCGGTGATCGGTGTGGTTTGTGCGGACATGGTCGTGCTCCTTGTGAGTGATGTGGGGGTCAGGCGGCTTGCTGCTGGTTCACTTGATCAGCGGTTTTTGCAGAGGTGCTTTGGCCTGCGGCCAGGCCTGCTTGGTAGGCCGCCATCAGGGCGCTTTGGACGGCCCAGACGCTGACGTCGTGGAAGTCCAGGCGGTCGCTGTTGCGGGTTTCCAGGGTCTCGATGAAGAGATGGTCCAGGGCGATCCGGGCGAGCAGCTGGTCCAGTTGCTGGGCGGTCTTGTTGGCAGTTTTTCGCATTGTGGTTCTCCTTGGCGTGTGTTGCTGCTGTGTCTGTATGAACGCGCTGTTCAAGCAGAAAGCCAAGCGTTCGGCCTATCTATTTCGCATCGGAGTGGCTTGTGTTCGACACTGCTGAATCGGCGGTCGAATCCGCCTGGAAACGGGGCCTGGCCCCCGACCCTGTCCTCACCGTCGATGACTGGGCCAACCGCCACCGGATGCTCTCGTCGGTGGCCTCTGCCGAGCCGGGGCGCTGGTCGACCAGCCGCACGCCGTACCTGGCCGAGGTCATGGCGAGCTTGTCGGCCACCTCACGATTCGAACGGGTCGTATTCATGGCCGGCGGACAGGTGGGCAAGACCGAGTGCGGCCTCAACTGGGTCGGCTACGTCATCCACCACGCGCCCGGGCCGATGCTGCTGGTGCAGCCCACGGTGGAAGGCGCCAAGCGCGTCTCCAAGCAACGCGTGGATGCCCTGATCGAGGCCAGCCCCGAACTGGCCAGTCGGGTCAAAGACCCAAGAAGCCGGGATTCCGGCAATACCCAGCTGATGAAGGAGTTTCCCGGTGGCGTACTGATCATGACCGGCGCCAACTCGGCCGTGGGCCTGCGCTCGATGCCGGTGCGCTACCTGTTTCTCGATGAGGTGGATGGTTACCCAGGCGATGCCGATGGCGAGGGCGATCCGGTGGCGCTCGCCGTGCAGCGCGCCGCCACCTTCGTCAATCGCAAGGTCTATCTCTGCTCGACCCCGACGCTCAAAGGCTTCTCGCGCATCGAGGCGGCCTATCTGGAGTCAGATCAGCGGGTGTTCGAAGTGCCTTGCGATCACTGCGGGGCGCACAGCCAGATCCAATGGCGTGACATCCGTTGGCCCAAGGACAAGATGGCCGAAGCTGCCTGGCACTGCCCGCAGTGCGAAGGGATTCACCCCGAGTACCGCAAACCGGCACTGCTGGCCAATGGCCGCTGGACGGCAAAAGCAGAAGGCGATGGCAAGACGGTGGGGTTTCATCTGTCGAGCCTCTACAGCCCGTGGCTGACGTGGGGTGAGATCGCCCAGGAGCACCACGCTGCCAAGGACGATCCGGTGCGGCTCAAGGTCTGGGTGAACACCAAACTGGCTGAGACCTGGGAAGACCGGGAGGGGGAGACCTTGGATGCCGAAGGCCTGATGGAACGTCGAGAAGCCTACGGGCCAGCCATCCCTGCGGAGGTGGCACTGCTGACCTGCGGCATCGACGTCCAGGACGACCGGCTGGAACTGGAAGTGGTCGGTTGGGGCCGGGACGAGGAGTCCTGGTCCATCGACTACAAGGTGCTGTGGGGTGATCCGTCCGCGCCGGACACCTGGGCGCAGCTCGATGCCTACCTCGGTAACCGCTTCGAGCACGAGACCCTGGCCAACGGCCTGACCATCGAAGCCGCGTGTCTCGACACCGGTGGCCACCACACGCTCGCCGCCTATGCCTTCTGCAAGGGCCGGGAGAGGAAACGCATCTGGGCGATCAAGGGAGGCTCCGGCAAACGCCCCATCTGGCCCAAGCGCCCTAGCAAGGCCAACAAGGGCAAGGTCAATCTGTTCACCGTCGGTGTGGATGCGGCCAAGGAGGCGATCTATGCCCGGCTGAAGAAGTCAGATGCCGGGGCCGGGACGATGCATTTCCCGCTGGATCGGGATGCGCAGTATTTCGAGCAGCTGACTGCCGAGCGGATTCGCACCCGCTATGTGAAGGGCTTCCCGCAACGCTTCTGGTGGAAACCGGATGGCCGACGCAATGAAGCGCTGGACTGTCGTGTGTACGCCTACGCCGCGCTGCATGGCCTGCTGTCGATGGGGCTGAACCTGAACAAGCGGGTCGAGGCGTTACCGCCGGTGCCCGTCAATCGCAAACCTGCCAGCAACGCCACACCCGTGACTGCGCCGATGACCGCCAGTCCGCGTCGTCGGCGCATGGCCATTTCCTCCAACTACCTCTGATACCGCCAGCCTCCCGCTGGCCGGGAGTGCTGTCCATGACCCTCGACCAACTCAAGGCCCAGCGCGAAGCCCTGCAGGCCGCCCGCTTCAATGGTGTGCTCACCGTGAAGGCTGGCGACAAGTGGGTGACCTACAAGTCCGATGCCGAACTGCAGTCGGCCTTGCATGACCTTGACCGTGAGATTGCCCAGCAGGAAGGCCGCCCGCGCGCCCGGCGCATCCGCACTTACGCAGGGAAGGGATTGTGATGAAGGCACTCCAGAACCTGCGCCGCAAGGTCGGCGCGATGATCGGCGGCTTCGAGGGCGGACTGTCTGCGCGACGCCTCAAGACCTTTGCCGCCAGCCGTGCCCACGTCAACACCCTGATCCAGGCCGCCGGCGCCGACATGACCGCGCGTGCCCGGTATCTGATCCGCAACAACGGCTACGCCGCCAATGCGGTTGAGTCCTGGGCCGGCAATGCGGTAGGCACTGGCATCAAACCGTCCTCGGGCATTGCCGATGCGGTGCTCAAGGATCGGGTGCAGCGCCTGTGGCTGCGCTGGACCGACGAGTCGGATGCCGAAGGGCTGACCGACTTTTATGGTCAGCAGCGCCGCGCCGCGCGTGAACTCTTCATCGCCGGCGAAGTGTTCTTCCGCATCCGACCACGCAGGCCCGAGGATGGTTTGTCCGTACCGCTTCAGTTGCAGATGCTGCCGGCCGAGATGCTGCCCTTGAATCACAACCAGGCACTCGACAACGGCCACCGCATCCGGCAGGGCATCGAGTTCGACCGCATCGGTCGGCGTGTCGCTTACCACTTTCTGCGCCGCCATCCGGGCGATATCACCGATCCGGGGCTGGCCGGGGAAACCGTGCGCGTGCCTGCCGAGTCGGTGCTGCACATCGTTGATCCGGTCGACGCCGGGCAGTTGCGCGGCGTCTCGCGCTTCTCGCCAGCATTGGTGAAGCTGTTTCTGCTCGACCAGTACGACGACGCCGAGCTCGACCGCAAGAAGGTCGCGGCGATGTTCGTCGGCTTCGTGCGCCGGCCCGAGCGCGACTTCGACAACGGTGGCGAAACCGATGACCGGGGCGAGCCGCTGCTGCCACTCGAGCCCGGCCAACTCCAGATCCTGGACGACGGCGAGGACATCACCTTCTCGACGCCAGCCGATGTCGGTGGCAACTACGAGAGCTTCCAGTACCGCACGCTCTTGCAGGTCGCCGCTGCCTTGGGCTTGCCCTACGCGAATCTGTCGGCTGATATGTTGAAGGCCAACTACTCCAACACCCGGGCAGCGCTGCTGGAGTTCCGCCGACGCATCGAAGCCTTCCAGCATTCGGTGCTGGTGTTTCAGCTGTGCCGGGCTGTGTGGGGGTGCTGGATAGACACAGCGGTGCTCTCGGGTGCCCTGGATCTCCCGGACTACGAACAACGCCGAGCTGACTACCTGGACTGCAGCTGGCTGCCGCCCCGCTGGGACTGGGTCGATCCCCTGAAGGACATCCGCGCCGAGATCAACGCCATCGAGGCTGGGCTCAAGTCACGCACCCAGGCGATTGCCGAACGCGGGTTTGACGCGGCGATGGTTGACGCCGAGATCGCCGGGGACCACCGACGGGAGGACAGCCTGGGGCTCTCTTTTGGGCGTGAGCCTGCAGCGACTCCTTTGCAGACGCCACCGCCAGCCCCCTCGAACTGAGGACTTTCCATGACCGATTTGCCTTACCTGGCGTCCCGCCTGTACGGGACGCCACTGCTCATTGCGCGCCCCAAGCTCGAAGTGATCCTCGGGGTGGTGGCCAGAAAGCTCGCGGGCGACACCTTTGACACGCCACCGCCAGCCACGGCCGATGCGGGCATAAACGGTGGCCTCCAGATTGTGGAAGGCATCGCCATACTCCCGGTCCTGGGCACCCTGGTGCGTCGCTCTTCCTATATTGGTGCCGCCAGTGGCCTCACCAGCTACCACGACATCGAGGCCATGGCCGAAGCGGCTTTTGCCGACCCGACGGTGAAGGCTGTGCTGCTGGAGGTCGACTCCAGCGGTGGCGAGGCGGGTGGCGTGTTCGATCTGGCGCAGCGATTGCGGCAACTGGCACAGGCCTCCGCCAAACCCCTCTGGGCCATGGCCGATGAAGCGGCGTTGTCGGCAGCCTATGCCATTGCCTGTGCCGCTGACCGCCTCTGGCTCACCCGCACCGCCGAGGTGGGTTCCATCGGGGTGGTGGCGGTGCACGTCGATGAGTCAGTGGCCGATGCCAAAGCCGGGATGACCTACACCTTCCTGCATGCTGGTGCCCACAAGGTCGATGGCCATCCGCACGCGCCGCTGCCAGCACCGGTCGCTGCCGACATCCAGGCCGACATCGAGCAGCTGCACACGCAGTTCATCAGCTTGGTTGCCGGATTCCGCCGCCTGCCACCCGAGGCCATCCGTGACACCGAGGCCCGCGTCTATCGCGGTGAGGCTGCCATCCAGAAGGGCCTGGCCGATCAGATCGGCACCCGCGCCGAAGCAATCACGGCTCTGCAACGCCAGCTGGCCATGAGTGCCAGCCGCAGCCTGCGCAACAAAGCCGCCGTTCTTTCAGCGGCGCGCACACCCCCTCGATCCCAACCATCCCCGAAGGAGATCTCCATGAATGATCACAACCCCGTCACGCCGATGGACGACGCCCAAGAGAACACCGCCCCGACCCCGGCGCAGTCACCGCAAACCCCGCCGCCGCTCGACGAAGCGGCCATCACCGCCCAAGTTGAGCAGCGTCTACGCCGCCAGCTCGCAGAGCTCACTGAGATCGCCGCCCAGGCCAAACGCCTCGGCGTGACGGTCGATCCGGCCCAGGCCCTGGCCCGTGGCGTCACCCCGGATGCGCTGCGCCAGTCGGTGCTGAAGCAGGCGGCCGAGCGCGATGTCGCGCAAGACATCGTCGCTGAGGCCCCGCAGCCACCCCACACCAAACCCCAATCCGTCGCAGACAGCCCCTTGGTCAAAGCGGCTCAAGCCTATGGAGGTCAGAAATGAGCCAACCCGTGAGCACACCTTTGATTGCCCCGTCGACGCTGGGTGACCTGATCAAGCGCGAGTCCGACCCGGACTACACCCGCGAGACCGTTACTCTGAAAGCCGGAACCGCCTATCCCCTGGGCGCCGTACTCGGCCGCATTACCGCCACGGGCGTGTATGCGTTTTCACCAGCGGCATCGACCACGGGCATCGAGGGTGCCGAGATTGCCTGCGCCGTGCTGCTGCACGCTGTGCCTGCTTCTGACACCGACATCCAAGCCGTCGTACTCGCACGCGGCCAAGTCATCGTTGCCGACCGTGCGCTGGCCTTCGATGCCTCGGTCACCGACGCCGCTGCCCAATCCCTCAAACACCAGCAACTGGCTGCCCACGGCATCGTCGTGCGTCCGGTCGCTTGATCTCACTTCCCAGGAGTCTTGATATGACCGTGATCGTCAATCCGTTCGACGCCGGCGGCTTCACGCTGGCCGAGATGTCGGCCGCCATCCAGATGCTGCCCAACCCCTATGGCCGGGTCGGCCAGCTGGGGCTGTTCGCTCCTGAGCCCATCTCGCAGCGCAACGTCACCATCGAGTCCATCGAGGGTGAGCTGCGTCTGTTGCCGGCTGTTGCGCCCGGGGCGCCTGCGACGGTGGGCACCACCGACAAGCGCTCGGTACGCTCCTTTGCCGTGCCGCACATCCCGCACAACGACGTGGTGCTGCCCGAGGAAATCCAGGGCATCCGTGGCCTGGGTCTGGCGGCCGGTGAAGACCCGCTGGTGACCGTAATGACCCGCAAGCTCGCCCGGATGCGTGCGAAACACGCGCAGACGCTCGAGTACATGCGCGTCAATGCGCTGCTGGGCATTACCAAGGACGGGGGCGGCAACACCCTCTACGACTGGCACGACGAGTTCGACATCCAGAAACCCGAGGTGGATTTTGTGTTCGGTGGCACCGAAGACATGGTCATCCACTGCACCCAGGTCGCCCGCCACATCGAGGAGAACTTGAAGGGCGAGATGATGACCACCATTCACGCCCTGGTCAGCCCCGAGTTCTTCGATGCCCTGGTCAAGCACAAGACCGTCAAGGAGGCCTACACCTTCTACCAGGGCACGGCCGGTACCAATCCGTTGCGCGACGATGTGCGCCGGGGCTTTCGTTTCGGCTCCATCCTGTTCGAGGAGTATTTCGGTACGGTGACGCTGGCCAACGGTACATCCGTGCGCCTGATTCCGCCGCGCGAAGGTGTGGCGTTCCCGCTGGGCACGCTGGATACCTTCCGCACCTACTTCGCCCCGGCGAACCTGATGGAAGCCGTCGGCACCTATGGCCAGGAGCTCTACGCCCATCAGTTGGCTCGTCCGAATGGCACGGGCGTCGACATCTACACCCAGTCCAACCCGCTGCCGATTGTGAAGCGACCGGCCCTGACGGTGCGGCTGCATTCGAGCAATGGCTGGTAAGCGGGAGGGGGAGGCGATGACCGTATTCGGTGACTTGACCCAAGCTATGTCCGCCATCGTGCTCACCACCTTTGGTGAGCCGGTGGTGTTTCACATCGAAGGACAACCCCAGGCCTTGGCGGGCCGGGGCGTGTTTACCGCGATGCACCAGGAGGTGGATGCCAGCACGGGCGTGTCGGTGTCCAGCGTGCAGCCCGTGCTGGAGGTGCGGCAGTCAGATCTGCCCGCCACGCCCACTGAGGGCGATGCGGTGACGGTCCAAGGTGCGCTCTACCTGATCGTCGAGGTGCGACCCGATGGGCACGGCTTCCTCAAATTGATGCTGCACAAAGGGGGCGGCCATGAAGCATCCACGCACCCTGATTCGTGAGGTGGTCAAGGAACGGCTCGTCGCGCAGTTGCCGGCCATTGACCCGCGCATCACCGCCGCGCGCATCAGCATCCATCGCAGCACCCCGCTGTTTGCCGGCAAGTTGCCGGCCGTCCTGATCTACACGCGGGACGAACGCATTGAGGATCAGCCCAATGCCGATCCGGGCCTGCGTTATCGCAAGCTGGAGCTGTCGGTCGAGATCATCGCCAGTGGCGACGCCGCCGCCGAAGAGGCCGATGTCCTGGCGCAAGCGGTGGAAGCCATCCTCGATGTCGACGAGACCCTGGGCCTGCTGGTGGAAGGTACGCGCCTCACCCGCACCGAGGTGGACCAGGGTGGAGAAGGCGATACGCCGGTGCTGGCCGTTCGCCTGTCGTTCGAGGTCAGCTACTGGACCAAGCCCGTGATCGATGACGGGGTGCTGCCCCTGCAAGTGCTGGTGAGTTGGGTGCCGGAGATTGGCGTGAGCCATGAGCACAGCTATCAGCCGGTCGGCACCCACTACCGGGAGCCGAGTTCATGAGCGAGCGCAACCTGCACCAGGACATGACCGAGGCCGAGCGGCGCATCAGCAATGTGGCCCTGATGGGCCAGGTGGTGGCGCTCGACACCGCCCGTGCCCGCGTGCGGGTGCAGGCCGGTCCCATCACCACGGGTTGGATGCCCTTTGCGACGGTGCGTGCTGGTCAGGATCGGACCTGGCATCCGCCGGAGCCAGGGGAGCAGGTGCTGCTCGTTGCCCCTGGTGGCGATCTCAACCAGGCGGTGGTGGTCGGCTCGATCTACCGGGCTGACCATCCTGCTCCGGCCGATTCAGCAGATATCTCGCGCACGCGGTTCTTGGACGGAGCGCTGATGGAGTACGACCGGGCACTGCACCACTGGCGCTTGGCCGTGCCAGCGGGCGGCAAGATCGTCATGGAGATCGGTTCCACTATCTTGGAACTGCGCGATGACGGCACGACGCTCGCCACGCCCAAGTTTCTGGTCGATGCCCCTGAGAGCACCTTCACCGGCACCGTGCTGGTTAAAAAGCTATTCACCTATCTCAAGGGATTGGTCGGCAAAGGTGGAGGCGGTGCGGGCGCGAGTATCGAAGGGGATATTCAGGTCAACGGCAACGTCTCGGCCTCTGGCTCCATCCTGGATGCAGGCGGCAATTCGAATCACCACTCGCATTGAGAGTGACGCAATTGCGCAAATTTGCGCATTTATCTGGATGAGATGGGGCTTTGCGATGAATGGAATCAACGCCCACACCGGCCAAGCCCTCTCGGGCATCGACCATCTGCGTCAAAGCATCCGCGACATCCTGACCACCCGCATCGGCACCCGTGTGATGCGCCGTGACTATGGCTCTCGCCTGCCCGCCTTGGTCGACAACCCCATGACCTCGAGGCTCGCCATGGATCTGTATTCAGCAACTGCCGAGGCGCTGGCGCGCTGGGAACCGAGATTCAAGCTCACCCGCGTTCGCATCGCCAGGGCAGAAGTCGGGCAAGTCGTGCTCGATCTGGAAGGCATCTATCTGCCCGATGGCAAGGCCACCGTGCTCACCGCAGTGGAGGTGTGAATGACCACGCTCAGCGATCTGGAGAGTTTGCCAACCCCGGCAGTGATCGAGCCTCTGTCCTTCGAGACGATCTTCACGGAACTGCAGACCGAGTTTCAATCCCGCTACCCGGACTACTCGGCCCTCTTGGCCTCGGACCCGGCCGTCAAGCTCATGGAGGTCGCAGCTTACCGGGAAGTGCTCCTCAGAAACCGTATCAACGCCGCTGCCAAAGCCTCCCTCTTGGCCTTCGCCACCAGCAGCGACCTCGACCACCTGGCGGCTTTCTACGGTGTGACGCGCTTGATGGATGAGTCCGACGAGGGTCTACGCGTGCGCACCCGTCAACGGATCATCGGCTTTGCCAACGCCGGCGGGGCCGCGCACTACCGCTACTGGGCGCTCTCGGCATCCCCCGAGGTGGCCGATGTCGAGGTCGATAGCCCGGAACCCGGGCGTGTGCGCATCAGCGTGCTCGCCAAGGGTGAAGCAGACACCGTTCCGGATGCGGTGCTCGATGCCGTGCGCGCCGTGGTGCTGCGCGACGACATCCGGGTGCTCACCGACACCGTCGAGGTGGTGCCTGCCGAACTCATTCCCGTCACGGTGGTCGCCCGGATCTGGCTCTATCCCGACACACCGATGGCCGCCTTCGACGCCATCGAGGCACGATTCAAGGAAGCGTTGGCTGCGCAGTCGGGTCTGGGCTGGGATCTAACGCCCTCCTGGGTGATCGGCGAGCTGCAGCGTCCCGGCGTGCACAAGGTCGAATTGCTCGCGCCGAGCACCGACATTCGCGCCAACGCCAACCAGGCGGTGCGGCTGATCCATCTGAATCTGGAATTTGCGGGGCGGGATCGATAGCGCTTCGCGCCTTCCCATTTCTCCCCCTGCGTTGGAGGGCACATGACTGCTGACCATCTGCTGCCCGCCAATGCCACGCCGCTGGAGCAGGCACTATCCCTGGCGACCGATCCGCTGTCCAGGCTGGCACTGTCGGCAGATGCCATCCGCCAGTTCAAGACCGATCCGTCGGACCCGCTGCTGCCCTGGCTGATCTGGGAGTATGGCCTCGGCGAGTTGCTCCCTTACCTGCCCGAGCCGAGGCAGGCGATTGCCGAGGGCATCCTCTGGCAGCGACTGCGTGGCACACCGGCCGCACTGGCGACCGCCTTGTCCTGGATCGGGATGCGTGCCACGGTCGAGCAGGAACCGCCCGGTGTTCACTTCGCCGAGTTTCAACTCGATCCGGGACAAGTGCTCGACAGCGACAGGGCGATTTCCAACCTGATCGCCATTGCTCGCCTGTCGGCACCGGTCCGGTCTCGCCTGTCACGCCTCTATCACGGCCATGACCTGCGTCGCGTCGTGTTGGATGAGAGTCGGCTGGGCGAGGTGCTTCTGTCGGATCACAGTGGCGTGTTTTGGAAGGATGGGCAGACCAAGCTGTCGTTTGGGCGAGGTTTCGCACAGCACGCGCTGGCATCCGGACAACAGATCGCGCCGAACCGTGAGGCCGTGCGCTTTGCCGTGGCGAGGTTGATCGACCGGTATTTGCTCGACTTCTCGGCCCTGGGCGATGCTGGGCACACGCCCAATGAGGAGATCCTACACTCGCATCTGTTCACGCTGGCCAATGCGCTGGGCGTGCCTGATCCGGTTGGGGTGGTGCCTGAGCGCAGGTTTTGCCGAGCGATGGTGGTGCTGTCCGACAGCACGCCCCTGGGCGACATCAACGCCAACCTGCCGAGGTTTGTCTGGCAGGAGACGGGCGCACCGATAGCACTGGGCAGCGGTGACCGCTTGTCTGCCACGCCACATCGGCTGACACCCGTCGAGCTGTTGGAGCGCTTTTATGCCCAGCATCCGACGGCGCTGGCGGTCCCGGTTGCCACCGTCATCCCTGGGCGTATCCCGACCACCGCCGCGCGGGTGAGCGCGCGCGCCGATGCCTTGCTGGGTGTGCTGCATCTGGGTGATCCACGCGGTGCTTGGGATGTGCTGGCCCTCACGCGCACCTATGGCCTGATCCACGATCCGCTTCCCGACCCTGCGAGTTTGCATCCACGTCTGTACCAACGGGCGCAAGTGGTGCTCTGCGAGGTGACGCTGGGCGATGTGAACAGCCGTACCCCACGTCGGGCCCTCTATCGCATCCGGCCTGTTGCCCGACTGGGTGACCTCATCTTGGGCGAGGCCGCTGAGATCGAATGGCGCGCGCTCACAGAGATGCAAATTTGCATCTCTGGCTTCACGCAAGCTACGCCTTATGTCTTTGACGATGCCCGCCCGAGCCTGTTGCGCCTGCTGACCCGCAGCGCAGATGGCAGCACCGCTTCACAAGTTTCTCCCGCACGCGTGCCCGTACTCAGTACACGCGCCGCCTGGCAAGGCCAGACCTGGACTGGCGTGCGCTGGCCGATTTCAACCTGGATCGACACCCGCGAGCTGATCGGAAGCCGCCACAGCACGCAGTCCTGATTCTTCTGAACCCATTCATTTCTGGAGCACCCGATGGCCATCCTGACTGCCAGCGGTCGCGCGGCCCTTGCCGCCGCGATCAAACAACAAACCCTGCACCTCGCCTTGGGCGAAGGCGACCCGCTGTGGGACACCACTAAGGCGATCAGCACACCTTTTGACGAGGCGGGTGTGATCGAGCTGGGCTTTACACACCTGGCCGATATCCGCGTCACCTCGCTCGATGACCAGACTGAGTACCTGCTGGATGTGGACTACAGCGCCCATGCCCGCGATGGTGTGATCCGGCGCCTGCCCGGCAGCGCGATTGCCGAGGGCGGCGACGTCACCGTCCACTTCAAGATCGAGCACCCGCCCGAGCCGATTGGCCAGAAGGCGCTGTTGCGCGAGGTCGGCCGCCGGGTGGTCGATGAGGTGCATTTCGTCGCCGCTGACCCAGAGGGCGAGATCGTGGTGCCGACCGGTCGCTACCGGCTGGTGACCGAGCCCACCAATCACTTGTTCATCCGGGTGCGCTTTGACTTCGAGGACGCCGCCACCAGCGTGGTGCGCGAGCAGGGTCTCTTCGTCGGCACCCAGACCGATCCCGAATTGCCCATCGGACAGAAGTTCTTCATTCCGGCCCAGATCACGGACCCCGGAATCCTCCTCGTGCTGCAGAACTCGGTGCCCATCGTGCGCCAGCCCTCGACGCGCGAGACCTTCGAGTTCGTCGTCACTTTCTAATCCGCGAGGCCTTCCATGATCGAGCGTTACTACAACCTTTTTGACCCGGCCAAGCACTACACCCAGCTGCTGTTTCGTGCCGGCGATGGCCTGCAGTCCCGAGAACTCAACGAGATCCAGACCACCCTGATCCAGCGCCTGCAGGGCGTGGCCGATGCCTTATTGAAGGACGGCGACATCGTCAGCGGCGCCAATCTGCAGATCGATGCGGAAACGGGCCTGGTGACCCTGGAAGCTGGTCGCGTCTATTTGCGTGGCGCCGTGCGCGAAGTGCCTGCCGCCACATTCACCATTCCCACGGATGGGCGTGTGGCCGTCGGCGTGCGCTTCACCACCCGCACCGTCACCGAACTCGAAGACCCCAACCTGCGCGAGCCGGCCGTCGGCGTGCGCAACTACCAGGAGCCCGGAGCCGGGCGATTGCAGGAGACCCTCGCCTGGGGCTGGGAAGGTGCAGGCACCAGTGACGGTCAGCCCGGTGACTTCCACGCTGTCTACGCCCTGGACAACGGCATCCTGGAGAACCGCCGCCAGCCGCCCGTGCTCGATGGCGTGATTGCGAGTCTGGCGCGCTACGACTATGACGCCAACGGCCACTACGTGACCGAAGGGCTGGGCGTCCGATTCCTCAGTATCGATACCGATGCCCAAGAGCACATCTTCTCGGTCGCCGAGGGCCGCGCCAACATCGACGGTTTCAAAGTCGAGCGCAGCCAATCGCAACGCCTGCGGTTACCCATCGATCCGGATCTGCAGCGCGTGTCCTCCGAGCCACAGGTCTTCAATGACTCGGGCGATGGTTCGATGATCGTCACGATCAACCGTCCGCCGCTCGCCCAGGTGATTGACATCAAGGTCACCCAGCAGAAGACCGAGACGGTGGTCCATGGCGCCTTCACTGGCAGCCGAGATGTGCTGACCGAGCCCACGGTGGTGGCCGTGCTCACCATCAAACAAGGCACGACCACCTATGCGCAAGGCACCGACTACAAGGTGGTGGGCGATGAGATCGACTGGAGCCCGGGGGGTGCCGAGCCGGCACCCGGATCGAGCTACCAGGTCACCTACCAGTACATCGCCAGCATCACCCCAACCCACCTGACCGACACCGGCTTCAAGGTCACGGGCGTGGTGCAGGGTTCCACGATGTACACCGACTACCAGTGGAAGCTGCCACGCGTCGATGTCCTGGCCTTGACTGCCGATGGTCAGGTCGAACGCATCAAGGGCATCAGCCAGGTGAGGAACCCCGTCGCGCCCACGGTGCCCGCCTCGCGCCTGGCCCTGGCCGAGATCGCCTACGACTGGCGCAGTGGTTCGGAGCCGGTTGTGCGTAACGTGGCGATTCGCACCATCAAGGTCTCGGAACTGACCGCGATGCAGCGCCAGATTGCCGATCTCTACGATCTGATGGCCCTCGAACGACTGCGCATGGATGCCAATATCCGTGAGCCAGCCGCCAAAAAAGGACTGTTCGTCGACAATTTTCTGGATGACGATCTGCGCGATCAGGGTGTTGCGCAGACCGGCGCGGTGGTGGCGGGTGTCCTGACGCTGCCGATCACGGCTTCGGCGCAGCACGCCAAGGACAACGGCAACGCCCTCATCACGCTCGACTACACCCTGACCCCGGTGATCGAGCAGTTGGCTCGCACGGGTGCGATGAAGATCAACCCCTACCAGGCCTTTGAACCGGTGCCGGCCCGGGTCACCTTGAACCCGGGCGTCGACCAGTTCACGGTGACCAACACCACCTGGGCCTCGGACGTGACGGAGCGTCTGATCACCGGCAGCGGTGTGCTTGAACAGGTGGTGGAGACGCGTCGTTCGGAGCAGGTGCTGGCCTCCTCGAGTGAGGAAGCGCAATTCCTGCGCAGCCTCAACGTCGCCTATCGGGTGGAAGGGTTCGGTCCCAGCGAAGCGTTGGCACAACTGCGTTTCGATGGCATCGGGATCAGCCAGCCAGCCGGTACGGCAGCCAATGCCGCCGGTCTGCTCACGGGCAGCTTCCAGATCCCGCAGGCCATCCCGGCTGGCGCCAAGCTGGTGGAGTTCCTCGGGGCGGGTGGCAGTTATGGCTCCGCCACCTACGTCGGGCGAGGTCAGATCGTGACGGAGACCCGTCGCCGAATCCTGACCACCGTGGTACGCCGCTGGGACCCGCTGGCGCAGACCTTCACGCTGCCCGAGCGCCGCGTCATCGGTGGCTTGGAGCTGTGGTTCACCACCAAGGGGGGATCGGCACCCGTCATCGTGCAGATCCGTGAAACCCAAGTTGGCCTCCCGACCACCACGGTGCTGACCGAAGGCCGGCTCAATGCCTCGGACATCAAGACCGATGGCAACCCGACCCGGATAACCCTAGATCCGGTGGCACTCGACGCCAACCGCGAGTACGCCATCGTGGTGCTCACCGACGATGCCAACCACGCTGTGTCGGTGGCTGAGCTCGGCAAGTACGACCCGCGCACCGGCTGGGTCACGGCGCAGCCCTACCAGATCGGGGTGCTGCTCTCGTCCTCCAACGGTATCACCTGGACGCCGCACCAGACGCAGGACCTGACGTTTCGGCTGCTGGGCTGCCGGTTTTCGCAAACGAGCAAGACGGTCTCGCTGGGTCAGTACACGGTGACCAATCTGTCGGACGTGATGGCACTTGCCGGCGTTGAACGCCCTGCGGCAGGTACCGACGTGCAGTTCCTGGCGACCGATGCGCAAGGGCGCACTTACACCTTGTCGGAAGACCAGGGGCTGGCCTTGAGCGAGAAGCTCTCCGGCAACCTGGCGGTGTCGGTCAAGCTCACGGGTTCGGAGACGGCCAGTCCGATCCTCTACCCGGGCACCCAGCTGGTGTTCGGCACGCTCGAAGCCGCAGGGGACTACCTGTCACGCGCCGTTCCCGCTGCCGCCACCTTCAACGTGGCGGTCACCTTCGATGCGCTCACCCCCGGCACGTCCAGCGTTACGGTCCAGGCTGAATCGGGCACGCCAGGCAGTTTTACGGATCTGGCGCTGGACAAGGGCGTGGAAGTGGGCAACGGCTGGGTCGAGCGCACCTACAAGGCCACCAGTCTTGTCGGCGTGGGTGCAGATCGGACCACCCGCGTGAAGCTGGCGCTGGCAGGAACTGCGCAGCACCGGCCCTTTGTGCGCCGCCTGCGTGTGATCGTGACCTGATGGAGGTGAGCGATGGATCTTGAGCGTACTCCGGTACTGAATCTGCCGCTGCCACACCCCGATCACTTGCTCTCGGACGATGTGCTGCGCTTGCGCGAGGCCTTGGTGACGGTTGATGCCGGCTTCGGTGAGCAACGCAGCGAGGTGCAGACGGCTATGGCGCAGACGCGAAGCGAGGTCAATGCGGCACTGACGGCCACCACCACGGCCGTGGCCGATGCGCTCGATGAAGTCAGCACCGACGTGCTGCGCCGAATCCGGCGCCTGCAGTTGAACCAACTCCTCAATCTCGATCTTTGAGAGGACTCTCCATGCCCATTTCAACGCAACTTCAGGCCCAGATCGATGCAATTCAGACCCGCATCGACACCCTGGCGCCCACTGCCACGCCCGAGGACATCGTGATGCTGGCCAAGGCCGTCGAGGCGGTCGGCGGCCAAGCTACGGTGTTCGATGTGATCGACACCGGCCAGCTGCAAAAGGCTGAGCTCGTCGCCACCGCCAATCTCAAATCCGCCGAGGTCATCGCCACCGGTGATGCCCAAGTGGATCGGGTCAGCCAGCAAGGCGATCTCAAGTTCAGCGAGCTCAGTCAGGAGGTGCAGCGCTACGCGGCTTTCGGTGGCGCAACACCGTCTGCGATGGGCTCGCTCGGGATGGTGCCGGCCCCGCAGGCGGGCGAAGACCGGCGCTTCCTGCGCGGGGATGGCGCCTGGCGCTTTCCCGGCGAGATCCCCATTGGCAGCATCGCGCTGATCCATCCCAATATGGACACCAGCCGCTACCTGCCCGCCGAGGGCGGCACGGTCCTGATCGCGGACTACCCGGAACTTGCCGAGGTGCTGGGGCAGGCGCCCAACAATCTGCCAACGCCGTCGATTGGCAATACGGTGCTCTCCGGCGAATCGCCCGGCTATGGCAGCAACCGTGCAACGGCCGTCAACGGCGAACGGGCGGTGATCGTGCGTTCCGGCTCGAACGGTATTCAGTATTCCAACAACGGGGGCCAGAACTGGGCCAATGCCCAGATCGGCGCGCTGGGCTACGGCGGTCCCTACTGGCCGGCGATCTCGGATTCAGGCCGTACTGTGGGCTGGGTCAATTACGACTCTACTCCCAGCCCGGCCGTGGTGCGCTGCCAGTTCACCACGGCCGCGACCTTTGGGGCCTGGACAGGTTTCGTCAACGGTGGCGGTGATCAGTTCGAGGTGACCTGGGCCAGCATCGTGGTGGGCCTGCCCCAAGGGGTGGGCTTCATCGACAAGAAGTCTGCGGCGGCCCAGATCCTGTTCAAGTATGTGCAAGACGGCGCGACGGCGATCACCCGTGAGGTCAATCTCACCGTCACCCTCGATACGCGCATCACCCAAGCTCGAGGCGCCCTGCGGGTCGGCAGCAGCCTCTATCTGCTGGTGGACAACGGCAGCAGTTGGAATGCGCTCTATCGCACCACGGATGCCGGCGCGACCTGGAGCAAGGCGTGGGAGGGCACCAGCAACTGGGGCGATCACGCGCTGCTGCTGCGCTCGAACGGCAGCTTCAATCGCCAGGACACCGGCCAGCCCTCCTATGTGGAGAACGGCATCGGCATCCTCCACTACGGCAATCAGCTGCTGCTGATCGCTGAGGACGGCACCCTGAGCTGGGTCAATCAGCCCAGCGGTCACACCCTGATCGCCGGCAGCATTCACTTCGTGGCGGGCTTTTACTACGCCGCCAGTGCCAATGCCGTGTTCCGCACGGTGGACTTCAACAGTTGGGAACAGGTGGCCACCGCCAGCCAGATCCTCGGGGCCACGGGCACGCTCGCCCGGATGTGGGTGCATCCGAGTACGGGCTGCTTCGGCTTCTATTCCGGGCTCAACACCCTGACCTTGGTGCAGACCCGGGACTTCGTGAGCTTCAAGCGCAACAGCCGACCGTCGCGCTGGAGCGCCAGCATCGTGCTGCGGCGCTTCAATTACACCGGAGACCGCTTCGTCTGGCTGATCGCTGAGTCGAGCAACAACAGCTACTACTTCGACTTTGCGCTGTTCGATCTGGTAAGTGGGCGCCTTTACGCCAACAACTACTTCTCGAACTATGGTGCTTCGATCTACGGCTACTGGCTGCTGCCGCTCTCGGGCGGCCGCTGGCTGCACTTCACCCAGCAGTCGAGCAGTTACTACGTCAATGTGGCCAGTGGCGCGAGTCTCTACAGCTACAACCTCGCCACCGAGTTTCGGCTGCCGACCAGTACCGGCGAGTTCGGTGCGGTCGGCGCCTACGGCAACCAGACCGGCTGGCTCTTCAGCACCGACGGCAGCAGCCGGGGCGGCTACCGCTACTACGTGCGCGCCCAGTAAGGAGACAAACGATGCGAACGATTTACCAGATCGACCAGGGTTTTTTGGGCGAGACCGCCGAGATCGCGCCGGGTCAGCCGGCACCGGCGGGTTGGACCTTTACCGCACCGCCCAAGATTCCACGCGGCAAGGCCGCCAAGTGGGATGGAGAGCATGGCAGCGGCTGGACGCTGGTGCCAAGTAGCGAGGAGAAGGCCGCGCAGTCTGCCCGCGAAACGCTCCAGCAGGCCGACCAGCTGCGCGAGCGGCTCGCTGCCATCGATGCCGAGCGCGATGCCCGGATCGCTCGAGGCAAGCCGCACACCTTTGCCGATGGCACGACCGGTACCGTGCAACTGCGCCACGAGCGCGACAGAGTGAACATCAATGCTGTGGCCACGGCGGGCACGGCATTGGTGGCGGCGGGCAGCACCGACACTGTGTCATTTCGGGATGCCGAGGATGTGACCCACACGCTCACCGGCGTCGAGGCCGTGCAGTTTGGTCTCGCGGTGATGCAGTGGGTGTCGGCGCATTACGCCGCTGCCTGGGCGCACAAGGACGCGATCAAGGCGATGCAAACGGCGGGCGAGGATATCGCCGACTACGACCTCAGCCAAGGCTGGCCGGAGGGGGCGCCGTGACCACTTCAATCCGACAACGCCTCGCGCTGCTGACCATCTGGCTGTTGTGCCAGATCGCCGCTGTGATCGCTTCCCTGTGGATGCTGATTGCCGCCCTGGCTGGGAGCCGACGAGCCTGGACCCTGGCGGTCGCCCACGATCAGCTGGCCAACGCGGCCTTCGGCGGACACGAGGATGAGACGCTCAGTAGCCGTGCTGGCAAGGCCGCGCGCGAAGGCAAGCGCTGGGCCTGTGTGCTGTGTCGGTTGCTCGACCGACTCGATCCGAACCACTGCGAAAAGGCCATTGAGCCGGACGAGGGCAAACCCATCGCTTGAGCCTGTCGCACTGCAATCCCCCATTCACCCGATCCGCCGCTGGCGGATTTTTTGTTTCTGGAGCCCACCCATGGCAGATCACTTTCTTCACGGGGTCGAGGTCGTTGAAATCGACAACGGCCCGCGTCCCATTCGCACCGTCCGATCCTCCGTGATCGGGCTTGTCGGCACCGCACCGGATGCGGATGAACAGCGATTTCCCTTGAACACGCCAGTGCTCATTGCCGGCTCTCGCCTGGAGGCAGCCAAGCTGGGTGCCACCGGCACCTTGCCCATGGCCATCGACGGCATCTTCGATCAGGCCGGTGCCCTGGTGGTCGTGATCCGGGTAGCAGAAGGGGCGACCGAAGCCGAGACACAGACCCACGTGCTCGGTGGCGTTGATGAGACCGGTCAGTACCTCGGCCTGCAGGCGCTGCTGGCGGCACAGTCGGTCGCCAAGGTCACGCCGCGCATTTTGATCGCCCCGGGTTTCACGCATCAGCGCCCCATAGACCCTGATGATGACACCCGTCAGTTGGCAAACCCCGTTGTGGCCGAACTGCTCGGCATTGCCGAGCGCCTGCGCGCGGTGATCATCGCCGACGGCCCCAACACCACGGACGCCGCCGCCATCGACTACCGCGAGGACTGGGGTTCGCCGCGCATCTACGTGGTCGATCCGCACGTCAAGGTGATGAAGAACGGGACGGTGGTGACCGAGCCCGTTTCAGCACGCGTCGCAGGCCTGATTGCCAAGATCGACAACGACCGGGGGTTCTGGTGGTCGCCCTCGAACAATGTCATCAACGGCATCCTTGGCAGCCACCGCCCGGTGGATTTTGCGCTGGGCGATCCGAATGCTCGGGCCAACCTGCTCAACGAGAACGAGGTGGCCACCATCATTCAGGAGGATGGCTACCGCCTGTGGGGCAACCGCACCTGTTCTTCAGACCCGAAGTGGGCCTTCCTCAGTGTGCGGCGCACCGCCGACATGATCAACGAGTCGCTGCTCCGAGCCCACCTCTGGGCGGTGGATCGCAACATCACCAAGACCTACGTGGGAGAAGTCACGGAGGGGGTGAACGCCTATCTGCGGCAGTTGAAGGCGCAGGGCGCGATCCTCGGCGGCAAGTGCTGGGCCGATCCGGATCTGAACTCACCGCAGTCCATTGCCGACGGCAAGATTTATTTCAACTTCGACTTCACCCCGCCGTACCCGGCCGAGCACATCATCTTCCGCTCGCACCTGGTCGATGACTATCTCGAGGAGATTCTGTAATGGCCATCGAACTGCCGCGTGTTCTGAAGAACATGAACCTCTTCGTCGACGGCCGGGGTTACGCCGGGCGCATCGACGAGATTCAACTGCCCAAGCTCACCTTGAAGACCGAGGAGCACCGTGCGGGGGGGATGGATCTGCCAGTCGAGATCGATCTCGGTATGGAAAAGCTCGAAGCCGAGCTGACCATCGCCGACCACGATCCGGAAGTCTTCAAGCTCTTCGGCCTGCTGGACAACGCCGCCACCCAGATCACCATCCGGGGCGCCATTCAGGCACAGGGGTCGGAAGCCAAACCCGTCATCGTCAATCTGCGCGGTGGCTGGAAGGAGCTCGATGCCGGCACCTGGAAGCCCGGCGACAAAAGCACCCTCAAGGTCTCGGTGGCCGCCAGCTACTACAAGCTCACCATCGATGACGAGGAGCTGATCGAGATCGACGCCATCAACCTGGTCAGAAAGGTGGGCGGTACCGATCAGATGGAAGCCATTCGTGCGGCGATTGGTTTGTGATGAATGAAGGATAAGGAGCCCCCCATGAGCATGGCTGAACGCATCAAACTGAATTTTCCCATCGAGCACGACGGCGTGCCGATTGCCGACATCGCGCTGCGCCGTCCCACGGTGGGCGACCACCTGGCGGCGCAGAAGTCGGCCGGGACGGACGCCGAGCGCGAGATCCGGCTGATCGCCAACCTGGCTGAGTTGCCGCCGGCGGCGATTCACCAGCTGGATATGAAGGACTACGCCCAACTGCAGAAGGTGCTGGGCGGTTTTTTGCAGTGAATCCGGGTGAGCTGTCCGCCCTCGTGGTGGAGCTCGCCCTCTACACCCACTGGCCTCGATCCGAGTTGCTCGCCCTGGAGGTGAGTGAGTTGGTCGAGGCCTTGTCATTGGCGCGGCGCTTGTCTGCCACGCCGTCTTCCTGAGGTTTGCCCATGGCCACAGCGCATCCTGTTCAGATCAGCATCGGTGCCACGCTGGCGGCCTCGCTCGGCTCGGCGGTTCGCGGTGCCCAGGCGCAGTTGAACCAGCTGGGCTCCACGATGGCCGAGCTGGGCAACAAACAGTCCGGTATCCGTCAGCTGGAAACCCTGCGCACCCAAGCTCGGGATGCAGCGCTCGCCATGCGCGCGGCGCAGCAGAAGGTTTCCGGGCTGGAAGCGAACATTGCCGGCCAGGATGGCGGCGCCACGGCCAAGCAGACCCGTGAACTGGAACGTGCTCGTGCCGCTGCCACCCGTGCTGAAGAGGCCTACCGTCGCCAGCGCTCGGCCGTCGATGAACTGAGCACCTCTTTGACCCGGGCTGGGGTGAACACCCGCGCCATGGGCAGTGAGTCTGCGCGCCTCGGCAGTCAGCTCGAAACCCTGCGTACCCGCACCGAAGCCCTGACCCGCGCCCAACAGGCACAGGCCCGTAATCTCGAGAACCGCAGCGCCTACCGTGCCCAGATGATGGATGCGGTGGCCCTGGGCGGTGCGCTCTACGGTTTGGTGCAACCGGCTGTCCAGTTTGAGTCGGTGATGGCCGACGTCAAGAAGGTGGTCAATTTCGACACGCCGGATCAATTCGGGCAGATGTCCAAAGATGTGCTCTTGATGTCGACCCGCATTCCGATGGCTGCTGACGGCATCGGCGCCATCGTCGCGGCGGCCGGCCAGGCCGGCATCGCCCGCGAGGAGTTGCTGCGCTTTGCCGAGGACGCCGCCAAAATGGGCGTGGCCTTTGACCTGTCGGGCCAGCAGGCCGGCGCGGCCATGACGGGCCTGCGCTCGATCTTCGGATTGACCCAGGACGAGGTGGTCAAACTCGGCGACGCGATCAACCACCTGTCCAACAATATGGACGCCAAGGCATCCGATCTCCTGAACATCGCCAACCGGGCGGGCTCGACGGCGAAGCTCTTCGGCCTGTCCGGCGCGCAGTTGAACGCCCTGGGGGCGACCTTCCTGGCGCTTAAGACACCACCCGAAGTCGCCGCGACCGGCATCAATGCGCTCTTGATGAAGTTGGCGACCGCCGACAAGCAGAACGAGAAGTTCCAGCAAGGCTTGCAGGACATCGGGCTGTCTGCTGAGGTCATGAAGAAGATGATCCAGCGCGATGCCCAAGGGGCGCTGACGACCTTCCTGCGGCAGGTGAAGAACGCCCCCGATCTGATGGGCACCCTGTCTGATCTGTTCGGCATGGAGTACGCCGACGACATCGCCAAGCTGGTGGGGTCGATGGAGACCTACGAGAAGGCGGTGGGCCTGGTGGCCGATCAGACCGCCTATGCGGGCTCGATGCAGAAGGAGTACGAAGCACGCTCGGCCACCACCGCGAACAACCTGCAGCTCCTGAAGAACCAGATGAGCCGGCTGGGCATCACGGTAGGCAATGCACTGCTGCCGACCTTGAACAGCCTGGTGGGCGCGCTGATGGGGCCCATCGACAGTCTGGCCAACCTGGCCGAACGCTTTCCTATCGTCACGCAAGTGGTGGTGGGCACCGTCGGTGCCGTGCTGGGCTTGAAGGTGGCCACCATCGCACTGGGTTACGCCTGGACTTTCGTGAAGGGGCCGATCCTGGCCGCCAACACCGCATTCCAATCAGCCCGTGCGGGATTGGCGCTGTTGCAAGTGCAGGCGGCGGCCACTGGAACCAGTGCCAGCATTTTGTCGCTGGCCTGGGGTCGGATTCAGACCGGAGCCCTCGGGCTGATCGCGCCCATCAAGTCGGCGGCGCTGGCCTTCTGGGCAATGCTACCTGCGATTGGTGCGACCACAGTAGCGCTCTTGGCCAACCCGATCACCTGGATCGTGGCCGGGATTGGTGCTGCGGTTGCAGGCCTGGCGCTGGTGATCCGCAAATACTGGGACCCCATTGCTGCGTATGTCGGCGGCGTGTTCGAAGGCATCCAATCGGCCTTGCAGCCAGCGATCAGTAATCTTTCCACGGCACTGGCACCGCTCGCGCCGATTGGCCAGGCGGTCGCCTTCGTGTTTGGCTTCTTGGCTGACGGCGTGAGCCAGGTTGTAGGTTGGATTGGGAAGCTGCTCGCGCCGGTGACGCTCACCCAGGACGAGTTCGCTGCGCTCTCAGCCTCGGGCCAATCGCTCGGGACGGTGATCGGCAGCGGGTTGAGCACAGCATTTACGGTGCTGACCTCACCGATTCAAGCCGTGGGAGCCCTTGCTGGCTGGGTGATCGACACCTTCAACGCCTTATTGTCGTTCTCACCCATGGCATCGTTCAGCGCCGCCTGGCAACCCGTGGCGGGTTATTTCACGCAGCTATGGTCCGACATCATGGGCACGGTCGCGACCGCCATCGACTGGATCGCCGGCAAGATCGGCTGGGTGATGAATGCCGGCAAGCAGGTCGGCGACTGGTTCGGTTCGCTCTTCGGTAGCGATAAGCCGGCGTCGCCCACTGCCACGGCTCCGGCTACTGCGCGTCCGGCAGCGGTCGGTGGCACTGCTGCGCTGGTCGCGCCACGCCCCTCCGTCGGCACCGCACCCGTCGGCATCGCGCCGATGTCAGCGGGCAGTCCGTCAGTGGCGGGTGCCAGACCGGTGACGATGCCGGCTCAACCACTGGCTGTGCGTGGCAACACCAGTGTCTCGCTGTCCGCTCCGATCACGGTCAATGCTCCGCCCGGGATGGATGCGCGCGAGATCGCCGCACTCATCGAGTCGCGCCTGCGTGCGCTGGTGCGCGAGACCACCCGCAGTCCGGCTGCGGCGATGTACGACTGATTTTTCTGTTGGGAGGTGTGCCATGGCCGAACGAGTGATGTTGGGCCTGGGCGAGTTTCGTTTTGAGGTCAGTACGCTCGCCTACCAGAAGTTCTCGCTGAACCAGTCCTGGCGCTGGCTGGAGCAGGCGCGTATCCACCGCGATCCGGCTCTGCAGTTTGTCGGCCGGAACGTCGGCGAGATCGAACTCGACGGCGTGATCTACCCGAGCTTCAAGGGTGGCCTCGGCCAAGTCGATGCGATGCGTGCGCTGGCGGACGCCGGCAAGCCGCTGCAACTGGTCGATGGCCTGGGCCGCATCTGGGGTGCCTGGGTGATCACTGAGATTGGCGATACCCGCACGGTGTTTGCCGATGACGGTCAAGCGCGCCGGATCGAGTTCCGCATCAAGCTCAAGGCCTATGGGGAGGATCAGCCATGACCCGGCCGATCTTCAAACGGGTGATCACCCGTGATGGCGATGTGCTCGACGATCTGGTCTGGCGGCATTACGGGCGCAGCGATGTATTGACCGCCGTGCTCGAAGCCAATCCGCAGTTGGCCCAGTTGTCCCCGGTCCTTGTGGCTGGCCTGGTGGTCGAGTTGCCCGATCTGCCGCTGCCGACTGAAGCGCCGGTGATCCGGCTGTGGTCGTGAGGAGGGGAAGATGCAACCGATCTTCCGCATCTACGCTGACCTTGTAGAGATTACCGGCGCGATCCGCGACCGGCTGCTCGAACTGGTCGTGACCGACGAAGCCGGCATCCAGTCCGATGAGCTGAAGCTGACCCTCGATGATCGTCGCCGTGAGGACGGCGCGATTGCTGAGCTGCCGCGCATCGGTACGGTGCTCACCGTGTCGCTGGGCTATGCCGAAACCCGGCTGGTGTCCTTGGGGCGCTTCATCGTCGATGAGGTCGAGATCCGCTCGCCACCGGCTACGCTGACGGTCTCGGCCAAGGCGGCCGATATGGTGGGGCCGTTTCGCAGTCCCAAGACCCGCTCCTGGGATGCGACGACGCTTGGCCAACTGGCCGAGACCATCGCTGCCGAGCACCGCTATCAGGCCAAGATCGATCCGGAGCTGGGCGCCATTGCGATCCCGCATCTGGATCAGACCGCCGAATCGGACATGGCGCTGCTGACGCGTCTCGCGGCCAAGCACGATGCTGTGGCCAAGCCCGTCGCTGGCTTCCTGGTACTGGCTAAGCAGGGGTCGATCAAGACCATTACCGGACAGGTGATGCCGACGATCACCCTCAGATCCAGTGATCTCGCCGAATGGCGCTACCGACACTCGGCCCGCAAACCCGGGGGCAGCGGCACCACCAGCAACCACGATACGCAAAAGCCACCGACGACAGCAACCGGTGGCACCAAAGCCTACTGGTGGGATTTCGAGAAAGGCGAGCGCCGGGAAGTGACCACCGGCTCACCACCGTTTGAGGAAATCCGCTATGTCCACGCCACTGAGGCGGAAGCCAAGGCGGCGGCTGCCACCCGCAAGAACACCGGTGAACGGAGGCAAGGTGAGTTGAGTTTCAGCCTGCCGGGTGATCCACGACTCGCTGCCGAGGGACGGCTGTCGCTTTCTCTGCGCCCCGGCATCCCGACCGACTGGCGCATCAAGCGCGTCGAGCACCGCCTGGGCAGCCAGGGCTACACGGCGCAGGTCGAGTGCGAGCGCTTCACCGCTTCGGCCGTGCCAGTGACCGATAACCCCGCTGAACACAACGCATAAGGAGGACACCGTGCCCGAAAAAGATCCTTCGACCTACGGCCTGATCACCTACCTGTGGGTGACGGGCCTGGCCGCCTGGGGTGGCCTGGTCAATTTCTACCGCAAGGTCAAATCCGGTGAGACCCGTGCCTTCAACGTGGTCGAGCTCATCGGTGAGATCGCCACCTCGGCGTTTGCCGGTCTCATCACCTTCTGGCTGTGCGAGGCCGCGCAGTTCAATCCCCTGGTGACCGCAGCCTTGGTCGGTATTTCCGGCCACATGGGCAGCCAGGCTATCTACCAACTGGAGCGCTGGGCGCAGACGCGTCTGGGCAATTCCGCCAACAAGGAGCGGCCATGAACGCCATCGACACCATCCTCGACGAGATCATCCGCCGTGAGGGCGGCTACGTGAATCATCCGGCTGACCGGGGCGGGCCAACGAACTTCGGCATCACTGCGCAGACGCTTGGGGCATGGCGCAAGCTCGGTCGACCGGCCACGGCTGCTGAAGTCCAGGCGCTGACGGAAACTCAAGCCCGTGCCATCTACCGCCAGCAGTACATCACCGGCCCCAGATTCGAGACCATCAATCATCCGGCGCTGCTGCATCTGCTGGTCGATGCCGGTGTGCATTCCGGACCCAAGCGAGCCGTGCAATGGCTGCAGGCAGCGCTGGGCGTTACCGCAGATGGTGTGATCGGTCCCAAGACCCAGGCAGCCATCGCAAAAGCCGACCAAGGTGCGCTCTACGGCAAGGTGCTGGGTCAGCGCCTGCGTCATCTTGGACGGCTGATTACCAACGATCCCAGGCAGTCGGCCTTCGCCGCTGGCTGGATGAACCGGATGGCTGAATTTGTGGAGGGCCTCGTATGATTCCGATACTGCCCACCTTGGCGCCGGGACTGCTCGAAGCCGGCAGTCGGCTGATCGACCGCTTGGTGCCCGATCCTGCCGAGCGCGAAAAGGCCAAGCTCGCACTGCTGCAGGCGGAAGGGCAACTGGCGCTGCAGGAGATGCAGACCAGCCTGTCGGCGATCCTGGCCGAAGCCAACTCGGCCGATCCCTGGACCAGCCGGGCACGTCCGACCTTCCTGTACGTGATCTACGGGGTGATCCTGCTGTGCGTGATGGGCGCCATCATCGGCATCTGGTGGCCGATGCACGTATTCCAGGCAGCGGAGAACCTGAACAAGCTGCTGGGCGCGGTACCCGAGAGTCTGTGGTGGCTCTTCGGTGCCGGCTACCTGGGCTACACCGGGGCGCGCAGCTTCGACAAGTGGCGTGGGCCGGCACGCTGACCGGTGTTGCCGAGCACGACAATCTGAAACGACGATCCCCCGATCTCACTGCCTTCACAGGTGGTGGGGTCGGGGGATTTTTCGTTTTTACAATGAGCAATCATTGCATCAAAAAACACAGGGATTGACTAGAAATAAAAGTCAAGATCGAGTACAGTGTATGAGCAATGTTTGCATCACATCGGAGGTCGCCATGAGCCGACTCAGCGTCAAAGACAGGATGGTTCGTTCCATCGCCCTGCGCAAGGGCGAGGTTGTCCTACGCGCGGATTTCGAGACCATGGGTAGCCCCAGCCAGATCAGCCGGGCGATCAAGGAGCTGATCGAGGCGGGCAAGATCGTTCGCCTCGGTTATGGCGTCTACGCCAAAGCACGTCCGAGCACCTTGTCCGGCAAACCGGTGCCGCGTGTGTCCCTGGAAGAGCTGGCGCAAGAAGCGCTAGAGAAGCTGGGAGTGCCTGTGCAACTGGGCCGCGCCCAAGCCGACTACGTCGAGGGCAAGACCACACAGATTCCGGTGCGCACGACGTTCAACACCGGCCAGCGTCGTATTTCCCGCAAGATCACCGTCGGCATCAGCACCGTGCGCTATGAAAACCATTACAGCGCGCGAGCATGACCTGATCCTGGATGTGCGCAACGAAGGGCTCACTTCGTTGCCCCCCGGTATCTTCGAGAAAGACCTTCTGATCACCGAAGTGCTGCGCACCGTCGTGGCGGTGGACAGCGATGGCATCCAGTTGGTGTTTTGCGGCGGAACCTGCCTCTCCAAAGCGCACGGACTGATCGAGCGGATGTCCGAAGACATCGATTTCAAGCTGGTGCTGCCGCAGGGTTTGTCGCGCAGTGCGCGCAGTCGCTTGCTCAGCCATTTCAAGAAACGCTTGGCCGCCGTGCTGGTGGACGCTGGCTTTGCGGTGCCGGCCAACGAGATCATCGCCCGCGACGAGAACAGCTACGTCTCACTGAATCTGCATTACGAGAGCCGCTTTGCGCCGGTGGCCAGCCTGCGGCCAGAGATCAAAGTGGAGCTCAATGCCCGCCCGCCTGTGCTGCCCACGGCACCGCTGCCCATCGCGTCCATGCTGGATGCCCTGATCCAGGCGCCCAGGACGGATTTGCATGTGGAGTGCATTGGCGTCGAGGAAACCCTCGCTGAAAAGGTGCTGTCTTTCCTGCGCCGAACGGCAGAAGCCCGCGCCGGTCGCAATCGTGCCGACTACGACGACCGCTTGGTTCGTCACCTCTACGATGTGAGAGCCATCGCCCGAGGGCGTGAAAGGCTGGCGCTGCCGCACGAACACTTTGCAGCACTGGTGGCTGGCGATGCGACCCAGTTCCGCAACCAGTACCCAGAATTTGAAGAAGACCCCGTAGGGCAGATGCGCGTGGTCCTGGATGCCTTGCACCACGAGGCGGACGCCTTCGAGCGCGACTACCTTCGCTTCGTTGATGAGCTGGTGTTCGGAGAGCCGGTAACATTTGCCGAGGCCCGGGCAGTGTTCATCGAGTTGGCTGAGTCCCTGATCGGGCAGCTGAAGGCATAAAGCAAAAGCGCGACAGCAATGTGTCGCGCTCCATTCCTCTCCAGCGTTGTCCGAAAAGTGATGACATTCTTCGGACAAAAAATCAGGCGGTGGCCACCGCCGCCGATTGATTCACCACCGGCCGCCGTCCCACGACATTCCCCACCACATTGACCGCCTCCAGCATCGCCTGCGGCGACAGGTGCGCGTAGCGCATCGTTACCTTCGGATCGTGGTGGCCGAGGAGCTTTTGCACCTCGTAGAGCGACCGCCCGGCATTGACCAGGAAACTCGCGTAGCTGTGGCGCAGGTCGTGCAGCCGCACTTCCTCCAGCCCGACCTTTTTGCGGATCGAGTCCCAGGCGTAGAAGATCGACACCGGTGGCTTCTTCGTCTTCGGGTTGAAGAACACCCAGGGGATGTCGTCCTGCCGGGGCAGCGACTGCAGCAATTCCACCGCCGCATCGGAGAGCGGAATGTGGCGTGGCTTCTTCGACTTCGACCGCGCCGCCGGCACCGTCAGCATCCGGCGGTTGAAATCGATCTCGTCCCACCGGGCGTCCAGGATCTCGCGCTTGCGAGCACCTGTGTAGAGCAGCAACCGGATCACCTGGCCGACCTGCACATTGCGGTTGGTGTCCAGCTCATCAAACAGCCGCTGCACCTCCTCGGTCGTCAGGTAACGCTCCCGCGCACCGTGATCCTCAAAGGGCTCCACGCCATCACAGGGATTGCCCTTGGGCGGCAGGATGTCCCAGCGGATCGCGCAGTTGTAGATGAACTTCATCAGCACGATCATCCGGTTGCAGGTGCCGGCTGCGTAGCCCTTCTCGAACACCGCGTGGTGGAAGGCCACCACATCCGAGCGGGTGATCCGGTTCATCCGGAAATCGGCAAACACCGGCAGCAGGTGATTGCGCAGCATCGTCTCGTCCGTCTCCCAGCTGCGCTTCCTCGTCTTGGCGTAGGGCAGGTAGCGCTCGGCCACGAAATCCCCGAAGGTCGGTACATCTTTGAAACGATGGCTCTCCACCTTGGGGTCGCCACCCTCGGTGACCATCTGCTTCATCTTGTGCGCCTTGGCCCGGGCGTCCGACACCGAAATCTCATCGGCCCGGCCAATCCGGTTCAGTCGCACCTTGCCGGCGGCATCGCGGTAGCGGAAGTAGAAGGTCGCTCCGCCACTGGCGCGATGCTCCAGCAAGAAGCCCTTGATCTCCGTATCGAAGTAACTCACGGCCCCGGAGGCAGGCTCGCGACCTGGCAGGGTCGCCAGGAATTCGGTCGTCAACGCTTGTGCTGGCATCGTCGTGCTCCTCTATCAATTGAGGGTCATATTACGATACAATGCGCCGGAAAGGGCACAAAAAGCGTCCGATAGACCAGAATATTTACCTACCAAGACCGGGCAAGAAAGAAGAGGAGTCGACCATGATCGACGGAAGACAGATCCGTGCCGCACGCGCGATGCTGGGCTGGAGCCGGGAGGACCTGCTCAAGGCCTCGGGCATCTCGATGTCGGCACTGCTGCGCATGGAAGGAGCGCTGGCCGACAGCCGAAGCTCCACGCTGAACAAGGTGGTCAAGGCCCTGAGCCTGGCCGGCATCGAATTCATCACTCGCGATGACGGGGCTATCGGGGTAATCCTGAAGGCCGAACAGGCGAAAGCGTCGCAAGGAAACTGAGCGTTTGAGACAATGTGCAGTTTTCCGCAGCTGACTTATCTCCGATGGTAACCACGACCACCTACTACACCGATTCCCGCTACCGTACCTATCCGGGTGACGGTTACGATGGTGTAGTTCGTGTGAGCTTTGGTGGCTACTACGGCACGGGGACTTTGCTTTTTGACGGCCGAGCCATTCTGACGGCTGCTCACCTGTTCGAAGGACGGACGGGATCTGCCACCGTCACCTTCGAAACGGGGAGAGGGACGCAAACGCTGACCGCGACCGAAATCCTCCAGCACCCGGGGTACGACGTAGACAGCAATAACGATCTGGCGATTGTCTGGCTGTCCGGCACTGCGCCTGTGTTGGCCGATCGCTACGACATCTACCGTGACAGCGACGAGATCGGCCAAGCCTTCAACTTCTCAGGCTATGGCCGAACCGGCACGGGAAGCACTGGCGCGACCAGCAGCGACACCGCCACTCCCATCCGGCTCAAGGCGTCGAATCAGTTCGATGCTGATGCAGCGACACTTAAAAGCTATCTCGGCTCAGGAATGGCTTGGACACCGCTCTCCGGCACACAACTGATAGCCGACTTCGACAACGGCACCTCCACCAACGATGCACTGGGCCAATTAATCTATCGCTATGACACCGGCCGAGGACTTGATGAAGGCCTGATTGCATCAGGTGACAGCGGCGGTCCAGCCTTCCTCCAGAACAAGCTTGCCGGCGTCGCAAGCTACACCGCCAGCCTGACTCGGGGCAGCATCAACCCTGATATCGATAGCAGCACAAACAGCAGTTTCGGCGAAATCGCCGCCTGGCAGCGGGTCAGTGCCTATCAACAGTGGATCGACCAGAGTCTGCGAGCCCACTATCCGAACGCACCGACTAAGCCGGAGGAGGTCAAGAAGGAAGTAGCCGAGGGCAACAGCGGTACCAGCTACGCCTACTTCCTGCTGCAGTTCACCGGCGTGCGCAGTAACCCCAATGAGATTCTGAGCGTGGACTACGCCACGCGAGATGGCTCGGCCTTGGGTGGAACCGACTACCTTGCCGTCAGTGGCACACTGAACCTGTATCCCGATGAGAACCAGGCGGTCATCCCGGTGGAGATCATCGGCGACAGCACGCCCGAGCCCAGCGAATACTTCTATCTCGACGTTTTCAACCCCGTGGGTGGCAGCTTTGGTGAGGGAGTGATCAAGCTCACGGCGGTGCGTACCATCCTCGATGATGACGGTTGGTTCGCATAAAGCAGAGGCACAAAAACCGCCTCAGCCGCCACAATGAGCACAGCATCCTGTGCCACCCCAAAAGGCACAAAGGCCACCTGATGAGACACATTGGGTGGCCTTTGCATTAGATGGCTTCGGTTGGTAGGTAGTTGGTACGTCGGATTGGCTGCAAATTGCGTCTATATAGATAGGTGATGCGGCTAAGTCTTTGAAAAGACAAAGGAAATATCCGATCAGACTGAAAATATGCCTTTTGCGGTAGGAAAGTGGTCGGAAGTGGGTGCTTAGGAGGCTTCAAAACGCGCGTAAGTCTTTGACTTACAAAGAGATTGCAGAGTAGCTGGCTATTACGCTCACTGTTAATCAGGACAGCGGCTCTGCCTTCACCGGCACCTCGGGCAACGACACCTTCACCGCAGCTGCTGCTCAAGATGGCGCTGGCAACCTGATCAACACCCTGCAAAGCGTCGATGCGATCGACGGCGGCGCTGGCACCGACACGCTTACGGCTACCCTGGCTCAGGCTAACGAGGTCGCTGCAACCATCAAGAACATCGAAAACGTCAACGTGCGCTTTGCTGATGCAAAGGCTATCCTGAATCTGTCAAATGCCACGGGCCTGTCCGCCGTGACCGTAGCTGACAGCACGACCGCTGGTAGCTTGAAGGCAATCGGCGCACTGGCTGACCTGACCATCAAGAATCAAAACCAGAACGTCAATGTCGCTGGCACCGCCGGCACTGCGACCACGCTGGCCCTGAAGCTGGATACGGTCGGTACCAACGTCGCAGGCACGATTACCCCGATCACTCTGGATCTGGGCGTTGATAACGCCAGCGCAGCCACCACTGCCAACATCACCACGAACAACGCCTACGTCAAAGTTGATTCGACCAAGGCAGATGTGATCACCACCGCGACCATCGCGGCGACGGGCACCAACGCGCTGACCTTCACCGACAGCGGTGCAACCCTGACCAAGGTGACCATCACTGGCGCTGGTTCGGTCGATCTGAGCGGCGCTGCGCTGGCCAAGGTCACCACGTTCGACGCTTCTGCTTCGACCGGCGCTATCAAGGCTGAACTGACCGAGTCTGCTAAGGCTGTGACCATCACGACCGGTACTGGCAACGACGTGATCGACGCTGATGCGGTTGCTAAGGCTGGCTCTTCCGCCAACCTGGGCGCTGGCAACGACACTCTGTACGTCGGTGCTAACCTGGCTGCCTTCGACAAGGGCGTGAATGGCGGTGATGGTACCGACATCATCAACATCACCGATGGCTCCAAGCTGGACGCTACCACCTCGAAGTACATCACTAACTTCGAAACCCTGGATGTTTCGGGCGGCAAGGGCGACTACGATGTTTCCCTGAACAGCTTCGCTACCGTTCAGATCGATGAAGCCATCGCCGGTGCTCTGGCTGATGTAGTTAAGTTCGCGAATGCAGCTGATACTTTCACGCTGAACATCGCTAGCAAGGCTAAGACCAACGGTGACTTCGATGTAGCCAAAGCTATTACCGTTGTTGGCAAGGATTACGCAGGTACGACCGCTAAGGGCGATGCTGAAACCTTTACCTTGGTCGCCACGCTGAATGACGGCAACAAGGACAATGGTGCTGATGGCAACATCAAGGGCGTTGATGTCACCGTCGCCAACGTCGAGAACCTGGTGGTGCAGGCCAATGCTGCTACGCTGGACGGCGGCACTGACGCATTGAAGGCTTCCAAACTCTCCCTGACCGCCAAACTGACAGCTGACAAGGCTGAAGTCCTGACCATCAAGGGCGACGCCTCTGTTGATCTGTCCAGCGCTACCACCATCGGTGTTGTGACCAAGGTTGACGCGACTGGCTCCACCGGCAACGTGACGATCGACTTCACTGGCCATGCTAAGGGCGTTGCTTACACTGGTTCGGAAGGTGTTGACACCTACAAGGCTGGTAAGGCTGGCGACGTCATCTACACCGGTAAGGGTGCTGACGTCGTGACCTTGGATGCTAAGGCTGGTGCTGTTGGTGCAGTCCGTGACACCTTCGTGCTGAAGGCCGCTACCGACTCGCAGATCACCGACACCTCCAAGGATGGCAAGATCACCCTGGGTGGCGACACCGGCTTCGATGAAGTGATCAAGTTCGATTCGATCGGTGACACGACTCCGGTGGCTAACACCTCCGACCGTCTGGACCTGACCAACTTTGGTTTCACCGGTTCCCAGCGTGGCGTTGCAGATGTATCCGCTTCTGTTACGGCTGACACCAACCTGACCAGCATTGTTGATCTGTTCAACACGCCGGCGGGTGATCGTGGCGTCGCCTACACGAAGATCGGTCTCGACAGCTTCGTGTTCGTCGATGCCAACAAGGACGGTAACTTCACGGCGGCTGATGACTTGGTCATCAAGCTGACGGGCGTGGGTGCTGTGTCCGAGACCTTCATCAACTTCTAATCTCTCCATGAGATGTCTGGCAAACTTAGGTTTGCCGGACAAGAAGTTCTAAACCCCGTCTCCTGTTCAAGGGGCGGGGTTTTTTCTTGTTGATTGACCTGCGAGCAACAAGAAAAAACTCCGCATACATCCAAAGGAATCACGATGACAGACTGGACTGCCGGCTACGTGGCCGACATTGGCTACACCTACGGCTACTACACCGAACTGAACCCGCAACGCATCAAGCTGCCCTTTCTGGCCTCTGGCCTAGTCTTCCCTGAGGTCGGCACTGCCTGTGAACTGGGCTTTGGTCAGGGCTTGAGTGTCGGCATCCACGCTGCAGCATCCGTCACCGCGTGGTCGGGCACGGACTTCAATCCGTCCCAGGCCGGCTTTGCCCAGGAAATCGCCAACGTCTCAGGCGCCAATGCCCGATTGTTCGATGAAGCCTTTGCCGAGTTCTGTGCCCGACCAGACCTGCCCGACTTCGACTACATCGGTTTGCACGGCATCTGGAGCTGGATCAGCGACGAGAACCGCCACATCATCGTCGACTTCCTACGCCGCAAACTCAAGGTGGGTGGCGTGCTCTACATCAGCTACAACACGCAGCCCGGCTGGGCGGCGATGGTACCGATGCGCGAACTGCTCAACCAGCACGCCGATGTGATGGGCGCCAGTGGCCAGGGAATTGTCGGTCGCATCGATTCGGCCCTCGACTTCGCTGAGCGTATGCTGGCCACCAACCCGGTATATGGGCAGACGTATCCTCTAGTGGCTGAGCGCATCAAGAAAATGAAGGGCCAGAACCGCAACTATCTGGCCCATGAATACTTCAACCGCGACTGGCACCCGATGTCCTTCGCCCGTATGGCGGAATGGTTGTCGCCGGCCAAACTGAACTTCGCCTGCTCGGCCCACTACACCGATCACGTCGATGCGGTGAACCTGAGCGAGGAGCAGCAGGCTTTCCTCAAGGACATTCCGGACGCAACGTTCCGTGAGACGGTGCGTGACTTCATGTGCAATACCCAATTCCGCCGCGACTACTGGGTCAAGGGCTCACGGCAACTGGGTGCGTTTGAGCGCGGAGAGCTGCTGCGCGCCCAACGGGTCATTCTGGTCAACACGCGCGACGCGGTTGAGCTGAAGGTCAGCGGTGCACGAGGCGACAGGCGAAATAAAGGACACCCACTTATTTCTTGCACCCCCACCATGCTTCCGTTATCCTTTGCCCCATGACCCGCCCGCGCTGCGCCCTCGTCTCGCTCATCGACACACCCTGGTACCACGTCGTGAGCCGCTGCGTGCGCCGCGCCTTTTTGTGCGGCGCTGACCGGCACAGCGGCCAGAACTTCGACCACCGCCGCGGCTGGATAGAGGCGCGCATCGCCCAGCTCGCCTCGGTATTCGCCATCGACGTCGCCGCCTACGCGGTGATGAGCAACCACTACCACATCGTGCTGCGCATCGACGCGGCGCGCGCCACTGTTTGGAGCCTCGAAGACGTGCTCACGCGCTGGACGCAGCTCTTTACCGGGCCACTTCTGGTGCAGCGCTACCTGTCAGACGCCCGCGCCGGCATGGGTGAGGCCGAAATCGCCAAGGTCGAGGAATTCGCCGCTCTGTACCGCGCACGCCTCGCCGATCTTTCGTGGTTCATGCGCATCCTGAACGAAACCATCGCCCGCCAGGCCAACCAGGAAGACGGCGCCAAGGGGCGCTTCTGGGAAGGGCGCTTCAAGAGCCAGGCGCTGCTGGACGAACAAGCCCTGCTCGCCGCGATGAGCTACGTGGACCTGAACCCCGTGCGCGCCGCCATGGCCGAGACCGTGCAGGACAGCGCCCACACCTCCATCCGCCGCCGCTTGGATGCACTCGACGCGCCCATTCCGCTGCCCGCAAAGCCAGAGGAGGGCGCCGACCGCATCGCCGCTGACTTCACCGAGCTTTCCGCCGAAGCCGCCGTCGCTGAAGTCCCGCCCGAAGTTTCATCCGAAGTACCCGCTGAAACGGCCGCCGCAAGCCCGCAACCCCGCCTGCGCGGCGAATGGGACTTGCGACACCTGCAAACTGCGCCACTGATGCCCTTCGACGCCACCGGCCGCTTCGAACTCGCCATTCCCTACGCTTTCGAGGACTACCTCGAACTCGTGGACACCGTCGGCCGTGCCATCCATCCCCAAAAGCGCGGCGCCATTCCTGCCAAGGCGCCACGGCTTCTCGCCCAGCTCGGCATCGACACCGAAACCTTCATCGCCCACGCCAGCCGCTTGTTGCAGGAATTCGGCCACGCCGTCGGCACCCCAGCCAGGCTCACCGAACTCGCCACCGCCCGCCAGACCAAGTTCCTGCGCGGCATGCGCGCGGCCCGGGCGGTGTTCGAGCGCGCAGCGGAGCAAGACAGGCGGGCGGCGTGATGGGCGGTTAGCCGCCAGCGAAGCGTAGCGGCGTCCATATCCAGACTTCCAAGATCTCCTTCCTGTGCAAAAAGGCGCGGGAGGATACGTGAAGAGGCTTGCGTTGTTGAAGCAGAATTGGCAGAATGTGCCATATGCTTGCCCATGGAGATTGTTATGCCCACACGAAATGTTGTACTGACAGATAGCCAAGCGAAGTTCGTTGAACAGATGGTGGCAAGCGGCCACTATCAGAACGCCAGCGAGGTGTTACGCGAGGGCTTGCGTCTGGTCCAGGCGCGTGAAGCCGAGCAAGCCGCCAAACTCGCCGCTCTGCGCGAGGCTGTGGCCGTGGGCATTGCAGACATCGATGCCGGGCGATACACCGAATTCAAGGACGCTGCTTCTCTGGATGCCTATTTGGCAGAAATCGCTGACAGAGCGATCAATGCCGCATGACAAAAACTTGGCATGTTTGGCTTGCTGAAGGAGCAGAACGAGATTTCTTTAGCGTATTGCGCTGGACGACCGAGCAGTTTGGCAAGCGCCAGGCGCGTGTTTATGAAACGACACTGCGCCGCGCACTGAAAACGCTTGCGTCTGGCCCGAGTGTCTTGGGTTGTCGGACACGACCTGATTTAGGGGCTGATATTGCCAGCCTCCATGTGGCTCGCCAGGGCCGCAAGGGCCGGCATCTGTTGGTCTTTCGCGCCCATGAGCAAGACGGCGTGATCGAGGTGTTGCGCATCCTGCACGACAGCATGTATCCGGCGCGGCATCTGGGTGCGTGAGGTTATATTACTTTCCGATGCAAAACCGCGAAAAAATCACCCCCAGCAGGTCGTCGGACGAAAACTCGCCCGTGATGGTGTTCAGCGCGTTTTGCGCCAGGCGCAGCTCTTCGGCCAGCAGATCCAGCGGCAGGTCGGGCGCCTCAAGCAGCGCGCTGGCCTGCTGCAAGTGGCTTTGCACCGCTTGCAGAGCCTGCACGTGGCGGGCGCGGGCGATGTAGACGCCCTCGGGCGCGGCCTGCCAGCCTGCGACCTGCAGCAGCATGCGGCGCAGGGCATCCAGCCCCTGCCCGGTGCGCGCAGAAAGCGCGATGGCGGGGCGGTCAGGGCCAGCTTGTGCGGGCTGCGCTGCTGGCGTGCAGTCACTTTTGTTCCAGACGTCGATGATGGGCACGCGCGCCGGCAGGCGTTGCGCCAGGGCGTTTTCTATGGCGGCGTCAGCGGCGCGGTAGCTGGATTCGTCGGCGCGTGTCAGGTCATGCAGAAAGAGCACGGCGTCTGCGGCGGCGATGGCCTCCCAGGCGCGCGCGATGCCCATGCGCTCGACCTCATCACTGCTTTCGCGCAGGCCCGCGGTGTCGATCACGTGCAGCGGCACGCCTTCGATCTGTATGGTTTGCTGCACGCGGTCGCGCGTGGTGCCGGCGATGGGCGTGACGATGGCGAGCTCGGCGCCCGCGAGCGCATTGAGCAGCGAGCTCTTGCCGGCATTCGGCTGGCCCGCGATCACGACTTTGATGCCCTCGCGCAGCAGCGCGCCCTGCTGCGTGCGTTGCCTCACCTGCGCCAATTGTTGCTGCAATCGTTGTAGCTGCCCATGCGCATCGGAGCTGCGCAAGAAGTCGATTTCTTCGTCAGGAAAATCGAGCGTGGCCTCGATCAGCATGCGCAACTGGATCAGCGCGTCGCGCAGCAACTGCACTTCGTGCGAAAACGCCCCGCTCAACGAGCGGCTCGCGCCGCGCGCCGCCGCTTCGGTGCTTGCGTCTATCAGGTCGGCCACGGCCTCGGCCTGCGCCAAGTCGATCTTGCCGTTCAAAAACGCGCGCTCGGTGAATTCGCCGGGTTGCGCCAGACGCAGGCCTGGCAGGCGCGGCGCGCCGGTCGTCGGATCGGGCTCGGCGGCCGCTTCCAGGCAGCGCGCGAGCAGCAGCTGCAGGATGACGGGGCCGCCGTGCGCCTGCAACTCCAGCACGTCTTCGCCGGTGTAGCTGTGCGGCGCAGGAAAGAAAAGTGCCAGGCCCTGGTCTATGGCTTCGCCGCGTGCGTCCAGAAACGGCAGGTAGGTCGCCTCTCGTGGGCGCAGGCTGCGGCCGCACAGCGCCGGCACCAAGCCCGCGAGCTGCTTGCCAGAGACACGCACGATGCCCACGGCGCCCCGGCCGGGCGCCGTGGCGATGGCGACGATGGGGTCGGCGTGGCGTGCAAGCATGGGGCGCAGTGTAGCGACGGGGCGGGTAGGAACCCGCGCGCAGTGCCAAGGCCGCGCGAGGCGGCACGAGGCCTCTTAGCTCAGCCCTTGAACTTGGGCAGGTTCAGGCGCAAGGGCACACCCATGCGGTGGTTGATGAGCCACTGCTGCGCGATCGACAGGATGTTGTTCGTGAGCCAGTAAAGCACCAGGCCCGAGGGAAAGAAGAAGAACATCACGCTGAAGATCAGCGGCATGAACCACATCATCTTGGCCTGCATGGGATCGGGCGGCGCGGGGTTCAACGCGGTTTGCAGCAGCGAGCTCACGGTCATAAGCAGCGGCAGGATGAAGTACGGGTCGGGCGAGGAAAGGTCCTGGATCCAGCCGATCCAGGGCGCGTTGCGCATCTCCACGCTCGACAGCAACACCCAATACAGCGCGATGAACACCGGGATCTGGATCACGATGGGCAGGCAGCCGCCCAGCGGGTTGACCTTTTCCTCGCGGTAGATGCGCATCATCTCCATCTGCATCTGCTGCGGGTTGTCCTTGAGGCGCTCGCGCATCTCCATGATCTTGGGGTTGATGGCCTTCATCTTGGCCATGCTGGCGTAGGCCTTGGCGTTGAGCCAGTAAAAGGCGAGCTTGAGCAGCACCACCAGCGCCACGATGGCCCAGCCCCAGTTGCCCAGCAGCTTGTGCAGGTGGTCGAGCAGCCAGTACAGCGGCTTGGCAAGAATGGTGAGCCAGCCATAGTCCTTGACCAGCTCCAGCCCGGGCGCGAGTGCCTCTAGCGTTTTTTCGATCTCCGGGCCGGCAAAAAGGCGCGCCTCGACCGCTTGACTTGCTCCTGGTGCGATCGTGCCCAGCGGCGCGAGCATGCCCACGGCATAGAGGTTGTTGTCCACCTTGCGCACGAAAAATTCACGCTGTGCACCTTGGGGCAGCAGCCAGGCCGAGGCAAAGTAATGCTGCACCATCGCCACATAGCCATTGGAGGCGGATTGGTCGACGTCGACCTTGCCGGCCTCGATGTCCTTGAACTCGATTTTTTGGTACTTCTTGGCCTCGGTGTAGATCGCCGGCCCCGTAAAGGTGGAGTAGAAGGACGACTCTCCCGGCGGCTTGTTGCCGTCGCGCACGAGTTGCAGGTACAGCTGCGGCGCGACCGGGGTGCTGCCGGTGTTGAGCACCTCGTGCCGCACCACCATGTCGTAGGCACCGCGCTTGAGCGTCCAGGTTTTGACCAGCTTGACGCCGCCGAGGTCGGGCGACTCGAAACGGATGCTCAGCGTGTTTTGGCCGTCCTGTAGCGTGCGCGGCCCAGGCATCAGATTCATGGGCGTCTTGTGTGTGGGCAAGCCGCTTGTTGCACCCGCGCCACCTATCAACCCGCTTTGCGGCAGATAGACGCGCGTAGGGCTCTGGTCGAACAGCACGAAGCCCTTGGCTTTGTCTGCCATGTCGGCATATTTGCGCAATTCGGCGAATACCAGCGTGCCACCTTCGCTATCGAACTGCAAGCGATAAACGTCGGTCTCCACGGTGACGCGCTCGTGCACCTGCGGCCCAGTGCCCTGCGCTGGCACTGCCGCGGCTCCCGGCACAGCCCCTGGCGCTGCAGCTTGGGAGGACGCGGGCGGCACGCTGCCCGGACTTGCGGACGGCCCAGCACTCGCGCCGCGCTGGGGCTCTGGTGCGGCGGCTGGCGTGGCCGAGGGAAAGAAGGTGGGGGGCTTGCCGTTGTGTATTTGCCACTTATCCCACAGCAAAACCACGGAAAAGCCAAAAATCACCCAAAGGATGGTGCGGCGGATGTCACTCATGAGGATTTTGTTGGTGAGGATGGTTGGGGCCGGGCGCATGCAGGCGCGAAAAAAGCCGCATGGTACGCGGCAATTCTTGCGGCACCGGGTCATGGCCGCCGGCGCACCAGGGTTGGCAGCGTGCCAGCCTGCGCAGTGTGAGGTAGCTGCCCGCCGCGGCGCCGTGCTGTTCGAGGGCCTGCAGCGCGTAGGCCGAGCAGCTGGGCTCGAAGCGGCAGGCCGAGCCCAGCCAGGGGCTCAGCAGCAGCCGATAGCCTTTGACCAGGCCCATGAGCAGTGCACGCATCATGGCGTCACCTGCGGCTTTTGCTGCCCGCACGCCGTGGGCGCAGCCGTAGCGGCTCGGCGCGCCGCCTGGCGCAGCAGCAACTCCAATTCGGCGCGCACGGCCCGGCGCAGCGGCTCGGAAGTGGCGCTGGCGAATTGCTTGCGGTCGAACGCAGAGCGCAGGCGCACCACATACGCCGCGCACGGCAGGCGGGCTTCGTACTGCTGAGCCAGGGCATAGATCTGGCGCTTGATGGTGTTGCGCGTGACGGCCCTGCGGGCCCAGCGCTTGGGCACCATGGCGCCAAGCCAGATGCCGGTGGTGGGGAACAGGGGGCGTGCGCGGGGCTCACCGGGCTGGGGGGCAGGGGCCGTGGTGTCTGGTGCGTCAGCTGTGGCGGGCGCGGGCCAGTTCAATGCGTGCAGCGCAAAATGCGCCGTGCGCGCCACAGTACCTGCCGCCAGGACGGCCTGAAACTGTGCGCGGTTCCGAAGCCGCTGCATGCAGGCGCACCGAGGTGCGGTTTCAGTCAAAAGGTGTCAGCCGCCACAGCCCGGTCAATCCAGCCGCATGCGTGCTTCAGACGGCCAGGCGTTTGCGGCCCTTGGCACGGCGCGCGTTGATGATGGCGCGGCCGCTGCGTGTCTTCATGCGCACGAGGAAACCGTGGGTGCGGGCGCGGCGGGTTTTGGAGGGTTGGTAGGTACGTTTCATGGCTCGGGTCCCTTCATTCTCAGGAAAACCTGTGATTATCGCAGGCTGCTCAGTTCCTGGCAATTTTTCCCTCGGAGCCCCTGTTGGACTTTGGGCGTCGATAGCGAGAATGCGCCCCGGCGAGACCATTTTTTGCCGGATTCGCCGCCCCATAGTGGTGCTATGGGGCAAGAAGACGGTGTTCTCGAAGAGCGGCGAAGCCAAAAATGGACCACTGCGGCGCATTCGCAGCCGACGATTCCAAAGTCCGACAGGCTCCTCGGCTCGAAGGATATGCCGCTGAGTTTGGCGCCCGCCGGGCCGGCAAAGGTGCCGAAAAGAGGGTCGAAAGCCTACCAAAACTTCGTCGCCGAGGGACTTGCTAGAATCAAGCCAGTTTTCAGCATTTTTGGGAGCCTTGCGATGTCCAGCCATTCCAGCACCGTCCAGCATTCCGGCAATGAAGCCGCAGACCCTGTCGAGCAAGTGACTTCGGTGGTGCCTGTCGTCCTGCCCATCGTGGGGGCGCTCCTGATGTTTCTGCTGGCCTTCATCGCGGTCAGCATGGCTTGATCGGATTGGGTCGAATCCCCCTGCTGGCCCCGCTCTGCGGGGCTTTTTTTCGTCTGCGTGCCAAGGAGATTCCCATGCGAGCAGGACATGCGCTGGTGCTATTTTCGGGCGGGCAGGACTCCACGACCTGTCTGGTCTGGGCGCTCGAGCACTTTGCGCTGGTGGAAACCGTGGGCTTCGACTACGGCCAGCGGCACCATGTGGAGATGCAGGCGCGTGTGCAAGTGCTGGACGCATTGCGCGCGCAATTTCCCGTGTGGGGCGGGCGCCTGGGGCAGGACCACGTCATCGACCTGTCGGTGCTGGGGCGCATCAGCGACACGGCGCTCACGCGCGACGTGGCGATCCAGATGGACGCTGCGGGCCTGCCCAACACCTTCGTGCCGGGCCGCAATCTGCTGTTTTTTCAGCTCGCCGCGGCCTTGGGTTATCGACGCGGGTTGCACACGCTCGTGGGCGGGATGTGTGAGACGGATTATTCGGGCTACCCTGATTGTCGCGACGACACCATCAAGGCGCTGCAGGTGGCCGTGTCGCTGGGCATGGGGCAGCACTTCACTTTCGAGACACCGCTGATGTGGTGCGACAAGGCGCAGACCTGGGAGCTGGCGCACGCCCTGGGCGGGCAGCCGTTGGTGGACCTCGTGATCGAGCGCACGCACACCTGCTACCTGGGTGAGCGGGGGGTGCGGCATGCCTGGGGCTACGGTTGCGGCAACTGTCCGGCCTGTGCGCTGCGGCAGGCCGGGTACGAGCGCTGGCGCGAACAGCTTGCATGAATTCATGCAAATTTTGCATGTAAATCGCAGCAGGCCGCTGAAAAACCGCGCGCGTGCTTCATAAAATCGTCACCCCCAGCCGACCCGTGGAAAGCTCCGTCTCCTCGTGGCATCGCTTTGACGCCACAAGACCCAAGCCCTTCTCCGCCCGCCGACTGCCCGCAACGGATTCGAGCCGTTTTTCAAAGGCAGCGCCCCGCTTTCGTCGTCGCGCCCCTGCGCAAGATGCCCTGATGGGGCGCTTTCTTTGAAAACCGTTTCGAAGGAAGGAAGCTCCCCATGAATGCACCCGCTCTGCAGGGCCTCGAGATCAACGCCCCTGATTACGTCAAGCACCCGCGCCTGCTCGCCTGGGTGGCCGATATGGTCGCCTTGTGCAAGCCCGAGCGCGTCTATTGGTGCGATGGCTCGCAGGATGAATACGACCGTCTGTGCCAGCAACTCGTCGATGCCGGCACCTTCAAGAAACTCAACCCTGCCAAGCGCCCGCGCAGCTACCTCGCCTGGTCGGATCCGTCGGACGTGGCGCGCGTCGAAGACCGCACCTTCATCTGCTCCGAAAAGAAGGAAGACGCCGGCCCGACCAACAACTGGATGGCCCCGGCCGAAATGCGCGCCACCTTGCAGCCGCTGTTCGACGGCTGCATGCGCGGACGCACCATGTATGTGGTGCCGTTCAGCATGGGGCCGCTGGGATCGCACATCGCGCACATCGGCGTCGAGCTGACCGACAGCGCCTACGTGGCCGTGAACCAGCGCCTCATGACGCGCATGGGCCGTGCCGTGTACGACGTGCTCGGCGTGGATGGCGATTTCGTGCCCTGCATGCACACGGTGGGTGCGCCGCTGCAGCCCGGCGAGCAAGACAAGCCCTGGCCCTGCAACCCCACGACCAAATACATCGTGCACTACCCCGAGACGCGCGAAATCTGGTCGTATGGCTCGGGCTACGGTGGCAACGCGCTGCTGGGCAAGAAATGCCTGGCGCTGCGCATCGCCTCGGTCATGGGGCGTGACCAGGGCTGGCTCGCCGAGCACATGCTGATCCTGGGTGTGACCAGCCCCGAGGGCAAGAAGTACCACGTCGCCGCGGCCTTCCCGAGCGCCTGCGGCAAGACCAACTTTTCCATGCTCGTGCCGCCGCCGGCCTTCCAAGGCTGGAAGGTCACCACCATTGGCGACGACATCGCCTGGATCAAGCCGCACGCCGACGGCAAGATGTACGCGATCAACCCCGAAGCCGGCTACTTCGGCGTCGCGCCGGGCACCAACCACCTCACCAACCCGAACTGTCTGGCCAGCCTGCACCAGGACGTGATCTTCACCAACGTAGCCCTGACCGACGACGGCGACGTGTGGTGGGAAGGGCTCGAAAAAGACGGCGGCGGCGCATTGCCCGCGCACCTGCTCGACTGGCAGGGCAAGGACTGGACGCCCGAGGACGGCAAGGCCGGGCGCAAGGCTGCGCACCCGAATTCGCGCTTCACCGTCGCCGCGACCAACAACCCCGCGCTCGACCCGCAGTGGGACGACCCGAACGGCGTGCCAATCGACGCCTTCATCTTCGGCGGGCGTCGCTCGACTACCGTGCCGCTCGTAACCGAGGCGCGCAACTGGATGGAAGGCGTCTATATGGCCGCGACCATGGGCTCCGAGACCACGGCCGCCGCCTTTGGCGCGCAGGGCGTGGTGCGCCGCGACCCGTTCGCGATGCTGCCGTTTTGCGGCTACAACATGAGCGATTACTTCCAGCACTGGCTGGATATGGAACACAAGCTCGAACGCCTGGGGCACACGCTACCCAACATCTTCTGTGTCAACTGGTTCCGCAAAAATGCCGAAGGCCAGTTCGTCTGGCCCGGCTACGGCGAGAACATGCGCGTGCTCAAGTGGATGATAGACCGCATCGAAGGCCGCGCGCAGGGGCGCGAGACCATGTTCGGCATCGCGCCGCAGTACGCCGAGATCAACTGGCAGGGCCTGGACTTCACGCCCGCGCAGTTCGAGGCCGTGACGCACATCGACAAGGCCGCATGGACGGAGGAGTTCAAACTCCACGCCGAGCTGTTCGACATGCTCGCCTACCACCTGCCCAAAGAGCTGCTCGCGACCAAAGCGGCGATGGAGCAGCGCCTGGCGGCGGCTTGAGGCGCGCGCTGCCAGTGTCGCGTTGCCAGCCACGCGCTGCTACTATGAAAATAGCTGCTAGCGCGCGCTGGCATTGCCTTGAGAGGCGTTTTGATTCATAAAAGAGGCGCGCGCCGATGCGGATTCAGTTGCTCTCGGACCTGCACTTCGAGGTCAACCCGCAGTTCGTGCCAGAGCCCGCGCCGCACGCCGATGTGCTCGTACTCGCGGGCGACATCGGCGCGTACCAGAGCGGCTCGGCATTGCAAGGCGAACACTTCGGGCTCGAGCGCTTTGCCCACTGGCCCGTGCCCGTGCTGTATGTGTCGGGCAACCACGAATACGACGCGCAGGACTTCGACGCCGCGCACGAGCGCCTGCGCCGCAGCTGCGCACAGCTGGGCATCTTCTGGCTCGAACGCGAAGCCGTGGTGCTAGGCGACGTGCGCTTCGTAGGCACCACGCTGTGGAGCGACTTCGACGCGCTGGCCACGCCGCCCGCGGGCAAAGCCGCGCGCCATGCGCTCGCGCACTTGCTCAAACAGCGCGAAAAAGCCTTCCGCGCGGCCGACTTTTACCTGCGCAAGACGGGCGCGACGCGCGCGGGCCGCCCTTTTCTCGCCGAAGCCGTGCGCGCGCAGGCGCTCGAGTGCCAGGCTTGGCTGCGCAACGCGCTCGCGCAGCCTTTTGACGGGCCTACGGTCGTGGTCACGCATTTCGCGCCTAGCCTGCGCAGCGCCGATCCACGCTACGGTCTCACGCCGGGCACGGCGGGTTTTTGCAATGCGCTCGACGCCTTGCTGCCGCAGGCGCAGCTGTGGTTGCACGGCCACCTGCACGCGTCCAGCGACTACGTTGCGAGCGGCCACACCGAGGCAGGCGCGCCCTGGCGTTGCCGCGTCGTCGCCAATCCGCTCGGTTACGCGCAAAAAGGCGAGCAGGCGCAATTCCAGCCGCAGTGCGTGCTCACTTTATGATAGGCGGGCGCGTAGAGAAAAACGACCAACATGCTGGCGCGCTTCTTTTCTATTCCCCCACGGAGAACGCCCCATGAAAATCCTGCTTGCCGTCGATGGCAGTGCCTACACCAAAAAAATGCTTGCCTACCTGGTCACGCACGAGCATTGGCTGTCCAGCGCAAACGAATACACCGTGCTCACGGTGCAGCCGCCGCTGCCGCCGCGTGCGCGTGCCGCGCTGGGCAAGGCGGTGGTCGATCAATACTACGCCGAAGAGGCCGAGAAAATCCTTGCGCCCGTGTGCACCTTCCTCGAACGCCACGGCGTGCAGGCCGAGCGTCGCGTCAAGGTCGGCCCGATTGGTGAAACCATCGCCCAAGAGGCCGAGGAAGGTAAATACGACCTGATCGTGATGGGCTCGCATGGCCACGGTGCATTGGCCACCTTGGTCATGGGTTCGGTCGCGACCTCGGTGCTCGCGCATTGCAAAGTGCCGGTGCTGCTGGTGCGCTGAGCGGCATTGCACGCTGTCGCGCGCTCACAGGCCGCGCTCACAGGCCGAACGGATAGGTTTCGGGCATACCTTCGAGCTCCTCGGTGGCCAGCGGCGTGATCGCCCGGGTTTGCTCGAACCAGATGTAATCGTCGAATTGCTCGGGCAGGATGGCGTGAAAGTAGTGCGAGGCGAGTTCGGTCTGCGGCCGGTAGAGCACGCCGATCGCGCGCTCCAGGCGCGGCGCGGTCAGCGCTTCGCGCAGCGCATCGCCGAGCGGACGGCGCAGCGGCAAGATGAACGCAGGCACGCCGCTGGCGCGGCACAGCGCTTCGTAGCTGTCGGCATGCGCGGGGCGCACACGCATGACCTCCATGGGGCCGTCCCACTCGGAGGCGGCGGCGACCGTGCCGCGGTCCGTGCCGAAGCCGATCAGGTAGGCACCATGGCCATAGTGTTCGCGGCACAGCTGGCCGATGTTGTGCTCGCCGCGCGCCGTCATTTCGGTGGCGGCGGCGTTGCCGACATGCGAGTTGTGCGCCCAGACCACGGCCTTGGACGCGGGCCCGCGGAAGGCGAGGATGGCCTGCAGCGTCTCGAACATGTGGCTGTCGCGCAGATTCCACGATTCGTGCGCGCCGTAATACATGACGCGGTAGTAGCGCTCGGCGTCGGCGACGAGCCGGGCGTTTTGCAGCGCGTCGAAAAAGCGCTCGGGGTCGCGCGCGAGGTAGCGCAGGCGCCGGTCGAGCAGCTCGGTCAGCATGGCCACGGCCTGGTCGGCGCAATAGTGGTAGCGCCCGGTCAGCACCGCGCGGCCATATACGGCAGGGTCGGACTGCCAGGGCGTCAGGCAGCCGTAGCGCAGGCGCGCGATCTGCGCCGTTTCGGGGTCTTCGGCGTCGAGGAAGGCGAGCACCGCCTCGATCGAGGTGAACATGCTGTAGAGGTCCAACCCATAGACTGCAGTCTTTGCCGCGGTCTTGGCCCCGGCGGTTTCCAGGCTGGCGTTGCGCGCATGCAGCCAATCGATGAAGTCGGCGGTTTCGCGGTTGCGCCACATCCAGGTCGGAAAACGCGCAAAAGCCGTCCACTCGGCGGGCGGCAAGTCGCGCTGGCGCACGTAATGGTCTATGCGTGCGGCATCGGGCCAGTCCGCCTCGAGCGCGACGGCGTCGAAACCTTTGTGCTCGATCAGCGCCTGCGTGATGCGCGCGCGCAGGCGATAAAACTCCGAGCTGCCGTGCGTGGCCTCGCCGATCAGCACCACGCGTGCGTCGCCTATGCGCTCGAGCAGCGCGCCGAGGTCGGCGTTTTCGGGCCGGTCTATGGGCGAGGCCGCCCTGCGGATATGTTCGGCGGCAGTCGTTTGCGCTGCCGCAGCAGGCGCATTGGCCGCATCGCTGCGTTGCTCTGACATACATGACCTCCTCGAGTGGCTGCACCAAAATCCGTGCGGAAACGCGACATTACACTTTATGCTAGGAGCTTGTCGGACTTTGGGCGTCGAAAGCGAGAATGCGCCCCAGCCGACGATTCCAAAGTCCGACAGGCTCCTAGTGCAAAGTGGGGCCCGCCGAAACCACGACCGGCCCGCCCAGCACGCACCGCGGCACCGCCGCAAGGAGAGCACCCGTGATGATTTTCAAAGACCGCCTCGACGCTGCGCGCCAACTCGCCGACCGCCTCGGCTCTTACCACGGCAAAAATCCTCTGATTCTCGCGATCCCGCGCGGTGCCGTGCCCATGGGCAAGGCGCTGGCGCAGGCGCTCGGGGGCGAGCTCGACGTGGTGTTGGTGCGCAAACTGCGCGCACCCCACCAGCCGGAACTCGCGATCGGCTCCATCGATGAAAGCGGCTGGACCTATCTCGCCCCGTTCGCCGCAGAAGTGGGCGCCGACAAGGATTACATCGCCGCGGAAAAACAGCGCCAGCTCGAAACGATCGCGGCACGCCGTGCGCAGTACACGCCGATCCACCCGCCCATAGACCCGGCAGGGCGCATCGTCATCGTGGTCGATGACGGACTGGCCACGGGAGCAACCATGGTGTCCGCACTGCATGGCTTGCGCGCGCGCAAACCGCAGCGCCTGGTTTGCGCCGTCCCGGTGGCGTCGCCCGAGGCGCTCGAAAAGGTGCGATCGCTCGCCGATGAGGTGGTGTGCCTGCAGGCGCCGCCGTACTTTCAGGCCGTGGGGCAGTTTTACGGGCAGTTCCCGCAGGTCGAGGACGACGAAGTAGTCGCGCTGCTGCGCGAGCGGCGCGCACGCTGAGCCAGCCGCCGGAAGCATTCAGGTCGCAGGGCCCGCGAGGTATTGCACGAACCAATCGGCCGCGCACTGCGCCACGGCCTCTAGCGTGCCCGCTTCCTCGAACAAATGGGTGGCCCCGGGGATGACGACGATCTCGTGCGGACAACGCATCTGCGCTGCGGCCAGGCGGTTCAGCGCGAGCACCTCTTCGTCGCGCCCGCCCACCAGGAGCAGCACGGGGCATTGCAGCTGTGCGAGTTGCGCGCGCCCTGCGAGGTCGGGGCGGCCGCCGCGCGAGACCACGGCCTGCACCTGCGGGCCCAGCGTGGCCGCCGCCATCAAGGCCGCCGCCGCGCCCGTGCTCGCGCCAAAATAGCCCAAGGGCGAGGCTTGCATAGCCGGCTGCGCGCGCACCCAGCGCGTGGCCGCGAGCAGGCGCTCGGTGAGCAGCGGGATGTCGAAGCGGGTGCGCATGTCCTGGTCTTCCTCGGGCGTGAGCAGGTCGAGCAGCAAGGTGCCAAGGCCCCGCTGCTGTAGCACGCGGGCCACGTAGTTGTTGCGCGGGCTGTGCCGGCTGCTGCCGCTGCCGTGCGCAAACAGCACGAGGCCGGCCGGCGCTGGCGGCAGCGCCAGCGCGCCTTCGATGACAGCGGTGCCCGCCGGAATATGCACCACTTGCTCCAGCGTGGCGCGGCTGCCGCTGGGTGTGTTTGGCGATGGTTTCATCATGGAAAAACCTCCTTCTTCGGGCCCTTGGGCCACGGTCACATGCACAACACCGCCGCACCCTGAAAGGCGCCGCGGCGCAATTGCTCGAGCGCCTCGTTGGCCTGTTCCAGAGCGAAGCAGTGCACCTCGGTGCGCAGTGGCGTGCGTGCGGCGAGCTCGAAAAACTCCGCCCCGTCGCGGCGCGTGAGGTTGGCCACCGAGCGCAGCTGGCGCTCGCCCCACAGCCAGGCATAGGGAAAGCTCGGGATGTCGCTCATGTGAATGCCCGCGCAGACCACGCAGCAGCCCTTGTCCACATGCCGCAGCGCCGTGGGCACGAGCGGCCCCGCGGGGGCGAAGATCAGCGCCGCGTCGAGCAGCTCGGGCGGCGTTTCGTCCGAGCCGCCGGCCCACACCGCGCCCAGGCTGCGCGCGAAGTCCTGGCTCGCGGTGTCGCCCGGGCGCGTGAGGGCGAACACCTCGCGTCCTTGCGCGCGGGCCACCTGCGCGATGATGTGCGCCGCCGCGCCAAAGCCGTACAGCCCCACGCGCTGGGCCTCGCCCGCCAGGCGCAGCGCGCGATAGCCGATCAGGCCCGCGCACAGCAGCGGCGCGAGGTGCTCGGGCGCGGGTTCCTCGGGCAGGGCAAAGCAGTAGCGCGCGTCGGCCAGCGTGTATTCGGCGTAGCCGCCGGGCAACTGGTAGCCGGTGAAGCAAGCCCGTTCGCACAGGTTCTCCTGCCCGCGCCGGCAATAGCGGCAGTTGCCGCAGGTCCAGCCGAGCCAGGGCACGCCCACGCGCTGGCCTATATGCAAACCTTGCAAGGCTTGCACGCCGTGCCCGAGCGCCGCCACCGTGCCGACGATCTCGTGGCCGGGCACCATGGGCAGCACGGGGTCGGGCAGCTCGCCATCGACCAGATGCAAGTCGGTGCGGCACACGCCGCAGGCCTGCACGGCGAGCAGGATCTGGCCCTCGGCAGGCTCGGGTACGGGCAACTGCGCGAGCCGCAGCGGCGTGCCCGGGCGCTCGAGCAGCATGGCGCGCATGGATGTCGGTAGCGTCATCTGGCGATCCTCCAGAAAAAGCGAACGAACGGAAAAGCCTCGTTCATTCTGGCATGTCGCGCTGTGGGCATGTGCGGGCCCCCGGTGTCATATTTGCGTCAAAATGGCCATTGACGCATATGCATCAAGCACTATAAGCTACCTTAAAAGTAGTAAAACTTCACGAAAGCACCGCATGGCCCAGCCTTTCGACAGCAACAACAAAGAGCTTTCCCGTCTCTGGGCGCAATGGCAGCCGTCGCAGTGGTCGCCCTTGCTCAGTGGCAAGAACGGCAAAGCCGGCAAGGCCTTGCCGCAGGTCGACCTGGCCGCGTTCGACCCCGCGGCCGAGCCGTTTTCGCTGGGCGAAAAAGCCCAGGACAAGGCCGTGGTCGATTCCTTGGCCGTGGAACTCGACACGCTGCAAGACCTTTTCTATGCCGACCGGCGCTTCAAGCTGCTGGTGGTGCTGCAAGGCACCGACGCGGCGGGCAAGGACGGCACCATACGCACGGTGTTCGGCCGCATGAGCGCGCTGGGCGTGCACGCCGTCGGCTGGCAGGCGCCCACGGGCGCCGAGTGCCAGCACGATTACCTCTGGCGCATCCACCAGCGCGTGCCGGGGGCGGGCGAATTCACGGTGTTCAACCGCAGCCACTATGAAGACGTGCTGGTGCCCGTGGTCAGCGGCGCCATCGACGCCGAGCAGCATCGCCAGCGGCTCCTGCACATCAACGACTTCGAGCGCATGCTGAGCGAAACCGGCACCGTGGTGCTCAAATTCATGCTGCACATCAGCGCCGAGGAGCAGCGCCGCCGCCTGCAGGAGCGCATAGACGACCCGACCAAGCGCTGGAAGTTCAAGATGGACGACGTGGACGCGCGCAAGCACTGGGCCGAGTACCAGCAGGCCTACGCCCAATTGCTCGCCGCTACGCACACGCCCTGGGCGCCCTGGACCATCGTGCCGGCCGACTCCAAGACGCACCGCAACCTCATGGTCGCTACCTTGCTGCGCGAGGTGCTGCGCAACCTCGACCTGCACTACCCGCCCGACGACCCTGCGCTCGCGCATTTCAAGGTCAAATGAGCTGATCCGCGCTCTTCACGCCGGCCCGAATGCCCCCAAATACATCGACCGGCAAGCAACTTGCGCTAAGCTTTTGCAAGCGCAAAATCCAGCGTCCCCATTGGACAGTTTCAACCGCAAGGAGAAAACCATGGCCAAAGCCACCAGCAAAACCGAGGCACCCTCCATCCAGATCGGCATCAGCGACAAAGACCGCGCCGCCATCGCCCAAGGGCTGTCGCGCCTGCTCGCCGACACCTACACCTTGTACCTGACCACGCACAACTTCCACTGGAACGTCACGGGCCCCATGTTCAACACGCTGCACACCATGTTCATGCAGCAATACACCGAGCTGTGGAACGCCGTCGATCCGATCGCCGAGCGCATCCGCTCGCTGGGTCATGTGGCGCCCGGCTCCTACGCCGATTTTGGCCGCCTCGCGAGCGTGCCTGACGCGCCGGCCAAGCCGCCCAAGGCGCTCGAGATGGTGCGCATCCTCGTCGAGGGCCATGAGGCCGTGGCGCGCACCGCGCGCAGCCTGTTCCCGACGGCCGACAAAGCCGGCGACGAACCCACGGCCGACCTGCTCACGCAGCGCCTCACGGTGCACGAACAGACCGCTTGGATGCTGCGCTCGCTGCTCGAAGAATAAGAGCGCTTCGGCGCAAGCCCGGCAGCCCTCGCATGGTCTCTGAACCACACCTGGCGACGGGGCAGGAAGTCGAGCTCAAGCTCGCCCTGCCCGGCGGCGACGTGGCGCAGTGGGCCCGCGCGCTCGCGCGTGTGCCCGCGTTGGCGCGGCACAAAGCGCAGCAGCGCCAGCTGCACAGCGTCTATTACGACACGCCCGACCTGCGTTTGTGCGCCCAACGTGCGGCCCTGCGCCTGCGCCGCGTGACCGACGTGGAGGCCGACGTGGAGGCCGCCGCTGCTGCCAACCGCGCTGCCACCCATGCCGCCCCCGCCCCCGAGCGCGGGCAATGGCTGCAGGCGCTCAAGACCGACGGCGGCGATTCGGCGCTGAGCCAGCGCGGCGAGTGGGAAAGCCCCGTACCCGGTCCGGCGCTAGACATCGCGGCCTTACGCGCTTTGCCCGCCTGGCTGCAGCTGGATCCGGACGGCAGCATTGCCACAGCGCTGCAACCGTGCTTTCGCACCATCTGCGAGCGCACTACCTGGACGCTGCGCCGGCGCGGCGGCGCCACCATCGAAGTGGCGCTGGACATAGGGCAGATCGAGGCCGGCGAGCGCACAGAGCCGATTGCCGAAATCGAGCTCGAACTGCTGGCCGGTGCGCCTGCCGACCTGTTCGATCTGGCGCGGCAGATCGCGGCGCATGTGGCGGTGCTGCCGCTCGCTGCGAGCAAGGCCGAGCGCGGGTTTGCGCTGGCGCAGGGCAAGCTCCACGCGCCGCGGCGCGCGCGTGCGCCCGCGTTGACGCCGGGACAGCCACTGCCCGCGCTCGCATTCGCCATGCTGTCAGAGATGTGGGGCCAGTTCAGCGCCAATCTGTACGCGCTGAGCCAGGCCGACGACCCCGAGCTGGTGCATCAGGCGCGCGTGGGCTGGCGGCGCCTGCGCAGCGCCCAGCGTTTGTTGCGCCCGGCGCTCGCGCAGCCCGATGCGCCCGGGCGCGCGCAACTCGCTCCCATGCTCGAGCGCCTCGGCGCGCTGCGTGACCTGGACGTGGCCAGCACGCAGGTGCTGCCGGCCTTGCGCGCAGCCTATCTGGCCGCCGATGCGGCGCGCGTGCCAGTGGGGGCGGCGGGTGGGGTTGTGGTCGGGGAGGTGGCCAAGGAGGCGCCGAATGGCGACTTGCCGGCGGAGTCCGGCGCAGCTTCGCCGCCCGATCTGCAGCGTGCCCAGGATTGGCTGGTGGCCGAGCAAGCCTTCGCGCAGGCTGCGGCGCGGGAGCGTGCCGCTTTGCGTGCGGCCTTGCAGCAGCCGCAGACGGGTTTGGCCTTGCTTGACTTGCTGCATTGGCTGCATCTGCTGACCGAGCCCTCGGCCTGGGCAGTGGCGAGCGCCGCCGCGCCCCAAGAGAGCCACGCTTCGCGCCGCTGGCTGCGCCGCCGCATGGAGCGGCTCCATGCCAATTGGCAGCGCGCGTGCGCCCAGGCCGAGCAAAGTGGCCAGGTCGCCGACCTGCACCGTGCGCGCATCCTCGCCAAGCGCCTGCGCTACAACCTCGAGGTGCTGCGCCCTTTGCTGCCGCCGCGCATGCAGCGCTGGCTGCAAGAGGCCACGCGCCTGCAGCAGGGCGTCGGCGTGCAACGCGACTTCGTGCAGGCCGCCGTGCTCGCGCAAAGGCTGGCGCAGCAGGGTGCGCTCGAACGCGGCATTGCCGAATTCCTGCGCGGCGTGGCCGTGGGGCGCGCCATGGCGGCGCAGGAAGGACCGCAGCCATCGAAGCAGGCCGCGCAGCAGCGGTAACATCGCCCCCAGTCCAGCTTCTGCCCACCCGGTGCCTGCGCCTATGCGGCGCATCTTGAGTGGGTTTTGCGGATTTTGGCAACGGCGCGCCGATGCGCCTCCAAGCCGCCTTCACGTCATCCCCAGGCCGCAACGAACCCCTCCAGAATCGATGCCCATGCCGACGATACCCCCGCAAGCCTCTTCCCCTGAGCCCCCGACGCCGCGCAGCCGCTTTGCGCTGTACCTCGATCTGATCCGCTGGGACCGGCCTGCGGGCTGGCTCGTGCTGCTGTGGCCCACGCTCAGTGGCTTGTGGGTCGCGGCGGGGGGCTTTCCGGGCTGGCACCTGCTCGCGGTGTTCGTGCTGGGCACGGTGCTCATGCGCAGCGCCGGCTGCTGCGTCAACGACGTGGCCGACCGCGCGTTCGACCGCCACGTCAAGCGCACGGCGCAGCGGCCCGTCACCACCGGCGCGGTCTCGGTACGCGAGGCGCTGCTCGTCGCCGCCGTGCTGGCGCTGCTGGCCTTTGCGCTCGTGCTCACGACCAGCACCGCCGCCGTGCTGTGCTCGGTGCCGGCGCTGCTCGTGACGGTTTTCTACCCCTACACCAAGCGCTTTTTCGCGATGCCGCAGGCCGTGCTGGGCGTGGCCTTCAGCTTCGGCATCGTGATGGCCTTCGCTGCCGCGCAAGGGCAGGTGCCGGCCACGGCCTGGCTGCTGTGGTTGGGCAACCTGTTTTGGGTCTTGGCTTACGACACCGAGTACGCCATGGTCGATCGCGACGACGACCTGCGCATAGGCATCCAAACCTCGGCCATCACGCTCGGGCGCTTCGACGTGGCGGCGATTACGGCGTTTTATTTGATTTTTCTGGCGATTTGGGCCTGGGCGCTTGCACCGTATGCGCTAGGGGCTCCGTTTTATGGAGCGCTTGGGCTTGCGCTCGCGCAGGTCGTGTGGCATTGGCGCCTGATCCGCACGCGCAGCCGCGCAGGCTGCTTCAAGGCCTTCCGCGAAAACCACTGGCTAGGCTGCACGCTGTTCGCGGGTATCGTGCTCTCTTACGCCCTCAAAAGCTAATGTTTTGATAGCTGTAAGCGATTGATACGACTGCATAAAGCGGCGATTTCGCTTGGGAATTTGCGGGGCATGTGCTCAGGCTCCGAATTCGTCCCCGAGCTCGCGCGCGCGCTCGCGTGCGGCCTCCATCGCACGCATGAAGTGCTCGGCCACGTGGTTTTGTTCCAGGCACTGCAGCGCCGCGTAGGTCGTGCCGCCCTTGGAAGTGACGCGCTCGCGCAGTACCGCGGGTGGCTCGTCCGAGCGCTGCGCGAGCTGCGCAGCGCCAGCGAAGGTGCCCACGGCGAGCTGGTGTGCCTGCGCGGCGGAGAGGCCCATCGCCGTGCCCGCGCGTACCATGGCTTCGAGGAAATAAAACACATACGCCGGCCCCGAGCCCGAGAGCGCAGTCACGGCGTCGAGCTGCGCTTCATCCTCTACCCACAAGAATTCGCCCGTAGGCGCCATGATGGCCTGCACGCGCGTGCGTTCGGCGGCACTCACGGCGGGGCGCGCGTAGAGCGCGCTCATGCCCAGGCCGATCAGCGCCGGCGTGTTGGGCATGCAGCGCACGATGCGCTCGTTGCCCAGCCAGCGCGCGATGCTGTCCGAGCGTATGCCCGCGGCCACGCTCAGGTGCAGCGCCTGGGCGGTATGCGGGCCGGCCTGCGCGGCGGCGTCGCGGAAGGTCTGCGGCTTCACGGCCCACACCACGGTGTCGGCCTGCGCCAGCGCCGGGCCGGCTTCGGCCATTGCCGCAATGCCGTGCACGCGCAGCAAGGCGGCGCGCGCCTCGGCCCAGGGCTCGACGACCAGGATGCGCTCGCGCGCATGCCCCTGGCGCAGCAAGCCGCCGATCAGGGCGCTGGCCATGTTGCCACCGCCGATGAAGGCGATCAGCGCAGCGTCGTGAGGGGTGTCGTGGGTGTCGGGATGCATAGTGTTCACTTGAGGAAGAAAGTCGTGGGGCAGGGACCTTGGCTGAACCCGGCTTGCGTCAGCCGTGATTCAGAACAATTGCGCCGACGCCTGCATGGTGAGCCAGCCCTCATGGTCGCTGCCCCACAGGCGCGCGCTGCGCCCGCCGTCGGCCGGGGCGCCGTGCACGCGAAACGGGTGCAGGTCGAAGGTGGGGCGCAGCGCCTTGAACTCGAAGCGCTGCACGCGCGCGGCCGGCAGGTGGCGGCGCAGCAAGTCGAGCAGCAGCGTCGCGAGCAGCGGCCCGTGCACGACCAGGCCGGGGTAGCACTCGACTTCCGTCGCGTACTGGCGGTCGTAGTGGATGCGGTGGCCGTTGAAGGTCAATGCCGAGTAGCGAAACAGCAGCACCGGGTCGGGCACCAGCGCACGCTGCCAGGGCGCGTCCTGCGCCGCCTGCGTGGGCGCGGGCGCTGGGTCGCCGGGCTGCGCGGCGGGGCGATAGACGATGTCCTGCTCCTCGGTCAGCGCCAGGCCGCGCTCGTTGAAAATTTCATGCCGCACGAGCACGAAGACCAGGTCGCCGCTGCGGCCTGCCTTGTGCGTCACCGACTCGATGCGCGAGATGCGGTGCACCTTGTCACCGAGTGCCAGCGGGTTGTCGGCCTCCCATTGCAGGCGCCCCCCCGCCCACATGCGCCGCGGCAGCGGCACGGGCGGCAGAAAGCCGCCGCGGCGCGGATGCCCGTCGGGGCCGATGCCGCTTTGGCGCACCTGCGGCAAGAAGTAAAGCCAATGCCACAGCGGCGGCAGCGGTGTGCCCGGCAGCGGAGCTTGGTCGTCGCGGTCGAGCGTGGCCGAAAGCCCGCGCATGGGCGCGGCGGTGATGCTGTCGTGCAAGGTCTCGGTTCGGCCCTGCCAGGCTTGGAGCTGCGCCAGCAATTGCGCGTCGATGCTGCGCTCACTGTCAGACATGTGCGCCTCCCATTTTTTCAAAGTGCGCGCACCGAATGCCTAGGAGCCTGTCGGACTTTGGAATTGTCGGCTGCGAATGCGCTGCAGCGGCCCATTTTTTACCGTCTTCTTGCCCCATAGTCCCGCTATAGGGCTGCGAATCCGGCAAAAACTGGCCTCGCTGGGGCGCATCTTCGCTTTCGACGCCCAAAGTCCGACAGGCTGCTAGCAGCGCCGTTGCGGTTGCCGCAACAAAAGAGCATGAACCGCCCCAGGGGCGCGCGCGGGGACAAAGCATAAACATCATGAGGGCTCCAAGAGAAGAACTGCGGGCCCCCGTATGGTAGCCCGTAGCCCCGTAGCCCCGTAGCCCCGTAGCCCCGTAGCCCCGTAGCCCCGTAGCCCCGCGCGATGCTTGCAACCCCAGTGAGGGCGCGTCGGCAACCCACAGCCGGGCGATGTGCCTCGGCCACTTCGCTTGCCCAACTTGGCGCATCCTGTTATATTCGCGGGCTTTTCGGAATTTCCGAAGGGTTTCACGTTTTCGTTTTCACGTTCAGGGACGTATTACATGCCAACCATCAACCAACTCGTGCGTCACGGGCGCGAGGTCGAGCAGACCAAGTCCAAGAGCCCCGCGATGCAAAACTGCCCGCAGCGCCGCGGCGTCTGCACGCGCGTCTATACCACGACGCCCAAAAAGCCCAACTCCGCCTTGCGCAAGGTCGCCAAGGTGCGCCTGACGAACGGCTTCGAGGTCATTTCCTACATCGGCGGCGAAGGCCACAACCTGCAAGAGCACTCGGTGGTGCTGGTGCGCGGCGGTCGTGTCAAGGACTTGCCTGGTGTGCGCTACCACATCGTGCGCGGCTCGCTCGACCTGCAAGGCGTGAAAGACCGCAAGCAGTCGCGCTCCAAGTACGGTGCCAAGAAGCCCAAGGCCAAGTAATCTGGCTCAGGCTTTTCATTGTTCCATTCATCGGTGCTGTTTCCCGCGTGGCGCGGTGATGCAGCGTAGTGGCCCGAAGTGCAGAGTGCTTTTGCATGGGTCGAGTAAGTGAGAGTCCCAAAATGGCTCTCGCGGTACCTGAAAAGGTACCAACTGAAGCAAATCAAGAGGTAAAAAATGCCACGTCGTCGCGAAGTCCCCAAACGTGAAATCCTGCCGGATCCCAAATTCGGTAATGTCGAACTGTCCAAATTCATGAACGTGATCATGGAAGGTGGCAAAAAGGCGGTCGCCGAGCGCATCATTTATGGCGCCCTGGACCTGATCGAGAAGAAGACCCCGGGCAAAGACCCGCTGGAAATCTTCACGACCGCCATCAACAACGTGAAGCCCATGGTCGAGGTCAAGTCCCGCCGCGTGGGCGGTGCGAACTACCAGGTGCCCGTGGAAGTGCGTCCCGTGCGTCGCCTGGCCTTGTCCATGCGCTGGATCAAGGAGGCCGCCCGCAAGCGTGGCGAGAAGTCCATGGCCCAGCGCCTGGCCAACGAACTGCTCGAGGCGACCGAAGGTCGCGGCGGTGCCATGAAGAAGCGCGACGAAGTGCACCGCATGGCCGAGGCCAACAAGGCCTTCAGCCACTTCCGCTTCTGAGTCTGCACGTCGTTCGCTCGCCTGTCACGGGCCGCCGGCACTATTGCCTGCGGCCTTGTGTCGATTCAGGCGGCAAGAATTTTTGAACTGCCTGTGCTCGACGTCTGCTCCAGTTGGAGCATTTGACACGACACAGCTGTCACCATCCTCACTGCACTACGATCAACAAGGATCCCAACATGGCCCGCAAGACCCCCATCGAGCGCTACCGCAACATCGGTATTTCTGCGCACATCGACGCTGGCAAAACCACCACCACCGAACGTATCCTCTACTACACCGGCGTCAACCACAAGATCGGTGAGGTGCACGACGGCGCTGCCACCATGGACTGGATGGAGCAGGAGCAGGAGCGCGGCATCACCATCACGTCCGCTGCCACCACCTGTTTCTGGAAGGGTATGGATCTGTCCTACCCGGAGCACCGATTCAACATCATTGACACCCCCGGTCACGTGGACTTCACCATCGAGGTGGAGCGCTCCATGCGCGTGCTCGACGGTGCCTGCATGGTGTATTGCGCCGTGGGCGGTGTGCAGCCCCAGTCTGAAACCGTGTGGCGCCAGGCCAACAAGTACAAGGTGCCGCGCCTGGCCTTCGTCAACAAGATGGACCGCACGGGTGCCAATTTCTTCAAGGTCTATGACCAGATGAAAGTGCGCCTGAAGGCCAACCCTGTGCCCATCGTGATCCCGATCGGCGCCGAGGACAACTTCAAGGGCGTGGTCGATCTGCTCAAGATGAAGGCCATCATCTGGGACGAGGCTTCGCAGGGCATGAAGTTTGCCTACGAGGACATCCCGGCCGATCTCGCGGACAGTGCCCAGGAATGGCGCGAGAAGATGGTCGAGGCCGCCGCCGAGGCGAACGAAGAGCTGATGAACAAATACCTCGAGGAGGGCGACCTTTCCGAGGACGAAATCAAGCAGGGTCTGCGCCTGCGCACCATCGCCACGGAAATCCAGCCCATGCTGTGCGGCACGGCCTTCAAGAACAAGGGCGTGCAGCGCATGCTCGACGCCGTGATCGACTTCCTGCCCTCGCCGGTGGACATTCCTCCCGTGGCCGGTCTCGACGAGGATGAGCAGCCGGCTTCGCGCAAGGCCGACGACAACGAAAAGTTCTCCGCACTGGCGTTCAAGCTCATGACCGACCCCTTCGTGGGGCAGCTGACCTTCGTGCGCGTGTATTCGGGCGTGCTCAGCAAGGGCGACACCGTTTACAACCCCGTCAAGGGCAAGAAGGAGCGCATCGGCCGTATCGTGCAGATGCACGCGAACAACCGCCAGGAGATCGAGGAAATTCGCGCCGGCGACATCGCCGCCTGCGTGGGCCTGAAGGAAGTGACCACGGGTGAAACCCTGTGCGATCCCGATGCCATCATCACGCTCGAGCGCATGGTCTTCCCCGAGCCGGTGATCTCGCAGGCCGTCGAGCCCAAGACCAAGGCCGACCAGGAAAAAATGGGCATTGCCCTGCAGCGGCTGGCGGCGGAAGATCCGTCGTTTCGCGTGCGCACCGACGAAGAGTCGGGCCAGACCATCATTTCGGGCATGGGCGAGTTGCACCTTGAAATCCTCGTCGATCGCATGAAGCGCGAGTTCGGCGTCGAGGCAAACGTCGGCAAGCCCCAGGTGGCCTATCGCGAAACCATTCGCAAGACCGTCTCCGACGTGGAAGGCAAGTTCGTGCGCCAGTCGGGTGGCAAGGGCCAGTACGGCCACGTGGTGTTCCGTGTGGAGCCCAACGAGCCTGGCAAGGGTTTCGAGTTTCTCGACGAAATCAAGGGCGGTGTGGTGCCGCGCGAATACATTCCCGCGGTGCAAAAAGGCGTCGAAGAGGCGCTGCAGGCGGGCGTGCTTGCCGGCTACCCGGTCGTTGACACCAAGGTGGCGCTGACTTTCGGTTCGTACCACGACGTGGACTCGTCCGAGCAGGCGTTCAAGATGGCCGCCATCTTCGGCTTCAAGGAAGCCTGCCGGCGCGCCAACCCTGTCATCCTCGAGCCCATGATGGCCGTGGAAGTCGAGACGCCTGAAGACTATGCGGGCAACGTCATGGGCGACCTGTCTTCGCGGCGCGGCATGGTGCAGGGTATGGACGACATGCCCGGCGGCGGCAAAGTCATCAAGGCCGAAGTCCCGCTGTCGGAAATGTTCGGCTACTCCACCACGCTGCGCTCCATGTCGCAAGGCCGTGCCACCTACACGATGGAGTTCAAACACTACGCCGAAGCGCCGAAGAACGTCGCCGAAGCCATCATCGCGGCGAGGGCTAAATAATTCTTAGTGTGCCAGACCAAATTCGCGCAGCGAATTTGCTCTGGCACCTCTGATTAAGACAGCGTGCCGGGCCGAAATTTCGCGCAGCGATTTTGCTCGGGCACCTCTGCCTAGGGCGTGCCGGACAAAAAATTCGCGCAGCGAATTTGCTCTGGCACCTCTGATTAAGACAGCGTGCCGGGCCGAAATTTCGCGCAGCGATTTTGCTCTGGCACCTCCCTTGGCCGAATTCCCCGGTCTGCGATCCAGCGCCGCCCTGTCCCCGTGCGGGGCGATCCAGCAACTGGATGCAGACCTTAAACCGATACACGGGATTTGCTCTTTGGAGATTTGAAAATGGCAAAAGGAAAATTCGAACGCACGAAGCCGCACGTGAACGTGGGCACGATTGGTCACGTGGACCATGGCAAGACCACGCTGACGGCGGCCATCGCCACGGTGCTGTCGGCCAAGTTCGGCGGTGAAGCCAAGAAATACGACGAAATCGACGCAGCGCCCGAAGAAAAGGCGCGCGGCATCACCATCAACACCGCGCACGTCGAATACGAAACCGCCAGCCGCCACTACGCCCACGTGGACTGCCCCGGCCACGCCGACTATGTGAAGAACATGATCACCGGCGCAGCCCAGATGGACGGTGCCATCCTCGTCGTCTCCGCCGCCGACGGCCCCATGCCGCAAACGCGCGAACACATCCTGCTGGCCCGCCAGGTGGGCGTGCCCTACATCATCGTCTTCCTCAACAAGTGCGACATGGTCGACGACGAAGAGCTGCTCGAACTCGTCGAAATGGAAGTGCGTGAACTGCTCGACAAATACGACTTCCCCGGCGACGACACCCCCATCATCCGCGGCTCGGCCAAGCTCGCCCTCGAAGGCGACAAAGGCCCGCTCGGCGAGCAAGCCATCATGAAGCTCGCCGAAGCCCTGGACAGCTACATCCCCACGCCCGAGCGCGCCATCGACCAGCCCTTCCTCATGCCCGTCGAAGACGTGTTCTCCATCTCCGGCCGCGGCACCGTGGTCACGGGCCGTGTCGAGCGCGGCGTCATCAAAGTCGGCGAAGAAATCGAAATCGTCGGCATCCGTGACACGCAAAAAACCACCTGCACCGGCGTGGAAATGTTCCGCAAGCTGCTCGACCAGGGCCAGGCCGGCGACAACGTCGGTATCCTGCTGCGCGGCACCAAGCGCGAAGACGTCGAACGCGGCCAAGTGCTGGCCAAGCCCGGCACCATCAAGCCGCACACGCACTTCACCGCCGAAGTCTATGTGCTGTCCAAGGAAGAAGGCGGCCGCCACACGCCGTTCTTCAACAACTACCGTCCGCAGTTCTACTTCCGCACCACCGACGTGACGGGCGCGATCGAGCTGCCGGCCGACAAGGAAATGGTGATGCCTGGCGACAACGTGACGATCACCGTCAAGCTGATCAACCCTATCGCCATGGAAGAAGGCCTGCGCTTTGCCATCCGTGAAGGCGGTCGCACCGTCGGCGCCGGCGTCGTGGCAAAGATTCTTGCCTGAGCGGCGCGTCGAGCAAGGAAAAAGCCATGTCCAAACAAAAAATCCGTATCCGCCTCAAGGCATTCGACTACAAACTGATCGACCAGTCTGCAGCCGAGATTGTCGATACCGCCAAACGCACCGGTGCCATCGTCAAGGGGCCTGTCCCGCTGCCCACGCGCATGAAACGTTTCGACATCCTGCGTTCGCCGCACGTCAACAAGACGAGCCGCGACCAGCTCGAAATCCGCACGCACCAGCGCCTGATGGACATTGTCGACCCGACCGACAAGACCGTCGATGCGCTCATGAAGCTGGACTTGCCAGCGGGTGTGGACGTCGAAATCAAGCTGCAGTAATCAGACTCACGCGCGGTGGCGCCATGTCACTGCGATGCTGAAGCAGCACGCGAATCTTGCCCAGTGGTGAGGTTCGCGTTATAATTTAAGGCTTCGTTTTTCAGCCCGCCCATGCGAGCAGAAAAGCGGAGTATTTATCAACCTTCTTCCATGTGCCGGTAGCGGCCAAAGCTTCGCTTGCGAGCGGGGCCAGGGCAGCCGCAGCGCAACGTCGCAGCCAATTGCAGTTGTGATGGTGGAAGTTTTGGAGAAACAACCAATGAGTCAGAGCAACTCCCTCGGGTTGCTGGGGCGCAAGGTGGGCATGATGCGTCTGTTCACCGATGACGGCGATGCAGTGCCTGTCACGGTGGTCGATGTGTCGAACAACCGCGTCACCCAGGTCAAGACCCAAGAGAACGACGGCTATGTGGCCTTGCAGGTCACATATGGCGCGCGCAAGGCATCGCGCGTGACCAAGCCTGAAGCTGGCCACCTTGCGAAGGCAGGCGTGGAAGCTGGTGAAATCATGCGCGAATTCCGCGTTAGCACCGAAACCGCGGCGCAGTACCAGCAGGGCGCTGTGCTGCCCGTGGCCTCGCTGTTTGCCGCGGGCCAGAAGGTCGATGTGCAGGGCACTTCGATTGGTAAAGGCTACGCCGGTACCATCAAGCGCCACAACATGGGCTCGCAGCGCGCCTCGCACGGCAACAGCCGCTCGCACAACGTGCCCGGCTCTATCGGCATGGCGCAGGACCCAGGGCGCGTATTCCCTGGCAAGCGCATGACGGGCCATCTGGGTGACGTCACCCGTACCACGCAAAACCTCGACATCGTTCGCGTCGATGAAGCGCGCCAGCTGCTCCTGATCAAGGGTGCGGTGCCTGGTGCCAAGGGTGGTTTTGTCACCGTGCGTCCCGCCATCAAGGCGCCTGCTGCGAAAGGAGCGAACTGATGCAGCTCGAACTCCTCAATGACCAAGGTCAGGCCGCGTCCACGCTGGAAGTGCCAGAGACCGTGTTCGGTCGTGCTTACAACGAAGACCTGATCCATCAGATCGTCGTCGCCTACCGTGCGAACGGGCGCCAGGGCACGCGTGCCCAGAAAGACCGCGAGCAGGTGCGCCATTCGACCAAAAAGCCGTTCCGCCAGAAAGGGACGGGCAATGCGCGCGCCGGTATGACTTCCTCGCCGTTGTGGCGCGGGGGCGGTCGCATTTTCCCGAATTTGCCCGACGAGAACTTCTCGCAGAAGATCAACAAGAAGATGTACCGCGCCGGTATGTCTGCGATTCTGTCGCAGCTGGTGCGCGAAGGTCGTTTGGCGGTGGTTGATTCCCTCAAGCTCGATTCGCCCAAGACCAAGGTGCTGGCCGGCAAGTTCAAAGCCATGAATCTGGATTCGGTGCTGGTGATTGCCGAAGAGGTCGATGAAAACTTGTATCTCGCCTCGCGCAATCTGAAAAATGTCTGCGTCGTCGAGCCGCGTTACGCCGACCCCGTGTCGCTCGTGTTTTACAAAAAGGTGCTCGTCACCAAGGGCGCGATCGACAAACTCAAGGAGATGTTCGCATGAGCGCGCCCAAGTTTGACGAAGGCCGCCTGATGCAAGTGCTGGTCGCGCCCATCGTGTCCGAAAAGGCCACCATGGTTGCCGAGAAGGCGAATGCCGTGGCCTTCAAGGTGCTGCAAAACGCCACCAAGCCCGAGATCAAGGCTGCCGTGGAATTGTTGTTCAAGGTCGAGGTGCAGGGCGTATCCGTGCTCAACACCAAAGGCAAGCAAAAGCGGTTTGGCAAGACCATGGGCCGTCGCGACAATGTGCGCAAGGCCTATGTCACGCTCAAGCCCGGCCAAGAGCTGGACCTCACCGGGGGAGCTGCGTAAATCATGGCTGTCATCAAGATGAAACCTACTTCGCCGGGCCAGCGTGCGGCGGTGAAGATCTCGCGTGACCACCTCTACAAAGGCGATGCGCATGCCCCGCTGCTGGAGCCCCAGTTCCAGAAGGCAGGCCGCAACAACAACGGTCACATCACGACGCGCCACAAAGGCGGTGGGCACAAGCACCACTACCGCGTGGTCGATTTCAAGCGCAACAAGGACGGCATTCCGGCCAAGGTCGAGCGCATCGAGTACGACCCGAATCGCACGGCGCACATCGCGCTGCTGTGCTACGCCGATGGCGAGCGCCGCTACATCATCGCTCCGCGCGGTGTGCAGGAAGGCGCCACGCTGCTGAGTGGCGCGGAGGCGCCGATCCGCGCCGGCAACACGCTGCCGATCCGCAACATCCCGGTGGGTTCGACCATCCATTGCATCGAGCTCAAGCCCGGCGCGGGTGCGCAGATCGCGCGCTCCGCGGGTGCTTCGGCAACGCTGCTGGCGCGCGAAGGCACCTACGCACAGGTGCGTATGCGTTCGGGCGAAGTGCGCAAGATCCATATCGAGTGCCGCGCCACGATTGGCGAGGTCGCCAACGAAGAACACAGCTTGCGCCAGCTCGGCAAGGCTGGTGTGAAGCGCTGGATGGGCATCCGCCCGACGGTGCGCGGCGTGGCCATGAACCCGATCGACCACCCGCACGGTGGTGGTGAAGGGCGCACCGGCGAGGGCCGCCATCCTGTCGATCCCTGGGGCAATCTGACCAAGGGCTATCGCACCCGCAACAACAAGCGCACGCAGAACATGATCGTGTCGCGCCGCAAGAAGTAAGGGGAGCCAATGACTCGCTCGCTCAAAAAAGGTCCGTTCGTTGACCATCACCTGCTGGCCAAGGTCGAAAAGGCCATCGCCACCAAGGACAAGAAGCCTGTGAAGACCTGGTCGCGCCGCTCCATGGTGCTGCCCGAATTCATCGGGCTGACCATCGCCGTGCACAACGGCAAGCAGCATGTGCCGGTCTATATCACCGACCAGATGGTGGGGCACAAGCTGGGCGAATTCGCCCTCACGCGCACCTTCAAGGGCCACCCTGCGGACAAGAAAGTCCAGAAGAAATAAGGAACGACCATGTCTGAAACACGTGCAGTCCTCCGGGGCGTCCGCTTGTCGGTTGACAAGGGGCGTCTGGTCGCTGACCTGATTCGCGGCAAAAAAGTGGATCAGGCGCTGAATATCCTGAACTTCACGCAGAAAAAGGCGGCAGGAATCATCAAGAAAGTGCTCGAGTCGGCGATCGCCAACGCCGAGCACAACGACGGTGCCGACATCGACGAACTGAAGGTCAAGACCATCTACGTCGAGCAGGGCACCACGCTCAAGCGCTTCACGGCGCGCGCCAAGGGCCGCGGCAATCGCATCAGCAAACCCACGTGCCACGTGTACGTGACCGTTGGCACCTGAAAGCCTGAAGGAATACCATGGGACAGAAAATCCATCCGACCGGCTTCCGGCTCGCGGTCAGCCGCAACTGGGCCAGCCGTTGGTACGCCAACAACCGCGACTTCGCCGGCATGCTCGCCGAGGACATCAAGGTGCGCGAGTACCTCAAGTCCAAGCTCAAGAATGCCGCCGTTTCGCGCATCCTGATCGAGCGCCCCGCCAAGAACGCGCGCATCACCATTTACTCGGCCCGCCCGGGCGTGGTGATCGGCAAGAAGGGCGAGGACATCGAGAACCTGAAGAAGGAACTCACGACGCGCTTGGGCGTGCCCGTGGCCGTGAACATCGAAGAAGTGCGCAAGCCTGAAATCGACGCCAAGCTGATCGCCGACAGCATCACGCAGCAGCTCGAAAAGCGCATCATGTTCCGCCGCGCCATGAAGCGCGCAATGCAAAACGCAATGCGCCTCGGTGCCCAGGGCATCAAGATCATGTCCTCGGGGCGCTTGAACGGCATCGAAATCGCGCGCACCGAGTGGTACCGCGAAGGCCGTGTGCCGCTGCACACGCTGCGCGCCGACATCGACTACGGCACCTCTGAAGCCAAGACCACCTACGGTGTGATCGGTGTCAAGGTGTGGGTCTACAAGGGTGACACGCTGGGTCGCAACGACCTGCCCGCAGCCGAGGCGCCGCGTGCCGAGGAAGAGCGTCGCCCGCGTGGCCCGCGCCGCGATGGCCGCCCTGGTGGCGATCGCGCCGGTGCCGGTCGCGCACGCCGCCCCTCTGTCAATGCCGCGCCTGCTGATGGCAGCGACAAACCTGCCGGTGCCGGTGGCACCGACGCCAACACCGCCGTTAAGCGCGTTCGCAAAGACGCGCCCGCTACAGCAGCGGACGGTAAAGGAGAATAAACATGCTGCAACCTGCTCGTCGCAAATACCGTAAGGAGCAAAAAGGCCGCAACACCGGTGTCGCCACGCGTGGCAACACCGTGGCCTTCGGTGATTTCGGCCTCAAGTGCACCGACCGCGGCCGCCTCACGGCGCGCCAGATTGAAGCCGCACGCCGCGCGATCTCGCGCCACGTCAAGCGCGGTGGTCGCATCTGGATCCGCGTGTTCCCGGACAAGCCCATCTCGACCAAGCCCGCCGAAGTGCGTATGGGTAACGGCAAGGGCAACCCCGAGTACTACGTGGCCGAAATCCAGCCCGGCAAGGTCGTGTTCGAAATCATGGGTGTGCCCGAAGAACTCGCCCGCGAGGCCTTCCGCCTGGCCGCAGCCAAGCTGCCGCTGCGTACCACCTTCGTCAGCCGTCTGGTCGGCGCTTGAGTGCAGGAGAAACCACGATGAATACTTCTGAACTGCGCCAAAAAGACGTGGCCGGCCTCGAGGCCGAGATCAAGTCTTTGCAAAAAGCCCATTTCGGCCTGCGCATGCAAAAGGCCACGCAACAGCTGGGCAACACCGCCACGCTGCGCGACACGCGCCGTGCCATCGCGCGCGCCAAGACCATTCTTGCCGAAAAGCAAGCCGCCAAGTAAGGAAGCCGTCATGACGGAAACTAAAAAATCCCTCAAGCGCACCTTGGTTGGCAAGGTCGTCAGCGACAAGCGTGCGAAAACCGTGACCGTGCTCGTGGAGCGCCGTGTCAAGCACCCGCTCTACGGCAAGATCGTGATCAAGTCGAGCAAGTACCACGCGCACGATGAGAACGGCGAGTACCAGCTCGGCGATCTGATCGAAATCACCGAGAGCCGTCCGCTCTCCAAAACCAAGAACTGGGTGGCATCCCGCTTGGTGCAAAAGGCGGGTCTTCTTTAAGCCCATCGCCGCGCGGGCTGCAAAGCCCCGGCAAACGACCCACAATGTGCGACCCACATCGTGGGTCGTTTTGTTTTGTGGGCCTTGCTTTGCGGGCGCATGGTGCGCTCCGGCGAGCCCCCGGAGGAGAAACTTCATGATCAAAGTCGGAGATAAGCTGCCTGCCGTCACGCTGATGGAATACATAGACACGCCCACCGAAGGGTGCAGCCTGGGCCCCAATCCGGTGCCCGTGGAGCAGGCGGCTGCGGGCAAGACCATTGCGTTGTTTGCGGTGCCCGGTGCGTTTACACCGACCTGCTCTGCCAAGCACTTGCCGGGGTACGTCGAGAAGGCCGCGGAATTCAAGGCCGCCGGCGTCGATGAAATCTGGTGCTTGAGCGTGAACGACGCCTTCGTGATGGGCGCCTGGGGGCGCGAGCAGAACGCGCAAGGCAAGGTGCGCATGCTGGCCGATGGGGATGCGGAGTTTGCCAAGGCCACCGGTCTGACGCTGGACTTGACTGGCAAGGGGCTGGGGCTGCGCAGCAACCGCTACTCCATGCTGGTGCGTGACGGCAAGGTGTTGACGCTGAACGTCGAAGGGCCGGGCAAGTTCGAGGTCAGCGATGCCGACACCTTGCTCGCCCAAGCCAAAAGCCTCAAGGGCTAATGGCGCATGATGCTCCTCGGATAGGAGCTACTTGCGCTTGATGTGACTGGGCTGGAGGCCAAAAAGGCTTCCAGCCTGCGGGGTTCAATCGATCTCCACCTTGAGGTAGTGTGCCCCGGGAATCGGGCTGTGGTAGTAGGGTGGAATCTCCGTGAAGCCCAGGCCGGCATACAGGGCGCGTGCCGACTCCATCTCATCGAGCGTGTCGAGCAGCACGCAGGCGTAGCCCGACTGCCGCGCCGCGTCCAAAATGGCCTGCGCCAGTTCGCGCCCGAGCCCGAAGCCGCGGAAGGCCTTGCGCACGTAAAGGCGCTTCATCTCGGCGGCATTGGGGTAGTCGGCATTGTCCAGCGGGCGCAGCGCGCAGCAGCCCGCGATGGCGCCGTCGATGTGCGCCAGCAGCAAGCAGCCGCGTGGCGGGGCGTATTCGCCGGGCAACGCTGCGAGTTCGGCCTCGAAATCCTGAAAGCACAGGTCTATGCTGAGGCTGTTAGCGTATTCTCGAAAGATCGTGCGCGTCGCCTCGATCTCCTCGGCGGTCGAAGGCGTCAGCAAAGTGATCTGGGGCTTGTCCACAGTGGCAAGAAAAAAGCATGTATGCGCAGCACAGTGTACCGATCACATGACATCGAGCCGCGACACCCACCATGCGAGCGCCGCGCACAGCGCGAACAGTACCAAAGCCCCCAGGCGCGTCCAGGCGTCGTCGCGCGCAGCGGGCACGGGCATGGGCAATTGCTTGTCACCGCTCAGCATAGGCGGCACCAGGGCCTGCTTTTTTTTCACGGTGTAAAAGACGATGCTCAGCACGTGCAGCGTCACCAGCGCCAGCAGCAGCAATTTACCGACCTCGGTGTGGTAGGCCGTCGCCAGCTCCACGGTGGCGCTGGAGATGAAGCGCGTGAGCGGCCCGGCGAAGGCGATTTCGTCGTCGCTCAGTAGGCCCGAGCCTACTTGCGCCGCCAGCAGCAGCAGCATGGCGAGCACCGACCAAGCCCCCAGGGGGTTGTGCCCGACCAGATCGGCGGGATCGTGGATGCCGCGCAGGTAGCGCAGCGCTCTGGCGGGGGACGATAAAAACGTGCCAAAGCGCGACCAGTGCCCGCCCACGAAGCCCCAGACCAGCCGAAACAGCAGCAGCGCGAGCATCGTGTACCCCAGACGGAAATGCCACACCATGGCGTTGCCGCCGATTTCGGCCGTGACGACCAGGCTGACGACGCACACGACCAGCGCCCAGTGAAACAGGCGTGTCGGAAGATCCCAGATGCGAACGGTGTAAACCATGAAAATGCGCTCCCAGCGAAGAGCGCACATTGTGCAGGATGGCCGTCAGGCAGACCGGCAATGCCCGAGTGCCATGCACATGCAAAGGCAGACTGCGGCATACTTGCGCGCTGCAATTTCCCCCCCCATCCCCAAGGAGCTCAACCATGAAAGCTTTTGCTGCCCTCATTCTTGCCGTCGCCGCCGCGGGCGCGAGCGCGCCGGCCGCCGCGCAGTTCGCTAAAGCTCACGACGCGATCGAATACCGCCAAGGTGCGCTGTTCGTCATCGGTCAGCATTTCGGACGCATAGGCGCGATGGTCAACGGCAAGGCACCGTTCGACGCCAAGGCCGCGCAGGAGAACGCCGAACTGGTGGCAAGCCTGGCCAAGCTGCCCTGGGCCGCCTTTGGGCCGGGCACGGAGGGCGGCAAGGCCAAGCCTGCCGTCTGGAAGGAATCCGCCAAATTCAAGGAGGACGCGGAAAAGTTCGAGGCCGAGGCAGCGAAGCTCGTGGCCGCCACCAAGACCGGCAATCTGGAGCAGATCAAGACGGCTTTCGGCGCCACGGCCAATACCTGCAAGGCTTGCCACGACGACTTCCGCAGCAAGTGATGTGCGATTTGCTCTTTTTATAAGAGCTGCTTGCGCTTGATATACCTGCTTTTTCGGCCGATTTCATTGCAAATCGGCCGCTGCGTTTTCACCCTTCGGCGAGCAGCTTTTCGATCAGCCGGTGCAGCTCGGCAAAGTCGGGCGCGCCCACGTAGCGCTTGACGATCTCGCCGCGCTTGTTGACGATAAAGGTGGTCGGGGTCAGCTTCACGTCGCCCCAGGCCCGCGCCGCGGCGCCGGTGTTGTCCAGGGCGACCTTGAATGGCAGTTTGCGGCTTTGGGCGAAGTTGAGCACGTAGCTCGGCGGGTCGTAGCTCATGGCCACGGCCAGCGTGTCGAAGCCGCGGGCGTGGTATTTGTCGTAGGTGGCGACGATCTGCGGCATTTCGGCCACGCAGGTGGTGCAGCTCGTGGCCCAGAAGTTGACCAGCGTGACCTTGCCGCGCAGGTCCGCGGTCGTCTGGCGCGAGCCGTCGAGCAGCACGAAGGTGGATTCGGGCGCGGGTGCGCGGCCCGACCCCAGATAGACCCAGGCCCCGACGAGAGCCAACACGGCCAGGGCCGCGACGACAGCCCCGCGTTTCCATTGCTTGATCTGCATGGCAATTTCCATAAAACCGTGATTGTGCAAGAGCGCGTGATTCTGCGCATGAGACGGCCAGGAATGAAAAAAGTTCGCGACGGCATGGCGGGCTGCTGATAATTGACGCATGCGTATCCAACGAAACATGCGGGCACTGTGCGCAGTCGGCTTGCTGCCATTGCTGCTGGCCGGTTGCAGCCCGGCGCTGAACTGGCGCAGCGTGCCGCTCGAGGGGGCCGCGCTCAGCGTCGCGCTGCCCTGCAAGCCCGACCGCGCCGTGCGCGCGGTGGACCTGGGCGGCGTCAAGGCCGATCTGGCCATGGTGGGTTGCGAGGCTGATGGCGCGCTGTTTGCCGTGTCGCAGCTGGCACTGGCCGATCCCGCGCAGGCGAGCGCTACGCTGGGGCGCTGGCGTGCTGCGGTGCTCGCGCGGCTGGGAGCTTCGGCGCGCGTCGTCCTCGAGCAAGACTTTGCCCCGCGTGGTTCCTTGCCATTGCCGGGTGCCGTGCGCATCGTGGCGCATGGGCAGCGGCCAGAGGGCGGCGCCGTCACGCTGCAGGCGGTCTGGTTTGCGCGCGCCCTGGGGCCGCAGGTGCGGCTGTACCATGCCGCGCTCTACACGAACAAGGCCCGGCCCGCGTTGGCGGACAGTTTTTTTGACGGACTGACGCTGCAATGACCGGCGCGTTTCGACGCTGGGAGCCTGTCGGACTTTGGGCGTCGATAGCGAGAAGGCGCCCCAGCGAGGCCAGTTTTTGCCGGATTCGCCGCCCCATAGAGGTGCTATGGGGCAAGAAGACGATAAAAAATGGGCCGCTGCGGCGCATTCGCAGCCGACGATTCCAAAGTCCGACAGGCTCCTGGGGTGTTTGTTCTGCGGTGCAGCCTTCAGCCCCGTGGCCAGGCGCTGTGCTCCCCTTCCTGCTGCCTACATAGCGCACGCGATAATGTGCGGCTGATTCCATGAGCACCAACATTTTCATCATCGCCCACGCGCCCCTGGCCCATGCGCTGCGGGAGTGCGCCTTGCACGTGTTTGCCGATTGCGGGTCGGCCGTGCTGGCACTCGACGTGCAGCCCCATGTGCCGCCCGAAGAGTCGCTCGCGCTGGCGCAAACCCTGCTGCGCCGATTCGGCACCGAGCCTACGCTGATCCTGACGGACGTGTTTGGTGCCACGCCCTGCAACATCGCGCAGCGCCTGATCGACGGCGTGCACGCGCGCCTGGTCACGGGCGTGAACCTGCCCATGCTGCTGCGCGCCATCAGCTACCGCGCCGAGCCGCTAGAGGCCGTGGCCTCGCGTGCGGTGGTGGGTGGCATGCAGGGGGTGATGCAGGTCGCCGCCACTGCGCCGCAGTACCAGACGTTTCGCCGCAACTCCCATGATCAAGACCCGTACTCTCATCAGCAATAAGCTGGGCCTGCATGCCCGCGCCTCGGCCAAGCTCACCAAGCTCGCGAGCAGCTTCCCGTGCGAGGTGTTCCTGAGCCGCGGCGAGCGCCGCATCAATGCCAAGAGCATCATGGGGGTGATGATGCTTGCCGCGGGCATGGGTACCGAGGTCGAAGTCGAAACCAGCGGCGAACGCGAGCAGGAGGCCATGGACGCGCTGCTGGCCCTGATTGCCGACAAGTTCGGCGAAGGCGAATAAGCCGCGGACAAAGGCACGCGCTCATGAGCTTTGCCATCCACGGTCTTGCGGTTGCACGCGGCATCGCCATAGGGCGGGCCGTGCTGGTGGCGTCGAGCCGCGTCGAAGTCGCGCACTATTTCATCGAGCCCGAGCAGGTGGAGGCGGAGATCGAGCGCGTGCGCCGGGGCCGCAACGCCGTGGTCGAGGAGCTGCAGCGTCTGCAGGCCGAGATGCCGCACGACGCCCCGCCGGAGATTGCCGCGCTGCTCGACGTGCACCTGATGCTGTTGCAGGACGAAACCTTGAGCGAAGGGGTCAAGCAGTGGATCAGCCGGCGGCTCTACAACGGCGAATGGGCGCTGACCACGCAGCTCGAAGTGCTCGCGCGCCAGTTCGACGAAATGGAGGACGATTACCTGCGCGAGCGCAAGGCCGACCTCGAGCAGGTGGTCGAGCGCATCCTGCGCCACATGAAGGGCACGCCGCCACCCGTGGCGGCGCCTGCGAGCGGCCCGCGGCGCCAGACTGCGCAGGACCTGCTGCTCGACGGCAGTGTCGATGTGCCGCTGGTGCTGCTGGCGCACGACCTCTCGCCCGCCGACATGCTGCAGTTCAAGCAAAGCGTGTTCGCGGGCTTCGTGACCGACGTGGGCGGCAAGACTTCGCACACCGCCATCATCGCGCGCAGCATGGACATCCCGGCCGTGGTGGGGGCGCGCACTGCGAGCCAGCTCGTGCGCCAGGACGATTGGGTGATCATCGATGGCGATGCGGGCGTGCTCATCGTCGATCCCTCGCCCCTGGTGCTGGCCGAATACGGCTTTCACCAGCGCCAGTCCGCGCTCGAGCGCGAACGCCTGGCGCGCCTGCTGCACACGCCCGCGGTGACGCTGGACGGCGAGCCGATCGAGCTGCTCGCGAACATCGAGCAGCCCACCGACGCCGCGGCCGCAGTGCAGGCCGGCGCCATGGGCGTGGGGCTGTTTCGCAGTGAGTTTTTGTTCATGGGGCGCGCAGGCAGACTGCCCGACGAGGACGCGCAATACCGCGCCTATTGCGCCGCCATCGAGGGCATGCAGGGGCTGCCCGTGACCATTCGCACCATAGACGTGGGTGCGGACAAACAGCTCGACAAAACCTTCAAGGACGAGCACCTGAACCCGGCACTGGGCCTGCGCGCGATCCGCTGGAGTCTGGCCGACCCGGCCATGTTCCGCACGCAGCTGCGCGCGGTGCTGCGCGCCGCTGCGCACGGCCCGGTGAAGCTGCTGTTTCCCATGCTCGCGCATGTGCACGAAATCGAGCAGACGCTGGCGCAGCTGGACCTGGCGCGCACCGAGCTCGAGGCGCGCGGTGTGGCCTACGGCGCCTTGCAGCTCGGCGCCATGATCGAAATCCCCGCGGCTGCGCTGACGGTACATACTTTTTTGCGTTACTTCGACTTCCTCTCGATCGGCACGAACGACCTGATCCAGTACACGCTGGCCATAGACCGCGCCGACGAATCCGTGGCGCACCTGTACGACCCGCTGCACCCGGCAGTGCTGCGCCTCGTGGCCGAGGTCATCGCCGCGGGCCGCGCGCAGGGCAAGAGCGTGAGCATGTGCGGCGAAACCGCGGGCGACGTGGGCATGACGCGGCTGCTGCTGGGGCTGGGGTTGCGCAGCTTTTCCATGCACCCGGCGCAAATCCTGGCCGTCAAGCAAGAAGTGCTGCGCGCCGACACGCGCCGCCTCGCGCCCTGGGCGCAGCAGGTGCTGGCGGGCGAGGCCTCGGCCAACCTGAGCGCCAGTTGATGCTCTTATAAGCAGAGCTATCTACGCACGTATTACGCGCGCCTTAATGCTTTTTCGCATCAATCAATAACGCCAGCCGTGGCAGCGCGGCGCACGCATTGGCCGTGGTCGCCCGCGCCAGTTCCTCCAGCGTCAGGCCGCGCAGCCCGGCCAGCACCTGGGCGATACGCGGCAGTTCGGCGGGGCTGTTGCGTTCTTGTGCCTGGCCTGCCATACGCGCCGCTGCAGGGGTGTAGAGCCATTGCGGCGGCATGTCGGGCGCGTCGGTTTCGAGCACCAGCGCGGCCAGCGGCAGCTGCGTGGCCAGGCGCCGCAGCTGCAGCGCGCGCTCGAAAGTGAGTGCGCCGCCAAAACCGAGCTTGAAGCCCAGCGCAACAAAGGCTTGCGCCTGCTGCAAGCTGCCGTTGAACGCATGCGCGATGCCGCCCGGCACCGGAATTTCGCGCAGCGCGCGCAGCAGGGCGTCGGCCGAGCGCCGCACGTGCAGGATCACCGGCAGGCCGAAGCGGCGCGCGAGCCGCAGCTGGGCACGGTAAAAGTGCAGCTGCCGCGCCGCATCGAGCCCCGGCACGAAATGGTCGAGCCCGATTTCGCCGACCGCCACGAGGCGCGGGTCGCTGAGCTGCTGCGCGAGCAGCGCCTCGAGCGCGGCCAGGTCTTCGTCGGCTGCGGCGCCCGTGTAGAGCGGGTGGATGCCCAGCGCATAGCTGTCGCCAAAGCGCTGCGCGAGCCGCTGCACCGCGGGCCAGCCGGCGCGCGTGACGGCAGGCAGCACGCAGTGGCGCACGCCAAGCGCGGCGGCCTGCTGGCGCACAGCATCCATGTCGCGCGCGAATTCGGGGGCGTCGAGGTGGCAGTGGGTGTCTATGAAGCTGCAGCTTTCCATAGTAAAAAGCCCTGCTACACGGTAATAGACGTGCGCTAGAAGCTCTCTTTTTAGGAATCTCAGGCGAAAGTGATCCAGTCCGCGTGCTCGACTTCGTGCAGGTGCGGCAGGGTGTTGAAGGTCTGCAGCATGAGCCGCTTGGGAGAGACGCTGAACTCGGTCACGGCACTGTTGCGTATGCGCATGTTGAGCGCGATCGTCACTTCAGGCGCCGTGCCCAGCACCTCGCCCACCGCCGTGGAAATGGGCCCGCCGCTGCTCACGAGCAGCACGTTCTGCTGGGCGTGCTGGCTGCGCACCTGCTCGAGCACGGCGCGCACACCGCCTGCAAACTCCTGCCAGCTCGGCATGCCGGCGGGGCTGATGGTGCCTGCCATCCACTGTGCGAGCGCGTCGCACAGCAGGCGGAAATGCGCGCGGTACAGCGCCGGCGTGTCCGGGCGCGGCAGCGGCTCGGGGTGGATGGCGTGGATCAGCGCCTGGCTGTCGTACTCGTTGAGGCTGGGCAGCTCGACAGGCTGCAGTGCGGTTTGCAGGCCCGCGGCGATGCCTGCGAGCGTCTGGAGGTGGCGGCGCAGCGTGCCTGTGAGGATGGCGTCGAACCGCAGGCCGCGGGCGCGCCAGTGTGCGCCCAGCCGTTCGGCCTGGCGCTGGCCGAGCGCGCTGAGCTGGTCGTAGTCATGCGCGCCGAACGAGGCCTGGCCGTGGCGCACGAGGTAGAGGGTTCCCATGTCGAAATTGTGGATGAAAAAGCCACTTTGTGCTTTTCACACAAGCGACGGCAGCTATTAGTTACGTAGCAATTGCGCGGTGTGGCGCAAGCGCTCCTCAGGAGTGCAAGGCGCCGACGGTGCACTGGCCGCGCGTCAGGCGTGCGCCACTTCGAGGTCGGCAAGCATGCGCAACAGGGCGCGGTTGACTTCCTCGATGTCGTAATCGTGGGTTTCGCACAGCTGCAGGATGGTTTGCGCGTCGTCGGTTTCGAGGGCGCAGGCCATCTCCAGAGGCGGCGCGTAGGGGCCGGTGCGCAGCACGTTGGCGTCGTAAATGCGTTCGGACAGCGGGATGCGGCGCAGGATGCTGCCCAGCGGTTCGCCCAACAGCAGGTCGAGCTGCGAGAACAGACCGCACAGATACACCTCACGGCGCAGGTCGTTTCCCTCCCCGGCGTCGAGCAGGCGCGCGGTGAGCTCGGCGCGCATCACCATGCTGGCACGCACGGGGTGCAGGTCAGGCTCGGTGCTGGCGGTGGGCAGTTGCTGCGCGAGCCAGCGCTCCAGCGTGCCGTAGCCCAGCAGCACCAAGCCGCGGCGCAGCGAATCGATGCCCGTGCGCAGCCCCAGCGCGGCAGAGTTCACGTGCACCAGGAAGCGGTAGGCGAGGAGAGGATCGCGCCCGAGGATGTCCTCGAAGGTTTCTATCGACTGCTCCTGGTCTATGGCTTTCATGAGTGCGTGCACGACCTCGTGCGCCGGCTGGATGGGCTGGTGGCGCAGGCTGTAGAGCACATCCTCGGCCGGCCAGCCAGCCAGCGCGAGTGCGTCGCACTGGTCGAAGCAGTGCGCGACCAGCGCCCGGCTGGGCACGTTTTCGAACATCTGCCGCGCGGGCAGCGGGCTTGCGCCGGGTGCGGACTGCAGCGCCGCGAGCGCGTAGGCGGGCGGGATGCCCAGCAGGCAGTGGTCGAAGCAATCGAGGACTTCGGGCGCGGGCTCGCGGCCCAGGTCGCCGCGCCAGACGAGCTTGAGGCCGCGCCGGTGCGCTGCCTGCACGCGCTGCAACACCTCGGCGTCCTGCAGCCAATGGTCACGCACTTCTATCCAGGGCGCGACGCGCTCGGGGTGGTCGAGCAGGCTGCACAGCAAGGGCTTGGTTTGCGCCGCGATGAGCACGGGCGGAGAGCTGGACGACCACAGCTCTTGCATCGTGCGCAACAGGTGCGCGCCGTCCACGGCTTGCACACCTTCGGCAGACTTGCACTGGGCATACAGCTCTATGCCGGCGAGCTGGCGCGCACGGTTCCATAGCGGACGGTAGCCCAGAACCAGGCTGCGAAGAACGGATTGGAGCATCTCGGGGCGGGGCATGGGACTTCTTTATAGGCGCAAAGCTGGAGGAGCAGCTCAGCTCACCTGCCAAAGTCTCAGCCAAGGTAGTTGAGCAAGGAGAGCTTTTGCACCTGTGCGTAGGACTGCAGCGCAGCCTGGTAGCTGGTGTTTTGGTTTTGGAAGTCTGAAATGCCTTTGATCATATCGAGGTCTTCGGCGCTCGAGCGCTGGGCTTCGAGCTGCGAGCCTCGCGTGTCGAGGTCGCTCTGGATGCGGTCGGCGCGGTTCAGCAGCTCGCCCGCGAGGCCGCGCGCATCCGACAGCCGGCTCATGGCGACGTCGATCTGGCTCAGCCCCTGCGCGATGCCGCTGTACACGGTGCTTGGGTTGCCGCTGCGGATCGCGGCGATGGTGTCGTCGAGCACCTGGAAGACGCTGGTCTGCTTGCTCGGCGCGACCGTGAAACTGTCGCCATTGGCAGGTGCGCCCGTGATGTCTATAGCGCGGCCCGCGAAGCTGATGGTCGTGGGCGAGGTGTAGGTCAGACTGGTGGGCAGGCCGGTTGTAGGCGTGGCGGGTGGAGGTGTTTGATCGGTAACGGTGTAAGTAGTGGCACCCGTGGTGGTATCGACCGTGAACTTGACTTGGTAGCTGTGGCCATCGCCCGCAGCGGCAGGATTGGTGACCTGATCCGCCGTCACTTGCGCCGTACCCGCATTGCCGGGCGTTGCCGTCACGGCAAATACGCCATTGCCCGTGGGCACGCTCATCCAGGCGGCGTCACCGTCGAGCAGCGGCGCGATGCTGGTTGTGCCGCTGGCAAACTGCCCGGGCAGGCCCTTGAAGGTAGTGGGGGGCGAAGCGCCCGTGAACGGGGTGCTGGCACTGCCCAGGGCCTGGAACAAGGGCAGGCCATTGGCATCTTTGCTGTTGGCGTAGCCCAGGATCTGCTCGCGCAGGCCCTGCAACTGCAACGCGATGGTGTTGCGGTCGGTGGCCGAGAGGGTGCCATTGCCAGCCTGCACCACGAGTTCGCGAAACGCCTGCATGGCGTCCATGGTGCTGCCCAGGGTGGACTCGGCCAGTGCCATGCTGTCCTTTTGCGCATTCAGGGCGCGCAAGTCGGTTTCGTTGCGGCTGATGCGCGTGCGTGCGCGCTCGGCCTGTGCGGCGGCCACGGGGTCGTCGCTCGCGCGCAGCACGCGCTTGCCGGCGCTGAGGTGCTCCTGCTGCTGCGCGAGCGTCGTCTGCTGCGCCTGCAGATTGCGGATCGTGTTGTCGTAGAGGTTGGCCGTGCCCGTGCGGGCGATGAGGTTGCTGCTCATGGCGTGGTGCTCCTTGCTTCTCGGGCGCTTAGCCCATGGTCTGCAGCAGGCTGTCGAAGACCGTTTGCGCGACCTGGATCATTTTGGCCGAGGCCTGGTAGGCCTGCTGGTACTGGATCAGCTTGGCCGCTTCCTCGTCCAGATTCACGCCCGAGACGGCGGTGCGGTCATTTTCGAGGTTCGCGGCGATGGTGCCTGACATCTGCGCTGCGAACTGCGCGCTCTGTGTGCGCGTTCCGACCTGCGCCATCGCGCTGGCAAAGCCGTCGCTCAAAGGCGCGCCGTCGAACATGGGCGCGTCGCGCAAGGCCAGCATGGCTTTGGCGTTGCCGGCATCGCGCTGGAAGTAGTCGCCCGCAGCCAGCGCATTCCCCACGGTGACGGTGTCGCCCTGGTTCGGGGTACCACTCAAGGTCACGGACCAGCCCGTGGGCGGTGTGGCGTTGTCGTAGCTGATGGCCTGCCCGGAAACATAGCTGTAGGCGGTGGGCAGTGCCGGAGGGACGGCCGGATCATCGCTGCGGGTGTAGGTGTTCGGCCCGGTGAATGTCAGCGTGAGTGGCACCGACGTGCCCGGAGGGTTCGACAGCGCCTGCAGGCTCGCCAACTGCAGCGAGCCGGTGTTTCCCGTGCCCATGGCTGCATTGACCGGATTGGCTGCGGCGAGCTGGCTCGGTGTGTGCACCAGCGCCTGCATTTTCCCGGCCGCGTCCCGCACCGGCTGGATCAGGAATCTGTCGCCCGCCTGGGGCGCGCCCGTCACCGTGGCCGTGAGCCCTTCGCCCCGCAGTACGTCCTGCAGCGTATTGCCGGCTGTGCCATCGAAGGACAGGGTCACGCCGTCGGACTGGCGCACGACCGTACCGACCGCGCCTGCCGTGAACGCGACCGTGTAATCCGAGGCTTTGAGCTTGGCAGGGTCGGCCACCGCCAAGCCGATGCCAGCCCCTGCACCCGAAGGATTGCCTGCGGCTGCAATGGCATCCTTCAAGGCGACAGGTTGGAACAAATCGCCGCCGACCTTGCCGTCGAGCGTGAGGCCCAGGCGGTTTTGCGCATTCAGCGCCTGCGTCAGGCTCAGCGCCATGCGCCCGAGCAGATTGCGCCCTTCCTCGAGGTCACCGTTGTAGAACCTGAGCTGCCCGGCCATGGCGCCGCCACCAATGACCTGTTCGTCGATCGCCTGGGGCGTGCCGCCTGGCGCCGTGAAAAACAGCTTGAGCTGCCCACTGCCAGAAAAATCCGGCGCGTCGCCCACCGACAGCGTCGCCGCCGTGGTGCCGAGCACGAGCGGCTGGTTGCCCACGAATACGCCCAGCGAGCCGTCGTCGGCCGGCACTTGCGTGGTTTGCACGTACTGGTTGAGATTGCGGATCGCCTGGTCGCGCTGGTCCAGCAGGTCGTTGGGAGCTTTGCCGCTACCCTGCGCGCGCACGATCAGCTCGTTCAGGCGCGCGATCTGGCCGGCGAGGTCGTTGGCCTGTTGGACGCCGGTGTCGAGGTCGCTGCGCACGCCGGCAGCGATCTGGTCGAGCTGGTCGGACGCCGAGCGCATGCGCGTGGCGGTTGCGTCCATGCGCGTGAGCACCACGGTGCGCGCGGCAAGGTCGGTGGGGGCGCTCGCCACGTCGGCAAGCGCATTCATCATGTCGTTGATCGCGGCGCCCAGGCCGCTGTCGCCGCCGCTGAACACGTCCTGCAGGCGCTGCAGGCTCTGCGCGCGTGCGCTGTCAGCGGCGCTCACGGCGGCAGCCGCCGTGGCCTGGCGCGTGAGCATGTCGCTCTGGTTGCGCACGATCGCCTGCACCTCCACGCCCTGGCCGATGAAGCCGCTGCCGGTGAACTGTCCCGGCAGGTTCTGCAGCGCCACGGTCTGGCGCGAATAGCCGGGCGTGTTCACGTTGGCGATGTTGTGCCCGGTGGTCTGCAAAACCACCTGGTTGGTCTGCAATGCGCGCACGCCGATGTTGAAGAGGCTCATGATCGTGCTCCTCAGGTGCGTTGTACGCTCGAGGCGCTATGAATGGCATTGCTGAGCTTGCGCGCGTAGGCGGGGTCGGTGGCGTAGCCGGCTTTTTGCAGCTCTGCCGCGTAGGCTACGGCCGAGCCGACCTTGGCGCGCGCCGCGGCGTAGCGCGGGTTGCCGTTGATGAGCCGCGCGTAGTCGCGGAAAGCGTCTTCGTAAGAGTCGTAGGCGCGGAATTTGGCCACCACTTTGCGCGCCACGCCGCCTTCGTATTCGGTCGTCGTCACCGTCGCCACCTTGCCCGTCCAGCCCTTGCCGGCCTTGATGCCGAACAGGTTGTACGCGGGCGAGCCGTCGGCCTGGCGGATTTCGCTCCGGCCCCAGCCGGTTTCGTGTCCGGCCTGGCCGAGCATGAAGTGCGCGGGAATGCCGCTTTCCTGCGCCACGCGCTCGGCCGCGGCGCGGTGGAACTGCACGAAGCCCTCACGTCCCGCCGGTGCGGCGGCGCCAGCGTTGCCGACCCCGGCGTTTCCGGTGGCGGCGCCGCCCGCAAAGCGCGCGCGGCTCGCTGCAAGGCTCAGTGTCGAAGGCACGGACAGCGCGGTGTCGCCGCTGCCGCCCATTTGCTGCGAAAGCTGGCGCACGATGGCATCTGACAGGCCGCCGGGCTGACCCGCCATCTGCACCGAGAGCTGCTGGTCGAGCAAGTCGGTCGCCAGATCGCCCTGCGGGCCCTCGAGCAGGCCGGACTTCATGGTCGCTTCGCGCATGCTTTTGATGAGCTCGCGCATGAACAGCGACTCGAACTGCTTGGCCGCCGCGCGCACGGCCTGCGGGTCCTTGTTGCCGGCGGCGTATTTGAGGGCATTGAGCGAGCGCGCGTCGGCAGCCAGCGTATTTGCCGTGCCGGCGCTCAGGCTTGCGGGGGCCGAGGACAGCGCCATCAGATCACCTCCAGCTCCGCATTGAGCGCCCCTGCCGCCTTGATGGCCTGCAGAATCGCGAGCAAGTCCTGCGGCGTAGCGCCCAGCGTGTTGAGCGCGCGCACCACGTCGGCCAGCTGGGGCGAGGGTGGCATTTGGATGACGCGGCCCGGCTCCTGGTTGATTTGGATGTTGCTCTTTTGCGCCACCACCGTCTGCCCTTGCGAGAACGGATTGGGCTGGCTGATCACGGGCGTTGAGCTGATCGTGATCGAGAGGTTGCCATGCGCGATCGCGCAGGGGCCCAGCGTCACGGCCTGGTTCAGCACCACCGAGCCCGTGCGCGCGTTGATCACCACCTTGGCCGCGGGCGTGGGGGCCTGCAGTTCCAGGTCTTCGAGATCGGCGATGAAGTTCACGCGCCCGGCCGGGTCTTGCGGCGCGCGCACCTGCACCGTGCGCCCGTCGAGCGCGCGCGCCAGGCCCGCGCCCAGGCGCGCGTTGATGACCTCGGCGACGCGGCGCGCGGTCTGGAAGTCCGAGGCGTCGAGCCCGAGCTGGATCGTGTCACCGTCGTTGAGCGGCGTGGGCACGCTGCGCTCGACCTGCGCGCCCTGCGGGATGCGGCCCGCGCTCAAGTGGTTGATCTGCACCTTGCTGCCGCCCGCAGCCGCGCCCGCGCCGCCGACCACGAGGTTGCCCTGCGCGAGCGCGTAAATCTCGCCGTCCGCGCCGCGCAGCGGCGTGGCGATCAGCGTGCCGCCCTTGAGCGACTTGGCGTTGCCCATGGAGGAAACGACCACATCTATCATCTGCCCCGGCTGGGCAAACGCGGGCAGCTGCGCCGTCACGATCACTGCGGCCACATTCTTGAACTGCAGCTGCGAGGCCATGGACGCCGGCAGCGTGATGCCCAGCTGTTGCAGATAGTTCGACACGCTCTGCGTGGTGATCGGCATCTGCGTGGTCTGGTCGCCCGTGCCGTCCAGCCCCACGACGATGCCGTAGCCCGTGAGCTGGTTGCTGCGCACGCCCTGCACGGCCGCCACTTCCTTGATGCGCAGCGCCTGCGCGGGCCAGGCCGCGCCCGCCAGCATCAGGGAAAGCAGCAGACCGCGCAACACAGCAAGAGAGGACAAGGCTTTCATGCCCCCGATTGTGGACACCTGCGCGCACGCCGCAAGCCCCAAAAAGCAGCACGAAAACCGGCCAATTGCAGTATTGGTATGCGCGGCAGGTGCAATGCTGCGGCAAAATCCGCCCATGAACGCTACCGACATCGTGCACTACACGCAAACCCTGGGTTTGCAAGCAAAAACGGCCTCAGCCCTTATGGCGAGAGCGTCAGTAGCTACTAAAAACAAAGCGCTGACGGCGCTGGCCACGTTGCTGCGCACGCACAGCGCCGCGCTGCAGGTCGACAACGCGCAAGACCTCGAGCGCGCGCGCGCCGCGGGCCTGGCGGCGCCGCTCGTCGACCGGCTCAAGCTCACGCCCGCCGCCATCGAGACCTGCGCGCAGGGCTGCGAGCAACTGGCCGCCATGCCCGACATCGTCGGCGAGGTGCTCGAGCTGCGCCAGCAGCCCAGCGGCATCCGCGTGGGCCGCATGCGTGTGCCCATAGGCGTGTTCGGCATGATCTACGAAAGCCGCCCGAACGTGACCATAGAGGCCGCGAGCCTGTCGATCAAAAGCGGCAACGCCTGCATCCTGCGCGGCGGCTCCGAGGCCATCCACTCGAACCAGGCGCTCGCGCGCCTCGTGCAGCAGGCGCTCACCGAGGCCGGCCTGCCGCCCGAGGCCGTGCAGCTCGTGCAAACCACCGACCGCGAAGTCGTGGGCCAGCTCATCGCCATGCCGCAGTACGTCGATGTGATCATCCCGCGCGGCGGCAAGGGCCTGATCGAGCGCATCAGCGCCGGCGCCAAGGTGCCCGTGATCAAGCACCTCGACGGCAACTGCCACACCTACGTCGATGACCCCTGCGACCTAGCCATGGCCGTGAAGCTCGCCGACAACGCCAAGACGCAAAAATACAGCCCCTGCAACGCCACCGAAAGCCTGCTCGTGGCGCGCGGCGTGGCGGCGGCGTTCTTGCCACGCATAGGCGCGATCTACGCGCAAAAAGGCGTGGAAATGCGCGCCTGCCCCGAAAGCCTCGCGCTGCTCGCGCCCCTGAGCGGCGCACGCGTCGTACCCGCGACCGAGCAGGACTGGTTCGTGGAATACCTCGCGCCCATCATCAGCGTGAAGGTCGTGGCCGACGTGGAAGAAGCCATTGCGCACATCAACCACTATTCGAGCCACCACACCGACGCCATCGTCACGAGTCACCACATGCACGCGCAACGCTTTTTGCGCGCCGTCGATTCGGCCAGCGTGATGGTGAACGCCAGCACGCGCTTTGCCGACGGCTTCGAATACGGCCTGGGCGCCGAAATCGGCATCAGCACCGACAAATTCCACGCCCGCGGCCCCGTGGGCATAGAGGGGCTGACTTCGCTCAAATGGGTGGTGCTGGGCGAGGGCGAGGTGCGTGGTTGAAAACTGGCGCCGCAGTGGCGGGCTTGTGCACAGGCTCATTCTGCCTTGGAATCATGAGGTGGGGCCAGGTGGGCTTCAGGCTCATACCTCGTTGGATAAGACTCCCTGTTGACAGCCATTATTTTTTTGTGCCATAATTCGCCGCTTCGCGTTGTGAGGCGCGAGTTTCTTGCCCAACAGGAAGCACTGCAAGTGGTTTGCGGTGCAGACGGCGGGCCCAAGACTGACTGGTTGGCTTGTAGCTCCGGGTTCGGGGGTTTCAGGTGTGCCGGTACAAGTTGGGAATATTGCAATGATCCAAACAGAATCTCGGTTAGAGGTTGCCGACAACACTGGCGCCAAGTCCGTCCTTTGCATCAAGGTGCTGGGCGGGTCTAAGCGTCGCTATGCAAGCGTCGGTGACATCATCAAAGTGAGCGTCAAGGAGGCTGCTCCGCGTGGTCGCGTCAAAAAGGGCGAGATCTACAACGCAGTAGTGGTTCGTACGGCCAAGGGTATTCGGCGCGGAGATGGCTCCCTTGTCAAATTCGATGGCAACGCTGCGGTGTTGCTCAACAGCAAGCTGGAGCCGATTGGCACGCGCATCTTCGGGCCTGTTACGCGTGAGCTGCGTACCGAGCGCTTCATGAAGATCGTCTCCTTGGCTCCTGAAGTTCTTTGAGGTGGCGCCATGAACAAAATTCGCAAAGGCGATGAAGTCATCGTGTTGACGGGGCGGGATAAGGGTAAGCGCGGCACCGTGGCGTTGCGCAAAGACGATTCCCATCTCATTGTCGATGGTGTCAATGTCGTAAAGAAGCACGTCAAGCCGAATCCGCTCAAGGGCGAGTCCGGCGGTATTGTGGAGAAGGCGATGCCTATCCACCAGTCCAATGTGGCCATTTTCAATCCGGCCACTGGCAAGGGGGATCGCGTTGGCATCAAGGTTCAGGCCGATGGGGTGCGCGTTCGCGTGTACAAGTCCAGCGGCGCGGAAATCAAGGCGGCCTAAGGAAAAAAAATGGCACGACTCCAGCAAATTTACCGCGAACAAATCGCCCCCGAATTGATGAAGCAATTCGGGTATACCTCGCCCATGGAGGTTCCTCGACTGGTCAAGATCACGCTCAACATGGGGGTGGGTGAGGCTGTGGCCGATAAAAAAGTCATGGACAACGCCGTGGCTGATCTGACCAAGATTGCCGGGCAAAAACCCATAGTGACCAAGGCCAGAAAGGCCATCGCCGGGTTCAAGATCCGGGAAGGTCAGCCCATAGGTTGCATGGTGACGCTGCGCGGCGTCCAGATGTACGAGTTTCTGGACCGTTTCGTGACGGTTGCGTTGCCGCGGGTGCGCGACTTCCGTGGGATATCCGGACGCGCTTTTGATGGACGTGGGAATTACAACGTCGGCGTCAAAGAACAAATCATTTTCCCTGAGATCGAATACGACAAGGTGGATGCCTTGCGCGGCCTCAATATCAGCATCACCACGACGGCCAAAAACGACGCAGAAGCCAAGGCGCTGCTCGCAGGTTTCCGTTTTCCCTTCAAAAACTGAGGTGGCGCATGGCTAAAGTAGCTTTGATTCAGCGCGAGCAAAAACGCGCAAAATTGGCGGCCAAGTACGCAGGCAAATATGCGGAACTGAAGGCCATTGCCGGCGACGCCAAGCGAAGTGACGAAGAGCGCGATTCCGCGCGTCTCGCTCTGCAAAAGTTGCCGCGTAACGCAAATCCAACGCGTCAACGCAATCGCTGCGAAATCACGGGCCGTCCGCGTGGTACTTTCCGTCAATTCGGACTGGGCCGTGCAAAGATCCGCGAAATGGCTTTTGCGGGTGAAATTCCTGGCATCACCAAGGCCAGCTGGTAAGCAGGCAGGAGAGATTCAACATGAGCATGAGTGATCCTATCGCTGACTTGCTGACCCGCATTCGCAATGCCCAGATGGTCTCCAAGGCCACGGTGAAGGTGCCCGCTTCCAAGGTGAAGGTGGCCATCGCCCAAGTGCTGAAGGACGAGGGGTATATCGACGGTTTTCAGGTGAAGTCCGAAGCTGGCAAGTCTGAACTTGAAATTGCCCTGAAATACTACGCCGGTCGTCCTGTGATTGAGCGTATTGAGCGCGTTAGCCGTCCTGGCCTTCGCGTCTACAAGGGGCGTGATGCCATTCCGCAGGTCATGAATGGTTTGGGTGTCGCCATCGTCACCACGCCCAAGGGCGTGATGACCGATCGCAAGGCGCGTGCTGTCGGTGTCGGCGGCGAAGTGCTTTGCTATGTGGCTTAACGTGGCATTGAGGAGAAACTGAATGTCCCGCGTAGGAAAATTGCCTGTGGTCATTCCCGCAGGCGTGGATGTGTCCATTAAAGAAGACCAAATCAGTGTGAAAGGCGCCGGCGGTACTTTGTCGCTGGGGCAAAACATCTTGGTCAAGGTGCTCCACAATAATGATAAGCTGAGCTTCGAGCCGGCGAATGAATCCCGCGAGGCCAATGCCATGAGCGGAACTTTGCGCCAGTTGGTCAATAACATGGTGGTTGGCGTCAGTAAAGGCTTCGAGAAGAAGCTGAGTCTCGTTGGCGTGGGCTATAAAGCGCAAGCCAGCGGCTCCAAGCTGAATCTGAGTGTGGGTTTTTCGCATCCTGTGGATATTGAAATGCCCGCTGGGATCACCGTGGCCACGCCTTCGCCGACGGAGGTCGTCATCAAAGGCGCAGACCGCCAGCGTGTAGGCCAAATAGCCGCTGAGATCCGCGCCGTTCGTCCGCCCGAGCCTTACAAAGGCAAGGGTATTCGCTATGCGGACGAAAAGATCACGATCAAAGAGACCAAGAAGAAATAAGGAGCTGCACCATGCTGAACAAAAAAGAGCAGCGTCTTCGTCGTGCACGCCAGACACGTATTCGTATTGCCCAGCAAGGGGTTGCGCGACTGACCGTGAATCGCACGAATCTTCATATTTACGCCAGCGTCATCTCCGGCGACGGAAGCAGGGTGCTCGCCAGTGCCTCTACCTTGGAAGCCGAAGTGCGCCAGTCGCTCGGTGGCGCGGGAAAAGGTGGCAATGCGGCCGCGGCCCAATTGATAGGCAAGCGGATTGCCGAAAAGGCCAAAGCTGCGGGCATAGAGAAGGTGGCATTTGATCGTTCAGGTTTTGCCTACCACGGTCGCGTCAAGGCCTTGGCTGAGGCGGCGCGCGAAGCTGGTCTGCAGTTCTAAGCGAAGCGAGATACAAAATGGCAAAATTTCAACCCAAGGTACAAGACGAAGGTCGCGACGACGGTTTGCGCGAGAAAATGATCGCGGTGAACCGCGTGACCAAAGTCGTCAAAGGTGGCCGTATTCTCGGTTTCGCGGCCCTGACGGTGGTCGGTGATGGAGATGGTCGCGTAGGCATGGGCAAGGGGAAGTCGAAAGAAGTCCCTGCTGCAGTGCAAAAAGCCATGGAAGAAGCGCGTCGCAATATGGTGAAGGTGTCGCTGAAAAGTGGCACGATTCACCACAACGTGATGGGGGTTCATGGTGCTGCCGTAGTGATGATGATGCCTGCGCCCAAAGGTACGGGCATCATTGCAGGCGGTCCTATGCGCGCCGTTTTCGAGGTAATGGGGATTACCGACATCGTGGCGAAAAGCCATGGCTCGTCCAATCCGTACAACATGGTACGCGCCACTTTCGATGCGCTGAATAAGTCCACCACGCCCTCAGAGGTCGCCGCCAAGCGTGGCAAGGCCATCGAAGACATCTTTGCCTGAACTGGAGTCTGCATATGACAACCCAACAAACCGTCAAGGTTCAATTGGTGCGCAGCCCTATTGGCACCAAAGAGTCGCATCGTGCCACGGTGCGTGGTCTCGGACTGCGCAAGCTGAACAGTGTTCGTGAACTGAAGGATACCCCTGAGGTGCGCGGCATGATTAACAAGATCAGTTACCTGGTCAAAGTCCTCTGAGAGATCGATCATGCAACTCAATAGCATCAAGCCTGCAGATGGCGCCAAGCACGCCAAACGCCGCGTTGGCCGCGGCATTGGCTCTGGGCTCGGAAAAACTGCGGGTCGTGGCCACAAGGGTCAAAAGTCGCGTGCTGGTGGTTACCACAAAGTAGGCTTCGAGGGTGGGCAGATGCCGCTGCAGCGCCGTTTGCCAAAGCGCGGCTTCAAGTCGCAGCAGTTGAAGTTCAATGCCGAGGTGACTCTGACGGACCTGGAAAAACTTGGTCTGGGCGAGGTTGATCTGCTGGCGCTCAAGCAAGCCGGGCTGGTTGGTGAGATGATCAAGGCGGCCAAGGTGATCCAGACCGGGAGCATCACGAAAGCGGTCAAGCTCAATGGCATTCGGGCTTCGGCAGGCGCCAAAGTTGCTATCGAGGCTGCCGGTGGCTGCGTCGCCTGAACTCGTCTTCTGCTCCACGCTGAAAGAAGGCACCTGTGGCTACTAACGCTGTTTCGCTTGCAAAAAGCGGTAAGTTCGGCGATTTGCGGCGCCGCTTGGTATTTTTGTTGCTGGCGCTGGTGGTATATCGTATCGGAGCGCATATTCCTGTGCCCGGCATTGACCCGGTGCAGCTGCAGAAATTGTTCAGTGGGCAGCAGGGCGGCATTTTGAACCTGTTCAACATGTTCTCGGGCGGGGCGCTTTCGCGCTTTACCGTCTTTGCCCTGGGGATCATGCCGTATATTTCGGCGTCCATCATCATGCAATTGATGACGTACGTCGTACCCACGTTTGAGCAGTTGAAAAAAGAAGGAGAAGCAGGACGCCGCAAGATCACGCAATATACGCGGTATGGTGCTTTGGCGCTGGCCTTGTTTCAGTCGATGGGAATCGCTGTCGCCTTGGAAAGCTCGCCTGGTTTGGTATTGAGCCCTGGCTTTGCTTTTCGCATGACCGCCGTCGTGAGTCTGTCTGCCGGGACAATGTTTTTGATGTGGCTCGGCGAACAAATCACGGAACGCGGTTTGGGTAACGGGATTTCCATCCTGATCTTTGGCGGTATTGCGGCAGGCCTTCCTGGCTCTATAGGTGGCTTGCTCGAGTTAGTGCGTACCGGCGCGATGAGTATCCTCTCGGCTATATTCATCGTGGCAGTGGTGGGTGTAGTCACTTACTTCGTGGTGTTCGTTGAACGTGGTCAGCGCAAGATTCTCGTGAACTATGCGCGGCGCCAGGTGGGGAACAAAGTGTATGCTGGGCAATCCTCGCATTTGCCGTTGAAGCTGAATATGGCTGGCGTGATTCCGCCAATATTCGCCTCGTCCATTATTTTGCTGCCCGCTACGATCATGAATTGGTTCGGTGCCGGCGATTCGATGCGTTGGTTGCGTGATATGGCGGGCGCCCTGACGCCAGGGCAGCCAATTTATACATTGTTGTACGCGGCGGCCATCATTTTCTTTTGCTTTTTCTACACGGCCTTGGTTTTCAACAGTAGAGAAACTGCGGATAATCTGAAGAAAAGTGGTGCATTCATCCCAGGTATCCGTCCGGGCGAGCAAACGGCAAGATATATTGACAAGATTCTAGTGCGCCTGACGCTCGCAGGAGCCGGTTACATCACCTTTGTGTGCCTGTTGCCGGAATTCTTGATTATTAAATACAACGTCCCTTTTTATTTCGGGGGCACATCATTGCTGATCATTGTAGTTGTGACGATGGACTTCATGGCACAAGTGCAGAACTATCTGATGTCGCAGCAGTATGAGTCGTTGCTCAAGAAGGCTAGTTTCAAGGCCCAATGAGGTTTTTTAGGATTCCATCGTGCCTGACCTGCAGCGTCAGGAGATGGGTGGACAAGTTTTAGGAGAGTGAAATGAAAGTTTCGGCTTCGGTCAAGAAAATTTGCCGCAACTGCAAGATCATCCGCCGCAAAGGGGTGGTGCGTGTGATCTGCACTGACCTGCGTCATAAGCAGCGTCAAGGTTGATAAAGAGTAATAGAGGACGCACATGGCACGTATCGCTGGTATCAATATTCCTCCGCATAAACATGCTGAGATCGGACTGACGGCTATCTATGGAATTGGCCGTACGCGCGCACGTCAGATTTGCGACGCTTGTGGAATTGTTTATTCCAAAAAGATCAAAGACCTCACGGACGCAGACCTCGAAAAAATTCGCGATCAAATTGCACAATACACCATCGAAGGTGATTTGCGTCGTGAAACCACGATGAACATCAAGCGTTTGATGGACATCGGCTGCTATCGCGGCTTCCGGCATCGCCGTGGGTTGCCTGTGCGGGGGCAGCGGACTCGCACCAATGCGCGTACCCGCAAAGGTCCCCGTAAGGGCGCAGCGGCATTGAAGAAGTAATTGAAAGACTTGTATGGCCAAATCTCCTTCCAATAGCGCTGCACAGCGTGTACGCAAGAAGGTTCGCAAGAACGTTTCGGATGGCATTGCCCATGTGCATGCTTCATTCAACAACACCATCATCACGATCACGGACCGTCAGGGCAACGCCTTGTCCTGGGCATCGTCCGGTGGCCAAGGCTTTAAGGGCTCTCGCAAATCTACGCCCTTTGCTGCGCAGGTTGCCTCCGAGGTTGCGGGTCGTGCGGCTATAGAACAGGGCATCAAGAACCTCGATGTGGAGATCAAGGGCCCTGGTCCAGGTCGGGAGTCCTCGGTGCGTGCGTTGGGTGCGTTGGGGATTCGAATCACGTCTATCTCTGACGTTACCCCTGTCCCGCACAATGGGTGCCGCCCTCAAAAGCGCCGTCGTATCTGATTCTTTCAAGACCACCGCCTCCTGTGTACGCTTTTGCACGGCAGGGGGCTCCCGCAATCACTTGCGGTAGATGAAAAAAGGAAATTCAAGTGGCACGTTATCTCGGTCCCAAGGCCAAACTCTCCCGTCGTGAAGGCACTGACTTGTTCCTCAAGAGCGCGCGGCGCTCTATTGCTGACAAGGCGAAATTCGACTCCAAGCCGGGTCAGCATGGACGCACCTCCGGTGCGCGCACGTCTGGCTATGGCTTGCAACTGCGTGAGAAGCAAAAAGTCAAGCGCATGTATGGAGTGCTCGAAAAGCAATTCCGCCGCTATTTCGAAGCCGCGGGAAGTCGCAAGGGCAACACCGGCGCGAACCTTCTTTTCTTGCTTGAATCGCGTCTCGACAACGTGGTTTATCGCATGGGATTTGGGTCTACGCGTGCCGAGGCGCGCCAACTCGTGTCGCACAAGGCCATCACGGTGAATGGCCAGTCGGTGAACATTCCTTCCTACATGGTCAAACCCGGCGATGTGGTTGCCGTGCGCGAAAAATCCAAGAAACAAAACCGTGTGATCGAAGCCTTGCAGTTGGCCGCACAGGTTGGAATGCCTGGATGGGTTGAGGTGAATGCCGATAAGGCTGAGGGTGTATTCAAGAAAACCCCGGATCGCGATGAATTCGGTGCTGACATCAACGAATCGTTGATCGTCGAGCTTTATTCGCGTTAATAAAGCGACGGTTCAGTTTATAAGCCTTTGGCGCCGTGCGACATCGCGGTGCGGGGCGTCATCAGCCTTACCGGTGTAACGAGCTGGGGGCATTGAGAGGAAGTCTGCATGCAAACCAATTTGCTGAAACCCAAGACGATTGCCGTGGAGCAGTTGGGAAATAACCGCGCCCGTGTGGTGCTGGAACCTTTCGAGCGGGGCTATGGCCATACGCTGGGCAATGCCTTGCGGCGCGTATTGCTGTCGTCTATGGTGGGGTATGCAGCGACTGAAGTGACCATTGCCGGAGTGCTTCACGAATATTCCTCGATCGACGGTGTTCAGGAGGATGTGGTGAACCTCTTGCTAAATTTGAAGGGTGTAGTTTTCAAACTGCACCATCGCGACGAAGTAACCCTGAGCCTTCGCAAAGAGGGTGAAGGTGCGGTGACGGCGGGCGATATTCAAACGCCGCACGATGTCGAAATAGTCAATCCGGGTCATACGATCGCACACTTGTCGCAGGGCGGCAAATTGGACATGCAGATCAAGATCGAGAAGGGGCGTGGATACGTGCCTGGAACTGTGCGCCGCTATGGCGATGAGCCGAACAAGGCTATAGGTCGGATTGTTCTGGATGCCTCGTTCTCCCCCGTCAAGCGCGTGAGCTACACGGTGGAGAGTGCTCGTGTCGAGCAGCGTACGGATCTGGATAAGTTGGTGCTCGAAATCGAAACCAATGGTGTGATCTCAGCGGAAGACGCCGTGCGCACGTCGGCGAAAATATTGGTTGAACAGCTGGCGGTTTTTGCCCAGCTGGAAGGTGGTGAAGTTCCTCCTGGTGCGGTTGGCGGCGAAGCCCGGGGGGCTTCAGCGTTTGATCCCATATTGCTGCGCCCTGTGGATGAATTGGAACTCACCGTTCGCTCCGCCAACTGCCTCAAGGCGGAAAATATCTACTACATCGGTGACCTTATTCAGCGCACCGAGAATGAACTGCTCAAGACCCCTAACCTCGGTCGCAAGTCGCTCAATGAAATCAAAGAGGTTCTTGCTTCACGTGGTTTGACCTTGGGTATGCGCTTGGAGAACTGGCCTCCCGCTGGTCTCGAGAAACGATAAATTTCCCTCTATTCAATGGGAAGAGTGCCTCGGGCAGTACCTGATACGGCTGTCTGATTCAATAAATTATCTAGAAGGAAAGCACTATGCGCCACGGACATGGACTTCGCAAACTCAATCGCACCAGCTCGCATCGACTAGCTATGCTGCAAAACATGATGAACTCGCTCATTGAGCACGAGGCCATCAAAACAACGCTGCCCAAAGCTAAGGAGCTGCGCCGCGTGATTGAGCCCATGATCACCTTGGCAAAGGAAGATAGCGTTCCCAATCGGCGCCTCGCTTTCAACCGTCTGCGCAATCGTGATAGCGTCACCAAGCTGTTCAATGAATTGGGACCGCGCTTCAAGACGCGTCCTGGTGGTTACACGCGCATTCTGAAAATGGGATTTCGTGTTGGAGACAATGCGGCTATGGCCTACGTAGAGTTCGTGGAGCGTGCCGAGGAAAGTTTTTCCAATCAGGCATGAGTCTGAAGGAGTCGGAAAACAGCGTGGCGCCACGAGTCGACTCGCTATAGATGGCATGAAGCGTATTGGAAAGTCTGCTCATCTCGGAGGTTGGCTGTGCTGTCCGGCGTCAACTATCTTGAGCGGTCAACGCTCAATTATCCTGAGCGGTGCGGTCAGGCGGTGATCATTGCTCCGCCGGCAACGCAGCGCGGCGTCGGTAACTCTGCACGTTCATCTCCAGGATTGTTGCGTGATGGACCAGGCGGTCGACGGCGGCCACCGTCATGGCCTTGTCCGGGAACACCTGATCCCATTCTGAGAACGGCGCGTTGGTCGTGATGGCGATGCTCTTGCGCTCATAGCGCTCGGATATGAGCTCGAACAGCACCGATGTCTGGGCCTGGTCCCGCTTGGCATAGCTGAAGTCATCAAGCACCAGCAGGTCGAAGCGGTCGAGCTTGGCCAGCTCGGCGGGCGGGCAGTCGCAGATCTCGGCGTGCTGCCTGCAGACGCTGCACCAGTTCGCTGGTGCGGCCGAACAGCACCTTGTGGGCCCGGTCGATGAGGGCGTGGCCGATGCCGGCCATCAAGTGCGTCTTACCAGCGCCTGGTGGGCCGAAGGCCAGCAGGTTGTGGCCTTGCGCTAACCAGTTGTCGGCCTCTGCCAGCGCCATAACGTGGGCTTTGGAGACGGTCGGCACGGCCGCGAAGTCGAACTCGGACAGGCTCTTGCCCGGCGGCAGCTGACTGTCGATGCATGCGCGCGCCAGTCGCCGGGTCTCGCGCTCGGTCATCTCGTGCTCCAGCAGCGCGCCCAGGAAGCGCTGTGCGGGCCAGTAGTTTTAAAGTCGCGTATTCTCATTAGTAAGAACGGTTCCGACTAACAAAGGGACACCCACTTTGCTTGCAAGAGCGCTCTCACGAGAGCAAGGCCCGAATGGCAAATAGCTCCGCGCGCACGGCTTGCGCGTCCAACATGCCGTATTCACCGCTGCCTGCGCAAGTCGGCTGGGTCTGGGCCGACAGGAGCATGGGATCGGCCACTTCGTCGGGGTCGGCGGCACTCGGCATCTGAGAGTCTGCGCGGCCCTGCTGTGCGAGCTCCTGCAGGCGGTTGCGCGCGCCCTGGATGGTGAAGCCCTGCTCGTACAGCAGCTCGCGGATGCGGCGGATCATGAGCACCTCGTGGTGCTGGTAGTAACGCCGGTTGCCGCGCCGCTTCATGGGGCGCAATTGGGTGAATTCCTGCTCCCAATAGCGCAGCACATGGGGCTTCACGCCGCACAGTTCGGCAACCTCGCCAATGGTGAAATAGCGTTTGGCAGGAATGGCGGGAAGCGGGTTGCCCATGGCTTGTGCGGACTCGTAGGGGATAGGGAAATGGCGCGTTAGCGTACCGCAGACGGCGTGAAGTTTCACGCATTTTTGAGGCTGCGGCCGAGCAGAAAGGTTTCGGCCGAGCGGTCGCGTGATGCCTTGGGTTTGAGGGGCTTGACGACTTTGAAGGTCTGCCGGAACTGTTGCACCAGTTCGGCGTAGCCGCTGCCATGAAAGAGCTTGACCACCAGCGTGCCCTCGGGCTGCAGGTGTGCGCGCGCAAAGTCGAGCGCGAGCTCGATGAGGTGCGTGACGCGCGCCGCATCGGCCGCGGCAATGCCCGAGAGGTTGGGCGCCATGTCCGAGACCACCACGTCAACCTTGCGCCCCGCGAGCGTCTGCTCCAGGCGCTGCAGCACCTCGGGCTCGCGAAAGTCGCCCTGCAAAAAGTGCACGCCCTCGATCGGCTCCATGGGCAGGATGTCGAGCGCGATGATGCAGCCATCCAGTGCGCCCCCTGCGCCACGGGGCGTGAGGCGGCGGCGCAGGTACTGGCTCCAGGCACCGGGTGCGGCGCCCAGGTCCACCACCGTCTGGCCGGGGTGGATCAGGCCGAACTGCGCGTCGATCTCTTGCAGCTTGTACGCGGCGCGCGCGCGGTAGCCCTCTTTCTGCGCGAGTTTGACGTAGGGGTCACTGACGTGGTCGTGGAGCCAAGCCTTGTTGACCTTCTTGCTTTTGGTTTTTACTTTCATGCGGTTTGCGTGGGGCTTGCGTGCCTGCCGCGTTATCCTAAATCCGGCAGTTGAGCGCGCCCGAGCGTGTCGTCATCGGGCGCACTGGCAAGGCGCAAATCTTCGCCATGGCGGGTGCCATGGCGAGGATTTGCAACGCGGCCAGCGTGCCCGAGGGCGGCGCGATCGGGCGCGCAGCGCTCTCACCCGAGGGGGTGAGTCTCGCAGAGTGAGAAATCATTCAAAAAATCAAAGGGTTGCATACAAAATGCAGCGGTGGGCTGCCGGAATTAGGATAATACAGCCCATGCCGCAAATTCAACTGACCCCGGCCGAGCGCCGGGAACAACGCGCACTGGCCCACCATCTGGAGCCAGTGGTCATGGTCGGTGCCGACGGCCTCACCGCCGCCGTCAAAAAAGAAATCGATGTCGCACTGACGGCCCATGGCTTGATCAAGGTGCGCGTCTTTTTAGACGACCGCGCCGCGCGCGAGCTGATGTATCAGCAACTTGCCGACGAGCTCAGCGCCGCGCCCGTGCAGCATATCGGCAAATTGCTCGTGCTGTGGCGTCCCGTGCCCCCCAAGGAGCGCCAGAGCGACGAAAATCGCATGCCCGGCCCGCGCGAGGTCAAGGTGCTCAAGTTCAGCCAGCGCGGCGGTCAAAAGCCCGAGGTGCAGCGTCTGCGCGTGCTCGGCAACCAGCGCCTGACGCCGGGGGGCAAGATCAAGCGAGCGAAAAAGCGCAAGCCCAAGTCCATCAAAAAGCAGCAGGGCTGAGAAGGTGTGAACGAACCCGCCATGCAGCGTCACATCCTGTGCATGAAATGGGGCACCAAGTACGGCCCCGAATATGTCAACCGCCTCTACGGCATGGTGCGCCGCCATCTTTCGGGCGAGTTTCAGTTCAACTGCCTGACCGACGACGCGCGCGGCATCCGGCCTGAAGTGCAGTGCTTTGCTATCCCGCCGCTGAACCTGCACCTGGCCCCGGGCCAGCGCGACGGCGCCTGGAAAAAGCTCACCACCTTCGAAGCCGACTTGTACGGCTTGCGCGGCACGGCGCTGTTTCTGGACCTGGACGTGGTCGTCGTCGGCAGCCTCGACGACTTTTTCACGCAAGCGGGCGCGTTTTTCATCATCCGCGATTACCCGCGTTTTTGGCGCTTTGGCGAGCGCGTCACGGGCAATTCGTCGGTCTATCGTTTCGAGCTCGGCGCGCATGCCGACGTGCTGGGGCATTTTCGTGCGCACATGGACGAGGTGATGGCGCGCTTTCGCAACGAGCAGGATTACCTCTCCGACTTTCTGCACAGGCAGGGCAAGCTCTCGTACTGGCCGGCCGAATGGTGCCCGAGCTTCAAGTACCACTGCATCCCGCCCTGGCCCAGCAACCATTGGCGTGCGCCCTTCATTCCCGAAGGGGCGCGCATCATCGTCTTCCATGGCGAAGTCAACCCGCCCGATGCACTGGCCGGCAGGCGCAACAAGCGCTTTGCCCACATCGAGCCTGCCACCTGGGTCGCCCAGGCTTGGCAGGAATAGGGGTTTCGCTCGCTGCAAACGGGTGGACGCCCAAAGTCCGACAGGCTCCTGAAACACAGCAATTTAGCCGAACGTTGCAACGCCATGTCACCCACTCTGCCCATCGACTCTCGTCGCCGCCTCATTGCCACTGGCGCCGCGCTTGCCGTCTTTGCGGCGTGGCCGACTGTTTGGGCTGCGGCGCAGGACAAACCCTTGCGCATCCTCGTGGGTTTTCCGCCCGGCGGTGGCTCGGACGTGATCGCACGCCTGCTCGCCGAAAAGCTCAAAGACGTGCTGCAGCGCCCCGTCATGGTGGACAACCGCCCCGGCGCGGGTGGGCAGCTCGCGGCGCAGTGGCTCAAGGCTGCGCCCGCCGATGGCACTGCGGTGCTGCTGTCGCACGACCATACGATTTCCATCCTGCCGCTGGTGCTCGCGCATCCGGGATACGACCCGCACGCCGACTTCGTGCCGCTGGGCGGTGTGGCCAGCTTCGTCAACGGCCTGGCCGTCGCCCCCGGTACGCCGGCGCGCAGTCTGGCGCAGTACGTGGCGTGGGTGAAGGCGCAGGGCGGCAAAAGCGCCGTCGGCATCCCTGCGCCGGCGTCCACGCCCGAATTTTTGGTGCAACTGCTCGCCAAACGCTATCGGCTGGACCTGGTGGCCGTGCCCTACAAGGGGAGCGCGCCGATGATCGCCGACATGCTGGGCCAGCAGATTCCGGCCGGCATAGGCTCGTCGGCGGACTTCATCGAGCACTTGCGCAGCGGCAAGCTGCACATGCTGGCCGTGGTCGGCGCCCAGCGCCAGGCGGTCTTGCCCGACGTGCCCACGTTTGGCGAGCTGGGCTTTGCGGGGCTGGAGGACACGCCTTTTTATGGCGTCTGGGCGCCGCGTGGCGTGCCGGCGCCGTTCGTTGCCGACTTTTCGCGCGCGCTCGCCAAGGTGTTGGCCCTGCCGGACGTGCACCAGCAGCTCACCGACATGGGTTTGAGCGTGGGCTTCATGGCACCCGAGCAGCTCGACGCGCGCGAACGCGCCTACCGCGCGGCTTGGGCGCGCATCATTCGCGGCAGCGGATTCCGGCCGCAGTGAATCATCCACGACTTGCGCAAATCGGGGTTAGGCAAGGCGTTCGCCCCAAGGCAAAACAGCTCACGGCATCCTTGTTTGCGTAAGTCCAGTCATCCTTGCACCGAAAACAGGAAAGCACACGCATGGCGGATATGCAAACCCGGCTCGGCCTGCAGTGGCCCATCATCCAGGCGCCCATGGCCGGCGTGTCCACGCCGCAGCTCGCGGCAGCGGTTTCGAATGCGGGCGGTCTGGGAGCCTATCGGACTTTGGAATCGTCGGCTGCGAATGCGCCGCAGCGGCCCATTTTTTACCGTCTTCTTGCCCCATGGCGCCACTATGGGGCGGCGAATCCGGCAAAAACTGGCCTCGCCGGGGCGCATTCTCGCTTTCGACGCCCAAAGTCCGACAGGCTCCTAGGCTCCTTGGGCATTGGCGCGAGCAGTGCCGCGCAGGCGCGCGGCATGCTCGAAGCGACCCGCGCGCGCACGGGCCGGCCGTTCAACGTGAACGTGTTTTGCCATGCCCATGCAAAGCGCGATGCCCAACGTGAAGCCGCGTGGGTGCAGCATCTGGCACCGCTGTTTGCCGAAGTGGGTGCGACGCCGCCCGCGGCTTTGCGGGAAATCTACCCGACGTTCCGCGACGATGCGCAAACTTTGGAGCTGCTGCTGCAGCTGCGTCCGGCGGTGGTGAGCTTTCACTTCGGGCTGCCCGACGCGGCGCGGATTCAGGCGTTGCGCGCGGCGGGTATCTTTTTGCTGGCCACGGCGACCGATGTGCACGAGGCGCTGCAGATCGAGCGCGCAGGGCTGGATGCGATCGTGGCGCAAGGCATAGAGGCGGGTGGACACCGCGGCGTGTTCGACCCCGAGGCGCAGGACGAGGGCTTGAGCACCGCCGTGCTCGTGCGGCTTTTGGTGCAGCGCACGCGCCTGCCCGTGATCGCGGCCGGCGGGATCATGGACGGGCAGGGCATTCGGGCCGCGCTCGACCTCGGTGCGTCGGGCGTGCAATTGGGCACGGCGTTCCTCTTGTGCCCCGAGTCCGCGGCCTCCGAGGCCTACCGCGCGCAGTTGCAGAGTGAGCGCGCATCGCACACGCGGCTCACGCGCGTGCTCTCGGGGCGCCCCGCGCGCGGCCTGGTCAACCGCCTGATCGCATGGGGCGAGGCTGCAGGCGCACCGCCACCGCCGGCCTATCCGGTGGCCTACGACGCGGCCAAGCAGTTGCATGCAGCCGCCGCGCGGCAAGGCGTGCATGAATTTGCTGCACATTGGGCGGGGCAGGGCGCGCCGCTGGCGCGTGCGCTGCCGGCGGCGCAGTTGCTGGCCCAGCTGGCGCGCGAGGCGGGATTTTGACGTGTGCTCTGCTACATTCGCCGCCATGATTGATGAGGAACTTGCGGGGAAACACATCGTCTTGGGCCTGAGCGGCGGCGTGGCCTGTTACAAGGCTGCGGAGCTGTGCCGCCAGCTGCAGCGCGCGGGCGCCACGGTGCAGGTGGTGATGACCGAGGCGGCGGCGCAGTTCATCACGCCCGTGACCATGCAGGCGCTGTCGGGGCGGCCCGTCTATGGCTCGCAGTGGGATGCGCGCGAGCCCAACAACATGCCGCACATCAATCTGAGCCGCAACGCCGATGCGGTGCTGATCGCGCCCGCGAGCGCCGACTTCATCGCGCGGCTCGCGCAGGGCCGCGCCGACGAGCTGCTCAGCCTGTTGTGCCTCGCGCGCCCGCGCGAGCGCGTGCCGCTGCTGCTCGCGCCGGCCATGAACCGTGAGATGTGGGCCCACCCCGCGACGCAGCGCAACCTCGCGCAGGTGGCGCAGGACGGCGCCACGGTGCTCGGCGTGGGTTGCGGCGACCAGGCCTGCGGCGAGACCGGCGACGGGCGCATGCTCGAGCCGCACGAGCTGGTCGAGGAGTTGACGGCTTTCTTCACCCCCAAGCTGCTTGCCGGGCACAAGGTGCTGGTCACGGCGGGGCCGACCTTCGAGGCCATAGACCCGGTGCGCGGCATCACCAACCACTCGAGCGGCAAGATGGGTTTTGCCATTGCGCGCGCGGCGCGCGCGGCCGGGGCCGAGGTCACGCTGGTCGCCGGGCCGGTGCACCTGCCCACGCCGCGCGGCGTGCGGCGCATCGACGTGCAGTCGGCGCAGCAAATGCTTGACGCCGTGCTGCAGCAGGTGCAAAGCGCTTCGGTCTTCATCGCCACTGCGGCCGTGGCCGACTGGCGCCCGGCCACGCAGGCGGCGCACAAGATCAAGAAGAACGGCTCGGGCGAGCCGCCGCTGCTGCGCTTCGTGGAAAACCCCGACATCCTCGCGACCGTGGCGCAGCTGCCGCAGGCCCGTAGCGGCGCGCTGTATTGCGTGGGTTTTGCCGCCGAGAGCGAGGACTTGCTCGCCCAGGCCAGCGCCAAGCGCGTGCGCAAGGGCGTGCCGCTGCTCGTGGGCAACATCGGCCCGGCGACCTTCGGGCAGGACGACAACGCCTTGCTGCTCGTCGATGCGAATGGCCACCGCGAGCTGCCGCGCGCGTCCAAGCGCGTGCTCGCGCAGCAGCTCGTGGCCGAGATCGCTGCGCGCCTGCCGCGGAATTGACACCGCCCGGTGCGGCCCCGATGTGCCTGGGGCGCAGCGCGTGCCCATTTTTGTTCGGATTTTTTGCGAGAGGACGCCGTGAAGGTCGATGTGAAGATTTTGGACGCGCGCATGGCGCAGCAGCTGCCCGCCTATGCCACCCCCGGCAGCGCAGGCCTGGACTTGCGCGCCTGCCTGGACGCGCCGCTCACGCTGGAAGCGGGCGCCTGCGCGCTCGTGCCCACGGGGATTGCCATCCATTTGCAAGACCCGGGCTACGCCGCCTTGATCCTGCCGCGCTCGGGGTTGGGGCACAAGCACGGCGTCGTGCTCGGCAACCTCGTGGGCTTGATCGACAGCGACTACCAGGGACAGCTGATGGTCAGCGCCTGGAACCGCAGCGCCCAGGCCTACACGCTGCAGCCCCTGGAGCGCATTGCGCAGCTGGTCATCGTGCCGGTGCTGCAGGCCGAGTTCAACGTGGTGTCCGATTTCGCCGCGCCGAGCGCGCGCGGCACGGGCGGCTACGGCTCCACGGGCACGGCGTGAGGGTGGATGGGGGCAAGGTTTTTTCATGACACAAGCAAACCATTCCTCCTCTGCGGGCAGCCTGCCCATGCTGCAGGTGCTCGCCTGTGGCGCGGCCATCGTCACCTTGTCGATGGGCATACGCCACGGCTTCGGACTGTGGCTGCAGCCGATCACGCAGGACCTGGGCTGGACGCGCCAGAGCTTTGCGCTCGCGATCGCGATCCAGAACCTGGCCTGGGGCCTGCTCGGCGTGCTCGCGGGCATGCTGGCCGACCGCTTTGGCGCTTTTCGCGTGCTCGTCGGCGGGGCGCTGCTGTACGCGCTCGGGCTCGCGGGCATGGCCTGGGCGCGCACGCCGCTGCTGTTTGCCCTGAGCGCGGGCGTGCTCATCGGCGCCGCGCAGGCGGGCACCACGTATGCCGTGGTCTATGGCGTGCTGGGGCGGCAGATCGCGCCGCACAAGCGCTCCTGGGCCATGGGCGTGACGGCGGCTGCGGGCTCGTTCGGGCAGTTTCTCATGGTGCCGGTGGAAGGCGACCTGCTCTTGCACCTGGGCTGGCAGCAGGCGCTGCTCGCCCTGGCCCTGCTGGCGCTCTTGATCGTGCCGCTGGCCTGGGGCTTGCGCGAGCCGCAAATGCAGGGCGCCGCACACGCGCCACGCGCGCAGAGCGCGGGGCAGGCGCTGCGCGAGGCGCTGGCCTGCCCGAGCTACCTGTTGCTGATGGCGGGCTACTTCGTGTGCGGCTTCCAGGTGGTGTTCATCGGTGTGCACATGCCCAGCTACCTCAAAGACCATGGCTTGTCGCTGCAGGTGGGCAGCCAGGCGCTCGCGCTGATCGGCCTTTTCAACGTGCTGGGCAGCTATGCGGCCGGCGTGCTGGGGCAGCGCATGCCCAAGCGCTTCATCCTGGCGGCCATTTATTTTGCGCGCGCCGTGGCGATCGGCGTGTTCCTGCTGCTGCCGCTCAGTCCGCTTTCGGTGTATGTGTTTTCTGCCGTGATCGGGTTGCTGTGGCTTTCCACCGTCCCGCCGACCAATGCCACGGTGGCGCAGATTTTTGGCGTGCAGCATCTTTCAATGCTCGGCGGGCTGGTGTTTTTCAGCCACCAGATCGGCAGCTTTTTCGGCGTCTGGCTCGGCGGTTATTTGTATGACCGCACGGGCAGCTATGACATCGTGTGGCTCATCGCGATCGTGCTGGGCGTGTTTGCGGGGCTGGTGAACCTGCCTGTCAAAGAGGCGCCCTACCGCAGCGCGGCTCAGCCGGTGTGAGCGTACAGCGCAGCCATGAACGAGATGAGGTTGCGGCGCGATCCAACTGAAACCCGGCAAAGGCCTTGGTGGCGCTGGCTGGCCTGGGGCCTGGTGTGCCTGGCATTGCTTGCAGCGTTTGCCGGCTACACCAACCCCGACTTCATGGTGCTGCTCGCGAACCAGGTGTGGGCTTGTTTTTGAAATTGTGGGTCTTTTTCAGCTAAAACCAAGGCAGAATAAGCGCGCGCAGCTCATTTGTCAGGAGTATTTGCAGGTGCACGCAACGCAGCTTCCGTCGGACTGGGTATGCCGTTGGACGCATCTGGTGCCGTCCGGCAGCACGGTGCTCGATGTGGCGTGCGGGGCCGGGCGGCACCTGCGCTGGCTGCGTGCCCAGGGGTACGCGGTGGTTGGCGTGGATATGTCGCAACAGGCCTTGTCTGCCTGCACGGGGCTGGGCGAATTGGTGTGCGCCGATCTCGAAAACGGCCCCTGGCCTTTTGCCGGGCGCAGTTTCGGCGCGGTGGTCGTCACGAATTATTTGTGGCGGCCTTTGTTTCCCGTACTCGTGCAAAGCCTGGCGCCCGGCGGGGTGTTGATTTACGAGAGCTTTGCGCAGGGCAATGAATCCGTGGGGCGCCCGGCGCGGCCGGAGTTTTTGCTGCGGCCGGGCGAATTGCTGCAAGTCTGTGTGGGTTTGCATATCGTTGCTTACGAGGATGGGTTTCTTGCGCAACCAGATCGCTTCGTGCAGCGCATTGCCGCGGTGCGTGGGATGGATGCGGGCGACGCGCCTTTGCGATATTCGTTGCAATCTTGATGCATGCTTTGCAGTGCCCATGCCGAGGCAGGCTGCCAGGAGCCTGTCGGGCTTTGGAATCGTCGGCTGCGAATGCGCCGCAGCGGCCCATTTTTTACCGTCTTCTTGCCCCATAGTCCCGCTATGGGGCGGCGAATCCGGCAAAAACTGGCCTCGCCGGGGCGCATTCTCGCTTTCGACGCCCAAAGCCCGGCAGGCTCCTAGCTTGTAAATCCGCGGCGATTCATTTGCAAGGCCAAGTCTGGCAAGGCCAGTGGGTGCTGGCGATAATCGCGGCTTCTCTTGGCAAAGAAGGGGGGCGTTTCAGCCTGGCGCAAAATCCGTGTTTATAATGAGCGCTCCTTCCACATTTTTCTTTATTCGATACCATGATCAGCTACAAAGAACTTTTGAAGCAACGCGAGGCCCTCGAGCAGCAAATCAATGAAGCGCGGCAGCGTGAAGTGGCGGATGCCCTGGCGCAGGTGCGGTCTTTGGTGGCTGAATTCGGTTTGACGGAGCAAGAAGTGTTCCCCTCCGGGCGCGCTTCCACGCGCGGCCGCGGCCCTATGGCGGGCTCCAAGGTGCCGCCCAAATACCGTGATCCCGTCACGGGCAAAACCTGGACGGGGCGTGGCAAGCCGCCAAACTGGATGCCCAAAGAAAATCGTGAGCAGTTCTTGATCTGAACCTCTGATTTTCAGTCCGGATTCGCGGCTGTGCGCCGCGCCCGTTTGCTGTCCTGTGGCGATAGGGCCAACTTGGCAGGATCGATTGGAAAAGTCGGCTTTTTATTAGGGTGATGGCAGCGCAGCGCCTTGCGATTTGAGTTTCATCGGGGTGCGTTGGGGATATTGGTGCATGTTCTTGCATCTGCGCACCGTGAGTTCTGATTTTGGTGCCGCAGTAAAAGCCAGACGCAATCGATGCGTCTGGCTTTTTGTTTGCCTGGGGTTGGGCGCGCGGGGATGGGTGTTGCATTGATTTTGCGCGGATTCTCGTTATTTTTGCCCTTGGTGCGGCAGGGCTGACCGGCGCGTGTGTGGCAAAGATCAGCCCGCCGGCGCTGCCGCGATATGCCATGCCTGAGTTGGGGCTGGTGTTTTGTGGGCTTTTGCGCTTGCGCTCAATGCTGGTTTGCCACAATAGCGCGATTCTTGGGTTTCATTGGGAGAATGGGTGATGACTGCTTCTGATCGCACGTTCGTACATCCGTATTCGGCGGTGCTGGCTGAGTTCCGCACCGCCTCGGGGAAAACCGGGCGCTTTTATTCATTGCCTGCACTTGCGCAGCGGTTTCCGCGCATCGCGCGTCTGCCGGTGTCGCTGCGCATCGTGCTCGAGGCGGTGCTGCGCCATTGCGACGGCCGCAAGGTGCTGCCTGAGCACGTGGAGCAGCTCGCGAACTGGGCGCCGCAGGCCGAGCGCAAGGACGAAATTCCCTTCGTCGTCGCGCGCGTTGTGCTGCAGGACTTCACGGGCGTGCCGCTGCTGGCCGATCTGGCGGCGATGCGCAGCGCGGCCGCACGGCTCGGCCAAGACCCGCAAAAGATCGAGCCGCTCGTGCCCGTCGATCTGGTGGTGGATCACTCCGTCATGGTGGACTACTACGGCACGCGCAATGCGCTCGATCTGAACATGAAGCTCGAATTCCAGCGCAACCGCGAGCGCTACCAGTTCATGAAATGGGGCATGCAGGCCTTCAAGACCTTCGGCGTGGTGCCGCCGGGCTTTGGCATCGTGCACCAGGTCAACCTCGAATACCTCGCGCGTGGCGTGCACCAGGGGGCGGACGGCGTGGTGTACCCCGACACACTCGTGGGCACCGACAGCCACACGACCATGATCAACGGCATCGGCGTGGTCGGCTGGGGCGTGGGCGGCATCGAGGCCGAGGCTGCGATGCTCGGGCAGCCCGTGTATTTCCTCACGCCCGACGTGGTGGGGCTGGAGCTCACGGGCCAGCTGCGCGAGGGCGTCACGGCGACCGATCTGGTGCTCACCGTGACCGAACTGCTGCGCCGCCACAAGGTGGTGGGCAAGTTCGTCGAATTTTTCGGCGAAGGCGCGCGCACCCTCTCGGTGCCCGACCGCGCCACGCTGGGCAACATGGCGCCCGAATACGGCGCGACCATGGGCTTTTTCCCGGTCGATGAAAAGACCATCGAGTATTTCCGCGGCACGGGCCGCAGCGCCGACGAGATCGAGGCCTTTGAAGCCTACTTCAAGGCGCAGGGGCTGTTCGGCGTGCCGGGCGCGGGCGAGGTCGAATACTCGCAGGTGCTGCGGCTCGATCTGGGCAGTATCGCGCCCAGTCTGGCCGGCCCCAAGCGCCCGCAAGACCGCGTCGAGCTCGCCCAGGTGGCGGCGCAGTTCACCGAGCTGTTCAGCAAGCCCGCAGCCGAAAACGGCTTCAACCGCCCGGCCGAACAGCTGCGCGAGCGCTACCCCGTGCACGTGGGCGCCCAGGCGCTGCCCACGCAGCGCGCCGCCGACGTGACGCTAGCCAATGGCGACGTGCTGATCGCCGCGATCACGAGCTGCACCAATACCTCCAACCCGAGCGTGATGCTCGCGGCGGGCCTGCTCGCCAAAAAGGCCGTGGAGGCCGGCCTTACGGTGCCGCCGCACATCAAGACTTCGCTCGCGCCGGGCTCGCGGGTGGTGACCGAATACCTCACGCAGACGGGCTTGCTGCCCTACCTCGAGCAGCTCGGCTTTGCGCTCGCGGGCTACGGCTGCACCACCTGCATAGGCAACGCGGGCGACCTTGCGCCCGAGATCAACGAGGCCATCACGGCGCACAAGCTCGTGTGCGCGGCAGTGCTCTCGGGCAACCGCAACTTCGAGGCGCGCATCCACCCCAACCTCAAAGCCAACTACCTCGCGAGCCCGCCGCTGGTCGTGGCCTATGCGATTGCCGGCTCGCTCTTGCGCGACTTGACGCGCGAGCCGCTCGGCCAGGGCAAGGACGGGCGCGCCGTCTATCTGCGCGACATCTGGCCCAGCAGCGAAGAAATCCACGCGCTGCTGCGCTTCGCGCTCAACGGCGAGGCGTTCCGCGCCAACTACGCCAAGCTGCAGTCCGACCCCGGCGCGCTGTGGCAAAACATCCAGGGCGTGCAAGGCACGACGTACACCTGGCCGCCCAGCACCTACATCGCCGAACCACCGTTTTTCGCCAACTTTACTCTCGATCAAGGAGCTGTCAGCGCAGGCGGGGCGGGCGTAAAAGGCCAAAATGATGCAGATTCCATCGCCGTGCGCGGCGCGCGCATCATGGCCTTGTTTGGCGACTCGATCACCACCGACCACATCTCGCCCGCGGGCTCCATCCCCGTCAACTCGCCCGCGGGGCAATGGCTGCTCGCGCACGGCGTGAAGAAAGAGGACTTCAACAGCTATGGCGCACGCCGCGGCAACCACGAGGTCATGATGCGCGGCACCTTCGCGAACGTGCGCATCAAGAACCTCATGCTGCCGCCGCTGCCCGACGGCGCGCGCGAGGAGGGCGGCTTCACGCTCTACCAAAACCCCGGCCCGCAGCAGGGTGAAAAGATGTTCATTTTCGACGCCGCCATGCGCTACCAGGCTGAGCACACGCCCACGGTGGTGTTCGCGGGCGAGGAATACGGCACGGGCTCGAGCCGCGACTGGGCGGCCAAGGGCACGCAGCTCTTGGGCATCAAGGCCGTGGTGGCGCGCAGCTTTGAGCGCATCCACCGCTCCAACCTGGTCGGCATGGGCGTGCTGCCGCTGCAGTTCCAGGGCGCCGATTCGTGGCAATCGCTCGGGCTCACGGGCCGCGAAGTCATCGACGTGCTGCCCGACCCGGCGCTCACGCCGCAAAGCGACGCCACCTTGGTGATCCACCGCCCCGACGGCACGCGCGAGCAGGTGCGCGTGACGCTGCGCATAGACACGCCCATCGAGGTGGACTACTACCGCGCGGGCGGCATCCTGCCCTTCGTGCTGCGCCAGCTGCTGGCTGCCTGAGAACAAGTGCGCGTATGCAAAAACAACTGCTGATCGCGGGCGGCGGCATCGGCGGCCTGGCAGGTGCGCTCGCCGCGGCGCGCGCGGGCTGGCAGGTGCGCCTTTATGAGCGTACTGCGGCGTTCAGCGAAGTCGGCGCGGGCGTGCAGCTCGGGCCCAACGTCGTGCGTATCCTGCACGGCTGGGGGCTAGGGCAGGCGCTGCAGGCCGTGGCGGCGCTGCCCCAGCGCATCCAGGTGCGCTGCGCGCTCTCGGGGCATGCGCTCGCGGTGCTGCCGCTGGGTGCCACGATGCAGCAGCGCTACGGCGCGCCGTATGTGACCATCCACCGTGCCGATCTGCACGGTCTGCTGCACGCCGCGGCGTGCGCGCACCCGGACATCGCGCTGCATCTGGGCCAGCGCCTGGAGCGCTTCAGCGACGACGGCAGCGCCGTCACCGTCACCTTGACCGGCGACGGCAGCGCCGGCAAGCCGATCGAAGGCGATGCGCTGCTCGGCGCCGACGGCCTGTGGAGCCGCACGCGCGCGCAGCTGCTCGGCGACATGCCCCCGCGCGTCTCGGGGCACCTCGCCTACCGCGCGCTCGTGCCGCAGCAGGCCCTGGCGGATTTGCCGGGCTTTGCGGGGCGCGACTATGCAGCGCAGGTCACGCTCTGGCTTGGCCCGCGGCTGCACGCGGTGCACTACCCGGTGCGCCGCGGCGAGCTGCACAACCTCGTGGTGATCGTCGAAGGCCCAGCGCCGCAAGACCTCGAATCCTGGGACCACGCCGCGAACGCCGCCGACCTCGCCGCCGCGCTGCACGGCAGCTGCAGCGCGCTGCAGCACCTCGTGCACGGCGTGGCCGCGGCGGGTTGCGGCTGGCGCCTGTGGCCGCTGTGCGACCGCCCGCCGTTGCGCGGGCCGCACGAGATGGCGCGCGGTCTGGTCGCGCTGCTGGGCGACGCGGCCCATCCCATGCGCCCCTACCTCGCGCAAGGTGCGGGCATGGCCATCGAGGATGCGGCCGAGCTCGAGCGCGCACTGGCCATGGACGCGCTGGAATTGCCCTTGCGCCTGCGCCGCTATGCGCTCAACCGCTGGCAGCGCGCGGCGCGCGTGCAGGCGCGCGCGGTGCGCAACGGCCAGATCTTTCACGTGCGCGGGCCCCTGCGCTGGGCGCGCGACGGGGCGCTGCGCCTGCTGGGCGCGCAATTGCTCGACCAACCATGGTTGTACGGGGGCGGTGTGGGCAGTGTGGGCGCATTGCGCGGCGTGTGAGTTCTCGCGGGTCTGCGCCGCTGCGGGGGCCGGCCCGCCATTTCGGCCCCATTCAGCACAGTCATGGGTGTCGTGGTAAGTTCCGGGCCGAATTCAATGCGATCCCGACAATGAGCACCTTGCAAGAAAAAATCCGGGCCCTCGCGCCCCAAGCCATCGCGGGCATGCGCCGCGGCATCGAAAAAGAGGGACTGCGCGTGCTGCCCGACGGCAGCCTCGCGCTCACGCCGCATCCGCTCGCGCTGGGCTCGGCGCTCACGCACCCGCACATCACGACCGACTACAGCGAGTCGCAGCTCGAACTCGTCACGAGCGCGCGCGTGGGCGTCGGCGCATGCGTGGACGAGCTCACCGAAATCCACCAATACGTCGCCCGCACGCTGCACGCGCAGGGCGAGCTGCTATGGAATGCGAGCATGCCCTGCACGCTGCCCACCGACGAAACCATACCGCTCGCGCGCTTTGGCTCGTCCAACATCGGCCGCGCCAAGAGCATCTACCGCATGGGCCTGGGGCACCGCTACGGGCGGCGCATGCAGACCATTTCGGGCGTGCACTACAACTGGTCGCTGCCGGGCGTGGACAGCGCGGGCTATTTTGCGTTGATTCGCAACTTCCGCCGTCATGCGTTCGTGCTGCTGTATTTGTTCGGCGCTTCGCCGGCGCTGTGCCCGTGCTTCGTGCAGGGGCGCACGCACAGCCTGCAGCCCTTGGGGCCAAACGCCTTGTACCTGCCGCATGCGACTTCGCTGCGCATGGGGCGGCTGGGCTACCAGAGCGAGGCGCAGGCCAGCCTCGCGGTGAGCTACAACAGCCTCGAGGGCTACGCTGCCTCGTTATATGAAGCGCTCACACGCCCCTATCCGCCTTATGAGGCCGTGGGCGTGCGCAATCCGGGGGGCGACTACAACCAGCTTGGCACCAGCCTGCTGCAGATCGAAAACGAGTTTTACAGCACGATCCGTCCCAAGCGCACCACGCGCAGCGGCGAGCGTCCCTTGCACGCGCTGCGCGAGCGCGGCGTCGAATACGTCGAAGTGCGCCTGATGGACATAGACCCGTTCGAGCCCGTGGGCATCAGCGCGGCGACCATGCGCGTGCTCGACGTGTTTTTGCTGCACTGCCTGCTCAGCGACAGCCCACCCGACACGCCCGCCGAGATCACCGAGCTGCAGCGCAACCAGCAGCTGGCCGCCGAGCGCGGGCGTGAGCCCGGCCTGTGCCTGCAGCGCCGGGGCCAGAGCGTGCCGCTGACGGCCTGGGCGCAGGAGGTGCTGGACGCCTGCGTGCCGTTGGCTGCAGCGCTCGACGCCGCGCAGGGCGGCAGCGATTACAGCGACGCCTTGCAGCAGGCGTGCGCGCGCGTGCGGGCGCCAGAGCAGACGCCCTCGGCGCGCGTGCTCGCACGCATGGCCCAGGCGCACGGCAACAGTTATGCCGACTTTGCGCTGTACCAGTCGATGGTCGCGCGCGACGCCTTGCTCGCGCTGCCATGGTCGGATGCGCAGCAGGCGCGCTACCTCGCGATGGCGCAGGCCTCGCTGGCCGAACAAAAGGCCATCGAAGCGGCGGACACGCTGCCCTTCGAAGACTGGCGCCAGCTTTACGTCGCCGTGGATGCGCTGAACGCGCCCGGCCATGCCGGTGCATCTGCGCTGGGGCCGGGGCTTTGATCTAGAAAATAAGCATAAAAATGGGCAATGGCGCTTGTCCATCAAGCGCGAGCAGCTCCTACTTTAGGAGCTATTCCCCGCTCAGCGCCGGCGCAGGATGTGGATGTATTCCTCGCCCACGGTTTGCTGCTCGACCAGTTCGTTGCCGGTCTGCTTGGCAAAGGCCTGGAAGTCGCGCAGCGAACCGCCGTCGGTGGCCACCACCTTGAGCAGCTGGCCGCTGGCCATGTCGGCCAGGGCTTTTTTGGCCTTGAGGATGGGCAGCGGGCAGTTGAGGCCGCGGGTGTCGATTTCTTTGTCGATGTGCATGGCGTGTTCCAGGTGGTGCGGTGCGGGGGCGCTCGGCCTCTCACACCTTTTCAGGCGGGGCGGCGCGTGGCGAAATCGACGAACTCTGGCTCGTGCCCGCGTGCGCGCAGCCAGTCGGCGAGTGCAAAGCCCGTGCCCGCGCGCCAGCAGCGCACCTCTTCAGGCGCTTCGAGGCGGTATTCGACGAGCTCGGGCGAGAGCTGCACCTCGCCCTGCGCGACGGCGTGGTAGGCGATGATGACCTGGTTCATGCGCTGGAAGTCGTAGGCGCCGATCAGCGAGAGCGCGCTCACGTCGAGGTTGGTTTCTTCCTTGACCTCGCGCACCAGCCCTTCCTGCGGCGACTCGCCCGCCTCCATGAAACCCGTGATGAGCCCAAAAGCCTGCTTGTTGGGCCAGGCCGCGTTGCGCGCGAGCAGCACGCGCCCTTCGAGCTCGATCACCGCGGCGAGCACGGGCGTGGGGTTGTTCCAATGCGTCCAGCCGCAGGCCGGGCAGCGCAGGCGTTCTTTGTGGATGCCGTCGTCTTCGGCGACGGCCAGCAGCATCAGCGGCGTGCCGCAGTGGGTGCAGTAGCGGGTTTCGTAGCGCATGGATGTTTCAACCTTCGAAGTCGCAATGAGAGCGGAAAGGAGCGGAAAGGGGGCGAAAAACGGCCCGGGGAGCAAAAGCGATTCTCGCGCATCCCGCGCCCGTCGTGCGGATTCTCAGAGTTCGAGGCCGCGCAGGTACTCGCGGAACGATGCGCCCACTTGCGGATGCTGCAAGGCCAGCTCCACGGTCGCTTCCAAAAAACCCTCTTTGCTCCCGCAATCGTAGCGCTTTCCGCTGTATTGGTAAGCGTAAACGGCCTCTTTTCCGAGGAGTCTGGCGATGCCGTCGGTGAGCTGGATCTCGCCGCCCACGCCGCGCGGCTGCTGGCGGATTTCCTCGAACACGCCGGGCGTGAGGATGTAGCGGCCCGCCACGCCCATGCGCGAGGGCGCGTCGGCGGCCTTGGGTTTTTCGACGATGCGCTCAATGCGGATCAGCGGGCCGCCGGCGCTCTCGCCCGCGACGATGCCGTAGCGGTGCACCTGGTCGGCGGGCACCTCCTGCACGGCGATGACCGAGCGGCCCTGCTGGCGGAACGCGCTCATCATCTGCGCGAGCACGGGCGCGCCACCCGGCGGGCCGACCATGAGGTCGTCGGCGAGCAGCACGGCGAAGGGTTCGCGGCCCACGAGCGGCTCGGCACACAGCACCGCATGGCCCAGGCCCAGCGAGCGCGGCTGGCGCACGAAGGCGCAGTCCATGTCGCTGGGCTGCACCGAGCGCACGAGCGCAAGCAGTTCGTCTTTGCCCGCAGCTTCGAGCTCCGCCTCGAGCTCGTAGGCGGTGTCGAAGTGGTCCTCGATCGCGCGCTTGCTGCGCCCGGTGACGAAGATCATGTGCCGTATGCCCGCGGCGTAGGCTTCTTCGACGGCGTACTGGATCAGCGGTTTGTCCACGATGGGCAGCATCTCCTTGGGCGATGCCTTGGTGGCGGGCAGAAAGCGTGTGCCCAGGCCGGCGACGGGAAACACGGCTTTTTGGACGCGGGAACTTTGGGGCATGGTGGGCCTTTCAGAGAGTGCTGCAGATTCGGGAGTTGACAGACGATCGGGCCCGCTCAGCCGAGCCGCGCGAGCTGGTCGCGCAGGCGCGCGAGCGTGGCGCCGAAGTCGGCCACGCGCTTTTGCTCCTGCGCGATCACCGCGGGCGGAGCCTTGGCGACGAAAGCGGCGTTGCCCAGCTTGCCCTGGGCCTTGGCGATTTCGGCTTCGAGCCGCGCCACCTCTTTACCGAGGCGGGCTTTTTCGGCGGCGACGTCGATCTCCATGTGCAGGCACAGGCGCGCTTCGCTGACCACGGCCACGGGCGCGGCCTGCGCAGCCTGCGCCCAGGCGGCCTCGTCGTCGAACACCTGCACCTCGCTGAGCTTGGCCAGCGCCTGCAACAGCGGCGCCACGCCGCACACGAAGTCCGCCTGGCCCACGGCGTACAGCGGCAGGCGTTGCGCGGGCGAGACGTTCATCTCGCCGCGCAGCGTGCGGCAGGCATCGACCAGCGCCTTGAGCTTCTCCATGTACGCCTCGGCTGCGGTGTCGATGCGTTCGGGCTGCGCCTGCGGGTATTCGGCAATGCTCACCGACGGGCCCGCGCGGCCTGCCACGGGTGCGACGGCCTGCCACAGCGCCTCGGTGATGAACGGAATCAAGGGGTGCGCGAGGCGCAACACGGTCTCGAGCGTGCGGATCAGCGTGCGCCGCGTGGCGCGCTGCTGCGCTACGTTGCCGCACTGGATCTGCACCTTGGCGATCTCGAGGTACCAGTCGCAGAACTCGTTCCAGACGAAGTCGTAGAGTGCGTGCGCGACATGGTCCAGGCGGTACTCGGCAAAGCCCTGCGCGACTTCGGCCTCGGCGCGCTGCAGGCGCGAGACGATCCAGCGGTCGGGCTGGCTGAAATCCAGATAGCCCTCCTTGCAGCCCGCCGCACTGTGCGCATCGAGCCCGCAGTCCTGCCCCTCGCAGTGCATGAGCACGAAGCGGCTCGCGTTCCAGAGCTTGTTGCAGAAATTGCGGTAACCCTCGCAGCGCTTGCTGTCGAAGTTGATGCTGCGCCCCAGGCTCGCGAGCGCCGCGAAGGTAAAGCGCAGCGCATCGGCGCCGTAGGCCGGGATGCCCTGCGGGAATTCCTTGATCGTCGCCTCGCGCACCTTGGGTGCCGTCTCGGGGCGGCGCAGGCCCGTAGTGCGCTTGGCGATCAGTGGCTCGAGCGCGATGCCGTCGATCAAGTCCACCGGGTCGAGCACGTTGCCCTCGCTCTTGCTCATCTTCTTGCCGTGCGCGTCCAGCACCAGGCCGTGGATATACACATCGCGAAACGGCACGCGCCCCGTGAAGTGGGTGGTCATCATGATCATGCGCGCCACCCAGAAGAAGATGATGTCGTAGCCTGTGACGAGCACGCTGCTGGGCAGGTAGAGGTTGTAGTCGTCGGTGGGCGCGTCGGTCTGGTGCGGCCAGCCCATGGTGCTGAAGGGCACGAGCGCCGACGAATACCAGGTGTCGAGCACGTCGGGGTCACGCCGCAGCGCGCCGGTGTAACCAGCTTTTTGCGCTTTAGCGGCCGCCTCGTCTGCGCTGCGCGCTACAAAAACTGTACCATCTTCAGCGTACCAGGCCGGAATCTGGTGCCCCCACCAGAGCTGGCGGCTGATGCACCAGTCCTGGATGTTGTGCATCCACTGGTTGTAAGTGTTGACCCATTGCTCGGGTACGAAGCGCACCGCGCCCGACGCCACCGCGTCGCGCGCCTTTTGCGCGATGCTCTTGCCCGTGGGGTCTTGCTCGCTCACTTTTTCGAGGGCCACGAACCACTGGTCGGTCAGCATGGGCTCGACCACTTCGCCGGTGCGCGTGCAGACCGGCACCATGAGCTTGTGTTTTTTGGTCTCGACCAGCGCACCCGCGGCCTGCAGGTCTTCGACGATGCGCTTGCGCGCCACGAAGCGGTCCAGGCCGCGGTATTTTTCGGGCGCGTTGTCGTTGATCGTGGCCTGCAGCGTGAGCACGCACAAAAGCGGCAGGCCGTGGCGCTGGCCCACGGCGTAGTCGTTGGCGTCGTGCGCGGGCGTGACCTTGACCACGCCGGTGCCGAATTCCTTGTCCACGTAGCTGTCGGCGATCACCGGGATCTCGCGTCCCACGAGCGGCAGGATCACGCTTTTGCCGACAAGATGGCGGTAGCGCTCGTCCTCGGGGTGCACCATCACGGCCACGTCGCCGAGCATGGTTTCGGGCCGCGTCGTCGCCACCGTGAGGCTGCCGCTGCCGTCGGCGAGCGGGTAGGCGATGTGCCAGAGGAAGCCGTCGCGCTCTTCATTTTCGACCTCGAGGTCGGAGACGGCCGATTGCAGCTTCGGGTCCCAGTTGACGAGCCGCTTGCCGCGGTAGATCAGGCCCTGTTCGTGCAGGCGCACGAAGGTTTCGGTGACCACCTGCGACAGGCGCGCGTCCATGGTGAAGTATTCGCGGCTCCAGTCCACGCTGTCGCCCAGGCGGCGCATCTGCTGCGTGATGGTGCTGCCGCTGCGCTCCTTCCACTCCCACACTTTGGCGACGAAGTTGCGGCGCGCCTCCTCGGGCGTGGCGCCGAGGTCGTGGCGCGAGAGGCCCTGCTCCTGCAGCTGGCGCTCGACCACGATCTGCGTGGCGATGCCCGCGTGGTCGGTGCCCGGCACCCACACCGTGTTGCAGCCGCGCATGCGGTGGTAGCGCGTGAGGCTGTCCATGATGGTCTGGTTGAACGCATGCCCCATGTGCAGCGTGCCCGTGACGTTGGGCGGCGGCAGCTGGATGCAAAACGGCGGCGCGTCTTCCGTCGGGCGGCCCGTGCCGCGGTAACCCGCGGCGCCGTAGCCGCGGCGCTCCCACTCGGGGCCCCAGAAGGCCTCGAGCGGGGCGGGGTCGAAGGATTTGGACAGGTTGGCCAGGCCGGGCTGTTGGGGGGTGTCGCTCATCGGTCGCACGTGAAAACGGCACCCCATGCGGATGCCGTCGGGTTGATAGGCAGGAAAGACAAAGATTCTAGCGAGCCCTTTCCTGCGAGCGCTCCATCCGAGCAGACGCTCAGGCCAATGCCGCGAGCAGCGCGGCGTCGAACGCCTGCGCGCGCTCGAACTGCACCCAGTGGCCCGCGTCCGGGATCAGCGTCAGGCCGCGGAAGTCGGGCGCGGCTGCGGCGTAGGCGTCTTCGAGCTGGTGGATCCAGTCTTTGTAGAGTGCGTCGTACTGGCCATAGATGGCGTGCACGGGGCAGGGCACGCGCGGCAGCGAGCGCGCGAGGATGTCGGTGTGCGACAGCCGCCGGTGCGGCGCACGATCGCGCAGCACGTTGGCCACGTGCAGCCGCAGCGCGAAGTCGTCGATGCGCGCCTTGTCCCAGAGCATCAGCGCGCCGAGGTTGTAGCGGTGAATGTCAAGCTGCTCCTCAAGCGTGGGCAGATGGCGCCAGGCCTTGAGCTCGAACTGGCGCTTGGGCACCACGCCCATCGCGGGCGCGCCCACGAGCACGAGGCGGCGCGCGAGCTGCGGGTGCGCGGCCAGCAGCAGGCCCGCGGTGAGCCCGCCGAACGAAAAGCCGACCAGATCGCAGGGCTGGCCGCCCAGCAATTGCACGAGCCCCGCGCGCAGCGGCTCGACCGCGCCGTCGGCGTCGCCACCGAACGGCGAGCTTGCCGAGTCGCCAAAACCGGGCAGATCGGGTACCCAGACCTGGTGCCCCGCGTCCACGAGCACTTCGATGTTGCGCAGCCAGTGCGTCCAGCTGCCGGCGCCGCCATGAAACAGCACGAGCGGCGCCGCGCCGGGCCGCGCCTGGCCCCAGACATGCCAGACCAGCGCGCCCGTGCCGCAGGGCGTGGTGTGGCGCGTGGCCAGGGACTCGAGGGCGCGTGCTTCTTCGGGGAGGGAAAAATCTTGTTCCATACCAAAACGATCAGAAACCTGCCAGGCCGTCTATGGCCAGCGCGTAACCTTGCACGCCAAAGCCGCACAGCTGCGCCCTGGCCGCAGCGGCGATGTAGGAGTGGTGGCGAAATGGCTCGCGCGCATGCACGTTGCTGATGTGCAGCTCGACGAGCGGCACGCCCGTGCCCTTGATGGCGTCGAGCAGCGCGATGCTGGTGTGCGTGTAGGCGCCGGCGTTGAGCACCACGCCCGCGAGTGCGCCCGTGGCGTGCAGGCGCCCGGCCTCGTGCAGCCAGTCCACGAGCGCGCCTTCGTGGTTGCTTTGGTGAAAGCGCAGCGCAAAACCATGGCGTGCGCAGGCCGCGGCGCACAGCTGTTCGACGTCGGCCAGGGTCTGCGCGCCGTAAATGGCGGGCTCGCGCGTGCCCAGCAGGTTCAGGTTGGGGCCATTGAGGACGAAAACGGTTTTCACGGGGAATCGGCTCCAGACGATGCCACCACTGGCAACGGTGGCAAGGAAGATGGGAGCCGATTATGCGGTGCGCGGGAAAGCGGCCGGGCCGCTCAGGGCAGGGCTGCGGCGGCAGCCCAGAGAAACCATGGGCAACGAAGCATTGGCAACTGGCAGAGGCAAAGTCAGCGCCTATGGCCTTCCCACCCGTGCCCATGACGATGGTGGTGGCCGCCGTGGTGCCAGCCGCGCGGTGCCACGACCACAGGCGCGCCGTAATAGACGGGGCGCGGAGCGTAATAGACGGGCCGCGGGGCGTAAACCACGGGTGCTGGCGCATAGTAAACCGGTGCCGGCGCGATCACTGGGGCTACCACGGCCGGGTAGGCATTGCCCACGCCTACGGCCACGCCCGGCGATGCCACGCCGACCGACCAATACACCGAGTCACGTGCCTGCGCGGCGCCAGCGCCCAACAACAACGCTGCACCCAAGCCCAGGCTGGCGATGGCAAAGCGGGAAGAAAAACGAGCTTTTTTCATGGAAATCTCCTTCGAGACCGTTTTAGTCTTGCTGTCCGGGCCTTGCAAAGGCTGCCGGACTTGTGGATATAACGCAGCAATTGCGCCCCAGGATGTCACACGCCAGCGTGAAGCTTGTTTCTGCACGTAAACGCGATACGCCGTGGCGCAGGGTGCGGGAGGTGTAGCGGCGCCTCGGTGTCGCGCGTGGAGCGTGCCTACAATCGCCGCCATGAGTTCGTCGCATTCCTCCGCCAACGCCCCCGGTAGCGCTCAAGACGCCGCTGCACCGCGCCCGCCGTCGCCCCCGCCCAGCAATTTTCTGCGCCAGATCATCGAGCACGACCTCGCGCAAGGCAAATTCGCCCAGGCACGCTGGGGCGGCAGCCCGGGCGACGCGGCGCACCATGCCACAGGGCCGCTCGACCCGGCGCGCATCCGCACGCGCTTTCCGCCCGAGCCCAACGGCTATTTGCACATAGGCCACGCCAAGAGCATCTGCCTGAATTTCGGCCTGGCGCGCGACTACGGCGGCGTGTGCCATCTGCGCTTCGACGACACCAATCCCGAAAAAGAAGACCAGGAGTACGTGGACGGCATCATCGACGCGGTGCGCTGGCTCGGCTTCGACTGGCACGCCTTCGGCACCGAGCACCTCTACTACGCGAGCAGCTATTTCGACTTCATGTACCGCGCGGCCGAGTACCTGATCGAGCAGGGCTTGGCCTACGTCGATGAGCAAACGCCCGAAGAGATGCGCGCGCGCCGCGGCGACTTTGCCACGCCGGGGGTGGACAGCCCCTACCGCACGCGCAGCGTGGCCGAGAACCTCGCGCGCTTTCGCCAGATGAAGGAGGGCGAGCTGCCCGACGGCGCCGCGGTGCTGCGTGCCAGGATCGACATGGCCTCGCCCAACATCAACCTGCGCGATCCGGCGCTCTACCGCATCAAGCATGCCGCGCACCACGCCACCGGCATGCGCTGGTGCATCTACCCGATGTACACCTTTGCGCACCCGATCGAGGACGCGCTCGAGCGCATCACGCACAGCATCTGCACGCTCGAATTCGAAGACCAGCGCCCGTTCTACGACTGGCTGCTCGACCACCTCGCCGCGGGCGGGTTGATTGCCACGCCGCAGCCGCGCCAGTACGAGTTCGCACGCTTGAATCTGACCTATGTGGTCACGAGCAAGCGCAAGCTCAAGCACCTGGTCGATACCGGCATCGTGCAAGGCTGGGACGATCCGCGCATGCCCACCATCGTCGGCCTGCGCCGCCGCGGCTACACGCCCGAGGCGATCCAGCTTTTTTGCGAGCGCATCGGCGTCACCAAAGATTACAGTTGGATCGAATACAGCGCCCTCGAAGGCGCGCTGCGCGACGACCTCGAGCACAAGGCGCCGCGCGCGATGGCCGTGCTCGAGCCGCTCAAGCTCGTGCTCACGAACTGGGACGATCTGTTCGGCGCGGGCCACCTCGAACCCTGCGAGCTGCCGGCCCTGCCGCATGCGCCGCAAGACCAGCCCGCGCCGCCGCCGCGCCGCTTCACGCTGGGCAAAGAGGTCTGGATAGAGCGCGACGACTTCACCGAATTGCCGCCCAAGGGCTACAAGCGCCTGTTCCCGAGCAACCGCGTGCGCCTCAAAGGCGGCTTCGTGATCGAATGCACAGGCTGCGTGAAGGACGCGAACGGCCAGGTCACCGAGGTGCACGCCAGCGTGCTGCCGGACACCAAGAGCGGCACGCCCGGCGCGGACAGCGTCAAGGTCAAGGCGGCCATCACCTGGGTGGGCGTGGCCGACGGCATCAGCGCCGAAGTGCGCCTTTACGACCGCCTGTTCACCGACGCGCAGCCCGACGCGGGCGGCAAAGACTTTTTGCAGCTGCTCAACCCGCAGAGCCTGCGCGTGCTGCAGGCCATCGTCGAGCCTTCACTCGCCACGGCACGGGCCGACGACAAGTTCCAGTTCGAGCGCCATGGCTACTTCGTCGCCGACCGCGTCGAACACACGCCGCAGCACCCCGTGTTCAACCTGGCCGTGGGGCTCAAGGACAGCTGGGGCAAGTGAGCCTGGCAAAAGGACTTTCCATGGGCAAAGATCAACCCGCGACACCCCCAGCCAACGCGCCAGCGACGGGTGACAAAAGAACAGCCACGGACAGACGCCAGCTGGAGCAAGGCCCACCCACGCGCCACGAGCGGCGGCGCACGATCGAAAGGCGCCAGCCCGAGGTCGAGGAGTTGCACCTTTCAGCAGAAGACTTGGAAGCGCTGGGTTTTACGCCTACGAAGCCTGCAGGTGAACATAAAAAACAATAGCTGCCAACGCTTTCCCTGACTGCATAGGACGCCTTTTTTATCCAAATTTCCCGGTCAGGGCAAACCCCTTGAGCAGCTGCGCGCACAGCAGATAGACGAGCACCAGCAGCGCCATCCCGCCGAGCATGTCCCAGCCCGGCTGCACGAAGCCGAACCACCCGCCCAGCGGCGTGAACGGCAGCACCAGGGCCACGGCGAGCGCCACCAGGGACGATGCCGTGAGCGCGGGGTGCGGCCTGTCCTGCCAGGGCAGGGCGCGCGTGCGGATGATGAAGATCACCAGAATCTGCGTGGCCATGGATTCCATGAACCACAGCGTGTGAAACGCCTCGGGCGTCGCGTGGTAGAGCCACAGCAGGCCCGCGAATGTGGCCAGGTCGAACAGCGAGGACAGCGGCCCCATGATGCCCGCAAAGCGCAGCAGGCCGTGCATGTCCCACACCTGCGGGCGCGCCAGGGCTTCGGGACGCACGGTGTCGAAGGGGATGCCGACCTCGGAAAAGTCGTACAGCAGGTTGTTGAGCAGCACCTGCGTGGGCAGCATGGGCAAAAAGGGCAGCAGCAGCGAGGCCACGGCCATGGACAGCATGTTGCCGAAATTGGAGCTCGCCCCCATGCGCACGTACTTGAGGATGTTGACGAAGGTGCGCCGCCCTTCCTCGACGCCGTCGGCCACGACTTGCAGGTCCGAGGCCAGCAGGATCATGTCCGCCGCGGCCTGCGCCACGCCGCTCGCGCCCTCCACCGACAGGCCCACGTCGGCCGCCTTGAGCGCGGGTGCGTCGTTGATGCCGTCGCCCAGAAAGCCCGTGACCGTACCGCGTGCCTGCAGCGCATGCACGATGCGCGCCTTCTGGTCGGGCGTGAGGCGGCCATAGACGTCCACAGCCTGTACCTGCACCGCGAGCGCCTCGTTGCTGAGCTGCGCGACCTCGGCGCCCGTGAGCACCTGCTCGGCGCGCAGCCCCATCTGCTGCGCGAGCCGCTGCACCACGACGGGGTCGTCGCCCGAGAGTATCTTGAGCCGCACTCCGGCCGCGGCGAGCCGCGCGATCGCCGCGGGCGCGCTCGGCTTGGGCGGATCGGCGAAGGCGCACAAGCCCTCGAAGACGAGCTCCGACTCCTCCTCGGGGCCGAGTTCCTGCGGCACGGCATCCTGCGGCGCCCAGCGCCGCGAGGCCACGGCGAGCACGCGCAGGCCCTGCTGCGCGAGCTGGCGCAGGCGCGCGGCGTCCTGCGCGCGTTCGGCTTCGCCCTGCGGCAGCAGCTGGTCGCCCACGCGCCGCTGCGTGCACAGCGGCAAAACGGCCTCCGGGGCGCCTTTGACGATCAGCAGGCGCTCTGTGTTCGATAGCGCATCATGCGCTGCACCATTAGCGTTATGTGCAGTTTGGCGTTCGGCCAGCACGCTCCCCAGGCGCCGGCTGAAGTCGAACGCCTGGCGGCGCAGCAGCGTCCAGCCCTGCGCCGCCTCGGGGTGCGCGGTCTGTAGCGCCGCGTCGAGCGCGCCGCGGTCGCCGCCCAGATCGGCAGCGATGGCGGCGAGCTGCGCGGCGCGCGGGTCGGGGCTGCCGTCTGCGCCCAGGCTGCGGTCGAGCGCGATCTCGGCGCGCGTCAGCGTGCCGGTCTTGTCGGTGCACAGCACCGTCATCGCGCCCAGGTCGTGGATGCTCGCGAGGCGCTTGACGATCACCTTGCGCGCCGCCATGCGCAGCGCCCCGCGCGAGAGCGTCACGGTGGTGATCATGGGCAGCAGTTCGGGCGTGAGCCCCACGGCCAGCGCCACGGCGAACAGCAGCGATTCGAGCACAGCCCGGCCGAACAGCGTGTGCGCCGTGAGCACCAACAGCACGAGCGCGAGCGTCAGGCGCGCCGTCATCAGGCCGAAGGCGTGCATGTCGCGCTCGAACGGCGAGGGCTGCTGCGCCTCGCCGAGCACCAGCGCGGCCGCGCCGAACACCGTATTGCGCCCCGTGCCAGCGACCAGCGCCAGCGCCTCACCCGTTTGCGCCACGGCGCCGCGAAACAGCGCGTTGCGCGCCTCGGCCGGGCTGCTGGAATCGACCACGCCGGGGCGCTTTTCGACGGGATAGGGCTCGCCCGTGAGCGCCGCCTCGCCGGCAGTGAAGGCGTCGGCCTGCAGCACCAGCGCGTCGGCGGGGATGATGTCGCCCGCGCGCACGCGGATCACGTCGCCAGGCACGATGTCCTGCACCGGCACTTGGCGAAAAGTGCCGTCGCGCAGCACCTCGGCGCGCAGCGCCACGGACTGGCGCAGCATCTCGGCAGCGCGCGTGGCGCGTCCTTCCTGCAGCGTGTCCAGGCCGATCGAGAGGCAAAGAATCGCCACGATGATGCCTCCGCCCACGTTGTCGCCCGTGGCGGCCGAGATGGCGCCTGCGCCCAGCAGGATCAGCGAAAGCGGCTCCAAAAGGCGCCGCCCTATGGCGCGCAGCAGGCCACGGCTGGGCGGTGCTGCGTCGCTGTTGGGCCCGTAACGTGCAAGCCGCGCCTGCGCCTCGCTCGCGCTGAGCCCTGCGGTGCTGCACCGCAGCTGGGCATAGAGCGCCTCGGGCGGTTGTTGCCAAAAAGGCAACTGGGGCGCGGGCGCTGGGCTCATGGGTAAGCTCCTCGGGTGTGGGGGAGGGCTAGTTGTCCAGTCCCGGACGATCATAAGGCCGCCGATGGAACAAATGAGGGTGTGAATCGTACCACCCACTCATAGCCTGCATAGGCGTCTTGCTCTGCAGGGCTGATTGGGGCAAGTGGTGGTTGTAGAGCTGCACATACCGCAGCAAAGTCTGCCTCAAGTCATACCGCTGTGAAACTGAACTGGCCCCCGGAAAATGGACGCCACGAGGTTTGTAAGCTTGCGGGAAAAAGATGAATAGAGGAGCAGATCGTAGATACACAGGCCGAAATTTCGGGAAGCTCGGTCATGGAAGCGTCGATGGTCTGCAACAGCAGATCACGCTGTGCTGCTGTCGGTGCAAGTTCCACGAGGGTGTGGCGGCCATAGCGTGTGACGGGGATGTATTCGGGCGCCGCGGGTTCGAGCGCCACAGGCGCTTCCTCCGCGGATATCGAACGCGACTGGCGTCGAGGTTGTTGCGCAGCCTCTGGCCAGGTCTGCGGTTAGCAGGCCGGCGCCGAACAGTCGCAGGTATGGGTGAATTGCAGGTATGGCATCGGCTCTTATGTTGCGATACCGATACCTTCGCGGCGCGCCGCAGTGCGGTCAGCCAGGAATGCGAACTGGGGCCTTCCGCATTCCCGGCTCGGGCGCTATCCACTGCCGGGTCAGTGAAAATCCCGGCTCTTGTTCGTCGCCTCGGCCAGCCGACCCAGCAGCGGCGTCAGATCCACCAGTCGTGCTGCCACCACGTTGCACACGTCGCCCTCGCGTTGCCATCGGCCCTGTACGGCCAGCAGCCTCGATTGCAGCAGCGCCGCGCGCTGGCGCTCACGCACGCTCTTCCACACGATCACCTGGACCACCCCGGTTTCGTCTTCCAACGAGACGAAGATCACGCCCTTGGCCGTCTGTGGCTGCTGGCGCAGCGTGACGATCCCGCAGCAGCGCACCAGCCGGCCATCGGGCAGGTCTTGCAGTTCCTGCGCGCTTTGCAGGCGGCGCTTGCGCAGCATCGGCCGCAGTAGCGCCAGCGGGTGGCGTCGCAGGGTGAGGCCGGTGCTGACGTAGTCGAAGACGATCTCCTCGCCCTCGGGCGCGGCGGGCAGCTCCAGGAAGTCTTCGTTCACCGGCGCATCGCGCAAGAGCCTTGGCGTGGCCTTGAGTGCAGAAGCCTCCCAAACCTGCTGGCGTCGGTGTCCGGCCAAGCTGGCGAGTGCGTCCGCGCCGGCGAGCCGGCGCATGTCCTGCTCATCCAGTGCCGCGCGCCGCGCCAGGTCCTCGGCGTCCTCGAACAGGCTTTGCGCCCGTGCGGCCACGATGCGCTCGGCTGCCATGCCCGGCATCCCTGCGATCATGCGTAGGCCCAGTCGCACTGCGGGCGGATCTTCCAAGCCTTCCAGGGTGCAGTCCCAGTCGCTGGCCAGCACGTCGGCCGGGCGTACCTCCACGCCGTGGCGGTGCGCGTCCTGCACCAACTGCGAGGGTGAGTAGAAGCCCAGCGGTTGGCTGTTGAGCATCGCGGCCAGGAACTCGGCGGGGTGGTGCCGCTTGATCCAGCACGAGGCGTAGACCAGCAGCGCGAAGCTCGCCGCATGGCTTTCGGGAAAGCCGTATTCGCTAAACCCTTGAATCTGGTCGAAGATCGACTCGGCGAATTCGCGCTCGTAGCCGCGCGCGGTCATGCCGTCCACTAGCTTGGCGTAGTACTTCTCCAGGCCCCCCTTGCGCTTCCAAGCCGCCATCGAGCGACGTAGCTGGTCGGCCTCGCCGGGACTGAAGCCCGCAGCGAGCACGGCGATTTGCATCACCTGTTCCTGGAAGATGGGCACGCCCAGCGTGCGGCCCAGCGCCTCGCGCAGTGCCTCGCTCGGATAGCTCACCGGCTCGATGCCCTGGCGCCGGTTGAGGTAGGGATGCACCATACCACCCTGGATTGGCCCGGGCCGGATGATCGCCACCTCGATCACTAAGTCGTAGAAGCACTGCGGCCGCAGGCGCGCAAGCATGCTCTTCTGGGCGCGCGACTCGATCTGGAACACGCCCACCGTGTCGGCCCGGCTGATCATCTCGTAGGTCTGCGGGTCTTCCGCCGGGATGTCCTGCATCTCGAAGGCATGGCCCCGGCGTTCGCCGATGAAGGTCAGTGCCTTGCGGATCGCGGTGAGCATGCCCAGCGCCAGCACGTCCACCTTCAGCAAGCCCATGGCGTCCAAGTCATCCTTGTCCCACTCGATCACCGTGCGGTCTTCCATTGCCGCGTTCTCGATCGGCACCGTGCGCGACAGCGGTCCGCGCGTGAGCACGAATCCGCCCACGTGCTGGCTCAGGTGGCGGGGGAAGCCCAGCAACTGGCTGGCCAGGCGCACCAGCTGGCGCACCTTCAGGCTGTCCAGGGACAGGCCCACCTCGGCCAGCCGCTCGGGTGCGATCTTCTTGCCGTCCCACCATTGATGGCCCTTGGCGAGCGCGTCCAGCGTCTCGGGCTCGAATCCCAGCGCCTTGCCCACGTCGCGGATCGCGCTCTTGGGCCGGTAGCTGATCACCACGGCCGTCAGCGCGGCGCGCTCGCGGCCGTACTTGTGGTACAGGTACTGGATGACTTCTTCACGGCGCTCGTGCTCGAAGTCCACGTCGATGTCGGGCGGTTCGCCGCGTTCCTTGCTGATGAAGCGCTCGAACAGCATCGCCATGCGGGCAGGGTCCACCTCCGTGATCCCCGTGCAGTAGCAGACCACCGAATTGGCCGCGCTGCCCCGGCCTTGGCAAAGGATATGGCGCGAGCGCGCGAAGGCCACGATGTCGGCAACGGTAAGGAAATACGGCTCGTAGTTCAGTTCCGAGATCAGCGCCAGCTCGTGCTCGATCTGTTCCTGCACCTTGGCCGGAATGCCATCGGGCCAACGCCGCCCGGCACCTTCGTATGTGATGCGGCGCAGATGGCTAGCCGGTGTCTCTCCAGGGGGAACGACTTCCTCGGGATACTGGTAGCACAGTTCATCGAGCGAGAAGTTGCAGCGCGCCGCCACGCGCAGCGTCTCGGCCAGCAGTTCGGGCGGATAGGTCTGCGCCAGGCGCAGGCGCGAGCGCAGATGCCGCTCCGCGTTCGGCTGCAAACCTCGGCCGCAGTGCGTCAGCGCCTTGCCCAGGCGCGTGGCGGTGAGGACGTCCTGCAGCATCTTGCGCGAGCGCAGGTGCATGTGGACGTCGCCACACGCGACCAGTGGAATTAAGGTCAGGTCGCTGACCTCGCGCAGCCGGTGTAGCCACATTTCATCGTCCAGGCGCCGCAGCAACTCAACGGCCAGCCAGCAGCGGCCGATGAAGCGGTCCAGCACCCAGCGTGCGATGGCGAGCAACTGTTCGGGGGTGGCAGGACGCCGCAGCGAGGCCAGCACCACGCAATCGGTCAGCGCCTGCGGATCGAGGTCGGCTGCGCGCAGCCGGTAGGTGCCCTTCGTCGGCGACGCACGACGCAGGCGGGTGATGAATTCGCAGAGATTCCCGTAACCATTGCCGTTGCATGCGATCACGACCAGTGTGAATGGCGCCAGCGGTTCCTCGGCTTCGACCTCGAACTGGCTGCCGATCAGCAGCTTGAGGCCATGCTCCTTGGCGGCGACGTGGGCGCGCACCACGCCCGCCATCGAGCACTCATCGGCGATGGTCAGCGCGGCGTAGCCGAGCTTGCTGGCCCGCTCGACCAGTTCTTCCGGGTGGCTCGCGCCACGCAGGAAGGAGAAGTTGCTGAGGCACCGGAGTTCCGCGTAGTCCGGCAAGGTGGTGGATGCGCTGGCCATGGCGTGCTCACGCAAACGACCCATGCAAGTACCAAGCCGTGGCGTCACCAGCCAGACGCTCCTGGTAGACCCACAGCACGCCGGCGTACTGGCTCAGCGCAACCCAGTAGTCGCGCTCGACGTGGCGGGTGGACGCATCATCCTCGCCGAGGTGCCACCAGCCGCCTTCCACGCGATGCGGCCCGGACAGCAGCATGAGCGGCCCCTGGTAGATGGGCCGATGGTCGCGCACCGCCAGCCGCTGTGGTTCGGCCAGGATGAAAGTAGGCTGCGGCACGTCGGGCGGCGCGATGCGCTGGCGCGGCAGCGGTTGTGGTGCCGGTTGCCAGTGCTGAGCCCATTCGGGCCGTTCGTCCTCGCACAGCACGGGCCGGCGCACGCGCTCCGGCCCCAGGCGCGCCGCGATGCGCTCCAGCACGAGGGCCAGCGATTCGCTCTCGCTTTTTTCGTCGGGCAGCAGCGAGGCGCTGCGCTCCTCCAGCGGCACCACGTCGATCGCCTCCAGGGCAAGATCGCCCACGGGGGCGAGCAGTTCGACGCGGGCCAGATGCTCGGCCAGCAGGCGGCACAGGTGCTCGACCTGGCGCATGGGATGCGCAATGCGGATCGTCAGCTCGCCGCCTTCGCCGGCATCGTGCGAGCGCATGGTGTCGTGCGCCCAGCGCAGCGTGAACGCCGTCGTGCCCGCATGCCGGGCAGCCAGCCAGCCGCACAATTGAACCAGAAGCCGCCGCGCACCCAAGAGCAGCGCGGGGGCGGTCTCCACCCGGCTCATCAGCTCCAGCCGCGCACGGAAGGTCTCGGACAACTCGATCCAGCCGTGCGCCTCGGGCCGCAGGCCGTAGGCCTGGTCGAGCGCGCCCAGCAGTTCCTTGCCGAAACGCCGGCTTATCCCGCCTCGTGGCAGGCGCCGTACGTCGCCAAGCGTCCGGCATCCCAACTGGGCCAAGGTCAGGTGGTGGGACCTGATGGCCGACAGCGTGCCCATCGGCAGTGCGTCCAGTACCTCTGGCAGTGGGCGATGCACCCCATTGAGCACCCCGGCGCGCACGCACGCCAGCGCTGCCAGGCTGTTGGGCGCCCAGGCGAGCGCGGCCATGCCCAGTTCGCGGCCTTCACTCGCGATGCGCTCGTGCAGTTTCCGGCGCCCGCCGAACAGGCGTGTGCTGGCCTCTACCTCCAGGACGACGGCTTCATCGGCAATGGCAACGCGGGGGGTGAACTGCAAGGCCCAGTTCGCCAGTCCGTGAAGGTCATCACTGGACGGCGGTGTCTCGTCGGGGCCGAAAGGCAATGACAGGGCTGCCCACAGCATCGGCGGGCACCCCTACCGAGAAAAGAGCTGGCTCGGACGCAGCAGCCTGGGCGTGATGATGGAGGCCAAGCCTCCAGGCATCGACGGCAAGACAATCGGCGCGTCCAGCGACGGACCGCGGCGCTTGAGGATCTGCAGGCGCAGCTCCCAGTCCAGCGCGAAACCGGCATGCACGCGCAGTGGCGCGGCCGAGGATTCGTGTCGCGCAGCTTCGGGACGGCACAGGAACACCAGGCCCTCGCAGTTCTGCGCACAGACCTGCAGGCGGCGGATTTGCTCCGCACGCGCCTGCGCAAGCCAAGCGACGACCGCCCCGCAGGAATTGGTCTTTACCAACTGCTCCGTCGTCCACAGGCGCTCGGCAGGTGTCTGCGCCTCGATCCACACGAAGCTGCGCTCGTCCAGACCCTCCTGCTGCAACCCCGGCAGATAAGGCTGGCGCGGCGGCGCGACGACCACGATCTGGCCGCCGCGCTCGGCGACCCGGCGCAGAACCGGCCCGAGCAGGCGCCATTCGACAACTGCGGGCTGCGAGGCCAGCACTTCGATGATCGACTGGCTGGGCCAGCCGCCGCCGGGCAGTTCACGGTCGAGCTGCGTCCAGCCCGTGGAGACCACGGCCGTGGCCTGCCGGCCGATCTCGGTGCCGAGCCACACGCCGGCTACCGCTCGCGCAGCGTCAGCCGCGCGCGGAAACCGCGCGGCAGGATCGTGAGGATGGGTGACAGCAGAGGTGTTCATGGCGAATACTGATGTTTTATACAGTATTTTCCCATGACCTCGAAATTAGGCTGGTTGCGGATACCTTTCACGCCGAACGCGGACCCAAGAAAAAGGTCCCCGAAGGGAGCAGTGAAAACTGAACTGGCTCCCGAAAAATGGACACCACGAGGTTTGTAAGCTTGTGGGAAAAAGATGAATACAGGAACAGATCGTAGATACACAGGCCGGAATTTCGGGAAGCGGCGATCAAGCAGGTGATCGAGGCAGGCCGCTCCATCGTGGCAGTAGCGCGCTCGCTGGAGATGCCCGGCAAATCACTGGCAAACCGGGCGCAGCGCGCTCGACACGGCCAGCCGCCTCGCCATCATCCCGCGTCCTCGTGAACAATCTGGGTTTAGGCGACCTGTTGATAATCGAGTGGGAGTGATCTGCGTAGCCCCCGGTGAGCGCGGTAGACCGAATTTGCAAAAATCCCTTCCCATGATCCCGCAGCAACTCTTCGACCCCGCATCGAGCACCTACACCTATGTGCTGCATGACCCGGCCACGCGCGAGGCGCTCATCATCGACCCGGTCGATGAGCAGCTCGAGCGCGACCTCGGCGTGCTGCAGGCGCAGCGCTTGCGCCTGCGCTGGGTGCTCGAGACGCACGCGCACGCCGACCACGTGACGAGCGCGGCGCGCCTGGCCGAGCACACGGGCGCACGCCTGGCCGCGCCTGCGGGCTGCGGCATAGGCACGGCCGCGGTGCAGCTGCAGCACGGTGACACGCTGGCGTTCGGCGCCGAGACGCTGCGCGCGCTGCACACGCCGGGGCACACGGCAGGCAGCATGTGCTACCTCTGGCGCGGGCATGTATTCACGGGCGATACGCTGCTCATCGACGGCTGCGGGCGTACCGACTTCCAATCGGGCAGTGCCGCAGCGCTGTACCGCAGCATCCACGAGCAGCTGTTTACCTTGCCAGACGACACCATGGTCTGGCCCGGCCACGACTACCGCGGCCGCAGCCACTCGACCATAGGCGCCGAGAAAGCCGGCAACGCACGCCTCGCGGGCCATAGCGAGGAGGAGTTCGTCGCGCTCATGGCGCAACTGCAGCTGCCGCGCCCCGCGCGCATGGACACCGCCGTGCCAGCGAATCTGCACTCGGGCCTGTCTCCGCAGGTGCGCCACGATGCCGACGGCGCCGCGCTGCAGGCGCCGCGCCCCGCGAGCGGTTACGCGGGCGACATCCCGCCCCAGCTGGCCTGGCAGTGGGTGCAGCAGGGCCGCGGCGTGCTCGTCGATGTGCGCAGCGACGCCGAGCGCGCCTGGGTCGGCGAAGTGCCCGGCGCCCTTGCCGTGCCCTGGAAGCAGTGGCCCGACATGCTGCCCAACCCGGACTTCGACGCGCTGCTGTGCGCCGCCGTGCCGCGCGGCATGCCGGCGCTGCTGATCTGCCGCAGCGGTGTGCGCTCCATCGCCGCCGCACGCCGCGCCACCGAGCTGGGCCTGACGGCCTACAACGTGCTCGAAGGCTTCGAGGGCGACCTCGACACGCATGCGCAGCGCGGGCGCCTGGGCGGCTGGCGCTTTCATGGCTTGCCCTGGCGCCAGAGCTGAACGCTCAGGGGGCATCCCTCCCTCGCGAAGTTTGCAGCGTGCGCCCCGAGGCCGCGCGCACGGCACAAAACCCCATAATCGCGCTCCATGACATTCCTCGCCATAGACGTGGGCAACACGCGCCTCAAGTGGGCCTTGTACGACGCGCACCGCCCGGGCGCCGCGCTGCTCGCGCAGGGCACCGAGTTCCTCGAACACATCGATCGCCTGGCCGAGGGCAGTTGGGCGAATCTGCCGGCGCCCAAGCGCATGCTCGGCTGCGTGGTGGCGGGCGACATCGCGCGGCGCCGCGTGGTCGAGCAGATGGAGCTGTGGGACGTGACGCCGCACTGGGTCGTGCCCTCGGCGCAGGAAGCGGGCCTGACCAACGGCTACGACTACCCCTCGCGCCTGGGCGCAGACCGTTGGGTGGCCATGATAGGCGCGCGCCACCACGTGCTCGCGCAGGGCGCGTCACGCCCCATCGTGCTCGTGATGGTGGGCACGGCCGTGACCGTGGAGTGCATAGACGCTGCGGGCAATTTTCTCGGTGGCCTGATCCTGCCGGGCCACGGCATCATGCTGCGCGCGCTTGAGGCCGGCACCGCGGGCCTGCACGTGCCCACGGGCGAGGTGCGGCTCTTTCCCACGAACACGAGCGACGCGCTCACGAGCGGCAGCACCTACGCGATCGCCGGCGCGGTCGAGCGCATGTACCAGCACCTGCTGCAGCACTGCGGCGCAGAGCCCGCCTGCCTCATGACCGGCGGCGCAGGCTGGAAGATGGCGCCGAGCATGACGCGCCCCTTCGAGCTCGTCGAGAACCTGATCTTCGACGGCCTGCTGCAAATTGCGCTGCGGCGCTTTGGCGACGCGGACTGAGCAAAAAACCGTAATTGGGGTCAGATTCCAATTACCTTGCTCCCAGGCGCCTTCACCACCGCGTAGCGCGCGAGGGTTCGTTGGCGGGCGCTTGCGTGCTCGACGATGGGGAGCGGGTAGTCCTGCCCCAGCGTGATGCCGGCGGCCTGCTGGGTGCGGCGATCCATGGTCCGCGGGGCGTGCAAAAAGGGTAGCGGCACGCGCGCGAGTTCAGGGACGTAGCGGCGGATGAAGTTGCCCTGCGGGTCGAACTTTTGCGACTGGGTCACGGGGTTGAAGATGCGAAAGTACGGCTGCGCGTCGCAGCCGCTCGAAGCGGCCCATTGCCAGTTGCCGTTGTTCGCGGCGAGGTCGAAGTCGTTGAGCTGCGCGGCAAAGTGGCGCTCGCCCAGACGCCAGTCGAGCCCCAGGTCTTTGCACAGGAACGAGGCCGTGAGCATGCGCAGGCGGTTGTGCATCCAGCCGCAGTGCAGCAGTTGCCGCATCGCGGCATCGACGAGCGGGTAGCCGGTGCGCCCCGCTTGCCACGCGGCCAGGCCCTGCGGCCAGTCGTCCCACGCGATCGCGTCATACGCGGGTTTGAAGGCGCGCACGGTCACATGTGGGAAGTGGTCGAGGATCATGAAATAGAACTCGCGCCAGATGAGCTCGTCGAGCCAGGCGTCGGCGCGCAGGGCGAGCGCTTGGCGCACGAGTGCGCGGATCGCGATGGTGCCAAAGCGCAAATGCACCGAGAGGTAGCTCACGCCGCGGCGCGCCGGGTAGTCGCGCAGCTCTGCGTAGCGCTGGATGCGCCCCTGCGCGAACGCCTCCCACAGCGTCCGCGCGCCTTGCATGCCGGGCGTGATGCCGAGTTCGGGCAAGTTCGTCGCTGCAAAGCCGATGTCGGCGAGCGCAGGCACGCCTGTGGATAGGTCAGGCGGCGGGCTCGCAAGCCGGCCTGCGCAGCCGTGCGCGGCAAGGTCCGGGAGCTCGTCGGGCGGTGCGCCAGGCGGTGCCTGCTGCAGCAGGCGCTGGCGCCAGGCATTTTTGTACGGCGTGAAGACGGTGAACGGCGTGCCCGCGCGCGTGCACACGGCGTCGCCGTCGAAGATGACCTGGTCTTTGTGCAGGTGCAGCGCGATGCCCAGCGCCGCGAGCGCGCGGGCCACGGCCGCGTCGCGCGCCTTGGCGGCGGGTTCGTAGTCGCGGTTCGCGTGCACGGCGCCCACGCCCAGTGCCTGCGCGAGCGCCGGAATGTGCTGCGTGGCGCGGCCATGGCGTACGATCAGCGCACCGCCGCGCGCACGCAAGGCGGCGTCGAGCGCTTGCAGGCTGCCGTGGATGAAATGCACACGCCGGTCGCGCCGGCTGGGCAGCGCGTCAAGGATGTCGGTGTCGAAGACGAAGGCGCAATACACCGCGCCGCCCGTGCGCAGCGCCGCGCTGAGGGCGGCGTGGTCGTCGTCGCGCAGGTCACGCCGGAACCACACGAGCGTGGGCGGCGTCGTAGCGGCGTTGCGTGTGGGCATCAGCCTTCGAGTTCTGCGCGCGCCAGTTCCACGTCCAGGTGCTCGGAGGCATCCAGCGGCGTGCTGGCAGCAGCCTGCTCGTAAAGCCTGGTCGCTTCGTCCATCTTCTCATCACCCTCGAGCATCAGCAGCGCGTTCGCGTATTCGAGCAGGCCGATGGTCGATTGCGGGTGCAGCGCAAGCCCTTGGCGCAGGTGCTCGAGCGCGGTTTCTTTCTTCGCGCCGAAGGTCATCTGCCCCACGAGCGGCCCGAGCTTGTCGATGACTTCGGCGTCGAAGGCGCCGAGTGCGATGTGCGCGTGCGCATGCTGCGGCGCAAGCGCCAGAGTTTTTTGCAGCGCCTCCTTGACCGCGTTGCCCAGGCCCTGCGCGACGGCCTTGGCGACGCTGATGCTCTGGCCGTAGCGGGCGAGCGCATACGCGCGCCAGAACCAGGCATTGGGGTTGTCGGGGGCGTCGGCGGCTTGTGCCTGGGCGCGTTCGGCCACCTGCAGCAGCAAGTCCTGGCGCGCCGACTCGCTGGGTTCGAGGTAGTTGGCGTAGAGCGCCGTGGCCTTGTTCGCCACAGTGAGGCCCGCGCCGCCCAGGCGCTGCCCAAGCTCGGCCGCCTCCTGGAACTGGCCGCTGTGCAGCAGCAACCAGGCGTGCAGCAGCTTGTCATTGTCGGGACAGGGCTCGGCGTCGCCTGCGTGCAGGCGCGGCCACAGTTGCGTCAGGCGCGCGGGGTCGAAGCGGTACAGGTCTCGGTAGGGGAAGGGGGTCCACTGCGCCATGATGGGTCTCCTGCAAAAAGTGGGGCGTCGGGGGGCATGCCATGGGCCATTTGCGGCGCGGCGGGCCAGGGTGCGGCATAGGCCTGGGCCAGGCTGCGCAGATGGGCGCGGGGGCGTTCTGCCAGATAGGGCGTGAGCAGGTGCAGCACTTGCTGTGCGCCGCGCAGCAAAGCGCTCTGGGCGCCTGTGGGCTCGAGCGCGTGGCGCGGGTCGCGCACATACTCGAAGCTCAGCCAGTAGCACAGCACCACGGCCATGTTGGTGGCGGTGGCTTGCAGTTCTGCCTGGGCGAGCGCTTGCTGCAAGGCGCCGGAGTCGCCCAAGTTGCCCAGCAAGGTGCGCAGTGCCGCGACTTTGCGCACCAGCAGCGGCTGGAAGTGCGTTTCCAGATGGCGGTTGCGCGACAGCAACTCGTTGAGGTCGCGGTACAGAAAGCGAAATTGCCACATTTGCTCGAACAGCGTGTGCATGAAAAACCACGCATCCTCGATCTGGCGCACACTGCTGCTCGCGTCCAGCAAGCCCGACAGCGCATGCGCGTGGCGGTCGAACAGCGCATTCACCAGCGCATCTTTGCCGGCGTAGTGGTAATAAAGGTTGCCAGGGCTGATGCGCAGCTCGGCCGCGAGCAGCGTGGTCGAGACATGGGGCTCGCCAAAGCGATTGAACAATTCCAGCGCCGTTTCGAGAATGCGCTGAGCAGTGCGGCGTGGCGCTTTTTTGGTCATTGTGGGCTCGCTCGATGGGGGCTTGATGCCTTGCTCGTTGTCTCCAGCGCTTACTCTAACCGAGCCTGTCTTGTGCAATGCAGCAATATTGGTGCAGCCCTTGCGCTGCATGCAGCGGCTGCGCCCGCCCGCAAGGACGCAGCCGCTGGCGCATTGCCCGATGCGTCAGGTCTTGGCTGAGGGCGCGGCGCTTTTGGCCGCCGCCGCGGTTTTGCGTGCGCGTGGCGTGGACTGAACGGGCGCAGCCGCCGGTTTTTGCGTTGGCGCGGCTTCGGCGGGCGCTTGTTCGGCGCTGCGGCGTGCCGTGGTGGCGCGGGGCGCAGCGGCAGCGCTGCGCTGGGCCGTGGCCCGGTTCAGGCTGTGCGTGAGCGCGTCCATGCGATCCTGCAGCGCACGCAGATCGTGGGCCGTGGGCACGCCGAGCTTGCCCAGCGCTTGGGACACGCGCTCCTCGAAAATCGATTCGAGCTTGTCCAGGCCGCCAAAGGTGTGCGAGCCCAGTTCGCTGGTCAGCGAGCCCATGCGGTTGGCTGCCTCGGTGATTTTGTCCTGCGCCGCTTTCTGCGTCTTGCGCTGCATGTCCAGGCCTTCTTTCACCAGGGCCTCGAACACTTTGCTGCCTTCTTCTTGTGCCTTGGCAAAGGCGCCCAAGCCGGCAAGCCAGATCTGCTGCGCCGAGTCCTGCACGGTGCGCGCGAGCCGGGCATCGCTTTTTGCACTTTTTTCGCTCTTTTTCTTGTCGTTACCGACGCTTTGCAAGCTTTTCGCCATAGGTCCTCCGAGGAATTGCCAAGAGCAAGCCCTCCTGGCGCAGCGGCACGCAGTCCAAGGACAATGGGCGGCTGCATGCTCCTGAAAGTGTAATGCGCGAATGCGGCGCTGTGTCTGGTTGCGCGGTTTTGTGCCGTCTGCGCGACGCCTCGATGGCCTGCCATGCAGCATGGATAATGGCTCGAGCGGCCGATTCGACGGCGCCTTTCGCTAGGAGCCTGTCGGGCTTTGGGCGTCGAAAGCGAGAATGCGCCCCAGCGAGACCAGTTTTTGCCGGATTCGCCGCCCCATAGCGGGACTATGGGGCAAGAAGCCGGTGAAAAATGGGCCGCTGCGGCGCATTCGCAGCCGACGATTCCAAAGTCCGACAGGCTCCTAGGCGCTGCTGCGCCAGCGCTTTTTTGCACGCGAGCGGCGCACACCCGCCGTGCGCCCACCAACTTGCACCCACCCATGAACATCCTGCTTTTGGGCAAAAACGGCCAGCTCGGCTGGGAGCTGCAGCGCAGCCTGGCGCCGCTGGGCCAGCTCACCATGCTAGACCGCCACAGCCGCGACCACTGCGGCGACCTGTCGCGCCCGGCCGATCTGGCGGCCACCGTGCGCGCCCTGCGCCCGCAGGTCATCGTGAACGCTGCCGCGTACACCGCCGTCGATCGCGCCGAGAGCGAGCCCGAGCTGGCGCACACCGTGAACGCCGTCGCGCCTGGCGTGCTTGCAGAAGAAGCCGCGCGCCTGGGCGCCTGGCTCGTGCACTACAGCACCGACTATGTCTTCGATGGCAGCGGCAGCCGCCCCTGGCGCGAAACCGATGCCCCGGCACCGCTGAGCGTGTATGGTCGCAGCAAGTGGGAGGGCGAACAGCGCATCGTGCACTCTGGCGCGCGGCACCTCATCGTGCGTACGAGCTGGGTGTACGGCGCGCGCGGCGGCAACTTTGCCAAGACCATGCTGCGCCTCGCGCAGGAGCGCGAGCGCCTCACCGTCATCGACGATCAGTGGGGCGCGCCCACGGGGGCTGAGCTGCTGGCCGACTGCAGCGCCCACGCCATTCGCCACCTGCTGACGCACCCGCAGGATGCCGGTCTGTACCACCTCGCCGCGGCGGGCGAGGCCACCTGGTTTTCGTATGCAAAATACGTGCTGGAGCAGGCGCAGCAAGCGCAGCCAGCTCTCGAAATCAAAGCAAATGAGCTGCTCCCCATCCCCGCGAGCGCTTACCCGCTGCCGGCGCCGCGCCCGCACAATTCGCGCCTGGACTGCGCCAGATTCCAGTCCACCTTCGACCTGGTCTTGCCGCCGTGGCAACAGGGCGTTGCGCGCATGCTCATGGAAGTCCTGGGCTAGGAGCTTGTCGGACTTTGGAGTCGTCGGCTGCGAATGCGCCGCAGCGGCCCATTTTTTACCGGCTTCTTGCCCCATAGCGCCACTATGGGGCTGCGAATCCGGCAAAAACTGGCCTCGCTGGGGCGCGTTCTCGCTATCGACGCCCAAAGTCCGACAGGCTCCTAGGGGAGCCTCAGTGCACGAGCCGGTGTAGTGTCTGCCGTTGGGCGAGGCCGACAATGCTAAAATCCGCAGGTTTTGCTCTGGGCGTCACCCTTGCGGGCGCATGCCCCACAGCAAAACCAATCGCAAACCAGCCCCGTAAAGGTGTTGCACCGCTGTCGATGGCCTGAACAAGGCCGGGCATGGCGGGCAAAGAAGGGGGCTGGATTTCAGACCCAACCTTTGGAGAATTTTTATGTCTATCACCATGCGCGAAATGCTGGAAGCTGGCGTCCATTTCGGTCACCAGACGCGCTTTTGGAACCCCAAGATGGCTCCCTTCATCTTCGGGCAGCGCAACAAAATCCACATCATCAACCTCGAAAAAACCCTGCCGATGTTCGAGGAGGCGCAGAAATTTGCACGCCAGCTCACCGCCAACCGCGGCACCATTTTGATGGTGGGCACCAAGCGCCAGGCGCGCGAGCTCGTGGCCGCCGAGGCGCGGCGCGCTGGCGTTCCCTTCGTGGATCAGCGCTGGCTGGGCGGCATGTTGACCAACTTCAAAACCGTCAAGAGCTCGATCAAGCGGCTCAAGGACATGAAGGCCCAGATCGAGGCTGGGCTCGACAACATGAGCAAGAAAGAGCAGCTCAACTTCAACCGCGAACTCGCCAAGCTCGAGCGTGACATCGGCGGCATCCAGGACATGGCAGCATTGCCCGACGCCATCTTCGTGATCGACGTGGGCTACCACAAGATTGCCGTGGCTGAGGCCAAAAAGCTCGGCATCCCGCTGATCGGCGTGGTGGACACCAACCACTCGCCCGAGGGCATCGATTACGTGATCCCCGGCAACGACGATTCGGCCAAGGCCGTGGCGCTCTACGCGCGTGGTATCGCCGACGCGATCCTCGAAGGCCGTGCGAACGCGGTGAACGAAGTGGTCAAGGCCGTTGCCGCCGAAAGTTCCGATGAGTTCGTCGAAGTGGAAGAGTCTGCGGCCTGACGCAAGGCCCATGCGCTGCTGCGCCAAACGAAAGGGGCTCATGGCGGGCCCCTTTTTTGAGCCCGAAATCTGATTCACCCCTATTGCTATTGACTACGGAAGGAATACAAATGGCTGCAATTACCGCAAGCATGGTGGCTGAGCTGCGTGCCAAGACCGACGCCCCCATGATGGAGTGCAAAAAAGCCCTCACCGAAGCCGACGGTGACATGGCCAAGGCCGAAGAGCTGCTGCGCGTCAAGCTCGGCACCAAGGCCGGCAAGGCGGCCTCGCGCATCACGGCCGAAGGCGTGGTCGCCATCTTCATCGAAGGCAGCACGGGCGGCATGATCGAGGTCAACAGCGAGACCGACTTCGTCAGCAAGAACGACAGCTTCATCGCCATGGCCAAGGCCGCGGCCGAACTCGTGGCCAAGCACGGCCCGGCCGACGTGGTGGCGCTCGGCGCGCTGCCCTACAGCCAGGACAGCTTCGGCCCCACGCTGGAAGACGTGCGCAAGGGCCTGATCGGCAAGATCGGCGAAAACATGACCTTCCGCCGCTTCAAGGCGTTCCAAGGTGGCAACAAGCTCGCCTCCTACCTGCACGGCACGCGCATCGGCGTAGTGGTCGAGTACGAGGGCGATGAAGTCGCCGCCAAGGACGTGGCCATGCACATCGCCGCGATGAAGCCCGTGGCGCTGACCAGCGCCGAGGTGCCGGCTGAGTTGATCGAGAAAGAACGCGCCGTGGCCGCAGGCAAGGCCGCCGAAGATGCCGCCAAGGCGCAGGCCGAGGGCAAGCCCGTGCAGTCGCCCGAGATCGTGTCCAAGCGCATCGAGGGCGCGGTGCAGAAGTTCCTCAAGGAAGTGTCCTTGATGAACCAGGCTTTCGTGAAGAACGACAAGCAGACCGTGGAGCAGATGCTCAAGGAGCGTGGCACCTCGGTGAAGGCCTTTACGCTCTACGTGGTCGGCGAGGGCATAGAGAAGAAGGCGGACGACTTTGCGGCCGAAGTCGCCGCCCAGGTGGCTGCTGCCAAGGCTTCCGCCTGATTGCGGTCCGTCTGCCAACCCCTGCCAACCTCTGTCCATCTTTTTGGGAGCGATCCATGTCCATTGCCACACCAGTCCACAAGCGCATTTTGCTCAAGTTGTCTGGTGAGGCGCTCATGGGCGAGGACGCCTTCGGCATCAACCGCGCAACCATAGGGCGCATCGTCGAGGAAATCGCCGAGGTCACGCGCCTCGGTGTGGAGGTGGCGGTCGTGATCGGCGGCGGCAACATCTTCCGTGGCGTCGCGGGTGGCTCGGCCGGCATGGACCGGGCCACGGCCGATTACATGGGCATGCTGGCCACAGTCATGAATGCGCTCGCGCTGGCTGACGCCATGGAAAAGAATGGACTGACGGCGCGCGTGATGTCCGCGATTGCCATCGAGCAGGTGGTGGAGCCCTACGTACGCCCCAAGGCCTTGCAGTACCTCGAGGAGGGCAAGGTGGTGGTGTTCGCGGCCGGCACGGGCAACCCGTTTTTCACCACCGACACTGCGGCGGCGCTGCGCGGCGCCGAGGTCGGCGCCGAAGTGGTGCTCAAGGCCACGAAGGTGGACGGTGTTTATACTGCCGACCCGCAAAAAGACCCCGAGGCCAAGCGCTACACGCGCCTGAGCTTCGACGAGGCCATGGCGCGCAACCTGGGCATCATGGACGCGACGGCTTTTGCGCTGTGCCGCGACCAAAAACTCCCTGTGCGCGTGTTTTCCATCGTCAAGCCTGGCGCCTTGCTGCGTGTGGTACTCGGGGAAGACGAAGGTACGCTGGTTTACGCTTGACGGGCAGGCTGGAGGTGCGCAAGCAGGCGTGCCGCGGCCTCGAGGAGAACCCATGACGACGATTGCCGAAATCAAAAACACCGCTGCGAGCAAGATGGATCAGTCGATCGCGGCGTTCAAGAACAACCTGCAGAAAATCCGCACAGGCCGCGCGAACCCTGCGCTGCTCGATACCGTGCACGTGGAGTATTACGGCTCCATGATGCCGCTGAGCCAGGTGGCGAACGTGGCGCTGCTCGACGCGCGCACCATCAGCGTGCAACCCTGGGAAAAGGGCATGGGCGCGAAGATCGAAAAGGCCATCCGCGAGAGCGACCTGGGGCTGAACCCGGCTTCCATGGGGGACCTGATCCGAGTGCCCATGCCGCCCATGAGCGAGGAGCGGCGCAAGGAGATGGCCAAGCTCGCGCGCCACGAAGGCGAAAACGCCAAAGTGGCCGTGCGCAACCTGCGCCGCGAGGCCAACGACGCGCTCAAGCGCCTCGTGAAAGACAAGCTCATCTCCGAGGACGAGCAAAAGCGCGCCGAAGCCGAGGTGCAAAAGGCCACCGACAAGCACATCGCCGAGATCGATGCCCTGGTTGCGACCAAGGAGCAAGAGATCATGGCGGTGTGAGCGGCATCCGCTGATCGGTTTGGCTTTTTCAGGTGAAGTTTTTGCGCACACGGCATTCCTCCATGTCCTCTTTCCCCGTGGTGCCGCACCACATCGCCATCGTCATGGATGGCAACGGTCGTTGGGCGACGCGCCGCTTTCTGCCGCGCCTGGCCGGACACCGGCAGGGCGTCGAATCCCTGCGTCGCTGTGTGCGCGCCTGCCTCGATCGCGGCGTGAAGGTGCTCACGGTTTTTGCTTTTTCTTCCGAGAACTGGAGCCGTCCCGCCGAAGAAGTCTCCGGCCTCATGGAACTGCTGGCACTGGCGCTTGCGCGTGAAGTGCCTTTGCTGCGAAAAGACGGCGTGCGGCTTTACTGCGTGGGTGAGCGCGCCGGCCTCTCGGCGCGGGTGCGCGAGGGGCTCGCGCAGGCTGAGGCAAATACGGCCAGTCTGGCAGAGCCGGCGCGGCTCGTGCTCAACGTATGCTTCAACTACGGCGGTCGCTGGGACATCGCGCAGGCGGCGGCCGCGCTCGCTGCACGTGGCGAAGCCATCACCGAGCAAAGCCTGCCTGGCGCGCTGGCCCTGGCCCATGTGCCGGACCCGGATTTGCTGATCCGCACGGGCGGCGAGATGCGCCTGAGCAATTTTTTGCTCTGGCAGGCTGCGTATTCCGAGCTGTTTTTCAGCGACAAGCTCTGGCCCGACTTCGACGAAGCGGCGCTGGACCAGGCCATCGCCGCCTACGCCGCGCGCGAGCGTCGCTTCGGCAAGACGTCCGAGCAGGTGCGCGCGGTGGCTTCCTGAGCTAACCGGGCGAAGGCAAGGAGACTTTCATGCTGCGCCAACGCATCATCACCGCCATTGTCTTGCTGGCCATTTTGCTGCCCGCGCTGTTCTATCCCACGCCCTTGCCATTGATGGGCGTGGTGCTGGCGCTCGTGGCGGCGGGTGCCTGGGAGTGGGGGCGGCTCAACGGACTGGGGCAGGTGGCGGCGCTGGCCTTGGGTGCGGTGTGTCTGCTGCTGTGCGCGCTCACCTGGCGCCTCGGCTGGGTGGAGCAGCCTTTGCGCACGCTGTGGCTGGTTGCGGGTCTGGCCTGGGTGCTGGGCGGCGCCTGGCTGCTGCGCGCCGGCGTGGCGGGCTGGCCGCACATTCCGCGGGCGCTGCGGCTGCTGGGCGGCCTGCTGGCGCTGTGGCTCGCCTGGCTTGCGCTGGCGCAGGCGCGCCGCCTAGGCGTCAACTTTTTGCTTTCCGTGCTGGTGCTGGTGTGGGTCGCAGATATTTCTGCCTACTTTTGCGGCCGCGCCTTTGGCCTGCGCTGGACGCGCAACAAGCTCGCGCCCACGATCAGCCCAGGGAAGACCTGGGAGGGCGTCTGGGGCGGCCTCATCGGCGTGCAATTACTCGCCTTCGGCTGGGCTGCAGCGGACACGCACTGGCCGGGACAAGGGCCGAGCTTTTATGGCTGGGTGATGTCCGAGGGCGGCGCGGGCTTGCTCGTGCTCGTGGCGCTGTTTCTTGGCGCCATGAGCGTGGTCGGCGACCTCGTGGAGTCGCTCGTCAAGCGCAGCGCCGGCGTCAAGGACAGCAGCGGTTTGTTGCCAGGGCACGGCGGTGTGCTCGACCGTGTCGATGCACTGCTGCCCACGCTGCCGCTGGCGATGATGCTCACCCGTTGGCTATGAAGCAGCGCATCGCAGTTCTGGGCTCGACGGGCTCGATTGGCACCAACACGCTCGATGTGGTGGCGCGTCACCCCGAGCGTTTCGAGGTGGTAGCCCTGAGCGCGGCGACGCAGGTCGATCTGCTGCTGGAGCAGTGCGCGCGTTTTCGCCCGCGGCTGGCTGCGATGGCGAGCGCCCCGCATGCGCGCTTGCTTGCCGAAAAATTAGAGCAAAATAGCCTTTCAACCAAGGTGCTGCAAGCGCAAGAAGCTCTTGAAATAATAGCATCACACGAACAGGTCGATACCGTCATGGCGGCCATTGTGGGTGCTGCGGGCCTCGCGCCCTGCCTGGCCGCGGCACGTGCGGGCAAGCGCCTGCTGCTCGCCAACAAAGAAGCGCTGGTCGTGGGCGGCGAGGTGTTCTTGAGTGCCGTGCGCGCCGGCGGGGCGACGCTGCTGCCCATAGACAGCGAGCACTCGGCGATTTTCCAGTCGCTGCCCGAAGACCCATCGACCTGGGCGCAGCGCGTGGAAAAGATCATCCTCACCGCCTCGGGTGGGCCGTTTCGCACGCGCGCGCCGGCCACGCTGCGCGACGTGACGCCCGAGCAGGCCTGCGCGCATCCGAACTGGAGCATGGGGCGCAAGATTTCGGTCGATTCGGCCACCATGATGAACAAGGCGCTCGAGGTGATAGAGGCGCGCTACCTGTTCGGGCTGGCTCCCGCGCAGCTCGAGGTGGTGATCCACCCGCAGAGCATCATCCACTCGATGGTGCAATACCGCGACACTTCAGTAGTGGCGCAGCTGGGCACGCCCGACATGCGCGTGCCCATCGCCTACGGCCTGTCGTGGCCCGAGCGTGTCGAATCGGGCGCGGCGGCGCTGGACTTTCGCACGCTCTCGGCCATGACCTTCGAGGACGTGGCCGAGCACGGCCATGCGCAGCGCTTTCCGGGCCTGCGCCTGGCCTGGGAGGCGCTCGCCGCTCCGCGCGGCACCACGGCCGTGCTCAACGCCGCGAACGAGGAGGCCGTGGCGGCCTTTCTAGCGCGGCGCATACGCTTCGACCAGATCTACGCCGTCAACCACGATACGCTCGCAGCCGTGGCGCCCGCGCAGGCCGACACGCTGGCGGCTCTGCTGGCGCTCGACGCGCAGGCACGCCGCGCGGCCGCGCAGGCCATCGCGCGCCTGGGCGCCTGATGCCACAAAGAACGGCGAGAATCGCGCCATGCTGACTTTGCCTGCCTTTCTCGTCGCGCTGGGTTTGTTGATTGCCGTGCACGAATACGGTCACTACCGCGTGGCCGTGGCCTGCGGCGTCAAGGTGCTGCGCTTTTCCATAGGTTTTGGCAAGCCCCTGCTGCGCTGGCAGCCCAAGGGCAGCGCGACCGAGTTTGTCCTTGGCGCCTTTCCGCTCGGTGGCTACGTGCGCATGCTCGACGAGCGCGAGGCACCGGTGCCAGCACACGAGCGCCACCTCGCGTTCAACACCCAGCCCTTGCGCGCGCGCGCGGCCATCGTCGCCGCGGGACCGCTCGCGAACCTCTTGCTCGCGGTGCTTTTGTATGCGCTGGTGCACTGGATAGGCGTGCAGGAGCCCAAGGCCACTCTGGCAAGTCCGCTGCCGGGCTCGATAGCGCAAGCGGCCGGACTGCAGGGCGGCGAGCTGGTGCAGCGTGCAGCGCTGGGCGCGACCGAGCTCGAGCCCGTGCGCTCGTTCGAAGACCTGCGCTGGATTTTGACGCAAGGGGCGCTCGAAGGCGTCGTCGTGCGCCTGGAAGTCGAGCCCGCGCCGGGCGCACTGCGGCGCGAAGTGCTGCTCGACCTGACGCAGTTCGACACGCGCGAGGCCGACGCGCAGATGCTGCGCAAAATCGGCATCGCGGGCCCGTGGACGCGCCCGGTGCTCGGCGAGGTCATGCCCGGCAGCCCGGCGCAGCGCGCGGGCCTGCAGGAAGGCGACCTCGTGCTGCAGGTCGACGCGACCCCTGTGGCCGATGGCCAGCAACTGCGCGAGCTCATACGCCAGGCCGTGCAGGACGGCGAGGCCAAGGCGCAGACCTGGCGCATCGCCCGTGCGGGCACGACGCTGCAGTTGCGCGTGCAGCCCGAGCCGCACCAGGAACCCACGGGCGTCGTGGGCCGCATCGGCGCTTACGTGGGCGCGGCGCCCGAATTCGTGCGCGTGCGCTACGGTCCGCTGGAGGGCCTGGGCAAGGCGTTCGCGCGCACCTGGGACATTTCAGTGCTGAGCCTGCGCATGATGGGGCGCATGCTGATCGGCGAAGCCTCGCTGAAAAACCTGAGCGGCCCCTTGACCATTGCTGACTACGCCGGCCGTTCCGCGAGTCTGGGACTGACGCCGTACCTTGCCTTTCTGGCCGTGATCAGCGTGAGCCTGGGCGTGCTCAACCTGCTGCCCGTGCCCGTCCTCGATGGCGGACACCTGATGTATTATCTTTGGGAGGGCGTGACGGGGCGGCCAGTGCCTGATGCATGGCTCGAGCCATTGCAGCGTGGCGGCATGGCAGTGCTGCTGCTGATGATGGCGATTGCACTGTTCAACGACATTTCCCGCTTTCTTGGCTGAACTTTCCCGGTTTCGATACTGCGGCTTGCATTTTCTTTCATGAAACATCACTTCCATCGCCTTGGCGTGCGCACTGCATCGGCCTTCGCCGCTCTTTTTTTTGCTGCGCATGCGGCGTGGGCGCTCGAGCCCTTCAAGGTGCAAGACATTCGCGTCGAGGGCCTGCAACGCGTGGAGCCGGGCACGGTGTTCGCGTCCCTGCCTTTTCGGGTCGGTGATGAATACAACGACGACAAAGGCGCTGCGGCCATCCGCGCCCTGTATGTCCTCGGCCTGTTCAAGGATGTGCGGCTCGAGGCGGTGGGCAACGTGCTCGTGGTCGTGGTCGAGGAGCGCCCCACGATCGCCGAGGTCGACTTCGTGGGCACGCGCGAGTTCGACAAGGATGCCCTCAAGAAAAGCATGCGCGAGGTCGGTCTCGCCGAGGGGCGGCCGTTCGACAAGGCGCTCGCCGACCGCGCCGAGCAGGAACTCAAGCGCCAATACATCAACCGCAGCCTCTACGGCGCCGAAGTCGTGACCACGGTGACGCCCGTGGAGCGCAACCGCGTCAATCTGACCTTCACCGTGATCGAGGGCGAGGCTTCGCGCATCAAGGAGGTGCGCATCGTCGGCAACAAGGCGTTCAGCGAATCCACGCTCAAGGACTTGTTTGACCTCAACACGGGCGGCTGGCTCAGCTGGTACACCAAGTCGGACCGCTATTCGCGCGCCAAATTCAATGCCGACCTCGAGTCCTTACGCTCGTACTATCTGCAGCGCGGCTTTCTCGAATTCCGCATCGAATCGACGCAGGTGGCGATCTCGCCCGACAAGAAAGACATCTCCATCGTCATCAACGTGCACGAAGGTGATCGCTACGTGGTGCAGGCCGTCAAGCTCGAGGGTGATTACCTCGGGCGCGAGGACGAATTCAAGTCCCTGGTCAAGATCCGCGCGGGCGAGCCCTACAACATCGATCAGGTGACCGAAACCACCAAGGCATTCACGGAGAATTTCGCGCGCTTCGGATACGCCTTTGCGCGCGTGGAGGCCGTGCCCGAGCTCGACCGCGAAAACGGCCGCGTCACTTTGGTGTTGCGTGCCGATCCTTCGCGCCGCGCCTATGTGCGCCGCATCAACGTCACGGGCAACAACCGCACGCGCGACGAGGTGATCCGCCGCGAATTCCGGCAGTTTGAATCCGCGTGGTACGACGGCGACAAAATCCGCCTCTCGCGCGACCGGGTGGACCGGCTCGGTTATTTCACCGAAGTGAACGTCGAAACCGATGAGGTTCCCGGCGCGCCCGACCAGGTCGATCTGGTCGTCAACGTGACCGAAAAGCCCACCGGCTCGCTGCAGCTGGGGGCGGGCTTTTCGAGTGCGGAAAAAGTCACGCTGTCGTTTGCCATCAAACAGGAAAATGTCTTTGGTTCGGGCAATTACCTCGGTGTCGAGGTCAATACCAGCAAATACCATCGCACATTGGTGCTCAGCACCACCGACCCTTATTTCACCCAGGACGGCGTCTCGCGTACGATAGACCTGTACTACCGCTCCGACAAGCCCTATGCCGAGCAGGGGGGCGACTACGAGATCGACACCACGGGCGCCTCTCTGCGCTTTGGCGTGCCGTTCAGCGAAGTCGATACGGTGTATTTTGGCGGTGGGCTCGAGCAGACCAAGATCAAGTCCGGCACCAACATCCCCGCCGCGTATCTTTACTACGCGACGCGTTTTGGTTTCACGAGCACTGGCATGCCATTGACCATAGGCTGGTCGCGCGACAGCCGCGACAGCGCACTCGCGCCTACGGCGGGGCGTTACCAGCGCTTCATGTCCGAGTGGTCGGCGGCGTCAGATGCGCGCTACGTCAAGGGCACCTACCAATACCAGCAATACATACCGCTGAACAAGCGCTATACGCTCGCGTTCAACGGCGACATTGGATGGGGCAAGGGTCTCAACGGACGGCCGTTCCCGGTGTTCAAAAACTTCTATTCGGGCGGTCTGGGCTCGGTGCGTGGCTTCGAGCAGGGCACGCTCGGGCCTCGTGACGTGACGGGGGCCGTGCTCGGCGGTACCAAGAAACTCACGCTGAATGCTGAAATGATTTCGCCGTTCCCCGGCGCCGGCAATGACCGCACTTTGCGCATTTACACCTTCGTCGATGCTGGCAACGTCTATGGCGAAGACGAAAAGTTCGAATTCAGCCAGCTGCGTGCCTCGGTGGGCGTGGGCTTGAGCTGGATATCCCCGCTCGGGCCGCTGCGCCTGGGCTTCGGCCAGCCGGTGCATAAATTCGCCGGCGATAGAATCCAGAAACTGCAATTCCAGATAGGTACCTCGTTCTGATGAAAGTCCTCTCCTCCACCCTTTCCCGTTGCCTTGGCGCCGCTGCTTTGATCGGCGCTCTGGCAGTTGCTGCGCCGGTGCAGGCGCAGGACTTCAAGGTCGGTTTCGTCAACACCGACCGCGTGTTCCGTGAGGCCAACACCGCCAAGGCGGCGCAGACCAAGCTCGAACAAGAGTTTTCGCGCCGCGAAAAAGAGCTGATCGACCAGGGCAACGCCCTCAAGGCAGCGACCGAGAAGTTTGAACGTGAGGCGCCCACCATGGCCGAGAGCCAGCGGGCAACACGCCAGCGCCAGCTCGTGGACCAGGACCGCGACTTCCAGCGCAAGCGCCGCGAGTTCCAGGAAGACCTGAACGCGCGCAAGAACGAAGAGCTCGCACAGGTGATAGATCGCGCCAACAAGGTGGTCAAGCAAGTCGCCGAGACCGAAAAATACGACCTCATCATTCAAGAGGCCGTCTATATCAACCCCAAGTACGACATCACCGACAAGGTGATCAAGGCGCTGAACGCCTCTGTCGGCGGCAAATAAGCGCACGGGTGACGCGTGAGTCTGCGTCTCGGGGAGATCGTGGATGCGCTCGGTGGCGTGCTCGAAGGCGGGGAGCGCGATGCGCTCATCGCAGGCATCGCGCCGCTCGATGCCGCGGGGCCGGGTGACATCAGCTTCCTGAACCAGCCGCGCCTGCAGCCGCAGCTGGCCGCCTCGCGCGCGGCCTGCGTCATCGTGGCGCCTGCCTTGCGTGCGCAGGCGCTCGCGCGTGGCGCGTGCATCGTCACGCCAGACCCTTACGTCTATTTTGCGCGCCTCACGCAGCTCTGGCGTCAGCGCCACGAATCCGCAGAGCCCCCCGGCATTCACCCGAGCGCCGTCGTCGCGTCTTCGGCTGAGGTGCACCCCACGGCCACGGTAGGCCCCTTGTGCGTGGTCGAGCGCGGCGCGCGCATAGGCGCGCACACGGTGCTGAGTTCGCGCGTCACGGTGGGTGCGCGCTGCGAGATCGGCGCACGCTGCCTGCTGCACCCCGGCGTGGTCATAGGCGCGGACGGTTTCGGCTTCGCCCAGGAGGGGGGCGGCGCGTGGGTCAAGATCGAACAGCTCGGTGCGGTGCGCATAGGCGACGACGTCGAGATCGGCGCCAATACCTGCATAGACCGCGGGGCGCTGCGCGACACCGTGATCGAAGACGGCGTCAAGCTCGACAACCTGATCCAGATCGGCCACAACGTGCACATAGGCCGTCATGTGGCGATGGCGGGCTGTTCCGCCGTCGCTGGCAGCGCGACCATAGGCGCGCATTGCACCATAGGTGGTGCGGCCAACGTGCTCGGGCACCTGAGCTTGGCCGAGAACGTGCACATTTCGGCCGTGAGCCTGGTCACGCACTCTTTGCACAAGCCGGGGCAATACACTGGCATCTTCCCCATAGACGACAATGCGCGCTGGGAAAAAAACGCCGCCGCACTCAAGCAGCTCCACAAGCTGCGTGAGCGCGTCAGGGCCCTGGAGCGCGCATTGCAAGAATCCAAAGACGACCCCCGATGATGGACATTCACCAAATCCTCCAACTGCTGCCCCATCGCTATCCATTTCTGCTCGTGGATCGCGTGCTTGACATCGATCTGCAGGCCAAGACGCTGCGCGCTATCAAGAATGTGAGCATCAACGAGCCTTTTTTCGCTGGCCATTTTCCCAAGCGCCCGGTCATGCCCGGCGTGCTCATGCTGGAAGCCATGGCGCAGACCTGCGCGCTGCTGTCGTTCGAGACCGAGGGTATCCGCCTGGGCGACGGCCAGGTGTTTTACTTTGTGGGCATCGATGGCGTGCGCTTCAAGCGCCCGGTGGAGCCGGGTGACCAGCTGGTGCTGCACTCGGCCCTGGATCGCGCGCGCGCCGGGATGTACCGCTTCCTCTGCAAGTCCATGGTGGGTGATGAAGTGGCCTGCGAGGCCACCATCATGTGCACCATACGCAACGTCGAGTGACGCGCCAGCAGCTTTGCGCGATGACCGCCCCAGGCACGCTGATTCACTCCACTGCGCTGATCGATCCCGCCGCCGAGCTCGACACCTCGGTGCAGGTCGGGCCGTACGCCGTCATCGGCGCGCAGGTACGCATAGGTGCGGGCACTACCATAGGCGCGCACTGTGTGATCGAAGGGCGCACGTGCATAGGGCGCGACAACCGTATCTTCCAGTTCGCCTCGCTCGGTGCCGTGCCGCAGGACAAAAAATACGCGGGCGAGCCGACCGAGCTCGTCATCGGCGACCGCAACACCATCCGCGAGTTTTGTACCTTCAACCTCGGCACGGCGCAGGATCGCGGCGTGACCACGGTGGGCGATGACAACTGGATCATGGCCTACGTGCACATCGCGCACGACTGCGTGGTCGGCAACCAGACCATCCTTGCGAACAACGCCACGCTCGCAGGCCATGTGCATATTGGCGAGCAGGCCATCGTCGGCGGGCTCACGGGCGTGCACCAGTTCGTGCACATCGGCGCGCACGCCATGGTGGGCTTTGGCAGCCATGTCTCGCAGGACGTGCCGCCGTTCATGCTCGTCGGTGGCAACCCGCTCGCAGTGCACGGCTTCAACCTCGAGGGGCTGCGCCGGCGCGGGTTCTCTGCGACGCGCCTTGCGGCCATCAAGCAAATGCACCGCCTGCTGTACCGCCAGGGGCTCACGCTCGAAGCCGCACGCGCCGCGCTGGCCGCGCTGCCCGCGCAATTTCCCGACGCCGCCGAGGACGTGGCCTGCATGCTGGCCTTCCTCGACAGCTCGCGCCGCGGCATCGTGCGCTGAAGGGAGTGGCCGTGCCTGCGACCGCACCGAGTGTGGCCATGGTGGCCGGCGAAGCCTCGGGCGATCTGCTCGCGAGCCTGCTTCTGCAGGGGTTGCAGGCGCGCTGGCCGCAGGTGGCGGCGCACGGCATCGGCGGGCCGCGCATGCGCGAACGCGGCTTTGACGCCTGGTGGCCCAGCGACCGGCTCGCCGTGCACGGTTACAGCTTCGAGGTGCTGCGCCGGCTCGCGGGCATCGTGGCGATCCGCCGCGCCTTGCGTGCGCGCCTGCTGCAGGAGCGCCCGGACGTTTTCATCGGCGTCGATGCGCCCGACTTCAACCTGGGCCTGGAAGCCGACCTGCGCGCCGCGGGCGTCAAGACGGTGCACTTCGTGTGCCCCTCGATCTGGGCCTGGCGGCCCGAGCGCGTGGAAAAAATCCGCCGCAGCGCCGAGCACGTGCTGTGTCTGTTTCCCTTCGAGCCCGCGCTGCTCGCGCAGCATGGCATCGCCGCGACCTACGTAGGTCACCCGCTGGCAAACGTGATTCCGCGCGTGCCCGACCAGGCGGCGGCGCGCCGCGCCCTCGGCTTGCCGCAGGATGCGCCTGTGCTGGCGCTGTTGCCGGGCAGCCGCGCGGCCGAAGTGCACTACCTTGCGCCAGCGTTTTTTGACGCTGCAGCGCTGATCCATCAAGCACAGCCAGCAATCAAAATGATGGTTCCTGCGCTGCCCGCATTGCGCGCGCGCATCGTGCAGCAGCTCGAGGCGCGCGGCCTGGGCGCTGTGGTGCAGGTGCTCGAAGGGCGCTCGCACGAGGTGCTCGCCGCCTGCGACGTGACGCTGATCGCAAGCGGCACGGCCACGCTGGAGGCGGCGCTGTTCAAGCGCCCCATGGTGATCGCCTACCGCATGCACCCGCTGAGCTGGCGCCTCATGCGGCGCAAGCAGCTGCAGCCCTGGGTGGGCCTGCCCAACATCCTGTGCCGCGACTTCGTCGTGCCCGAGCTGCTGCAGGACGCCGCCACGCCGCAGGCGCTCGCCGCGGCGACGCTGCAATGGTTCGACGCGCGTGCACAGGCGCCGGACACCCTATACGCGCTCGTGCAGCGTTTCGACGCGCTGCACGAGAGCCTGCAACGCAACACCCCGCAACTCGCCGCCGATGCCATCGAAAAAATCCTTGTCCGCTGAACAGCCGGCGCTGTTCGATTCTTTGCACCTTGCGCATGGCGTTGCGCTGGTGGCGGGCGTCGATGAGGCCGGGCGCGGCCCGCTCGCGGGCCCCGTGGTCGCGGCTGCCGTGATCCTCGACGAGCTGCAGCCCATCGCGGGTCTGGCCGATTCCAAAAAGCTCAGCCCCAAGCGGCGCCTGGCACTCTACGACGAGATCCGTGCCAAGGCGCTGTGCTGCAGCATCGCCGAGGCCAGCGTGGAAGAAATCGACCGCCTCAACATCCTGCAGGCTACGCTGCTCGCCATGGTGCGCGCGGTGCAGGGCCTGCGGCTCAAGCCGCGGCTCACGCTCGTCGATGGCAACCGCCTGCCCGCGCTCGACATGCCCGCGCAGGCCATCGTTTCCGGCGACGCGCTGGTGCCGGCGATCTCGGCCGCGTCGATTCTGGCCAAGGTGCAGCGCGACCAGTGGTGCGAGCGCATCGCCGCCGACTATCCGCAATACGGCTTTGCCGCACACAAGGGCTACGGCACCGCGGCGCACCTCGCGGCGCTGCGCACGCACGGCCCCTGCGCGCACCACCGGCGCAGCTTTGCGCCCGTCGCGCAGCTGCTGGAGCGCGCGGCATGAGCGGCGACAAACGCCAGCCGCGTCCGGCTGGTGGCCCGCGGGCACCCGGAGCCGAGCCAGCGTCCGCCAAGCAAGAGGCCGCCGTCACGCATATCCATTCGCGCGACAACGCCTTCGTCAAGGGGCTGCGCCGCCTCGCGCAGGACAGCACGGCCTACCGCAGCCAGGGCCAGGTCTGGGTCGAGGGCGACCACCTGTGCCGTGCGGCGCTCGCGCGCGGCTGGCAGCCAAGCGTGGCCGTTTTTTCAGAGTCTTTTTGGCCTCTGGCGCCCGTGGAATGGGCGCAGGCAACTCACAAAGTGGTAGTGCTTTCGGATACGCTCTTTGCCGCCGTGAGCATGCTCGAGTCGCCGGCTCGCATGGGCTACGTGCTCGATCTTCCGCCTGCCGCGGGCTTGCAGTCCGACGTCGCCGCCGTGGTGCTCGACCGTGTGCAGGACGCGGGCAACGTGGGCTCCATTTTGCGCAGTGCCGCGGCCTTTGGCTTTGGCCAGGTGCTCGCGCTCAAGGGCAGCGCCGCGCTGTGGTCGCCCAAGGTGCTGCGCGCCGGCATGGGTGCACACTTTGCGCTGCGGCTGGTCGAAGGTCTGACGCTGCAAGATGTGCAGGCGCTGGCGTTGCCGCTGCTCGTCACGAGCTCGCACGCGGGCGATTTTCTGCACGAGGCCAAGCTGCCCTGGCCCTGCGCCTGGGTGCTGGGGCACGAAGGGCAGGGCGTTACCCCCGCGCTCGAAGCGCGCGCCGCGCAGCGCATCCGCATTGCGCAGCCGGGCGGGGAAGAGTCGCTCAACGTCGCAGCGGCTGCGGCAATCTGCCTGCATGCAAGTGCGGTGCAGGCGCAGGGCATGCCATTGCCGCACTACAGCAAATAGGCTTAGCCTGTTGTCGTGTGAGAAGGTGCTCCGTTTCGCATATAATCAAAAGCTCATCGGCGTGTAGCGCAGCCTGGTAGCGCACTTGCATGGGGTGCAAGGGGTCGCGAGTTCGAATCCCGCCACGCCGACCAATAAAATCAAGGGCTTACGTGAGAGATTGCGTAAGCCCTTTGTATTTTTTGCGGAAAATCCGGGTTCTGGTTGCCATTTCATTGCTATTTGGCGCTGGCTTGGGATGCTTCCAGCGTTGCGGGGAAAACCGCCCTGCTGCGGCCATGGCGTGCCAGGCGCTCGAGGAAGGCGCGGCCTGCGGTGCCATAGTGCTCGGCAGCAGCAGTTTTGAGCGCATCGGAAAACGCGCGGTCAGTGGCGTAGTCGTGCAGTGCATCCTATGCCCCTTGCTGGCGATCCACGGGAATATCGAGCAGCCGCACGGTCTGCCACGCTTTGGCACGATGTCCGCCCTCGAGCAAGGCATATTTTGGCGCTGTAGGAATCTGCGTGGTAAAATTTCTGGTTCTGCAAAAAGATGCAGAGTTTGTTGTCGAAAAATTCAGAAGAGGTCCATATGTACGCGGTCATAAAAACCGGTGGCAAGCAGTATCGCGTTGCTTCCGGCGAGAAGATCAAAGTAGAACAGATTGCTGCGGACGTAGGCCAGGAAATTGTGATCGACCAGGTTTTGGCTGTCGGAAACGGCGCCGAGCTGAAGGTGGGCACACCCCTGGTGTCCGGTGCGACGGTCGTGGCCACTGTGGTGGCACATGGCAAGCACGACAAGGTGCGCATTTTCAAGATGCGTCGTCGCAAGCACTACCAAAAACGTCAAGGCCACCGCCAGCAGTTCACGGAGCTGCAAATCGGTGCAATTTCCGTCTGAGGAGCGAAAGTCATGGCACAGAAAAAAGGCGGCGGCTCTACGCGCAACGGGCGTGACTCCAAGCCCAAGATGCTGGGTGTGAAGGCCTTCGGCGGCCAGGCGATCAGCGCAGGCTCCATCATCGTGCGCCAGCGCGGCACACGCTTCCACCCCGGCACCAACGTGGCTGTGGGGCGCGACCATACCTTGTATGCACTGGTCGATGGCCAGGTGTCGTTCGGCACCAAGGGTGCCTTGTCCAAGCATACGGTCAGCGTGGTCCCTGCAGCATCGGTAGCCTGAGCACGGGCTTTCTTGCGCTGCAATCGGCAAAGCCCCGCTTGGTCGGGGCTTTCGCATTTTCGGCGCGACTCTTTGCTGCTGGGTGCGGCTTGCAATTTGCAGTTTGGACAGCAGCTTGACGGTTCTTGCCGAGGCAAGGCATTTGCCTGCGGCGTGGTTTTTGCACTTGCGTACACTGGATTCTCATGAAGTTCGTCGATGAAGCCTCTATTGACGTTGCCGCCGGCGACGGCGGTAACGGCTGCGTGTCGTTTCGGCACGAGAAATTCAAGGAGTTCGGTGGCCCCAACGGTGGCGATGGCGGGCGCGGCGGGCATGTCTATGCGCTTGCCGATCCCAATCTGAACACACTGGTCGACTTCCGCTACACGCGCCGCTTCGAAGCCAAGCGCGGCGAGCACGGCATGGGCTCGGACATGTTCGGCGCGGCCGGAGACGACATTACGTTGAAGATGCCCGTGGGCACCATCATCAGCGATGCCGAGACGGGCGAAGTGCTGCACGAGCTGCTCACGCCGGGCGAAAAGGTGCTGCTTGCCAAGGGTGGCGATGGCGGCTTTGGCAACCTGCGCTTCAAAAGCGCCGTGAACCGCGCACCGCGGCAGAAAACGCCGGGCTGGCCGGGCGAGCGGAAGAGCCTCAAGCTCGAGCTCAAGGTGCTGGCCGACGTGGGGCTGCTGGGTATGCCCAACGCGGGCAAGTCGACCCTGATCGCCGCAGTTTCGAACGCGCGCCCCAAGATCGCCGACTATCCGTTCACGACCCTGCACCCGAACCTCGGCGTGGTGCGCGTGGGGCCGGAGCAGAGCTTTGTGATCGCCGACATTCCGGGATTGATCGAAGGCGCGTCCGAAGGTGCGGGGCTGGGGCACCAGTTTCTGCGCCACCTGCAGCGCACGCGCTTGCTGCTGCACATCGTCGATCTGGCGCCGTTCGACCCTGGCGTCGATCCGGTGGCGCAGGCCAAGGCGATCGCGGGCGAGCTGAAAAAATACGATCCCAAGCTGTACGCCAAGCCGCGCTGGCTGGTGCTCAACAAGCTCGACATGGTGCCGGCCGAAGAGCGTGCGGCGCGCGTCAAGGACTTCGTCAAGCGCATGCGCTGGAAAGGGCCGGTGTTCGAGATTTCGGCGCTCACGCGCGAAGGTTGCGCGCCCTTGATGCAGGCCATCTACCAGCACGTGCAGGCCGAGCAAAAAGCCGAAAATGCGCAGCCAGAGCGTGATCCGCGCTTCGAGGCGGAGGCGGCAACGCATTCCGATGAATCCTAAATTGATAGCTGCTTGCGCCAATATATAGAGCGTTAAAGCCCAAAAACAGTAAAAATGGCTGTGAATGTATTGCGCGACGCCCGGCGCTGGGTGGTCAAGGTGGGCTCGAGCCTAGTCACCAACGAAGGCCGCGGTCTCGACGAGGCCGCCATGGGCGAATGGAGCCGCCAGCTCGCGGCGCTGGTACGTGGTGCCGATGGCGTGCGCCGCGAGGTGGTGCTGGTGTCGAGTGGCGCCATCGCCGAAGGCATGAAGCGGCTGGGCTGGAGCACGCGCCCGAAACTGGTGCACGAACTGCAGGCCGCGGCCGCCGTGGGGCAGATGGGCCTGGCGCAAATGTACGAAACCAAGTTGCGCGAGCAGGGCATGGGCAGCGCACAGGTCTTGCTCACGCACGCCGACCTGGCCGACCGCGAGCGCTACCTGAACGCGCGCTCCACCCTGCTGACGCTGCTGCGTCTTGGCGTGGTGCCGGTCATCAACGAAAACGACACCGTCGTCAACGACGAGATCAAGTTTGGCGACAACGATACGCTGGGCGCGCTCGTGGCGAACCTGATCGAAGCCGACGTGCTCGTGATCCTCACCGACCAGAAAGGGCTTTACACGGCCGACCCGCGCCGCGACCCTGCCGCGCAGTTCGTGCACGAGGCGCAGGCGGGCGACCCCGCGCTCGAGGCCATGGCTGGCGGTGCAGGCTCGAGCATAGGCAAGGGCGGCATGATCACGAAAATCCTCGCGGCCAAGCGCGCGGCAGGCTCGGGCGCCTCCACCGTGATTGCCTGGGGGCGCGAGCCCGACGTGCTATTGCGCTTGGCGCAGGGCGAATCCATAGGCAGCTTGCTCCTGGCGCAGACGCCGAAACTGCAGGCGCGCAAGCAGTGGATGGCCGACCACCTGCAGCTGCGCGGCGCGGTGACCGTGGACGCGGGTGCTGCGGCCAAGCTGCGCGCCGAGGGCAAGAGCCTGCTGCCGATTGGCATGACGGCGGTGGAGGGTGATTTTTCGCGCGGTGACGTGATCGCCGTGCGCGACCCTGAGGGGCGCGAGATTGCGCGCGGCCTTGCAAACTACGCGAGCGCCGAGGCGCGCTTGTTGTGCCGCAAGCCCTCGTCCGAATTCGAAAAGCTGCTCGGCTACCAGGCCGAGCCCGAAATGGTGCACCGCGACAACCTGGTGCTTACAGCCGCTTGAGCTGGATGCGACGGCCCCGCCCAGCTGGCTGGCGCGAGGCAGGGTTTGTCAACCGGCAGTCTTGGCCACGTGCGGGCCAGCCGCCGCACGTGGCGCGGCGGGGGCTGTAATACTCTTTTGCGGATCAGGGTCGAAGCTCGCGCCCGGCGGCAACTCCACGCCGGGGCCGACCAGCAAAGAGCCCATGCGCTGCAGGGCGTCGGTGCGCGGTGCGTCGCCGATCTCACGGCGTTCAGCCATGTCGCGGGGGCCGCGCATGCTGCTGCGCAGATAGCGGTTGCGCTGTTGCTCGTTGCGCGGCAGGTAGCGCGCGAGCTCCGTCAGCGCCATTTCATAGACGCCGCGCTTGAACTCCACCACCACGTCGAGCGGCACCCAATAGTCGTTCCAACGCCAGGCGTCGAACTCTGGATGGTCGGTGGCGCGCAGGTTCAAGTCCCAGTCGTAGCCGAGCAGTTGCAGCAGATACCAGATCTGTTTCTGGCCCCTGTAGTGTCCGCGCGATTCGCGGCGGATGTACCGGTCTGGCACCTCGTAGCGCAACCAGTCCCGCGTGCGGGCCACAAGGCGTACATGCTGGGGGTGCAGACCCACCTCTTCGTGCAATTCGCGGTACATGGCCTGCTCGGGGCTTTCGCCCCGGTCTATGCCGCCCTGCGGGAATTGCCAGCTGTGGGTGCGTATGCGTTTGCCCCAGAACACCTGGTTTTTCTGGTTGAGCAGGATGATGCCGACGTTCGGCCGAAAGCCGTCCCGGTCAAGCATAATCAAACCCCAAAATTTTTGAACTGTGTCCATTATGCACAGCGCCCCGTGCGCGGCAAGAGGACGGGTCTGAACAGACTGAAATCCCGCTCGATGAAAGCCTCCCAATTCTTCATTTCCACCCTCAAAGAAGCCCCGGCCGACGCCGAAGTGGTGAGCCACAAGCTCATGCTGCGCGCCGGCCTCATCAAGAAATTGAGCGCCGGCATCTACAACTACATGCCCTTGGGGCTGCGCGTGATCCGCAAGGTCGAGGCCATCGTGCGCGAAGAAATGAACCGCGCAGGCGCGGTGGAGCTGTGCATGCCCGTGGTGCAGCCGGCCGAGCTGTGGCAGGAGACGGGGCGCTTCGACGCCATGGGCCCCGAGTTGCTGCGCATCAAGGACCGCCATGGGCGCGACTACGTCGTGCAGCCCACGAGCGAAGAGGTGGTGACCGACATTGCACGCCAGGAATTGCACAGCTACAAGCAGCTGCCCAAGAACTTCTACCAGATCCAGACCAAGTTCCGCGACGAGCGCAGGCCGCGTTTCGGCCTCATGCGCGGGCGCGAGTTCGTCATGAAGGACGCCTACAGCTTCGACCGCGACCCGGCGGGCGCGCAGACCAGCTACCAGGCCATGGCGCAGGCGTACCGGCGCATTTTCGACCGTTTCGGCCTGCGCTACCGTGCCGTGGCGGCGGACAGCGGTGCCATCGGCGGGGACTTGAGCGAGGAATTCCAGGTGATCGCCGCGACGGGCGAGGACGCGATCGTCTATTGCCCGCAGAGCGACTACGCCGCCAACATGGAAAAGGCCGAGGCGCTCGCGCCGCAGGGCCCGCGCCCGGCCGCCACGCAGCCGCTGCAAAAAGTGCCGACGCCCGGCAAGAGCACCTGCGCCGAAGTGGCCCAACTGCTCGGCGTGCCGCTTGCGAGCACGGTGAAGTCCCTGGTGCTCGCGACCGACCGCACGAACGAGGCGGGCGACATCGTCGGCACGCAGATCTGGCTGCTGCTGCTGCGCGGCGACCACGACATGAACGAGGTCAAGGTCGGCAAGGTGGCGGGGCTGGATCAGGGTTTTCGCTTTGCCACGCAGGCCGAGATCGAGGCGCACTTCGGCTGCAAACCCGGCTATTTGGGCCCGATCGGCTTGCAAAAGCCGGTCAAAGTGGTGGCGGACCGTGAGGTGGCGCTGATGGCCGACTGGATCTGCGGCGCGAACGCAGAGAACCACCACCTGCGCGGCGTGAACTGGGTGCGCGACCTGCCAGAGCCCGACGCCGTGGCCGACCTGCGCAACGTGGTCGCGGGCGACCGCTCGCCCGACGGCAAAGGCGAGCTCGCGATCGAGCGCGGCATTGAAGTCGGCCATGTGTTTTACCTCGGGACCAAATACAGTCGCGCGATGAACGCTACGTTTTTGGATGAAAACGGCAAGCCGCGGCACTTCGAGATGGGCTGCTACGGTATAGGCATCACGCGCTTGCCGGCCGCGGCCATCGAACAAAACCACGACGAGCGCGGCATCATCTGGCCCGACGCCATTGCGCCGTTCACGGCCGTGATCTGCCCCATCGGCATGGAGCGCAGCGAGACCGTGCGCGCCGCGGCAGAAAAGCTCTATGCCGACTTGTGCGCCGCTGGCATCGATGTGCTGCTCGACGACCGCGGCGAGCGCCCGGGTGCGATGTTTGCCGACTGGGAGCTGATCGGCGTGCCGCATCGCATCGTGCTGTCCGAGCGTGGTCTGAAGGAGGCGCAGGTCGAATACCAGCATCGCCGCGACACGGTGGCTACCAAGGTGGCGCTCGCGGACATTCTGGCCCACCTTGAGGGCCGCATGCGGGCATGACGGCATGGGCACCCTGCGCAGCGCAAACAGGGCTTTGAGCGCAGGCGTGTCGCGGCGTGCCTGCCTGGCGGCCCTGGGCGCGCCTGCAGCCTGGCTGGCCGCGCCGCAGGCGGCGCACGCGGGCGGACAGATCGAGGAGCCGCTTGCGGACTCGGTGCGCACCGCGCTGCACCTGGCCGTGAGCAACTCGGCACCGCCGGAGCCCGAATTTGCGAGCACCGATGCGCGCATCCGTTACCTGCGCTGGCTGGGCACCATGAGCGACCGCCTGCGCAGCCGCAAGCCGCAATGGGAGCAGCGGCGCGACTTTTTGCAGACCGTGTGGTACGAGTCCAGGCGCGCGGGGCTGGACGTGTCCTTGGTACTTGGTTTGATCCAGGTCGAGAGCGGCTTTCGCAAGTACGCCGTCTCTAGCGTGGGGGCGCGCGGTTACATGCAGGTTATGCCATTTTGGGCGCGCCTGATCGGCGACGGTGACGCGGGCAAGCTGTTTCACATGCAGACCAATCTGCGCTTTGGTTGCGTGATCCTGCGCCACTACCTGGAGCGCGAGCGCGGCAACCTTTTTCTCGCGCTGGGCCGCTACAACGGCAGCCGCGGCCAGGCGCCGTACCCGACGGCGGTGCTGGGCGCGCAGCGCAAGTGGTTGTTCGAAGACCGCATGTACGCGGCGGCCTGAAAGCGCAAAAGACCACCGTTGCCTACGGCGCCGGGGCACGACCTTTGAGCGTTTGCAGCCCGCGGCGCGGCAATGTTCACTGCATGAAGCCTATGCGGCTGCGCCCTGCGGCGGCCTTAGGCAGGTCGGCCACGAGCACGCTCGCGCGCTGGTCGAGCCGAGCGTTGCCAAAGCCCGTCATGAGCGCGCGGCGCATTTCGCGCGGCGGCATCTGTGCGAGCACATCGAGCACGTCATCAAGCGGCTCGGGGTCGAGCAGGCGGCCCCAGTCGTGCCCCGCGCGGATGCCCTGGTAGAGCTTGCGCGCGATCGTGCGGGCCTGGTCGAGCGTGGGCGCATCGACTTCGAACACGTTCATGCGGTTCAGAATGGGGTCGGGAATGCTGCGGCTGTCGTTGGCCGTGGTGATCCAGATGACCTGGCTCGCGTCTATGGCAACCTCGGCAAATTCGTCGGTAAAGCTCTGCGCCGTGTCGTGCTCGAGCAGGCTGTAGAGCGCGCCCAGGGGGTCGTACTGCGCGTCGCCGCTCGCTTTGTCGATTTCATCGACGACGATCACGGGGTTCGCGTACTCCCCCTCGACCAGCGCCTCGAACACCTTGCCCGGGCGCGCGCCGCGCCACTGCGACGAGGCGCCCGAGAGCAGCCAGCCCGCCGTCATCGAGCTCATGGGCAGCAGGTTCATACCCGTGCCGAGCAATTCGGCCAACTGGCGCGCGAAATGGGTCTTGCCTATACCGGGCGGGCCCAGCAGCAGCATGGGCGTGACTTCGAGGCCGTCGCTGCTGTCCTGCGCGAGCGCGACGTGGCGCTTCACGTCGTCGAGCACGGCGCTGAAGTTGGGTAGCGCCTCATACAGCGCGGCCATGTCGGGCACGCCGGCGGGTTTGACCTGGAAGCGCTCTGGGCCGCGCTCTAGCATGCGTTCATAGACGCTGCGCAGGTTGTCGTATTCGCGCTGGCTGCCCGACTCCTGCAGCCGCGCGAGCTTGCGCTCGACCTCGGCGGGGGAAAACACGTGGCGCATCTGCGCCACCGGCAGGCGCAAAACGGAGGATGGGGGAACAAGGCTTTGTTCTTGCATCATGTGCTCCTCTGGCAAACGATGCGGTTATTCAAGCACAAAACATGCCCGTTTTGCAGGCCAGGAAAACCCTGAAAGCGAAAGGCGGCGTCAGGCGGAAAACAGTGCCGGACCGCCCTCCAAAACAAAAACCGCCTGCCGGCGGCTTTTTGGCAAGGAGCGGATCTTCAGTGGGCTTGTTCGATCAGGCGCTGCAGTTCGCCCGACTCGTACATTTCCATCATGATGTCTGAGCCGCCGATGAACTCGCCTTTGACGTAGAGCTGCGGAATGGTGGGCCAGTGGCTGTATTCCTTGATGCCCTGGCGGATGGCTTCGTCCTCGAGCACGTTGACGGTGGTCAGGTGCTGCGGATCGACCCCGCAGGCCTTGAGGATCTGGATCGCGCGGCCCGAAAAGCCGCACATGGGAAAGCTCGCCGTGCCCTTCATGAAGAGCACGATGTCCTTGGACTGGACGAGGTCGTTGATGCGTTGCTGGGTGTCGGTCATGGGGTGGGTGTCCTTTAAGAATCAGGAATCAGAGATAGAGGTGCAGGATTATTTCATCGACGGCTTTGACATGCAGCCTAAAGGCATGAGAGGCGGCTGCGGGGCCGAATTGCTCCCTCAAAACAGCATATTTTTGCTACAAAATCTCGACCGTGCCCATTTTTCTCTCCGAAACCACCACACGTCTGCGCGAGTCGCTGCGGGTAGTCTGGCCATTTTTGCTGTTGGCGCTGCTGCAGGCGGTGTTGGCTGGCGCCAGTATTTACGCCTTGTCGGCGGTGCGCGCCTTGACCGGCGGAGAGGTCCTGTGGGTGTTGGGGCAGAAAGACGCTCTGTATTACCTCGACCGTTATGCCGCATATGGGCGCGAAGATGACTTTCGGGCGTACCAAAACAATCTGGCGATTCCTTTGGCGGAACGCGATGCACGGCTCTCCTTGGAGTCTCCTGCGCCCAGCTACGAGGTGATGCGCAGGGGCTTCATCGAGGCGGGCAACCATCCCGACGATCTCGACGGCGTGATCTGGCTGCTGAGTACCTTCTGGAATTTCGAGCTCGTGCGCGAGCCGGTCAGGCAATGGGTGATAGGCGAAAAGTACCTCGATCAGGTACAAGCCTTGGCCGATGAAATTCGGGCGGCGCGCCAAGCCGACCCGCTGGCTGGCAAGGCGATGGTGCAGCAGTGGCGTGAGCAGATTGATACGCTCCATCGGCTCATGCTGCCCGGGATTCTGGCATTCAATCGGTCGCTGGGGGAAAGTGCGCGCAGGATCGTCGTGATCCTGCTGGTCTTCAACGGATTGGCGGCGATGGCGGTCGTCGGCTTTGCATTGCTGCGGGTGGACATTTTGCTGCAGCGCCAGCGCAAGATGGAACACGATTTGACCATCGAAAGGCAAGGGGCCCAATTGACCCTGGGAGCGATTGCAGACGGTGTGATTGCTTTGGATACACAAGGTCTAGCGCTCTACATGAACCCGGCTGCGAAGCGCATGCTCGGGATAAGGTTCCGCAAGGTGCGTCAGCGCAGCCTCGCGCAGTGGCTGCGGTTTGACAGCAGTGTTCATCCGGCTGCTGAAGTGGCACGCCTGCTCGAACATGTGCAGCAAGGGGAGCTGGCGCAAGAGGACAAGCATTCCTGGCATCTGATGCGTCCCGACGGGAAGAGGCGGGTCGTGCAACTCACCGTTGCACTTTTGCAAGTGCGTGGTAGGCCTTCCGGGGTGGGCTTGGTGCTGCGCGATGTCACGCGGGAGCAAGACTATCTGGAGCAAATCACCTGGAAGGCCACCCATGATGACCTGACGGGGCTGGTCAACCGGCGCGAGTTCGAGCGGCGCCTGGAAGCCTTGCTGGCCTCATCGAAGCAGGCGCAGCCGGCAGGGGCGGTGCTGTATGTCGATCTCGACCAATTCAAGGTGATCAATGACACCTGCGGGCACCAGGCGGGCGATGCCATGCTGCGCAAGATCAGCGGCGAGCTTCAGGCAAATCTGCGCGCCGATGACGTTCTGGCGCGGCTCGGTGGAGACGAATTCGGCATCTTGCTGCCTGGGTGCCCGCCCCTGATGGCGGCGCGATTGGCCGATCAAATGCGGCTGGCGGTGCAGGCGTGCAAGCTGCAATGGGATGGACAGGAGTTCACCACCACCCTGAGCATTGGTCTGGTCGAACTCACACCCGAACTCGACAGCGTGCAAGAGGTGCTGCGTGTGGTGGACGTGGCCTGCTATCGCGCCAAGGAGCTGGGGCGCAACATGGTGTATCTGTACCAGCCCGACGACGCGCAAGTGCTGCAGCGCGTGGGCCACATGCATTGGGTGCAGCGACTGCGCAAGGCGTTCGCGCAAGACCGGTTTTGTCTTTATGCGCAGGCCATCGCGCCCTTGCATTCCGAGCGGCGGGGTTTGCATTTCGAGGTGCTGCTGCGTCTGCACGACGAGGATGGACAGCTGGTACCGCCGGGGAGCTTCATCCCCGCGGCAGAAACTTACGGCCTGATGCCGGATATAGACCGCTGGGTGGTGCAGCATGTGTTTGCGCGCCTGGCGCAGCATGCAAGGCAGGCGAAGATGCAGCCGGTGCACACTTGTTCGATCAATCTTTCAGGTGCCAGCCTCGGGGGTGAGGACTTGCTGGATTTTCTGCTCGATCAGTTCAGCCATTTTGGCGTGGACCCGCGCCAGTTGTGTTTCGAGATCACCGAAACCAGCGCCATCGCCCACTTGCCCACGGCCGTGCGCCTCATCAAGCGGCTGCGGCAGCTGGGTTGCCGGTTCTCGCTCGACGATTTTGGCTCGGGCATGTCCTCGTTCGGCTACCTCAAACAGCTGGAGGTGGACTTTCTCAAGATCGATGGCAGCTTCGTGCGTGACATGCTCGAGGACCGGGCGAGTGCAGCCATGGTGGACGCCATCCATCGCATAGGCCATGTGCTGGGCCAGCGCACCATCGCCGAATTCGTCGAGACGCCGGGCCATGTGCAGGCGCTGCGCGCGCTGGGCGTGGACTACGCGCAAGGCTACGCGGTGGCCAAGCCGCGGCCGATCGAGGAAGTGCTCGCGGAGCAGGAAGCCGCCGTGCCTGCTTAAGCGCAGGGAGGCCCTGCCTGCGAGCCCTGGGCGCGCGCCGCTTTCTGCGCGCCGCTGCAGCGCTCATGACTGCCGAGGTCGCGGCGTGATTGCACCTGCACCAAACCCTGCGCATGCAGCAACTCGCGCACGGCGGCGGCCTGGTCCCAGCCGTGTTCGAGCAGCAGCCAGCCACCGGGCGCCAGGTGCCGTGGCGCGTCGGCGACGATGCGGCGCAGGTCATCCAGCCCTTGCGCGCCGCTGACCAGCGCCTGCGAGGGCTCGTGGCGCAGCGTGGGCAGGTGCGGGTCGTCTGCGGCGATGTAGGGCGGGTTGGCGACGATGAGGTCGAAGCTGCCGCGCACGCCTTCGAGCCAATCGCTTTGCATGAATTGCACGGGCAGCGCGAGGCGCCGCGCGTTGGCCTGGGCTACGGCGAGCGCGTCGGCGCTCGCATCGACGGCGAGCACCTGCGCGTCGGGGCGCTGGTGCTGCAGCGCGAGGGCGATCGCGCCGCTGCCCGTGCCCAAATCGAGCACGCGCGGCGCAGCGCGGCCCGCGAGCACTTCGAGCGCCCAGTCGACGAGCACCTCGGTGTCGGGGCGCGGGTCGAGCACGCGCGCGTCTATGGCGAGCGGCAGGCCGTAAAACTCCTTCACGCCGGTGAGGTAGGCCACGGGTTCGCCCGCGGCGCGGCGCTGGCACAGTGCGGCGAATTGCGCAAGGCAGGCCGCGGGCAGCGGGTCGCGGTCGTGCGCGAGCAGCCAGGCGCGGTCGGCACTGGAGCGGCCCAGCGCGTGCAGCAGCAGCACCTGCGCGTCCAGCCGCGTGAGCCCGCGCGCCTGCGCCCAGGCGAGCGCAGCGGCGGGCGTGGGCGGCGTGATTGCTTCTGAATAAATAGCTGCTTGCGCTTGATGCGCCTTGGATTGCGGCCAATTTTGCTTGGATTCCTGCATGACAGCACCGCGCGGCTCAGGCCGCGCCCACGGCTTCGAGTTCGGCCAGTTGCTCGGCCTCGCGCGCATGCGCGAGCGCTTGCAGCAGTTCGTCGAGGTCGCCTTCCATGACGCGGTCGAGCTTGTAGAGCGTGAGGTTGATGCGGTGGTCGGTCACGCGCCCCTGCGGGAAGTTGTAGGTGCGGATGCGGTCGCTGCGGTCGCCGCTGCCGATCAGGCCCTTGCGCGTGGCGGCGTCCTTGGCGGCGCGCTCGCTGCGCTCCTTTTCCTGGATGCGCGCCTGCAGCACTTGCAGGGCCTTGGCCTTGTTGCGGTGCTGGCTGCGGTCGTCCTGGCATTCGGCGACGATGCCCGTGGGCAGGTGCGTGATGCGCACGGCGGAGTCGGTCTTGTTGATGTGCTGGCCGCCGGCGCCGCTCGCGCGGAAGGTGTCTATGCGCAAGTCGGCCGGGTTGATCTGCACGGCCTGCGCCTCGTCGGGCTCGGGCAGCACGGCCACGGTGCAGGCGCTGGTGTGGATGCGCCCTTGCGTCTCGGTTTGGGGCACGCGCTGCACGCGGTGGCCGCCCGACTCGAAGCGCAGCGCGCCGTACACGTGATCGCCCTCGATGCGCAGCACGACTTCCTTGTAGCCGCCGAGCTCGCTTTCGTTGGCGCTCATGACCTCGACCCGCCAGCCTTTGCTGGCCGCGTAGCGCGTGTACATGCGCGCCAGGTCGCCGGCGAACAGGGCAGACTCGTCGCCGCCGGTGCCCGCGCGGATTTCGACGAAGGCGTTGCGCGCGTCATCGGGGTCTTTGGGCAGCAGCAGGCGTTGCAGCTCGGCTTCGAGTTGCGCGATGTCGGCCTCGGCGGCGGCGATTTCCTCTTGCGCCATCTCGGCCAGCTCGGCTTGCGCGGGGTCGGCGAGCAGCGCGCGCGCCTCGGCCAGGTCGGCCTCACGCTGGCGCAAGCGTGCGTAGCGGCCCGCGATCTGCGTGACTTCGGCATGCTCGCGCGAGAGCAGGCGGTACTGCGCCATGTCGGCCATGATGTCTTCGCGCGAGAGCAGAAAGTCGAGCTCGGCCAGGCGCTGGGCGTAGCGTTCGAGCTGGTGGCGGAGAAAGGGTTTCATGCAGGGAACATTCTTTTGCTATTTTTGTGATAGCTGCTTGCGCTTTCTACACAAGCGTTTTGTGTCATTTTGGCTTGAAAACAGGGAAAGAGGGCGGGCGCGGGGCCGCCGCAGCGGGCAGGGCCGCTACAGGCTGTTCTTGCTTTGCGAGCGCAAGAACAGGCGCGCCACGGTCTGCGCCGTCTGCGCGCGCGTGGCGGCGTCGCCCGCGTGCAGCTCGGCGAGCGCGCCGTGCAGCATTTTTTGCGTGAGGCCGCGCGCCAGGCCCTCGAGCACGGCGTCCAGGTCTTCGCCCTTGGCCAGACGCTTTTTGGCGCGCGCAAGTTCGACGGCGCGCCACTCTTCGGCCTGGGTGTTGAGCTGCTGGATCAGCGGCACCACGCCGCGTGTGGGGTTGCGCTGCTCGAGCCAGCGCTGAAAGCTCTGCACGCCCGCATCGATGATGGCCTCGGCCTGTGCGACCGCGGCTTGGCGCTGCGCCTGGCCGGTCTGCACCACGCCAGCGAGGTCATCGACGGTGTAGAGGTACACGTCACCGAGCTGTTTGACCTCGGGCTCGATGTCGCGCGGCACGGCCAGATCGACCATGAACATGGGACGGTGGCGGCGTTTTTTGAGCGCGCGCTCGACCGCGCCCAGGCCGATGATGGGCAGGCTGCTCGCGGTGCAGCTCACGATGGCGTCGAACTCGTGCAGGCGCTCGGGCAGGTCGGCCAGGCGCAGCGCCTCGCCGCCAAAGCGCGTGGCAAGCTGCTCGCCGCGCTCGAGCGTGCGATTCGCGATGGCGATGGCGCGCGGGTTTTTCGCGGCAAAGTGCGTCGCCGCGAGCGTGATCATCTCGCCCGCGCCGACGAACAGCACGCGGATTTTTTCCAGGTCTTCGAACAATTGCCCCGCCAGGCGCACCGCCGCCGCGGCCATGCTGATGCTGTGCGCGCCGATTTCGGTGGAACTGCGCACTTCCTTGGCGACGGCAAAGCTGCGCTGAAAGAGTTGGTTCAGCGTGCTGCCCAGCGCGCCCGCAGCCTCGGCGGCGCGCACGGCGTCCTTCATCTGGCCGAGGATCTGCGCCTCGCCCAGCACCATGGAGTCGAGCCCGCTTGCGACGCGAAAGGCGTGGCGCGCGGCCAAGGCGTCCTTGAAGGTGTAGATGTGCGCGCGCAGCAACTCGGGGCGCACGCCGCCGCTGTGCGCAAGCCAGTCCAGCGTGTGCTCGAGCGCGGGCTGCTCGCCCGCGCAGTAAATCTCGGTGCGGTTGCAGGTGGAGAGCAGCGCGGTTTCGACCTGCGGATGGGGCCCCTTGCCCGCGAGCGTCTGGCGCAGGCTTTGCAACGTGGGCGCGATCTGGTCGAGCGCAAAGGCAAAGCGGCCGCGCAGATCGAGCGGCGCAGTGGTGTGGTTGATGCCCAGGGCCCAGACTGCCATGGAGGCGGATTATAAAATTTGCGCCCCCCTTGCCCGCACCCCGCCATGCCTTGCCTGCGCGCACGCAAGGCCCGCTATGTGCACAAGGCTTGATGTCGATCAATTTTCAACCCAGATTGTTCATGAAGACGCGGGCTGATCGTTCCCGTCATTGCGAGGGCCGAAGGCCGGCGGCAATCCATGGGGCCTTCGCAACAGCGCCTGCGCACACCGCAATGGACAGGACTGGATTGCCGCGCCCCTGCGGGGCTCGCAATGACGGGTTTCTTTGCAGCGGCCAAAATGACCGTCAGACGTCCGCCAACGCCCGCGTAGGTGCGAAGCACCGCCTAATGGACAATCTGGGCTCTATGCCCCTGCTCGCCGCCCTCGACCATTTGCTGAACTTCCTTGCGCCCGCCGCGGGCGTGGCGCTGCTGCTCGTCGCGGGCACGCGGGTTTTGATGCGAAAAAGGCCACCAGCGCTCTCGTGGCGTGCTCAGGCAGCTATTTTTTTCGCAGTAGGCGCGGCCGTGCTCGTGGCCGGGCTGGTGCTGCTCGGGCGCGACGGCAAGATGCTCACCTACGGCGCACTGGTGCTGGCCTGCGCGAGCAGCCAGTGGCTGCTGCTGCGCGGCTGGCGCGGCTGAGCATTCCGGCGTCGGCCGCGGGCCAAAGCACACTGCGAGACAATGCCCGCCATGGACACCCGCATACACGGCATCTCCCGCACGCAGCTGTTGCAAGCCTTCGACGGCCTGCTGCAGCCCGAGCGATTCAAGGACTACGGCCCGAACGGCTTGCAGGTCGAAGGCAAGGCGCAGATTTGCCGCATCGTGAGCGGTGTCACCGCGAGCCGGGCGCTGATCGAGGCCGCGATCGCCGCGCGCGCCGATGCGCTCTTCGTGCACCACGGCCTGTTCTGGCGCGGGCAGGACGGGCGCGTCACGGGCTGGATGAAGCAGCGCCTGCAATTGCTGCTCGCGCACGACATCAACCTGTTCGCCTACCACCTGCCGCTGGACGCGCACGCCGAGCTGGGCAACAACGTGCGCCTGGGGTGCGAGCTCGGCTGGAGGCCCCTGGCGCGCTTTGGCGAGCAAGACCTCGGCTGCGTCGCCGCCGTGCACTATGCCGATGCGCGGGCGCTGGCCGACCATGTCGCGCAGGTGCTGCGCCACCTCGTGACGCTGGTGCAGCCCGAGATTGGCGCAGCGGCAGCGCAGCCGATCACGCGCGTGGCCTGGTGCACGGGCGGCGCGCAGAGCTATTTCGAGGCCGCCGTCGCCGCCGGCGCGCAGGCTTTCGTGACGGGCGAAATCTCCGAGCCGCAGGCGCACCTGGCGCGCGAACTCGGCGTGGCCTACCTCGCCGCGGGCCACCACGCGACCGAGCGCTACGGCGCGCCGGCCGTGGCCGCGCATGTCGCCCGGCAGTGGGGGCTCGCGCACCGCTTCATCGATATCGACAATCCGGCCTGACAGGTGCTTCATAAAGAGTAGCTGATTGCGCTTGCTGCATCTGCGCCAAGGCCATATTTCTTTCGAAACCACGATGAAACCCATCGCCATCACCCAGGGCGACTCCGCAGGCATAGGCCCGGAAATCGTCGCCAAAGCCTTCCGCGACGCGCCCGAGGTGCTGCAGGGCTGCTTCGTCGTCGGCGATCTGGCCACCTTGCGCCGCGCCGCCCAGTGCCTCTTGCGCCCAGGGCAGCCCGAGTTGCCCGTGGCCCTGCTGCAAACACCGGGCGAGGCGCTGCAGATGCCGCCGCGCTGCCTGCCCGTGCTGCAGCTGCCGAGCTTGCCGGGGCCGCAGCCTTGGGGGCAGGTGAGCGCCGCGGCCGGGCGCGCGGCGGCCGATTGCGTGCTGTGGGCCGCGCGCGCCGCCTTGCGCGGCGAAGTCGCCGCCCTCGTGACCGCACCGCTGCACAAAGAGGCGCTGGCCGCCGCAGGCATCCCCTACCCGGGCCACACCGAGTTGCTGCAGGCCGAGGCCGCGGCGCACCTAGCAGCCTGTCGGACTTTGGGCGTCGATAGCGAGAATGGGCCCCAGCGAGGCCAGTTTTTGCCGGATTCGCCGCCCCATAGTGGTGCTATGGGGCAAGAAGACGGTAAAAAATGGACCGCTGCGGCGCATTCGCAGCCGACGATTCCAAAGTCCGACAGGCTGCTAGGCGTGGCGCCGCAGGAGCTGCCCGTGCGCATGATGCTCGCCAATGAGGAGCTGCGCACGGTGCTCGTGAGCATCCACGTGCCGCTGCGCGCGGCCATAGACGCGGTCACGGCCGCAAACGTGCTGCAGACCTTGCAGATCACGCATGCCGCCTTGCAGCGCAGCTTGGGGCGCCCGGCGCGCATCGCGGTGGCGGGGCTCAATCCGCATGCGGGCGAGGGGGGCCTGTTCGGGCGCGAGGAGATCGAGGCCATCGCGCCGGCGATCGCGCAGGCGCGCGCGCAGGGAATCGACGCGATGGGCCCGTTTGCGCCGGACACGGTGTTCATGCGCGCGCGCCATGCGCCGCCCGCGCATGTGGGCGAGTTCGACGTGGTCGTCGCCATGTACCACGACCAGGGCCTGATCCCCGTCAAATACTTGGGCGTGGAGCAGGGCGTCAACGTGACGTTGGGCCTGCCGCTCGTGCGCACCAGCCCCGACCATGGCACGGCCTTCGATATCGCCGGCCAAGGCGTGGCAAACGCCGCGAGCCTGATCGCGGCGGTGCGCATGGCGCGCCAGTTATCAGGCTGAAAATGGCGGTAGCGCTTTATGGACGAGCGCTACCAGCTACTTATTTAGAAGCGCCACGCAGGCTGTCGCGGATCTCGCGCAGCAGCACGACTTCCTCGGGCGTGGGCGGCGGCTCGGCAGACGCCGGGGCTGCAGCCGGGGTCTCGCGCTTGAAGCGGTTGATCTGCTTGACCATCATGAAAATGATGAACGCGAGGATGATGAAATTCACCGCCACCGTGACGAAGTTGCCATACGCAAACACGGGCACGCCCGCCTTGCGCAGCGCATCGAGCGTGTGCGCCGTGCCCGCGGGCGCTTCGCCGAGCACGACGAACAGGTTGGAAAAGTCGAGCTTGCCAAACACCATCCCGACGACGGGCATGATCAGGTCGGCCACCACCGAATCGACGATCTTGCCGAATGCTGCGCCGATGATCACCCCCACCGCGAGGTCGATCACGTTGCCCTTAACAGCAAACTCCTTGAATTCTTGCATCATGCCCATGGGAACTCCTTTTGCGATAGTGCCAAGCGGCGCCAGTATCACCGAAATCGTGCGTCCGGGGATGCGGACAAATACCCCCAGGCGCTCCGCTACAATTGCCGGCTGACCCCAACTAGCGATGTTCATCGAGGATCCCATGAGTGACACTCCCATCGACTCCGAAAAACGGACGTGGCTGATCGCGACCAGCTGCGCCGGCGTGGTGGGCGGCGTGGCAACCGCCGTACCTTTTGTGAGCACCTTTCAGCCTTCGGAGCGCGCCAAGGCCGCCGGCGCCGCCGTCGAGGTGGACATCTCCACGCTCAAGCCGGGCGAAAAGATCACCGTGGAATGGCGCGGCAAGCCCGTGTGGATCGTGCGTCGCACGCCCGAGCAACTGGCGGCGCTGCCCAAGCTTGACCCCGAACTCGCAGACCCCAAGTCCGAGCGCAATCCAGACCAATTCACGCCGCCCTACGCGCGCAACGAGTGGCGCTCGATCAAGCCCGAGGTCTTCGTCGCCATCGGCATTTGCACGCACCTGGGCTGCTCGCCTTCGGACAAGTTCACGCCGGGGCCGCAACCCTCGCTGCCCAATGATTGGCTCGGCGGCTGGCTCTGCCCCTGTCATGGCTCCACTTTCGACTTGGCCGGGCGCGTTTTCAAGAACAAGCCCGCGCCCGACAACCTCGAAATCCCGCCGCACATGTACCTCTCCGATACGCGCCTGCTGGTCGGTGAAGACAAGAAGGCCTGAAGGAGCACCCCATGGCTGAATTCAAGGAAATCTCTCCCAACGCTTCCGCGGGGGCCAAGTTTGGCAACTGGATGCAAAACCGCTTTCCGACCTTGTTCGACGCTTACCGCGTGCACATGTCGGAGTACTACGCGCCCAAGAACTTCAACTTCTGGTACATCTTCGGCTCGCTCGCGCTGCTGGTGCTGGTGATCCAGATCGTCACGGGTATCTTTCTCGTGATGCACTACAAGCCCGATGCGAACCTTGCCTTCGCCTCGGTCGAATACATCATGCGCGACGTGCCCTGGGGCTGGCTGATCCGCTACATGCACTCCACGGGCGCCTCGGCCTTCTTCATCGTGGTGTATCTGCACATGTACCGCGGCCTGATCTACGGCAGCTACCAAAAGCCGCGCGAACTCGTGTGGGTCTTCGGCTGCCTGATCTTCCTGTGCCTGATGGCCGAGGCCTTCATGGGCTACCTGCTGCCCTGGGGCCAGATGTCGTACTGGGGTGCGCAGGTGATCGTGAACCTGTTTTCCGCGATTCCCTTCATAGGCCCCGACCTTTCGCTGCTGATCCGCGGCGACTACGTGGTGAGCGACGCCACGCTGAACCGCTTCTTCAGCTTTCATGTGATCGCCGTGCCGCTGGTGCTGCTGGGTCTGGTCGTGGCGCACTTGCTTGCATTGCACGACGTGGGCTCGAACAACCCCGACGGCATCGAGATCAAAGGCCCTAAGGCGCCCAAGGACGATAAAGGCCATCCGCTCGACGGCGTGCCCTTCCATCCGTACTACACCGTGCACGACGTGTTCGGCGTGGGCGTGTTCCTGATGGTGTTTGCGGCCGTGATTTTCTTTGCGCCCGAAGCCGGCGGTTATTTCCTCGAATACAACAACTTCATTCCGGCCGACCCGCTCCAGACGCCCTTGCACATCGCTCCGGTGTGGTACTTCACGCCGTTTTACTCGATGCTGCGCGCCATCACCAGCGAAATGGTGTATGCGCTCATCGCTTGCGTGGTGCTTGGTGCCCTGTTCGGTATCGTGAAAACAAAGCTCGCGGGCTTTCTCAAGGGCATCATCGCCGTGGCGTCGATTGCCGTGGTCGCGATGATGCTCTCGATCGACGCCAAGTTCTGGGGCGTGGTGGCCATGGGCGGCGCCGTGATCATCCTGTTCTTCCTGCCCTGGCTCGACAACAGCCCGGTCAAGTCGATCCGCTACCGTCCGAGCTGGCACAAATACCTCTACGGCCTGTTCGTGATCAACTTCCTGATCCTCGGCTACCTCGGTGTGCAGCCGCCTTCGCCGATTGGCGAGCGCGTGTCGCAAGTCGGTACGTTGTTTTATTTCGGTTTCTTCCTGCTCATGCCCTGGTGGAGCCGCTTGGGCGAACCCAAGCCCGTGCCCGAGCGCGTGACCTTCGCCGCCCACTGAGCCGGAGACGAACACCATGAAAAAAATCCTTCTCACGCTCATCGCCGCCCTTGGCTTGGCGGCAGGTACCGCCCAGGCGAGTGAAAACGCCATGGCCTGGGATAAGGCTCCTGACAAAACCACCGACCTCGGTGCGTTGCAAAACGGCGCCAAGATTTTCGCCAACTACTGCGTAGGCTGCCACTCCGCCGCGTTCATGCGCTACAACCGCTTGCGCGGCATCGGTCTGACCGAGCAGCAGATCAAGGACAACCTCATGTTCACCACCGACAAGGTGGGCGAGACCATGAAGGCCGCGATCGACCCGCGCCAGGCCAAGGAATGGTTCGGCGCCAATCCGCCCGACTTGACCCTGATCGCCCGTTCACGCGCTGGCGCCGGCGGCAGCGGGGCCGATTACCTCTACACTTTCCTGCGCACCTTCTACCGCGACGACACCAAGGCCACGGGCTGGAACAATCTGGCCTTCCCGAACGTCGGCATGCCCCACGCTTTGTGGCAATTGCAGGGTCAGCGCAAGCCGATCTACGAAGAGGTCGAAAGCCATGGCCACACCACGGAAGTCTTCAAGGGTTGGGAACAATTAACTCCTGGAACGATGACCGAAGCACAATTCGACCAGACCGTGGCCGACCTTGTGAACTACCTGCAATGGATGGGCGAGCCTGCGCAAAAAACCCGCACGCGCGTGGGCGTTTGGGTGCTGCTGTACCTGGCGTTTTTCACGGTCTTGGCCTGGAGGCTCAATGCCGCCTATTGGAAAAACGTGAAGTAAGCCTCAAATACAGTGGCTGCACCCCGCGCGGGGTGTACCAGTTTTTACAGAGTGGGCGCTTTGCGGGTGTCCCACTCTTTTGATTTTCAGGAGCCGCTACATCATGATGGTGCTTTATTCAGGTACGACCTGCCCCTTTTCGCATCGCTGCCGTTTCGTATTGTTCGAAAAAGGCATGGATTTCGAGATCCGCGATGTGGATCTCTATAACAAGCCCGAAGACATCAGCGTCATGAATCCGTATGGCCAGGTGCCCATCCTGGTCGAGCGCGACCTGATTTTGTACGAGTCGAACATCATCAACGAATACATCGACGAGCGCTTTCCGCATCCGCAGCTGATGCCTGGCGATCCGGTCGATCGTGCGCGCGTGCGCTTGTTTTTGCTGAATTTCGAAAAAGAGCTCTTCGTGCACGTACACGCGCTCGAGTCGCGCGCCACCAAGGGCAATGAGAAAAACCTGGAAAAAGCGCGCGCGCATATCCGCGACCGTCTGACGCAACTTGCGCCGGTGTTCCTCAAGAACAAATACATGCTGGGAGAGCATTTTTCCATGCTCGACGTCGCCATTGCGCCGCTGCTGTGGCGCCTGGACTATTACGGCATAGAGCTGAGCAAAAATGCTGCTCCTTTGCTCAAGTATGCCGAACGCATCTTTTCGCGTCCGGCCTATATCGAGGCACTGACTCCGTCCGAGAAGGTGATGCGCAAGTAAAACCCGGCCACTCCATCGAACCCGTCCTTTCGACAGGTGCTCTGCATGATTTCCCAGGAATCCCACTCCACGCGCCCGTACCTGATCCGTGCCATCCATGAATGGTGCACGGACAGCGGTTTCACGCCCTACCTTGCGGTGAGTGTCGATGCCACGGTCGATGTGCCGCGTGAATACGTCAAAGACGGCGAAATCGTGCTCAACGTCAGCTATGACGCGACAGGGAGTTTGCAGCTCGGCAACGACCTGATCACGTTCAAAGCCCGTTTCGGTGGCCGCCCGCGCGACATCATGGTGCCCGTGGAGCGCGTCGTCGCTATTTATGCGCGCGAAAACGGGCAGGGCATGGCATTTCCGCCGCCCATGCAAAGCCCCGCCGAGGCGACGCAAGCAGCGCCTGCGCCCAAGCCCGCGCGCAGCGCAAGCGCTGCACCCCTGGGCACCGATGGAAACACGCAGGAGCGCGTGGTGCAACTCGTGCCGCTGCAAGCTTCGACAGGCGATGATGCAGAAGACGGTGACGATTCCCCCGATCCACCCCGTCCGCCGGGCGGTGCGGCGCGTCCTGCGCTCAAGCGCATCAAGTGAGAGCCAACGCGCCCCTTTTTTGACCAGTTGGGGCGCTATTTGCAAGTAAAATCATGCCTTCGCCGATTTAGCTCAGCTGGTAGAGCACCCGCCTTGTAAGCGGTAGGTCGTCAGTTCGAATCCGACAATCGGCACCATCCAAGCAAAAAAGGCCGCTAAGTGTTTGTTCTTAGCGGCCTTTTCCTTTGGTGCATCAACGCTCTTTGATCCTGATGCGGATCGTGTTCACGTCCCAGCCCTGGCTGCGCAAGTGCGCAAGCAAGGCCGGAATGAGCTGGCGCAGTTTCGCTGCAGCGGCATTGTTGGGCACGATCAGGCACCAGTTGGCGCCGTCGATGGGGCCGGCCTGCAGGCTGCCGTGCAATGCTGCAGGGACCAATGTCCTGATGGCGCCGAGCCGTGCGCTCGAATCGCGCGCAAGTTCCATCAATTGGGCCAACTTGGGAGCTTCTTCGCTGGCTTGCTGCAAAGTAACGGCGTAATGGCGGCGCATAGCGGAACAGGTGCGGGCAGCGTGGAGCGATGAGGGTATTTTCCGCTGCAATGCGCGGTAGTGGCAGATTTTCTGTGGGCGGCACGGCGCTTGCGGCTATCCGGCCGAATGGGCGGGGTGAGGCGGGGTGAGACCGACGTCCCTGACTTCGCAGGGGGCATGGTCGCACCCGCCAGAGGCCCGGCGCGACGGGCGCGGCGGGTCGGGGTGGCGCCGGCGCCGCAAACGCTCAGCGTGCGGGGCGCTTGCGGGCTTCTTGGGCCATGTGGGGTACGAAGCTTTTGCCACGGCTGGCGGTGGGGGCAGCCGACTTGCGGCCCGAAAAATCGGCGCGCGCAGGGCCTTTGCCGGCACCACGGCCCGCAAAATCGCCCCGGCCGTGACCGCTGAAATCGCCGAAGCCGGACTTGTGGCCGTAGCCTTCGCCGTCGCGGCGTGGGCCGTGGGAGCGTGGCTCGAAGTCATTGCGCGCCGCCTGGCCGCGCGCGGGGCCGCCGCGTTGGCCGCGGCCCGCGAAACCGTTGCGCTCCTGGCCGTCGCGGCCATGGCGTCCGTCGCGCCCATCGCGTCCACTGCCGTAGGGTCGGCTCGGTTGCGGGGCGCGCTGCGTGGGCTCCAGGCCGGGGATCACGGCGGCCTGGATGGGCTGGCGGCTGTAGTTTTCGATGTCGAAAATCTTGCGCCGGTCGCGGAATTCGGCAAAGGTCACGGCCAGGCCGTCACGCCCGGCGCGGCCCGTGCGGCCGATGCGGTGCGTGTAGTCCTCGGCTTTCATGGGCAGGCCAAAGTTGAACACGTGCGTGATGCTGGGCACGTCGATGCCGCGCGCGGCCACGTCGGTGGCCACGAGGATCTGCACCTGGCCTTTGCGCAGCGCCATCAGGCGACGGTTGCGCAGGCCCTGGCTCAGCGCGCCGTGCAAGGCCACGGCAGAAAAGCCCTCTTGCTGCAGATCGCTGGCAAGGCCGTCGCACTCGATCTGGGTGCTCGCGAACACGATGGCCTGCTCGATCGCCGGGTTGCGCAGCCAGTGGTCGAGCAGCTGGCGTTTGTGCTGGGCGTTGTCGGCCCAGTAGAGCTTTTGCTCGATGTTGGCGTGCTTTTCCTGCGGCGTGTCGATCTGTACCTTTTGCATCGAGGCGCCGCCGTCGTGCATCACGCGCAGGGCGAGGTGCTGGATGCGCGGCGCAAAGGTGGCGCTGAACATCATGGTTTGCCGGCGCTGCGCGGTGAGCTGGTGGATTTCGGCGAGGTCGTCGGCGAAGCCGAGGTCGAGCATGCGGTCGGCCTCATCGACGACGAGGAACTGCACCTGATCGAGCTTGAGCTGTTGCGAGCGCTGCAAGTCGAGCAGGCGCCCGGGCGTGGCGACCACGAGGTTGGCGTTTTGCAGCTTGGCGATCTGCAGCTGGTAGGGCATGCCGCCCACCACGCTGGCCACGCGCAGGCCGCGGCAGTGCTTGACGAGGTCTATGGCGTCATTGGCGACCTGCTGGGCCAGCTCGCGCGTGGGGCACAGCACGAGCGCACCGGGCGTGGCGGCCTTGAAGTTGCGCGGGTCGGTGGGGTTCTTGCGCTTGGCGCGCCGCGGGGCGGCTTCACCGGGTGTGGCGGTGTCGGTGGCCTCGCGGTTTTGTGCAGCGCGGGCTTCGGCCTGCTGGCGCAGCAGCGTGTGCAGCACGGGCAGCAGGAAGGCGGCGGTCTTGCCGCTGCCCGTCTGGCTCGACACCATCAGGTCGATGAAACCCGAGGCGGCAGCGCCATTGCCCATGGCGAGCGGAACGGTTTTTTGCTGCACGGCGGTGGGCGCGGTGTAGCCGAGCTCGGCCACGGCTTGCAGCAGTTCGGGCGCGAGGCCCAGCGCGGCAAAGCCGTTTTCGGGCGCGGACTCGCTTGCCAAGGCTGTGGCTGCGGGCGCAACGGGGCTGGAAATGGAAGAAATGGCGGAAACGGGGGCGCGTTCGCCCCGCACTTGCGAAGTGTCGGTCATGGACGGATTTTTATAAAAAACAATAGCAAGCGTGGCTTGCTACGGCTTCACGGGTGGTTAAAAACATCCACCTTCAAACGAAGCCTGCGCGCAATCGGGAAGCCGGGTTAGCGCCGGCTAGGTGGCGCGCGGGTGGGCACATTCGCAAGTGCGGTGGGGCTGCGTGTCGCCTTGCAGTGCAATGAATGCAGTGGGCGCCTTGGCAGCAGCACGGCACGTACCGGCCCGGGAGTGTGAGGGGAGATGCAACAAAACTGCCCAGGTGCTGTACCTTGGCAGGGGCGCGATTATGGCACGACTGGTTTTTTGCTGCAGAAAAATTTTGCACGCCCCCAAGGCCGTGCGCGGATTCACAGCCGCAAGAAATGCGCGCGGTAGTGCGCGAGCTCGTCGATCGATTCGTGCACGTCGGCGAGCGCGGTGTGTTTTTGCGCCTTTTTGAAGCTCTCGTAAGCTTCGGGCTTCCAGCGTTTGGCGAGTTCCTTGAGGGTGCTCACGTCCACGTTGCGGTAGTGGAAAAAGCGCTCGAGCTTGGGCATGTAGCGCACCAGAAAGCGTCTGTCCTGGCCGATGCTGTTGCCGCATAGGGGTACCTTGCCCTTGGGCGCGTAGTGGCTCAAAAAGGCCAGCAGCTGGCGTTCGGCCTCGGCCTCGGTGATCGTGGAGGCGCGCACGCGCGCGATCAGGCCGCTTTTGCCGTGCGTGCCCTTGTTCCACTTGTCCATGCGCTCGAGCACGGCGTCTTCCTGGTGGATTGCGAACACAGGGCCTTCGACACGTGGCGTAAGGCTGGGGCCGGTGACGACCACGGCGATCTCGATCAGACGGTCGGTGTCGGGCTCGAGCCCGGTCATTTCGCAGTCGAGCCAAATCAGGTTCTGGTCGGACTTGGGCAGCGCGGCAGGGGCGGCAGGCGAGGCCGTGGCATGCGCCGCAGCGTCGGGCGCGGGGTGGGCAACATCGGGGGCTTGGGACATGGAGCCGATTTTCCCTGCAAACTGCCCGTAAACTCCCAGCGCATGGCAGACCACGATACATTTTCCCCTTCGCTCGCGTTCACGCTGGTGTTTGCACTGGCGCTGTGTGCGCAGCTTTTGCTCAAGTTCTGGCTGGCCACACGCCAGATGCGCCATGTGGCGCGCCACAGCGCAGAGGTGCCGCCGCCCTTCGCGGGGCGCATTCCATTGGCCGCGCACCAGAAGGCGGCCGGCTACACGCTGGCCAAGGGGCGGCTGGGCCTGCTCGAGATTGCACTGGGCGCGGCCGTGGTGCTGGGCTGGACGCTGCTGGGCGGGCTGGATGCGCTCAACCAGGCGCTGCTCGCGCTCGTGGGCGAGCGCGGCGGCGGGCTGCTGCAGCAGTTGGCTTTGCTCGCGGCGTTTGCGCTCATCAACGGCGTGATCGACTTGCCGCTCACGCTGTACCAGACTTTCGTGGTCGAGCAGCGCTTCGGCTTCAACCGCATGACGCTCTCCCTGTGGCTGGCCGATATGCTCAAGTCCACGCTCGTGGGCGTGCTGCTGGGCCTGCCGCTCGCGGCAGCGGTGCTGTGGCTCATGGGCGCTGCGGGCACGCTGTGGTGGCTTTGGGCCTGGGCGCTGTGGATGGGTTTCAATCTGCTGCTCATGGTGCTGTACCCGACGGTGATCGCGCCGCTTTTCAACAAGTTCACGCCGCTCGCGGACGAGGCGCTCAGGCAGCGCATCACGGCCTTGCTTGCGCGCTGCGGTTTTGCCGCCAAGGGCTTGTTCGTGATGGACGGCAGCCGCCGCAGCGCGCACGCGAACGCCTACTTCACCGGCCTGGGCGCAGCCAAGCGCGTGGTGTTTTTCGACACCTTGCTGCAGCGGCTCACGCCCGACGAGATCGAGGCCGTGCTCGCGCACGAGCTCGGGCACTTCAAGCACCACCATATCGGCAAGCGCATGGCGGCCCTGTTTGCCATGAGCCTGGCGGGCTTTGCGCTGCTCGGCTGGCTGGCGACGCAGCCGTGGTTTTACACGGGGCTGGGCGTGCGCCCGAACTTCCTGCTCGCGCCGGGTAGCCAGGTGCCCAACGACGCGCTGGCGCTGCTTCTGTTTGCCTTGGTGGTGCCGGTGTTCGGCTACTTTTTCGCGCCGCTGTGGGCCGCGCTTTCGCGCCGGCACGAGTTTCAGGCCGACGCCTACGCCGCAGCCCAGGCCAGCGGTGCGGCGCTGGCTTCGGCGCTGCTCAAGCTGCACGAGGACAACGCCTCCACGCTCACGCCCGACCCGCTCTATGTGCGTTTTAACTACTCGCACCCGCCGGCGCTGGAGCGCCTCGCGCGGCTGCCGGCGCCGGCTGCTAATTTATAAGCAAAAATGCCACTTTACGCAGATGTATCAAGCGCTAGCAGCTATTGAATTGGATGCGCCGGGGTGGGCCTGCCATGGCTGAATCCCGGGCCTTGCAGCAGGGGCTGGTCGTCGCGGGCCACGGCAGGCATTGCTGGGTCGAGGACGCGCACGGCGTGCGCCGCCTGTGCCACCCGCGCGGCAAGAAAAACCTCGCGGTGGTGGGCGACCGCGTGCTCTGGCAGCCCGCGCCGGGCCAGGGGCAGGAGGGCAGCATCGAAGAGGTGCTGCCGCGGCGCAACCTGCTGTACCGGCAGGACGAATTGCGCAGCAAGTCGTTCGCTGCCAACCTCGACCAGGTGCTGATCCTGATCGCCGCCGAGCCGGTGTTTTCCGAGAGCCAGCTCGCGCGCGCGCTGATCGCCGCCGAGGCGGCGCAGATCCGGCCCCTGATCGTGCTCAACAAGAGCGACCTGGCCGAGCCTTTTGCGCGCGCCTGGGAGCGGTTGCTGCCGTATCGCACGATGAAAGACCCGGATGCGCCGCAGGGGAACGCGCCGCGCTACCCCGTGCTGCCGCTGTCGCTCGCCACGCAATCGCCCGAGGTTGTGCGCGCCTTGCTGATGCCGTATCTGCAGGGCCGCACCACGCTCGTGCTCGGCCCCTCGGGCGCGGGCAAGAGCACGCTTGTGAACCTGCTCGTGCCCGGCGCGCGCGCGCTCACGGGTGAGATTTCGCAGGCGTTGAATTCAGGCAAGCACACCACCACGAGCACCACCTGGTACTGGGTCGATGGGGATGGCTGCGGTGATGGTGAGCGGCGCACGGCCTTGATCGATTCGCCGGGTTTTCAGGAATTCGGCCTGCAGCACATCGCGCCCATGCAGCTCGCGGCCTGCATGCCCGACATCGCCGCGCACGCCGGTGCCTGCAAGTTCTACAACTGCACCCATTTGCACGAGCCTGGTTGCGGCGTTTTACAAGCCGTAGGGCAGCCTGGACAGGATGGAATCAGCGCAAGCCGCTACAAAATCTATAAAGACCTGTTTGCCGAGCTGAGCCGGCGGCGGTATTGATGCGGCGACGAGAGCGGCGGCGCAGGGACCTCACGCGGGGCGAGCCGGCACCAGCGTGGCGTCGAGCCAGCCGCGCAGGCTGTTCAAGAACGCCCAGGCCTCGACGCGTGCCAGGTCTTGCCGGCGCAGCACGGCTTCCTGCAGCTGGCCCGACTGCAGGGCGAGCGCGCGCGCAACGCCGGGCAACAGCCCGCAGTCGGCTGCGGGTGTGAGCCAGCGCCCCGCGATGCGCACGGCGACGTTGCCGCGCGTGCACTCGGTGAGCTCATCCGCCGTGTTCCACAGCACGGTGTCGAAAACGTCCGGCTGTGTGGGGGCGTGCGCCTCGTAATGGGCGCGGCGCGTGGTCTTGTAGCGCACGAAGGCGCCTTGCGTGGGGCTGAGCGCCTCGACCAAGGGCTGCGCGGCCAGTTGCAGGCGCACGGGCTGCGCGGTGGGCGCGAGCGGGTACGCCAGCGCGCTCGGCTGGCCCGCGGCGTCCAGCAGCAGGCGCACGCGCCACAGGCCCTGCGGGTGGCGCTGCGCGAGCGCCTGCAGGCATCGCTCGACCTCTGCGGCGCGCCAGGGGTAGCCGAAATGCGCCGCCGCTTCGGCCATGCGCGCGAGGTGCTGCTCTGCGTGGCGCAGCGTGCCCGCGTGCAAGGCCAGGGTTTCGAGCAGGGCCAAGGGCTCCTGCGGGCCGGTGCTGGAAGCCGGGCCGGTGGGGTGGCCCTTTTGGGGGGTGATTTCTGGCGTGGGGTTCACGGTCATCGGGCGTTTTCGGGTTCGGGCACGGGATGCACGCCGGCAGGGCTGTCGGCAGTAAGCCCGTCGGCGGCCAGGCTGCAGCCAGCCAGAAAGCCGCGTTTGTGCTGCCATTCCTGCCATTCGCCCTCTGCGGTGGCGTCGGCCGTGATGCCGCTGCCTATGCCGCAGCGGGCCTCGCCGGCGCGCAGCACCACGGTGCGGATGGCGACGTTGAAGGTGGCATGGATGCCGCCACCCGCCATGATTGAGGGACGCACCACGCCGATCGCGCCGCAGTAGATGCCGCGCGGGCCGGGCTCGAGCGCGCGGATGATCTGCATCGCGCGCACCTTGGGCGCCCCGGTGACCGAGCCGCACGGAAACAGCGCGGCAAACACGTCGGCCAGGCGGGTGCCGGGCCGGACGCGCGCTTGCACGTCCGAGGTCATTTGCCACACGCTGGGCAGCGCCTCGGTGCGAAACAGCGCCGGCACCTGCACGCTGTGCGGCGCGGCGATGCGCGAGAGGTCGTTGCGCAGCAAGTCCACGATCATCACGTTCTCGGCGCGCTCCTTGGGCGATGCGCGCAGCGCCGCGGCCCGTGCGGCATCTTCCGTTAGCGTGGCGCCGCGCGCGGCCGTGCCCTTCATGGGGCGGGTCAGGATGTGCGCGCCCTGCCAGTCGAAAAACAGCTCGGGTGAGACAGAAAGGACTTGTTCCTCGCCCGCGTCCAGCCAGGCCGCGTAGCCACCGGGCTGGGCGCGCTGCAGCGTGGCAAACAGCGCGCGTGCGGCGCGGCGCGTGGCGGTGGATGGTGCCGTGGACGACGCCGTGGACGATGTGCCCGGACCCGCCGCCCCATGCCAGCGGCCGCGCAATTGCGCCGTGAGGTTGACCTGGTAGCTTTCACCGCGCGCGATGGCCTGCGCGATGGCGGCAAAAGCGCGCTCGAAGGCGGCACGCTCGGGCAGGCTCTGCCAGTGCAGCGCGGATGGAAGCGGCACTGTTGCGGGAGACCCCACCTGCGCCGGCCAGGGCAGCGGTGCGTCGTGCACGGCAAACCAGGCCAGCGGGCCGTCGGCGGCGTGCGTGGCCAGCGCGGCATCGAAGGCGGGCGCCGCCTCGTAGCGAACGAAGCCCACGCACCAGGCGCCCTGCTGCGCCGCCGCCTCAACGGCTGTAAGCACCGGGCGCACCTCGTCGGGGGTGCGGGCCACCCACAGCGCGCGCGGCGCGGCAAAGGCATGGCGCAGGCGCGGTGCCGCCGCGTCGTGCGGGTCGGCAAAGTCGATCAGTGCGCTGAGATTTAGGGTCAAAAAGGCCTCTGGTGCTTTATGGGCGAGCGCTAAAAGCTACTCAAAAAGTAGCGGTTGCAGGCGCATGCTTAGGCCCCAGATGCGCCGGGGTAGCTCACCGCCAGGCCCGCGCGTGCGTCCTGCTGGATCGAATACTGCGGGAAGGGGTAGCGCAGGCCGTTTTTTGCGAGCGCGTGCATGCCCGCGATCGCGCGCGGCAGATATTCTGGCGGCAGGGCCATGAGCATTTCATCATCGAGCACGCCGCCGTAGCGCCGCTCGGCAAAGCAGGGGATGGACAGGCTTGGCGTGCGCTGTGCGAGCGCCCGGCCCCAGGAGTCGGCGCAGGCCGATTCACCCACCACGCTCCAGTCGAACTTTTGGTAGCCCGACCACTGCAGGCCGTTGATGAAATACATCATCGCACCCGGCGTGGCGTAAAACAGCGCGATGTCGGGCGTTCCCAGCCTGCCCGAAGCCAGCGGCGACACGGCGAGCGCCTCGTAGAGGCCGTCGGGCACGCAGTGCATGGCCTGCTGGTGGCGTGTGGCGTCTTCGAGGGTCTTGTACCAGACGCCCACCATTTGCTCGCCCGACTGCCATTGCGCATCCTTGGCGCGCCCCAGGCCCACCACGGCGCGGCACTGCGCGCCCACGAGGTCTTCGGCGCACACACCCACCGTCCAGCCCAGACGCGCGGCCTGCGCGACGATCTGGTCCATGGTGTGGATGGCCTGGGGGCGGCGGATTTTCGGAATCGCCTCCATCTGCGCGCGCTCGCGAAACAGCTTCATGCCGAAAGGCGCGGCGCGCAGCTTCAAAAGCCGCTCGAGTTCAGCCGCGAGCGCAGCCCAGTCGATGGTCGTCTCCATGTGTGTCGTCTCCTTAAATGTGAAAAATAAATCGGTGTGCGAGCCCAAACCTTGACCAGGTGGTGGCCTAACAACATACCTAACTATCGTTTGGCAGCTCTATATAATGCCCGAGCCTTTCATCAACCATGCGCCGCGTGCGCCAGGAGTCAATTATGGATCTCGAGCTCAAAGGAAAATCAGTCATCGTCACCGGCGGCGGCTCCAACATCGGCCGCGCCATCGTGCTCGCTTTCGCGGGCGAAGGCGCGCACATCACCATTGGCGATATCGACACCGCCCAGGCAGAAAAGACGGCAGAGTTTGCGCGCACGCTGGGCGCAGCTTCGGCACAGGTGGTCAAAACCGACGTGACGCAGTTCGACCAGGTCGGCGCGCTGTTCAAGGCCGCGATGGACAAGCATGGCCGCGTTGATGTGCTGGTCAACAACGTGGGCTGGGACAACCTGATGTTCTTCACCCAGACCACGCCTGAATTCTGGCGTAAGGTGATCGACATCAACTACGTCGGCGTGCTCAACTGCACCAAGCATGCACTCGACATCATGATCAAGCAAAACAGCGGTGCCATCGTCTCGATCAGCTCCGATGCCAGCCGCCAGGGCGAGCCGCGCGAAGCCGTGTATGGCGGCGTGAAGGCCGCGATCAACAGCTTCATGAAGACCATCGCGAAAGAAAACGGTCGTTACGGCATCCGCTGCAACGTGGTCTGTCCCGGTGTGACCATCCCGGCGACGGCCGAGGAAGTGGGCGGTAGCAGCATGTGGACGCATGCCGAGAGCATGTTCACGCCCGAACAGCTCGAAAAAGTCGCCAAGGCTCTGCCCTTGCGCAAAGTGGGGCGCCCGCAGGACATCGCCAACGCCGTCGTCTTCATGGCGTCGAACAAGGCAGCAGGCCACGTCACCGGCCAGGTGCTGTCGGTATCGGGCGGCTACAGCATGATCGGTTGAGGTATTGATTTTTGGAAAGCACAGACATGAGCTATACCGATATCGTTTACGAAGAGCGCGAGCAAATCGCCTACATCGCCATCAACCGCCCTGAAGTCATGAACGCCTTTCGCGGCCAGACCGTGGAAGAGATGATCCAGGCCATGATGAAGGCCGGCTGGGACAAGAAAATCGCCGCGATCGTGCTCACGGGCACGGGCGACCGTGCGTTCTGCACGGGCGGCGACCAGTCGGCGCACTCGGGCCAGTACGACGGCCGCGGCACCGCGGGCCTGCCCATCGAAGAGCTGCACAGCGCCATCCGCGACGTGCCCAAGCCCGTGATCGCGCGCGTGCAGGGCTACGCCATCGGCGGCGGCAACGTGATCGCCACCTTGTGCGACATGACCATCGCCTCCGAAAAAGCCGTGTTCGGCCAGGTCGGCCCCAAGGTCGGCTCGGTCGATCCGGGCTGGGGCACGGCCTACCTCGCGCACGTCGTGGGCGAGAAAAAGGCGCGCGAAATCTGGTACATGTGCCGCCGCTACAACGCGCAGGAAGCGCTCGCGATGGGCCTGTGCAACGTCGTCGTGCCGCACGACCAACTTGACGCCGAAGTGGCCAAGTGGGGGCGCGAGCTGGTCGAAAAGAGCCCCACGGCGATCGCGATCGCCAAGCGTTCGTTCAATGCCTCCACCGAGCATATTCGCGGCATCGGCAGCCTGGGCATGCAGGCGCTGAGCCTTTACTACAACACCGACGAGTCGAAAGAAGGCGTGCGCGCGTTCCTTGAAAAGCGCAAGCCCGACTTCCGCAAGTGGGTCCAGTGAGCGCCCTCAGAGACTACTGAGAAAATGTGGCAGATTCCCGCGTGGGGTCTGCCATAGGCGCTATGATTTTGAGGTGGGTCTGAACACGCGATCCGTTTTCCACGCGATGGACATTTTCATGAACGACAAATCCGCCTCGAAATCCGCCGGCCATGATCTGGACGGCAATGCCACGCGCGAGCGCATCCTGCTCGAAGCGGCGCGCTTGTTTCGCCAGCATGGCTACGCCGCCACCACCTTGCGTGAAGTGGCCGACGCCGCAGGCGTGAAGGCCGGCAGCATTTACTACCACTTCGAGTCGAAAGAGCAAATCCTGGGCGAGGTGCTCGACAAGGGCATCAAAATCGTCTATGAGACGGTGCGCGCGCGCATCGATGCCTTGCCCAAGGACGCGCCCTGGCGCGACCGCATCGCCGCAGGTATCGAAGGCCACTTGTGGGGCATGCTGCACCACGGAGATTTCACCTCGGCGAACATGCGCATTTATGGCCAAATTCCCGAAAGTGCAAAAGCCAAACACCGCGTGGTACGTCGCGAATACGCCGATTATTGGGATCAGCTCCTTCAGTCTGCGCTGGCGGCGGGCGAGCTGCGTGCCGATGCTTCGACGACCATCATTCGCCTTTTCGTCATTGGCGCATTGAACTGGACGGTCGAATGGTACAACCCCAAGCGCGGTTCATTCCATGATTTTGCGCAGCAGATCACGGCGGTCGTGTTTGACGGTATTTTGCTGCACCATCATTCCTCTTGATGGTTTTGTGGAGGCAAGATAAAAATAAGGGGCCGCACGGGCCCCTTGTTTTTGCGCCGGCGCTGACACACCGGCGTGGCATTTCTTATTTGCTGCCTTTTGCGAATTCGGCAGATTCTTTATCCACAATCTGCTTGATCACGTCCGGGTAAGAAGATATCCAGTCTGTTTGAGAGACCCATTTTTTTCCATCCCACATATCGATGCGGGTTTTGCCACCGCCGCCGTGGTCTTTAGCGGTCACCGTAACCGGAGCAATCAGACCGCCGGCGTCGAAGTTCTTGATACTTTCAAGACCCTTCTTCATTTTCTCAGGGGTCAGAGGCCAGCCGTATTGCTTGATGGCCAGGCGTGCGCCCTCGAACACTGACGCGTAAATGGCCAGGCCGGTGTTGTAGTAAACATCGTTCAGGTGTTTGCGGTCACCGCTGCCTTGCCCTTTGTCATACAGGTCTTTGATGATCTGCTGGATCAAGGGGTGGTCTTGACCACCTACGACGTTGGTCCCACGTTTGATGCCTTTTGCGTTCTCTGGGCCGATGTTGTTGATATCGACCTCATTGAACCAGTTGACAGCAATGTATTTGTCCATGGGAATGCCGTTGCGCTTCATTTCGCGTGAAGCCACGACGTGCATGTTGGAGAGGTTCCAACTGATCACCCAATCCGGGTTGAAGCGCCGAATTTGCGTCCACGCCGCGGCCTGGTCATTGCCGGGCATAGGGTGCGGGGCCAGCAGCAATTCAAAGCCTTCCTTCTCGGCCAAGGTTTTGAGCGTGCCTATCGGCTCCTGGCCGAAGGGGTAGTCCGGGTAAATGAAAGCAATCTTTTTGCCCTTCAGATTTCCACCCGCCTGGTTTTTGGCGTATTGAATATCGTTTGCCACCTGGCCCCAGTAAGTCGGGCCGATCGGGAACACCCACTTGAACACATCGCCATTGATCGCATCGCCACGACCGACGAGGGATTGCAGCATCACCTGCCCGTCTGCCATGGCGCGTGGCAGTACCGCACGAGAAACCGGGGTAGAGAGGAAGTCGAAAGTAATGGCGCCTTCACGCTTCATTTTTTCGTAGCACTCTATGCCGCGCTGCGGCTCATTGCCGTGGTCTTGCACCAAAAATTCCACAGGATGGCCTTCAATGCCTCCTTTCTGGTTCAGAATTTTGGCGTAATCTTTTGCTGCTTGGGCGATTTGGGGCGTGACGAAGCCATATGCCTTTGTCAAGTCATAGCAGCCGGCAAATTTGATGGGCGCGGATTGGGCATGTGCAGATTGCATGCTGGAAAATGCGAGGCCAATGCCGGCGACGATCGAGAGAAGTTTTGGTTTCATAAAAACAAAAAATATAGATTGAACTTAAGAGAGTGTGGTGCTTTTTGGAATGAAAAAAGTCATTTTGTTTTGGCGAATTCTGCGGATTCCTTTTTGACGATGGATTGCACGACATCACTGTAGGCGGAGAGCCAGTCGGTTTGCGGAACCCACTTGCTGCCGTCCCACATATCGACACGGGTCTTGCCGCCGCCACCGTGGTCTTTGGCCGTGATGGTGATGGGGGCAATGAAGCCGCCGGCATCGAAATTTTTGATACTTTCGAGGCCTTTTTTCATTTTTTCGGGCGTGAGCGGCCAGCCATATTGTTTGATGGCCAAACGCGCGCCTTCGACGACGATCACATAGCTTGCCAGGCCCGAGTTGTAGTAGACGTCGTTCATGGTTTTCCGGTCGCCGCTACCCTGGCCCTTGTCGTACAGTTCCTTGATGATTTTTTGAATCAGTGGGTGATCCTGACCGCCCACGACATTGGTCGCACGTTTGATGCCTTTGGCATTTTCAGGCCCGAGGTTGTTGATGTCGACTTCATTGAACCAATTTACGGCGATATATTTGCTGATAGGGATACCATTGCGCTTCATTTCGCGCGATGCCACCACGTGCATGTTCGACAGATTCCAGCCGATGATCCAGTCGGGATTGAAGCGGCGAATTTGCGTCCACGCGGCTGCCTGGTCGTTTCCGGGCATGGGGTGGGGCGCCAGCATCAATTCGTAGCCTTCACGCTCCGCCAGGGTTTTCAGCACGCCGATGGGTTCCTGACCGAAAGGATAGTCAGGGTAAATGAAGGCGACTTTTACCCCCTTGAGGCTGCCCTTGGATTGGTTTTTGATGTATTGGATGTCGTTGGCCACTTGCGCCCAGTAAGTAGGCCCCATGGGGAAAATCCAGCTGAAAACCTCGCCGTCCACGGCGTCGCCACGGCCGGCGTAGGGCTGGATCATCACGTTGCCGTCAGCCATGGCCCGCGGCACCATGGCGCGCGAGACCGGGGTGGACAGGAACTCGAACGTGATGGCGCCTTCGCGTTTCATTTTTTCATAGCATTCGATGCCGCGCTGTGGCTCATTGCCATGGTCCTGGATCAGCATTTCGACCGGATGCCCTTCAATGCCACCCTGCAAATTGAAGAGCTTCACGTAATCACGCGCAGCCTGCGCAATTTGCGGAGAAACGAAGCCATAGGACTTGGTCAGGTCATAGCAGCCGGCAAACTTGATCGTTTCCGGGGCGGCCTGCGCCGAATGCATGGCTGCAATAGCCATGCCCAAACCGGCAGCGAGTGTGAGAAACCTGGACTTCATGGCAATGCTCCTTGGGGTGGTTGAAATGAGCGGGAAATTGCGCGCACTCTCCAGCTTTATGTGAGCCAGCGCTTGCGACGGCGGTAGTGCTTGATTTCGTGGAAATTCCGGCCTTCGGCGCCGCCGAGATAAAACTCTTGAATGTCGGGGTTTTTCTTCATGGCTTCGGCGCTGTCGTGCATCACGATGCGGCCGTTTTCTATCAGGTAGCCATGGGAAACCACTTCGAGCGCGGCAATGGCGTTTTGCTCGACCAGAAGCACCGACAGGCCCTCTTTCTTGTTGATGTTTTGCACGATCTCGAAAATCTCGGCCACGAGAAAAGGCGCCAGCCCGAGGCTGGGTTCGTCGAGCATCAGCAGTTTGGGCTGGGTCATCAGGGCTCTGCCAATGGCCAACATTTGCTGCTCGCCGCCCGAGAGGTAGCCAGATTGCGCGTTGCGACGCTGGTGGAGGCGCTTGAAGTAGGAATACACCATGTCTTTGTTGCGCAGCATGTCCTGGCGGTTGCCGCGCACGGCCGAGGCGGCGATCAGATTCTCGTCAGGCGTCATGTGCTCGAAAACGCGCCGCCCTTCGAGCACGTGCACGATGCCGAGCTTGACGCGCTCCTGGGGTGCCAGGGCGTCGATGTTCTGTCCCTGGAAGCGCACCTCGCCGCGCGACACCTGGCCGCGCTCCGGGCGCAGCAGGCCGCTGATGGACTTGAGCGTCGTGCTCTTACCGGCGCCGTTGGCGCCGAGCAGGGCGACCATGCCGCCTTGCGGCACTTCGAGCGAAACCCCTTTGATCGCGAGCGATACGCTGTCGTAGATGACCTCGACGTTGTTCAGCGAAAGCAGCGGGGCGGAGGTGTTTCCGGGGGCAGCCTGGCCTGCAGCAGTGGGGCTGGAAGTCACTTGCATGGGTTTTCTTTCTGTTTATTTGCGCACATAGCCAAAGGGCCAAACCAGCAGGTAATTGCGCACGTTGCCGTACAACTTACCCAATCCCATGGGTTCAACGAGCAGGAAGATGATGATCAGGGCGCCATAGACAGCGTTGGGGATATGCGCCAGGCTTTCGACGCTGAGAGACACGCCGGCCAGCTTGGCCGCGCCGTTGATCAGGCTGTTCATGAAGCCGGGCATCAACAGGATGAACGCCGTGCCGAAAAAGCTGCCGATGATGCTCCCCAAGCCGCCCACGATGACCATGGCAAGCAGTTCGATGGAGATATTGAAGGCGAACTGTTCGGGAGTCGCTGCACGGTAGAAGGTGAAGACGAGCAAGGCTCCGCTGACGCCACCGATGAACGAAGAGGTGGCGAAGGCGACCAGCTTGTAATAAAGGCTGTGCACCCCGATCACCGCCGCGGCATAGTCTTTTTCACGCACGGCGACCAGGGCGCGGCCGAGGCCGGTGCGACGCAGGTTGAGCATGAAAAGGGTGACCAGCAAACACCACCCCAGCGCCACGTAATACAAGCCCGCTTCAGAGGTGATGGCCTGGCCCAGCAGTTTGAGCGCAGGTGCCTGCAACGTCGCCTGCGTGCCCCCGCTGATTGCAGGTACGTGCGAGATGACCCAGTCCATCACGAACTGCAGCGCCAGCGTGCTGAGTGCCAGGTATAGCCCTTTGACCCGCAAGGCCGCGAAGGCGAACACGATGCCAATGGCGGCGGCCATCAGCCCGCCCAGGATCATGGCGATCTCCCACGGAACGCTGTTGCGCGCCGCATGGATGGCGGTGTAGGCGCCGATCCCCATGATGGCGGCGTAGCCGAAGTGGAATTGCCCCGCCCATCCCAGGATGAGATTGAGCCCCAGCACTGCGGAGGTCCACACCAGCCAGGGCAGCATGTGGGTGTTGAGGGTCAGAGAGCTCAGCGTAAAGGGCGCGAGCAGTGCCACTAGGAGCAAAAATCCCACCATCCAGCGGTCTGCGGGCAGCGGAAATACCGCCCGTGCATGCGCGTAACTCGTATGAAAAATACCTGCTTGGCGAAAAATCATGGCGCTTAAATCCTTTCGATGTCATGACGGCCAAACAAACCATGGGGCCGAATCATGATGGTCAAAATCAGGGTGGCAGCAACCACCAGTTCGCGGCTTCCGCCGCCCACGAGCGGATCGAGGTAGCCGGCGGCCACGCCTTCGAGCAGACCCAGCAGCAGGCTGGCGAGAATGGCGCCGCCAATGCTGTCCAGCCCGCCCAGCACGGCAACGGTCAGGCCCTTGAGCAGCAGCAAGGCCAGCCCCTGGTTCACGCCCTGCACCGAGCCCCAGAGCACGCCCGCCGTGGTGGCCAGCACCGAGGCCATGGCCCAGGACGTGGCGATGCCTCGTTCCACCGAGATGCCGACCGACCAGGACGCGATGTAGTCGTCCGAGATGGCGCGCAGCACGATGCCGCGGCGGGTGTGGAAGAAAAACAGAAAGACAAGGAACAGCGCCACAGCCACCACGGCCCCTACGACGTAGGCGCGATTGATCAGCAGCGGGCCGAGAAACAGCGGCTCGTCACTGATGCCGATGTTCATGGGTGCGCCCGTGCTGCCCCAGATCGACATGGCGGCCGCGCGCGTGAAGATGTCTATGCCCAGCGTCATCATCAGAATCATGATGACGGGCCGCCCGGCAAGGCGCCGCAGGGCTACGCGCTCTATCCCCATGCCCACGAAAAACATCACCACCATGGCCAATGGAATGGCCAGCCACAGCGAAACGCCGAGGCCACGCGCAATGGCCAGCACCACATAGGCGCCCAGCATGGTCATGGCCCCTTGCGCCAGGTTGGGCACGGAGGAAGACTTGTAAATAAGCACGATGCCCAGCGCGACCAGCGCATACATGAGCCCGGAAAGTGCGCCGTTGATGGCCAGTTCCGCAAACAATGAAAAATCCATGCCTCAAACCTCCTGTACCGTGAGTTCGCGCTCAATGGAGCCGACTTCTCCGGTCTCGTATGTGATCTGCGCCTTCATCGTGACGGACTTCTTGCCGCTGTAAATGGCGTCGATGATGGGTGCGTAACGCTGCTCAATCACGTTGCGGCGCAGCTTGCGCGTGCGCGTGACCTCGCCGTCGTCCGGATCGAACTCCTTGTGCAGCGAGACGAAGTGGCGCAGCTTGAGTGCGTCGGGCAGGATGCCGTTGACGCGCTGCACCGCTTCCGTGATGAGCTTGATGACCTCGGGGTTTTGCGACAAGTCGGCGTAGGACATATAAGAAATCCCGCGCACTTCGGCCCAGTGCCCCACGGTTTCCTTGTCGATGCAGACCATGACGGCAAGGCTGTCCCTGTCCTTGCCAAGCACCGCGGCATCCTTGATGTAGGGGCTGAACTTGAGGCGGTTTTCGATGTAGTTCGGGATGAAGCGTTCGCCCTTGGCGGTGTAAACCACTTCGGACAGGCGCCCGAGCACCACGATGTGGCCGTCCGGCTCCAGGTAGCCCGCGTCGCCCGTGTGCAGCCAGCCGTTTTCCAGGGCTTCCTGCGTGGCTTTTTCGAGCTTGTAGTAACCGGAAAACACGCTGCCCGAGCGCAGCATGATTTCGCCGTTGTCGGCAATTTTGACTTCCACGCCGGGCAGGGGCTTGCCCACCGTATGCAGGCGTACTTCCTGGGGGTCTTGCAGGGCATTGAAGGCGCTGCTTTCGGTCTGGCCGTAAAACTGGCGCAGCTTGACGCCCAGCGCACGGTAAAAGACAAAGGTGTCTTCCCCGATGGCTTCGCCGCCAGTGAAGGCGTGCCTCAGACGGGTCAGGCCGAATTGATCTTTGATGGGGCCAAAAATCAGCAATTCGCCCAGGGGGCGCAGCAGGCGATTCTTGAGGGAAACGGGTTTGCCCTCGAGTTTCTGGCGTTCTGCGGTCAGGGCCGAATTCATGAACACGTCGTAGAGCCACTTTTTCAGTGGCGTGGAATCCTCCATGCGCACCTGGATGGTGGTCAGCATGTTGTCCCAGCTGCGCGGCGCTGCCAGATAGAAAGAGGGCGCCACTTCACGCAGGTCGTGCAAGACGGTTTCCTGGCGTTCGGGGATGTTGATGACGAAGTGCAAGGCCACGCCCGCGCCCATGGTGATGGCAAAGTCGCCCACCCAGGCCATGGGCAGGTAGGCCAGCACGCTTTCGCCAAAGTCGAAAGCACCGCCACGAAAGGCGTTGCCCACGCCGGTGAGAATGTTCTTGTGGCTCAGCACCACGCCTTTGGGTTTGCCCGTAGTGCCCGAGGAGTGGACGAATACGGCCGGGCCCTCGGGCTTGGCACTTTCGATCAAGGTCTTGCGCAGGGAGGGTTCGGCGCGCAGGCGTTCGATGCCCCGCGTTTGCAGCTTGTCCCAGGAGACGAGCCCGGGGTGCTGGTAACTTGCAAGACCGCGAGGCTCGTCGTAGATGATGTGCTCGATGGAGGAACTGACTTCGCCCAGGTCCAGCGCCTTGTCCACCTGCTCCTGGTCTTCTGCGAGGACGAAGCGCGCGTTCGCCTCATGCATGAAATGGCGGATTTCGTCGGGCGTGGCGTCAGGGTACGCGGGCATGGCATAGCCGCCGAGCGCGCCCGCAGCGAGCATGCCCATGTAGAGATTGGGGCGGTTGTCGCCCAGCACGAGCAAGGCGTCTTCCTTGCCAAAGCCCATACTTTGCAGGCTTGCTGCAAAGGCCAGGGTGGCGTCGAGCATTTGCGCCCAGGTGGTTTCTTGCCAGATGCCCAGGTGCTTTTCGCGCATGGCAACGTGGTCGCCAAGCACTTCGGCGTTGCGCGCCAGAAGGCGCACCAGGGTGGTGTCGGCCCCGAGGTCCCAGGTAGCGGAGCGGTTTTCAGCGCGTTGCATGCGCACCCCCCAGATAGGCTTTGATCACGCGCTCGTCTTTGATGACTTCGCTGGGAATGCCGGTGCCTATCGTTTCGCCGTAGCTCAGCACCATCATGCGGTCGCAAATGCCGGTGATCACGTCCATGTGGTGCTCGATCAGCAGCACGGTGACACCGCGTTCGTCGCGCGCGTCGAGAATGAAGCGGGCCATGTATTCTTTTTCCTCCTGGTTCATGCCGGCCATGGGTTCGTCGAGCACGAGAAAGCTGGGCTCCGCGACCAGTGCACGCGCCAGTTCGACGCGTTTTTTGAGTCCGATGGGAATGCTGTCCACGAGTTCGTCGCGCACGCTTTGCAACTGCATGAAGTCGATCACTTCTTCAACCTTGCGGCGGTGGGCGATCTCCTCGTCGCGGCTCAGCCACCAATACAGAGCGGTCTTGAGCACGCCGGGTTTCATGTGGATGTGACGCCCGAGCAGGATGTTGTCGAGCACGCTCATGCCGTTGAAAAGCGCAAGGTTCTGAAACGTGCGCGCCACACCCAGCGCGGCCACTTTGTGGGGTGCCATGCCGGTGATCTCGCGTCCATTGAGCCAGATGCTGCCGACCTGGGGCGGGAAAAATCCCGTGATGGCGTTGGTCATCGTCGTCTTGCCGCTGCCATTGGGCCCGACCAGGCCAAAAATTTCGCCGCGCTCGATGTGCATGTTCACCCCTGTGAGGGCAACCAGTCCACCGAAGCGGCGCTCCACGCCCCGACATTCGAGGACAGGAACCGCTTTCTGCTGTTCAGCATGCATGTAGTGGTATCCGCTTGTTGTAGAAGTTGAAAAACGACCGATGCCGCGCCAACTTCCGCCGCGACATCGAACGCCGACGTGCGAACCGTATGGGCGGGCCACCGTAAAAAAGAAGGCGCAATGTTAGTGCCGAACGCTTGTTAGTTTCTTCGGGGTTTGCCCTAGGTAGCTCGTTTTTTGGGAGTGCTGTGTAGGCGCTTTTGCGTGGCGCCCGGGGAGGACTAGCAGACCAAACTGGGCGGAGCGCGTGTGCGAAAGGAACTCCCGGCAGGCTGGCGTGCTGTGTTAACCTCCGCCCCCATGCGCAAATCCCTCTGTCTTTTGCTTTTCGCCTGCGCCGTGGGGGCGCACGCGGCTCCTGCGACAGGCTCTGCAGACGAAATGGATAAATTCCCGACGGACAATGGCCTGCTCGGGCAATGGAACGAGATGCGTAGTTCCGTCGCCGAAAAGGCGCATTCCGTGGCAGACCGGGCATCCGACCTGGTGGTCAACGCCATGGGCTTTCTGGGTGTGCCCTATCGCCGCGGCGGCAGCAGCGCTGAAACGGGCTTTGATTGCAGCGGTTTCGTGCGCGCCATCTACCAGCAGACTGTCGGCCTGGTCTTGCCGCGCAGTGCCAACCAGCAGGCGGCCAATACCCAGGTCATCGATAAGAAAGAGCTGCAGCCGGGCGACCTGGTGTTTTTCAACACCATGCGTCGCGCATTCAGCCATGTCGGGATTTACGTGGGTGACGGCAAGTTCATCCACGCACCACGCAGCGGCGCCGAGGTGCGCGTGGAAGACATGCAGATGGCTTATTGGCAGCGCCGCTTCGACGGTGCGCGCAGGGTTCTGGCACCTGCGGCGACGACAGGGCAGCAGTGAGGGCTTGACCTCGGGGTGGCTGGGCTTGCTGCCATCTTCGCGCTGTATCCGGGCTTATGTTTGGACGCGAAAGAAGCCGGCGCCAGCCGTTCCTCTCCCCACCTCTTCTTCCGTGGCCTCGCGCACGGCATGCACCGTGAGTTGCAGACGCAAGGCGATCCCAGCCAAAGGGTGGTTGCCGTCCAGCACCACGTGATCCGGATAGAGCTGCGCCACGGTGTAAAGCCCGTCGCGCGGAATGTCTTTGCTGCAAGCCTGCGGCAAAGCGCTGCCCTCGAAGCACATGCCTTCTTCGATTTCTGCGGGAAAGCACGCGCGGGGTTCGAGAAACAATCGTTTTTCGTCAAAGTCGCCAAATGCGTCCTCGGGCTCGAGGTGCAGCGAAAGCTGGGCGCCGGGCGCATGGCCTTGCAGGGCCTGCTCGATGCGCGGCAGCAAATCGTTGCCGCCTACCAGAAACTCTACCGGGTCATCGAGCACGTCAAGGACGTCGCCCAAGGTGTCCTTCAAGGTCCAGGTGAGCGCGACCACGCATTGGGGGGTGATTTCCATAGGAGAATTGCCGTTTCGTGAGCCATTGTGGCTCGTTTAAATGCGTCTATTTTCATGGATATTCAACAACCCCTCGCCCTGCTGGGCGGCCTGAGCCCGGCGCAGTTCATGCGCCGCCATTGGCAGAAAAAACCTTTGCTCGTGCGGCAGGCGTTGGCCGGGTTCGCGCCGCCAGTGCTGCGCGCCGGCCTGTTTGCGCTGGCAGGCCAGGAGGGCGTGGAGTCGAGGCTGGTGCAGCACACGGACGGTGCCTGGCAGCTGCGCCATGGCCCGTTTGCGCGCCGTGCACTGCCGCCGCTGGCGCAGCCGCGCTGGACCTTGCTCGTGCAGGGCGTAGATTTGCATGATGAGCGGGTACACGCCTTGATGCAGCAGTTCCGCTTCGTGCCCGACGCCCGGCTTGACGACTTGATGGTCAGCTATGCGACCGATGGCGGTGGCGTGGGGCCGCACTTCGACAGCTACGACGTATTCTTGCTGCAGGCCCATGGGCGGCGCCGCTGGCGCATCGGGCGCCAGAAAGACCTGCGCTTGCGCGAAGACATTCCCCTGAAGGTGCTGGCGCACTTCGAGCCCGAGGAAGAATTCGTGCTCGGGCCTGGCGACATGCTCTATTTGCCGCCCCGTTATGCCCATGACGGCGTGGCCGAGGGCGAGTGCATGACGTATTCGATCGGCTTTCGCGCCCCGCAGCGCCGGGAGCTCGCGCAGGAGCTGCTGCTGCGGGTTGCGGAAAGCGCAGCTGAACAGGAGGCGCCGGAACATCGCTATCGTGATGCCGGGCAGCAAGCTGCGGTCCATCCTGCCGCGATGCCCGAAGAACTCCAGCAATTTGCGCACGCTGCGGTGCAACGTGCGCTGGCGCAGCCCTGGATACTGGAGCGCGCGCTGGGCGAATACCTGAGCGAGCCCAAGCCCAGCGTGTGGTTCGAGCCCACCGTGGGCGGGATTCTGCAAGGCGGCGTCGTGCTGGACCGCCGCACGCGCATGCTCTACGACGCGCACCACCTGTTCATCAACGGCGAGAGCTATCTGGCTGCCGGGCGTGATGCCTCCTTGATGCGCCGCCTGGCCGACGCGCGCCGGCTGCAGGCACAGGAATTGGCGCGCGCCAGCAAAGAGGCGCTGGAGCTTCTGGCTTCGTGGTGCGAGGCTGGCTGGGCGCATGCTTGCAGCGATGAGGAGTAGCCTTTATGACCGATGTCGTCTCGATACCGCAAGAAGGTGGCCCGACCGAATTGCCCACAGGGCGTTTTGCCGGACGCGAGGTTTTCGTGGAGCAGGTGCGCGCTGCCTTTGCCATGGCGGCGCAAGCTGGCTGGAAGGAAATCATCGTCAGCGATGCCAATTTCCATGACTGGCCCTTGGGAGAACGCGCCGTCATCGATGCGCTGCAGGCCTGGGCAAGCAATGGCAGGCGCTTCACCATGCTTGCCTGCACTTACGACGAGGTGATCCGGCGACATGCGCGTTTCGTGCGCTGGCGTGCCACCTGGGAGCACATCATCACCTGTCGGCGCAGCGCCGGAGCCGACCCGCTGGAGATTCCCAGCGTGTGGTGGTCGCCGGGGTGGGTCTTGCAGCGGCTCGATGTGGCGCACTGTGCCGGGGTGATGAGCGCAGCGCCACAGCGCCTCGTGGCCGTGCGTGAGTCGCTCGAAGAATGGGTGCACAACAAGAGCGCGCCGGGTTTTCCGTCAACCACGCTGGGGTTGTAACGTTGTTAATCAACATGCACCGGGAAAGTGCTTGGATGCAACAGTGTTCGCCTTTCAAGGCGTCTCAGTGTTAGTGGGTATTGACGAATCTCCCTATAATCCATTTTTGTGCATCGATGAACTCCCAAGTGCATCCTGCCAGCGCGTAGATGGCTAGAGGAATCTGTCGCGATGGTGTTTCCATTTCATCTGTCAACTAGGAAAACTGCAATGAAAAACTCTCTCGTCCTGGCTACCTTGATCGCTGCCGCCGCCCTCGCCGCTTGCGGCAAGAAGGAAGAAGCTCCTGCGCCCGCACCGGCACCTGCCGAGGCTCCTGCTCCTGCTCCGGCTCCCGCTCCGGCTGAAGCGCCTGCTGCACCGGCTTCTGCTGAAGCCCCGGCTGCTGCACCTGCTGCTGACGCATCCGCTGCTCCCGCCGCCGACGCATCCGCTGCCAAGTAAGCACGGTACAGAGGGCAGACTGCGCTCTAAGGGGGTGCAGTCCGCTGGGCGGCAATCCGATTGCCGCCATAAAAAAACCGCTTCAATGCATGAAGCGGTTTTTTTATGCGCGAACGCTGCGCGCGATTTTTTGTGCTGGTAAACGAGGCCCCAAAGCAGTAAGCGGGCGCACCGGCGGCGCGCCCACTGACCGCCACTCAGCGCAGGTCTTCCACCAGCACCTTCAGGATGCGCTCCGCGTTGGCCGAGGATTCGGGGGCACCGGTTTCGTTCAGCACGGACACGGTGCTGGTGTTGCCTTCGGCCTGTACGCGGATGCGGTACTTGAGCGGCGGCGCGGCATCCGAGCTGCCAAAAATCTTGCCGAAAAAGCCGGGCTCTTTCTTCTCGGCGGTGGGCGCGACGTAGCGCACGAAATACAGCCCTTCGTTGCGGTTGCGGTCCTCCACGGTGAAGCCCGTGCGGTCGAGCGCGAGGCCGACGCGGCGCCAGGCGCGGTCGAAACCTTCATTGATCTGCACCACGGGCGCGCTGTTGACGGTAGCCAGGCGCGCCATCGATGCCTTGGGCGCGGGTGCAGCGGCCACGGCCTTGGCTTGTTCCTGGCTCACACCGAGCTTGACCATCAGGCGCCGCAAAAATTCGGCTTCGAGCTCCGGGTCGGACTTGCGCGGCTGCCAGACGGTGGAGTCCTTGGTGGAGCTCGCATAAACCTCTTCCATGCCGCGGTGGGTGATGTAGATCTCGGTGCCGCCTGCAGCGTTGCGTTCGAGGCGGGTGCGGAATTTGTCGCGCTCGCCGGTGGAGTAGAGCGAGTCGAACACCTTGCCTATCGTGGAGCGGATGAAGTCCTGCGGAATCTTGGCGCGGTTTTCGGCCCAGTCGGTTTCCATGATGCCGAGTTCCGGCTGATCGAGCACGAGGTTGAAGCCGTTTTCCTGCCAGAAAGTGCGCACCGGGTCCCAGAGCTTGTCGGCGGGGCGATCGACGACGAGCCAGCGCCGCTCGCCGTCACGCTCGATGCGCACGTCGGCGATCTGCGCCACGGCAGTCTTGGATTCGGCCTCGGCCTTGTTCGTGGCCTTGCCCGCTTCGAATGCTGCCGCGGAAACGGGCCCGCCCGGCACCACGTAGCGACTTTCTTGCGACAGCTGGGTCAGGTCAGGGGGCACTTCGAGTGTCGATGCCTTGGTGGCGCTTTTGTAATCGACTTTGTCGCTCTCCAGAACAGAGCATGCGGACAAGGCCAGGGCAAGGCCCAGCAGGCCGCAACGTGCAGAATGGTTCACGCGGAAATCCTCTGAGAATCTTGGAAGGAGGTGCTTACAGCAGGCCGCTGGCGCGCAGCGCGGCTTCTACCTGCGCTTCGTAGGCAGACTGCAGCGGCGTCATGGGCAGGCGCAGCGTGGCGCCACACAAGCCCATGCGCGCCATGGCCCATTTGACCGGGATGGGGTTGGCCTCTACGAACAATTGCTTGTGCACGGGCATCAGGCGGAACTGGACTTCCATGGCGCGGCGCACGTCACCGGCGAGCGCCGCGGCGCAGAGTTCACGCATCAGGCGCGGCGCCACATTGGCCGTGACGCTGATGTTGCCGTGACCGCCGCAGAGCATGAGCGCGACGGCCGTCGGATCGTCGCCCGAATACACGCCAAATCCTTGCGGCAGCTCGCGGATCAGCCACTGCGCGCGTTCGATGTTGCCCGTGGCTTCCTTGATGCCGATGATGCCGGGCACTTGGGCCAGGCGCAGCACGGTGTCGTGCTGCATGTCCGCCACCGTGCGGCCGGGGACGTTGTAGAGGATGACGGGCAGGTCGCCCACGGCCTCGGCGATGGCCTTGAAATGGCGGTACTGGCCTTCCTGTGTGGGTTTGTTGTAGTAGGGCACGACCTGCAGTTGGCTGTCGGCCCCGACTTTTTTGGCGAAGCGCGCGAGTTCGATCGCTTCGGCGGTGGAATTGGCGCCGCAGCCCGCCATGATGGGCACGCGCTTGGCGGCCTGCTCGACCGCGACGCGGATGATTTCGCAGTGCTCTTCGACATTCACGGTGGGCGATTCGCCCGTGGTGCCGACCACGCTGATGCAGTCGGTGCCTTCGGCAATGTGCCAGTCTATGAGTTTGCGCAGCGTGGCGTAGTCCACGCTGCCGTCTTCGTGCATGGGGGTGACGAGGGCGACGATGCTGCCGGTGAGAGAGACGCGAGAGGAGGTCATGTCCGCAAGTGGAATCAGGAATGGGGCATTCTAACTAGGAGCCCGCTGGATCATACGGGGCGTGCGCAGTTTCCTCATGGGGCAGGTGCGCGCAGCAGCGAACGGTCAGAGCGCTGCGGATGCTCCTGGGGTCGCTCCAACGGCGGGGTTCAGACACCATCTGCGAGCAGGCTCGGCAGCGTCTGCGCCGCGGTGCCGCGCAGCACCCGATGGGCGACACCGTCGAGTTCGCTCGCGTGCGGGTTGACGACGACCACCTTGGCGCCAGCCTGGCGTGCCTGGTGCGCGAGCCCTGCGGCCGGATAGACCTCGCCCGAGGTGCCGACCACGAGCATCAAGGCGCAGCGCTGCGCGGCCTGCTCGGCGGCGTGCAGCGTGGCCGGAGGCAGCATCTCGCCGAACCACACGACATCTGGGCGCAGCATGTTGCCGCAGTCGGGGCAGCGCGGTGGGTTGTCTGCCTGGGCGTGGCTTGCGGCGCAGACGCGGCCGCTGTGGCGCGCATGAAAGCACAGGTCGAGCCAGCGGTCTTGAAAGATGTTGCCGTGCAGCGCCAGGGCGTCGGTGCTGCCGGCTTTTTGGTGCAGGCCATCGACGTTTTGCGTGATCACCGTGAGGCGCCCTGGGTGGCGCTGCTGGTAGGCGGCGATGGCGTAGTGGCCGGCGTTGGGTTTGACCTGGGCCATGGCGGCGCGGCGCTCGGCGTACCAGTTCCAGACGAGCTCGGGCTGGGCACGAAAGCCTTCTTCGGTGGCGAGTTCGGCGGGGTTGAAGCGCGCCCACAGGCCGGTCTGCGTGTCGCGGAACGTGGGGATGCCCGATTCAGCGCTCATGCCTGCGCCGGTCAGCACGGCAACGTGCTGCGCGGCCTGCAGCCAGGCGCGCACTTGCGCAAAGTCGGGGCTGGAGTCAGGGGATGCGGTCATGGCAATGGGCCTATGGAGAGAAGAGGCGGGCAAAAAGGCCGATGACCGAAACGGGCCGGAAAGACGCTCAACCGGCCATGGCCATGGGCCCAAGATGCGCTATATCTTGCCGATTTTGCCCCGCCGCGGCAATCCCGCGCACCACGTCGCCGACCACGATCACCGCGGGGCTGGCCAGGCCCTGCGCGGCAATGGTGGCCGGCAGCGTGGCCAGGGTGGCGGTGGCGTGGCGCTGCGTGGGCAGGCTGGCGTGTTCGATCACGGCCACGGGCGTGTGCGCGGGCAGGCCGGCGAGCAGGCCCTGCGCGATCTCGCCGGCGTGGCGCATGCCCATGTAGATCACGAGCGTGAGGCGCGCGGCGTGCGCGGTGTGCGCGAGCAGGGGCCAGTCCACCCCCGGCGCGCCGGGCTGGGCGTGGCCGGTGACGAAGAGCACGCCATGCGCGTGGGCGCGGTGCGTGAGCGGCGCGCCCAGCGCGGTCATGCCCGCGAGGCCGGCGGTGATGCCGTTGACCACCGTGACGGGCACGCCTGCGGCGCGCAGGCGCTCGACTTCTTCCCCGCCGCGGCCGAAGATGAACGGGTCGCCGCCCTTGAGGCGCACCACGGTTTCGCCGGCGCGCGCGGCCTGGAGCATGAGCTTTTCGATGAAGGACTGCGGCGTGCTTTTGCAGCCGCCGCGCTTGCCCACGTGCACGATGCGCGCGCTGGGTGCGGCGTAGGCCAGGATGGCGTCGCTCACCAGGTCATCGACGAGCAGCAATGTGGCGGCTTCGATGGCCTTGAGCGCCTTGAGCGTGAGCAGCTCCGGGTCGCCCGGGCCGGCGCCGACCAGGGTGCAGCTGCCAGGATGCGGGTGGGCCGAGGAGGCGATGTTTTCGGTCATGGCAGGGTCCTTGATGCGGGTTCGGTGGCGGGGGCTCTTCAGGCGGTGCGGGCAGCGCTGGTGTTTGAGGCGACTTTGCGACTGAGCTGCACGATGTATTCCACCTGCTGGGCCAGGGCTGGCGGGATGGGCAGTGCGCCGGCCAGCACGGCGCGGGTGTAGTGCGCGGTGCTGGCCGCGTCTATGCTGCTGGGCAGGCCCGGCACTTCGGGCGCGGTGCCGGGCTGCTGCGCTTGCACAGGCAGGTGCTGGCCATGCACGAAGGCGTCGTAGCGCGGCGCGCGGCGCGGGTCGGCGCAGACTTCGCCCTCCAGGCCGCGCGAGAGCAGGGCGTTCATGCCGCGCAGTGCGCAGGTGCCGCACAGCACCTCGAGGTATTCGGGGTGGGTGTAGCTGCCGACCAGCAGGGTCGGGCCCGTGCTGGGCGCGATGAGCTTGGCGACGCTGTGGCCGGGGTTGCGCAGGCCGACGACCTCGCGCACCGCGAGCAGGCGCGCAAGGCCCGGTTGCAGCTGGGCCGTGGAGATGTGGGCGAGCGTGCCGTTTGCTATTTTTTCGGGAGCTTCCAGCGCAGGTATGTAGAGCGCAAGGAGCACTTCTTGTGCCGTAACCCGGCGCGCCTCGGTGCGCATGCCGTGCAGCAATACGGGCAGCCCTTCGCGTGCCAGCAGCAGCGCCAGCAAGGGCGTGAGCACCGGCAGTTTGCGCGCGCCGTTGTAGCTGGGGAGCACCACCAGAGGGCGATCGCTGGCCGGGAAGGCGTTGAGCCGCGCCTCGGTGGCATCGAGAAAGCCGGCCATCTCGGCTGCGGTTTCGCCTTTGATGCGCATGGCCAGGCAGAACGCGCCGATCTCCAGGTCGCTGACGCTGCCGTCCAGCACCTGCGCGAACAAGTCCGCGGCCTGCTCGCGCGTCAAGGCGCGCGCGCCCCGCACGCCGCGGCCGATTTCTTTGAGGTAGTGACTGATACCCATGGTGTGCATTGTTGCGGGGTGCTGATGAAAACTGGTTATATAGGAATATGCCTTACAGGGCCTTGTGTCATGCCGCTGCAGCGGCGCTGGGCAGGCTGCGGCGCACCAGGCGGCGCAATTGCGGGATGCAGGAGCCGCAATTGGTGCCGCATTGCAGTTGCTGCTGCAGGGCTGCCAGCCGCCCTTCCTCGCTGCCGTGGCAGCTGGCGAGGCAGGACAGGATGGCGTCTTCGCGCACGTTGAAGCAGGTGCAGACCTGGGGGCTGGTGGCGGCCAGGGTGATGGGTGCCTGGGCGCCGGGGGCCAGCAGCAGGCGGCCGTAGGGCTGGGCGGGCAGGGCGTCCTGCAGCAGCGGGCGCAGCCAGGTTTCGGCACGGGTGTCGCCCGCCAGCACGAAGGCCTGCAGCAGCAGGTCGCCGCCCGACGGGGCGAGGCGCATGGTGCGGCGCTGGCCGGTCTTGCGGTCGGCATAGCGCAGCGCGTGTGCATCGGCAAGTCCGAGCAGTTGTTCGATCTGGGTCAGCACGGCGTCGGGCGGGGCTGCAGGGGCGGCGGCGCGCAGCAACACCCCGCTGCGCTCGCGCCCGAAAGGGACGCAGGCCGCAAAAGCGAACTGCGGCATCAGCGTGCGCAGCGCCGCGTGGGTGGTAAGCACGTCGTCCTCGGGCAGCCAGGCCATGGCGAGCAGTGACCAAGGCAATGCGGCTTTGGTGATGCGCACGGCGCTGTGCTTGAACTCGGGCTGTTTGGAGCGGGGGCACAGCGCTGCGCCGGTGAGGCCATTCACGCCGCTGCCCGGGCTTGCATTGCTGCCGCTACCGCTGCCGCCAAGAAACTCCGCGCCCCAGTGCATGGCCATGAAGGCCTGGCCGGGAGCCAGGGCATCGCTGGGCTGCACGGGGGCGATGAGGCTGCCGCGGCGGCTGGCCACGTGCACCAGATCGCCCGGTTGCAGGTCGTGGCGTGTGAGGTCCTGGGGGTGCAGTTCCAGCGCGGGTTCGGGAACATGGCCGAACAGCCGGCCCAGCGTGCCCGTGCGCGTCATGCCATGCCACTGGTCACGCAGGCGCCCGGTGGTCAGCGCCAGCGGGTAGCGTGCATCGCGCGGTTCGGCCACGGGCTGGTAGGGCTGCGCGTCGAAGCGGGCACGCCCGTCGGCGGTGGGAAAGATGCCGTCCGCGTACAGCCGCGCCGCGCCCGAGGCCGCGCCTGCGGGGCAGGGCCATTGGGCGGGCGCGAGTTCGAGCGCGGCGTAGCTCAGCCCGGTGATGTCCAGGTCGCGTCCGCGCGTGGCGGCGCGGTGCTCGTTCCAGATCGATTCGGGATGGGGGTAGGGAAAGAGCGTTGCCTGTCCGGGGCGCAACACGGCTTCGAGGCGGTGCGCAAAGTCCACGGCGATGGCCCAGTCGTGGCGCGGGCCATTGTCGGTGGGGTCGGTGGGGTCGGTGGAGTCGGTGGAGCGCGGCGGCGGCACGGCGGCGCGCACGCGCGAGATGCGGCGCTCGCTGTTGGTCACGGTGCCCTCTTTTTCGCCCCAGGTCGTGGCGGGCAGCAGCAGGTCGGCGAAGTCGCAGGTGGCGGCGGTGGCGAAAGCCTCTTGCACCACCACGAACTCGGCACGCTGCAAGGCGCGGCGCACCGTGGCCTGGTCAGGCAGCGACTGCGCGGGGTTGGTGCAGGCGATCCACAGCGCCTTGATTTCTCCATCGGCGGCGGCCTGGAACATTTCCACCGCGGTTTTGCCCGGGCGCTGCGGCAGGTCGGGTACGCCCCACAGCGCGGCAATCTCGGCGCGGTGCGCCGGGTTGGCGAGTTCGCGGTGGCCGGGCAGCAGCTGGGCGAGCGCGCCCACTTCGCGCCCGCCCATGGCGTTGGGCTGGCCGGTGAGCGAGAACGGCCCGGCGCCGGGCCGGCCGATCTGGCCCGTGGCCAGATGCAGGTTGATCAGCGCGGTGTTTTTGGCGGTGCCGCTGCTGCTCTGGTTCAGGCCCTGGCAGTAGAGGCTTAGCGTGGGCTGGCGCGACTCGCCGGGTTCGATGCCGGCAAACCAGCGCGCGGCCAGGGTCAGCGCGTCCACGCTGATGCCGCAGACCTGGGCCACGAGCTGCGGCGGGTAGTCGCGCACCAGGGTTTGCAAGTCTTCGAAGCCGTGTGTGTGGGCGGCGATGAAGCGCGTGTCCGTCCAGCCTTCGCGCAGCATCAGGTGCAGCATGCCGTGCAGGAGCATGACGTCGGTGCCGGGCTCTATGCGCAGGTGCAGGTCGGCGATTTCGGCCGTGTCGGTGCGGCGCGGATCGACGACGATGATCTTCAGTGCGGGCCGCGCGCGCTTGGCGTCTTCGATGCGCCGGAACAGGACGGGGTGCGCGTAGGCGGCGTTGCTGCCCGCGATGAACAGGCAGCGCGCATGCTGCAAGTCGTCGTAGCAGGCGGGCGGGGCGTCGGCGCCCAGCGTGGCCTTGTAGCCGGCGACGGCGCTGCTCATGCACAGGCGCGAGTTGCTGTCGAGGTGGGGCGTGCCGATCAGGCCCTTGGCGAGCTTGTTGAAGACGTAGTAGTCCTCGGTGAGCAATTGGCCGCTCAGGTAAAAGCCCACGGCCTCGGGGCCGTGCGTGCGCAGGGTGTGTGCAAAGCGGTCGCAGGCCCATTGCAGGGCTGCGTCCCAGCCGAGCGCTTGCGCCGGTCCCTGGCGCTGCAGGCGCCGCAGGGGCTGCAGCAGGCGGGTCTGGCGCGCGACGTGGGGCGCGGCCGTGAGGGCCAGCGTGGCGCCCTTGGTGCACAGGCGGCCGAAGTTGGCCGGGTGCTCGGGGTCGCCGCGCACGCCGGTGATCTGCGTGCCATCAGAGGCGATGAGCACGCCGCAGCCCACGCCGCAGTACGGGCAGGTGGAGCGGGTTTCTGTCATGTGCATGGCTGCTGGCAGTTGCGCGTGGCCGCAGGGCCAGCGGGCGGGCGGCTGAGTTCGGTGGCGTGGTGGGCCAGTTCGTCGGCGCGCAGGCAGACCCTGTCGCCCTGCACCTGCACGGCAAAGCGCGGCGTGCAGCCTTCGTCGGGCGCAGCCGCCTGGCCGCTATCCAGGCGGATGGTCCAGTTGTGCAGCGGGCAGGCCACGCTGGTGCCGAAGACGATGCCTTGCGACAGGGGGCCGCCTTTGTGTGGGCAGCGGTCGAGCAGGGCGAAAACCTGATCGGCCTCGGTGCGAAACAGGGCGACGTCCAGGCCCTGCGCGCGCGCCACGCGGCGCGCGCCGAGCACGGGAATGTCGCTCACGCGGCAGACGGGGATCCATTCGGTCATGGCGCTTCCTTGCATGGTGTGATATTGAATTGATAGCTTGCTGCGCTTGCTACATGTGCCTCAGGCAGCGATTTTGCTTGTAATCAGCGGCTCGAACTGGCGTGTGTCCACCTGGGCTTGCTCGAGCGCGGCCCAGGGGTCGGGCTCGTCGGCGAGGGCCTGCTGCAGCTGCGCCCACAGCGCTTGGCGGCCGGCGGCATCGTCGAGGATGCGTTGCTTGACGTAGTCCAACCCCACCCGGGCAACGAAGTGCACGGTGCGCTCGAGGTACCAGCCCTCCTGGCGGTACAGCTCGCAGAAGGCGCCGGTGTATTCGAGTACCTCCTCGGCGCTCTTGAGCTTGGTGAGGAAGTGCGCGACCTCGGTCTTGATGCCGCCGTTGCCGGCCACGTACATCTCCCAGCCGCTATCGACGCCGATGATGCCCACGTCCTTGATGCCGGCCTCGGCGCAGTTGCGCGGACAGCCGCTGACGGCGAACTTGACCTTGTGCGGCGCGTACATGCCCACGAAGGCGTGCTCCAGGTCCTTGCCCATCTGGGTGCTGTCCTGCGTGCCCATGCGGCACCACTCGCTGCCCACGCAGGTTTTCACGGTGCGCAGCGCCTTGGCGTAAGCGTGGCCGCTGGGCATGCCCAGGTCGCGCCAGACGGGGATCAGGTCTTCCTTCTTGACGCCGAGCAGGTCGATGCGCTGCCCGCCGGTGACCTTGACGGTGGGGATGCGGTATTTGTCCACCACGTCGGCGATGCGGCGCAACTCGGCGGCGCTGGTCTCGCCGCCCCACATGCGCGGCACCACGCTGTAGGTGCCGTCTTTCTGGATGTTGGCGTGGCTGCGTTCATTGATGAAGCGGCTTTGCGGGTCGTCCCTGGCTTCCTTGGGCCAGGTGCTGAGGAGGTAATAGTTGATGGCCGGGCGACAGCTTGCGCAACCATTGGGCGTGCGCCAGGCAAGGGTGCGGAACACCTCGGGAATGGAGAGCAGCTTGTGCGTGCGGATGGCGTCGCGCACGGCCTGGTGGCCGTGCTCGGTGCAGCCGCACAGGGGCTTGAGCTTGGGCGTGGCGGAGTAGTCGCCACCGGCGCTGAACATCAGCAGCTGCTCCACCAGCCCGGTGCACGAGCCGCAGCTGGCGCTGGCCTTGGTGTGCTTGCGCACTTCGTCGAGCGTGAACAGGCCCTTTTCCTTGATGGCCTTGCAGATGGTGCCCTTGGTCACGCCGTTGCAGCCGCAGACTTCATCCGAGTCGGCCATGGCGGCGGCCTTGTTGTGGCCCTCGTGGCCGGTGTCGCCGATGTTCGATTCGCCAAACATCAGGCGGTCGCGCAGGTCGTGCACACTGCGGCCTTCGCGCAGCAGCTTGAAGTACCAGCTGCCATCGACCGTGTCGCCGTACAGGCAGGCGCCGACGAGCTTGTCGTTCTTGAGCACGAGTTTTTTATAGACGCCGCCCATGGGGTCGCTGAGGATGATCTCCTCGGCATCCTTGCCGCCCTGGAAGTCGCCCGCGCTGAACAGGTCTATGCCCGTGACCTTGAGTTTGGTCGAGGTCAGCGAGCCGCTGTAGCGCCCGATGCCGAACTCTGCGAGGTGCGTCGCGCAGACCTTGCCCTGCTCAAACAATGGCGCCACCAGCCCGTAGGCAATGCCCCGGTGCGCCGCGCATTCGCCTACGGCGTAGATGCGCGGGTCGGTCACGGTTTGCAGCGTGTCGCTGACCACGATGCCGCGGTTGACGTGCAGGCGCATGCTTTCGGCCAGGGCCGTGTTCGGGCGTATGCCCACGGCCATCACCACCAGATCGGCGGGCAGTTCGGTGCCGTCCTGCAGGCGCACGGCGCACACGCGCCCCTCATGGCCCAGCAGCGCCTGCGTCTGTGCGCTCATCTGGAACTGCATGCCGCGCTCGTGCAGCGACTTTTGCAGCATCTTGCCGGCCACGGCGTCGAGCTGGCGCTCCATCAGCCATTCGCCCACGTGCACCACGGTGACGTGCATGCCGCGCTTCATCAGGCCGTTGGCCGCCTCCAGCCCCAGCAGGCCGCCGCCTATGACCACGGCGTGGCGGTACTGGGCTGCGGCGGCGATCATGGCCTGGGTGTCGGCAATGTCGCGGTAGGCGAGCACGCCCTCCAGCGCGGTGCCCGGGATGGGCAGCATGAACGGGTTGGAGCCCGTGGCGAGGATCAGGCGGTCGTAGCTGGCGCTGCGCACCTCGCCCGCGGCGTTGACGCCGGTGACCAGGCGCCGCAGCCTGTCCACCGCGCTCACCTTGAAGCCGGCGTGCAGGGTGATGCCGTGCTCGGTGTACCAGTCCCAGCCGTTGAGGACGATCTCGTCGAGCGTCTGCTCGCCGGCCAGCACGGGCGAGAGCAGGATGCGGTTGTAGTTGGGGTGCGGCTCGGCGCCGAAGACCGTGATGTCGTAGAGGTCGGGGGCGATCTTGAGCAGCTCTTCGAGCGTGCGCACGCCGGCCATGCCGTTGCCGACGAGCACGAGTTTCATTTTGGCTTGCGGGGGGATTTGCATTTCCATGGCAGTCTCCTGGGGCGCGGGCTCAGGCCGCATGTTCGACATGCGCCTGGCGGGTGTAGAGAAAGTCCAGCACGGCTTTGCGGCAGTGTTGGTATTGCGGGTCTTCGGCCAGTGCGACGCGGCTGCGCGGGCGTGGCAGCGGCACGCTCAGCACCTCGCCAATGGTGGCCGCCGGACCATTGGTCAGCATCACCACCTTGTCGGACAGCAGCACGGCCTCGTCCACGTCGTGCGTCACCATGACCACGGTGCTGTGCGTGCGCGCCACGATGTCCAGCAGCTCGTCCTGCAGCTTGGCGCGGGTCAGCGCATCGAGCGCGCCGAAGGGCTCGTCCATCAGCAGCACCTGCGGCTCCATCGACAAGGCGCGCGCAATGCCCACGCGCTGCTTCATGCCGCCCGAGATTTCGCCGGGGCGCTTGTGCGCCGCGTGCGTCAGCCCCACCAGGGCCAGGGCGGCATCGGTGCGCGCGCGCAGCTGGGCCTTGCTTTCGCGCGCGCCGAACACCCGCTCCACGACCAGGTGCACGTTGTCGAAGCAAGTCAGCCAGGGCAGCAGCGAGTGGTTCTGGAACACCATGGCGCGCTCCGGCCCTGGGCCCTTGACTTCCTTGTTGGCGCACAGCAGCACGCCTTCGGTGGGGGTGGTCAGGCCCGCGATGAGGTTGAGCAAGGTGGACTTGCCGCAGCCCGAGTGGCCGATCAGGGCGACGAACTCGCCCTTGGCAATGCACAGGTCGATGTCGCGCAGCGCCGGGAACGGGCCTTTGGCCGTGTGGAAGGTCTGGGCCACGCCCTGGACCTGGATGAATTTGCGGTGCAGGGCATCGTTCATGTGCGCACCTCTTCGAAAGTCAGTGCCGTGGCCAGCTTGACGAGGGCGTATTCGAGCAGCAGGCCGACGATGCCGATCACGAAAATGGCGATGATGATGTTCTTGACGTTGAGGTTGTTCCACTCGTCCCAGACCCAAAAACCTATGCCCACGCCGCCGGTCAGCATCTCCGCCGCCACGATCACCAGCCAGGCGGTGCCCACGGCCAGGCGCACGCCGGTCAGCAGGTAGGGCAGCACGGCGGGCAGAAGGATCTTGGTCGCGATCTTCCACTCCGACAGCTGGAGCACGCGCGCCACGTTCATGTAGTCCTGCGGCACGCGCTGCACGCCGATGGCGGTGTTGACGAGCATGGGCCAGATCGAGCAGATGAAGATCGTCCAGATGGCCGCGGGGTGGGCGCCCTTGAATACCAGCAGCCCTATGGGCAGCCAGGCCAGCGGCGACACCGGGCGCAGCAGGCTGACCAAGGGGTTGCACATGCGCTGCAAAAAGGGAAAACGCCCGATCACGAAGCCCGCCGGAATGCCCACCAGCGCCGCCAGCCCGAAACCCAGAGCCACGCGCTGCAGTGACGCCAGCACGTTCCAGCCCACGCCCTGGTCGTTGGGGCCGTTGCGGTAAAACGGGTCGCTGAACACCTGCCGCGCCTGCGCCCAGGTCTCCTGCGGCGTGGGGATGCTGTGCCCGGTGGCGGTCGAAACCAACGCCCACACGCCGAGCAGCAGGCCCAGCCCACACAGCGGCGGCAGCAGCGCGAGCCACAGGCGCCGTGACCAGGCACTCGCATTGGGTTTGGCCGGCGGCGTGCGCGGCGTGGACCGGGCCGGCGCCGGGGCTGGCTGGGCGGGCTGGGGTGCAGGCCCGGCGGTGGGAGGGGCGTGCGGCGGGGAGTGAAAGACGGCGCTGACCATGGCAGGCTCCTGGGGGAAAAGAAGGAGGGGTGATGGGATGTGGGGCGGGTGCAGCCGCTCAGAACCTGTTCTCAAGCCTTGAGCTGGAAGCCGTCGGCGTACCTGGCGGGGTCTTTGCCGTCCCAGACCACGCCGTCGATCAGCTTGTGGCTGCGCATGGCGCTCTTGGGCAGCGGCACCTTGGCGGCGGTGGCGGCCTGCTGATAAACGTCGATACGGTTGACCTTTTTGGCCACGGCCAGATAGTCCGGGTGGGCCGTGAGCAGGCCCCAGCGCTTGTGCTGGGTGAGGAACCACATGCCGTCGCTGAGGTAGGGAAAGTTCACCGCGCCGCCGTCGTAGAACTTCATGTGCAGCGGGTCGTCCCAGGTCTTGCCCAGGCCGTTCTGGTAACGCCCGAGGATGCGCTGGTTGATCGCATCGACGCTGGTGTTCACGTAGGCCTTGGCGGCGATGGTCTCGGCCATCTTGTTCTTGTTGGCCAGGCTTTCGTCGATCCAGCGGCTGGCCTCCAGGATGGCGGCGGTGACGGCGCGCGCCGTGTTCGGGTTCTTCTGCACGAACTCGGCCGTGGTGCCCAGCACCTTTTCGGGGTGGCTGGGCCAGATGGCCTGCGATGTGGCGGCGGTGATGCCTATGCCGTCCATGATGGCGCGGTGGTTCCAGGGCTCGCCCACGCAAAAGCCGTCCATGTTGCCCACGCGCATGTTGGCCACCATTTGCGGCGGCGGCACGGTGATCACCTTGGCGTCCTTCAGCGGGTGGATGCCGTTGGCCGCGAGCCAGTAGTAAAGCCACATGGCGTGCGTGCCCGTGGGGAAGGTATGGGCAAAGGTGTATTCACGTTTTTCGCCGCGCATCAGCCTGGCCAGACTGGGGCCGTCGGTGGCGCCTTGCTCGGCCAATTTTTTGCTCAGCGTGATGGCCTGGCCGTTCTGGTTGAGCGTCATGAGCACGGCCATGTCTTTTTTGGGGCCGCCTATGCCCAGTTGCACGCCATAGACCAGGCCGTACAGCACATGGGCGAAGTCCAGTTCGCCGCTCACGAGCTTGTCGCGCACGCTGGCCCAGCTGGCTTCCTTGCTGGGGATGATCTTCACGCCGTACTTCTGGTCCAAACCCAGCACGCTGGCCATGACTACGCTGGCGCAGTCGGTGAGCGGAATGAAGCCGATCTTCACCTCCTTTTTCTCGGGGGCATCGGAGCCCTGGGCATGCACGAGCGCGCGCAGCGCAGGGCCGGCGCCCAGCGCGCCCACGGTGGCTGCCTGCAACACGGTGCGGCGCTGAAGGCTGGTTTTCAACAATTCGGTCATGGGAGCGCTTCCTTCGGTTGGGTGTTGAAAAGGCAAAAACAAAAAGGCGTCCTCATGCCGTTCACGCCTGCCAGCGGCAGCGCGCAAACGCATGGGGACGCCTTTGTCCGGTAAGGGGCTGCCGCCACCCGCCGTTGGGTGGGGCCGCCTGCAAGACCTGCGTTGGTCTTGGCTATTCAAAGCAAGCGGCATGCCAGTCTTATCTGGCGCTCGGTGTGCTCTTGAAAGAGTAGCTTTTAATGACCGCCGAATGGGCGCTTTGGGCGATTTAGACCTGCAGGACGTGGGGCGGGCGCAGGGCACCGCGGAGGGGCACGGGTTTTGTGCACTGCACCATCGTGGGGTATGCCCTGGCTATCCGAGCAAGTCCGCTGCGTCGAGCACGCGCTGCGCCAGCTCGCCGAGTTTGAGTCCCTTGTCCATGGCCAGCTTGCGCAGCTTGTCGTAGGCCTGCTGCTCGCTCAGGCCCTGGCGCTGCATGAGCAGGCCCTTGGCGCGGTCTATGGTTTTGCGCTCCGAAAGCGCGTTGCGCGCCTGTGCCAGCTCCGCGCGCAGCGCCTCGTCATGGGCAAAGCGCGCCAAGGCCACTTCCAGAATCGGGCGGATGCGCTGCGGCGCCAGCCCGGCCACGATGTAGGCCGTCACGCCCGCAGCCACGGCAGCGGGCACGTGCGAGGTGTCTTCGTCGTTGGTGAACATCACGATGGGGCGGCGCGCGGCGCGTGTGGCCAACACCACGTGCTCGAGGGCGTCGCGCGCCTCGCTTTCGGCATCGACGATGATCAAATCGGGCTGCAGCTGGGCCAGGCGCTCGCTCAGGAACACGTCGGCGGGCAGCGTGGCGACGAGGTTGTAGCCGTTTTCCAGCAGCCCTATGCGCAGCGCGCGCGAACGCTCGGCCTGCAGCAGGGCGTGCTCGTCGTCAGGGTCGCTCACGGCCAGATCGGGGGCCACGACCACGATGCGCAGGGTTTCGGTCATCGCCGCAAAAAAGCAAGAAGCACGCCGGGGATGCGCATAGAACCGGGATTTTTCATGAGGACACGGGACGATGACGGGGCGGTTGGCGAAGCAGTGATCCCAATGACCGTTGGCTGTCCACCAACGCTCGCATAGGTGCGAAGCACCGCCTCATGGACAAGTTGGGCAGAAACAAATTTTTATTGCGCTCAGCAGCAGCTAAGTCTGGTTGCGTACCTTCTTTGCTGTGCAAATTCCTGCACTTTTTTGGAGAACATCATGTATCGCTACACCAAACTTTCCCTGCTGGCCATCGTCTTCGCTGCAACCGGCGCAGTCGCCTACGCCGCCAAAGGCGACATGGAGAATGATGCCTTGAGCGTCACCAAGGCCAGGATTCCGCTCGTCCAGGCCGTGACCGTAGCCGAACAACACGCGAACGGCAAAGCGTCGCGCGCCGAGTACGAGAACTCGAAGCAGGGCTGGGTCTATGACGTAGAGGTCGTCAGCGGAGCCAAGGTCTTCGATGTTCGGGTCGATGCCGACAAGGGCACGGTCATCGGGTCTGCCGAAGACAAGGCGGATCACGATGACGATCACGACGAATAAAACAGACGACCTGCAAGGATGGCCGGATCGCCCCCACTATGCGGCGATCCGGCCCGCAGACCTCATGGAATCACTCAACCAAACATTGTTTCTCTGGCTCAACGCGTCGGAGCATCCCAGCGCTCTGGCGCTGATGCCAGCCATCTTCCTTGCCGAATGGTTTATCTGGACGATCCCCTTCCTGATCGGCATCGGCTGGCTATGCGGCAACGAGGACACCCGCAAGGCGATGCTTGTCGCAACCGCGTCGGGATTGCTGGGCCTACTCATCAACCAAGTCATCGGCCTGGCTTGGTCACATCCCCGGCCTTTCATTATCGGCCTGGGCCACACCCTCGTTCCCCATGTCGCCGATTCCTCATTTCCAAGCGATCACCTGACGCTGTGGTGGGCGGTCGCGTTCAGTCTCATGCTGCAACGGGGCCAACGAATCGCAGGTATCGGCTCGGCCTTGTTGGGAATCCCCATTGCTTGGGCACGCATCTATCTGGGGGTTCACTTCCCGCTCGATATGTTCGGGGCTGCTGCCGTCGCAGCAATCTCGTCGTGGCTGACGTTGCGCGAAGTGCGGTGGTATCTGGAGCCGAGCTACCGGCTTGCCTGCGGCATCCATCGCAGAATTTTTGGCACGCTGATCGCGCTGGGATGGGTGCGCGAGTGAGCCTATGGGCGGGCTAAGTCTGCGTGTTCAAACTGACGACAACCCAATCTCAACAGGAAGACACCATGCACAAATTGCCCACGAGCAGCTCTACAGGCTGGCTCAACAAAGTTCCGGAAGTCGCGCTGTCATTCTGGATCATCAAGATCATGTCCACCACGGTGGGTGAGACCGGGGCCGATTATTTGGCGGTCAACGCGGGCTTGGGCCAAGGCATGACCCGCGCGATGATGGCTGCTTTGCTGGCGGCAGCGTTGTTTGCCCAGTTGCGCACCCGCCGCTACACGCCTTGGATTTACTGGCTGACGGTAGTACTGGTCAGCGTGGTCGGCACCCAGATCACCGACCTGCTGACCGATGGCCTCGGCGTCAGCCTGTACGTCAGCACCTTGGCGTTCGCCGTGGCGCTTGCCGCGATCTTCTTCGTCTGGTATCGGGTCGAGCGCACCCTGTCCATCCACGACATCGTGACGCGCAGCCGCGAGCTGTTCTATTGGGCCGCCATTCTCTGCACGTTTGCGCTGGGCACTGCTGCTGGCGATTTGGCGACCGAGGCATTGGGCCTGGGATTTACCTGGGGAGCGGTGGCCTTCGGAGCGCTGATCGGCATCACCTACGCCGCCTGGCGCATGGGCGGCAATGCCGTGTTGACCTTCTGGATTGCCTACATCCTGACCCGTCCCTTCGGGGCCGCGCTCGGCGATTTGCTGACGCAAGCCAAGACCTATGGCGGCCTTGGCATGGGTGCTATGTGGACGAGCGCCCTGTTCCTCTCGGTGATCGTCTTGCTGGTGGCTGTCGCACAGATCGGCATGAACGCAAGCCGCTCTACCCAGCTCTCTGAATAGCCCGCTTCCCACTACACAAGGAGAAAAGCATGACCAATCAGCAATCAATCGTACGCTCTGTCGTCGCTGTTTCAGCGGCCGTACTCCTGGCTCTGGCAGTCGGTTGTTCCAAGCCAGCCGATCAGAACAGCGCGAGCGCAGCATCGACCACACCGGGCCAGAGTATCTCGGCCTCGCAAGGCACATCCGCCTCTAAGCTCGGCGACCTGTCGGCCTTCCGCAGCATTGCTGCCGACGTAGCCGCCCTCGTGGATAAGGGAGACTTGCCCGCTGCCAAAGCTCGCATCAAGGATTTGGAAGTCGCATGGGACTCCGCTGAGGCGGGTTTGAAACCACGAGCAGCTGATGACTGGCATGTGCTCGACAAGGCCATCGACGAATCACTTGCGGCGCTGCGTGCCGACACGCCGAGTCAGGCCGACTGCAAGGCAGCGATGGCCGCCCTGCTGAAAACCTTCGACGCCCTCCAAGGAAAGTGAGCGTGCCCCATGAAACCAGCCACTGAGCACGCGCTGGCCAAGGTACCCGAAGTCACGCTGGGCTTCTGGATCATCAAGATTGCCGCCACGACGCTTGGCGAAACCGGCGGCGATGCCGTCTCGATGTCCATGAACCTGGGTTACCTGCTCAGCACGGGCATCTTCGGAGCGATCTTTCTGGCCACCGTGGTAGCACAGGTCAAGGCCAAGCGTTTCCATCCCTTCCTATACTGGAGCACCATCGTCGCTACCACCACGGTCGGCACGACATTGGCCGATTTTGCGGATCGTTCGCTCGGGATCGGGTACGCTGGCGGTTCGAGTTTGCTGCTGGCCCTGCTGCTCGGCTCACTCTTCGTCTGGCATCGCACCCTCGGCTCCGTGTCGGCGAGCACGGTCAGCTCACCCAAGGCGGAAGCGTTTTACTGGCTGACAATCATGTTCTCCCAGACGCTGGGCACCGCACTGGGTGACTGGACTGCCGATACGGCGGGCCTGGGCTACGCCAATGCGTCGCTAGTGTTCAGTGGGCTGCTTGCCTTGGTCGTGGCAGCTTATTTCTGGACAGGGGTATCCCGCACGCTGCTGTTCTGGACGGCGTTCGTGCTGACCCGGCCGCTGGGTGCCGTGGTAGGCGATTTTCTGGACAAGCCGGTGACCGCAGGGGGCTTGGCCTTGAGCCGTTACTCGGCATCGGCAGCGCTGCTGGCCTTCATGCTTGTGGCTATCCTGGTCACTCAGGTGATAGATCGCGTCCATCGAGCTTTCACCCCCGATTGAGGACAGAGGCGATGCGGATTCTGTTGGTCGAAGACGATTCCATGATCGGTGACGCGATCCAGAGCGCATTGAAGGATGCGTCCTACGCAGCCGACTGGGTGAAGGACGGGCAGACGGCGCTCACGACGCTGGGCTGCCAGCACTATGACCTGGTGCTGCTCGATCTGGGTCTGCCCGGCAAAGATGGGCTGGAGGTGCTGGCCAACCTCCGCGCCAAGGACAACCCGATCCCCTTGCTCATCATCACGGCGCGTGATGGCCTGGATGATCGCCTGCGCGGCCTGGATGGAGGGGCCGACGACTACGTGTCCAAACCCTTTCAGATGGCGGAGTTGCTGGCCAGGATGCGCGCTGTCCTGCGGCGCAAGGGCGGCACCGCAGCGCCGGTGCTCAGCAATGGCGTGGTGTCGCTCGATCCAGCCACCAAAGAGGCCAGCGTCAATGGCGGCCCTCCGCTGCAACTATCCAACCGCGAGTTCGCGCTGCTGCAAGCCTTGCTGGTACGCCCGGGGGCCATCCTCTCGCGCAGCGAGCTGGAGGATCGCATCTATGGCTGGGGGGAAGAGGTTGAAAGCAATGCTGTCGAATATCTGATCCATGCCCTGCGGCGCAAGCTGGGCAGCGAGGTCATCAAGAACGTCAGGGGGGTCGGATGGATGGTTTCAAAAAGGGTCTGAAGAGGCGCTTGAACGAATCGGTTCAGCTCAAGCTGTCCTTCACCCTGTCGCTGGCCATCTTCGTGGTGGCCGTCGTGGCAGGTGTCTTTTCGTTCATGTCGGCGTTCGACGAGGCCCATGAGCTACAGGACGATGTTTTGCGCCAGGTGGCGCAGCTTATGGATAGTCAGCATCTGTCGCCAGCCGCGCCGACCGCCGATACCCGGCCCAAGGATGCCGATGAAGAATCGCGCGTAATCGTCCAGCGCTTGGGGGAATCCAGTTCGTCTGCGGCAGGCGTGGATGCAGGTGGCACACTTTCCCTGCCGACGACACTGGCCGATGGGTTGCACACGCTGGAGGTCAGCGGTCAGGCCTTTCGCGTACTGGTCAAGACGACGGCTGCCGGCGAACGCATTGCCGTGGCGCAGGAAGCAGGCTTTCGCAATGAGATCGCCCGTGATGGGGCGTTGCGCACGGTGATGCCATTCCTGGTTCTTATGCCAATGCTGTTGCTGATCGTCGCTGACCTGGTGCGCAAGATGTTCCGGCCCATTGCGGCGCTCTCCAAGGAAATTGACCTGCGCGCCGAGCAGGAACTGCACCCCATCGAAGACCGCCGCCTGCCAATCGAGGTGCGCCCGTTCGCCGTGGCCATCAACCGTCTGCTCGCCCGGGTTGGTCAGTCGATGGAATCTCAGCGCCGCTTTGTGGCGGATGCCGCGCACGAGTTGCGCTCGCCGCTGACCGCCCTTTCGCTGCAAGCGGAACGGCTGGCAGAAACGGAAATGTCCGGCCAGGCACGCGAACGGCTGATAGTGCTGCGCCAAGGGATAGCGCGCAGCCGCAGCCTGCTGGATCAGCTCCTGACCTTGGCCAGGGCGCAGTCGGCTAGCGACTTGCCGAAGTCGTCGGTATCCATTCAGAGCATCTATCGCCGCGTGCTGGAAGACAGCATGCCGCTGGCCGAGGCCAAGCAGATTGACATCGGTGTCGAAGGCACGCAGGACGCAGAAGTCTGGGCGAGCGAGTTGGACATGATCACCGTGATCAAGAATTTGGTCGATAACGCCATCCGCTACACGCCAGAAGGGGGGCGTGTGGACCTTTCCGTGGTTGTATCGAACGGGAAGGCAGAGCTGCGTATTCAGGACAACGGGCCCGGTATTCCGCTGGCCGAACGGAACCGGGTTTTTGATCCCTTCTATCGCACGCTGGGCAGCGAGCAGATGGGCTCTGGACTTGGACTTTCCATCGTCCAAACGATTGCCAGTCGCATGGGTGCGGAAATTCAACTCGACTTCACGGACGATGCAAATCAACGCGGCGCAAAAGTCACCGTCTTCATTCCACTCAAAGTCCGACAGGCTGCTAGCACCTCACATTCCTAGGCACCCCCAGGCCGAGCCCTACACTCACGCCCCTATGAGCGCCCCCCTTAGCCTGCCCTCCGCCCTGCCCGCCGACGCCCTAGGAGCCTGCCGGGCTTTGGGCGTCGATAGCGAGAATGCGCCCCAGCGAGGCCAGTTTTTGCCGGATTCGCAGCCCCATAGCGGCACTATGGGGCAAGAAGACGGTAAAAAATGGGCCGCTGCGGCGCATTCGCAGCCGACGATCCCAAAGTCCGACAGGCTCCTAGTGCTTGGCATAGAGACCTCCTGCGACGAAACCGGCGTGGCGCTGGTGCGCTGCCAGCCTGGCGGTGGCGTGCCGGCCTTGCTGGCGCACGCGCTGCACAGCCAGATCGCCATGCACCAGGCCTACGGCGGCGTGGTGCCAGAGCTTGCGAGCCGCGACCACATCCGCCGTGTGCTGCCGCTGACCGAGGAGGTGCTCGCGCAGGCGGGCGTGCCGCTGGCGGCCGTGGACGTGGTGGCCTATACGCGCGGGCCGGGGCTGGCTGGGGCGCTGCTGGTGGGCGCGGGCGTGGCTTGCGCGCTGGCGGCGGCGCTGGGGCGGCCGGTGCTGGGCGTGCACCACCTCGAGGGGCATTTGCTCTCGCCATTTTTGAGCGCCGACCCGCCCGAGTTTCCGTTCGTCGCGCTGCTCGTGTCGGGCGGGCACACGCAGCTCATGCGCGTCGATGGCGTGGGGCGCTACACGCTGCTGGGCGAAACCATAGACGACGCGGCCGGCGAGGCCTTCGACAAGTCGGCCAAGCTGCTGGGCCTGGGCTACCCGGGTGGGCCGGCGCTCTCGCTGCTGGCGCAGCAGGGCGACGCCAAGGCCTTTGCGCTGCCGCGCCCGCTGCTGCACAGCGGCAACCTCGATTTTTCGTTTGCCGGGCTCAAGACCGCGGTGCTCACGCAGGCGAAGAAGCTCGGTGATGCATTGGAGGCGCGCAAAGCCGACCTGGCCGCGAGCACCGAGGCCGCGATCGTCGATGTGCTCGTGCACAAGACGCTGGCCGCATTGCATGCGACGGGCCTCACGCGCGTGGTGGTGGCCGGCGGCGTGGGCGCGAACCGGCGCCTGCGTGCGCAGCTCGACGCCGCCTGCGCGGCGCGCCGCGTGCGCGTGCACTACCCCGAGCTGCACCTGTGCACCGACAACGGCGCCATGATCGCGCTGGCCGCGGCCATGCGCCTGCAGGCGGGCCGGCAGCAGGCCAGCACCGACTATGCCTTCGACGTCAAACCGCGCTGGCCACTCGATGCGCTGGAGGCGGAAAATCCATAAAAATCGGTCTCTTTTTGATAGCTTCTTGTGCTTGATGGTAAGGCGCAATTGCTGAGTTTCATGCACATGATTTTGCTATCGAATCAAGAGTCTTCTGGCGGGCGTCTTTACCGCGGGTTCACCACAAGGGTCCAGAGGCGATAAATTTGCCCGCCACAATCGCCCCATGCACAGCACATCGACCCGCACATCGACTTTGCCCGCGCGCAGCAGGGCAGGCGCGCGCGCCCAGGCCCTCTGGCGGGCGGCGTTTGGCGCGGGCCTGCTGGGTCTGCTGGCGGGCTGCGCGCACTGGGTGCCGCCCGAGCAGCCCGTGCCCGCGGTGGCGCTGCCCGCAGCGTGGTCGGCGCCCGCGGTTGCCAGCGTAGATGCGAGCGTTGGCGGGCCAGCGCCGGGCGCCCCCGCACCTGCCTCACCCAACTCAGCCGATGCCGCCCGCCCCGCGCTGCTGCCCGGCAACGCGGCCGCGCTCGCGCAGTGGTGGCAGCGCTTTGGCGACGCGCAGCTCAGCACGCTGGTGCAGCAGGCTTTGCAGGCCAACCCCAGCGTGCGCAGCGCGCTCGCGGCCTTGCAGCAGGCGCGTGCGCAGGTCGATGTGCAGGCCGCGGCGCTGCGCCCGAGTTTGAACGCCTCGGCTTCGGCGCAGCGCAGCCGTGCTGCGGGCAATACGAGCAACCAGTTTCAGGCCGGCTTCGACGCAAGCTGGGAGCCCGACCTGTTTGGCCGCCTGGGCAGCGCGCTGCAGGCGAGCGAGGCCGACGCGCGCGCCGCCGAAGCCAACCTGGGCGCCGTGCAGGTGGCGCTCGCGGCCGAGGTGGCGGTCAACTACATCGACCTGCGCGGACTGCAGCAGCGCCTGGCGATCGCGCGCAGCAACCTGTTGACGCAGCGCCAGACGCTGCAGCTGACCGAATGGCGCATGCAGGCGGGCCTGACCACCTCACAGGTGGTGGAGCAGGCGCGCACCGTGGCCGAGCAGACGGCGGCGATGATCCCGGCGCTGCAGGCGAGCCTGGACCAGTCGCGCCACAGCCTCGCGGTGCTCACCGGGCAGGCGCCCGCGGCGCTCGATGCGCTGCTGGCCGCGCCGGCCGCCGTGCCGGCGCCGAGCGCCGACCTGGCGCTCGAAATCCCCGCCGTGGTGCTGCGCCAGCGCCCCGACGTGCACGCCGCCGAGCAGCGCATCGCCGCGGCGCTCGCACGCGTGCTGCAGGCCGACGCGGCGCGCTATCCGCGCTTCAACATCGCCGGCTCGCTGGGGCTGAGCGCGCTCACGTTCGGCGCGCTGGACACGGGCGAAGCCGTGACGCGCGGCCTGCTTGCGAGCGTCACGGCGCCCATCTTCGACGGCGGCGCCGCGCGCGCGCAGGTGCGCGTGCAGGAGGCCGTGCTCGCGCAGGCGCGCAGCGACTACGAGGCCGCCGTGCTCACCGCGCTGCAGGACGTGGAAGACGCGCTCGCGGCGCTGCGCAACGAGCGCCTGCGCCTGACGCATCTGCAGACCGCCGCCGAGGCCGCAGGCAACGCTGCGCTGCTGGCCGAGCAGAACTACCGCAGCGGCCGCATCGACTTCCAGACCTTGCTCGACACCCAGCGCACCCTGCTCACGGCGCAGGACAACGTCGCGAGCAGCGTGGCCAGCGTCGCGGCTGACCATGTACGCCTTTACAAAGCGCTGGGCGGCGGCTGGACGAACGCCTCTGCGCCGCAATGAGGCCCGGCCGCCTGTCCCGACCTAGTGCGCTCCATCTCCTGGTTTTTGTTTGTTGGCACCCCCATGACATCTTCTGATTCTTCGGCTTCCCCGGCACCGGCTGCAGCGCCCGCGGCACAGACCCGGCCCGATGTGGCCGAGCTGAAAAAACTGCTCGGCGACGGCCTGGTGCGCCGCTGGTGGCAGCGCCCTGGCGTTTGGCTGGGCCTGTTTGCGCTCGTGCTCGTGGCGGGCGGTGGCTACTATTGGCGTGTGCAGCAAAGCGCCAGCGCCGCGCCGAGCTACGTCACCGAAACGGTGCGCCGCGGCAACCTCACGCTCAGCGTGATGGCCAACGGTATCCTGCAGCCTACGCGCTCGGTGGCCATAGGCAGCGAACTCTCGGGCACGGTGCGCGACGTGTTCGTGGACGTGAACGACCGCGTGCAAAAGGGCCAGGTGCTGATCGTGCTCGACACCGCCAAGCTCGAAGCGCAGGTGCAGCGCTCGCGCGCCACGCTCGCCGCGGCGCAGGCCAGGCTTGCGCAGGCCGAGGCCACGACCAAAGAGGCCCAGGCAAACTACGCGCGCCTGCAAGAGGTGGCGCGCCTGTCGGGCGGCAAGGTGCCCTCGGCGGCCGAGCTAGACACGGGCCTCGCGACGCTGGAGCGTGCACGCGCCGACGAGGCCAGCGCGCGCGCCAGCGTGCAGGACGCGCGCGCGGCGCTTTCCACCGACGAGACCAACCTCGCCAAGGCCTCGATCCGCTCGCCCATAGACGGTGTGGTGCTCGCGCGCACGGTCGAGCCCGGCAACGCCGTGGCCGCGTCGCTGCAGGCCGTGACCTTGCTCACGCTCGCCGAAGACCTGAGGCACCTGCGCGTCTATGCCGACGTCGATGAGGCCGACGTGGGCGTGGTGCGCGTGGGGCAGCCGTCCAGCTTCACGGTCAGCGCCTACCCCACGCGGCGCTTTCCGGCCGAGGTCACGCGCGTGTCCTTCGGCTCGACCAAGACCGACAACGTGGTCACCTACACCACCTGGCTGGACGTGGACAACCACGACCTGGCCCTGCGCCCCGGCATGACGGCCACCGCGACCATCGTCGCCACCGAGCGCAAGGACGTGCTGCTGGTGCCCAACACGGCGCTGCGCTTCACGCCCACGCAGGCGGGCGGTGCGGTGGCAGGGGCTGGCGCGGCGTCCACGCCGGGCGCGACGCGGTCTGGTGGTTCGGGCGGCGGCATCATGGCGCAGCTCATGCCGCACATGCCGCGCAACGCGCGCAAGGCCGGCACCGTGGCCAAGGGCCCCGCGGCGCTTGCGCAGGGCGGCAACGAGCGCCAGCTGTGGCTGCTCAAGGACGGCCAGCCGCAGCCCGTGCGCGTGCAGGTGGGCATCAGCGACGGGCGCGTGACCGAAGTCAGCGGCGGTGGCCTGCAGCCCGGCATGGCCGTGATCGTCGATCAGCGCCGCGCCGGGGCCAAGCCATGAGCGCAGCGCAAGGCGCCGCGCCGCCCCAGCCACCTTCGTCGCCGCTATCACAGCCCTTGATCGGCCTGCGCGGTGTGACCAAGGTCTATGGCGAAGGGGCTTTGGCCTTCCAGGCGCTCAAGGGCATCAGCCTCGACGTGCAGCAGGGCGACTTCGTGGCCATCATGGGGCCGAGCGGCTCGGGCAAATCGACGGCCATGAACATCCTCGGCTGCCTGGACCACCCGAGCACGGGCGCGTACCTGTTTCGCGGTGTGCATGTCGAAGGGCTCACGCGCGACGAGCGCGCGCTGCTGCGGCGGCGCTACTTCGGCTTCGTGTTCCAGGGCTTTCACCTGCTGCCGCGCACCACCGCGCTCGAAAACGTCGAGCTGCCGCTGCTGTACCGCGGCGAGCCCGCGGCCAAGCGCCACGCCGCGGCCGCGCAGGCGCTCGCGGACGTGGGCCTCAAGGGCTGGGAGCACCACACGCCGGCCGAGCTCTCGGGCGGGCAGCAGCAGCGCGTGGCGATCGCGCGCGCCATCGTCACGGCGCCGGTGGTGCTGCTCGCCGACGAGCCCACGGGCAACCTCGACACGCACCGCAGCCACGAAATCATGGAGCTGCTGTGGCGCCTGAACGTCGAGCACGGCATCACCGTGCTCATGGTCACGCACGAGCACGACATGGCCGACTACGCGCGGCGCATCGTGCACTTCGTCGATGGTCAGGTGGAGCGCGACGCCCCCAACCCCGCACCTTTGATGCTGCGCCCGGGCCACAAAAGCGTCACGGCGGCAGAGGCGCTGCCCACCCAGGCCAACCAGCCCGCCCCGGCTGCGGCAAGCGAGGGGGGCGCCTGAGATGCTGCTGAACACCATCTTGCTCGCGCTGCGCTCGATCCGGCGCAACCTGCTGCGCTCCTTTCTCACGGTGCTGGGCATAGTGATAGGTGTGAGCGCGGTCATCACCATGGTCACGCTGGGCAATGGCGCCACGCAGGCCATCCAGAACCAGATCGCGAGCCTGGGCACCAATTTGCTGCAGATCCGCCCCGGCCAGCGCATGGGCCCCGGCGGCGGCGGTGGTGCGCCGGCCTTCAAGGACGTGGACGCCGACGCCATCGCGCAGCAGATCGGCGGCATCGCCGCCGTGGCGCCCGAGGCGCGCACCAGCACCACCGCGGTCGCCAACGGGCGCAACTGGACCACCATCGTCACGGGCAGCACCAACGCCTGGCTGCAAGTGGGCAACTGGACGGTGCGCGCGGGCCGCGACTTCAGCGACGCCGAACTGCGCGCCGGCTCCGCCGTGTGCCTGATCGGCGAGACCGTGCGGCGCGAGCTCTTTGGCGAATCGGGCGACCCGCTCGGCGAGTACCTGCGCGTGAAGGCGTTCTCGTGCGAGGTCATAGGCGTGCTCGGCTCCAAGGGGCAGGGCGCGTTCGGCAACGACCAGGACGACGTGGTGCTCATGCCGCTCAAGACCTACCAGCGCCGCGTCACGGGCAACACGCGCGTAAACACGCTGCTCGTGTCCATGCAGGACGGCAGCGACCCCGAGCGCGTCAAGGCCAGCCTCACCCAGCTGCTGCGCGAGCGGCGCAAGCTCGCGAGCACCGACGAGGACAACTTCAACGTGCTCGACACCAAGCAGCTCGCCGACACGCTCTCGGGCACCACGCGCGTGCTCACCACCTTGCTCGGCGCCGTGGCCGCGGTGAGCCTGCTCGTGGGCGGCATAGGCATCATGAACATCATGCTCGTGAGCGTGACCGAGCGCACGCGCGAAATCGGCCTGCGCCTGGCCATTGGCGCGCTCGAGGGCGAGGTGCTGATGCAGTTCTTGATCGAAGCCGTGGTGCTGGCCGCGCTCGGCGGCCTCGTGGGCATCGTGCTCGCGGCGCTGGCCTCGCTCGGCCTGGCCTTCCTGATGGGCGTGCCCTACACCGTGAACGTGGGCGTGAACCTGCTTTCGTTCGCGTTTTCCGCAGCCATCGGCGTGGTGTTCGGCTACTTCCCCGCACGCCGCGCCGCGCGGCTCGACCCGATCGAGGCGCTGCGGCACGAGTGAAAACGAAACAATAAACCCAGATTGTCCATGAGGCGGTGCTGCGCACCTACGCGGGCGTTGGCGGGCGGCTCCCGGTCATTTTGGCCGCTGCAAGGAAACCCGTCATTGCGAGCCCCGCAGGGGCGCGGCAATCCAGTCCCGTCCATTGCAGCGTGCGCAGGCGCTGTGGCGACGGCCCCATGGATTGCCGCGGGCCTTCGGCCCTCGCAATGACGGGGAATGGCCATTCCCCGTCCTAATGAACAATCTGGGATAAAGGCTTACGGCTGCGCGCCGCGTGCGAATTCGGCGCGTGAGAGCATGCCGTTGCGGTCTGCATCGAGCGCCTGGAAGCGCTGGCCGATCGCGGGCAGCGTGGCGGCCTCTTGCGGGTTCAGCTGGCCATCCTGGTTGGCGTCGGCGCGCTCGAAAGCCTCGTCCACGGCATCGGTCTGGCCACTGGCCTGGCCGTCCGTGGGGGCGCCGGTCTGGCTGCTCTCGGGCTTGGCGGCCTGTGCATTCGCGCGTGGCGTCGATTTTTCCGATGCTCCCGATGGCCCCCACTGTGGTGCGGGCGCGTTGCCCTGCGCCTGCGCCGCACCCAGGCCGCCCAGGGTCAGGGCTGCAAAAAGCATCACGCTGCGCGTCTCGAACGGGAAAAGGCATCGTTGCTGTGCTTTCATGAAAGCTCCTTTCAAGCAAGTGGTTGAACGAGGCTTCATTGCACCGCAGCAAGGCGGCCAGGGCCAGCAATCTTTCCTGCTGTTGCCCGAGTCCACATTTTTCTGCCTTGTGTAACATCGGGGGCAGGCGTCCTTTGCTTATGTTTTCATAGCTGCTTGCGCTGGATACATCAGCGCAAAGTGGCAAAAACATTGATAAGCTCGCGCAGCGAGCCGTGCGCAAGGTGCGCGGGTCGCGCGCCACTCCGAGAGGAAATCCGCATGCACCGTCCTGCAATTCCCGGCGTCGCTTCTGTCGCCACTCCTGCAGCTGCGCCGCCCCCGGTTTCGCTACTGCGCTTCGCGCTGATGGGGACGCTGTTCAGCTTCGTGTGGAGCTCGGCCTTCATCGCGGGCAAGGTTGGCATGGCAGCGAGTGGGCCTTTGACTTTGCTGAGCCTGCGCTTTTTGCTCGCGGGGCTGCTGGTGTGGCCGATCTCCAGTGTGCGCGGTGATGTGCGCGGTGGCGTGCCCGGTGGTGCGCATGGTGTCGGCGCCGTGGGGCAGCCCGAACATGCACGCAAAGCGCAGCAACGGCGCGATGGGCTCGTGGCGCCGCTTGCGGGCTTGCTCAACAATGCCGTCTATCTGGGCCTGGCCTTCGTGGGCATGCGCACGGTGCCCGCGGGGCTCACCACCATTCTCGTGAGCACCAGCCCATTGATGACCTCGGCGCTCGCGGCGCTGGCGCTGCGCGAGCGGCTCGGCTGGCGCGCCGCCGCGGGGCTCGCTGCGGGCTTTGCGGGCGTGGTGTGGATCATGCGCGCACGGGCGCTCTCGGGGGCTGCCGACCTGCACGGCGTGGCGCTGATCCTGCTGGGCACGGTGGCCTTGTCGGTTTCGACCTTGCTGTACCGGCAGATCGCGGGCCGGCTCGATCCGTGGCGCATCGCGCTGATCCAGCTGCCCGTGAGCGGCCTCGTGCTGCTGCCGCTCGCCTGGTGGCGCGAGGGGCTGGCCGTGCTGCCGGGCGCGGCATTTTTCGGCAGCCTGCTGTACCTCGCGGTGGTGGTGTCGATCGGCACCACCTTGATGCTGCTGTGGCTGGTGCGCCATGGCGGCGCTGCCCGCGCGAGCAGCTTCCACTTGCTGAACCCGCTGTTCGGCACCTTGCTCGCAGTGCTGCTGCTCGGCGAACGCATCCCCCTGTCTGACCTGCTCGGCGCGCTGCCCATCATGGCCGGGCTGGGTCTGGTGCTGCGGCCACGGCGGGCGTGAAGCGTCGCAGCGAATACGGTTGATCTCGCTTTTCAGAACCCGATCGATTCAGGCGGGAATCTCAAAAACATAGCGACCAGCGCAAGCAAGACGGGCGCTATGGCCCAATTTGATGCTCAATCCCGCGTCACGCGCAGCACTTCCTCGCGGCTCGTGATGCCTGCGGCGATCAGACGTTCGCCGTCGTCGCGCATCAGCGTCATGCCGGCGGCGAGGGCGCTGGCGCGGATGGTGGCTTCGGGCGCTTGCGCGTGGATCTGCGCGCGGATGGTTTCGTCGGCCACGAGCAGCTCGAACACGCCCGTGCGCCCGGCGTAGCCGGTGTGGCCGCAGGCGTCGCAGCCCTGGCCGTGGCAGGCGCTGCAGTATTTGCGCACCAGGCGCTGCGCGAGCACGCCCAGCAGCGAGCTGCTGAGCAGGAACGGCTCCACGCCCATGTCATTGAGGCGCGTGACGGCGCTCGCGGCGTCGTTGGTGTGCAGCGTGGCGAGCACGAGGTGGCCCGTGAGGCTGGCCTGGATCGCGATCTGCGCGGTTTCGAAGTCGCGGATCTCGCCGATCATGATCACGTCCGGGTCCTGGCGCAGGATGGCGCGCAGGGCCTTGGCGAAGGTCAGGTCGATCTTGGGGTTGACCTGCGTCTGGCCCACGCCGGGCAGCTCGTACTCGATCGGGTCTTCCACCGTCATGATGTTGCTGTGCGCGGCGTCCAGGCGCGCGAGCGCGGCGTACAGCGTGGTCGTCTTGCCCGAGCCCGTGGGGCCGGTGACGAGGATGATGCCGTGCGGCTGCGCGATCAGCGCCTCGAAGCGGCGCAGCACCTCGCCCTGCATGCCCACGGCTTCGAGGCTCAGGCGGCTCTCGCTCTTGTCGAGCAGGCGCAGCACGGCGCGCTCGCCGTGCGCGCTGGGCAGCGTGGAGACGCGCACGTCGATGGCGCGCGTGCCCAGGCGCAGGCTGATGCGGCCGTCCTGCGGCAGGCGCTTTTCGGCGATGTCGAGGTCGGCCATGATCTTGAGGCGCGAAATCAGCGCGGCGTGCAGCGCGCGGTGCGGCTGCACCACCTCGCGCAGGTCGCCGTCGATGCGAAAGCGCACGCTGCTGTGGCGCTCGTAGGGCTCGATGTGGATGTCGCTCGCGCCGTCGCGCGCGGCCTGCGTGAGCAGCGCGTTGAGCATGCGGATGATGGGCGCGTCGTCGGCGGCTTCGAGCAGGTCTTCGACCGCGGGCAGCTCCTGCATGATGCGCGAGAGGTCGGCGTCGGACTCGACTTCGCTGACCACCGCGGCGGCGCTCGATTCGCCCTGCGCGTAGGCCGCGCTGATGCGCTGCGCGAGGCCCGCGGCGTCAAGCGGCAGCAGGCGGCGCACGGCGTATTTGCGCAGCACTTCGCCGAGCGCGCCGGCGTCGGGCGCGGGGCCGTGCCAGAGCACGGGCTGCTGGCCGTCGTCTTCGAGCAGCAGTTGCGCGCTGCGCGCGAATGCGTAGGGCAGGGGGTAGCGCATGGGTTTTACTGGCTGCCGCCAGCGGGCGCTGGGGTGGCGCTTGGCGCGGCGGCTGGCGTGGTGGGGGCAACAGCGGCAGGCGTGGCGGGCGTGGCACCCGTGGTCGGCGATGTCTTGGCCGGCTGCATGGGCAGCGCAGGCAACACCGGCGCGCCCGAGACGGCGTTGAGCAGTGCGCGCTGTTCGGGCTGCGCGGCCTGCTGCACGGCGCGTATGGCCTCGTAGCGGTCGGTCATGAGCGCCTCGCTCGTGCTGGCGTCGCGCACCACGATGGGGCGCAGGAACACCATCAGATTGGTCTTGGTGCGCGTGCGGTTGGTGTTGCGAAACAGGTTGCCCAGGCCCGGAATGTCGCCCAAGAGCGGCACCTTGTCGTCGGCCTGCGCGTAGCTGTCTTCGAGCAGACCGCCGATGACGATGATGCCGCCGTCTTCGACCAGCACGTTGGACTCGATCGAGCGCTTGCTCGTGGTGGGGCCGTTGGGGTCTTTGGTTGTGGCGCTGTCGATCTTCGAGACCTCCTGGTAGATCGCCATCTTGACGGTGCCGTTTTCGTTGATCGTGGGGCGCACGCGCAGCATCAGGCCCACGTCCCGGCGCTCCACCGTGGTGAAGGGGTTCACGGTGTTGTTGCCCATGCTGTTGGCGTAGGAGCCGGTCACGAAGGGCACGTTGCTGCCCACGACGATCGCGGCCTCCTCGTTGTCCAGCGTCATCAGGTTGGGGGTGGAGAGCACGTTGGCGTCGCCGCTGTTTTCCAAAAAGTTGGCGAGCATGCCCAGGTAATACTGCCCGGCCACGCGCGGCGCGATGGCCAGGTTCATGCCCTTGGCCAGCGAGGTAATGCCAGCGACTGAATTGCTCGCGATGGCACCGGTAACGCCCAGGATGTTGGCGCCGCTGTTGTTCGAGTTGGTGCCTATGGCGCCTATGGTGCCGTCGCCCTTGTTGCCCAGGATGGCCTGCCACTGCACGCCGAATTCGGCCAGCTTGCTTGCCGACACCTCCACGATCAGGCTCTCGACCAGCACCTGCGCGCGCCGCCCGTCGAGCTGGTCGATCACGTTGCGCAGCTGGCGGTACAGCGGCTCTGGCGCGGTGATGATGAGCGAGTTGGTCGTCGGGTCGGCCTGGATCATGCCGCCCGTGGAGGGCTGGTTGGCATTCGCGCCGCTGCTCAAGGTGGCGCCGCTGCCCAGGCCCGCGCCCATGCCACCCATGGCGCCGCTGCCCTGGCTGCCGGCGAGGCCCGTCGCGGCTGCGGTGCGCAGCATGGGGCTGCTGCCGCTGGCGGCCGCCGCAGCGCCGCCAGCCGTGGCGTTGGCACCCGTGTCCATCGCGGCGACGGCGGCGCGCAGCGTGGCGGCGAGCTTCACGGCGTCGGCGTTTTTCAGATAGACCACATGGATGTTGCCGCTTGCGGCGCTGCTGCCGGGCAGCGGCGGCTGGTCGAGCTTTTGCACCAGCGTGCGCACCAGGGCCACGCGCGCGGGGTTGGCCGCGCGCAGAATCAGCGCGTTGCTGCGCGGCTCGGCGAGCAGCGTGGTTTTGAACGCGCCGTCGCCCTGGCCCGGCGCCTGCCCTGGCGCCGCCGCGGCGGCACTGGTGCTGCTGCCTTCGATCAGGCGCGAGACCAGCGGCGCGAGCTCGGAGGCGACGGCGTTCTTGAGCGGAATCACCTCGACGTCGCTCGCATTCGCCACGTCCATCGCAGCGATGATGCGCGCGAGGCGCTGCAGGTTGTCGGCGTAGTCGGTGATGACCAGCGCGTTCGTGCCGGGGCTCACGTTGATGGTGTTGTTCGGGCTGATCAAGGGGCGCAGCACGGGCACCAGGTTGTTCGCGTTTTCGTAATTGAGCTTGAAGATTTGCGTGACGATCTGCCCGCCGCCAGGCACGCCCGCCGTCGCGCCGCCGCGCCCGCCGCCGCCCGACACGGCCACGCTGCCGCCCTGCAGCTTGGCCTCGGCCTCGGGCACGACCTTGTAGAGCCCGGCCGACTCGACCACCGTGAAGCCCTGCAGGCGCAGCGCCGCGAGGAATTGCTGGAACGCGGCTGCGGGCGGCACGGGATGTTCGGTGATGAGGTTGAGCTGGCCCTTGACGCGCGGATCGACGACCACGTTGCGCCCCGTGATCGTGGCCATGGTGCGCGCCACGGCTTCGATGTCGGCATTCACGAAGTTGAGCGTCACGGGCTCACCGGGGCGCACGCTGGCGCCGTCCGCACTGCGCTGCGCGCTGCTGGAGCCGGAATTTTGAGCATGAATTGGGCCGCTAGCGCTTATCAGCAAAGCGCTGGCAGCTATGGAAGTCAAAGCAAGATGCCAGGGCCTTGGCCACAGGGGAGCAAACGAGGAGCGCATACGGTCAACCCAAGGAGAGGAGGGCGCGCGCACCGTCGCGCCGCCCGAGAATGTTCAGCAGATTGTCGAGCGCCGCGGCGCGCTCGGGCGCGGCGCTGGCCTCGCCCGAAAAGCGCAGCCGCTGGCCCACCCATTGGCCCGCGCCCTGCAGGCGCAGCGCGCCGTCCAGCGTGCTGAGTTGCAGCGTGGGCACTTCGCCACCCTGCAGCAGCAGCCGGTAGCTGCCCAGCGGCCGCAGCGTGGCCAGGCGCGAGGAAAAGTCGAGCAGATCGAGCTGCGCCTGCCCCTGCAGCACCAGCCGGCCCGCGGCCCACGTGGCTTGCAAGCCTTGGGTGCGCAGCACCAGCCGGCCTTGCGGCTGCAGGCTGTTCCAGGGCGCACCCAGCCCCGCGAGGATGGCTGCGGGCCAGTCGCTTTGCTGGTCTTGCACGCGCACGGCGGCGCCGCCCCAGCGTGGGCGCACTTGCACCTGCAGCGGCGCGGTAGTGCAGCAGTCGGCCTGCAGTTGCAGCTGCAGGCCGCGCAGGCCGGGGCGCAGCCGCCAATGCACGCGGCCCGGCAGCGCGGCGCGGTCGCGGCTTGCGGGGCCGCCGCTGAGTGCGAACTGTGCCGAGCCCGTCCAGACCGTGCCGCGTGCCTGCAGCAGCAACACGCGCCCCGCGCTCGCGCGCGCCACGCCCTGCGCGAGCCATTGCGCGGGCGCACACAGGGCGAGCGCCGCGAGCAGCCCCACGCCGGCGCCCGCTACGGCCCAGCCCCAGGGCGCGTGCGGCGCAGCGCCCAGGCGCGCGGACGCGGGCGGGCGAACGGGCGAGCGAAGTGTGGTGGCGCGGGCCATGGTCATGCGGTTCAGTTTGCCGGCGGCTGGGGCAAGGCTAGCACCAGCGTGCCGTCCCAGCGCGGCTCGGCGCCAGCACCGGCCCCGGCGGATGCGCCAGCGTTGCGCGCGAGGCGCACTTCGACGGGCACGGCGTGCGCATTGCTGCGCGCCTGCAGCAGCCATTGCGCAAGCGCCTGCGCCGGGGCGCCTTGCAGCGTCACGGTGGCGCGCTCGCCCAGCAGGTTGAGCTGCGCGCTGCCGCCCAGGGTTTGCGCGAGGCTGCGGCGCAGCGCGGCGGGGGCGTCGCCGGGCTCGCTGCGCGCTTGCGCCTGCAGTTGCTGCGCCTCGGCCTGCAGCGTGCGCATGCGCTGCAGCTGCGCATCGAGCTGCGCGTGGCGCGCCGGGGCGCGGCGCAGCGTATCGAGCGCCGGCGCCAGCGCCAGCCACCACAGCAGCGCGAGCGCGAGCATCGCGGCGGCGGCGCGCACGAGAGCACGTTCGCGCGCGGCGAGCGTTTGCCAACGGTTTTGCAGTGCCTGCCAGGGGAAGGAAGTGGGCATGGGTGGGGTCACGGAGTTTTCGCTGCGCGCACGATCAAGGCGCCGTCTTCGAGGCGGCAGTCGTAGCCCGCGGCGGCAAGGCGCGTGCGCAGGGCGGTTTGCTCGTCGGCGCCGGGCGCGAGGCCGCGCAGGTGCAGCTCGCCAAGGCTGTATTCGATGGCCGTGGGCAACTGGCCCGGCGGCAGCGCTGCGGCCACCGCGGCGAGCATGGGTTCGAAGTCGCGTGCCGACACGGCGCCTGCGCGCTGGCGCAGCAATTCGAGTTCGCGCTCCATTTGCGCGGGCGCATCGACGACCACTTTGACCTGCGGGAAGCTCGCGGTGAGCGCGGCGCGCACGGCGGCTTCCTTGGCTGCGAGCGCGTGGCGCTCTTGCCAGGCCCAGGCGTTGAGCCCCAGCAGCTGCGCCGCTGCGAGCACGCCCGCGCCCCAGCGCGCGGCGCGCCACTGCGGCGCGTGCCACAAGGCATTCGCCGCGCCGCCGAGCTTGCGCACAAGGCGCGTGTGCGCGGTGCTCGCGAGGTCGAACTGCGCCAAATCCCAGCGCCCGCGCGCCGCGGCAAGCGCGCGTGCGCTCGCCGTGTGCAGTGTGACAGGAGCACCGAGCAGCTTTTCGGCGAGCGCGGCCACGGCGGGTTCGGCAAGCACGGGCGCGCCGCCGTCCACGGCTACAGCGCCGCCCGGCGCGCCGCCGAGCGCGGGCATCGCCCACTGGTGCCAGCTCTCGGGCGAGAGTGGCAGCGCGAGCACGGATTGCTCGGCGCCGTGGCCGCAAATGACGAGCCAGGGGTCTTCGGGAGAGCCGAGCACATGCACCTCGGCGGCGCCGCTGGCCGTGGCGCCGGGGGCGAATTCGGGCACCACGCGCGCCACGGCGCGGCCTGCGGCTTCGAGCGCCTGCAGGTGCGCGCGCAGCCAGGCGCGCTCGCACACGGCCACCCACAGCGGCGCGCCGGCGCGCGCTGCGGCCGCGGCGTCCGGCGCCACGGCAAAGTGCAGTTGCGCGGGCTCGTCGAGCAGCCGGTCTTCGAGCAGACCTTCGAGCACCTTGCGCAGGCGCGCCGCGGCGCTGCCCATGCCAGCGGGCAGCGCGCCCGAAAGGCCGGCGAGGCCCACGCCCGCGGGTAACTGCACGCGCTGCCACGACAGCGCCTGCACCGGCACCACGGCCACTACCTCGCCGCCGGGGCGCGCGGGCGCGGGCAGCAGCGGCGCCGCAGCCGTGCCATGCTGCAGCGCCGTGTGGCCGTCGGCTGTGAGGGTGTAGGCATAGGCCAGGCTGGGCCCAGGCTGGGCCGGCGCGGCGGGCAGGGAGACGATCAGCGTGCTCATGGGGCGGTAGGAGGGCGGGCCATTTTAGGGGTTCACTGTGTCGGCAGCGCCGGCGCTGTCCGCGACCAGCGGAAAGGCCCCGCGCTCGCTCCAGAGCGTGCGCACGTTGACGCCTTGGCGGTACAGCAGCGAGCGCTGGCCCACGACGATCTCGCCCAGGCGCAACTGCCCGCGCGCCTCGAAAAAGGCCGAGGCCACGCTGTGCAGGCTGTCGCTGACCACGGCCTTGGCGCCGAGCCGGTCGCGCACTTCGTTGAGGTTGCTGAAATGGCGCCCCGCGCGCGCCTGCACCAGCCTTTGCGCGTCGGCGCGGTCTATGCCTGCTATCGCGGCCTGCAGCACCTCGGCCGGCGCGGTATTCAGGTTGACGGGTGTTTGCTGCGGCAGCAGCACCACGTAGGGCGCGAGCGCGGCCACCGTGGCGGGCGCGAGGCCCAGCCAGCCCAGTTGCGCCACGCTGGGCGGCAGCAGCGGCGTGTCGCTCTCGGCGTTGGCTGGCGCTTGCGTTTGCAGCAAGGCCTGCACCAGCAAGTCGAGCTCGGCCGCAGGCAGGCCCAGGTTGGCGAACAGGCGCTCGAACTGGTGCAGCGCCGTCTCCTGCACCTTGCCGCCGAGCACCAGGTTGCTGAGGTTCAGACGCCCTTGCAGGTCCAGGATCTGGCCCGACAGAAAGGCGTCGCTGAGGTCGGTGCTCGCGTCCTCGGGCGGGGCCGCGTTGCCCTCGCCCGCGAGGAACGAAGACAGGCGCGCTTCCTGCAGCGGCATGGCCCAGGGTTCGCCCAGGTGGTCGGCGCCGCCCGAAGACGCGTCTTGGCGCAGGATCAGGCGCGACCAGTCGAGCGCGCCGAGCATGATCCACGCGGCCTGCACGCGCGCGCGCTCGGCGGTTTCGACTTCCACCGCGCGCCACTGCTGCCACAGCGCCGTCGCCGCGAGCGTGGCCACCAGCGTCACCGTGAGCATGGCCGCGAGCAGCGCCGCGCCGCGCGGCCTGGCCCCCGGCGGCTGCGGGCGTCGGGATCGGACGGGCAGTTTGCGCTGCGCGGGCTGCAGCGCTGGGCTTTGGCGCGCGTGCTTGGTGTGCATGGCGTTCACGACTTGCCACCTCCGAGCAAAGGGCTGGCCCAGTCGCGCGTGATCTGGCCCGCGAGCGCCTGCCCGGGGCTAGGCGTGAGCAGCAGGCGCACGCCGTCGGGCATGGCCGAAGTGGCTGTGGTGCCGGGCGTGCCCAAAAGCGGCAGGCCGGCCGCGCCTGGACTTGCGCTGGCGGGTGCCGCAGCGCCGCTGCTCGAGAGCGGGTTCGACCAGGCATTGCCGCGGAAATAAAAAATCTGCCAGCCGTCTATGGGCAGCAGCGCCACTTCACGCTGCTGGTCGGCGCTGCTGGGGTTGCGCGCCCATTGCGCGGCCTGCTGCCAGGCTTGCTGCCACGCGGCGCGCGTGCGCAGCGGGGGCGACTGCCAGCGCAGCCACTGCGCGCCGCTCGCCGTACCGCGGCGCGTCCAGGCGACCACGAGCGCGCCTTCGTCGCTGGGCGCACTGCTGCGCCGCGTGATGCGCAGCACCTGGCCGTCCCAGTCTATGGGCACGGAGTAGGGCAGCGCGAGCATGGCGTCGAGGTCTGCGCCCCACTGGCCCAGCGCCGTCTGCAGCACCAGCAGCGCGTCGGCGCGGGTGCGCGTCTGCCCCTGCGTGCGCAGCATGCCGTCGATGCCGCGCCAGCTCATGAGCGCCATCAGCGCCATGAGCGCCAGCGCCACGAGCAGCTCGATCAGCGTGAAGCCGTGCGGGCTGCGTAGGCGAGCCTGCGGTGCGCCGCGCCCGCGGGGCCTGCGCACCGGGCCCGCCGGGCGCGGGAGTGGGCGAAAGGCGAGGCAGCGCAAGACGTTCATGGCGGCGCGGTGCGGCTTGTTCAATAGCGCCCGACGATGGTCGCCAGGCGCAGGACGGGGTGCGCGCCCTCGTCGAACACCTGCGCCTCCACACGCCGAAAGCTCGGGTTCGGCGTGGGGCGCACGTGCACGGCCACCGCGAGCTCGCGCCCGGCCTGCGCGCACGCCTGGGTGCTGTCGCCCACGTCGGGCATCTGGCGCGCCAGGCGCACCTTGACGAGCTCGTTTTCGGCGCACAGCTGCGCGAGCAGCACGTCGGCCTCGCGCTGCGCATGGCGCGTGAGCGCGTTCGTCGCCTGCACGCCCGCAAGCAGCGCCGTGGCCACGATGGCGAGCGCCACCAGCACCTCGACCAGCGTGAAGCCGGCGCTGCGCCGTGGATTGAAGTGGGCACGGGCATGTAAGCTGGAGTGGAGGCTTGGCTGGAGGCGGCGCAAGCCTTTGGCGCCGCGGCGTGGGCGTCGCGCACGGCGTGCGCACGGTGGCATCGCGGGGCTCATGGCAGCGGCTCGACGTGAAATGGATGCAAGCCGTCCGTGGCCACGCGCAGCGCAGGGCCGGCAAGGTCGGCGCGCGTGAGCACGACCTGCTGCGGCGCGATCAGCGGCTCGGGGCCCAGCAGCAGGCTGTCCGCGCCCAGCACCGTGGTGCGTGCGTCCAGCCATTGCTGCGGCAGGCTGCTGCCCTGCGGCAGACCCTCGAAGCGAAAGCCGCCCTGCGCGAGCACGCGCCAGCGCACGGGCACGCCGCTCGCGCGCGACTGCGCCCGCCCCGCTTCGAGCAGCGCTGCGAGCCGCTCGGCCTCGCGCTCGAGCTGCGCCTGGCCGCCGTCGCGCAAAGACAGGCTCACGCCCGCCGTCGCGAGCGCCATGATCGCGATCACGACGAGCAGTTCGAGCAGCGTGAAGCCGCTTTGCTTTTTCAATGAAAAATGCCGCAAAGGCACGATGGACAAGCGCTAGTAGCTATACAAATGATAATTTTCACTGCCAGCTGCCGATGTCGGCGTCCTTGCCTTCACCGCCCGGCTGACCGTCCGCGCCGAAGGACATGACGTCGATCTCGCCCTTGATGCCCGGGTTCAGGTACTGATAAGGCCGGCCCCAGGGGTCGTTGGGCAGCTTGTCGATGTAGGGGCGCCAGTTGCCCGGCACCGGGCCCGTGGCGGGCTTGCTGACCAGCGCCTGCAAGCCTTGCTCGGCCGTGGGGTAGCGCTGGTTGTCGAGGCGGTAGAGCTTGAGCGCCTGCACGAGGTTGGCAATGTCGGTACGCGCCGCGGTGGCGCGTGCGTCGTCGGTGCGGCTGAGCACGTTGGGCACGATCAGCGCGGCCAGCACCCCGATGATGACCAGCACCACCATGAGCTCGATCAGCGTGAAGCCGCGCTGCGTACGCGGGCGGCGGGTGGCGGTAGGGCGGGAGCGGAGGGTAGGAAAAGGCACGGCAGGAACTCTGGGGAACGAACGGTGACGGAACTTACGCAAACAAGGATGCAGCGAAGTGTTTTGCCATGGGGCGGACGCCTTGCCTGAGCCCGATTTGCGTTAGTCGTGGGTGAAAAGGCCAAAAGCCGCCGCGGCAAGCGCGGCAAGCTTGTGCATGATAATCCCCGCATGTTGCGCTTTCCATCCTTTGCGGCGCGCGGCGCCTCGGCGCCCCCTGGCGGGGCCGCCTGGGGCGTGCGCCTGGCCACCTTCGTGCTGTGGCTGCTTGCGACGGCGAGCGTGGCCTATTGGGGCTTGCGCCTGGCGGGCCGGCCCGAGCAGGCTGCACTGCCCGCCGTGGCCACGGCCCCTGCCGCGCCCGACATGCAGGCGATCGCGCGCCTGCTCGGCGCCGGCGCGGCGCCGCTGGCTGCCGCGGCGCCGCAACCCTCGCTCGCGAGCCGCTTCGCCCTCATCGGCGTGCTCGCGGGGCAGCAAAGCGGCGGCGGCGCGGCGCTGATCGCGGTCGATGGCAAGCCGCCCAAACCGTACCGCGTGGGCGCGCAGGTCGAGCATGGCCTGGTGCTGCTCGCGCTCGGCCCGCGCGAGGCGCGCCTGGGCCCGCCCGGCGGCCCGGCCACGCTCACGCTCGAGCTGCCGCGCAAGCCTTGAGGCGCGCGCTGCGCGCTGCCCTCTGCCCTCAGCGCAGCGCGATCTGCTGCCACTCCCCCCACGCCAGAGTCTGCTGCGGCCATTCATGGGCCTGGGGCAGGCGCACGCCGTCCAAGGTGTGGTCGTGCGCGTAGCCCTGCGCTTGTAGCCAGGCCACGCAACGCGCCACGCCGGCATGCGTGATCCACAGCTGCGACTGCCCCATCCGGCGGGCCTGCGCGCGCGCCTGCTGCAGCGCCTGCGCGACGCGCGCCAGCATCTCCGCCAAGGTTTCGCCGCCGCCGGGGCGGTGCGTGGCAAAGTCCTGCACCCAGTGTTCCAGCGCCGCCTGGCCGATGTCGATCCAGGCGCGGCCCTCCCACTGGCCGAAATCGAGCTCGCACAGGCGCGCCTCGGGTTTATAGGTCAAATCTGGCCGTAGCGCGCGTAGATACTTCGCAAGCAGCTCACATCGTTGTAGCGTCGAATAAGCCACCTGCATACCCTGCGGCAGCGCCTGCGCGAGGCGCTGCGCACACGCGCGCGTGGCCGCAGCATCGGCCGCTACGTCGAGGCGCCCATAGCAGACGCCCGGCGCCACGAGCGGCCGCGCATGCCGCACGAGCCACAATTGCGCGCCGCCCGCCGCGCTTGCCGAGGCGTTTTCAGGCATCGCGTGTGCCATCCCATGCGTCGTCGTGCACGGGTAAACCGTGGTGCGCGGCCCATTCCTTGGCCTTGGCGATCGCGATGCGGATCGCGCGGCCTTCGTCCATCCCTTCAGCGAGCAAGGCGTTGGCGATTTCTATGGCCTTGCGGCGCGCAGGTGTGCTCAAGTGCCGCATAGCGACGGGGTAGTGGTCTGCGTTCCAGGGCATGATTGAACCCAGATTGTCCATGAGGCGGTGCTGCGCACCTACGCGGGCGCTGGCGGACGTCTGCCGGCCATTTTGGCCGCTGCTTCGGCGTCCATGGCACCGGCCATGGACTTCTTATATGGATGCCTCCCGGCTATAGCCATCGTCCCGCGTCCTCATGAACAATCTGGGTTGAAAGATACACGGTCTGGACTTACACAAACAAGGATGCGGCGAGGTGTTTTGCCATCGGGCGAACGTTTTGCCTAACCCCGATTTGCGTAAGTCGTGACGGTAAAGCACTGCGCTCCATGTCCCCCGCCGCACGCTCCTCGCCCGCCCCCGCTGTGCAGTCCACGGCTGCACCCCCAGCCGCGCCTGCCACCGCACGCCTGTTCCTTGCGCTGTGGCCTACGGCTGCTTGGGCCACTGCCCTGGCGCAACGCCTCGGTCTGGCGCCAGAGGCCGCGCCGGGTCGCAGGGTGCCACCGCAGCAGATGCACTTGACTTTGCATTTTCTGGGCGCGCTGCCGCGGCAGCGGCTGCCGGCGCTGGTCGAGGGTTTGCGCGTGCCCTTTGCGCCCTTCGATCTGGCCTTGCGCCGCTGCGAACGCTGGCCGCGTGGCACGCTCGTGGCGCTGCCCGACGAGCCGCCGCCCGCGCTCGCGGACTTGCACGCGGCGCTGGGCGCGGCGCTGCGGCGTTTGGACCTGCCCGTAGAGCAGCGCGCGTTCCGCCCACACGTCACGCTCGCGCGGCGCTACGACGGGCCCGTCCCTGCGCCGCTCGCAAGCCCTGTGCGCTGGCATGTCACGCGCTATGCGCTCGTCGAATCGTGCCCCGTGTTGGCGCCCAGTGCGCCCCAGAAAACCGTGGGCACGCGCTACCAGGTGCTGCACCATTACCAGGCCAGCGCCGCGCCCAGGTAAAAGCCGATCTCACCGACCTGCTGCACGGCGCCCAGGCAGTCGCCCGTGTAGCCCTGCAGGCGCCGCGCAAAGCGCCACGCGAGCCACGCCGCGGCGAGTGCGCTGAGCGTGCAAGCCGCTACCAAAAACAAAGCTGATTGCGCCCACCAGACGAGCGCCAGCGGCATCAAACACCACAAAAAAGCCGCGGCGAGCGCGCTGGCGCTGATCTGGTCGGCCAAGGGTTTGCTCTTGGAGCGTGCGCTGTCACCCACATGCACCAGCGTGCGCACGAGGAGCAGCGGCCACAAGCGCGACAGCACGTGTGCACCCGCGAGCGCCGCGAGCGCAGGCGCGGGGCTTTGCGCGCCCAGCAGCGCGAGCAGGCTGACCTTGGCCAGCAGCGCGAGCACCAGCGCCATCGCACCATAGGCCCCGATGCGCGAATCCTTCATGATTTCGAGCGCACGCTCGCGCGCCAAGCTGCCCCCCAGCCCGTCGGCCACGTCGCACAGGCCATCCTCATGAAAGCCGCCCGTGAGCAGCACCGTGGCAATGGTGCAAAACACCGCCGCCACCGCGCTCGCCCAGGGCTTGGGCGCCAGCGCCAGGGCGAGCGCCGCATACACGAGCGCCGCCACGCCTGCGACGATCCAGCCCACGCCCGGGAAATGCGCAGCGCTCGCGCGCAGCAGGGCCGGGCTGTAACCCACCCAGTGCGCGAGCCGGCCCGTGATGGGGATGCGTGTGAAAAACTGCAGCGCGAGCAGGTAGTGGCGCAGGGCTTGGCGCATCGCGGGGTTCCTGAATCGATAGCTGCAAGCGCTCGTCAAATATGGGCTAAAGGCCGATTTGGCGCAAAATTCAGCGCAAGAAAAGCTGGTACGCGGGGTTGTTCGTCTCCTCCACCCAGGGGTAGCCCAGCGTGGCCAGAAACTCCGCGAACAGCGCATCGCCCTCGGGCGGCACCTGCAGGCCCACGAGGATGCGACCATAGTCCGCGCCCTGGTTGCGGTAGTGGAACAGGCTGATGTTCCAACTCGGCTGCATCAGGCTCAAAAATTTCAGCAGCGCGCCAGGCCGCTCGGGAAAGACGAAGCGCAGCAGGCGCTCGTCCTGCGCGAGCGCCGAAGGCCCGCCCACGAGGTGGCGCAAATGCTCCTTCGCAAGCTCGTCGTGCGTGAGGTCCAGCGCGCGAAAATTGTGGCGCTCGAAGTGCTGGGCGATTTTTTTCGATTCGCCCCTGCCGTGCGTGGTCAGGCCCACGAACACATGCGCGAGCGCGGCGTCGCTGATGCGGTAGTTGAACTCGGTCACGTTGCGTGGCCCGCCGGGCAGGCTGCCGATGAGCTCGCAAAAGCGCCGAAAGCTGCCGCGCTCTTCGGGAATCGTCACGGCCAGCAGCGCCTCGCGCTCCTCGCCGACCTCGGCGCGCTCGGCCACGAAGCGCAGGCGGTCGAAGTTCATGTTCGCGCCGCACAAAATGGCCGCGTAGGTCTCGCCGCGCGTCTTGTGCTGCGCCACGTACTGCTTGATCGCCGCCACGGCGAGCGCTCCTGCGGGCTCGACGATGCTGCGCGTGTCCACGAAGACGTCCTTGATCGCCGCGCACACCGCGTCGGTGTCCACGCTCACGAAGCCATCGACCAGCCCGCGCGTGATGCGAAACGTCTCCTCGCCCACGAGCTTCACGGCCGTGCCGTCCGAAAACAGGCCCACGTCGGCCAGCGTGACGCGCTCTTGCGCCTGCACCGAGCGCAGCATGGCGTCGGAGTCGTTCATCTGCACGCCGATCACCTTGATCTCGGGGCGCACGGCCTTGATGTAGTTCGCCACGCCGCTCACGAGCCCGCCGCCGCCGATCGCGACGAACACCGCGTCGAGCCGGTTGCTGCCCAGGCTTTGCAGCTGACGCAGGATCTCCATCGCAATCGTGCCCTGACCCGCGATCACGTCCGGGTCGTCGAACGGGTGCACGAAAGTCAGGCACTGTTCGCGTTCGAGCGCCACAGCGTGCGCGTAGGCGTCGGAATAGCTGTCGCCCCACAGCACCACCTCGCCGCCCAGCGTTTTGACGGCGTCGATCTTGAGCTGCGGCGTGGTCGTGGGCATGACGATCACCGCGCGCGTGCCCAGCCTTTGTGCGCTCATGGCCACGCCCTGCGCATGGTTGCCGGCCGAGGCGCAGATCACGCCGCGCTGCAGCTGCTCGGGGCTCAGTTGCGCCATCTTGTTGTACGCGCCGCGCAGTTTGAAGCTGAACACGGGCTGCTGGTCCTCGCGCTTGAGCAGCACCTTGTTGTGCAGGCGCCGGCTCAGGTTGCGCGCGGGCTCCAGCGGCGACTCCACGGCCACGTCATAGACGCGTGCGGTGAGGATTTTTTTCAGGTAGTCGAAGGGGGTCAGGTGCGAACTCATGGGTCGATGGTGAAGGTCAGCCGGATGCCCGCGCACGCGGGGCCGCCATCATAGGAGCCTGTCGGACTTTGGGCGTCGAAAGCGAGAATGCGCCCCAGCGAGACCAGTTTTTGCCGGATTCGCCGCCCCATAGTGGTGCTATGGGGCAAGAAGACGGTAAAAAATGGGCCGCTGCGGCGCATTCGCAGCCGACGATTCCAAAGTCCGACAGGCTCCTAGGCCGTGGCGGTGGCCGAAAAAGGCGCAAGACAGCCGTCAAAGAGGCAAAAAAAAGCCCCAGGCATTGCGGCCCGGGGCTGAATCCATCCTTTGAGGAGATGGAGGAGACAATCGAGGCGTTGCTACCAAAGAACCAACGCATGGCGTAACTGTAGCACAGCGTTTGCTGCGATGCAGCAAAAATTCACTTCATGAACGAAATATGTCGCAAAAGCGGCACACACCAAGCGGAGGAATCTTGAGATGGAATGCACAGTCACCTGGACCGGCGCGGCCGGCACGCGCTCGGCCATGGGCTTCGTGGCAGAAACCGGCAGCGGCCACGTACTCGCCATGGACGGCGCGCCCGACGCCGCCAACCCCACGAACGGCGGCCAAAACCTCGCGCCGCGCCCCATGGAAACCGTGCTCGCGGGCACGGGCGGCTGCACGGCCTACGACGTGGTGCTGATCCTCAAGCGCGGGCGCCACGACGTGCGCGGCTGCAGCGTCAAACTCACGGCCGAGCGCGCCGACACCGACCCCAAGGTGTTCACGCGCATCCACATGCACTTCACCGTGACGGGCAAGGGCATCCCGCCCGCCGCCGTGGAGCGCGCCATCGCCATGAGCCACGACAAATACTGCTCGGCCAGCATCATGCTGGGCAAGACCGCGCAGATCAGCACCGGCTTCGAGATCGTGGAAGTCTGAGCGTCCAGATTTGAGCGCCGCTGCTGGCGCCGCCCATCAAACGAAGTGCGCCGTCGTCGTCATGAGCTTGGCGGCGAGCCTCATGAGCGCGCGCGCGGGCGGCGGCAGCTCGACTGCGCCGGCGGCGCGCGCGTTCGCGGCGTGGCGCTCCTCGTCGTCCTTCATACGCGCCACCACGGCGCGCGAGGCCGCATCCTGCGCTGGCAGGCGCTGCAAATGGCTTTGCAGGTGCGCAGACACTTGGTTTTCCGTCTCGACCACGAAACCCAGGCTCACACGGTCGCTGACCTTGGCCGCCACCAGGCCGATCGCGAACGCGCCCGCAAACCACAGCGGGTTGAGCAGGCTGGGGCGCGCGCCCAGAGCATCGATGCGCTCGCGCGTCCACGCGAGGTGGTCGAGCTCTTCGCGCGCCGCCTGAAGCAGGTGCTGGCGCAAGGCAGCGTCATGCGTGACGGCCGCCTGCGCCGTGTAGAGCGCCTGCGCGCAGACCTCACCCACGTGGTTCACGCGCATCAGCGCACCCGCGAGGCGCTTTTCTTCGGGCGAGAGCGCTGCGTCCGTCTGTTCGCTGGCAGGTGCAGCCAATGCCGCGGGCGATTCTTCTGCAGCCTTTGGGTTGGCGAACAAGGTGCGCAATGCCGTGTCGGCGGCGGTGAGCAAGGAATCCATGGAGCGGGACTGGATAGGGAGGCGAGAGGGAAATTTGGTGGCACAGAAAATGCTGTTGCCCTTTTCAGGGGCATCAGAGCAATCCGGGCGCATTGTAGGGGGCGCACTGCGAACGCTGGTCGAGGGAGGATGTTTTATAGAGATAGATCAATCGCTTAGGTCGTATTTTTGCAATATGACATCAGAACGATCGCCTCAAAAATGGCGGAACTGTTGCGATGCAGCAACGGGTTGACCCTAGACTGCGATTTTCTTTTGCGCAATGCGCCTGCGTCTGGTGCAATAACAACAGCTTCCCGATCAAGGAGGTCGTTGCCCGGCTGGGTTGCGGTGCGGTTGCTGCACCGTTTTGGTATCCAAGCCGGCGCCACATGTTTAACCCAAAGGAGTATTCGCAATGAAAAAGTCTCTGATCGCCTTGGCTGTCCTGGCAGCTTCTGGCGCTGCCATGGCGCAATCTTCCGTCACCCTGTTTGGCGTGATGGACGTGGGTGTGGGGCACAGCTCTGGCACCAACTCGGTGACCGGCCTGACCAACGGTGGCCTCAAGACCAGCCGTCTGGGCGTTCGTGGTGTGGAAGACCTCGGCGGTGGTCTCAAGGCTGGCTTCTGGCTTGAAGGCGGCATCAACGCTGACACCGGCGACGGCAACAAGAACGGCGCCTACGGCGGCGGTCTGCAATTCAAGCGCCGCTCGACCATCAGCCTGATGGGCGACAACTGGGGTGAAGTCCGCCTTGGCCGTGACAACACGGCGCACTACAATAATCTGCTGGCCTTCGATCCGTTCGAGGCTACTGGCTCCGGCAGCCTGATGAAGAACCAGATCACCGGCATCGACGATCGCAAGAGCAACACGATCAGCTACTTCCTGCCCTCCAACCTCGGCGGTTTCTACGGCCAAGTGCAATACATCTTCGGTGAGAAGGCTGGCAGTGCTGCTCTGTATAACACCAACATGACCAACAACGGCGATGGCTATGGTGTGCGTGGCGGTTATGCCAACGGCCCGCTGAACATCGGCGCCGACTACATGAAGATCAAGAAGAATGCTTTGTCCGACAAGGATCCTGCCCTGGCAAGCTCCGCTCTCCTGCAGGACGCAGAGGCTTATGGCATCGGCGCCAGCTACGACTTCGGCGTGATCAAGCCCTTCGTGATGTGGAACCAGGAAAAGGCCAAGTCGGCAGGCGTTCTGACTGAGAAGAAGTACCAAATGTGGCTGGTTGGTTTGACTGCTCCCGTGGGCCCTGGCGTGGTGCGCTTCTCGTACAACGACCTGCGTGACAAGAGCGACAACCTCGTCGCCGACAATGACTCCAAGCAGTACTCGCTGGGTTATGTCTATAACCTGTCCAAGCGCACCGCGCTGTACGGCACCTACTCGCACGTCTCGAACGACGGTGTTGCCAAGCGCGGCACCGGCATCAGCGGCCTGTCTGGCGTCACGATCAATGCCGGCGAGTCCGTCAACGCCTACGAGTTTGGTATCAGCCACTCGTTCTAATCCAGCAGAGGCTGCCTTGCGCGGCTTCTTCGCTTGATTCAAAGCAAAACGCCGGCCTCTGGGCTGGCGTTTTGCTTTGTGTGAACTGGCCCCCGAAAAATGGACGCCACGAGGTTTGTAATGATGACCTTGTGGAGAAAATATGAAGTCAGGAACAGATCGTAGAGGAAATACGTCCTCTTGGCGCCTGTCCGTCGCGCCCATGCTCGACTGGACCGACCGCCATTGCCGCTACCTGCACCGCCTGCTGAGCCGCCATGCGCGGCTTTACACCGAAATGGTGACCACGGGCGCACTGCTGCACGGGGACGTGACGCGGCATTTGCTTTTTTCTGCAGAGGAGCACCCCGTCGCGCTGCAATTGGGCGGCAGCGAACCCGCCGATCTCGCGCAGTGCGCACGCCTGGCAGAGCGCTGGGGCTACGACGAGGTCAATCTCAATTGCGGCTGTCCGAGCGAGCGCGTGCAGCGCGGCGCGTTCGGCGCCTGCCTGATGCACGAGCCGCAGCTCGTGGCCGACTGCGTCAAGGCCATGGCCGACGCGGTATCGGTGCCCGTCACCGTCAAGCACCGCATAGGCATAGGCCGCGACGAGCGCTATGCCTTCGTGCGCGACTTCGTCGGCACGGTGGCCGAAGCCGGTTGCCGCGTGTTCATCGTGCACGCGCGCAACGCCTGGCTCGAGGGCCTTTCGCCCAAGGAAAACCGCGAAATTCCGCCGCTGCGCTACGACGTTGCGCGCCAGCTCAAGGCGGACTTCCCCGCGCTCACGATCGTCGTGAACGGTGGCCTGGATTCCGACGCAGCCGTGCAGGCGCAGCTCGACGCGGGGCTGGACGGCGTCATGGTGGGCCGCGCCGCATACCACAACCCCTGGTGGCTCGCGGGCTGGGACGCGCGCTACTTCGGCGCCGCGCCCTCCACGCTGACGCACGAGGCAGTCGAAGAAGCCATGGTGCGCTACATGGAGCGCGAAGCCGCCGCGCACGGTACACCGTGGTACGCCATCGCCCGCCACATGCTGGGCCTGCGCCACGGCCTGCCCGGCGCACGCCGCTGGCGCCAGGTCTGGAGCGACCACCGCCTCAAACATCTGCCCGCAGCCGAGGTGATGGCGCTCGCGCGTGCCGCGCGCGCTGAAACCATCGCTGCATGAGCCGCTGTGAAACGGGCAGAGGCGAGCACATCCGCGCTCAGCGCATTTCGCCGCCTGTTGCGCATAATCGCGCCCCATGAACTCCCTCCTTACCTTGTTTCCGCTCGGCTGGCAGCATTACCTGCTCGGCGGGCTTTGCATTGGCGCCGGCGTGGCGCTGCTGTTTGTGTGCACGGGCCTGATCGGCGGCATGAGCACGGTGTTTTCCTCGACCTGGTCGTATGTGCTGCGGCGGCCGTTTTTCCAGCAGGAGCGCTTTACCGGCTCGCGCGCGTGGCGCCTGGTGTACGCGCTGGGGCTGATCCTGGGCGCGTTCGTGTGGTGGCAGGGCTTTGCGCAGGGCGCGCCGCAAAGCACCAGCGTGCCCGTGTGGCAACTGCTCGTGGGCGGATTTTTCGTGGGCTACGGGGCGCGGCTAGGCAATGGCTGCACATCAGGCCACGGCATTTGCGGGCTGGGCTCGCTGCAGTGGCCTTCGCTGCTGGCCGTGCTCACCTTCATGGCCACGGCTTTCATCACCGCGAACCTGGTCGCGAGGTGGCTGGCATGAGCGGCACATCCCTGACCCCTGCGCGCTGGCTCGCCACGCTGCTTGCGGGCGCGCTGTTCGGCTTTGGCCTGGCGCTTTCCACCATGATCCGGCCCGAGGTGGTGTTGAGCTTTCTGCGCCTGCAGGACTTTGGCCTGGCGCTCGTGATGGGCGGCGGCGTGCTCGTGACGCTGCTGGCTTACAAACTCGCGCCGCGCCTGCTCACGCGCCCTTTGCTCGGCGGGCAGTTTTATACCCACCCGAGCGCCTGGAACCGTGACACCGCCGTGGGCGCGGCGCTCTTTGGCATCGGCTGGGGGCTGTGTGGCGTGTGCCCGGGGCCGGCGATCGCGGGCCTGGGCGCGGGCAACTGGAGCCTGCTGTGGGCGCTGGCGGGCATTGTGCTTGGTGCACTGGTGCAGGGGCTGCGCGCGCGCCAATGACTACGTATTCAGTAGCTTCCAGCGCTTGCTACATCTGCTTTAGAGGGCAATTTCATGCTTGAAACCGGGCGCACCAACATCGCCGTCATGGGCGCGGGCGCCGTGGGCTGCTACTACGGCGGCATGCTCGCGCGCGCCGGGCACGAGGTGGTGCTGATCGGCCGCCCCGCGCATGTGCAGGCCATCCACGCGCAAGGGCTGCTGCTGCAGACCCAGGCGTTTACCGAGCGCGTCGCGCTGGCTGCAAGCACCGAGCCTAGCGCCGTGCAAGGCGCGCAGTGGGTGCTTTTTTGCGTCAAGTCCACCGACACCGAAAGCGCCGCGCGCGCGATGGCCCCGCACCTGCGCCCCGGCGCCATCGTGCTGAGCCTGCAAAACGGCGTGGACAACGCCGAGCGTCTGCAGTCGCTGCTGCCGCGGCACCTCGTGCTGCCCGCCGTGGTCTATGTCGCCGCCGAAATGGCCGGGCCCGGCCATGTGCTGCACCGCGGCCGCGGCGAGCTGGTGCTCGCGCCCTCGCCTGCGAGCGCACAGATTGCCGCCACCTTGCAAGCCGCGGGCATCCCCACGCAGATTTCCGACGATGTGGCGCGCGCGCTCTGGTCCAAGCTGGTGCTCAACTGCGGCTACAACCCCTTGTCGGCGCTCACGCAGCTCAGCTACGGCGAGATCGTGCAAAGCCCCGACTTGCCCGTGGCGCAGGTGATGGACGACATCGTGCGCGAATGCCTGGCCGTGGCGCGCGCGAGTGGCGTCGATTTGCCCGAGAGCCTTTACGACAGCGTGCGCCAGCTCGCCGCGAGCATGCCGACGCAGACCTCCTCGACGGCACAAGACCTCGCCCGCGGGCGGCGCAGCGAGATCGACCACCTCAACGGCTACATCGTGCGCCGCGGCGCAGCGCTGGGCCTAGACACGCCCGTAAACCGCCTGCTGCACACGCTCGTGCGCCTGCTGGAAAAGCGCGTGGTGCAAAACGGGTAGCGGCCCGCAACGGAACGAAGCGCAAAAACAAGAAAACAGGACTTACGCAAATCGGGCTTAGGCAATGCGTTCGCCCCATGGAAAAATACCCAGATGCTCCATTGTTTGCGTAAGTCCTAGAAAAAAATTGAGTTCCGCTGCCCATTTCTCAGGACGGGTGATGGGGCCCAGGGAGGATGCCGGGAGTTGCGCCCGGCGGCGCACCTTCTTTTCTTGTCTCGCCAAGAAAAGAAGGCAAAAGAAGGCGACCCTACTGTCTGCGTCCCTGCCCGCCTCGCGGCGGTCAGGGCAACCTGCGGTGCTCGCTCCCGGCGGGGTCGCGCGAAACTCGCTGCGCTGCGCTTCGCTCAAACAATCGCGCGCCCTTTTTCCGCCGGGCGCTGCGCTCCTCGGCGCATACAGAAGGGCGGGGACACCACACGGGCCGTCACTTCGCTCGGCCCATTTTTCGACGTCCCTGCACAAACGAGCTTCAAACATCCGTGCCGGACTCTGGCGGTGAAGGTTCACCGCCGTCCCGCAGATTCGAACGCCGCGTTGCGCAAAAAGCCCGCCGGCATTTGCAGGGCCGGCGTGTAACCGTACTGCTGGTGCGCCGCGAGCAGCTCGTCGAGCCGCGGGTCGCGAAGCATGGGCTGCGCTGCACCGTTGGGATCGGCTACCGCCACCAGAGGTGCTGCGGGCTGACTGGCTGCCAGCTGCACGGCGGAGGCACCCTGCTCGCGCAGCGCGCCGAACACGCCCCAGCCGACCACGGCCACCGTGGCCATGGATGCCAGGCCTACGATCCACTTCCAGTGGAACTGCGCCGCATTCGCCGCCTCGGTGCGCACCGGTGCCGCAACGGCCACCATTTCTGCCGCATCCCCCACCGCATCCTCCGACGCGGTTTGTAGCCGCAGCGCTTGTTGCGCGAGCTGCGCGCACACCTTTTCGGCGAGCGCGCTGCGGCCATACGCCGCGAGCTCGGGCGCGCGCAGCATGTCGCCCACGAGCTGATAAACCTGCCAAGTCCGCTGCGCCTCGCTGTGCGCGGCCAAATCCAGCGCCTGCGCCAGTTCTTCGCCTTCCAACACGCCGTCGGCCAGGGCCGACAGCAGTTCCGCTTGTCTCACTGCATCGATCGCATCTTCCGCCATAGTTGCACCTTTTGGTTCCGCTTCACCGCGCACCCGGTCGCCACTCACCAGCGTTTGCCCGACTGGTTTTCGAGCAGCGGGCGCACGCGCGCCGACACCGCCTCGCGCGCCCGGAAAATCCGCGAGCGCACCGTGCCTATGGGCGTGCCCATGGCCGCGGCGATCTCCTCGTAGCTCAGGCCCTCGATCTCGCGCAGCAGCAAAGCCTCGCGCAGGTCTTCGGGCAGTGCCGCCACGGCGGCCTGCACGGCAGCCGCCACCTCGCGCGCCGCGAGTTCAGCTTCCGGGGTCTCGGCACTCGTTGGTTCCGGCTCGGGGCGAAAAGTTTCTTCGTCCGCGCTGGCGGGGGCTGCGGCGTTTTCATACACCACGGGGTTGCGCTTCAATTCGAGCAGCGCCTTCTTCGCGGTGTTCACCGCGATGCGGTACAGCCAGGTGTAGAACTGCGCGTCGCCGCGGAACTGGTGCAGGGCGCGGTAGGCGCGCAGGAAAGTCTCCTGCGCGATGTCGGGCACCAGATCGGTATCGCGCACCATGCGCGCGATCAGGCGCTCTATGCGCCGCTGGTATTTGTGCACGAGCAGCGCAAATGCATGTTGATCGCCCGCGCGCGCGCGCTCGACCAGCGGCAGGTCGCTGTCGGGCGCTGCAGGAGGAGGTGGGCGTGGGGGTGGGGGCGAGGGCGCGCTCATGCTGGTCGTGCCTCGTCTTGGGATGCGTCCCGGGCATTGTCCGCACTTGCCGTATCCGTCCCGGGCAGCGCGCCCAAGGCCAAGGTACGTGCGTGCACGGCGCGGCGCAAGTCCGGCCAGCATGCCGGATCGGACGCGCGCGTGAGCCAAAGCCATCTGCTGCGCCCCAGCGCGCTGCGCCAGCGCAGCGCGAGGTGATTTTGCAAGTCCAGCAGCACTTCAGGGGCGCCCTCGGTGGGCGCAGCGCCCGGCCCGCGGCCTTGGCCTCGACCTGCGCTGCGATTTTCGAAGCACCAGTGCTGGCCATCCCAATGCAGCACGCCTTGCGGCAGGCGGCGCCAAAAATGCAGTGCGCAGGCGTTACAGGCCAGACACAGCACACCCGCCAGCGCGACGCGCCAGGGCAAGCCGCCGGCCCCTTGCACGGCCCACAAGGCCAGCAGCACCCAGCCCGCCGCAGCAAGCGCCAGCAAAGCCACGCCGAGCAGCCGCGTGCGCCCGACGGGGTACTGCACAGGAGGGGGTGTTTGCTGGGATGCCACGCGCATCAGCCCTTGCAGAAAAAGACGGCCTGACAGCCTGACGGCAAGGTGGGCTGGCGGGCGGTACACCGGCGCGCCGTTCAGACGCGCTGGAAAATCAAGGTGCCGTTCGTGCCGCCGAAGCCGAAATTGTTTTTCATCGCGACTTCGATTTTTGCGTCACGCGCGACGTTGGCGCAGTAGTCGAGGTCGCACTCGGGGTCTTGCGCAAGCAGGTTGATCGTGGGCGGAATTTTTTGCTCGTGCAGCGCGAGCACCGTAAACACGCTCTCCACGCCACCGGCTCCACCGAGCAAATGGCCCGTCATCGACTTGGTCGAACTCACCACGACTTTGTGCGCATGCGCGCCGAGCGCGGCCTTGATCGCCTTGGTCTCGTTGACGTCGCCCAGCGGTGTCGAAGTGCCGTGTGCGTTGAGGTAATCGATCGCCTCGGGCGCCACGCCCGCGTTGCGCAGCGCGTTGAGCATGGCGCGGCGCGGGCCGTCCATGTTCGGCGCCGTGATGTGGCCGGCGTCGGCGCTCATGCCAAAGCCCGTCAGCTCAGCATAAATCTTCGCGCCGCGCGCCTTGGCGTGCTCGTAGGATTCGAGCACCATGATGCCCGCGCCCTCGCCGAGCACGAAGCCGTCGCGGTCCTTGTCCCAGGGGCGCGAAGCGGTTTGCGGATCGTCGTTGCGCGTGGAGAGCGCGCGCATCGCGGCAAAACCGCCCACCCCGAGCGGCGATACCGTGGCCTCGGTGCCGCCGGCAACCACCACGTCAGCATCGCCGTATTCGATCATGCGCCCGGCCTCGCCAATGCAGTGCAGGCCCGTGGTACAGGCCGTGACCACCGAGAGATTGGGCCCCTTGAAGCCAAAGCGCATGGACACATGCCCTGCCACCATGTTGATGATGGACGCCGGCACGAAAAACGGCGTGATGCGCCGCGGCCCGCGCGCCACCAGTTCGGCGTGGGTGTTTTCTATCATCGGCAGGCCGCCTATGCCTGAGCCGATCACGCAGCCTATGCGCGCCGCGGTTTCTTCATCGAGCGCCTCGCCCGTGGGCAGGCCGGCGTCGCGCACGGCCTGCTCGGCGGCGGCGATGCCGTAGTGGATGAAGGTGTCCATGCTGCGCGCATCCTTGGCGCTCATGTAGGACTCGACGTCGAAGCCTTTGACTTCTCCGGCAATCCTGCACGAGAAATTCGACGCATCGAACTTGGTGATGGGGCCGATGCCGGAGCGGCCGGCAAGAATGTTGGCCCAGGCCTCAGCGACCGTGTTGCCCACGGGGCTGATGCAACCCAGGCCGGTCACGACGACGCGACGACGGCTCATGCGAAAAAACCTTCTGCGGAGCGCTCAAAGGCGGGGATGGAACACCCGAAAATCGCCGGATGGCGACGGGATTTATGCAAACGGGGGCACGCCGGTATTGCCATGGGGCGAACGCCTTGCTGGCGCCCGATTTGCGTCCATCATGAAAGAAATATCAGCCCTTTTGGTGGGCGACGGCGTAATCGATGGCGTTTTGCACCGTGGTGATCTTCTCGGCGTCTTCGTCCGGGATTTCGATGCCGAACTCGTCTTCGAGGGCCATCACCAGTTCCACGGTGTCCAGGGAATCGGCACCGAGATCGGCCACGAAGGCTTTTTCATTGGTGACCTGGGACTCTTCGACGCCGAGTTGTTCGGCAATGATCTTTTTGACGCGTGCTTCGATATCGCTCATGGTTTCCCTCTGGGGGTTGTGAATGAATCCGCGATTCTAGCTGCACGAAACACATCGTTTGCGCGCAGCCTGCCGTACGGACGATGCGGCTGGAAGTTGGCTTGCTCTGGCTGTTGGCCGTGTTACATATACATGCCGCCGTTGACGTGCAGCTCCTGCCCCGTCACGTAACCCGCACCCGCGGACGCGAGGTAGGCCACGGCATGCGCGATGTCGGCGGGCTTGCCCAGGTGCCCGGCGGCGATCTGTGCTTGCAATGCTTTGCGCTGCTCTTCGGGCAGGTGCGCCGTCATGTCGGTCTCGATGAAGCCCGGCGCGACGCAGTTCACCGTGATGCCGCGGCTGCCGAGTTCGCGTGCGAGCGAGCGCGTCATGCCCGCGACGCCGGCCTTGGCGGCAGCGTAATTGGCCTGGCCCGGGTTGCCCGAGGCCCCGACCACACTGGTGATGTTGATGATGCGCCCGAAGCGCTGCTTCATCATCGGGCGGATCACGGCGCGGCAAAGGCGGAACACGGCCTTGAGGTTGGTGTCTATGACGGCGTCCCAGTCCTCGTCCTTCATGCGCATGGCCAGAGTGTCGCGCGTAATGCCGGCGTTGTTCACGAGCACATGCAGGCCGGCGTGCTGCCTGACGATGCCATCGACCAGCGCCTCGACGCCGGCCGCATCGTTGACGTTGCAGGCCACGCCGTGGCAGCCCGCGTAGGCCGACAGCGCCTGGCCGATGCGCGCCGCGCCCTCGTCGGTCGTGGCCGTGCCTATCACCTGGTAGCCGCGCGCGGCAAGTTCGTGCGCGATCGCCGCGCCTATGCCGCGCGAGGCGCCCGTAACCAGCGCCACCTGCGCGGCAGGGGAAGTTTCAGAGGTCGTCATGCCAGCAACTCCCGCACTTCGGCCAAGGTGGCCGGATCGTACAAAGCCGCGCCGACCAGCGCGGGGTCTATGCGCTTGGTCAGGCCCGCGAGCACCTTGCCCGGGCCGCATTCGATGACATGCGTCACGCCGCGCGCCTTGAGCGCCTGCACGCACTCGACCCAGCGCACGGGGCTGAAGGCCTGGCGGTAGAGCGCGTCGCGGATCGCGTCAGGGTCTTGCTGTACGGCCACGTCGACGTTGTTCACGACGGGAATTTGCGGCGCCGCGAGCGGCACCTGCGCCAGCGCGGCGCGCAACTTTTCGGCAGCAGGCTTCATGAGGCTGGAGTGGAACGGCGCCGACACCGGCAGCGGCAGCGCGCGCTTGGCGCCTGCGGCCTTGAGCAATTCACAGGCTTTGTCCACCGCGGCCTTGGTGCCGGCGATCACGGTCTGGATCGGATCGTTGAAGTTCACGGCCTCGACCACTTCGGCGCTGCCCGCGTCAAAGGCGGCCGTGGCCTGCGCGCAGCCTGCCACCACCTTGTCGGCGGGCAGGCCCAGGATTGCCGCCATCGCGCCCGCGCCCACGGGCACGGCCTCCTGCATCGCAGCGGCGCGCAGGCGCACGAGCGGCGCGGCCTGCGCGAGCGTGAGCGCGCCCGCCGCCACCAGCGCCGAGTATTCGCCCAGCGAATGCCCGGCCACAGCCGCCGGCAGCGCGCCGCCCTCGGCACGCCAGACGCGCCAGGCTGCGACACCCGCGACGAGCATCACGGGCTGCGTGTTGGTCGTGAGCGCGAGCGCTTCTTTGGGGCCCTCTTTGATCAGACGGCCTATGTCTTCGCCCAGCGCGGCGCTCGCCTCCTGCAGGGTTTGCGCCACGGCGGGATGCGCGTCCCAAGCATCGAGCATGCCCACGGCTTGCGAGCCCTGGCCGGGGAATACGAAGGCAAAAGATTTCATGGCAGCTATTTGAATGAAAAACGGCTTTTACGCAGATGCAGCAACCACTAGCAGCTACAACTTCAGGAGAACCGCGCCCCAGGTGAAGCCGCCGCCCACCCCTTCGAGCAGCAGCGTCTGGCCTTTTTGCACCTGGCCCGTGCGCACGCCCTGGTCGAGCGCGAGCGGGATCGAGGCCGCAGAGGTGTTGCCATGCTGATCGACCGTGACCACTACCTTGTCCATGGGCAGTTTGAGCTTCCTGGCCGTGGCCTGCATGATGCGGATGTTGGCTTGGTGAGGGATCATCCAGTCGATGTCGGCCTCGTGCAGCCCGGCCTTGCCGAGCGTGGCGTGCGCGGCTTTTTCGAGCAGGCCCACGGCGAGCCTGAACACCGCCTGCCCGTCCATCTTGAGCAGCGGGTCGCCGATCACCTGCCCGCCCGACACATGCCCCGGCACGCAGAGGATATCGACGTATTTGCCGTCGGCGTGCAAGTCGCTCGCTAGGATGCCGGGGGTTTCGGAGGCTTCGAGCACCACCGCGCCCGCGCCGTCACCGAACAGCACGCAGGTGCCGCGGTCGTTGAAGTCGAGGATGCGGCTGAACACCTCGGCACCGATCACGAGCGCGCGCCGTGCATTGCCCGCGCGGATCATCGCATCGGCCACCGTGAGCGCGTAAATGAAGCCCGTACACACCGCCTGCACGTCGAAGGCCGGGCAGCCGTTGGCGCCGAGCTTGTTTTGCAAGATGCAGGCCGTCGAGGGGAAAACCATGTCCGGCGTCGATGTTGCGACGATGATCAGGTCTAGGTCCTGCGGCTGCAGGCCGGCGGCCTCCAGGGCACGGCGCGCGGCCTCCACGCCCAGATCGCTGCTCGTGACTTCGGGCGCGGCGAAGTGGCGCGCGCGGATGCCGGTGCGCTCGACGATCCATGCGTCGGAGCTTTCGATGCCACGCCGCGCCAGGTCGGCTACGAGATCGGCGTTGGTCAGGCGACGCGGCGGCAAATAGCTGCCGGTGCCGGTGATGCGGGAATACAGGGTCATGATCGGGTCATCGCCGCCGCGCCGGATGCCAGAGGCTCCACGGGCAGCAACAAGGGCGCTGCATGGGCGATCTGCGCCTGGACGCGGTCGAGCAGTTTGTTTCGGGCCGCATCATACGCGCGGTTGAGCGCTTGTTCGAAAGCCAACGCGTCGGCGGAGCCGTGGCTCTTGAACACAAGCCCGCGCAACCCGAGCAGCGCGGCGCCGTTGTAGCGTCGGTAGTCCATGCGCTTCATGAGCGCCTTCAGGACAGGATAGGCGACGATGGCAGCAATTTTGGTGAAGATGTTGCGCGCAAACTCTTGTTTGAGGCCATCGACGATCATCGCCGCAACGCCTTCGCTGGCCTTGAGCGCGACGTTGCCCACGAAACCGTCACACACCACGATATCGACCGTGCCCTTGAAAATATCGTTGCCCTCGACGTTTCCCTGGAAGAGCAGATCACCAGAATTGGCCGCAGATCGCAGCAATTCACCGGCTTTTTTGATCGTATCGCTGCCCTTGATGGCTTCTTCGCCGATGTTGAGCAAGCCCACCGTGGGCTCGCCGCCCTGCAGCACCGATACCAGGGCCGAGCCCATGACAGCAAACTGCAACAGGTGCTCGGCCGAGCAATCGACGTTTGCACCCAGGTCCAGCACCGTGGTCGCGCCACCCTTGGCGTTGGGCATCTGGGTGGCGATGGCAGGCCGGTCTATGCCTTCGAGCGTTTTGAGCAGGTAGCGCGCGATCGCCATCAGCGCGCCCGTATTGCCCGCTGAAACGGCCGCAGCGGCAGTGCCATCCTTGACCTGCTGGATGGCCACGCGCATGGACGAATCTTTTTTCTTGCGCAGCGCGACCTCGATGGGGTCGTCCATGGTGACGACCTCGCTCGCGGGCACCATGGCGGCGCGCTCGTGCGCGAACGAACGCAGACTGTCTGGCAGACCGACCAGCAACAGGCGCGCGTCCGCGTGGCGCTCGAGAAATTTCCGGCACGCCGCAAGCGTGACGGGCGGGCCGTGGTCACCGCCCATGCAGTCAACAGCCAGGGTGATCATGAAAATCCGCTGCGGCCCGCATACAGGCCAGAAAAGGAAAGGTTCACAAAAAAGCCCGCGCTACGTCAATAGTAGCAACGGGCTTTGCGCCGAAAACGAAAATCAGAGTTCGGATTTATTTTTGAGCACCTGGCGCCCGCGGTAGAAACCGTTGGGGCTGATGTGGTGGCGCAGGTGGATTTCGCCCGTGGTGGGCTCGACAGCGATGCCCGGCACGCTCAGGGCGTTGTGCGAACGGTGCATCCCGCGCTTGGAAGGAGATTTTTTGTTTTGCTGAACGGCCATGATGGCTCCTGGTCTGGAACAGGGTTGGTAAATATGCGGTCAGCCGATCTGTTCCCCATCAGGTCCCTGATGCAGCCGGACATCCGCAAAGCGCGTGCAAGCCACAGATTCGGGCCACCGGGCAAACGTCACCAGTGACCCCATCCGCCTGCCGTCCTTGGGATAAAAACCAAGGGCAATTCGCGCGAAGCCTGGCATTATAGCTGCGCCGCTTTGTTTTGCATCACTTTTGCGTTTTCCTTCACTGATTGCCGTGGTCTTTGCGCAAACCCGCCAAAGCGGCAAAAGGATGGGGCTTGTCGTCGCCCGCAGCGTCGAAATCCGGGTCGCTGCTGGCCATGGGCACGGCCACTGGGCAATGTTCGTGCAGCGGCACGAGCGGCAGCGCGAGGATCAACTCGTCCTCGATGAGGGCGCGCAGGTCGAAGCTGCGGCTCATCACCAGCAGGTCTTCTTCGCAGCCCTCATCGAGCGCTTCGGCCGTGGCCTCGTCGGCGACGAAGCGAAATGCGCGCTCCACGACCAGCGGCACATCGACGGGCGTGAGGCAGCGCTGGCACTGCAGGGGTACCGTGGCGTGCACGCGCAGCTGCAGCCAGACCTGCGCCACGCCGCCCAGCGCCTTGCGCACGCTGCCCTCGGCCCGCCAATCCACAAACAAATCGGGGCGTGGCCCTTGTGTATCGAGCGCAAGCCGCTCATATTTCAGGAGTGAATCGCGTCCCGCGAGTTGCCCACCGGCCTGGGCGAAGGTCCGTACGTCCAGGCTATCGGCAGAGAACCCCTGGCCCGCTTCCTTGTCCATTGGCTTGCGCATTGGCTTTTCCATCGCGCCAGTGTAAGAGAATCGCGCCCCATGCCTATCCCCCTTGCCGCAGAACGCCCATTGGTCCTGGGCTCCACCTCGCGCTACCGGCGCGAATTGCTTGCGCGCCTGCGCGTGCCGTTCACCGTGTCCGCCCCCGAAGTCGATGAAACCCCGCTGCCCGCCGAGTCGCCGCGCGACCTGGCGCTGCGTTTGGCGCATGCCAAGGCGCAGGCCGTGGCCGCGCAGCACCCGCAGGCGCTGGTCATAGGCTCGGACCAGGTTGCCGACCTCAATGGCCAGCCGCTGGGCAAGCCCGGCACGCACGAGCGCGCCACCCTGCAGCTGCGCCAGATGCGTGGGCACACGGTGCTGTTCCAGACAGCCGTCGCCGTGGTTTGCGCCGCGTCGGGCTTTGCGCAGACCGAGCTCGCGACCGTGGAAGTGCGCTTTCGCACGCTCTCGGACGATGAAATCGAGCGCTACCTGCGCACAGAGCAGCCCTACGACTGCGCGGGCAGCGCCAAGAGCGAGGGCCTTGGCATCGCGCTGCTCGACGCCATCGTGAGCGATGACCCCACGGCGCTCGTGGGCCTGCCGCTGATCCACACCTGCCGCCTGCTGCGCGCGGCTGGGTTGACGCTGCCATGAGCACTCCCAGCAGCCACGCGCCCAACGCCGGCACCTTTGCCGAAGCTGCGCGAACGGCGCCGGGCACGCTGTACCTGGTGCCCGCGCCGCTCGACTTCGGCTGCGCGAGCCAGGTGCCGCTCGACAGCGTGCTGTCCGCAGGCACGCTGCAGGTGGCCGCGCACCTCACGCACTGGGTGTGCGAAAACGCCAAAAGCACGCGCGCCTACCTTGCGCGCGTCGCTGCGCTCTACCCCTTGGCAGCGCCGCTGCAGCAGCAGCACCTCACCGAGCTGCCGCGCGCCGTACACAAAAAGGGCGACCACGGTGCGCAGGGCATGGCCGCCTTCGATGCGCGCGCGCTGCTCGCGCCCGCCCTCGCCGGGCACGACCTGGGCCTGGTCAGCGAAGCCGGCATGCCCGCCGTGGCCGACCCCGGCAGCTCGGTGGTGCGCGCCGCGCATGCGCTGGGCGTGCCGGTGTGCCCCTTGGTCGGCCCCGTCTCGCTCCTGCTTGCGCTCGCGGCCAGCGGCCTGAACGGGCAGAACTTCGCCTTCACGGGCTACCTGCCGCAGGATGCGAGCGCACGCGCCCAGCGCATCCGCGCCCTCGAGGCCACCGCCCTGCAAAGCGGGCAGACCCAGCTCTTCATCGAAACGCCCTACCGCAACACCGCGCTCTGGCAGGCGCTCTTGCAAACCCTGCAGCCGCGCACGCGGCTGGCGCTCGCAAGCGGCCTGACGCTGCCAAATGCGCGCATCGCCTGCAAATCCGTGGCCGACTGGCGCCGCGACCCCAGCCCGCCCGGGCCGCGCACGCCCACGGTTTTTGGCATCGGCGTCTGAGAAAGCGCGAACGCGCAGCCGCGTGCAAAATCCCCTCGTCGCACCAAGGAGTCCCCATGCCCGACGTCCTCTTCGAAGCTGCCGCGCCGATCGCCACGATCACGCTCAACCGCCCCGACAAGCGCAATGCCGTGCACCGGCCCATGGCGCAGGCTTTGCGCGCAGCGTTCGAGCGCTTCGAGGCCGACGATGAATTGCGCGTGGCCGTGCTGCAGGGGGCGGGCGGGCATTTTTGCGCCGGGGCCGATCTGGCGGCGATGGGCGACGCGCAGCTGCGCAACGAGGTCACGCCCGATGGCAGCGGCAGCGGGCCCATGGGGCCGTCGCGCATGGCGCTGCGCAAGCCGCTGATCGCGGCGATCAACGGTTACGCGGTGGCCGGCGGTCTCGAACTCGCGCTGCTGGCCGATTTGCGCGTGGCCGACGAGGACGCGAAGCTAGGAGCAGCCTGCCGGCGCTGGGGCGTGCCGCTGATCGACGGCGGCACGGTGCGCCTGCCGCGCATCGTGGGCATGGGGCGCGCGCTGGACCTGATCCTCACGGGGCGCGGGGTCTCGGCGCAGGAGGCGCTCGCGATGGGGTTGGTCAACCGCGTCACACCCGTCGGCGGCGCGCTGGCCGCGGCGCAGGAACTCGCACGGCAGATTGCTGCGTTCCCGCAGCAATGCATGCTGATCGACCGCGCCTCGGCGTATGCGCAATGGAGCCTGCCGCTCGAGGAGGCGCTGCGCGCCGAGGGCGTGCGCGGTGCGCCCGTGGTTTTGGCCGAGGGCGTAGCCGGCGCCGCGCGTTTTGCCGCGGGCGCTGGGCGCCACGGCAAACCGGAGTGACCGCTCTGGCCTATCGGCCCGGCGATGCAGCAGCGTCCTCGAGCGCGTCGATGAAACGCCGCGCCACGTCGTAGCCGGTCTGGGCGTGGATTTCCTGGAAGCAGGTCGGGCTGGTGACGTTGATTTCGGTGACGCACGCACCTATCACGTCCACGCCCGCGAGCAGCAGACCGCGCGCATGGAGGATGGGGGCGAGCGCTCGCGCGATGCGCCAATCTTGCTCGGACAGCGGCTGGGCCACGCCCTTGCCGCCCGCGGCGAGGTTGCCGCGCACCTCGCTGCCCTGCGGGATGCGCGCCAGGCAATAGGGCACGGGCTCGCCGCCGATGAGCAGCACGCGCTTGTCGCCCTGCACGATCTCGGGCAGGAATTTTTGCACCATCACGGTCTGCGCGCCGTGGCGGTTCAGCGTCTCGGTGATGCTGCCCAGGTTCAGGCCGTCGGGCCCGACGCGGAAAATGCCCATGCCGCCCATGCCGTCGAGCGGCTTGAGGATGATGTCCTGGTGCTCGGCGTGGAAGGCGCGGATCTCCTGCGCGTCGCGCGTGACCAGCGTGGGCGCGCTGAACTGCGCGAATTCCATGATCGCGAGCTTTTCGGGGTGGTCGCGCAGCGCGCGGGGCTTGTTGAAGACGCGCGCCCCTTCGCGCTCGGCCTGCTCGAGCAGGTGCGTAGCGTAGAAGTATTCACTGTCGAAGGGCGGGTCTTTGCGCATGAGCACGGCGTCGAAGTCGGCCAGCGCTGCCGGACGGGGCGGCTGCGCCGTGAACCAGTCATCGGCACGGCCCGTGAGCGTCAGCTCGCGCACCTGCGCGTGCACGCGAGCGCCGCTGCGCCATGAAAGCTGGCTGGGCTCGCACACGGCCAGCGTGTGGCTGCGGCGCTGCGCCTCGCGCATCATCGCGAACGTGGTGTCTTTGGCGATCTTGAAGGTTTCGAGCGGGTCGGCAATGAACAGCAGGTGCATGGTGAGAGAGGAAAAATGAATGAAACGAAGGTCAGCCGCGCGCCGCATGGCCGCTTCGGAAGCCCTGCACAAGCAGCGCCAGGCTGCCCGCAGCCACGCCCCAGAAGGCCGAGCCCACGCCGGCCAGGGCCACGCCGCTCAAGGTGACGAGGAAGGTGATGAGCGCGGCCTCGCGGTGCGCCTCTTCGCGCAGCGCCACGGCCAGGCCGTTGCCAATGGTGCCCAGCAGCGCCAGGCCCGCAATCGCCGCGACCAGCTCTTTCGGGAAGGCCATGAGCAGACTCGTGATGATCGCGCCAAACAGGCCCACGACGACGTAAAACACGCCGCACGCGACGGCGGCGGTGTAGCGTTTGGCGTGGTCTGGGTGCGCCTCGGGGCCCATGCAGATGGCGGCGGTGATGGCGCTCAGGTTGAGCGCGTGCGCGCCGAACGGTGCGAGCACCACGGTGGCCAGGCCCGTGAGCGTGATGAGGCGCGAGACCTGGATTTTGTAGCCCGTCGCGCGGATCACGGCCACGCCGGGCAGGTTTTGCGAAGCCATGGTGACGATGAACAGCGGCACCGCGAGGCTGATGGTGGCCGAGAGGCTGAACACGGGTGCGGTGAACACCGGGCGCGCGAGCTCCAGATGCACGCTGGCCCAGGCCAGCTCGCCGCGCAGCAGCACCCAGGCCACGCCCACGGCCAGCGTCACGACCACCGCGTAGCGCGGCACGAAGCGGCGCGCGAGCAGGTAGCCGCCGAGCATCAGCAGCACCAGCGGCAGCGCCGTCTGCGCCGCAGTAAAGGCCTGCAGCCCGAAGCGCGCGAGCACGCCCGCGAGCAGCGCCGAGGCGATCTCCATGGGAATGCGGTTCATCGCGCGCTCGAACCAGCCGGTCGCGCCCGCGAGCGTCATGAGCACCGCGCAGACCAGAAACGCGCCCACGGCCTGCGCCATGTCGAAGCCGCCTTCGAGCCCGGCCGTAGCGATCACCGCGAGCCCCGGCGTGGACCAGGCCACCATCACCGGCATGCGCACGAGCAGCGAGGGCACCAGCGTGCACAGCCCCGCGCCCAGCCCGAGCGCCCAAACCCACGAGGTGATTTGCGCCGGCGTGGCGTGCAGCGCCTGCGCGGCCTGGAAGATGATGGCCACCGAACTCGTGAACCCCACGAGCATGGCCACGAAGCCCGCGGTCACGGCCGAGAGGCTGAGGTCTTTGAAAAACTGCATGGCCGCGATTCTGGCATCGCCGGCGCGGGCGTGCAGGGCAGGGCAATCAGGGAGCGCCGCCGCGCGTGTCGAACACTCGCCAAGCGTGGGTGGAGCGCCGCCCAAGGCCCCATTACTACGTTATTTATAGCTGATAGCGCTTGATGGTAGCGCGCAAACGGCCAAAAATGCTCAAAATCAAATCTCGATTTTGGAGCCGAGTTCGACGACGGCGTTGCTGGGCAGGTGGAGGAATTCTGCCGCCGCCGTGGCGCTGTGGTGCATTTGCGCGAACAACTTTTCGCGCCAAGGGGCCATGCCCGAACCCAGCGTGGGGGTGACGATGTCGCGCGAGAGGAAGTAGCTCGTGCTCATGGGGTTCAGGTCCACGCCGCGGCCCTCGAGCAAACTCAGCGCGCGGGGCAAGTCGGGGTCGTTCTTGAAACCGTAGTGCACGATGACCTGCCAGCAATCGTGCCCTAGCGGTTCGATCTCCAGGCGTTGGTCCAAACCGATCCAGGGCACCTCGTGGTTGCACACGGTGACGAACAGGTTCTGCGCATGCAGCACCTTGTTGTGCTTGAGGTTGTGCATCAGCGCCGTCGGCACGATGCCGGGCTGCGCGGTCAAGAATACCGCGGTGCCGGGCACCCGCGCGGGCGGATTGACAAACACGGAATCGAGGAAGGACTTCAAGTCCACCGAGATTTCGCGCAAGGTCTGGTTGAGCAATTCTCGTCCGCGCTTCCAGGTGCTCATCAGGGTGAAGACCGCCGCCCCTATCAGCAAGGGGAACCAGCCGCCATCGATCAGCTTGAGCAGGTTGGAGCTGAAAAAGGCCAGGTCGATCAAAAAGAAAAACCCCGTCGCGCCCACGCACATCCACAGGGGGTAGCCCCAGCCGAAGCGCACGACGAAAAAGGTCAGCACGGTGGTGATGAGCATGTCCAGCGTCACCGCAATGCCATAGGCCGCGGCCAGATTGCTGGAGGAGCGAAACAGCACCACCGCCAGCACGATCATGACGAACAGGCTCCAGTTCACGAAGGGCAGGTAGATTTGCCCCGTGTCCTTGGTGCTGGTGTGCTGCACTTGCAAGCGCGGCAGGTAGCCCAGCTGGATGATCTGCTTGGTGACACTGAAGGCACCTGAAATCAGCGCTTGCGAGGCAATCACGGCCGCCATGGTGGCCAGCCCCACGAGCGGCAGCGTGATCCAGTCGGGCGCCATGTGGAAAAACGGGTTGGCCACCGCCTCGGGCTCGGTCAGCAGCAAAGCGCCCTGGCCAAAGTAGTTGAGTGTCAGGCAGGGCATGACCAGTCCAAACCAGGCCACGCGAATGGGCTTGCGCCCAAAATGCCCCATGTCCGCGTACAGCGCCTCGCCCCCGGTCACGCACAGCACCACCGCCCCCAGGATGATGAAGGTCGTGCCGGGCTGGCGCCCGATGAAGCCCACCGCGTAATGCGGGCTGAGCGCCCACAGAATTTCGGGGTGCCCGGCGATGTGGTAGATGCCCAGCGCCGCAATGGCGAGGAACCACACCACCATGACGGGCCCAAAAAAACGCCCAATGCCTGCCGTGCCACGCTTTTGTACCCAAAACAAGGCCAGCAAGATCACCAGCGTCAGCGGAATCACGGCTTTCTTGAACGTGGGGGACACCACATCCAGCCCTTCCACGGCGGACAGCACGGTGATCGCGGGGGTGATGACGCCATCACCATAAAACAGGCAGGTACCAAAAATGCCTATGGGAAGCATCCACTTGCGCAGCGCCGGGGCTTTGTCACGCACCGCCTGCGACGCCAGGGCCAGCATGGCCACCAGGCCGCCCTCGCCGTGGTTGTCGGCCCGCAGCACCAGCACGACGTATTTGATGGACACGATGACGGTCAGCGTCCAGAACACGATGGACAGAACGCCGTACACATTGGCGTGGGTAAAGGGCACATGGCCGGCGCCGAACACCTCTTTGATGGTGTAGAGCACGCTGGTGCCAATATCGCCATAAACGATGCCGACGGCGCCGAGCGTGAGCGCGGCAAGGGAGGATTTCGAGCTTTGCACAGATAGACCCCCGCGCCCGCAGGCTCGGCAGGGTTTCGTTACATCGAAGGCGCTGATTGTGCCCTCAGCCCAGGCATGTGGCATGGTCTGAGCGGCCCTGTTGCGCTGCGGCAACTTTGCCCCGACAGGCCCATGTGTCGGCCTCCCGCACCTTCAGTCATAGACCTCGGCGTTGGGGTCGGTGGCTTCGAGCTCGTAGCTCGCCGCGAGCATGGCCAGGCGCGCGACCACGCCGTACATGTAAAAGCGGTTGGGCGCGCTGGTGCCCGGGCGCACGCCGGGCTGGGGCATTTGCGTGCCGTGCGTGAACGCCAGCGGCACGAAGCTCGCGCCCGGCGCGTTGAGGTTTTCGTTCGTGCCGCGCTCGGGGTGCACGCGGTAAACGCCGCCGATCACGTAGCGGTCCATCGTGTAGACCACGGGCTCGGCCGCGGACTCGTGCACGCGCTCCTGCGTGGGCACGCCCTCCTGGATCAGCACGGCCTGCACGGGCATGCCGTCCTTGGTGACGGCCATCTTGCTGCGCGCCTTGCGGTTCAGCGCTTCGAGCTCCTTGGCGTCGTGCACGGGCATCGCTCCCATGCTGTAGGCGCCCTGATCGGCCTTGAGGATCACGAAAGGCTTTTCGTGGATGCCGTATTCCTTGTATTTGCGCCGCACCTTGGTGAGTAGCGCATCGACTTCGGTCTGCAGGCGCTCCATCCCCGCCCCCTGGACAAAGTCCACGTCTTCGCAGGGCGCGGAAATTGGGTGGATCAGCCAGGGGTCTATGCCCAACATCTTGCCAAAGCGTTTGCCCACTTCCTCGTAGCACCTGAAATGCTTGCTCTTGCACCGCACCGTCGCGCCTGCATGCAGCGGCGGCAGCAGGTATTGCCCGTACAGGTCTTCGAGGATGCCGGGCGTACCCGTGGCCAGCTCGTTGTTGAGCAAGATGGTGCAGGGGTCGAAGTGCTTGAGCCCGAGCCGCCCACCCGTGCGCATCACGGGCTCGAGCACCACGGTGTCGCCATTGGGCAGCTCGATGCGCGTGGCCTTTTTGACGCCGGGGTCGATAGAGCCCACGCGCACGTTCAGCCCCGCGCGCTGGAAGATGCGCTGCAACTGCACCAGGTTGGCAAGGTAAGACAGGTTGCGCGTGTGGTTTTCGGGAATGATGAGCAGATTGCGCGCCTCGGGGCAGATCTTTTCGATGGCGGCGATCGCTGCCTGCACGGCCAGCGGCAGCATGTCTTCCGAGAGAAAATTCCACCCGCGCGGAAACAGGTTGGTGTTCACGGGCGCGAGCTTGAAGCCAGCGTTGCGCAAATGGGCCGAGGTGTAAAACGGCGGCGTGTGCTCCATCCACTCGAGGCGAAACCAGCGCTCTATGGCCGGCATGGCGTCGAGCATGCGTTGCTCGAGTTCGTTGATCGGCCCCGTGAGGGCCGTGATGAGGTGCGGGACCATGGATGCTCTTCGTCAGACGGGACGCCGACGATTGTAGGTGCCGCGCTCGCGCCTAGGAGCCTGTCGGACTTTGGAATCGTCGGCTGCGAATGCGCCGCAGCGGCCCACTTTTCACCGGCTTCTTGCCCCATAGTCCCGCTATGGGGCGGCGAATCCGGCAAAAACTGGCCTCGCCGGGGCACATTCTCGCTATCGACGCCCAAAGTCCGACAGGCTCCCAGGTACTTGGTGCGGGTCCACAAGGTGACCAGCTAGGAGCCTGTCGGATTGTGATCGTTGGCTGCGAATGCGCCGCAGCGGTCCATTTTTGGCTTCGCCGATCTTCGAGAACACCGTCTTCTTGCCCCATAGCACTACTATAGGGCGGCGAATCCGGCAAAAACTGGCCTCGCCGGGGCGCATTCTCGCGATCGACGCCCAAAGCCCGACCGGCTCCTAGAACTCAACAGACAGCTAACGAATCAGGAGATCGAAATGTCAGCCCCTCGTTTGCGCATCGGCGGACGTGCATTTGCGCAGATTGCGCAGTACCACCCCGAATTGACGGCGCTGCGCCGCGACCTGCATGCGCACCCTGAACTGGGGTTTCAGGAGGTCTATACCAGCGCGCGCGTCAAAGAGGCGCTCAAGCTGTGCGGCGTCGATGAAATCCACGACGGCATAGGCCGCACCGGTGTGGTGGCGGTGGTGCGCGGGCGTGGCCACTCCAGCGGCAGCATGGTGGGGCTGCGCGCCGACATGGACGCTCTGCCCATGGTCGAGCACAACGAGTTTGGCTGGAAGTCGTGCAAGTCGGGCCTGATGCACGGCTGCGGCCACGATGGCCACACGGCGATGCTGATAGGCGCAGCACGCTACCTCGCGCAGACGCGCAATTTTGACGGTACTGCGGTGCTGGTGTTTCAGCCTGGCGAAGAGGGCTACGCCGGTGCGCGCGCGATGATAGAGGATGGCTTGTTCGAGCGCTTTCCGGTGCAGTCTATCTTTGCCATGCACAACTGGCCGGCTTTGCCGCCAGGTACGGTGGGCCTGAGCCCTGGCCCCATGATGGCCGCGGCAGACCGCATCACCATAGACATCACCGGGCGGGGCGGGCATGGCGCGCACCCCTACCAGGCGGTGGACGTGGTGCTGGCGGCGGCGCACATCATCACCGCGGCGCAAAGCATCGTCGCGCGCAACGTGCGGGCCATGGACAGCGCGGTGCTCAGTCTGTGCGCCATGCAGGCGGGCGATCTGGGGGCCTTCAGCGTGCTGCCTGACAAGGCGCGCCTCGTGGGCACGGTGCGCACCTTCAAGCCCGAGGTGCAGGAAATGGTGGAAAAGCGCCTCAAGGAAATGTGCAGCGCCGTGGCGCTGGGCTTGGGCGCCACTGCCACGGTGCAGTACGAGCGCATCTATCCAGCCACCATCAACACCGAAAGCGAAGCCCTTTTCGCCGCCCAGGTGGCCGAATCGCTCGTGGGGGGCGACCACGTGGTGCGTGATCTCGAGCCCAGCATGGGGGCGGAGGACTTTGCCTTCATGCTGCAGCTCAAGCCCGGGGCCTATCTGCGCCTGGGGCAAGGAGGTGCCGCCAGTGGCGGCACCTTGCACAGCAGTCGCTACGACTTCAACGACGAAATCCTGCCCCTTGGCGCCGCCCTGCACGCCAGCCTGATCGAGCAGGCCATGCCCCTGCCCGCGGCGGAGTGAGAGGCGGAGAGTTATGCAGCCCGCGTCAGACTTTGCGCCACTGGGGCGGGAGTGGCCTGAATGGCCAGCGCCTGCAGCAGCCGTTCGCGCTCGCTTGCAGTAGCCTGGGCGTTCGCCAGTTTGACATGGCCAAAGCCGCGAATTTTTTGCGGCAGCGCGGCGAAAGCCACCACCTGCGTGTAGTTGTCTGCATTCAGCCTGGGCAGCAGCGTGCGCAGGTCTTGCTCATACTGGGCGAGCAGCGCTTGTTCGAGCTTGCGCTCGGCGCCGTGGCGGAAGGGGTCGAACAGTGTGCCGCGCAGGCCGCGCAGGCGCGCCATCACGGTGAACGCGCGCAGGAGCCACGGACCGACTTCACGCTTGACGGCTTTACCCGTTTGGGGGTCGGTCTTGGCGAAGGGGCCGCCGCCGATGTGAAAGTGCAGTTCGTAGTCGCCCTCGAAGGTCTGCTCGATTTCTGCGCGAAAGCTCGGCAGCGTGTAGAGGCGTGCCACCTCCCATTCGTCCTTGGTGGCGAGCAGCTTGAAGTAGCTTTGCGCCACGGCCAGGCTCAGCGCTTGTTTATGCGCAGCTTGTGTGTCGGCGCGCTGCACTTCAGCGATGAAGTTTTGATAGCGCTTGGCGTAGGCGGCGTTTTGGTATTCGGTCAAATAGGCCACGTGGCGCGCGATGGTTTCTTCGAGATTCGGTTGCGCGTGGCGCGGCCGGAACTGGATCACCTGCGCGCCCGAGACCATGCGCTCGACGCGGGCCGGGTCGTGCGCGATGCAGCGGCCCCAGTGGAAGGCCTCGCGATTCATGGCGACCGACACCCCGTTGAGCTCGATCGCGCGCTCGATGGCAGCGAGCGACAGCGGCAGCAGCCCACGCTGCCAGGCCACGCCCACCATCAGCATGTTGCAGGCGATCGCGTCGCCGAGCAGCGCTACCGCCAGGCGCTGGCCTTCGACCAGCGTGGTCGCGTCGCCGGTGACGCGGCGCACGCGCTCTATGAGCTGCTCGGGGCTGGCGTCCCAGTCGGGGTTGCGCGCAAATTCGGCCGTGGCCGTGACTTCGCTGCAGAGCACGGCGCGGCTGCGCCCGGGCGCGAGCATGGACACGGGCTCGTCGCCCGAGGCGACGATCAGGTCGCAGCCGATCAGCGTGTCGGCCTCGCCGGGGCCTATGCGCGGCGCCGTGAGCTGCTCGGCGCTCGGCGCGAAGTGCAGGTGCGAATAGACCGCGCCGTATTTTTGCGCGAGGCCCATCACGTCGAGCGAGAGGCAGGGCGTGCCATCGACATAAGCCGCCATCGCCAACACCTGGCCTATGGTCACGACGCCGGTGCCGCCAATGCCGCCCACGAGCACGTGCACCGGTGCCGTGAGCGGCGCGTGCTCGGGCTCGGGCACGTCGAAGCGCTGCGGCGCTGTGGCGCTTTTCTCGGGTTTGCGCAGGCGCCCGCCGTGTACGGTGACGAAGCTCGGGCAAAAGCCTTCGACGCAGCTGAAGTCTTTGTTGCAGGTCGATTGGTTGATGCGCCGCTTGCGCCCGAATTCGGTGTCCAGCGGCTCGATGGAGAGGCACGTGGAAACCTTGCCGCAGTCGCCGCAGCCTTCGCACACGGCGCTGTGGATGAAGCTGCGCTTGGGCGGATCTTCCCATTGGCCTTGCTTGCGCAGGCGCCGGCGCTCGGTGGCGCAGGGTTGCTCGTAGATGATGGCCGAGACGCCCGGAAACTCGCGCATCTCGGCCTGCACGCGCTCCATTTCGTTGCGCGGCAGCAGCGGCACACCGGCGGGGAACTGCACGCCCGCATACTTTTGCAGGTCGTCTGTGACTACCGCGATGCGCTGCACGCCGTCGGCGCGCAGGGCTTCGACCATTTGCGGCACGGTTTGGCCACCGCTGATGGGCTGCCCGCCGGTCATGGAGACGAAGCCGTTGGCGAGCAGTTTGTAGGTGATGGGCACACCCGCGGCCACCGCGTGGCGGATGGCGAGCGAGCCCGAATGCGCGTAGGTGCCGTCGCCGAGGTTGGCGAACACGTGGCGCTCTTGCGTGAAGGGCTGCTGGCCCACCCACTGCGCGCCCTCGCCGCCCATTTGCGAGATGGTCTTGCAATTGGCCGGATCGAGGATCAGCTGCATGCCATGGCAGCCTATGCCGCCGAGCGTGCGGCTGCCGGGCGGTAGCTTGGTCGAGCGGTTGTGCGGGCAACCCGAGCAAAAGCTCGGCGTGCGGCGCACCGCTGGCGTGCTTTGCAGCGCAACCGTGTTGGGCGGCGCCTGCCAGTTCGCGAAGCTCGGGTCGCGTTCGGCGAGCACCTGGCTGAGCACGCGCGTGACCATGAGGGCGTTGATTTCGCCTGCGTTGGGAAAAAGCCAGGCCGGGCTGGCGTCGAACAAATGCCCCGTGCGCACCTTGCCGAACACGCGCGGCGCGTCGGGTGCGCCGTAGAGGATGGAGCGCACCTGGTCTTCGACGAGCGGGCGCTTTTCTTCGACCACGAGCACGGTGCGCAGCCCGCGCGCGAACTGGCGCACGATTTCCGGATCGACGGGCCAGACCATGCCGAGCTTGAGCACGCGCACGCCCGCTGCCAGCGCGCGTTCTGCGTCCAGGCCCAGGTTGGCGAGGGCCTTGCGCACCTCGTGGTAGGTTTTGCCCGCGCAGACGATGCCCAGCCACGCCTCGCGCGCATCGTGCGTGATGCGGTTGATGCCATTGGCGCGCGCGTAGGCGAGGGCAGCGTAGAGGCGCCGGTGGTAGAGCGTTTCTTCGGCCGGCAGGATGGTCGCCAGGCTCGCGGGCTGGATCCAGCGCTCGGTATCAAACGTCGCGTCCGCGTCTGGCAGGGTGATGTGCGGATGCTCTGGCGAGAGCTGCAGCACGCTCGCGCTCTCGACCACGTCGGTGACGAGCTTGAGGCTGGCCCAGGCGCCGCTGTAGCGGCTCATGGCGATGCCGTGCAGGCCATAGTCGAGGATCTCCTGCACGTTGCTCGGGTAGAGCACGGGCATGCCCAGCGATTCGAGCGCGATGTCGGAATAGCAGGCCACGGTGGAGGACTTGGCGCCGTGGTCGTCGCCGACCAGCGCGAGCGAGCCGCCCAGGCGGCTCGTGCCGGCCCAGTTGGCGTGGCGCAGGGCGTCCATCGCGCGATCCAGCCCCGGCCCCTTGCCGTACCAGAGGCCGAACACGCCGTCGTATTTCGCGCCGGGGAACATGTTCACGTACTGCGAGCCCCACACCGAGGTGGCGCCGAGTTCCTCGTTCACGCCGGGGCGAAAGACGATGTGGTTCTCTTGCAGCAGCTTGCTCGTCTTGCGCAGCGCGCCGTCGATCGCCGCGAGCGGCGAACCCTGGTAGCCCGAGATGAAGCCCGCGGTGTGGTGGCCGGCGGCCACGTCGCGTCGGCGCTGGTCGAGCGCGAGGCGCACCAGCGCCTGCGTGCCGGTCATGTAGGCCCAGCCCTCGGTGAGGGTGTATTTGTCGTCGAGCGAAGCGTCGAGACGGAGTGGCAGCGTGTGAGTCATGGATGGCTCCTCAGGGTGGCGGCGGATGCCGGATCGGTTTCGATGCCGAACTATTGCTCCTAGGAGCCTGTCGGACTTTGGGCGTCGATAGCGAGAATGCGCCCCGGCGAGGCCAGTTTTTGCCGGATTCGCCGCCCCATAGTGGTGCTATGGGGCAAGAAGACGGTAAAAAATGGGCCGCTGCGGCGCATTCGCAGCCGACGATTCCAAAGTCCGACAGGCTCCTAGGGCTGGCCTCGATCAATACGAGCGCGGCATGCCCAGCTGGTGCTGCGCCACTTGCGCGAGCACGAGGTTGTTGGAGATCGGCGCGGTGCGAAACAGCCGTGTTTCTTTCCACTTGCGCTCGATGTCGTATTCGCAGGCCACGCCAAAGCCGCCGTAGGTGGTCATGGCGGCCTCGGCGGCCTCCCAGGCGGCTTCGCTTGCGAGGTACTTGGCCATGTTGCTTTCGGGGCCGCAGGGACGGTTCTGGTCGAACAGTGCCGCGGCCTTGTTGCGCATGAGTTCGGCGGCTTCGAGGTTCATGTGGGCGCGCGCGATCGGGAATTGCACGCCCTGGTTCGCGCCTATGGGGCGGTCGAACACCACGCGCTCGCCGGCATAGCGCGAGGCGCGTTCGACCAGCCACTGGCCGTTGCCGAGGATTTCGCCCGTGGCGATGATGCGCTCGGCGTTGAGCGAGTCGAGCAGGTAGTAAAAGCCCTTGCCTTCCTCGCCGATGCGGTCGTCATCCGACACTTCGAGGTTGTCGATGAACACCTGGTTGGTGTGGTGGTTGAGCATGGTGCGGATCGGCTTGGCCTGCAACGCGGAGCCGGCCTTTTTGATGTCCACGAGGAACAGAGTGAGGCCGTCGGTCTTGCGCTTGGCTTCTTCATACGGCGTGGTGCGCGTGATGAGCAGGTACAGGTCGGACTGCATGAAGCGCGAAGTCCAGATTTTTTGCCCGTTGATCACATAGCCGCCCGGCACCTTGCGCGCAAAAGTCTTGATGCGCATGGTGTTCGAGCCTGCGTCAGGCTCGGTCACGCCGAAGGCCTGCAGGCGCAGGCTGCCGTCGGCGATGCGCGGCAGGTATTTGCGCTTTTGCTCGGGGCTGCCGTGGCGCAGCACCGAACCCATGGTGTACATCTGCGCGTGGCACACGGCACCGTTGCCGCCGCAGCGATTGACCTCCTGCAGGATCAGGCTCGCGTCGAGGATGCCGAGGTTGGAGCCGCCGTATTCCTCAGGGATCAGCGCCGCGAGCCAGCCCGCCTTGGTCATCGCCTGCACGAATTCTTCAGGGTAGGCGTGCTGCTCGTCGAGGCGGCGCCAGTATTCGTCGCCAAACTCCTGGCATAGCGCGCGCACGGCGGCGCGCATTTCGTTTTGGGTGTCGGTGTAGTCGAAATTCATGAAATGGCTCTCAGGAAATGGATCAAAAAGCGTGGGGCCAAGAGAAAGGAGAGGGCGCGTGGCGCGGCTGCTGGTGTGCCGCGGCAGGCAATGTCAGGCAATCACCCCCTGCGCGCGCAGCGCCGCGATCTGCGCGTCGCTGCAGCCCAGGCCCTGCAGCACCTCGAGCGTGTGCGCGCCCAGCGCTGGCGGGGGCGCCCATTGCTGGCTGCGCTGGTGGTCCAGCGCCAGCGGCAAGGCCATGGCGCGGTGCTCGGGCACCTTGGGCAAGGGCAGGTCTTTGAGCATTTGCATGGCCTGCACCTGTTCGTGCTGGATCATCTGGGCGATGTTGTGCATCTCGCTGCAGGGTGCGCCGTGCCGGCGCAGGCGCGCGACGATTTCTTGGGTGGGCAGCAGCTGCGTGCGCTGCTCGATGGCCTCGTGCAAAGCCTTGCGGTTCGTGGTGCGCTGGGCATTGGTGGCAAAGCGCGGGTCGGTGGCGAGCTCGGGGCATTCGAGCGCGGCGCAGGCGTTGGCGAACAGGCGGTCGTTGCCTGCGGCGATGAACACCATGCCGTCGGCGGACTTGAACAGCTCGTATGGCGCCATCGAGGTCATGGCCGAGCCCATCTTTTTGGGCAAAGCGCCCGAGGCGAGAAACATCGCGGTGAGCAGCGACATCCAGGACATTGCCGTTTCGAGCAGGCTCGCGGTGACGCAGGCACCCTGGCCGGTGCGGCTGCGCTGCAAGAAGGCCGCGAGCGTGCCCATGGCGGCCCACATGCCGGTGCCCAGGTCGATCACCGAGGGGCCCACGCGCACCGGGTCGTCGCCTTCGTTGCCGGTCACGCTCATGATGCCGGTGAAGGCTTGCATCACGGGGTCGTAGCCGGGCAGTGAGCGCAGCGGGCCCACCTGCCCGAAAGCGCTGATGGCGCAGTAGATCAGCCCCGGCTGGGCCGCGCGCAGCGTCTGCTCGCCCAGGCCGCGCGCCTCGGCGCTGCCGGGTTTGAGCGAATGCACGAACACGTCGGCCGTGCCCAGGAGCTGGCGCACGAGCGCCTGGCCGGCTTGCTGGTCGAGGTCTATGCAGACGCTTTTTTTGTTGCGGTTGAGTGCCGCGTAGGTGGCCGAGTCACCCGAGGGAAAGAGCGGCGGCCAGGCGCGCGTGTCGTCGCCCGCGCCGGGGCGTTCGATCTTGATGACTTCGGCGCCCATGTCGCCGAGGATTTGCGTGCAAAAAGGGCCAGCGACGTTTTGCGTGAGGTCTATGACGCGGTAGCCGGAGAGTACGTTTTCGAGCATGGAGGGGCGTTTTTCTGTGGTTGTCCGTGGGGTGTGGCGCAGCCCGTGGACGTGGCCCATGCGCCGGCGCGCGGCGCAAGGCAAGCCCGGGCAAGGTGTGGGGGATGCGTATGACAGCAGCCTGCGCCCGGTCACCTTGTCTGCTTGTTCGGACAAATAGTGCCACCGCTGGGGTGCGAGCGTATGCGGGTTAGTCCCTATGGATGCGCAGCTGTTTGCCGCCCTCAGCGTGTGCGCGACGCTCGGCTGGGGTTGCGGGTTTAGAACAAAAAATGGCTCTAGCGCTTACCCATCAAGCGCTGATAGCTTCTTTTATAGGAGCGTCAGCGGCCATAGGCCTGCGCCACGGCCTGCCCGAGCGCGAGCACGGCCATGGCGTAGTAGCTGGACCAGTTGTAGCGCGTGAGGGTGTAGAAGTTACCCGTGCCGGCGACATAGCTTGGCGCGGCAGCGCCGTTTTTGAGCTCGATCAGCGCGAGCATGCCCTCGTGCGCCTGGCCTGCGGCGTCGAGCAGCACGCCCTGCGTCTGCATCTGCGCGGCGCTGAAGCTGGGCAGGATGTCGGGCGCGAGCAGGGCGTCGAGCTGCAGGTGTGCCGGGTCGAACTGCAGCGCGTAGTACGCGGGCATGCCGGGCGTCCAGCCGTGGCCCGCCAGGTAGTTGGCCACCGAGCCTATGGCGTCGGCGGCGCTGTGGCTCAGGTCCACGCGGCCGTCGCCGTCGTAATCGATGGCCCAGCGCACCCAGCTCGAGGGCATGAACTGCGGCATGCCCATGGCACCCGCGTAGCTGCCGCGCGGCTCGGTGGGGTCGGTGTCGGTGTGGCTGCACAGGCTCAGGAATTGCTCGAGCTCGCCGCGAAAGTAGGCCTGGCGCTGGGCCGCGCGCGGGTGCTCGGCGGGGAAGTCGAAGGCCAGCGTGCTCAGCGTGTCGAGCACGCGCAGTGTGCCCATTTGCTGCCCGTAAATGGTTTCGACGCCGAGGATGCCGACGATGACCTGCGCAGGCACGCCGTATTCGCGTTCGGCGCGCGCGAGCGTGGCGGCGTTGCGGCGCCAAAAGCGCACGCCGGCGCGGATGCGCACGGGCTCGACGAAGCGGCTGCGGTAAACCTGCCAGTTCTTCACCGCGCTGCCCGGCGGGGGCGGCAGCACGAGTTTGGGCAGTTGCGGCAGGTAACGCGCCTGCGCAAGCGCCGCGCGCACCCAGGCGGCGTCTAGCCCGCGGCGCGCGGCCAGGTCGTCGGCAAAGGCGAGGGCGTCAGGGCGGGCGGCGTAGTTGCCGAGGGCTGAAGCCGGGGCGAAGGGGGCGGGAGCGGTGGAAACTGCTGGTGTGGAAGCGGGGGAGGCAGCGGGCGCAGAGGCGGGGGAAGAAGCGGGCGCAGAAGTGGGTGCTGCCGCCGGAGCAGGCTGCGGCGTAGCTTGCACCGCGCGCAGATCGTCGGCGGCAATGTTCAGGTGTTTTTGGGCGTTTGTGCTGATGGATACAGCGCAAGCAGCTATCGAAAGAAGTGCAATCCAGGGGATCTTTGGCATGGTGGCGGGAATCGTTCAGCCGCCATTGTCGCGGCGCTCGTGGCGCTGGCGGCGCTCGTGGCGCGGCTGCGGGCGCGGCCAGGGCAGTCGGCGCCATGTGCGGGCAAGCGTGCGCAGGGTTTGCGTGGGCTGTTGCGCCGCGCCTGGCGCCGGCGCAGCGTAGCGCAGCTGCTCCAGCTGCTGCAGCCACTGCGCGAGCGGCGCGGCAGCGGGGCCGAAGTGTGCTTGCACCGCGCGGGCCATGGCGCGCGGCGGCAGGTGCGCGGGCAGCGGCAGGCCCGCGCGCGCGAGGCGCCGGCGCGTGCGTGCGAGCAGGCGCAGCCAGGGGTCGTGCTGGCGCCGCTCCCACAGCGTCCAGGCGGCGCCGCCCAGCGCGGCTGCGGCCAGCAGCGCGCCGAGCAGGCGGATCAGGTCGGGCCACGCGGGCGCGTCGAAGCCCAGCGCGCGCAGCACGTCGAGCTGGCGGCCCTGCGTGTAGTTGAGCACCCATTGGTTCCAGCCGTTGTTCATCGCCTCCCAGACGGCGCGCAGCTGCTGCACCATGCCGGGGCTGATGACGGTGTTCACGGCCGTGGCGAAGGCGCCGGCGGGGGCCTGCAGGCGCGCAAAGCTGCCCACGCGCCCCGGCGCGACGGCGGCCGTGGGATCGACGCGCACCCAGCCCTGGCCCGCGAGCCAGACCTCCGTCCAGGCGTGCGCGTCGCTGTGGCGCACCGTCCAGTAGCCATCGACGGGGTTCACCTCGCCGCCCTGGTAGCCGGTGACGATGCGCGCGGGCAGGCCCATGGCGCGCAGCAGCACCACGAAGGCCGAGGCGATGTGTTCGCAAAAACCCTGCTTGCGGTCGAACCAGAACTCGTCGGCGCTGTGCGTGCCAAACACCCCCGGCTCCAGCGTGTAGCGGTAGCCGCCCGTGCGCAGGCGCGCGAGCGCCGCCTGCACCAGCGCAGGGGCCGGGTCGGCGCCGGGCGCCACCGGCGTCTGCGTGCGCAGCTGCGCCGCGAGCGCGAGCGTGCGCGGGTTGAAGCCCGCCGGCAGCTCGGTATAGGCGTTGAGCGTGGCGTTGCGCTGCAGCGGGCCGTGGCGAAACTGCGGATAGCTCTCGGCGCGATAGCGCAACACGCTCATCACGGGCCGGTTCGTGCGCCACAGCAGCTCGGGTGACATGGCGGCCTGAAAGCCTTCGGGCAAGCCGGGTGGCGCAGGCGCGGCGTCGATCAGCAGCAGCCAGTTTTGCTGGTGCGGCTCCAGCGTGACTTCGTAGCGCAGCGGCGCGCCGCTGACCTGCAGCGCCGCGGGGCTGGATATACGTCGCCACGGCCCGCCTTGAGCCATGTCGTCGAGCGGCCGCCAGGTGCGCCCGTCAAAGCTCGCCAGCACCGGGCCGCGGAAATACAGCGCGCTTTGCGGCGGCGTTTTGCCATTGGGCAGGTCGAAGCGCACGCGCAGCGCGATGCCGTCGTCGAGCGCGAGCGCGGCGATGCGCCCCACCTGCATGTCACCCGCAAGGCCGCTGCGCCCGAGCGTGTCCTTGGGCAGGCCCCACAGCGGCGCGATGCGCGGAAACAGCAAAAACAGCGCCGCCATCACCGGCGCGCCCAGCAGCATCAGACGCAGCGCCGTGCGCATGGCCAGCATGAGCGGCGGCCGGCCCACGGGCATGTGTGCCTGCACCAGCGCCGTGAGCAGCCCCAGCAGCGCGAGCAGCATGGCCGCCGCGGTGGGGAGCGACTGGGAGAACAAAAAATTGCTCAGCAGCGTGAAAAAGCCGAGGAAGAACACCACCATGGCATCGCGCCGCGCGCGCAGCTCCAGCGTCTTGAGCGCGAGCAGCAGCACGATCAGCGTCACCCCCGCATCGCGCCCCGCGAGCGTTTTGAACGTAAGCCCCGTGCCCGCCACGGCCAGCGCGAGCAGCCCGCCCAGCACCCAGCGCCCCGGCAGCGGCCGCCCCCGCCCCGCGAGCCCCGCGCGCCACAGCAGCAGCGCCGCCGCGAAAGCACTGGCCCACGGCGGAACGTGGGGGATCAGCGGCACGATGATCCAGCCCACCACGCCAAGCAGAAACAGCGTATCGCGCGCTTCGCGGGGCAGGCGGGAGAGGGCGAAAAACGTCGAAGACATCAGAGAAGTTAATTGGGGTCAGATTCCAATTATTTTGGTTTTCCAGATCAAAAAGGCATTTTTACAAGGTACATCAAGCGCTAGCAGCTATCAAATCAGGAAATTGGGGTCAGATTCCAATTATTTTCAGGCGAGCGCCAGCGCCTCCAGACAGCGCCGCTGGTGGGCCGGGCCCAGGTCGGGGGCGATTTCCACGCCCGGCAGGCGCAAACCGTAGCGCAGGCCCAGGCGCTCGGCCTCGAGCACCCAGGCAGTGAGGCGCGACAGGCGCGACTCTAGGAGGCTGTCGGACTTTGGAATCGTCGGCTGCGAATGCACCGCAGCGGCCCATTTTTTACCGTCTTCTTGCCCCATAGCACCACTATGGGGCGGCGAATCCGGCAAAAACTGGCCTCGCTGGGGCGCATTCTCGCTATCGACGCCCAAAGTCCGACAGCCTCCTAGCGTGGGCAGGCCGGCTTGCGCGGGCGTGAGCCACAGCGTCTGGCGTGGCGTGGCGACGGTGTCGCGGCTGACGAGCGCGTCCGAGCCCGCGGCCAGCGCCTGCGCGGCTTTTTTCCAGACGATCTGCTTGCGCGTGTCGCCGCGCCGGTACGCGCGCACGCCGTCCCATTCGTCCTGGCCAGCGCCTTTGGCCACGGTGCGGGCGCCATGCGGGTCTGCGTCGGACGCGCCGGTCGGCAGCGGCGTGGCGGGGGATTCGGGCTGCGGGTAAACCAGCACTTGCGCCGCAGGCCGCCAGTAGCTCCAGGCGCGGAAGGTGCCCAGCGGAAAGCGCGTCTGCAGCACGATGGGCGGCACGCGCTGGCGTCCGCGCTGCGTGGGGCGCCAGGCCAGCTGCACCTGCGTGCTGCCCTGCGCGGGCACGTCGCTCCAGACCCAGGCGGGCGCGTCGTCATTGCGCACGGCCAGGGCGATGGCGTAGCGCGGGCTGCGGCGCGTGTTGGTGAGTTGCACTTGCAAGGGCACGCCCGCGCCGAGGAACTGCGGCGCGGGCGGCAGCAGGTGCAAATGCAGGCCGCGCAGCGTGGCGTGGCACAAGTGCATGCCCGCGACGGCGCTGCCTGCTATCAAAAACGTTAGCAGGTAGCCGAGGTTGAGCTGAAAGTTGATCGCCGCCACGAGCAGCACGAGCAGCGTCAGCGCCAGCATCCAGCCCGCGCCCGTGGGCAGGATGTAAATGTTGCGCTGCGTGAGCGTGAGCTGGTCGGAAAGCGGCAGCCGCGCCTGCCACCACTGCGCAAAGCGTGCACGCAGCCAGGCGCGCGGGCGCAGCAACCGGCCGGGGCTGGCGGATGCAGCGCGGGAGTCGGTGTGTGCGGGAGATGCAGCGGAGGCGGGCATGGGGTGCGCAGGGCGGAGCGTGTGATTCGGCAGAGGGCACACCTTCTCAGCGCAACGGCACCGCTTCGAGCATGGCCTGCACCTGCTCGACGGCGCCGCGCCCAGCTTCGCCCGCAGGCACCACGGGCACGAGACGGTGCGCGATGGTTTGCGGCAACACGGCCTGCACGTCGTCGGGGGCGACGTAGTCGCGCCCCTGGATCAGCGCCTGCGCCTTGGCCGCACGCACGAGCGCGATGCCCGCGCGCGGCGACAGGCCCTGCACGAACCAGCGCCCCGAGCGCGTTGCGGCGATCAAGTCCAGCACGTAGTCGAGCAGCGGCTCCGATGTGTGCACCGCAAGCACGGCGTCCTGCAGCGCGAGCAGGTCTTCGCCCGACAGCAGCGGCAGCATGCCCTCGAGCAGCGCGCGCCGGTCGCCGCCCGCGAGCAGCGCGCGCTCGGCAGCGCGGTCGGGGTAGCCGAGCGAGATGCGCATCAAAAAGCGGTCGAGCTGCGACTCGGGCAGCGCGTAAGTGCCCAGCTGGTCGTTGGGGTTTTGCGTGGCGATCACGAAAAACGGGCGCGGCAGGGCGTGCGTTTCGCCGTCGATCGAGACCTGCTTTTCCTCCATGGCTTCGAGCAGTGCGCTTTGTGTGCGTGGGCTCGCGCGGTTGATTTCGTCGGCCAGCAGTACCTGCGCAAACACCGGCCCGCGGTGGAATATGAAGCCTTCTTGCGCGCGCTCATAGACGGACACGCCCAGCAGGTCGCTGGGCAGCAAGTCGGCCGTGAACTGCACGCGCGCAAACTGCAGGCCGAAGCTGCGCGCGAGCGCCTGCGCCAGCGTGGTCTTGCCCACGCCCGGCACGTCCTCGATCAGCAGATGCCCGCCGGCAAGCAGGCAGGCCACGCAGTCCTGTACCTGCGCCGACTTGCCGACGATGACCGTGTTAAGCTGAGCCAGCAGCGATTGGATTGTGCGTTGTGCATCCATGGATAGTTCGGAAAAATCGAGAGACAGGGTCGCATTGTGAGCAAGACAGGTTACTTCACCCATCCCGACTGTAAAAAACACGAAATGGGGCCGGGCCATCCCGAATGCCCCGAGCGACTCGACGCGATCGAGGACCGGCTGCTCGTCACCGGGCTGGACGTGGCGCTCGAGCGCTACGAGGCCCCGCCCGCGGCGCTGGCCGACATCGAGCTGGCGCACCCGCGGCTGCACATCGCGGCGCTGCGCGGCCTGCACGACTGGCTGCGCGAAGACTTGGAGGCCGGTGGCCCGCCATACTCGCAGATAGACCCTGACACCTCCATCAACGCCTACACCTGGCCTGCGGCGCTGCGTGCGGCGGGCGCGGCCATCGCGGCCACCGACGCGGTCATGGCGGGCGAGATCGAAAACGCCTTTTGCGCCGTGCGCCCGCCCGGCCACCACGCCACGCGCGACAAGGCCATGGGGTTTTGCTTTTTCAACAACGTCGCCATTGCCGCCAAGTACGCGCTGCAGCGCTACAACCTGCAGCGCGTGGCGGTGGTGGACTTCGACGTGCACCATGGCAACGGTACCGAGGACATCCTCGCGGGCGATCCGCGCGCGCTCATGGTGGGCATTTTCCAGCACCCGTTCTACCCCTACAGCGGCGAGCACCCCGCGGGGCCGAACATGCTCAACGTGCCCGTGCCGGCCTACACGCGCGGCATGGAAATCCGCGAGATCATCGACATCACCTGGATGCCGCGGCTCGAGGAGTTCAAACCCGAGCTGATCTTCGTGAGCGCCGGCTTCGACGCGCACCGCGAGGACGACATGGGGCAGCTCGGCATGACCGAGCAGGATTACGCCTGGATCACCATGCGCATCAAAGACGTGGCGCGGCGTTTCAGCAAAGGGCGCATCGTCTCGTGCCTCGAGGGCGGCTACGCCCTGAGCGCGCTCGCACGCAGCGTCGAAGCCCATTTGCGCGTGCTCGCGGACGTTTGATCGGCGCGCGCCTTATCTTGTTTGCATCAGGAGCGCCGCCCATGAATGACCCGCTTTCCAGCGTTACCGCCGCAAGCCCGCTCGCCGTGCAGCGCGACGCACGCGGCGTAGTCACCTTGACGCTCAACGACCCGGCGCGCTTCAATGCGCTCGGCGACGAAATGCTCTCTGCGCTGCAGCAGACGCTGGACGCCCTGCAGGGCGACGACAGCGTGCGCGTGCTGGTGCTGGCCGGCGCGGGCAAGGCGTTCTGCGCGGGGCACAACCTCAAGGACATGGCCGCGCACCCCGATCTGGCCTGGTACCAGCGCCTGTTTGCGCAGTGCAGCCGCGTGATGCTCGGCCTGCAGCAGCTGCCCGTGCCCGTGATCGCGCGCGTGCACGGCATGGCCACGGCCGCGGGCTGCCAGCTCGTGGCGCAGGCCGACCTGGCGGTGGCGGCCGAAGACGCGTGCTTTGCCACGAGCGGCATCCACTATGGCCTCTTTTGCGCCACGCCCAGCGTGCCGCTGGTGCGCAACATGCCCATCAAGCAGGCCATGGAAATGCTGCTCACGGGCGAGTTCATCGACGCGCACACGGCGCAGGCGCATGGACTCGTGAACCGCGTGGTGCCGCCCGAGGCGCTCGACGAGGAGGTCGAAAAGCTCGTGCGCGCCATCCTCGAAAAGCCGCGCGTGGCCGTGGCCATGGGCAAGGCGCTGGTCTATCAGCAGCGCGAACTCGGGCTCGCGGGGGCCTACCAGCTCGCGGGCCAGACCATGGCCGCGAACATGATGGACGAGGCCGCCCAGGAGGGCGCGCGTGCCTTCGTCGAAAAGCGCAAGCCAAGCTGGAAACCCTGAGCCCCAAACTGCCCAACATAGGCACCAAGCCACACCCAGGCCCATCCCGCAGCCGCATTCAGCGATACCAAGATCAAGCAAAGAGGAATGGTCAAGACGCCACCGCCACCCGCACTCGCGCAGCTCGAACATCTGCTGCGCTCTTTTTTTCACCCCACGGTGCTCATCGAGCTTGCCGCGCTGGCGCTGTGTGTGGGCCTCGCGTGGCTGGCCGTGACCGCACTGCGCCGGGCCTTTCATTACACGGACGACGCCCGGCCTTCGATCCTGCTCGGGCGCAAAGTCGTCGATGGCGCCCTGTTCCCCATCGTGCTGCTGGGCCTGGGCTACGTGGCGCGCGCGCTGTTGCGCGAGTGGATTTCGCTCGCGGCGTTCGAGATCGTGATCCCGGTGCTGATCGCGCTCGTGGCGATCCGCGTGGGCGTCAAGGTGCTGCAGGCGGCGTTCCCAAACTCCCCCTGGGTGCGCCCCATGGAGCGCACCATTTCGTGGCTCGCGTGGTTCATCATGGTGCTGTGGGTCACGGGCCTGTTGCCGCGCGTGCTGCAGGAGCTCGACGAGATCAGCTGGAAGGTGGGCGGCTCGCGCATGTCGGTGCGCACCTTGCTCGAAGGCGTGCTCACGACGGGCGCCGTGCTGCTCGTCACGCTGTGGATTTCGTCGGCCATCGAGGCGCGCCTGCTGCGCTCGGCCACCGGCAGTGTGCTTTCGGTGCGCAAGGCGCTGAGCAATGCCTTGCGCGCGCTGCTGTTGTTTCTGGGCCTGGTGCTGGCGCTGTCGGCCGTGGGTATAGACCTCACGGCCTTGTCGGTGTTTGGTGGCGCGCTCGGCGTGGGCATAGGTTTTGGCTTGCAAAAGCTCGCCGCCAACTACGTGAGCGGCTTCGTCATCCTGGCCGAGCGCAGCGTGCGCATCGGCGACAACGTGCGCATCGACGGTTTCGAGGGGCGCATCACCGACATTGCAGGCCGCTACACGCTGATCCGCTCGGCGGTGGGGCGCGAATCCATCGTGCCCAACGAAATGCTCATCACCCAGCGCGTGGAAAACCTCTCGCTCGCCGACCCGCGCGTGTGGCATTCCACGGTGGTCAGTGTGGGCTACGAAAGCGACGTCGAGCTGGTCATGCGCCTGCTCGGCGAAGCCGCGCTCGTGAGCCCGCGCGTGCTGCGCGACCCTGCGCCCAGCGTGGCCTTGTCGGCCTTTGGCGCCGACGGGCTCGAATTCACCATCGGCTTTTGGATCGTCGATCCCGAAAACGGCGTGCTCAATCTGCGCTCCGAAATCAACCTGGCCGTTTTGCGCGCCTTGCGTGCGCACAACATCGACATTCCCTATCCGCAGCGGGTGCTGCATTGGCAGCCGGCCGATGCGGGGGCACCCGTCGCCGGGGAGCCTGCCACCCAACTGCCCGCTGGCGCTGACTATGGGCGCGCGGCGTGATCTGGCGCAGGCCCGCAGCGGGCGCTCGCCTATAATTCCCGGCGAAAAACGCACGGTCGTTCTATTTTGGCAAGGTGCGGCGCAGGGGCCTAGGGGCATCGGCCGAACAGCCTAACAAGCATTAGAATCGACGGCTCAGCCTAACAAGCATTCGAATCCATTCAACCCCATCAAGGAGTCGCAGTAATGAAGGTCTTGGTCCCTGTCAAACGCGTGGTGGACTACAACGTCAAAGTCCGGGTCAAGTCGGACGGGACGGGTGTGGACATCGCCAACGTCAAGATGAGCATGAACCCGTTTGACGAAATCGCCGTCGAAGAAGCCGTGCGCCTGAAGGAAAAGGGCGTGGCGACCGAGGTCATCGCCGTCTCTTGCGGTGTGGCTGCCTGCCAGGAAACCCTGCGCACGGCCATGGCCATCGGTGCCGACCGCGGTATCCTGGTCGAAACCGACGCCGAGCTGCAGCCCTTGGCTGTGGCCAAGCTGCTCAAAGCCATCGTCGACAAAGAACAGCCCGGCCTCATCATCGCCGGCAAGCAAGCCATCGACGACGACGCGAACCAAACGGGCCAAATGCTCGCCGCGCTCGCCGACCTGCCGCAGGCTACCTTTGCAAGCAAGGTGGAAGTAACGGGCGACAAGCTGCGCGTGACGCGTGAAATCGACGGCGGCCTCGAAGTGCTCGAGCTCACGCTGCCGGCAGTCATCACCACCGACCTGCGCCTCAACGAGCCGCGCTACGTCACCCTGCCCAACATCATTAAGGCCAAGAAAAAGCAGCTCGACACCTTCAAGCCCGAAGACCTGGGCGTCGATGTCACGCCGCGCCTCAAGACCCTCAAGGTCAGCGAGCCGCCCAAGCGCGGTGCCGGCGTGAAGGTGCCCGACGTCGCCACGCTGGTGGACAAGCTCAAGAACGAAGCCAAAGTGATCTAAGGAGTTGCACGAAATGACTGTTCTCATCGTCGCCGACCACGACAACGCCTCCATCAAGGCATCCACCCTGAATACCGTCACCGCAGGCAAGGCCTGTGGCGGTGACGTGCACGTGCTCGTTGCGGGCCACAACGCTGGCGGCGCGGCCGCCGCTGCTGCGCAAATCGCCGGCGTCAGCAAGGTGATCCACGCCGACGGCGAAAGCCTCGCGCACGGCCTGGCCGAAAACGTGGCCGCGCAAGTGCTGGCCATCGCCAACAATTACACGCACATCCTGTTCCCGGCCACGGCCGGCGGCAAGAACGTGGCGCCGCGCGTCGCGGCCAAGCTCGACGTGGCGCAGATCAGCGACATCATCAAGGTTGTGTCGCCCGACACTTTCGAGCGCCCCATCTACGCAGGCAACGCGATCGCCACGGTGCAAAGCGCCGATGCGATCAAGCTCATCACCGTGCGCACCACGGGCTTCGACGCCGCGCCCGCCACGGGCGGCAGCGCTGCGGTCGAAACCATTGCTGCGGTCGCCGACTCGGGCAAGAGCAGTTTCCAGGGCAGCGAAATCGTCAAGAGCGAGCGCCCCGAACTCACCGCGGCCAAGATCGTGGTCTCGGGCGGCCGTGCCCTGGGCAGCAAAGAGAAGTTCGACGAAGTCATTCCGCCATTGGCCGACAAGCTCGGCGCCGCGATCGGCGCGAGCCGCGCTGCCGTCGATGCCGGCTATGCGGCCAACGACCTGCAGGTGGGCCAGACCGGCAAGATCGTCGCGCCGCAGCTGTATGTCGCCTGTGGCATTTCGGGCGCCATCCAGCACTTGGCCGGCATGAAGGATTCCAAGGTCATCGTCGCGATCAACAAAGACCCTGAAGCGCCGATCTTCAGCGTCGCCGACTACGGCCTCGAGGCCGACCTGTTCCAGGCGGTGCCGGAACTGGTCAAGGCGCTGTAAGCTTCAGCGCCGCTGCCGGCCTTGCGTCGGCATTCCCCGAAAATGAGGGCATCGTTCGCGGTGCCCTCTTGTCATTTTCCCTCTCATTCCCGGAGCCCCCATGAGCTACATCGCCCCCGTCAAAGACATGTTGTTCGACATCGAGCACCTTGCCAACATCGAGCAGATTGCGCAAATTCCCGGCCTCGAGGAGGCAGGCCTGGACACGGCGCGCGCCGTGCTCGAGGAATGCGCGCGCTTCAGCGGGGACGTGCTCGCGCCGCTCAACGCCGAGGGTGACCGCAACCCCTCGCGCTGGGAGGCCGGGCGCGTGCTCACCACGCCGGGCTTCAAGCAGGCGTACCACCAGTACGCCGAAGGCGGCTGGCAAGGGCTGCAGCACCCGCCGGCCTACGGCGGCCAGGGCCTGCCCAAGACCATAGGCGCGGCCTGCGTGGAGATGATCAACAGCGCCAACATGAGCTTTGCGCTGTGCCCCTTGCTCACAGACGGCGCGATCGAGGCGCTGCTCACCGCGGCGGACGACGGGCTCAAAGCCACGTATTTGCACAAGCTCGTGAGCGGCGAGTGGACGGGCACCATGAACCTCACCGAGCCGCAGGCGGGCTCCGACCTCGCGCTGGTGCGCACGCGCGCCGAGCCGCAGCCCGACGGTAGCTACAAAATCTTCGGCACCAAGATTTTCATCACCTACGGCGAGCACGACATGGCCGAGAACATCGTGCACCTGGTGCTCGCGCGCGTGCAGGGCGCGCCCGAGGGCGTGAAGGGCATCAGCTTGTTCGTGGTGCCCAAGTTCCTGGTACACAAAGACGGCAGCCTGGGCGCGCGCAACGACGTACAGTGCGTGTCGATCGAGCACAAGCTCGGCATCAAGGCCAGCCCCACGGCGGTGCTGCAGTATGGCGATGGTTTGGCCGGCAGCGTGGCCGAGCAGGGCGGCCCCGGCGCCGTGGGCTACCTTGTCGGGCAGGAAAACCGTGGCCTCGAATACATGTTCATCATGATGAACGCGGCGCGTTATGCCGTCGGCGTGCAGGGTGTGGCGATTGCCGAGCGTGCCTACCAGAAGGCGGCGCGTTATGCGCAAGAGCGCGTGCAAAGCCGCCCCGTCGATGGCAGCGTGCCTGCGAGCGCCACCATCGTGCACCACCCCGACGTGCGCCGCATGCTCATGACCATGCGCGCGCTCACCGAAGGCTGCCGCGCGATGGCGGCCGTGGCTGCTGCGGCCTACGACGCCGCGCACCACCACCCCGACGCCGAGGTGCGCAAGCAAAATGCGGCCTTTTATGAATTCCTCGTACCGCTGGTCAAGGGCTACAGCACCGAGATGAGCCAGGAGGTCGCCTCGCTGGGCGTGCAGGTGCACGGTGGCATGGGCTTCATCGAGGAAACGGGCGCGGCGCAGTATTACCGCGACGCCAAGATTCTCACCATCTACGAAGGCACGACGGCGATCCAGGCCAACGACCTCGTGGGCCGCAAGACCGCGCGCGACGGCGGCCAGACCGCACGCGCCATTGCCGCGCAGATCGCCAAGACCGAGGCCGCACTGCAAGCCAGCGCCACGCCGGCCGCACTCGCGATGGCGAGGCGCCTGCAGGCTGCGCGCGAGGCGTATCTGGACGTGGTGGACTTCATCGCTGGCGGCAGCAAGGCAGCGCCCAACGCGGTCCATGCGGGCAGCGTGCCCTACCTGCTCGCAAGCGGCAACCTCGTCGCGGGCTGGCAGCTTGCGCGCAGTTTGCTCGTCGCACAAGACTTGCTCGCCAAGGGGCAGGACCTGCCCTTCATGCAGGCCAAGATCGCGACTGCTCGCTTTTACGCCGAGCACATCCTCGTGCGCGTGCCGGGGCTGCGCGATGCGATCCTCGAAGGCGGTGAGAGCGTGATGGCGCTGCCCAACGACGCCTTTTGAGGCGTACCACGGCATCGCTCGACGCTTCGTAAATAATAGCTTCTAGCGCTTGATTATCAAGCGCTAGAGGCCATTTTGATTGAGAAAGGAGTGCTTCATGCCCTGCCTGCCAGCTGCGTTGCAGCGCGTGTCGCTGCCCGTGATCGCCTCGCCGCTGTTCATCATCAGCAACCCGCAACTCGTGATCGCGCAGTGCAAGGCGGGCATCGTCGGCTCCATGCCCGCGCTCAATGCGCGCCCGGCTGCGCAGCTCGACGAGTGGCTCGCCGAGATCACCGAAGCGCTGGCCGCGCACGACCGCGCGCACCCCGAGCGGCCCGCCGCGCCCTTTGCGATCAACCAGATCGTGCACAAGAGCAACGACCGCCTCGACCATGACATGGCGCTGTGCGCCAAATACAAGGTGCCCATCATCATCACCAGCCTGGGCGCGCGCCCCGAAGTCAACCAGGCCGCGCACGGCTGGGGCGCGGTGGTGCTGCACGACGTGATCAACAACGCCTTTGCGCACAAGGCCATCGACAAAGGCGCCGACGGTCTGATTGCCGTGGCGGCGGGCGCGGGCGGCCACGCGGGCACCAAGAGCCCGTTCGCACTCGTGCAGGAAATCCGGGAATGGTTCGACGGCCCGCTCGCGCTCTCGGGCGCGATCGCCAACGGCGGCGCGATTTTGGCGGCGCAGGCCATGGGCGCGGACTTTGCCTACATCGGCTCGGCCTTCATCGCCACGCATGAAGCGCGTGCGAGCGACGCTTACAAACAGGCCATTGTCGAAGGCACCTCCGACGACATCGTCTATACCAACCTGTTCACGGGCGTGCACGGCAACTACCTCGCGCCGTCGATCCGCGCCGCCGGGCTCGACCCCGAGCACCTGCCCGAATCCGACCCGAGCAAGATGAACTTCAGCGAAAGCGGAAAAAAAGCCTGGAAGGACATCTGGGGCAGCGGCCAGGGCATAGGCGCGGTCCATGCGGTGACCAGCGCCGCCGAGCTGGTCGAGCGCCTGCGCCGTGAACATGTGCAGGCGCGCCAGCGCCTGTGCGGCGCGGCCGAGGTTCGCCCTTAACCGCTGGTCGGCACCTTGCACGTGCTGCGGCGGATGGATGGCATGCGCCAACCGTGCCCTCCGACCAGGGCCACGGTGAGCGTCGTGGCCACGATCCAGTGGGGCAGATACAGCGTCGCGAAAAGTGCCAGATTCAATATTGCTGGCGGCGTCTGTGGCGACAGGTTGAGCCACAAAAAAACGGTTGGGTCCAGGGCGGTCATGTACGCTGCTCCTCGGAATCGTTGCGCGGAAGTCGCATCGCGCGCAATCTATCGCTACCCTGCTTGCAGTTTTCTTTCAGCTTGCAGTTCATAGTTCAGGGAAAACCCTGAGTTTCGTGCCCGGGTTTGTGGCGACGGGCACGCAAAAAAGGAGCAAGAGCGCACAATCGCCCACTTTCCTCTTGAGCAGGAGCATCGCCTTGCCCTGCGCTGCTGCGCTGCTGAGTGCCTCATCCATTCCATCCATGCCTACTGCGTCCTCACGCGCGCCCTTGATCGACGTGGTCAAGGGCCTTGCCTGTGTGCTCATCATCGCCCACCACCTCGCGTTTTACGGCCCCATGTCGGACATTGCCGAGTCGCTTGCGCCGCGCTTGCTGGCTTGGCTTTCCAGCCATGGGCGCATGGCCGTGCAGGTGTTTTTGGTGTTGGGCGGCTATTTGGCCGCGGCCAGCCTCGCGCCACAAGGTGTTGCACGCTTTGCGGGTGCCTGGGAACAGGTGGCGCGCCGTTTCGCCCGGTTGGTCGTGCCCTATGCCGTGGCTTTGCTCGTCACGGTGCTCGTGTCGGCGCTGGTGCGACCGTGGCTTGCGCACCATTCGGTGCCCGCCGAGCCCGATTTTGCGCAGTTGCTCGCCAATGCTTTGCTGTTGCAGGACATCCTCGGCTACGAGGCGCTCTCGGCCGGCGTGTGGTACGTGGCCATCGATTTTCAGCTCTTTGCGCTCGCGGTGCTGCTTTTTGCCGCCGTGCGCGCCTGGGCCCGGCGCAGTGGGCGGATCGATGCGGCGCGCTGGGGGCAGGCAGCGGTGGTGGCAGGTGTGGCGGCGTCGCTGCTGGGCTTCAACCGCTGGCCGCAGCTCGACGCCTGGGCCGTGTATTTCTGGGGCGCCTACGGCCTGGGGATGATGGCCTACTGGGCCGCGCATGCGCCGCGCGTGCGGCCCTGGCTGTTCATGCTGGTGGCGCTGGGCGTGGCTGCGTTGGGGGTGGATTTTCGCCCGCGCATCGCTCTGGCTTGGGTCGTGGCGCTGGCGCTCGTCGTGGCCATGCGCACGCCGGCCTTGCGCCAGTGGCAAGGTGTGCCGGTGCTGAACCGGCTCGGGCAAATGTCGTACTCGGTCTTTTTACTGCACTTTGCTGTGTGCCTGGCGGTGAACGCCGTCGTGACCACGCTGTGGCCCGAGGCGCCTGGCTGGAATGCGCTGGGCATGCTGCTGGCCGTGCTGCTGTCGCTCGCGGCGGGACGGCTGCTTTACGAGCGCATCGAAAAGCGGGGCTTTTCGTGGCCGGCCATTCTGCGTTGGCAGGCGGGATTGCTGGGTGCAGGGTGGCTGGCGTCGTTCGTGGGAAATTTTGGCTGAGCGCTGAACAGGCGGCTAGGTCGCTTACAATGATCTCGTTTTGAGATATCATGAGTCCATGAAAATCATCAGCAACAGCGCTTTGCGGGCCTTTGCTGTCTACCATCCGCAAGCCGAAGGGCCTTTGCAGGGCTGGCGACGTGTGATCGAAAAGAATCGCTTTGCCAATTGGGCCGAACTCAAAGCAACGTTCAACACCGTAGACAAAGTGGGCGAATTGACAGTGTTCGACATTGGCGGCAACAAATACCGTCTGATTGCTTACATTCGGTTCGAGAGACAGATCGTTTACATCAAGGCGGTGCTGAGCCACAGCGACTACGACAAAGGAACATGGAAAACGGGCGCATAAGCGCTCGAGGAGTTTTCATCATGAATGCACACATCGATATTGAGCGTCTGCTCCCGGTTTGGGAGCAGTTTCGTGCTGCCACCGATATCGGCCCCATCCGCGACGAAGCGCATTATGCGCAGATGACCCAAGTGCTCGAAGCCTTGCTCGATGAAGCCCAGGGTGACGAAAACCATCCCGCCATGGGGCTGGTCGATATCGTGGGCGATCTCATCGAAGACTATGAGACAGTGCATCACCCCTTGCCCGATGTCACCGGCGTCCAGGCCCTGAAGTTTTTGATGCAACAGCATGGCCTGAAACAAAGCGATTTGCCCGAAGTTGGCAGCCAAGGCGTCGTGTCCGAAGTCCTCGCGGGCAAGCGTGAACTCAACATCCGTCAGGTGCGCGCTTTGAGCGAACGCTTCAGGGTTTCGCCCGCGACATTCGTGTAAAGCGGGTTTCCACAAGGGTGGGATGGCTGGCGTCGTTCGTGGGGAATTATCCCAGATTGTCCATTAGGCGGTGCTGCGCACCTACGCGGGCGCTGGCGGGCGCCTGACGGCCATTTTGGCCGCTGCCTCGGCGTCCATGGCACCGGCCATGGACTTCTCCTCAGCAGCCAAACTGCCTCGCCAGCCACCTCGCCATCATCCCGCGTCCTAATGAACAATCTGGGATTATGGCTGATGGATGCCGGCTCAGCGATGTAAGTCGCCCGCGCGTTCTGGTTGATAGACGACCTCTTGCACGCGCACGGTCATCGTTTTGCCGCCGGGCCCTGGCCAGGTCAGTTCATCGCCCACCGAGAGACCGAGCAAGGCGGCACCCACGGGCGCAAGTATCGAAAGACGGTCCGCGCTGCCATCCATATCACGCGGGTAAACGAGCGTGAGGCAAAACTCCTTGCCGGTCTCGGCGATCGCGAAGCGCACGGTGGAGTTCATGGTGACGACGGTGGGTGGGATGTCCTGCGGCTCTACGACATCGGCCCGGTCAAGTTCTGCTTGCAATTCCGCCTTGCCGGGGAAGACGCTTGCAGGGAGCGCTGCCAGCAAAGCTTCGATGCGTTCCAGGTCCAGAGACGACAGGGTGATTTGCGGTTTGCTGCGTGCCATGGTTTCACTGACCTCCTGATGATGCGGACCCACAAAGCGCGGGACTGTAGTCGATCGTGAATCCCGCACTGCAGCATGCGGCCATGCGAGCGGATTTTCTGTATATTCATACAGTATGAAATCCAAAGATCGCATGAACGACTGCGCTGACGAACCCGCGCCGCTGGTGCGTGTGCCGCTGCAGGCGCTGCGTGGGCGCGGGGCGGCGAGCCGCATTGCGCACCGCTTTGCGCGCGACACGCGGGATCGGCTCGCGGGGGCGGACGATGGCTGGCCCGGTGATGCGCATGAAGCGGCAGCGAGCGAAGATGCGCGCGCCGCGCCGCCCGCGACCGAGGTGCTGCACGAGACGGCGCGCAGCGCCTTGTGCCGCAACGATTCGCCCGACATTCCCTTCATCTACTCGGTCAACCCCTACCGCGGCTGCGAGCACGGCTGCATCTACTGCTACGCGCGGCCCACGCACAGCTACCTGAACCTCTCGCCAGGACTGGACTTCGAGACGCGCATCGTCGCCAAGACGAACATCGCCGCGGTGCTGCGGCGCGAGCTCGCGCGCCCCGGCCATGTGCCCAGCGCGCTGAGCCTGGGCTCAGCCACCGATTGCTACCAACCCGTGGAGCGCGCGCTGCGGCTCACGCGCGGCTTGATCGAAGTGCTGCGCGACGCGCGCCACCCCTTCGGCCTCATCACCAAGAGCAGCGGTGTGGAGCGCGACATCGACCTGCTCGCGCCGCTGGCCGAGCGGCGCCTGGTGGCGGTGTATGTGACGCTGACCACGCTGGACGCCGAGCTTGCGCGCCGGCTCGAGCCGCGCGCCGCCGCACCGCACCGGCGCCTGCGCACCATCGCCACCTTGGCCGCGGCGGGTATCCCCGTGGGCGTGAGCGTGGCGCCGCAGATACCGTTCCTCAACGAAAACATGGAACAGGTGCTCGACGCCGCCCACGCGGCCGGGGCGCGCAGTGCTTTTTATAGCGTGCTGCGCCTGCCCTGGGAGCTCGACGCGCTGTTTCGCGAGTGGCTGGAGCTGCACTACCCGCAGCGCGCGGCGCGCATCCTGGCGCGCGTGCAAGACGTGCACGGCATCAGCGCCGAGATGCGGCAAGAGGGCAAGAGCTACACGGGCGGCTTTGCCACACGCATGCACGGCAGCGGCCACTGGGCCGATCTGCTGCGCCAGCGCTTTGCGCTCGCGTGCCGGCGCCTGGGCTTGAACTGCACGCCGCTCGAGCTCGACTACAGCCAGTTCCGCCCGGCGCTCGCGCGTGGGCAGGGGTGTTTGTTTTGACGGGGGCCGAGGATCAGTCCGCGAGCACGCGTGCACGCCCCGGCAGCGGCAATTGCAGCGATTCGCCGCGCCCGATCGCAAAGTAGTGGATGCCTTTGCGCGCCAGGCGCTGCGGGTCGTAGAGGTTGCGCCCGTCGAAGATCACCGGCGCGCGCAGCTGCTGCTTGATGAGCTCGAAGTCCGGCGCCTTGAACACCTGCCACTCGGTGCAGATCACGAGCGCGTCGGCGCCGGGCAGCACGGCTTCGGGCGTGCCCATGAGGGCCAGGCGCTCGTCGTGGCCGTAGAGGCGCTGCGCCTCGGCCATGGCCTCAGGGTCGTAGGCGCGCACCTTGGCGCCCGCGGCCCAGAGCGACTCCATGAGCTCGCGGCTCGGGGCGTCGCGCATGTCGTCGGTGTTGGGCTTGAAGGCCAGGCCCCAGAGCGCGAAAGTGCGGCCCTTGAGGTCGCCCTGGTAATAGGCGTGGATGCGCTGGAACAGCTTGTGTTTTTGCCGCTCGTTCACGGCTTCCACGGCTTGTAGCAGGTCGCTCGTGCAGCCGGCTTCCTGCGCGGTGTGGATCAGCGCCTTGATGTCCTTGGGGAAGCACGAGCCGCCATAGCCGCAGCCGGGGTAGATGAAGTGGTAGCCGATGCGCGGGTCGGCGCCTATGCCCTTGCGGATCGCCTCGATGTCGGCGCCCAGGTTTTCGGCCAGCTCGGCGATCTGGTTGATGAAGCTGATCTTGGTGGCCAGCATGCAGTTGGCCGCGTACTTGGTGAGCTCGGCGCTGCGCAGGTTCATGCACAGGATGCGGTCGTGGTTGCGGTTGAAGGGCGCGTAGATTTCGCGCATCACCTCGAGTGCGGCTTCGTCTTCGCCACCGAGGATGATGCGGTCGGGGCGGCGGCAGTCGTTGAGCGCCGAGCCTTCCTTGAGGAATTCGGGGTTCGAGACGATGGTGAATGCGAGCTGCTTGCCGCTTTGTGCGAGCTGCGCTGCGATGTGCGCCTTGAGCCGGTCGCCCGTGCCCACGGGCACGGTGGATTTTTCGACGATGATGACCGGCTCGCTGCGGTGGCGCGCAATGCCCTCGGCCACGGCAAACACGCCGCTCAGGTCGGCGCCGCCGTCGGGCCCGGGCGGCGTGCCCACGGCGATGAACTGCACCGCGCCGTGCTGCACCGCCTCTGCCACGTCGTGCGTGAAGCGCAAATGGCCCGCGGCCACGCCTTCGCGCACCAATTCCGCGAGGCCGGGCTCGTAGATGCCGACCTGGCCTTGCTGGAGCTGGTCGATTTTGGCCTGGTCTATGTCCATGCAGAGCACGTCGTGCCCGACTTCGGCCATGACGGCCGCTTGCACCAGTCCTACATAGCCGGTGCCGAAGATCGTGAGTTTCATGGTGATGTGTCGAAGGAAAAAATCAGCGCGAAGAGGTTGTAGGTGCCGCGGGCGCCGCAGGCCGCGCGTGGATCAGCAGCACGCCGCAGACGACCAGCGCCACGCCCAGCGCCTTGCCCGCGCTCAGCGTTTCGCCCCAGCCCGGCAGCAGCGCCGCGCCCAGGTGCACCAACGCGTAGCTGAGGCTGAGCAAGGCGTAAGCGCGCGACAGCGGCAAGTGCTGCAGCGCGCCCAGCCAGCACAGCATCGAAAGCGCGTAGGCCAGGATGCCAGAGCATACGCTGGCGAGCGCGGCCGCATCGAGCGAGTGCGCTTGCCAGGCCGTGAGCCAATCCATAGGCAGCGGCAGGCGCGCCATGCCCCAGCGCAAAGCGAGTTGCGCGGCGCTGACCAAGAGCGTACTCGCGAGCGCCAGGCCCAAGCCCTTGCCCACGCCTTTGCTTTGCTTCATGCCTGCGCCCCGAGCAGCGCCACGCCCGCCATGATGAGCGCGACGCCCGCCCAGTGGCGCGCATCGACGGCCTCGTGGAACAGCCAGCGCGCGGCGAGCGTGACGAACACGAAGTTCAGGCTCAGCATGGGGTAGGCCAGGCCCACGGGCATGCGCTGCAGCAGCAAAAGCCATAGCAGCAAGCCCGCGCCCATACTGCCAAAAGCCAGCAAAAGCCATGGAGACTTGAGCTTGGCCCAGCCGCCTAGCGCGCGCCCCTGCCAGTGCAGTACCGCGTATTTTTGCGCGATCTGCCCGAGGCAGGTCAGCAGGCAGGCGCCGAGCAGCAGTATCCAGCTCATGGAACGATGGCGATCACGAGCCGGCCCGCGCGATGCACGCGGGCGTCGGGCGGCAGCAGCGCGAGCAGTGGTTCTTCTTCCGCGTCGCCCAGGCGCAGCACGATGCCCACGGGGCCGTTGCGGCGCGCCTGCGCGAGCCAGGCGGGGAAATCGGCGCGCGTGACGTAGCGCCCCTGCACATCGGGCTGCGACAGGCCGTAGGCCAGCTCGCCCTGCGTGTCGAGCATGACCACGTCGGTGCGCGCAAGGCGCCAGGCGAGCGCCGCCGCCGTGCCCACGTCGTCGCTCACGAGCGTGTGCGCGCCGCGCAACGCGTCGCGGTGCGCGAGGATGAACTGGTCGGGCATTTTGTTGTGCACGAGCGCAAGCGGCAGCGCGGCGGGCACGAGCGCGAAAAACGTCCATACCCCGAAGGCCGGCGCCGCCCAATGGCGCAGCGGCTGCCAGCACTGCAGCGCGGCGCAGAGCAGCCAAACGCCAAGCACCGCCACGACGAGCGCGAGGCGCGAACCTTCGCCCGCGGAGTACAGCGGATCGTGCAGTTGCAGCCAGACCAGCCCCGCCACGGCGCCAGCGCCAATCAGCAGGTTGAGCGCGCCGTTCACGCGCAGGGCGCGCGCAGACCGTTGCGAGCGTGCCTGCACCACAAAGCGCCCGACGCCCAAGGCCAGCGGCGCAAAGCACGGCAGGATGTAGGTCGGCAGCTTGCCCTTGCTCAGGCTGAAAAAGACGAAAGGCACGGCAAACCACAGCAGCACGAAGGCCGTGGCGCGCTCACCGCGCTGGCTCCAGGCCAGGCGCAGCGCGGGCGGCAGCAAAGCGGCCCAGGGCAGGGCGCCGGCGAACACGATGGGCACGAAGAACCACCACGGCCGCATGTGTTGCGCGGTGGCGCTCGCAAAGCGGCGCACATGCTCGTTCCAGAAAAAGAAGTTCCAGAAATCGGGCTCGCGCCAGTGCACCGCGAGCGCCCAGGGCAGGCACACGAGCAGCGCCACGCCCACGGCAAGCGGCCCCCAGGCGAGCAGCACGCGCCAGCGGCCCTGCCACAGCGCGTAGGGCAGCGCGACGAGCACCGGCAGCGCGAAGGCCAAAAAACCCTTGGTCAGGAAGCCGAGCCCGCAGGCCAAGCCCAAAACAGCCCACCAACGCAGGCGGGACGCGCGCGAGCCGCTCTCGAAAGCGAAGTAAAGCGCGACCATGCCCAGCGTGACCCAGAGGTTGAACTGCGGGTCGAGGTTGCTATAGCCCGCCTGCCCGGCGACGAGCGCGCAGCTCAAAAAGACCAGCGCCGCCGCGATGGCCGTGCGCGCGTCGCGCCACAGGCGCTGCGCAAAGCCGTACACGAGCAGCGTCGTGAGCAGCGTCACGAGCGCCGAGGCAAAGCGCGCGCCAAACAGGTTTTCGCCAAAAACCGCCTCGCTGAGCGCGATCAGCCAGTAGCCGCCTATGGGCTTTTCGAAATAGCGCAGGCCCAGAAAATGCGGCGCGATCCAGTCGCCGCTGCGCAACATCTCCTGCCCGATCTGCGCGTAGCGCGACTCGTCGGGAATCCACAGCCCGTGCAGTCCCAGCGGCACGAGGAAAAAAAGCGCAAAGACGGCGCCCAGCGCGAGCGCAGCGCGGCGCGGCGTCATGCCTGCACCCCCAGCCAGCCCTCGCGTCCAGGAACGCTGCCGCGCGTGAGGCGCCCCGTGGGCAGCGTGGCGGGGTCGGCGGGCAGCAGCGCGCCGAGCGGCGCGAAGGTGATGGAACGCTCCTGCGCGCGGCGCAGCAGTTCGGCAAAAGCAGGGGCCATGAGGATGCCTTCGACCTCGGCGTGGATCGTGTAAACCTGTAGCGCAGACGGCAAGCCCGGTGCGGGCTCAGGCCGGATTTGGCTCAAAATGAAGTCGTTGAAGTCGGGTGCCGCGAGCTGCGGGCCCACGACTTCGTCGAAGGTGGGCAGCGTGACCGGAATCTGCGGCGTGCCCGGCTGGCCGGATTCAAGCAGCGGCCGAAACAGGCTGTGGCCGCGACAGTCGCTGTGGTAGCGCAAGGCAAAGTCCTGCTCGACCTCGACCACGCGCTCGTCGGCGCGCCAGCCGGCGACGGCCGAGCAGTCCACGCGCCGGCCCAGAATGTCGGAAAGCGCGTCCAGCCCGCGCCGGTATTCGGCCGCGAGCCGCGCGCGGCTCCAGTCGCCCGCGTGCGCCTGCCAGGCGTGGTGATCCCAGGCGTGCAGGCCCACTTCGTGGCCGGCTTCCTGGGCGCGGCGCATCAAGGGGCCCAGGTCGCGCCCGATCGGGCGGCCGGGCCAGGCCGTGCCCGCGAGCAGAATGTCCCAGCCGTACAGGCTCGCGGCCCTGGAGCGCAGCATCTTCCACAAAAAGCGCGGCTTGACGAGCCGCCACAGATGCCGGCCCATGTTGTCCGGCCCCACGCAGAAGAAAAACGTCGCCTTGACCTGCGCGGCCGCGAGCAGGTCGAGCAGGCGCGGCACGCCCTCGCGCGTGCCGCGGTAGGTGTCCACGTCGATGCGCAGGCCGACCGGCATCAGGCGCTCCGCGCCTCCTGTGCGGCTGCTGGTGCGGCGGCGATGGGTTCGTCGCGCTCTTCTTGCGCGGCGAGCATGCCGGGCTCGGCCAGCGCTTCGCGCAGGAAGAAGTCCAGCGTTTTTTCGATGGTCACGTGCATGGGCACCGTGGGGTTCCAGCCGAGCAGGCGGCGCGCGTTCTCTATGCTGGGCTTGCGGTGCGACACGTCCTGGTAGCCGGCGCCGTAGAACGAGCGGCTCTCGACGGCGCGAAAGCCAGCGAACGGCGGGAAGTGGCCGCGCAGCGGGTGCTGCTCGAACTGGCGCAGCAGCTCGTGGGCGAGTTCGGCGATGCTGGCCTCGTTGTCGGGGTTGCCGATGTTGATGATTTGCCCGTCGCAGCGCCCGCCCGCGTTCTCGACGATGCGCGCGAGCGCCTCGATGCCGTCGTCCACGTCGGTGAAGCAGCGCTTTTGCGCGCCGCCATCGACGAGGCGGATCGGCGTGCCTTCGACCAGGTTCAGGATCAGCTGCGTGATCGCGCGCGAGCTGCCGATGCGTGCCGAGTTGAGCCTATCGAGCCGCGGCCCCATCCAGTTGAACGGGCGAAAGAGGGTAAAGCGCAGGCCCTGCTGCCCGTAAGCCCAGATCACGCGGTCGAGCAGCTGCTTGGAGACGGAATAAATCCAGCGCTGCTTGTTGATCGGCCCGACCACGAGGTTGGACTTGTCCTCGTCGAAGCGCTCGTCGGTGCACATGCCATAGACCTCGGAGGTCGAGGGGAAGATCACGCGCTTGCGGTACTTGACGCAGTGGCGCACGAGTTTGAGGTTTTCCTCGAAGTCGAGCTCGAACACGCGCAGCGGGTTGCGCGTGTATTCGATGGGCGTGGCGATCGCGACCAGCGGCAGCACCACGTCGCACTTTTTGATGTGGTATTCGATCCACTCGGTGTGGATGCTGATGTCGCCCTCGACAAAGTGGAAGTCGGGGTTGCTCTTGAGGCGTTCGATCGCGTCCGAGCTTATGTCCATGCCATAGATTTCATAGCGACCGTCGCGCAGCAGGCGCTCCGACAAATGGTTGCCGATGAAGCCGTTCACGCCCAGGATCAGCACGCGCGTCTTGCGCTGCGGGCCCATCGGGGCTGCGTGCAGGCGCGAGCCCTCGACCAGGCCCAGCTCCTGCGCGAGCTGCGGGCCGGCCAGGTACAGGCCCGCGTCGCCCTGCTGGCCCGCGAGGATTTCGAGCGCGTCTTCACCGCAGGCGATACAAAGCGGCGCGGTGCCCAGCACCGTGCCCGGCGCACGCCCGTGCGCACCGGGCACCACGCGCGAGGCCCAGACGATCAGCTTGCGCTCGCCCACCGGCGCAAAGGCGCCCGGGTAGGGCTGCGTCACGGCGCGCACCAGGTTGTGCAGCGCGCGCGCGGGGCGGCTCCAGTCTATGCGGCCGTCTGCGGGCGTGCGCCGGCCAAAGTAGCTCGCCTGCGCTTCGTCCTGCGGCACTTCGGGCAGCTCGCCGCGCGCAAGCCGCGGCAGCGCGGCGTCGAGCAGCGTGCGTGCGGCCTCGCGCAGCTTGCCGTGCAGCGTGTAGGCCGTGTCGTCGTCGGCGATAGGCACGCGCTGCTGCGCAAGGATGGGGCCGGCGTCGGGCCGCTGCACCATGCGGTGCAGGGTCACGCCGGTTTCCGTTTCGCCGTTCACGAGCACCCAGTTCACCGGCGCGCGCCCGCGGTAGCGCGGCAGCAGCGAGCCGTGCAGGTTGTACGCGCCGCGCCGCGCGCTCGCGAGCAGCTCTTCGCCGAGCAGGTGGCGGTAGTAGAACGAAAAAATGAAATCCGGCTGCAGCGCGCGCACTTGCTCGATCCACAGCGGGTGGTTGGGGTCTTCGGGCGCGTGCACGGGGATGCCGTAGCGCGCGCACAGTTGCGCCACCGAGCCGAAAAAGCGGTTTTCCTTCGGGTCGTCGGCGTGCGTGAAGACTGCCGCAATGGTGTAGCCCGCGGCGCGCAGCGCTTCGATGCCGGTGCAGCCGATGTCGTGGTAGGCGAAAACGATGGTGTTGAGGCTCATGGATTCAAGACCCGCAAGAGGGTGGAGTGCAGCAAGGGGCGGGCGTATTCGCCTGGGTGTGCGTGGCGGTTTCGGCAGCGGCAGACGCTGGCAGTGCCGGCGCTGGCAGCGTAGGGGCGAGTGCTCCACGCGCTATGCGTTCGATGAAAAAGCGTGGCCGCGCGCGCACGTCGTCATACACGCGCCCCAGGTATTCACCGAGCATTCCCATGCCCAGGAGCTGCACGCCGCTGAAGAAAAACAGCACCGCGAACAGCACGAACAGGCCGTCACCCGCCCACTGCGCGCCAAACACCAGGCGCAGCACCAGCAGCAGCAGCCCGAAGCCGAAGCCCAGCAGCGCAAGCCCCGCGCCGGCCAGGCTCAACAGGCGCAGCGGCGCCGTGGTCATGCAGGTGACCAGGTCGAACATCAGGTTGATGAGGCGCAAAAAGTCGTACTTGGACGTGCCGTGCTCGCGCTCTGCGTGGCCGACCTCGATCTCGGTGGTGTGGCGCGCAAAGCTGTTGGCCAGAATCGGGATGAAGGTGCTGCGCTCGGGGCAGGCGAGCATGGCCTGCACTACGCTGCGGCGGTAGGCGCGCAGCATGCAGCCGTAGTCGCTCATGCCCACGCCCGTGGCGCGGCGCACGGCCCAGTTGATGAGGCGCGAGGGCCAGCGGCGCAGCGCCGAATCCTGACGGTTTTTGCGCACGCTGCCGACCACGTCGTAGCCCAGCGCGGCCTGCTGCACCAGGCGCGGGATTTCTTCGGGCGGGTTTTGCAGGTCGGCGTCGAGCGTGATGACCAGGTCGCCGCGGCACTGCGCAAAGCCCGCCATGATGGCCGCGTGCTGGCCATAGTTGCGGTTCAGGAGCACGGCGACGACGTGGCTGCCCGGCGCGGCCGCGGCTTCGAGCAGCAGCTCGGCCGAGCGGTCGCGGCTGCCATCGTCGATCAGCACGATTTCGTAGTTGCGCCCCAGGCTCTCGCAGGCCGCCGTGGTGCGCCGCAGCAGCTCGGGCAGGCTTTCCTGCTCGTTATAGACCGGGATGACCACCGAAACGCAGCTTATCGGGTAGGGCTTGAGCGTGTTCATGCAACGATGCTTTCGATGGCGCTCACCACGCGGTCGATGTCGGCCTGCGTCATGTCCGGGAACAGCGGAATCGAGCACAGGCGCGCCGAGTTCCACTCGGTGTGCGGCAATTGCACCTGCGGGAATTGTTGCCGGTACCAGGTGTGCAGGTGCGCGCCGATGAAGTGGATGCCCGTGCCGATGTGCTGCTGCTGCAGCGCCTGCATGAAGCCGTCGCGGCTGATGCCGCAGCGCTCGGCGTCTATGCGCAGGATGAACAAATGCCAGGCGTGCTGCTGCGGGTAGGCCGGCAGCGCGAGCGGCTGCACGGGCAATGCGGCCAGGCGTTGCAGGTATTGCGCGGCAATCTCGGCGCGGCGCGCGTTGATGGCGGCGAGGCGCTCGAGCTGCACCAGCGCGATCGCGGCGTTGATGTCGGCGAGGTTGTATTTGAAGCCCGGCTGCTGCACCATCGCCTGCGGCTTGCGCCCGTGCGTGTGGCGGTCGTAGGCATCGACGCCCAGGCCGTGGAACTTGAGCATGCGCACCTTTTGCGCGAGCGCCGCGTCGTCGGTGACGAACATGCCGCCTTCGGCGCAGGTCATGTTCTTGATCGCATGGAACGAAAAAATCGCTGTGCCCTGCGCGCCCACGGGCCGGCCGCGGTACAGCGTGCCGGCGGCGTGCGCGGCGTCCTCGATCAGCGCAATGCCGTGCCGGTGCGCGAGGGCGTAGAGCGGGTCGAGGTCGAGCGCCGCGCCCGCGTAGTGCACGGGCACGATGGCGCGCGTGCGCGGCGTGATCGCGGCCTCGACGCGCGCAGCATCGACCATCAGCGTGTCGCGGTCCACATCGACGAACACCGGCGTCGCGCCCAGCAGGCAGATCATATTGAGCGTGGAAACCCAGGTCTGCGACGGCGTGATCACCTCGTCGCCCGGCCCTATGCCCAGCGCGAGCAGCGCCAGGTGCATGCCGCCCGTGGCCGAGCTCACGGCGACCGCGTGTTGGCAGCCGAAATGCGCGCAAAAACGCTGCTCGAGCTCCTGGTTCTTGGGGCCGGTGGTGATCCAGCCCGAGCGCAGCACCTGCGCGACGGCCTCGATCTCGGCCTCGCCCATGCTGGGGCGCGAAAAGGGGAGAAAGGGAAGTTCCATGGGGCTGGTTTTGCGCAGAAAGAAAGCGGCGCGGCGCTGACGGTGGCGGCAAAAGTCGGATGGCGGGCGAGGGCGTGGTACACACTTTCCCGAAAGGGGCCGTAGGATGAGGGCGGGCCTTGGTGCAGCTGCCTGCAACCGTGGCCAAACGGCGTCCCACCAGCGGGGCGGGCGGCAGTTTAACAGGCGCGCGGGACGGTTTCGGGGCTGTCCGCTGCAGCCGCCCAGCGCGCGGGGCTGCCTGCATTCGACAGATTTTTGAAAGGGAAACTATGGCGCACACGCGCTTGCTCGCCGACATCGGCGGCACCAATATCCGCCTGGCCTGGCAGGCCGGGGCCGGCGACGCCTTGCACGACCTGTGGGTGCGGCCCTGCGCGCAGTTTGCCTCGCTCGAAGCGGCGATCCGCGCCTATGTGGCCGAGGTGGGCATCTCCGTGCCCGAGGAGGCTGCGCTGGGCATCGCCAACCCCGTGACGGGCGACGCGGTGCGCATGACCAACCGCGACTGGAGCTTTTCGCAAAGCGCATTGCACGCGGCGCTGGGGCTGCGGCGGCTCGTCGTGCTCAACGACTTCACGGCGCTCGCGCTTGCCATTCCATTGCTCACGCCGCAGATGCTGCGCCAGGTCGGCGGCGGCGCGCCGCAAGCGGGGGCGGCCGTGGGGCTGCTCGGGCCGGGCACGGGGCTGGGCGTGTCGGGGCTGGTGTTTGCGCCCGACGGCAAGGACATCCCTCTCGCAGGCGAGGGCGGTCACGCCACGCTGGCCGCGCAGACGCCGCTCGAATGGGAGCTGCTGCGCATCCTGCAGCGGCGCTACGGCCACGTATCGGCCGAGCGCGTGCTCAGCGGCCAGGGGCTGGTTGATCTGTACCACGCGCTGCGCGAACACGCGGGCCTAGGAGCCTGTCGGACTTTGGGCGTCGATAGCGAGAATGCGCCCCGGCGAGGCCAGTTTTTGCCGGATTCGCCGCCCCATAGTGCTGCTATGGGGCAAGAAGACGGTAAAAAATGGGCCGCTGCGGCGCATTCGCAGCCGACGATTCCAAAGTCCGACAGGCTCCCAGGCGGCGCGGAGGTGACTGAAGCGGCGCAGGTCACGGCGCTGGCCTTCGATGCGGGTGACGCGCGCGACGCGCTGGCTTTGCAGGCGCTCGAACTGTTTTGCGGCTTTTTGGGTACGGTGGCGGGCGATTTGGCGCTCACGCTGGGCGCGCGCGGCGGCATGTATCTGGGCGGCGGCATCGTGCCGCGCCTGGGCACGTGGTTCGAGCAGTCGGGCTTTCGCGCGCGCTTCGAGGCCAAAGGGCGCTTTCAGGCGTACCTGGCGCCGATTCCCTGCTGGGTCATAGACCCCGACGCGGCCCCGGCACTGTACGGCGCGGCACGCGCGCTCGATCGGCCGCAGCCGTCTTAGCAATTCATATCATTTTGGCCGTTTGCGCAGATGCAGCAAGCGCTGGCTGCTAGCTTTTTGAATAATTGGAATCTGACCCCAATTTCTGCAGCCGGGCTCACACCTCCTCGCTCCAGCAAAAGCCGTCGCGCGCGATCATGGCGCTCGCGGCGCTTGGGCCCCAGCTGCCGGCGGCGTAGGGGCGCGGGCCTGTGGGGTCGCGGCGCCAGTGCTCGAGGATGGGTTCGACCCAGCGCCAGGCTTCTTCCTGCTCGTCGCTGCGCACGAACAGGTTCAGGCGCCCGGCGATCACGTCGAGCAGCAGGCGTTCGTAGGCGCCCACGCGCTCGGTGCCGAAGCGCTGGGCGAAGTCGAGGTTCAGGCTCACTGGCGTGAGGATGGTTTCGACGCTCTGCGCTTGCGTCGCGCCCTGCGCGAGCAGGCGCAAGTCCAGGCCGTCCTGCGGCTGCAGGTGGATCACGAGGCGGTTGGCCGCGTCCACCGGGGTTTTGAAGATGTGGTGCGGCACGGGGCGAAAGTGCACCATGATCTGCGCGCTGCGCTCGGCCAGGCGCTTGCCGGTGCGCAGGTAAAACGGCACGCCCGCCCAGCGCCAGTTCATGATCTCGGTGCGCAGCGCGACGAAGGTTTCGGTGTTGCTGTCCGGCGCCACGCCTTTTTCTTCACGGTAGCCGGGCACGGGCTGGCCGCGCACCATGCCTGCGGCGTATTGGCCGCGGATCACGTTCTGGCCTATGGTGGCCTCGTCCCAGGGCTTGAGCGATTGCAGCACCTTGAGCTTTTCGTCGCGGATGGCGTTGGCGCTGGCGTTGATCGGCGGCTCCATGCCGATCGCGCACAGCAGCTGCAGCGCGTGGTTTTGGATCATGTCGCGCAGCGCGCCGGTCTGGTCGTAAAAGGCGCCGCGCGTTTCCACGCCCAGGTCTTCGGCGATGGTGATCTCGATGTTGGCGATGGTCTCGCGCCGCCACAGCGGTTCGAACAAAGCGTTGCCAAAGCGCATCGCAAACAGGTTTTGCACCGAGGGCTTGCCCAGGTAATGGTCGATGCGAAAGACCTGGTCTTCGCGCAGCACGCGGCGCAAGGTGGCGTTGATGGCCTGGTTCGAGGCCAGATCGTGCCCCAGCGGTTTTTCGAGCACCACGCGCGTCGCCGGGCCGTTGAGCCCTGCGGCGGCGATTTGCTCGCACACGGTGGTGAACAGGCTGGGCGCGGTCGCCACGTACATCACCACGGTGTCGGCCTGGCGCGCCTGCAGCAGCGCGGCGAGCTGCGCGTAGTCCTGCGGCTGCGACAAGTCCATGCGCAGGTAGTGCAGCAGCTGCGCAAAGCGTGCGAATTCGTCGGGCGTAGGGCGTTTGGCGAGCTCGACCTTGTCGAAGCGCTCGTACATCAGGCGGCGGTATTGTTCGTCGCTGAGCGTGTCGCGCGCCACGGCGATGATGCGCCCGCCTGCGGGCAGCGTGCCGTGGCGAAAGGCCTGGAACAAGGCCGGCATGAGCTTGCGCCAGGCCAGATCGCCCGTGCCGCCGAACAAGACGAGGTCGAATCCCATGGGGTGCTCCTGCGCGTGCGGCCATCCGTCACGAAAGGCCCTGCGGCGCAGTGTACCCTTGCCATGTGGCATGCGGCTGCCCCGGTGTGTCATGCCCTTGCAGCGCCTGCCAATACTCTGAAAATGGAAGCTGCTTGCGCCTTACCCATAAGCCTTGGAGTGCTTTTTGACCATGAACCCTACGAGCTCCCTGCCGCCCTTTGTGCCCTGCGACCACGCGCCCGAGTGGCCGCGCCTGCAAGCCTTGTTTGCCGCGCAGGGGCCAGGCTTCGACCTGCGCCGCGCCTTTGCCGAAGACGCGGGGCGCTTTGCGCACTTCAGCCAGGAGGCGCCGCACCTGTTCGCCGACCTGTCGAAGAACCTCTGGAACCGCGAGGCCGAGGCGCTGCTGCTCGCGCTCGCGCAGTCTTGCCGCCTCGCCGAGCGGCGCGATGCGATGTTTGCGGGCGCACCCATCAACACCACCGAGGGCCGCGCCGTGCTGCACACCTTGCTGCGCCGCCCCAAAGGGCTGGCGCTGCCCGGCGACTTGCCGCAGGTGGCGCAGGAGCTCGCGCAGGTGCACGCCACGCTCGACGCGATGCTCGCCTACGCCGAGGCGCAGCGTGCCGACGCGGCCATCACCGACGTGGTCAACATCGGCATCGGCGGCTCCGACCTCGGCCCGCAGATGGCCGTGCTCGCGCTCGAGGCGCAGCGCATTGCGGGCAAGCGCTTTCATTTCGTCTCGAACGTCGATGGGCACGAGCTGCACACCACGCTGCAGACGCTGCGCCCCGAGCGCACGCTGTTTCTGATCGCCTCCAAGACCTTTACCACCATCGAGACCATGACCAACGCACATTCGGCGCTGGCCTGGTTTGCCGCGCAGGGCGGGCGCGACGTGGCGCGCCACTTTGCGGCGCTTACTACCAATGTTGAAGCGGCGCGCGCGCTGGGCATCACCACCACCTTCGGCTTTTGGGACTGGGTGGGCGGGCGCTATTCGCTGTGGTCGGCCATCGGCTTGTCGCTCGCGATCGCCATCGGCGCCGAGGGCTTTCGCGCGCTGCTCGCGGGCGCGCACGCGATGGACGAGCACTTTCGCAGCGCGCCTTGGGCCGCCAACCTGCCCGTGCGCTTAGGCTTGCTCGACCTGTGGTATCGCAATTTTCACGGCTTCACGAGCCGCTGCGTCGCGCCCTACCACGCGGCGCTGCGGCGCCTGCCCGCGTATTTGCAGCAGCTCGAAATGGAGAGCAACGGCAAGCGCGTGGGGCTGGACGGCAAGCCGCTCGCGCTCGGCACGGCGCCTGTACTGTGGGGCGAGCCCGGCACCAACGGCCAGCATGCGTTTTTCCAGATGCTGCACCAGGGCAGCGACGTGGTGCCGCTCGAATTCATCGCCGTGCGCACGCCCACGCACCCGCTGCCCGGCCACCACGAAAAGCTGCTCGCCAACGCCCTGGCGCAGGCGCAGGCGCTGATGCAGGGCAAGATGGTGGGCGACGGGCACCGCGACTTTCCGGGCAATCGGCCCAGCACCTTCATCGTGCTCGACGCGCTCACGCCCACCGCGCTCGGCGCCTTGCTCGCCCTGCAGGAGCACCGCGTGTTCGTGAGCGGCAGCCTCTGGGGCATCAACAGCTTCGACCAGTGGGGCGTGGAACTCGGCAAGGTACTCGCGCGCGAGCTCGAGCCGCGCCTGGCAAGCGGTGACGCGACGGGCCTGGACGCCTCGACCGCGGGGCTGTTGCAGCGGTTGCGCCGCCGAGAGGGAGTGTGAATCCGTGCAGCTCTTCCAGTCCCTGCCCGTTCCTTTGCAGACCGTGCTGCTGCTCGTGGCCAGCAATGTCTTCATGACCTTTGCGTGGTACGGGCATCTGAAGAACCTTGCCACCGCGCCCTGGTATGTGGCCGCGCTCGTGAGCTGGGGCATCGCCTTGTTCGAGTACCTGCTGCAGGTGCCGGCAAACCGCATCGGCTTCACCCGGTTCGACGTGGGGCAGCTCAAGATCCTGCAGGAGGTCGTCACGCTCACGGTGTTCATGCCGTTTGCGGTGTTCTACCTCGGTCAGCCGCTGCGTTGGGACTACCTCTGGGCGGCACTGTGCATGGTCGGTGCGGTGCATTTCGTTTTTCGCGGGGCCTGACGCAGAGCAGCAGTGGTTTCGCAGCTCGGTTTTCCGCGCAATCTGCGCGGTTAAACTCGTGTGTCACGAAATTGTCACAAGTCTTCACCCTCGCCGACCCGTCTTGGGCTCGCGAAACCCATGTTTTCCCACAGGAGCCCCGCCCATGCTGTTTGGCAAGCTGTTGCCACGCGAAGGCAATTTTTTCAAGATGTTCGACCAGCATGCCGAGCGCATCGTCGAGGCTGCCCATGCCTTTGCCCAGTTGGTGGCGCATTACAACGACCTGCACCTGCGCGAAAAATACAACCAGGATGTCGATAACGCCGAACGTGCCGCGGATCGCGTAACGCACGAGGTCAACAAAAGCATCCACAAGACCTTCATCACACCCATAGACCGCGAGCAGATCCACTCGCTCATCAACACCATGGACGACGTGGCCGATTTGATCCAGGACTCGGCCGAGACCATGGCGCTGTATGACGTGCGCCACATGACGGTCGAGATTTCGCGCCTCACCGATCTGAGCGTCAAGTGCTGCGAGCGCCTGCGCGACGCCGTGCACCTGCTCGAAAAAATCGCCGAGCCCGCCGTGGCCGAGGCCGCACTCAAGACCTGCGAAGAAATCGACCGCCTCGAAAGCGATGCCGACCGCGTGATGCGCGCGGCCATGAGCAAACTGTTCCGTGAGGAACCCGATGTGCGCGAGGTGATCAAGCTCAAGGCCATCTACGAGCTGCTCGAAACCATCACCGACAAGTGCGAAGACGTGGCCAACATCATCGAGGGCATCGTCCTCGAAAACTCCTGAGCAGGGCAGGGAGCCAAGGCGCATGCAAACCGTCCCTACAGCCCTTTGGGTGGTGATTCTGCTGGTCGCGCTCGCGATCCTGTTCGACTTCATGAACGGCTTTCACGACGCCGCGAATTCGATCGCCACGGTCGTTTCTACCGGCGTGCTCAAGCCTGCGCAGGCGGTGTTGTTCGCGGCGTTTTTCAACGTGGTGGCGGTGTTCGTGTTCCACCTCAGCGTGGCCGCCACGATCGGCAAGGGCATCGTGCAGCCAGGGGTGGTCGATACCCACGTGGTGTTCGGCGCCCTCGTGGGTGCCATCACCTGGAACATCGTCACCTGGCTGTACGGCATTCCGAGCAGCTCCTCGCACGCACTCATCGGCGGCATCGTGGGCGCGGTGATCGCCAAGACCGGCGCGGGCGCGCTGATTGGCGCGGGCATCCTCAAGACGGTGCTGTTCATTTTCGTCTCGCCGCTGCTCGGCTTTTTGCTCGGCTCGCTCATGATGGTGCTGGTTGCCTGGATTTTCCGGCGCACGCGCCCGAGCCGCGTCGACCATTGGTTTCGGCGCCTGCAACTGCTGTCGGCGGGCGCGTACAGCCTTGGGCATGGCGGCAACGACGCGCAAAAGACCATGGGCATGATCTGGCTGCTGTTGATCGCCACGGGCTATGCCTCTGCGGGCGATGCGGCGCCGCCTACATGGGTCATAGTGAGCTGCTACCTGGCCATAGGCCTGGGCACCATGTTTGGTGGCTGGCGCATCGTCAAGACCATGGGCCAGCGTATCACCAAGCTCAAGCCCGTGGGCGGCTTTTGCGCGGAAACGGGCGGGGCGCTGACGCTGTTTCTCGCGACCGCGCTCGGTATTCCGGTGTCGACCACGCACACCATCACGGGCGCCATCGTCGGCGTAGGCTCGACGCAACGCGCAAGCGCGGTGCGCTGGGGCGTGGCGGGCAACATCATCTGGGCGTGGATATTGACCATCCCGGCGAGCGCCTTCGTCGCCGCCATTGCGTATTGGCTGAGCTTGCAGCTTTATTGATTGCTCTTCTATTGATAGCTTTTGGCGCTTGATGGATAAGCGCTAAAGCCATGTTTCATTAGTATTTTCGAGCTCACTGCGAAATGCGGCGTGCCTCTTCGATCTGGTACTCGAAATAACGCTGAAAGCTGAACGCGATGCTCGCCATCAGCACCGCCGTGCCCACCATCAGCGCGCCCGCGATGGCGAAGATCGTGAACCAGTTCGTGCGCCCAGGTGCGGCGTCGGGCGCGATCTGCGGGTTGAAGCGCGCGTTCCATTTCTCGGGCGTCATGAGCCCGTACAGGATGGCGCGCAGCGCGCAGCCCGCGATCGTGAAGCCCAGCAGCGGGATCAGCAGCCAGCTCAGCGCGTCGTCCTGCCCCAGCTGCTGCACGCGCTCCATGCCATAGAGCCCGAGCGCCGTGGGAATGGGCAACAGCCAGCCAAGCCAGTCGCCCAGGCCGTGCAGGTAAAAACGGTGCAGCCCCAGCGGCCCGCCCACGAAGGCGAGCCAGGCGGCGATGGTTTTGTTCTTGGTTGTGGGTTTTTTCGTGGACATGGTGCGCGATTATTCCGGCGAACTGCGGTCGCCATCGCCCAGGGGCTTTTCCATGAGCACGATGTCGCGCCAGGCGCCAAACTTCCAGCCGGCCGAGCGCACGATGCCCACGTCGGTGAAACCCAGCGCCCGGTGCACGCCGATCGAGCCCGCGTTGGCCGAGTCGCCGATCACCGCGAGCAGCTTGCGCACGCCGCGGGCCTTGCATTGCTCGACCAGCCCCGCGAGCAGCACCCGCCCCAGCCCCTGGCCGCGTGCCGCGTCTGCGAGGTAGATCGAATCCTCGCAGCAATAGCGGTAGGCCGGGCGCGGCTTGAACCAGTTGGCGTAGGCAAAGCCCAGGACTTGCCCCTCGTTTTCCGCTACCAGCCAGGGCAGCCCGCGGGCTTGCACCTCGGCGTGGCGCCGCAACATTTCGGCGGCGTCGGGCGGCTCGATTTCGAAGGTGCCCGTGCCGTGCAGCACATGGTGGGCATAGATGGCGGTGACGGCAGCCAGGTCGTCAGAGGAGCAGGGGCGGATGGAGAGCATGGAGTGCGAGCGGGGAAAACCAGGAATGTCAATCGGCCGGACTCGATATAATCAGCGGCTTTGCAGCGTGTGGCTGGCTGGGTGGTCATGCCGCGTGTCTCAACGCTGCGCAATCGCCGTTTTGGGTCATGGCTTTGGCTCAGGGCGGCATGAAACCGAGGCTCGACGCATACAGACGGTTTTTGCTGGGTTTGTGGCGCGAGTTTTTGTACCCCCGAGGATAAATCAACATGGTCGTCATTCGACTCTCCCGCGGCGGCTCCAAGGGCCGTCCGTTTTACAACATCGTCGTTGCCGACAAGCGTGTGCGCCGCGACGGGCGCTTCATCGAGCGCTTGGGCTTTTACAACCCCGTAGCCAAAGAAGGCGAAGAGGGTTTGCGTATCGCCCAGGACCGGCTGGCCTACTGGAAGAGTGTGGGCGCACAAGCCTCGCCCACGGTCGATCGCCTGATCAAGCAAGCTGCCAAGCAGGCAGCCTGAGCTTTGGCGCGCGCAGCGGGCTCCGTTGGCTCGGGCTGACGGGCCCGTTTTTTCTTTTCCCTGGGGCTTCGTTCCTTCTTTGTTATGTCCGCCGCCTTGCCGCTCGATCTGGTTGACCTGCCCGCCGACGCCGTGGAAGTCGGGCGCATCGCGGACGCGTGGGGTGTGAAGGGCTGGTTCAAGGTGCTGCCCTACAGCGCCGCGCCCGAGGCCTTGTTTTCGTCCAAGCGCTGGTACTTGCAGCCCGCAGAGCGCGGCGTGCGCGGCTTCGAAGGCACGCGCCTGTTGCGCATCCGCGAGGCCAAGGAGCACGCGGACACCATCGTCGCCTGGGCGCAGGACATCCCCGACCGCGGCGCTGCCGAAGCCCTGCGCGGCGCGCGCGTCTTCGTGCCGCGCTCGAGCTTCCCGAGCACCGGCGCCGACGAATACTACTGGGTCGATCTCATCGGCCTGGCCGTGGTCAACCGTGAAGGCGTGGAGCTGGGCGAAGTGCGCGAACTGCTCTCCACAGGCCCGCAAACCGTGCTCGTGCTGAGCTACCAGCAAGAAGGCAAAGCGCAAGGAGTCGGTCGGACTTTGGGCGTCGAAAGCGAGAATGCGCCCCAGCGAGGCCAGTTTTTGCCGGATTCGCCGCTCCATAGTGGTGCTATGGGGCAAGAAGACAGTAAAAAATGGGCCGCTGCGGCGCATTCGCAGCCGACGATTCCAAAGTCCGACAGGCTCCTAGAGCGCATGATTCCCTTCGTCTCGGCCTACGTCGATCGGGTCGATCTCGCGGCGCGGCGCATCTTCGTCGATTGGCAGCCCGATTACTGAGCCCCTTGGGCCCCGATAGTCTTGCTCAGACTGCCGCATGCGCTTCGACATCATCACCTTGTTCCCCGAGCTGTTTGCGCCCTTTCTGGCCATTGGCGTGACGCGCCGCGCCTACGCCAGTGGCCAGGTGCAGGTGCAGTTGTGGAACCCGCGTGACTATGCCGAGGGCGCGTACCGCCGCGTCGATGACCGGCCCTTCGGCGGCGGGCCGGGCATGGTGATGCTGGCCGAGCCGCTCGCGCGCTGCCTTGCGGCAATCCGCGCGGCGCGGCGCGAAGGCGAAGGCGCACAGGCGCCTGTGCTGCTGTTTTCGCCTATAGGCAAGACGCTGAACCAGGCGCAGGTCGAGCGCTGGGCCGCGAGCAGCGGCGCCATCCTGCTGTGCGGCCGCTATGAGGGCATAGACCAGCGCTTCATCGACGCGCACGTCGATGTGCAGATCAGCCTGGGTGACTTTGTGCTCTCCGGCGGCGAGATCGCCGCCATGGCCCTGCTCGACGCCGTGGCGCGCTTGCAACCCGGCGTGTTGCACGACGCCCAAAGCCACGCCTACGACAGCTTCAGCCAGGCGCTCGATGGGCTGCTCGACTGCCCGCACTACACCCGCCCCGAAGAATGGGCCGGTCGCGCCGTGCCCGCCGTGCTGCTGTCCGGCCACCACGCCGAGATCGAGCGCTGGCGGCGCGCCGAGCGTCTGAGCCTCACGGCCAGGCACCGCCCCGACCTGATCGATGCGACGCGTACGGCGGGGCGCCTGAGTGCCGAGGATGAGGCCATTCTTGCAAAAACCCTGCAAGAAAATACGGCGGGCTTGCTATAATCGCCGGCTTTTCGATCCTCTGTCCGGCCGTTTTGCGAGCAAAATCGCATAATTGCTCTTGTAAAACATCGAAGCGTCAATCCCGGCGCAGCCACTCTTGGCGCGGACATGATCCTTGGATGGCACACATGAACCTGATTCAAATCCTCGAAGCGGAAGAAATCGCCCGCCTCAACAAGAACATCCCCGAATTCGGCCCCGGCGACACCGTGGTCGTGAACGTCAACGTGGTCGAAGGCACGCGCAAGCGCGTGCAGGCCTACGAAGGCGTGGTCATCGCCAAGCGCAACCGCGGGCTCAACAGCGGCTTCACGGTGCGCAAGATATCCAGCGGTGAAGGCGTTGAGCGCACTTTCCAGACCTACAGCCCGCTGATCGCGAGCATCGAAGTCAAGCGCCGCGGCGACGTGCGCCGCGCCAAGCTCTACTACCTGCGCGAGCGCAGCGGCAAGTCGGCACGCATCAAGGAAAAGCTGCCGGCACGCAAGGCCTCGGCCAGCGCTGCAGCCGCCGAATAAGCCGCAGGCGCCATCGCGCACAAGCCGCTACAGTAGGTGCTGTAGCGGCTTTTTTATTTGTGCCGCGGCTTTTACTCTTTGCCGTGACTTCTTCTGACTCTTCCTCTACCAACGCGCGCGCGCCTTCCTTGACCCAGCCTGGTTTCGATCCGCGCCAAGTTCCTGTTTCCGGTATTGATACCCACTTGCCTGCCGTGCCAGCGCAACTGCAGACGCCCGAGGCCCTGCGTGCGCGCTTTGCCATGCCGCCGCAATGGACGCCCGAAGTGGCGCAGGAGCCGGTGTTTGCCAACCGCCCGCTGGCGCAGGCGGCGGTGCTGCTGCCCATCGTCTTGCGCGACGAGCCCACGGTGTTGCTCACACAGCGCACGCCGCACCTGTCTTCGCATTCAGGGCAGGTGGCCTTTCCGGGTGGGCGTGTCGATCCTGAAGACGCCTCGCTCGTGCATACCGCCTTGCGCGAGGCGCAGGAAGAGGTGGGGCTGCCGCCCGAGGTCGTCGAAGTGCTGGGTTTGCTTCCAACCTACATCACGGGCTCGGCCTTTGCCGTCTCGCCCGTGGTGGCGCTGGTACAGCCGCCAGGTCAGCTGCAGCCAAACCCGCATGAAGTGGCCGAGGTTTTCGAAGTGCCGCTGGCATTTTTGCTGAACCCGGCACACCATCGGCGCCATGTGTACGAATCTGGCGGAATCCGGCGTGAATGGTTCTCCATGCCCTATGAATATGGAAGCAAGAGCTACTACATCTGGGGCGCCACGGCAGGCATGCTGCGCAATTTTTACCGGTTTCTGATGGCCTGAGAGGCTGAGAGTCTTTCGTCCACTGCCGCCTTGCACACCAAAACACCCCCGCTCATCGTTGCAAATGCTCGCCATAGCCCGAGCTATGGCTGCGCTTTGCGCCTCGATCGGTGGCGTTTTGATGCGCCTTTCGGCCACGGCCGAAAAACTCTCAGTCTCTGAGGTGCAGCGGGCGATGGGCGCTCGCCCGACCTCAGTATGATTCCGGCCCATGAGCTTTTTCGCCATTTTGCTGGCCTTGCTGATCGAGCAGGCGCGCCCGCTTGCCCGTAGCAACCCTATCCATGCTGCTTTGCGCGCCTGGGTCTTGACCGTGGGCCGCAACTTCGACGCCGGCAAAGCCCACCATGGCTGGGTGGTGTGGAGCCTCACGGTGCTGCCGCCCGCATTGCTGGCGCTGCTCGTGCACTGGCTGCTGCTGGAGTGGGTGGGCTGGCCTGTGGCGGTGCTGTGGAACGTGGCCGTGCTCTACGTCACGCTGGGGTTCCGCCAGTTCAGCCACCACTTCACGCGCATCCGTGATGCCCTCGAAGAAGGCGACGAAGACACGGCACGCGCGCGTCTCGCGCATTGGCAGCAGGTCGATGTCGGTGACTTGCCGCGCAGCGAGATCGTGCGCCATGTGATCGAATATTCGGTGCTGGCCGCGCACCGCCATGTGTTTGGCGTGCTCGCCTGTTATTCCTTGCTGGCGGCTTTCGGCCTCGGGCCCGCGGGGGCCGTGCTCTACCGCATGGCCGAATTTGTCGCGCGCTTTTGGCGCCACAAAAACGTCAGCTTGGTCCAGCCGGCAAGCGAGGCTTTGCAGCGCGCGGCAATGCAGGCGTGGGCATTCATCGATTGGCTGCCGGCCCGCTTGACCGCGCTCAGCTTTGCCGTGGTGGGTGACTTCGAGGAGGCCGTGGAGGGCTGGCGTTTTTATGCGCAGCGTTTTCCGAACGACAACGACGGCGTGATCCTGGCAGCCACGGCGGGCGCGATCGACGTGCGCCTGGGGGGCGCCGCGCTCAAAGCCCGTGCCGAAGTGCCGTCGTTGCAGGACTTCGAAGCCGATGCGGACATGGGCGACAGCGGCAGCACGCCAGGGCGCGAGGCCGAACTCGGTCATTTGCGCAGTGTGGTGGGCTTGGTGTGGCGCTCGGTGGTCGTCTGGCTGCTGTTGCTGGCCTTGCTGACTTTGGCGCGCTTGCTCGGCTGAGGGCACACAAAGTTACGTCCTTTATGCGCCGTGGTGCTTGGGCCCGCGCCTGGTTTGCTCCAAACGGCGGCCATCACTTTTTTGGGAGGAACATCGTGAAGCTTCGATTTTTGGGGTGCCCTGCGTGGGCCGGCGCTTTGGCCTTGACGGCTCTGACAGTGGCCCATGGTGCCCACGCGCAGACTTACATCAACGCGACCGTCGGCGGCGAACTGTCGCCGGGCGTCTATGGCCGCGTCGATATCGGCAACGGGCCGCCACCTGCGGTGATCTATCCGCAACCGGTGATCATCCATCGCCCTGCCGTGCTGCTGCCGCGCTCGCCGATCTATCTCTACGTGCCGCCGGGCCATGCAAAAAACTGGAGCCGTTACTGCTCTCGCTACGCCGCATGCGATCAGCCAGTGTATTTTGTGAAAGAGCCGTCGCGCCGCGCGCCTCCAGCCTATGGGCCAGCGCCTGCGTACCGTCACGATGGCTACGGCCCCCACGAGAATCCTCATGACCGTGGGCGCAAAAATGGCCGTGATCATGGGGACGAGCGTGGCAAGGGCCATGGCAATGGCCGTGGAAACGGGGCCGGCCGCCACGACTGAGCCGGGCGCTGTGGAGGCCGGTTCCTGGGTCCCGGTTCTTCTTTCCCGCCTCCCGGCGCTACTCCACCACTTCACCGCGCAGCGCGCGCACTTCGGCGCGCAGCACGCGCACATCCTCGCGCAGCAAAATGAGTTCCTGCATCAGCGCTTCTTCGATCTGATTTTCTTCGACCTCCACCTTTTTCTCGACGAAGATCGCCGCGAGCGAGGCCGTGGCGATCGACAGCACGGCCAGCCCGAGCAGCACCACGATGACGGCAAACACGCGCGAAAAATGGGTGCTCGGAACCAGATCGCCATAACCCACCGTGGCGGCGGTGGTGAAGGCAAGCCATAAGCCGTCTGAAAAGGTTTCGACCTGGGGGTCGAGCATCCAAAAACCCATGCCGCCCAAGCCCAGGATCAGCGAACACAAAATCAGTGAATAAACCACGCCCTGCCGGGCCAGGTGGATTCTTTTGGATGGGGCGGGTCGTTTCATGGTGGCAGTGGGGGCGCGCATGCGGTATGCCCGCACATTATTGATTGCCTGGCTGAGCGACAATAGCCGCGCCGCATTCACTATGCTTTTGGGAATTTTCTACGATGAAACGCTTCTGGCTGCTGTTTGCCCAAACCGTTACGGTATGCGTCGCGGTGTATTTCGTGATCGCCACCTTGCAGCCAGGCTGGGTACGGCAATCTCCCTGGTCATCCGGGGCCGGCGTGGCGCTGTTCGAGGCACCACCCAGTGCCAGCACTGCGCCCCCGCCGGGGAGCTTCCGTGCCGCGGTGCACAAGGCCCTGCCGGCCGTGGTGAGCATCACCACGAGCAAAGAGGTGCGCACTCCACGGGCCAACGACCCGTGGTTCCGCTTTTTCTTCGGTGACATCCCCAACCAGACCCAGATCGGTTTGGGCAGCGGCGTGATCGTCAGCGCGACAGGCTACGTCCTCACCAATAATCACGTCGTCGAAGGCGCGGACGAGATCGACGTCTCGCTCATGGACGGGCGCCGCAGCCGTGCGCGCGTGGTGGGCACGGACCCGGACACCGACCTTGCCGTGCTCAAGATCGACCTCGACAAACTGCCCGTGATCGTGCTGGGCCATTCCGACGGCCTCGATGTGGGCGATCAGGTGCTGGCCATAGGCAACCCTTTCGGCGTCGGCCAGACCGTCACGGGCGGCATCGTGAGCGCGCTGGGGCGCAACCAGCTCGGCATCAACACGTTCGAAAACTTCATCCAGACCGACGCTGCGATCAACCCGGGCAACTCGGGTGGCGCGCTGATCGACGTGCAGGGCAACCTCGTGGGCATCAACACCGCCATTTATTCGCGTTCGGGCGGCAGCATGGGCATAGGCTTTGCCATTCCCGTGGCCACGGCCAGGCAGGTGCTCGAAGGCATCGTCAAAGAGGGCCAGGTGACGCGCGGCTGGATCGGCGTGGAGCCCAATGAACTCTCGCCCGAACTGGCCCAGACCTTCGGCGTCAAGGCAAACCGGGGCGTGATCATCACGGGTGTGTTGCAGGGCGGCCCGGCCGCACGCGCGGGCATACGCCCTGGCGACGTGATTTTGCAGGTGGACGGAAAGCCCGTTTCGCACGTGCCCGAGCTGCTCAACATGGTCGCGGCGCTCAAGCCGGGGGCACCTAGCACTTTCGCCGTGCAGCGCGGTGATGAAACGCTGGAGCTCAAGGTCGTGCCGGACCTGCGCCCGCGCATGCCACGCCCGGCGCTGCGTTAGTCAGCTGTCGGTCAGCTGTTTCCAGGGCGAGAATCTGCCGCGCCAGTGTGTCTATGTGCGCTGGCGTGAGGGCCTCCGTGTTCACAGTGTGGCGTTGCGGCCATTGGTAAAGGTGGGTGTTTTGCGAGCGCGCGTACAGCGGGTCGTAGTGCAGCGCTATCAGCTCGGCAAACAGTGGCGCCAAGGCGCGCTCCTGCGCCCAGGCTTGCCAGCGTGCGATCACCTGCTTGCCGTGCAATTCCTTGAGCGCCGCGATGCGCTTGGCCAGCAGCGCGGGGTCGTCGCCCAGGTGCGCGTAGTCGCGCAGCAAAAAATCCAGCCGTGCGGGCGTGTCGGCCTGGATTTCGATGCAAGGGCTGGCGCGCAGGCGCTGCACCAGGGGCTGCGGCACATTCAGGCAGCCTATGCGTGCGCTCTCGGCTTCGATGAAGATGGGGCGGCGCGTGTCCAGCGCCTGCATGGCATGTGCGAGCCGGGTTTCAAAGGCGGTCTGCGTGGGCTGGGCCACGCCGGGCAGGGCGCCCAGCACCGAGCCGCGGTGCTGCGCGAGCGCTTCCAGGTCCAGCACCTGCGCGCCTTGCGCCGCCAGCGCCTGCAGCACACGCGTTTTGGCGCTCCCCGTGGGGCCGCAGAGCACGCGCAGGTCGAGCCGCGGCGGCAGGGTTGCTAGCTGGTGCAGCACGTGCCGGCGCCAGGTCTTGTAGCCGCCCGCCAGTTGCTGGGCATCCCAGCCCACCATGCGCAGCCAGGTCACCATAGCGCCGCTGCGCAGACCGCCGCGCCAGCAATACACGAGCGGACGCCATTGCGCCGGGCGCTCGGCAAACTGCGTGCGCAGGTGGTGCGCCAGATTGGCCGCCACCATGGCCGCGCCCACGCGCCGCGCCTCGAAAGGGCCTTGCTGTTTGTAAAGAGTGCCGACGATGCGGCGCTCTTCGTCATCGAGCACGGGGCAATTGATGGCACCGGGGATGTGGTCGCGCGCAAATTCTGCCGGCGAGCGTGCGTCGATGATGGCATCGAAGCGGTGGAGCGCATCCACGGAAACGGGGCCACGCTGGTTCATGGCCATGGCGCAAAAGCAAGGGCTGGCAAAATGACTGGCACTATGACGGAGTTACAAAACATTCGACTGACGCAATTTGCGCATGGAGGTGGCTGCGGCTGCAAGATCGCGCCGGGCCTGCTCAGCGAGATTCTGGCACGTGCGCCGCAGGGCCTGGTGCCGCCCGAGCTGATCGTGGGCACCGAAACCAGCGACGACGCGGCCGTGTACCGGCTGAACGCCGAGCAGGCGCTGGTGGCGACGACGGACTTTTTCACGCCCATCGTCGATGATCCGTATGACTTTGGCCGCATTGCCGCCACGAATGCGCTCTCCGACATCTACGCCATGGGCGCGCGCCCCATTTTGGCGCTCGCGCTCGTGGGCATGCCCATCGCCAAGCTGCCGCCCGAAGTCATAGGCCGCGTGCTCGAAGGTGGGGCGGCCGTGTGCCGCGACGCCGGCATCCCCATTGCGGGCGGGCATTCGATCGACGTGCTCGAGCCGATCTACGGTCTGGTCGCGCTGGGCCTGGTACACCCCGAGCGCGTGCGCCGCAACGCCGATGCGCAGCCGGGTGACGCGCTCGTGCTGGGCAAACCGCTGGGCGTGGGCGTGCTGTCGGCCGCGCTCAAGCAAGGGCTGCTGGACGAAGCCGGCTACGCCGAGATGCTGCGCCACACCACCCAGCTCAACCGCGTGGGCGCGGCGCTGGGCGAGCTCGCGGGCGTGCACGCGATGACCGACGTCACCGGCTTTGGTCTGGGCGGGCATTTGCTTGAAATGTGCCGCGGCTCGGGCCTGTCGGCACGCCTGCATCTGGCGCAACTGCCCTTGATTGCCGCCGCCCAGGGCTTTGTCGCGCAAGGCGTGGTCACGGGCGCGTCGGGCCGCAACTGGGCATCGTACGGCGCGCAGGTGCAGTGGCCCGAGGCCGCCCCGCCGTGGTTGCGCCACATGATCACCGACCCGCAAACCAGCGGCGGCCTGCTCGTGAGCTGTGCGCCCGAGGCGCTGGGCGCGGTGCTGCAAGCCTTCCACGAAGCAGGCTTTGCGCACGCCGCCGCCATCGGTGAAATGTGTCAACCATTGGAAAGCTCGGCAGCGGGAATTGAGTGCGTGCTCTGAATGAGAGAGCGAACGGGCGGCCCGGCAGCAGCCAGCCCCCGTGCAGGGGTACGAAGCGCTACCGCTGGGTCTATCAGGATTCAGGCGGCGCGCGCTGGCGGTGGCGCTTCCAGCATGCGCGCCACGTAGCGCGCAATCAAGTCCACTTCGAGGTTCACGCGCGCACCGGCCTGCAGATACTGCAAGGCCGTGTTCTGCACCGTGTGCGGGATCAGGTTGATGCTGAGCTCGCAGCCAGCGGGCAAGTCGGCGGTGCGGTTCACGGTCAGGCTCACGCCGTTGACGGTGATCGAGCCCTTGTAGGCCAGATAGCGCGCGAGCTCCTGCGGCGCCAGGATGCGCAGCTCCCAGCTTTCGCCCACGGGCGCAAAGTGGCGCACCTGCCCGATGCCATCGACGTGGCCCGAAACCAAATGGCCCCCGAGCCGGTCGTTGGCGCGCAGGGCTTTCTCGAGGTTCACCGGGCCCGGCGCGTCGAGCCCCGCGGTCTTGGCGAGCGATTCGGCCGAGACATCGACGCTGAATTGCTGCTGCGCCGCGTCCAGCGCGGTCACGGTCATGCAGGCCCCGTTGAGTGCGATGCTGTCGCCCAAACCCACGTCGTCGAGGTAGTGCGCCGGGGTTGCGATGGTCAAGCGCTTGCCATGCGTGGGCGAATCGCCCAGGGTTTGCACGGTGGTGATGCGGCCTAGGCCGGTGATGATGCCTGTGAACATGGCGCTATTCTCTCTCGAATCTGGCGTAACCCCGTCGCCGTTCAACGCGTTGTCAAGGCGCCGCAGGCGTGCCGCCCTGGCGGAGTGGGGTCTCAAACTGGTCGCGCCCGGGGAGGCGCGCCAGCACGCGCAGGTCTGGGCCCAGCATATCGGCCGACTTGAACTCCAGCGCAATGCCCTGCGCCAGCTCGGTCAGGGGCGCCCAATCGGCCATGCCTCGGCCAGGGCCCAGCAGCTTGGGGGCCAGGTAAATCAGCAGCTCATCCACCAGGCCTTCTTGTAGCAGCGCGCCATTGAGCTGGTGTCCGGCCTCCACATGCAATTCATTGACCTCACGCTGGCCCAAATCGCGCAGCATGGCCGCGAGGTCCACCTTGCCGGCCTTGGCCGGGCGTTGGTCTGGCAGCAAGATCACCGTAGCACCGCGTGCCTCCAGGGCGGCCTGCCTGGCGGCATGCGGCACAGCGGCATAAATGAACACACCGCGGCCGGGGACGAAAAGCTGCGCGTCGGGCGGTGTCTGCAGGCGACTGTCCACCACCACCACGTGCGGCTGGCGCGGCGCTTCCACCAGGCGCACATCCAGCCGTGGGTCGTCTGCCAGCACCGTGCCTATCCCCGTCAGCACGGCGCTGGCACGGGCGCGCCAGGCGTGGCCGTCGGTGCGTGCCAGTGCGGAAGTGATCCATTGGCTGTTGCCATTGTGCAAGGCGGTGGTGCCGTCGAGCGATGCGGCCACTTTCAGCCGCACCCAGGGCGTTTGGCGCAGCATACGGCTGAAAAAACCGATGTTGAGCTCGCGCGTGGCCACGGCCAGCGGATCGTCGGGTGCCAGCACATGCGCCGTTATGCCCGCCGCCTGCAGGCGCGCAATGCCTTGACCCGCCACGCGCGGGTTCGGGTCTTGCTGGGCCACCACAACCTTGGCAATGCCGGAGCGGATCAGCGCATCGCAGCATGGGGGCGTGCGGCCAAAGTGGGAGCAAGGCTCGAGCGTGACGAACGCCGTGGCGCCACGCACGTCGTGACCATGCTCTTGCGCCGCACGCAAGGCCATGACTTCGGCATGCGGGCCACCGACGCGCTGCGTGTGTCCCTGGCCGAGCACCTGGCCGTGCGCATCGACGATCACGCAGCCCACGCGTGGATTGGGGTTGGAGAGAAATGTCGCCTGCTCGGCCAATTGCAGCGCTTGCTGCATGAAGTGGAAAGTGCTTGCCATGGGGCCGAATGCTAAGGCAGCACGCTGAGGTAGGCTTCTTTATTTGTCCCAACACTCTGCAATGGCGTTGGCTGCAGGCACGGTGGCAGAAGCGACGCCGCGTACCCCCGTGTGTGTCAACGTCAGGTTGCCACACTTATCGCCCACCTGCCCATTCGCAGGAGTCGCCGTCAACGTGAAGGCAGTGCCTGACGCGGCGCTGGCGGGCGGAGATTGGACGGCTACGGTGTAACGCCCTGACGGTACGCTAGTGAGTGTGGTAGGGAAAGAAGCCGTCAAAGGATAGGTGCCTGTTGCCGTGGCCGCACGTTCCATCCACTGAGCCCCCTGCAAGAGGGCGCCACGGGCTTCGGCGCGGTAACCGCGGCGCACGTACTCTCTGTAGCTTGGAAGGGCAATTGCCGCCAGAATGGCCACGACTGCAACCACGATCATCAATTCGATTAGCGTAAAACCGCGTTGACTTTCATTGCGCAAATTCAGACATTTCATCAAATTGCTCCGGTTGTTCAGGCGAGCGCTTCATTGCAATTGACGCCAATTGATCGTTGTGGCCGGTTTCGGCAAGTCTTTGACAGTGCGGTTTTTATTGTCGGAGCCTATGCGCACCTTTTTTCCGGGGGCATTCAAGACGATTTCTTCCGGGCTCGTCGTGGTTCTATTTACGCTGTTGTCGTTGCTTGCGGCAGCATTGAAAATTCCATCACCATTGGCATCGAGCAATTGCACGACGGGCTTGAGTCCCTGCTCTATCCCCATCAGAGTCAAAAAGGATTTGGCCGCTGTAGGGCTGGGCGAACACGATTCCGTCGCCAAATCCACGCCGCCGCCTGATGCAGGTATGGTGCTTTTGATTTGCAGAACATTGCTTCCGCTGAGAAACTCGGGTGTTTGCAGCAAGCGCTCACCTGTTGCGGGGAAATCGAAATACCATCCTTTCTTTGCACTGTCGCCACTATAAGCAAAAGCCGTCTGCCCTGTGGTCATGTTCCAAAAACCTTCGCCGGCACTGATGCCAGCTCCATTGATGCGGGAGCTATTGAAGGTGCGTGCTGTCAAGTTGCTGCGACCTGAGCCAATGGCTGTCGGGGTTGCTGCGTCCGTATCTACTAGCACTTTTCCTTTGTTGGTCCCAGTTGCCGTATCGATCTTGTATTTGGTGTTGTCCAGCAAGGCATAAAAAGTTTGTACGGCGGTGTCCGTCCGGTCGGCTTCCGTCAAATTCTTACCCGTGCCAAAGGCAACCATCATCCCGCCAAGGCCAGGAACGGCGCGGATATTGGGCGCAGCGGTAATCGGTTGGGCAGTGCCGCTGTAGGTGGCGGTATAAAAGGGCGTACAGGGAGAGGCAGTGCTACCGCAACCGGCACTCGAAAAAGCCACACCCCATTTCGTACGGTCTGAATTTGCAACGTCGAATTTCCACAGATTGCCCTTCAAATCACCAGCATAGACCACATCGGGCGTGCCGTCGCCGTTCAAATCAACGGGCCTGGGGGTAGAGAGCCCGTTAGCCACTGCATTGCCTGCCGTACCTGTTGCAGCAGCGATTTTGACGAGTGAGGGTGAGCCGCCATCCAGGTATTGGATGACCAGCACAGGGTCCTCATTTGTGCTGTTGTAACCGTTGCCAAATAACACAGCCCAGCGGCCGTCGTTCATGCGGGCAATTTGCGTTGCCATATACGGGTTGAGATCGGCTGTGGTGGGGTCGCCAAAGATAGAGCCTATGTCGGCATCCGTTCCGTCGGTCTTGTCCATGCGCACTACTGCGGCGGCATTGGCATCGTTGTTGGTGAAATTACTCGAAGGGCCATCCGTAGCGCCCGATTTGAGCCCCGGTTTGGTGACGTCGAGCACGAAATAACCTTTGCCACCGGCGCCCAATGTGCCGACCAGCAGAGTGCGCCAATCGGGGGACGCGTCACTGCCAACGTTGACATCGCCAGTGAAGGGCGAGCCATCGACATAATATTTGTGGTTGTTTTGGTAATCCGTTTGGGTCAATAATTTGAGGTTCGGGTAAAGCCCTTGCGGGATATAAGCAATTTTCTCGCTGCCATTTTCGGCTGAAAAGCCGTGCAACATGCCGTCATTGCCGCCCACATAAATCATGGGTAGGCGGTTTTTATTGGTGCTTGCAAAACTGCTGTATCCAGCAAGGGTGTAGCCACTCGCTGGGCGGCCTGTGTACCAAAGGGTCGAATTGACGATGTCGCCCTCGCGGGAGATGCGGTCTCGCAACGTGCCGCCGTTGGCTATTTCCTGGCTTCGATCGCCGCGCAAAAAATTCAGCCGGTTTTGTCCAACGGTATCCGAATCGCCAGCCTTCAAAAGGGCTTGCTGCCCACCTGTCGTCGTGCTGAGCTTGCTCCACAAAAATTGCTGCCCACCGCCGTTGTAGGTATAAATCACGCGCTGGGATACATCACCGAGCGCATCCAAAATGTCGCCCGTGCTTTTTGGCTTACCTGCGCCAGTGACGCCCCACGCGGTGTTGGGGGTAAGGGCGCCGGTACTTTGGGCGGCTGTATATGAAACGACACCGCCTTTCCAGCCTGTGGCGCTGTATTGCGATTGGTAAACTGTCGTGCCGCTGCTGACGATAGAACTCGATGCACTGGCAAACCCTGTAATAGGTGTGCTCGTGTCGGCGACGATGATGTTCAGAATTTCCCGGAAAGCATTGGCGAGTGCATTGGCATCGCGTGCAGGGTAATATTTCCCTCGGCCATTTAAGGCCATATGCCAAAGTTCAGCCGGGCGATAATCTTCCCCTAGCGAAATTACACTGGGCCATTCCACTTGGTTGTTCACGAGTTTGGCGTAGTCACCGGCATAGTTGTTGTCGGTGGTGTTGTCCCATTGTGGATTACCTGGCCAATTTGTTGCGGCGGTACCGAATCCGATGGTATAGGTAGTCACGTGCTGCCAAGTGGCAGGATCATTTTTGGGATTCCAAAATTCCTGTAGAGTTACGCTGTGCGTGCTATCTGAGCTTATGGTTTCCGTACTCGATTTTCGAATCAATGGACGAACGCCATTGTCAATGGAAGGCTGAAAATCCTCTGCCCAGCTTTTGAATGCGAAGTCTGCGAGCGTGCTCAAGCTGGTGCTGCCATAGGTGTCCGCATAAGCCTGGGTTTGATTAGAAGTGGGATCATATGGCGAGCCATCGCCCAGGTTTTGTGAAGTACCGTCTGCGTTGGCTGGTGATGTGTGTTGATTGGACTCGGTATTCCATGCGCCATCCGTCATGAAAATATGGTAGGTCCGGCGACATTCGGCGCCCTTATCATAGGTGGAGCTTCTTTGACTTGGGTCGTCTGACCATGGGTTGTAATCGCTGCTTTTCGCTGTCTTCATGTAGTTATAGACACTTTGCATCATGGAGTGCGATGGTGTGCCGTTATAACCTTTCAAATTATTGACAAAACTCGAGAAGTCTCTTCTGTGGTCACCTGATAAATAACCAAGAGAATTTGTTATTCCAGTAGTGATAGGGGGGGCTCCGGGGGCTTTGGTGGTATTCCACATGGATTGCCAACCCAGGCGAATGGAATTGTCAGGGGTTCTTCCTGTGGTAGAGGGAGATGCGGTGGCGTCGCCAAATTGTGAAATCAACGCGGCTCTGAGAGATGCTAACCTAGATGGATTCGGGTTTTTTGATTTTGGGCGGGGACACCCGGAAGGGGGGCTGCCATAGTCATCATCGGTTTCTGCTGTGTAACAACCATTGAGATCAAAGCTCATGCTTCCCGAGTTGTCGATCGAAATAATGACATTAGGCGTCGGCTCCTTCACTGCTGACCCCGCGGGATATTGTGCCAGACTTAAAAAGTCCCCTGCCATGGCCCCATGGTGTATACCCATGCTGCCAATCAGCAAGCTGAGTGCGGTGCGGCGGGTGTGGCGCGGATGTTTCTTGGACATGGCTTGCTCCCTGAAAGAGAATGGTTCATTCACCCGCAATGGCGGGAAAAGCTGCGGTGGTCTGCAAAACCACCTGCGATGCGGGTTTGAGGCCGCGGGCGATGGCGGTGATGCGGTAGATCAGCTTGGCGTTGACGGCGCCTGCGGAGGTTGCATTGGTGAGCAGACCACCGGTGCCGCTGGGGTTGTTTTTCATGACTTCTATCCAATACCAGGCGCCGCGTCCTGCGCTCGTGTCAGCCAAAATGGGATTGCCGGTGGTTCCGGCCGTAGCGCCCGTGTATTGGCCGTAACGGGCTCCTACATCTGTAGCAACCATGTTGTTGAAGATGGTGGAATCGTTCCAGAAGTCCTGCGCGCCAGTGATTTTTTCGCAAATGGCGTGCAGACACTTGGTGGTTTGCGACTCCAGGGTGCCATCGATGAAGTTGTCGAAGGCAGCATCGTCGTCAGGCGGGAACAGGGTCTTGGCGTTGTCCACTCTGGGGTAGGGGCTGGCACCGTTGGTTTGCATCATGATGTCGGTTTTGGCGTCTTCAAGCATAGCCTGCGCGGCTTCGTAGGCGCGTTGGTAGTCGGCGTCGTTGCCAACGATGAGTTCGTTGAAGATGGCGGTGCGTGAGGCCCACAGTGCCAGCAGCATCGTCAGCAAGACCAGTACGATGATGACGTACAGCGCAATGCCGCGTTGGTTTTTGCGTGCGTTTTTCATGTCGATCGGTCCGCTTGCTCAAATGCCCGCAGCCGGCCAGGCTTGGTTGCGGATATAAAAGGTGTTGCGGAACACCATGCGCAACTTGTTGCCACGGCTGGCGCTGCTGCCGTCGCATTTGGTGTAGGTGCTGCCTACGGTGTCTATGGCTTCGGTGCCTTCAAGCTCCAGACAGACCTCTACGGCATAGACGCTTGGCCAGTCAGTGCTTGTGAGGGCGGTCGCCGATGCGTAACGGAATTGGGGTTGCAAGGTGGCTGCATCCAATGTCTGCTGTAGATAGGTCACCCGAAAATCCTTCACGCCGCTGATCAAGGGCTGGGCGCTGCCATTGCCGGCGCAGACGAGGTTGCCATTGGCATCGAGCGTGAATCGGCTGGTGATGAGTGGGTCACTGGCAATATCGTGCGATTCGCCGAGGCAGTCGCGCATCAAATAGCCATTTGTGGGGGTGGAGCCGCCGGAATACGTGGGCTCTTGCACGTTTTGGTAGGTGACGGTGAGTTTGTATTCATTGCTGGCTGGCGAGTCCATTCCAGCGACGGACAAAGGAGTACTTGCCGGCAATGAGAGGAATACGACAACGTCTTTGGCACCCGTCGTAGGATCGATACTCAACCCGCCGGACTGGCGTAATTGTTGGCCGATGACTCGGAAGGCGTAGGCGGCTTGCTGTTGCAATTGGCTGGAGTCGCTCACGGTGCCGCTGATGCTGCGTGAAACCATGAGCGCACCCACGGCGGCGGCCACGGTCAGCAGGCCAATGGCGATACCCACCATGAGTTCGACCAAAGTGGCGCCCTTTTGCCGCCAGCGTGAGGGCCGGCCGCGGTGAGGGACAAGCAAGGGTGCGGGCATGTTGGGACGATGAAATAGGGGTTACTCAGGGCAATACACCATGCTGGAACTGGCGGCATCGGGCAGGCAGCGTTGCGTGAGGCTGATGTATTGCAGATGGCAAATCTTGCCCGCCGGGCAGTTGATGGCGGCCCCGCCGGTGCTGGCGGGTGCGAAGACGCTTGTGTATGCACTGTCCGAAGCGCTGTCGCCGCGTTCGTTGGCGCGCCAGGCGATCATCACGCCGAGTTCTCGCGTGTCGCTGGGAGATATGAAAATGGCGGCGTCACCCAAAGGTAAGGCGGCGCGTACCGAACGAATCCAGCGGTCTTTGTCATATGCGGCGAGTTGTGCGGGGGCGCATTTGGTACCAGGAAAGCCGGTTGCAATGGAGCAATTGGTCGGAGTGGAAAGTGTGGCGCCCCAACTGGATACATAGGCGCTCGCATTGCCGATGGCATCGGGATTGGCCTTGAGGCGTTCGCTCAAGTCTTCAATCAAGCGCACGGCTTGCGCGCGCCGCACGCCCGTCTGGTTGTCGGTCAGGGTACGCAGCTGTACCCCCAAAATGCCCAAAATACCGAGCGCCATGACGACGATGGCCACCATGGCTTCTATCAGGCTGAAGCCGCGTTGTAATGGAATGGGACTGTGTTTCAGGCGCATGGAATGTCCTCTATGACCCGAATGCGGCCGCCAGATGCCATGCAAATGCCGCGCGTGGCTGGGGAGCTAATGCCTGCGGGATCGGGAGAAAAAGAAAAACCTTTGGCGTTGAGCCCGCTCATCTTGCCGTACCGATCCACCTTGATTTTTGCGCCGCCAGAGTGGTGAATGACGTTGACTTTTGCGGGCGTGGAATAGGTTTGCAGGATTTCTTCACCGCTGTTCCATGTGCCGTTGTTGTTGCTGTCATGGAAGACGAACCAGCCGCAACTCCATTCTTCGTTGGTGGAAGCCAAGCTGCAGCCGTTGGTGTTGTTGGCGTTTTTCTGGATGCCTATGCGGCCACCGCGCTTCACGGCTTCGGAGCGGGCATAGTAGAGCGTTGACTTCATTGCCTCTACGGCTTGCTGTACGCGCCAGCGTTCAATGAGCGATTGAAAGCCTGGGACAGCCAAGGCCATCAAGAGGGACAAAATACTGAGCACAGTCAAAAGTTCAATTGCACTCATGCCGGTAACCTTTGCCATTCTTTGCGAAATAGCCATCACTTGATGGGGTATGGCGGTATTCATGGGCATGTGCTGCTCCCCCCATCCATGCGTTTGATTTGCCCGCCGGGCTTCACGCATACGGTTTCGGCTGCAGGGTGCGCAGTGCTCGCACCTTGTGGATAAAGCCGGAATGCGGCGGTTTTGTTGCCGTTGTTGTCAAACTGGCCCCAGCGGTCTATGTGCAAATAACCATTGCTGCTGGTCAGCGTCACTTGCGTATTGGATGGCACGGAAACCATTTGCAGGCTATCTTCTGCCGGGGTTTGGCCCGAATCTTGGGCTCCGTTGTTGTTGGTGTCGATGAAAACCGTCCAACCGCAACTCCAATCGGTGGTGGCACTAGCGCAATTGCTTTTGATGGAAACATTCCCGCCGCGTTTGATGGCTTCGGATCGCCCCAGGTACAAGGAGGACTGCAAACTTTCTGCAGCTTGCCGCACGCGCCATCGCTGCATCAGGGGTGTGAATGCGGGCCCTGCGAGGGCCGCGAGTATGGCGAGTATGGCCACCACGACCATGGCTTCGATCAAGGTGATGCCTGCGGCGTTACCCATCAGACGCGATGACGAGCGCGTGCGGCGGGTTTTTTGTGTGCAGACATACGAAGATGCAAGCGATTGCATGGGGCGATGGTAATCAATATCCCATGTGCTGCATGTGGCAAGCGACGGATGGCCTGCGCAGGCCGATGAGCGGCGGGAATTATGTGGCGCTATCGCCCGGTGTACCCCAAGCACGCCCCCGCATTCGGCATGCCGCGGCATTCGCGGTACAGGCGGCGGTCGCGCTCGGCGGTGGTTTCTTCGCTGGGGCTGCGCTGGTGGGTGATGCGCACGCTGTGCTTTTTCTTGCTTGCCGTGCCGGTGTTGCCGGATGTCGTGGCCGTGGTGTCGCTGGATTGGGATTTTTTGCTTGCGGCGAAGGCCGACGAGGGCAGGGCGCTGAGGCTCACGATAAAACACAAGGCAAAAAGGGCTTTTATCGAGGAGCGGCGTGCGTGAGTTGCTACGTTTGTTGCATATTTTTGGGCGGTAGTGGGCATGGGCATTCCAAAAAGACGAGGGTGAAGTGTGAAGGGCAGGCGGTAGGATGGAGGATCATTCCGCTCCATTTCACATACTGCCATGCGCCAAGCCGTTTTGAACCTCGAGGAATCCCGTATCCGTGAAGTGGCCAACGCTGGCCTGGGGCGCAGCGACGTGCTGGCGTTCTGGTTTGGCGAGAGCGACGAGGGCACGCCCGCGGTGGTGCGCCAGGCGGCGGTGGCCTCGATCGAGCGCGGCGAGACTTTTTATTCGCACAACCTCGGTCTGCCCGAGCTGCGCGCAGCCATTGCCGCCTACATGAGCGATCTGCATCGCGCCGTGGCGCCCGAGCGCGTCGTCGTGACCTCGGGCGGCGTGAATGCGCTGATGCTGGCCGTGCAGGCGCTCGTCGATGCGGGCGACGAGGTGGTCGCCGTGACGCCCGTGTGGCCCAATCTGACGGCGCAGCCGCAGATCATGGGCGCGCGCCTGCAGTGCGTGGCGCTGCGCCCGCAGCCGGGTGGGGCGTGGGCGCTCGACCTGGACGCCTTGCTGGCCGCCATCACGCCGCGCACGCGCTTGCTGATCCTCAACGCGCCCAACAACCCCACGGGCTGGACTTTGCGCCCCGAGGAGCAGCGCGCGATCCTCGCGCATTGCCGCCGCACGGGCACCTGGATTCTGGCCGACGAGGTGTACGAGCGCCTGTATTACGCGCCCTCGCCAAAGGCTTGCGCGCCGAGCTTCCTCGACCTGGCCGAGCCCGAAGACCGGCTGGTGGTGGTGCACAGCTTTTCCAAGAGCTTTTTGATGACGGGCTGGCGCCTGGGCTGGCTGGTGCTGCCGCCCGCGGCGGTGCACCACGTGGGCAAATTGGTGGAGTTCAACACCTCGTGCACGAGCGTGTTCACGCAGCGCGCGGGCATCGCGGCGCTGCAGCACGCCGACGAGATCACGCCGCGCGTGGTGGCGCACCTGCGCGCGTGCCGCGATACCCTGCTGCCCTTGTTGCAGGCGCTACCGGGCGTCGAGGTGGCTACGCCGCTGGGCGGCATGTATGCGTTTTTCCGCCTGCATGGGCAAGGCGACTCCCTCGCCACGGCCAAGCGCCTGGTCACCGAGGCCGGGCTGGGCCTGGCCCCCGGCAACGCCTTCGGCCCCGAGGGGCAGGGCTGGCTGCGCTGGTGCTTCGCCTCGCACGATCCTGAGCGTCTGGTGCAGGGGGTGGAGCGGCTGAAGGCTTGGTTGCAGGTGCAAAGTGTGCGCCAGGGAGGATACGTTGGTGATATACAAAAATGCTCGACCTGAGCAAGATCACGGGGTTCGACCGGGATGATGGCAATGCCCGAAAGAACGAAAAACATGGCGTATCCATGGCCGAGGCCGAACAGGTCTTTTTCAGCACGCCTTTGTTGTTCGTGGAAGATGCGGTGCACAGTCTGAACGAGCCGCGTTTTCACGCGCTGGGGAAAACGGACAAAGGAAGGCCGCTGCACCTCACTTTCACGTTGCGGCATGCTGGCACGCTGATTCGCGTGATTTCCGCGCGAGACATGCATCGGAAAGAGAGGCTCATCTATGCACAAGCCCGCTAAACCTGTTCCCAAGTTTGCTTCCGAAGACGAGGAGCGCGCCTATTGGGAGTCGCATGACTCCACGGATCATGTGGACTGGTCCAAGGCCCAGAGAGTGACCTTGCCAAACCTGAAGCCCACGACCAAAACTATCTCATTGCGGCTGCCGCAACACCTGCTGGATTCGCTCAAGGCTGCCGCCAACGCACGGGACGTGCCCTACCAGTCTTTGATCAAGGTGTGGCTGCAAGAGAAGTTGCAGGAGCATTGAGCGCGGCCGAATGGGCAGAAAAACCGAGCAGCTATAATCCACAGGTTTTGCATGGTGCAAAACGCACGCCGCGTGGCTCGTTCCGGCCGCTGGCGCAAGTCAAAACCCGGGTTGCAAGGGCTCATGCCCATCGTCTGCGCCCGATTCTTTCAGGAAAACCCATGATCGCATCTTCCATCAAGGCCGAAGTCATCCAGGCCAACGCCCGTTCTGCCAACGACACCGGCAGCCCCGAGGTTCAAGTCGCGCTGCTCACCGCGCGCATCAACGAGCTCACCCCGCACTTCAAGACCCACGCCAAGGACCACCACGGCCGCCGCGGTCTGCTGCGCATGGTGAGTCGCCGCCGCAAGCTGCTCGACTACCTCAAAGCCAAGGACGCCGACCGCTACACCGCGCTGATCGCCAAGCTGGGGCTGCGCAAGTAATTCGACGTTGTACGCATGGGACGCCTGGGTTAGTCATACGCTAGCTCAGGCGTTTTTTGCTTCGGAGTCACCACTGCAGAGCGAAGCTGTGTCATTCCAATGGCCTTGTCCTGGCGCAGGGCCACTGGAATGGCATCGTGTTCTGAATGGGGCTCTGGCGCTTGATAGGTATGCGCTTTTAGCTATTTAATTTGGAGCATTTATGAGTCTGTTCAACAAAGTCACCAAGTCCTTCCAGTGGGGCGAGCACCAAGTCACCCTGGAAACGGGCGAGATCGCCCGCCAGGCCACCGGCGCCGTGCTGGTCAACATGGACGATACCGTGGTGCTGGCCACGGTGGCCGCGTCCAAGTCGCCCAAGCCGGGGCAGGATTTTTTCCCGCTCACCGTGGATTACATCGAAAAAGCCTACGCCGCGGGCAAGATTCCGGGCAGCTTTTTCAAGCGCGAGGCCAAGCCCAGCGAGTATGAAACGCTCACGAGCCGCTTGATCGACCGCCCGATCCGTCCGCTGTTCCCCGAGGGCTTTTTCAACGAGGTGCACGTGGTCGTGCACACCTTGTCGCTGAACCCCGAGGTCGATGCCGACATCCCCGCCATGCTCGCCACCAGCGCGGCGCTGGCCGTCTCGGGCATCCCGTTCAACGGCCCGATCGGTGCCGCGCGCGTGGGCTATGTCAATGGCGCCTATGTGCTCAACCCCGGCCAGACGGCGCGCAAGCAAAGCCAGCTCGACCTGGTCGTGGCCGGCACCGAGGCAGCCGTGCTCATGGTCGAGTCCGAGGCGCAGCAGTTGCCTGAGGAGGTCATGCTCGGCGCCGTGGTGTTCGGCCACGAGCAGAGCAACATCGCGATCAACGCCATCCACGAATTGGTGCGCGAGGCCGGCAAGCCGCTGTGGGACTGGCAGCCGCCGCAGCGTGACGAAGCCTTGATCGCCAAGGTGACCGAATTCGGTGAAGAGCGCCTGCGCGCCGCCTACCAGATCCGCAACAAGCAGGCGCGCACCCAGGCCTGCCGCGAGGCCTACGCCGTGGTCATGGCCGATTTGCGCGAAGCCGGGCTGGAGTTCGACCCGGTGAAGGTCGAGGGCCTGCTGTTCGAGATCGAGGCGCGCATCGTGCGCAGCCAGATCCTCGCGGGCGAGCCGCGCATCGACGGGCGCGACACGCGCACCGTGCGCCCGATCGAAATCCGCACCTCGGTGCTGCCGCGCACGCACGGCTCGGCGCTGTTCACGCGCGGCGAGACGCAGGCGCTGGCCGTGGCCACGCTGGGCACCGAGCGCGACGCGCAGCGCATCGACGCCTTGCTGGGCGAGTACGAAGACCGCTTCATGCTGCACTACAACATGCCGCCGTTCGCCACGGGCGAAGCCGGGCGCATGGGCAGCACCAAGCGCCGCGAGATCGGCCACGGTCGCCTCGCCAAGCGCGCGCTCACGGCCGTGCTGCCCGAGAAGGACGAATTTCCCTACACCATGCGCGTGGTGTCCGAAATCACTGAATCGAACGGATCCTCGTCCATGGCCTCGGTCTGCGGCGGCTGCCTCGCGCTGATGGACGCGGGCGTGCCGCTGAGGGCGCATGTCGCAGGCATCGCCATGGGTTTGATCAAGGAAGACAACCGCTTCGCCGTGCTGACCGACATCCTCGGTGATGAAGATCACCTTGGCGACATGGACTTCAAGGTCGCGGGCACCACGAGCGGCATCACGGCGCTGCAAATGGACATCAAGATCCAGGGCATCACCAAAGAAATCATGCAGGTGGCGCTGGCGCAGGCCAAGGAGGCGCGCATGCACATTCTGGGCAAGATGCAGGGGGCCATGGCCGGCGCCAATACCGAGGTCAGCAGCTTTGCGCCCAAGCTCTTCACGATGAAGATCAACCCCGAGAAGATCCGCGACGTGATCGGCAAGGGCGGCGCCGTGATCCGCGCGCTGACCGAGGAAACCGGCACGCAGATCGACATCGCCGAAGACGGCACCATCACCATCGCCGCGACCGACGGTGCCAAGGCCGAGGAGGCCAAGCGGCGCATCGAGCAGCTCACGGCAGAGGTCGAGGTGGGGCAGGTCTATGAAGGGCCGGTGGTCAAGATTCTGGACTTTGGCGCACTGGTCAACGTGTTGCCGGGCAAGGATGGCCTGTTGCACATCAGCCAGATCGCCAACGAGCGTGTCGAGCGCGTGAGCGACTACCTCAGCGAGGGCCAGATCGTCAAGGTCAAGGTGCTCGAGACCGACGACAAGGGGCGCGTCAAGCTGTCGATGAAGGCGCTCTCCGATCGGCCCGCGGGCAATGGTGAACGCGCCGAGCGTGGCGAACGCACCGAGCGCGGTGAACGCGGTGAGCGCGAACGCCGTGAAGGCGGCCGCGGCGCCGGCCGCGCGCCTGCGCCGCAAGCTGCGCCCGAAGAGGGTTCAGCGCCTGAGGAAGTTTGAGCTTTTTGCTCATTCAATGAGAGCTGCTAGCGCTTGTCATTCAAGCGCTATTAGCATTTTTCATCCATACAAAATTGCTATGGTTTTTGTATGCGTGTCGTAGAAATACCTGCCTTTGGCAAGCCCGAAGTCCTGCGTCTGGCCGAGCGCCCGCAGCCCCAGCCGGGCGCGGGCGAGGTGCTGATCCGCGTGCGCGCGAGCGGCGTCAACCGGCCCGACGTGCTGCAGCGCAAAGGTCATTACCCGCCGCCGCCGGGCGCGTCCGACCTGCCGGGCCTCGAAGTTGCGGGCGTGATCGAAGGCGGTGACGCGGCTGCGCTGGCCGAAGCGGGCTTCCAGGTGGGCGACCGCGTGTGTGCGCTGGTGGCTGGCGGTGGCTACGCCGAATACTGCGTCGCGCCCGTGGCGCAGTGCCTGCCCGTGCCCGAGGGTTTGAGCGATGCCGAAGCGGCTTCTTTGCCCGAGACCTTTTTCACCGTCTGGAGCAACGTGTTCGACCGGGGCCGCCTGCAGGCCGGCGAAACCCTGCTCGTGCAAGGCGGCACCAGTGGCATAGGCGTTACGGCGATCCAGCTGGCGCGCGCTTTCGGTGCGACCGTGATCGCCACCGCCGGCAGCGAGCAAAAATGCCAGGCCTGCGTGGAGCTCGGCGCAAGCCACGCGATCCACTACAAAAACCAAGACTTCGCCGCCGAGTGTCTGCGCCTCACGCAAGGCAGGGGCGTGGACGTGATCCTCGACATCGTCGCGGGCGATTACGTCGCGCGCGAGGTCGAATGCCTGGCCGAAGACGGGCGCCTGCTCATCATCGCCGTGCAAGGTGGCACTAAAAGCAGTTTCGATGCCTCCTTGGTGCTGCGCCGGCGGCTCGTCATCACGGGCTCCACGCTGCGCCCGCGCCCCGTGGCGTTCAAGGGCGCGATCGCACGCGCTCTGCGCGAGCGCGTCTGGCCGCTCATCGCCGCAGGCAAGATACGCCCCGTCGTGCATCGCACTTTTGCAGCGGCCGACGCCGCCCAGGCGCATGCGTTGATGGAGTCCAACCAACATATAGGCAAGATCGTTTTGACGTGGTAACCATGAAAAAGAAGCTCATTGCAGGCAACTGGAAGATGAACGGCAGCCTGGCCAGCAACGAGGCGCTGCTGCGCGCCGTGCTCGACGGCATGGCGCAGCAGGCGCCCGCCTGTGACGTGGCCGTGGCGGCGCCCGCGCCGTATCTCGCGCAGGTGCAGGCGCTCACCGCCGGCTCGTCGCTGGCCGTGGCGGCGCAGGACGTATCGGCGCACGAGGCCGGGGCCTACACCGGCGAGGTGTCGGCCGCGATGCTCAAGGAATTTTCCGTGCGCTACGTGCTCGTCGGGCATTCCGAACGGCGCCAATACCACCACGAGAACGACTCCCTCGTCGCCATCAAGGCGCAGAGGGCGCTCGCCGCGGGCATCACGCCCATCGTCTGCCTGGGCGAAACCATGCAGGAGCGTGAGGCCGGCCTGACCGAAGCCGTGGTCAAGCGCCAGCTCGCCGCGGTGATCCACCTCAACGGCCACTGCATCAGCGAAATCGTGGTGGCCTACGAGCCCGTCTGGGCCATAGGCACGGGGCTCACGGCCACGCCCGAACAGGCGCAGGAGGTGCACGCCGTGCTGCGCAGCCAGCTTGCGGCCGCAACCGAGCAGCCTGACCGCATCCGCCTGCTCTACGGCGGCAGCATGAATGCGGGCAACGCCGCGGCCCTGCTGGCCCAGCCTGACATCGACGGCGGCCTGATCGGCGGCGCTTCATTGAAAGCGCCCGATTTTTTGCAAATCATCGCTTCAGTCAAGTGAAAATCAGCGTAAGAAGCTATTGAAAAAGGAGTAAAAATACAATGAATGTGCTCGTCAACGTGATCTTGGTCGTGCAGATGCTCGCGGCCGTGGGCATGATCGGTCTGGTGCTGGTGCAGCATGGCAAAGGCGCGGACATGGGGGCCGCCTTTGGCAGCGGTGGCGCAGGCAGCCTGTTCGGCGCCAGCGGCAGCGCGAACTTCCTCTCGCGCTCGACCGCAGTGCTCGCGACCGTCTTCTTCGTCGCCACGCTGGCGCTGGCGTACTTCGGCAATGCGCGCCCCACGAGCTCCAACAGCGTGCTCGAATCCGCCGCTGTCGCGCCTGCTGCGCCTGCGGCCCCAGCGTCCGCTGCAGCCTCCGCGCCTGCTACCGCTGCCTCGGGGGCGGCGCAGATTCCCACCAAATAATCTGCAGCAAAAGACGCCCGAAGCCGGCGAATGAGGGTTTTTCCGGGTTAGAATTTGCGTCTGTCTGGAGCGCAAGCCTCAAGCCATCCAGTCAGCAAAAAACCGCCGTCGTGGTGAAATTGGTAGACACGCTATCTTGAGGGGGTAGTGGCGAAAGCTGTGCGAGTTCGAGTCTCGCCGACGGCACCATACAAAAACCCGCCTGTTGCTCGCGTCCGTCGAGTTTCTTGCAGGCGCGGCTACAGCGGTGAGCAAATCCACAAGATGAACCTCGATCAATACCTCCCCGTTTTGTTGTTCATCTTGGTCGGCATCGCCATCGGTGTCGTCCCTCTGGTTCTCGGTTATGTGCTGGGGCCGAACCGGCCCGATGCGGCCAAAAATTCTGCGTACGAGTGCGGCTTCGAGGCCTTCGAAGACGCGCGCATGAAGTTCGATGTACGCTACTACCTCGTCGCCATCCTGTTCATTCTGTTCGACCTCGAGGTTGCCTTTCTCTTCCCCTGGGCGGTGGTGATGCGCGAAGTCGGTCTGACCGGCTTTATCGCTGCGCTGATCTTTCTCGCCATCCTGGTCGTGGGCTTCGTCTACGAGTGGAAAAAAGGCGCCCTCGACTGGGAATGAGCGCGACAGGCTTCAACGAGGACGGATCTGATGATTGAAGGCGTAATGAAAGAAGGCTTCGTCACCACGAGCTATGACGCGGTGGTGAACTGGGCCAAAACGGGTTCGCTGTGGCCCATGACGTTTGGTTTGGCCTGCTGCGCTGTCGAGATGATGCACGCGGCTGCTGCACGCTACGACATCGGGCGTTTCGGTGCCGAGGTCTTTCGCGCCAGTCCGCGCCAGTCCGACCTGATGATCGTCGCTGGGACGCTGTGCAACAAAATGGCGCCAGCCCTGCGCAAGGTTTACGACCAGATGGCCGAGCCGCGCTGGGTGCTTTCCATGGGCTCCTGCGCCAATGGCGGGGGCTACTACCACTACAGTTATTCGGTGGTGCGCGGCTGCGACCGTATCGTGCCGGTCGATGTGTACGTGCCCGGTTGCCCGCCCACGGCCGAGGCTTTGCTCTACGGCATCATCCAGCTGCAGCAGAAAATCCGCCGCACCCACACCATCGCACGGGTTTGAAGGGTTGACGATGACAGAAACAGCCATTCGGCCCGAACAGCTCCAGGAAACCATCGCCAGCGTATTGGGTGATGCTGCACGCAGCATTTCCATTCGCCTCGGAGAAGTCACGGTACAAGTGACGGCCGCTGACTATCTTGGTGTGATGCAGCGCTTGCGTGATGCCGATGCCTGCCGTTTCGAGCAGCTCATCGACTTGTGCGGTATGGACTACGCAGACTTTGCAGGGCAAGAAAGCCCCCGCTTCGGCGTCGTGGTGCATTTGTTGTCGCTGAGCCTGAATCAGCGCGTGCGCGTCAAAGTGCGTTGCCCCGACGACGATCTTCCGGTGCTGCCCTCGGTCTCGCAATTGTGGGCCTCGGCGAACTGGTTCGAGCGCGAGGCGTTCGACCTGTATGGCATCGTCTTCGAGGGGCACGACGACCTGCGCCGCATCCTCACCGACTATGGCTTTGCGGGTCACCCGTTCCGCAAGGATTTCCCGCTCTCGGGGCATGTCGAAATGCGCTACGACGAGGAGCGGCGCCGGGTGGTCTATGAGCCGGTCTCGATCGAGCCGCGCGAAAACACGCCGCGCATCGTCCGTGAAGACAAATACGCCGGCCTGGGTGCGGCGCGCCGTTTGTGATCCACCATGGCTGAAATCAAAAACTATTCGCTGAACTTCGGCCCCCAGCACCCGGCAGCGCACGGCGTGCTGCGCCTCGTGCTCGAACTCGACGGTGAAGTCGTGCAGCGCGCCGACCCGCATATCGGCCTGCTGCACCGCGCGACGGAAAAGCTCGCCGAGCACAAGACTTTCATCCAGTCGCTGCCCTACATGGACCGGCTCGACTACGTGTCCATGATGTGCAACGAGCACGCATACTGCCTCGCGATCGAAAAGCTGCTGGGCATAGAGGTGCCGCTGCGCGCGCAATACATCCGCGTGATGTTCGCCGAAATCACGCGCCTCTTGAACCACCTGATGTGGCTGGGCTCGCACGGCAACGACTGCGGCAGCTCCACGATCCTGATCTACACCTTCCGCGAGCGTGAAGACCTGTTCGACATGTACGAGGCCGTGTCCGGCGCGCGCATGCACGCGGCGTACTTCCGCCCTGGCGGCGTTTACCGCGACCTGCCCGACAGCATGCCGCAATTCAAGGTCAGCAAGATCAAAGGGCCGAAAGAGCTCGCGGAACTCAATCGCAACCGCCAGGGCTCTTTGCTCGACTTCATCGATGATTTCACGCAGCGCTTTCCGAAGTGCGTCGATGAATACGAAACCCTGCTCACCGACAACCGCATCTGGAAACAGCGCACCGTCGGAATCGGCGTCGTCACGCCCGAGCGCGCGCTCAATCTTGGCATGACCGGCCCCATGCTGCGGGGCTCCGGCATCGCCTGGGACTTGCGCAAAAAGCAGCCTTATGAAGTCTATGAGCGCATGGATTTCGATATTCCCGTGGGCAAAACGGGCGACTGCTACGACCGCTACCTCGTGCGCGTACATGAGATGCGCGAGTCCAACCGCATCATCAAGCAGTGTGTCGATTGGCTGCGCGCCAACCCCGGCCCGGTGATCACCGACAACCACAAGGTGGCCCCGCCATCGCGCGAGGCCATGAAGTCCAACATGGAAGAGCTGATCCACCACTTCAAGCTCTTCACCGAAGGCTTCCATGTGCCCGAAGGCGAGGCGTACGCGGCCGTCGAGCATCCCAAAGGCGAATTCGGCATCTATCTCGTCAGCGATGGCGCCAATAAGCCGTACCGGCTGAAGATTCGCGCGCCGGGCTTTGTGCACTTGTCCGCACTCGATGAAATCGCGCGGGGCCACATGCTCGCCGACGCCGTGGCCATCATAGGCACCCTGGATATCGTGTTCGGAGAGATTGACCGATGATTTCTGAAGCGACCAAAGCCCGCTTTGCACGCGAAGTGGCCAAGTACCCCGCCGAGCAAAGACAGTCTGCCGTGATGGCCTGCCTGTCTATCGTGCAGCAGGAACAGGGCTGGGTGAGCCCCGAAGCCGAGCAGGACGTGGCCGAATACCTCGGCATGCCCACCATCGCCGTGCACGAGGTCACGACTTTCTACAACATGTTCAACCAGGCGCCGGTGGGCCGTTTCAAGCTCAACGTCTGCACGAATCTGCCCTGCCAACTGCGCGACGGTCTCAAGGCGCTGCACCATTTGGAGCAAAAACTCGGTATCCAGATGGGTGAAACCACGGCCGACGGCATGTTCACGCTGCAGCAATGCGAATGCTTGGGCGCATGCGCAGACGCCCCTGTGATGCTGGTCAACGACCGCACCATGTGCAGCTTTATGGACGACGAAAAGCTCGACCAACTGATCGATGGCCTGCGCCAGGCTGAGGAGCGCCCATGACCACGGCAGCACAAATTCTGGCGCAGTTCCAGGCCACAGGCGTACAGACCTGTTTTCACGGGCGCCACATCAATCCGCAGATATACGCCGGGCTGGACGGCAGCAACTGGAGCCTCAAGGATTACGAGGCGCGCGGTGGCTACCAGGCTTTGCGCAAAATTCTCGGCAAGGATGGCGGCGAAGGGCTCACGCAGGACCAGGTCATTGCCACGGTGAAGGATTCGGGCCTGCGCGGACGCGGTGGTGCGGGCTTTCCCACGGGCTTGAAGTGGAGCTTCATGCCACGCCAGTTCCCGGGGCAAAAATATCTGGTGTGCAACTCCGATGAAGGCGAGCCGGGTACCTGTAAAGACCGCGACATCCTGCGCTACAACCCGCATACCGTCATCGAGGGCATGATCATCGCGGCTTATGCCATGGGCATTAGCGTAGGCTACAACTACATTCACGGCGAGATTTTCCAGGTGTATGAGCGCTTCGAAGCGGCGCTCGAAGAAGCGCGTGCTGCCGGCTACCTCGGTGAGCGCATTCTGGGTAGCGATTTCAGCTTCCAGTTGCACGCCGCGCATGGTTTTGGTGCCTACATCTGCGGCGAGGAAACCGCCTTGCTCGAGTCGCTCGAAGGCAAAAAAGGCCAGCCGCGCTTCAAGCCACCTTTCCCTGCAAGTTTCGGTTTGTACGGCAAGCCCACGACGATCAACAACACCGAAACTTTTGCGGCCGTGCCTTGGATCATCCGCAATGGTGGCGCAGCCTATCTGGCGTGCGGCAAGCCCAACAATGGTGGCACCAAGATTTTTTCCGTCAGTGGCGACGTAGAAAATCCCGGCAATTACGAGATTCCACTCGGCACGCCATTTGCCAAATTGCTCGAATTGGCGGGCGGCGTGCGCAAAGGGCGCCAGCTCAAAGCCGTGATCCCGGGGGGGTCTTCAGCGCCGGTGCTGCCAGCAGCCATCATGATGGAGTGCACCATGGACTACGACTCCATCTCCAAGGCCGGCTCCATGCTGGGCTCGGGCGCCGTCATCGTGATGGACGACACGCGCTGCATGGTCGAAAGCCTGCTGCGACTGTCCTACTTCTATGCCCACGAATCCTGCGGCCAATGCACGCCGTGCCGTGAGGGTACGGGCTGGTTATGGCGCATCGTCGATCGCATCCACAAAGGACAAGGCCGCGAGGGTGACCTGGAACTGCTCGACTCGGTCGGCGAAAACATCATGGGCCGTACGATTTGCGCGCTCGGCGATGCTGCGGCCATGCCGGTGCGCGCCATGCTCAAACATTTCCGTCCCGAGTTTGAGGCAAAGATCCGCAATAAGGCCGGGCAGGGTGCTGTTTCCGTCAACTCCGCGTCTGCCTGATCGCGAGAACGAATATGGTTGAAATTGAACTGGACGGTCAGAAAGTGGAAGTCGCCGAAGGCAGCATGGTGATGCATGCGGCCGAAAAGGCGGGCACCTACATTCCCCATTTCTGCTACCACAAGAAGCTCTCGATCGCGGCCAATTGCCGCATGTGCCTCGTGGATGTGGAGAAGGCGCCCAAGCCCGTGCCGGCGTGCGCGACGCCGGTCACGCAGGGGATGATTGTGCGCACCACGAGCGAGAAGGCCATCAAGGCCCAAAAGTCCGTGATGGAGTTCTTGCTTATCAACCACCCGCTCGACTGTCCGATTTGCGACCAGGGCGGTGAATGCCAGTTGCAAGACTTGGCCGTGGGTTATGGCGGCTCGGCCTCGCGCTACCAGGAAGAAAAGCGCGTGGTGTTCCACAAGGACGTGGGCCCATTGATCTCCATGGAGGAGATGAGCCGCTGCATCCATTGCACGCGCTGCGTGCGTTTCGGCCAGGAAATCGCCGGCGTCATGGAGTTGGGCATGATCCACCGTGGCGAGCATTCCGAAATCACCACGGTATCCGGCAGCACGGTCGATTCGGAACTGTCGGGCAACATGATAGACATTTGCCCCGTTGGTGCCTTGACGAGCAAACCGTTTCGCTACAGCGCGCGCACCTGGGAGCTTTCGCGCCGCAAGTCCATCAGCCCGCACGATTCCACCGGGGCAAACCTGATCGTGCAGGTCAAAAACCACAAGGTCATGCGCGTCGTTCCCTTCGAGAACGAAGAAGTCAACGAATGCTGGATCGCGGATCGCGACCGCTTTTCCTATGAAGCGCTCAATAGCGCAGAGCGCTTGACCCAGCCCATGCTCAAACAGGGGGGCGTCTGGAAAGAGGTCAACTGGCAGACTGCGCTCGAATACGTGGCAAATGGCCTGCAAGACATCAAGAAAAAACAAGGCGCCGCGAGCATAGGCGCTTTGGTCAGCCCACACAGCACGCTCGAAGAACTCTATCTCGCCGCAGAGTTCATGCGCGGTCTGGGCAGTGACAACATAGACCATCGCTTGCGCCATGCGGAGTTCCCGCCCTTTGCGGGGGTGCGCTGGCTGGGCACGCTGATTGCATCGCTCTCGAAGCTGCAGCGTGTCTTGGTCGTTGGTTCGAATTTGCGCAAAGACCACCCGCTTTTCGCCCAGCGTATTCGCCAGGCAACGCGCCAGGGCTGTGTGGTCAGCATGATCGATGTCCAGCAGCGCGACTGGGCCATGCCGGTGGCCCATACGTTGCTGCAGCCAGCTGCCGACTGGGTGCAGGCATTGGCCCAGGTGGCGGCGGCGATTGCCGAGGCAAAAGGGGTGCCGCTGCCTGCGGGTGCAAGCGCTTCTTTTGATGCCACAGCGCAGGCGATCGCGCAATCGCTGCTCGGCGGCGAGCGCAAGGCCGTGCTGCTGGGCAATGCGGCTGCACACCATGCGCAAGCCTCGCGTTTGTTGGCCCTCGCGCACTGGATCGGTACACAGACAGGTGCATCGGTCGGCTATCTGACCGAAGCCGCCAACACCGTGGGCGCCCAGTTCGTGCGTGCTCAGCCATTGCAGGGAGGCCAAAATGCCGCGCAAATGCTTGCGGGTGGACTGAAAGCTGCGCTATTGCTGAATACCGAGCCTGTCTTTGACTCCGCAGCGGGTGCCAAAGCCGTTGCCGCCCTGGACGCCGCAGACATGGTCGTGACCATGAGTCCCTTCAAGGCGAACATGGAGTTCAGCGATGTGCTTCTTCCGATCGCGCCGTTCACGGAGACTTCCGGGAGTTTCGTGAATGCCGAAGGGCGTTTGCAGAGCTTTCATGCCGTGGTGCGGCCTTTGGGCGAGACGCGCCCGGCCTGGAAGGTGTTGCGTGTGCTGGCAAACATGCTCGGACTTCCCGGCTTCGAGTTCGAGTCCTCGCAGGAAGTGCTGATGCTGGCAACCAAGACTCCGGTCGGGCAGGAGCCCGTCATTGCCACCTCCGCATTGAGCAATCAGCCGGCCCAAGGAAGCGACGGGGGCGAGGCTGCCAGCAGCGCGGCTGACCCTGTGGTGGCATCCATTTACCAACTCGACGGCTTGGTGCGCCGCGCTCCCGCTTTGCAGCGCACTGCCGATGCGCGCAGCGCAAGGGAAGGGGGTATGGCATGATCGATGCGCTCTACAACGCAGGGCTCGGTTTGAGTGGCCAGGGATGGTGGATGAACGCCGGCTGGCCTGTTGTCTGGACACTGCTCAAGATCGTCGCCGTGCTGATCCCGCTGCTGCTCGCAGTCGCGTACCTTACGCTGTGGGAGCGCAAGCTGTTGGGCTTCATGCAGGTGCGCTACGGCCCCAATCGCGTGGGTCCCATGGGCTTGCTGCAGCCGATCGCCGATGCGCTGAAGTTGCTGACCAAAGAGATCATTCAGCCGACAGCGGCTGACAAAGGGCTGTTCGTTCTCGGCCCTGTCATGGCCATTATGCCTGCGCTTGCGGCCTGGGTTGTGATTCCTTTTGGCCCGCACGTGGCCTTGGCCGACGTGAATGCCGGTTTGTTGCTGATGATGGCCATCACTTCCATAGAGGTGTATGGCGTGATCATCGCAGGCTGGTCGTCAAATTCCAAATATGCCTTTCTAGGTGCACTGCGTGCTTCGGCGCAAATGGTGAGCTATGAAATTGCCATGGGTTTTTGCTTTCTCGTGGTCATCATGGTTTCCGGCAGCATGAACCTCACGGACATCGTCATGGCGCAATCGCGTGGTATGGCTGCGGACATGGGGTTGGCGTTTTTGTCGTGGAACTGGCTGCCGCTGTTGCCTATGTTCATGGTGTATTTGATTTCCGGCGTCGCCGAAACCAACCGGCATCCGTTCGATGTGGTCGAAGGCGAAGCGGAAATCGTCGCCGGTCATATGGTCGAATATTCGGGCATGGGATTCGCCATCTTTTTCCTGGCCGAATACGCGAGCATGTGGCTGGTGTCGATTCTTGCGGTGCTCATGTTCCTCGGCGGATGGCTCTCGCCCATCAACACCGAATTTTTCAATGCCATTCCAGGGTGGATCTGGCTGGGCCTCAAGACTTTCGTCGTGGTTTCCATGTTCATCTGGATTCGCGCCACCTTCCCGCGTTTCCGGTATGACCAGATCATGCGTCTGGGGTGGAAAATATTCATTCCAGTGACGCTGGTGTGGCTTCTCGTCGTTGGCGCGTGGTTGCTTTCGCCCTGGAATATCTGGAAGTAAGCGGGGACACAAATGGCTGCTGTTGCTGCTACACCTTTTTCGCTCAAGGATTTTTTCAAGAGCTTTTTGCTAGTCGAATTGTTCAAGGGCATGGCCTTGACAGGGCGTTATGCGTTTCGCCGCAAGGTTACCGTGCAATATCCCGAGGAGAAGACGCCGCTGTCACCGCGGTTTCGTGGCTTGCACGCTTTGCGCCGCTACGAAAACGGCGAAGAGCGTTGCATCGCCTGCAAACTTTGCGAGGCCGTGTGTCCTGCGATGGCCATCACCATAGAATCGCAACAACGCGAAGATGGCACCCGTCGCACCACGCGCTATGACATCGACCTGACCAAATGCATTTTCTGCGGGTTTTGCGAGGAAAGCTGCCCGGTCGATTCGATCGTCGAAACCCATATCCTCGAATACCACGGCGAGAAGCGCGGCGATCTGTATTTCACCAAAGAGATGTTGCTGGCCGTCGGCGACAAATACGAAGCGGAAATTGCTGCGGCCAAGGCTGCAGACGCAAAATACCGCTGAAGCGGCGCGACCAAAAACTGGGCCAGACTTTCTATAAAGAACCGATTCATGGACGCCAAGACTGGTTTTTTCTATTTTTTCTCGATCGTACTGCTGTTTGCGGCCTTTCGGGTGGTGACGGCGCGCAACCCCGTGCATGCGGTGCTGTATTTGATACTGGCCTTTGCCCAGGCAGCTGGGCTTTGGATGTTGCTGAAGGCAGAGTTTCTCGCCATTGCGCTCGTGCTCGTGTATTTGGGTGCGGTGATGGTGCTGTTTCTTTTCGTGGTGATGATGCTGGACATTCGCGTTGACACCGTCCGCAAGGGATTCTGGAATCATTTTCCCTTGGCGGCGACGGTGGGCGCGCTGATCGCGCTTGAAATGGCCGCCGTGCTGATGGGTGGTTTCCGCGGTGTCGGGGAGCCTAAGTCCACGTCTGTCGTCGCGGATGCGGCGGGACACGCGGTACAGGCATCCAATGTGAAGGCCTTGGGGAAGCTGCTTTATACGGAGTATCTTTTCCCGATTGAAATTGCTGCCGTCATCCTCCTGGTGGCCATGCTTGCCGCCATTGCCTTGACTCTGCGTCAGCGCAAAGACAGCAAGGCGATAGACCCATCCGAACAGGTGCATGTGCGCGCCGCAGATCGGCTGGAAGTGTTGAAGATCGCGGCAATCCCGCGAGCTGCGCCGGCCAGCGATGTGCCGGTCGAGGAGAAAAAAGTATGACCTTGACCTTGGGGCATTATCTTTCACTGGGGGCAATGCTTTTTGCGCTTGCGGCGATCGGCATTTTCTTGAATCGCAAGAATCTCATTGTGCTGCTCATGGCCATAGAACTCATGCTGTTGGCGGTGAACACCAACTTCGTGGCTTTTTCGCATTACCTTGGCGACATGCACGGTCAGGTGTTCGTATTTTTCATTCTGACGGTCGCGGCTGCTGAGTCAGCCATTGGTCTGGCCATTCTGGTGCTTTTGTTCCGCAACAAGGCCAGCATCGATGCGGAAGATCTCAATACCCTCAAGGGTTGAGTCGTAGCCCTACGCAAGGTCCTCTAGAATGAGTCAAACCCTCTCTGCTTCCACGCTTCTGACCGTGCCGTTGGCGCCGCTCGCCGGCGCCGTGCTGGTAGGTATTTTCGGCACTTCCTTCGGTGGAAACAAAATTGGCCGCACCCTGAGTCATGGCCTGACGATTTTGGGTGTCCTCGTGGCCTTCATTCTGTCGGTCATGACGCTCAAGAGCGTGGCGCTCGATGGTGCGCGCTTCAATGAAACCATCTACACCTGGATGGTGGCGGGCGGCTTGAAGATGGAAGTGGGCTTTTGGGTGGACAGCTTGACGGCGATGATGATGGTCGTCGTGACCTTTGTTTCGCTCATGGTGCATGTTTATACGATTGGCTACATGGCAGAGGACGAGGGCTACGATCGATTTTTTGCCTATATTTCCCTGTTTACTTTCTCGATGCTCATGCTGGTCATGAGCAACAACCTGCTGCAGCTGTTTTTCGGCTGGGAAGCCGTGGGATTGGTTTCCTATCTGCTCATTGGATTCTGGTTCAACAAGCCATCCGCAATTTTTGCCAACATGAAGGCCTTTTTGGTCAACCGGGTTGGCGACTTCGGGTTCATTCTGGGAATTGGTTTGATTGCTGCTTATGCAGGCACTCTGAATTACGGCGAGATTTTCGCCAAAGCGCATGTGCTGGCGGAATTAGGATTCCCAGGAACGGACTGGCTGCTCATTACCGTGATCTGCATCTGTCTGTTCATCGGTGCAATGGGTAAGAGTGCGCAGTTTCCTCTGCATGTGTGGCTGCCGGATTCCATGGAAGGTCCGACACCCATCTCCGCGCTGATTCATGCAGCCACCATGGTCACGGCGGGGATTTTCATGGTCGCGCGCATGTCGCCATTGTTCGAGCTTTCGGATACCGCGCTCAATTTCATCCTCATCATTGGGGGCGTCACGGCCCTGTTCATGGGCTTGCTGGGCATCATTCAGAACGATATCAAGCGCGTGGTGGCATACTCCACCTTGTCGCAGCTGGGGTATATGACGGTGGCGCTGGGCGCGTCCGCATATTCGGTGGCGGTATTTCACTTGATGACCCATGCGTTTTTCAAGGCGCTGCTGTTCCTGGGCGCAGGTTCGGTCATCATGGGCTTGCATCACAACCAGGACATTCGCTGGATGGGCGGGGTGCGCAAATACATGCCGATCACGTGGATCACTTTCCTGTTGGCATCTTTGGCGTTGATCGGTACGCCTTTCTTTTCCGGGTTTTATTCCAAAGACAGCATTATCGAGGCCGTGCACGCCAGCCACTTGCCAGCCGCTGGATTCGCGCATTTCGCAGTGCTCGCAGGGGTTTTCATTACCGCTTTTTATTCGTTTCGCCTCTATTTTCTGGTCTTTCATGGCAAGGAGCGGTATGACCAGAATCCCGACGCACATGAGACGGAAGCGCACGCGCACGGGCATGATGCACACCACCATGCGCCGCACGAGTCCCCGTGGGTGGTGACGGTACCTTTGGTGTTGCTCGCGATTCCTTCGGTGGTGTCAGGCTTCCTGTTCATCGGACCCATGTTGTTTGGTGACTTCTTCAAAGATGCCATTTTTGTCGATCTTGCCAAGCATCCCGCGATGGCAGAACTTGCGCAGGCGTTTCATGGGCCGGTTGCCATGGCATTGCATGGGTTGCAGGCGGCGCCGTTTTGGCTTGCCTTGGCGGGCGTTGCCCTTGCTTACTACATGTATCTGGTGAATCCGGCCTTGCCTGCTGCGATCAAGCGGCGTCTGCATCCGCTATACGTCCTGATGGACAACAAATACTACCTGGATTGGATCAACGAGAACATCATTGCGCGTGCAGCCAGAATTCTGGGTACGGTTCTCTGGAAGGGTGGCGATCGCGCCATCATCGATGGTGCCGTGGTGAATGGCTCCTGGAAAATCGTGGGTTGGGTGGCCGGTGTCGTGCGCTGGGTGCAGTCTGGGTACGTTTACCACTATGCTTTGTTCATGATTTTGGGCGTCTTCGTGTTCTTGACGTATTTTGTCTGGCTCAACAAGTAGGAGAAAAAGAAAAATGGGACTGTTGAGTCTTGCTATTTGGGTGCCCATTGGCTTTGGCACCCTGCTGCTGGCCATGGGACGTGAGGGTCAGGTAGCCGCTGTGCGCTGGCTTGCCCTGCTGGGCGCGTTTCTGGGCCTTTTGGTCACCTTGCCCTTGTACGAAGGGTTCAAACTTGGAACTGCGGCGATGCAGTTCGTCGAAAAGACGAGCTGGATCGAAAGCTTTAACATTTACTACCATCTTGGGCTGGACGGCATTTCGTTCTGGTTCGTGCCGCTCACGGCGTTCATCACGCTGATCGTGGTGATTGCCTCATGGGAGTCGGTGACGGAGCGTGTAAACCAGTACATGGGCGCCTTTCTGATTCTTTCGGGCCTGATGATCGGCGTTTTTTCCGCGCTTGATGGCATGCTGTTTTACGTGTTCTTCGAGGCCACGCTGATACCCATGTACCTTATCATTGGTATTTGGGGTGGGCCGAACAAGATTTATGCTGCTTTCAAATTCTTTCTCTACACCCTGCTCGGCTCTTTGTTGATGCTGGTAGCGCTGGTCTACCTCTATAACCAGTCTGGTGGTAGTTTCGATATCGCTACCTGGCACAAGATGCCTTTGGGTGCCACCGCGCAAACCTTGCTGTTTTTCGCGTTTTTCGCTGCGTTTGCGGTCAAGGTGCCCATGTGGCCAGTGCATACCTGGCTACCGGACGTGCACGTGGAGGCGCCGACCGGTGGCTCCGCAGTGCTTGCCGCCATCATGCTCAAACTTGGCGCGTATGGTTTTTTGCGCTTCTCCCTGCCTGTCACCCCGGACGCAGCCCATGAGTGGGCCTGGCTGATGGTGGCGCTGTCGCTGATTGCGGTCGTTTACGTGGGGCTCGTTGCCTTGGTGCAGACCGACATGAAAAAGCTCGTGGCCTATTCTTCGGTGGCGCACATGGGTTTTGTGACGCTGGGCTTTTTCGTGTTCAATGACCTCGGGGTGTCGGGTGGCCTGGTGCAAATGATCGCCCACGGATTTGTGTCGGGTGCGATGTTTTTGGCGATCGGTGTTTTGTACGATCGCGTTCATTCTCGCGAAATTGCCGCCTATGGTGGCGTTATCAATACCATGCCCAGGTTCGCGGCATTTGCCTTGCTTTTCTTCATGGCCAACTGCGGTTTGCCTGGAACGGCGGGTTTCGTCGGTGAGTGGATGGTGATTCTTGCCGCCGTGCAATCGAATTTCTGGATTGGCCTGACCGCAGCCACGGCACTCATACTGGGTGCGGCTTATACCTTGTGGATGTTCAAGCGGGTGTATTTGGGGCCGATTGCCAATGAAAACGTGCGTAGCCTCAGCGATATCGGGAGCCGGGAGTTTTTGATCTTGGCATTGCTCGCTCTGGCGGTATTGGCGATGGGTATTTATCCCCGTCCCTTTACCGACGTGATGAATGCTTCCGTCACGGAACTGCTGCGCCATGTGGCCCTGTCCAAGCTAAACTGACAAGACTGAACCGAAAGATTCGAGATGATTGATAACATCAGCTGGCTTGCCGTTTACCCAGAGATTGTGCTGCTGGTGATGGCGTGCGTGATCGCGTTGGTCGACTTGGGTGTGCGCAGCCACCGCCGGACGGGAACCTATGTGCTGACGCTGTTGACGCTGGCGGTCGTGGCTGCATTGCAGGCCATGTACGCGCGCAACGGGAGTACGTTTTACGGCTTTGGCAACATGGTGGTCAGTGACGCCATGGGAAATTGGCTCAAGTGCTTCGCCACGATCGCGGTCATGGTGACCTTGGTCTATGGCCGGTCCTATGCGGCTGATCGAGACATGCTGCGCGGCGGCGAGTTGTTCACCTTGTCGATGTTCGCCTTGCTCGGCATGTTCATCATGATTTCAGGCAACCATCTGCTGGTGATCTACCTCGGTTTGGAATTGCTCACCCTATCGAGCTATGCGCTGGTCGCCCTGCGGCGTGACGATGTCAGAGCGACGGAGGCGGCAATGAAGTATTTCGTGCTTGGTGCCATGGCCAGTGGGTTCCTGCTGTATGGCTTGTCCATGCTTTACGGAGCGACGGGGTCTTTGGACATCGGACAGGTGTTCAAGGCGGTCATTTCTGGACAGGTGCGCCATCAGGTGCTGGTTTTTGGGCTGGTGTTCGTGGTGAGTGGCTTGGCTTTCAAACTGGGCGTGGTGCCGTTTCACCTCTGGATTCCCGATGTGTACCATGGTGCGCCTACGGCAATCACCCTGATGATTGGCGCGGCCCCTAAACTTGCGGCATTCGCGATCACCATTCGCCTATTGGTGGATGGGCTTTTGCCGATGGCGATCGATTGGCAGCAGATGCTGGCGATCATGGCGATTGCTTCATTGCTTTTGGGAAATTTGGCAGCCATTGCGCAAACCAATCTGAAGCGTATGCTGGCCTATTCCACCATTGCGCAAATGGGTTTCGTGCTGCTGGGTTTGCTGTCGGGCGTGGTGAATGGTCAGGTGGAGGCCATTGCGGTACAAACTGCCTATAGCTCTGCCATGTTTTATGTGGTGACTTATGTGTTGACAACCTTGGCGAGCTTCGGCGTGATTTTGTTGCTAGCGCGTGAAGGCTTCGAGAGTGAGGAGATTTCTGATTTTGCGGGCCTGAACCAGCGCAGCCCCTTGTATGCTGCCGTGATGGCAATTTGTCTGTTCTCTTTGGCGGGCATTCCGCCTCTGGTGGGTTTTTACGCAAAACTTGCGGTTTTGCAGGCCTTGATCGCGTCGGGGCAGGCGGCTTACATTGCTTTGGCCGTGTTTGCGGTCATCATGTCGCTGGTCGGTGCGTTCTATTATTTGCGGGTCATCAAGGTGATGTATTTCGATGCACCGCTAACGGCCACAAGCGTGTCTGCGGGCCCGGATGTGCGGGTGGTGCTTACGCTCAATGGTGCGCTGGTGCTTTTGCTGGGCCTGTTGCCTGGCGGGCTGATGGCTTTGTGCTCGGATGCGGTGTTGCGCGCGTTGGTCACCTGATTTGTAGGCTTTCATTCCCTCATGAGCCAGACTGCATCGATATGGCTGGTGATATTGGCCGCCGCACTGGCGGCCAATTTGCCTTTTTTGAGCCAGCGTTATTTCTTTGTCGGCCCGCGGGCGGGAGGAAAAAAAACCTTGTGGCTGCGCCTCCTGGAATTGCTCGTCTTGTATTTTTGCGTGGGCGCACTGGCCTTGCTGCTGGAGCGACGCTTGGGCCAGATCAGTCCGCAGACCTGGGAGTTTTATGCCGTGACGGGAACATTGTTTTTGACACTCGCGTTTCCGGGTTTCGTTTATCGTTATCTGTTGCGTCGCTATGAAGGTGCTTGACCTGAAGTGTGGGCAAGACCATTCCTTTGAGGGCTGGTTTGCATCCGAAACGGACTTTCAGGAGCAGGTGCACAAGGGCTTGCTGCAGTGCCCTTTGTGTGGCGACACGGGTGTGGACAAGCAGCTCAGTGCTCCGCGCCTGAATCTTGGTGCCAAAGCGCCTCGTGCTGTAGGCGCGTCAGACGAAGATTCGTTGCCTGCGGCAAATGCCTCGCTCGAGGGAGTGACAGCTGCCGTGCAGGGCGCCTGGCTTGCGTTGACGCGCGAAATCATGGCGCATACTGAAGACGTTGGGGAGCGATTTCCTGAGGAGGCGCGGCGTATGCATAGCGGTGCGGCCCAGGAGCGGGCGATCCGCGGCCAAGCCTGCGCTGAGGAGATCGCGCAATTGCGCGCGGAGGGCATTCCCGTGATCCCGTGGATGGTGCCCCCGGCACTCAAGGAAACGCTGCAATAGGGTGCGGCTTGACGAGTTCCAGGCTGCGCTGCGCGGCATAAAGACCCAGGCGCACCATCGTTCTGTGATCCTGCTTCAACAGCACGGCGGCGCGCGGCAGCGATGACTCGATGCGCGGTTTGCCGCCCGCGGTCTCGTAAATCGACGGCTTGGGGTAGCTCTTGCCGCTGCGATCCAGCAAACTGGCGACGAGGGGATGGTTGGTGGCCGTGCCGCGCCGCAACACGAGTGCGGTGTCACCATTGTCCATGCGCACAAAAACGCCTGGCGGGCACAGGCCAAGCGCACGCACTAGCGCGCGATTGACTTCGTCTGTGGCTTCAGTGCTGCGGCTGAAAATGGCACGCACCGATTCCGTGATGCTGCGGCCGGCGCGGCTCTGGCGGGGGCTGATCATTGCGGCGTAACGGTCTATGGTGCTCAGGATACGCACGAGTCGCTCTTGCGGCGCTTGTGCCGACAAGGCGTTGCCCGGCGGGGGGAGGTGGGTATGGTGCAGTTGCACCACGCGCAGCCAGAGTTCGTCTTGCACGCGCAGGCGCTCGAGCAAGTCGCGCCCATTTTCTGCATGCGCCCGGATCGCGTTTTGCTGTGCTGCGCTGGGTTTTTCGCGCTGTTGTGCTAATTCATCCTGGAGCGCAGTCATGCCGATGTTCATCGTGAGTGCCGCATGCACCAGGCTGTCGCGCTCACGCTGGCCGAGTTGCAGCTCTTGCGCCAGCACGTGGCACAGCGTGCCACACACCAGGGCATGCGAGGTGCTGTAGCCCACGGTGGAGGTGCTGGCGAGTTGAAACATGAGGTAGAGCCCGGCGTCGGTGTCATGCGCCATCAGGTCCTGCAGCCAACGGTCGAGCTGGCGCACCTTGTCTGCAAAGTGCAGCGCTTGCAAGGGTGCAGACAACAAGATCGCGAGGGCGGATTCCAGGTCGGCCCAGAGGCCGAGCAAGTCCTCGTACTCGCCATCGTGGCCGCGGTGGCTGAAGGCAGACGGTGGTGACATGGGTGCCAGGCCAGTGACTCAGCGCTTTTCCAGCACCATCCGGTCGTTCATTCGGGTCATTTGGAACTCTTCGAGAATGCTGTTGCCTAGCAGCACGAAGGGCATGGGCTGGGGTGTGACGATGGCGTCGATGCCGAAAACCTCGACGTCGCCAATGCGCACGGAGTCCAGCTTGATGCGCCAGCCTTGCGCAATGCCGTTTGCGGTGCTCAAGCGCACGGGCTGGCCATTTTGATAGTTCAAGCCGAGGCGTTCGGCGTCGGGGCGGCCGATTGCGACCATGGAAGCCCCAGTGTCCACCACGAAGTCCATGGTGCGTCCATTGATGGTGCCATTGCCCACGAAATGACCGCGTCCGTCGGCGAGCAGTGTGACACGCCGGCCGCTGCCGCCCTGCCTGCCCACGCTCACCGGGGCCTCTCCGAGCCGCAGGTTACGGCGCAGACCGTTGACTTCTACCACGGCATCATCGCGCCCGACGGAGAGCACCTTGACGCCCTGGTGGACTTCGCCCGCCGCCATGCTGCGCGGTGGGTTGCCGTCTATGACCAGAAGTGCCTTGCTCCCCAGAATGCCGGACAGGGCCACCGCCTGCTCGGCGTGTACGGGCACGCCAAAAAGACTGCCACTGGAGCACAGAGCCATCGCAGCAAGAAAACGCAGGGCGTGGCGCTGCAAGGGCTGCATTTCAGTCGCGGAAGTTGTTGAAAGACAAGGGAACGTCTGCGACCTCTTTGCGCAGCAGCGCCATCACGGCCTGCAGGTCGTCGCGTTTGGCGCCCGTGACGCGCACCGATTCCCCCTGGATGGCCGCCTGCACCTTGAGCTTGCTGTCTTTGACCAGGCGCTGGATCTTTTTGGCCAGCTCGCTTTCGATGCCGCTGCGCACCTTGGCCACTTGCTTGACTTTGTCGCCGCCGACTTTCTGCACCTCGCCCATATCGAGAAAGCGCACATCCACATCGCGCTTGGCGAGCTTGGCGCGCAGGATGTCGGCGATCTGCGTGAGCTGGAATTCGGCGTCACCCAGCAGCGTGATTTCCTTGTCCTTGAGTTCGATGCCGGCGGAGGTACCCTTGAAGTCGAAGCGGGTGGCGATTTCCTTGGCGGTGTTTTCGACGGCGTTTTTGACCTCTACGAGATCGGGTTCGCACACGGTGTCAAAGGAGGGCATGGTGTTTCTCGGTGGTTCGATCGATGGGGGCAGCTGCCTTGCGGGCACCACGAAAAGATCGTGGACCTGTTCTCAGGTGCGTGGCGCATCATCGGAATGCGAAAATCGCCCTATGTTAGTCGAGAAAAACTGCTCTTTGCAGCCCTTCAACAGCTTTGGCATCGCAGCGCGCGCGCAGACCCTGGTGCATGTGCGCAGCGTCGATGACATTTTGCAATTGCTGGAGCACAAGGAACTGGGGCGCGGGCCTTTTTTTGTGCTGGGCGGCGGCAGCAACATCGTGCTCACGGGGGATGTGAAGGCGGTGGTGCTCAAAGTCGAAATCAAGGGTCTGCGTGTGCTCGAAGACACTGCGCAAGCCTGGATCGTGGAGGCGGGGGCGGGTGAGCTCTGGCACGACTGTGTGCGCTGGACGCTGGCCCACGGCCTGCCCGGCCTGGAAAACATGGCACTGATTCCCGGCACTGTGGGCGCGGCGCCGGTGCAAAACATTGGCGCCTACGGGGTGGAGCTGCAGGATCGTTTCGAGTCGCTGGACGCCGTGGACCTGGCCACCGGGCAGTGCTTCACGCTGGATGCCGCGCAGTGCGGTTTTGCCTACCGCGACTCAGTGTTCAAGCACGCGCCATCCCTGGCGATGGCGGGTGGCGGTCTGCCGCGCGGCATGGGGCTGGCCGGGCGCGCCGTGATCACGCGCGTGCGCCTGCGCCTGCCCAAGCCCTGGAAGGCGGAACTGAGCTACCTCGATCTGCAGCGCCGCAGCGCCGAAACCGGGATTGCGCAGCCCACGGCGCAGCAGGTGTTCGACTGGGTCTGCGCCATCCGTCGCGCCAAGCTGCCCGATCCGCAGGTGCTTGGCAATGCAGGTAGTTTCTTCAAAAACCCCAGCGTCACGCCCGAACAGTGCGCCGACATCATCGCGCGCGACCCGAAGATCGTGCATTACCCCATGCCAGATGGCAGCTTCAAGCTGGCGGCGGGTTGGCTGATCGATGCCTGCGGCTGGCGCGGCAAGTCCATAGGCAAGGCCGGGGTGTATGAAAAGCAGGCGCTGGTGCTGGTCAACCGCGGGCAGGGCCAGGACAGCGTGACCGGCGGCGAGGTGATGACGCTGGCGCGCGCGATCCAGACCAGCGTCTATGAGCGCTTTGGCATTCGCTTGGAGCCCGAGCCCGTGGTGGTGTGACGGAAATTGCTCTTCTAATGAGAGCTATCTACGCTTGTGTATCAAGCACTATTGCCCCAAAAGACTACAAAAAACCGCCCGAAGGGCGGTTTTTTACACTGGCAACGCAAGGATTCGTGCCAACATTTCAGGAATCATTGCCCAGCAGCGGCAAGGGCGAATCCTTGCTTGCCGCGAGCAGCCCCGTTTGAGCGTAGATACCGAGCTTGGCGCGCGTGTCCACGATGTCGAGGTTGCGCATCGTGAGTTGGCCGATGCGGTCGCGTGGCGAGAACATCGACTCGCCCTTTTCCATGGTCAGGCGCTCGGGGTGGTAGGTGAGGTTGGGGCTTTCGGTGTTGAGCAGCGAGTAGTCGTTGCCGCGGCGCAATTCCAGCGTCACCATGCCGGTGACGGCGCGCGCCACCCAGCGCTGTGCGGTTTCGCGCAGCATGATGGCCTGCGGGTCGAACCAGCGGCCCTGGTAGAGCAGACGGCCGAGCTTCATGCCGTTCATGCGGTACTGCTCGATGGTGTCTTCGTTGTGGATGCCGGTCACGAGGCGCTCGTAGGCGATGTGCAGCAGCGCCATGCCGGGCGCTTCGTAGATGCCGCGGCTCTTGGCTTCGATGATGCGGTTTTCGATCTGGTCGCTCATGCCTAAGCCGTGGCGTCCGCCGATGCGGTTGGCTTCGAGGATCAGCGCCACCGGGTCGTTGAACTCGACACCGTTCAGCGCCACGGGCTGGCCTTCTTCGAAGCGCACGCTGACTTCCTCGGCCTTTACTTGGCAATCCTCGCGCCAGAAAGGCACACCCATGATGGGGTTGACGATGCGGATGCCCGAGTTCAGGTATTCGAGGTCTTTGGCCTCGTGCGTGGCGCCCAGCATGTTGCTGTCGGTGCTGTAGGCCTTTTCGGCGCTCATCTTGTAGTCGAAGCCGTTGGCGATGAGGAATTCGCTCATCTCCTTGCGGCCGCCGAGCTCGTCGATGAACTTCTGATCGAGCCAGGGCTTGTAGATTTTGAGTGCCGGATTGGTGAGCAGGCCGTAGCGGTAAAAACGCTCGATGTCGTTGCCTTTGTAGGTGCTGCCGTCGCCCCAGATATGGACGTCGTCCTCTTTCATCGCGGCCACGAGCATGGTGCCCGTGACGGCGCGGCCCAGCGGCGTGGTGTTGAAATAGGTCAGCCCCGCGGTAGAGATGTGAAAGGCGCCCGCCTGCAGCGCGGCGATGCCCTCGTGCGCGAGCTGCTTGCGGCAGTCGATCAGGCGGGCCTTCTGGGCGCCGTATTCGAGCGCTTTGCGCGGGATGGCTTCGTAGTCGGGCTCGTCGGGCTGGCCCAGGTTCGCGGTGTAGGCAAAGGGCAGGGCGCCTTTGCGCTGCATCCAGAGCAGCGCAGCGCTGGTGTCGAGGCCGCCCGAAAAGGCGATGCCGACCTTCTGGCCGACAGGCAGGTCTTGGAGGATCGTTGCCATGGGATTGAACGGGTGCGGGGTTTCAGCCGAAATGGCAAATGTAGTGATAGGCCTCGCTGACGCGAATGTCGAACGAGGAGTTGCCGGGGATGCTGAAGGTGTCGCCGGGGCCCGAGCGCAGCCAGGTGTCGCTGCCCGCAAGCTTGTATTCGCAGCCCCCCGCGACGCATTCCATGGCCTCGGGCGCGCCGGTTTGGAAGGTGAGCGTCGCGGGCAGAATCACGCCCACAGACTTGCGCGTGCCATCTGGCAGGGTGATACCGTGGCTGATGCATTTGCCGTCGAAATAGACGCTGGCTTGGGTGGCGACGCTGACGCCGTCGATTTTCTCGGTGGTCATGGGGGCGCAAGGCAAAGAGCAGAACAAACGCGCGATTGTAGGGGAGGGGGCGCAAGACGAGACCACGAGCCAGCCCGATGCCGGGCCTGCGCAGGCGCGTTGCGCGCTCTGCGGGCGGGGCCGCGGTGTTTGTTCCGCCTTGCGTGGCTCAGTGTCGGTGCCCGTGCCCACCCGAACGGATGTTGGCATAGCCCAGTTGCAGCGTGATAGCGGGCATGGCCGCATACCACGGCGTCCACGACGGGTAGTAAGGCTGGTAGTAGGACAAGGGGGCAGGCGTGTATGTCCCTTGTGGGCCGGAGGGCGGGGGGTAGTAGCTGGGTGCCTGCTGCGTCGGCGCGGGGTAGTTGGCCGGCGAGGGCGTGTTGATGACTGGCTGGACCATAACGGGAATCGTCGCGCCGGGGTCCGTGGGCATGCGCGTGGTGTAACGGCGCCCGGCGTATTCATAGACCACGTCATAGCCTATGGTGCGGTTTTCGTAACGGGTTTCGGTGGTGCAGCGCTGCACGTTCTGCTGCGCCGGATGGGCATTGCCTTCCACTGCGTTGCCGAGCAGGGCGCCGCCTATGATGCCCACCGCGGTGGCCGCTGCGCGTCCGCCGCCGTTGCCTATGGTGTTGCCGGCGGCGCCGCCCGCGAGCGCACCGAGCACCGCACCTGCGCCCGAGGGTTGGGCGTTGCTGTTGTAGATGGTTTCGTTGCTGCACACCTGCTGCGGGATGGCCACCTGCTGAATGACGGGCGTGGAGGAAATTACCTTGGCCTGCTCTTGGGCCGCGGCCATTGTGCCCATGAGGGCCAGAGCGGAAACAATCGCCATGTTGCGCATGAAAAAAACTCCTGAGGGTAGCTGCTTAACGCAGAACGTGCCGCAAAGGCTGACACAGCCTTGTAAAGATAGATAGGGACTGCTGTCGCAGCTTGGTAGTGTTTTTGTGGGGGTTCGAAAAGATGCGAAGTGTTTTTACCTTACTGGCGCTGCTCGTCGCGCTGGCTTTGGTGGCCTTGCTGGCGCGCCAGCAGTTTGCCGCGCTGCGGGGGCCATCGCCAGCGGCCCAGTCTGTGCCGGCGCAGCCGGGCGCTGCAGCGCAGACGCCGCGCCAAATGGAGCAGCAGGTGCAGGAACTGACGCAGCCCCGGCCCATGCCAGAGGACGCTCGTTGACCCAAAAATCATAGTCAAATCGGCATTTTCCCCTCATGTGTAAAGCACAGGCAGCTACTGGTATGGAAGCAATCGACATGCGTTCGCAGGATGCGCACTGGATGCGCCTCGCGCTTGCGCAGGCGCACGCGGCGGCGCAGGCGGGCGAGGTGCCGGTGGGGGCTGTCGTGGTCAAGGACGGCGAGTTGATCGCCACGGGGCGCAATGCGCCCATCGCCGCGCACGATCCGAGCGCACACGCCGAGATCGTCGCCTTGCGCGCCGCGGCGCAGCGCCTGGGTAACTACCGCCTCGACGGCTGCACGCTGTACGTCACGCTCGAGCCTTGCGCGATGTGCAGCGGCGCGATGCTGCACGCGCGCCTGGCCCGCGTGGTGTTCGGCGCCGCCGATCCCAAGACCGGCGCCGCCGGTTCGGTGCTGAACCTATTTGCGCAGCCCGCGCTCAACCACCAGACACAGTTGCAAGGCGGCGTGCTCGCGCACGAATGCGCAGCGCTTTTGCGCGATTTTTTTGCGCAGCGGCGCGATGCGCAGCGCGCGCAGGCCGTGGCCGCGCATCCTTTGCGCGACGATGCCCTGCGCACGCCGCCCGGGCGTTTTGCCGATCTGCCCGCCTACCCCTGGGAGCCGCGCTATGTCAACGATCTGCCCGCGCTGGGCGGCCTGCGCTTGCACTTCATCGACCTCGGGCCGCAAACCCGTTCTGCAACGGCGCGCACTTGGTTGTGCCTGCACGGCAGCCCCGGCTGGAGCTACCTGTACCGCCACATGATCCCGGTGTTCCTGGCCGCGGACGACCGCGTCATCGCGCCGGACTTGATCGGTTTTGGCAAGAGTGACAAACCCAAGAAAGAGCAATTGCATTCGTTGCCGTGGCACCGCCAGATACTGCAGGAGCTGGTCGAGCGGCTGGACATTGCGCGCGGCGTGTTGGTGCTGCATGGCACGGGGGCTTGGCTGGGGCCGGAATTGCTCGAGGCACTGCCAGGGCGCTTCGAGGGTGTGCTGATTTTGCAGGGAAGCTGGGCCGAGCAGTTGCCCGCTTCGGCGCCGGGCCGTTGGCTGGCGCGCCGTGCCAAGCTTGCGCCGCACGTCGCAGCCGAGGCGCACGCCTACGCTGCGCACGCGACAGCGGTGGAAAATTGCGCCGCTTACGACGCGCCTTTTCCCGACCCGGGCTACTGCGCGGCGCTGCGCGCCTGGCGCAAGTGGCATGCGTCCGCCACCGCTACCGAAGTCTGCAAGGAGGCACTACCGCGCCAGCGGGTGCTATGCCTACCCAGCGCTTTCGAACCTGGCGCTGCCTTGGCAGCGCAGGCTGTGGAATACTTCGCGGCCTGATCTTTTCCACGGAGCGGCCCGCCGGGGCCGAGCGTTTTGTCTCCCGCGCATCCCCCCCAATCCAACGCCGTCCACGCCGCCGCGCATGCGCCGCATGATCACGCCGCGCATGCGCCCGGTGCGCGCCACATCTATATCTATGCCCCTTCGAGCGCTGTGATCGACAAAGCGGCATTTCGGCGCGGCGTCGCGCGCCTGCGCGCACTCGGCCACGAGGTCGAGGTCGATCCCGATGCGCTCGCGCGCCACACGCGCTTTGCCGGCGACGACGCCACGCGCCTGGCTGCATTGCACCGCGCTGCGGCCAGCGGCGCCGACCTGGCCCTGATCGCCCGCGGTGGCTATGGCCTCACGCGCATCCTGCACGGCATCCGCTACGCCGAAGTGGCGCAGGCCGTGGCGCGCGGTACGCGCTTCGTTGGCATGAGCGACTTCACGGCCTTGCAAAGCGCGCTGCTCGCGCAGACCGGTGCCGTGAGCTGGGCCGGCCCGGCGCTCACGGCGGACTTTGGCGTGGCAGGGGAGCCCGACGAGATCATGCTCGCCTGTTTCGACGACCTGCTGCAAGGCCAGGGCGAAGGCGCGGGCTGGCGCCTGCCACGCGAGCGTAGCGCCGCAGCCGCCACGGCGGCGCAGGCGAACGATGCAGAACTGCTCGTCGAAGACGCCGTGCTGTGGGGCGGCAATCTGGCCGTGCTCGCGTCACTCGTGGGCACACCCTACTTTCCGCAGGTGCAGGGCGGGATTTTGTTCCTCGAAGACGTGAACGAGCACCCTTACCGCATCGAGCGCCTGCTCACGCAGCTCTTGTATGCCGGCGTGCTGGCGCGGCAAAAGGCCGTGCTGCTGGGCCAGTTCACGGGCTATAAGCTCGCGCCGCACGACAAGGGCTACAGGTTGCAATCGGTGGTCGATTGGCTGCGCAGCCGCATCGACGCGCCCGTGCTCACGGGCCTGCCGTTTGGCCATGTGCCGACCAAAGTGCTGCTGCCCGTGGGCGCCAAGGTCACGCTGTCTGTCCAGGGGCGCGATGCCTTGCTGTATTGGGGGCATGTCTGAGCGACGCCCCCGATGGGAGCGTTGCGCTCAGTAGCCGCGCGTGACGGGCGGCGGCGTGTCGCGCAGGGCGGGCGCGTATTTGCCCAGCTCCCACTTGGCGATCGCGTTGCGGTGCACTTCGTCGGGGCCGTCGGCAAAGCGCAGCGTGCGCGCCGTGGAATACGCATAGGCGAGCGGAAAGTCGTCGCACAGCCCGCCGGCGCCGTGCGCCTGGATCGCCCAGTCGATCACCTGGCAGGCCATGTTGGGCGCCACGACCTTGATCATCGCGATTTCGGTCTTGGCCACCTTGTTGCCGGCCACGTCCATGAGCCACGCAGTCTTGAGCGTGAGCAGCCGCGCCATGTCGATCTTGCAGCGCGCCTCGGCGATGCGCTCTTGCGTGACGGTTTGCTGCGACACCAGCTTGCCGAACGCCATACGCGAGCTGGTGCGCTTGCACATCAGCTCGAGCGCACGCTCGGCCAGGCCGATCAGGCGCATGCAGTGGTGGATGCGCCCCGGCCCGAGGCGCCCCTGCGCGATCTCGAAGCCGCGGCCCTCGCCGAGCAGGATGTTGGACGCCGGCACGCGCACCTTGTCGAACACCATTTCGACGTGGCCGTGCGGCGCGTCGTCGTAGCCGAACACGTTGAGCGGGCGCAGGATTTTGAGCCCAGGCGCGTCGGCGGGCACGAGGATCATGCTTTGCTGCGAGTGCTTGGGGGCGTCGGGGTTGGTCTTGCCCATGGTGATGAACACCGCGCAGCGCGGGTCGGACGCGCCCGAGATCCACCACTTGCGCCCGTTGATCACATATTCATCGCCCTGGCGCTCGATGCGCGTCTCCACATTCGTTGCGTCGCTCGAGGCCACGGCGGGCTCGGTCATCGCGAAGGCCGAGCGGATCTTGCCTTCGAGCAGCGGCTTGAGCCAGCGCTCCTTGGCGGCGGCGTCGCCGTAGCGCGCAATGGTTTCCATGTTGCCGGTGTCGGGCGCCGAGCAGTTGAAGACCTCGCTCGCCCAAGGCACACGCCCCATGATCTCGGCCAGCGGCGCGTATTCGGAATTGGTGAGCCCCGCACCGTGGTAGCCCGAGACTTCGGCTGTATCGACGGGCAGAAAAAGATTCCACAAACCGGCAGCCTGCGCCTTGACTTTGAGCTTTTCTATGGTCTGCAGCGGCGTCCAGCGCTTGCCCGCCGCGGTGTTGGCCGCGAGTTCATCGGCGAAATCCTTTTCGGCCGGATAGATGTAGTCGTCCATGAACTGCAGCAGCTTGGCGCGCAGTTCCTTGGTCTTGGGGGAATACTCAAAGTCCATGGTAGGTCTCCAGTGAAAAAAGTGTCAGAGGTGCAGCGTCAGCCGCGCTGCGCGAAAGACCAGGCGAGCTCGGCCATGGGGCGTGCGCCCGCGCCCGAGTCCTTGGCTTGGTCGCTCGACGCCGTGCCGCTCTCGGCGCGCTTGGCGATGCCCTGCAGGATCGCGGCGATGCGAAACATGTTGTAGGCCATGTAGAAGTTCCAGTCGGCGCGCAGCGCCTCGGGCGTGGTGATGCGCGTGCGTTCGCAGTAGCGGCGGATGTATTCGTCTTCGCTCGGAATACCCAGGCTTGCGAGGTCCAGCCCGCCGATGCCGCGAAACAGATGGGCCGGAATGTTCCACGACATACAGTGGTAGCTGAAGTCGGCCAGCGGGTGGCCGAGCGTGGAAAGCTCCCAGTCGAGCACCGCGATCACGCGCGCCTCGCTGGGGTGGAACATGAGGTTGTCGAGCCGGTAGTCGCCGTGCACGATGCAGACATGGCTGTCGTCGCGTGCGCTCGCCGGCATGTGCGCGGGCAGCCATTCCATGAGGCGCTCCATCTCGGGGATGGGCGTGGTGATAGAGGCCTGGTATTGCTTGCTCCAGCGGCTGATCTGGCGCTCGAAGTAATTGCCGGGCTTGCCGAAGTTCGCCAAACCGCGCTCGGCGTAGGGCACGGTGTGCAAGGCCGCGATCACGCGGTTCATCTCGTCGTAAATGGCGCCGCGCTCGGCGGGCGTCATGCCCGGCAACGACTGGTCCCACAGCACGCGGCCCTGCATGTATTCCATCACGTAAAACGCGCGGCCGATGACGGATTCGTCCTCGCACAGCACGTACATGCGTGGCACGGGCACGTCGGTGCCATAGAGGCCGCGCATCACGGCAAACTCGCGCTCGATCGCGTGCGCCGAGGGCAGCAGCTTGGCCACGGGCCCCGGTTTGGCGCGCATCACATAGCTTTGCGTGGGCGTCACGAGCTTGTAGGTGGGGTTCGATTGCCCGCCTTTGAACATTTCCACCTGCAAAGGGCCGCGAAACCCTTCGAGGTGCGCGCTCAGCCAGGCGCTGAGCGCAGCAACATCGAAACTGTGCTGGGGTGCGACGGGGCGCGTGCCGACGAATTGGTCGTATTGGCTCAAGGCTGTCTCCATTTTTTGAGTGACGGATTCATAAGGTCGATTCGGCGATCTGCATCAGCGCTGCGCGGTCGCGCACCACCAAGCCACCCGGCTCGATGCGGATGATGTGCTCGCGCTCCATGCCCTTGAGTTCCTGGTTCACGCGCTGGCGCGAGGCGCCGAGCAGTTGCGCGAGCTCTTCCTGCGCCAGTTGCAGGCCGATGCGCATCTCGCTGCCGTCCGCGAGGCTGGGGATGCCGTAGCTGCGCACCAGGTGCAGCAGCTGCTTGGCCAGGCGCGCGCGCAAGGGCAGGGTGTTGAGGTCTTCCACCAGTCCATACAGCTGGCGGATGCGGCGCGCGTGCAGGCGCAGCATGGCTTCGTAGAACTCCACGTGCGCGGCCAAAATTTTTTTGAAATCGGCCTTGGCCACGCACAGAATGGTGGTGTCGCCATGCGCGTAGGCGTCGTGCGTGCGCTGGTCGCCGTCGAAGATCGCCACATCGCCAAACCAGATGCCTGGCTCCACATAGGTGAGCGTGATCTGCTTGCCCGAAAGGGAGGTCGAGCTCACACGCACCGCGCCGCGCGCACAGGCGATCCACTCGTGGGGCGGGTCGCCGCGTGCAGCGATCAAACCGCCGTCCTGGAAGCGTTTGACGTAGGCGCATCGGAGTATGTCGTGGCGCAGCGAGGGGGAAAGGGAGGAAAACCAGCGACCGGAATTGATCGCCTCTCGTTCCTCGATGGTAAGAATCGGCTCGTCCATGGTCTGTCTTGTGGGTGACTTGCAAGCGTGGGTTCTGTCGCGTGGGTGACCCTCTGCAGCCTGCGTGCGTGCGCACCGACGGCACGGCGCGTTCGCACCGGCGTTCACTCGTACTGTGGCTGGTGCTTTTCCAGAAAGGCTGAAATGCCTGTGCCCGCGTTCGGGTGGTACAGGTTTTGCAAAAAATGCGTGCGTTCGAGGTCGAGCTGCGTGGTCAGCGGGTTGAACGGCGCTTCGGTAAGCAGCTCCTTGCTGCTCGCGAGCACATTGGGCGCGCGGGCATTGAGATTTGCGGCCAGCGCCAGCGCGTCCGCGAGCGCGCTGCCCGGCTCGCTCAGGCGGTTCACGATGCCGAGCGCGTGCAGGCGCTCGGGCGAGATGCGCTCGCCGCACAGCAGCAGTTCGCTCGCGAGCTGGCGCGGCAAGGCGTGGGCAAGGCTCCAGCTCGCGCCGCCGTCGGGCGACAGCGCAACGTTGCTGTAGGCCATCACGAACACTGCATTGCGCGCCGCGACGATGAGGTCGCAAGCCAGTGCGAGCGAAAACCCCGCGCCCGCCGCAGCGCCCTCGACTGCGGCGATGACGGGCTTGGGGTAGGCGCGTATCGTGCTGATCCACTGGTGCAGCCCTTCTATGCCTTGTGCCTGCACTTCGGGTGCGGTCTGGCGCTGGGCGAGCAGCCGGCGCAGATTCCCGCCTGCGCAGAACATGCCCTCAGAACCCGTGATGACCACGCTGCGCACTTCCGGGCTGCGCTCGGCGATGTTCAAGGCTTCTATGCCGGCGGCGTAGATGGCCGGTTCGATCGCGTTGCGCGATTCAGGGTTGTGTATGGTCAGAACCAGAGTCTGTCCGTGGCTGCGGCTCCAAAGTTCGGCGGGCATGGCGAGTCTCCTGTGGGCATGGTTTTTTCGCCACATGATTATGGCGAGCCTGCGCCAAAGCATTTGTGTGCCAGAATCCGCGCGAAGAAAATGAAACTCTCGTGAAAATGCGTTACACCATTGTGGGATTGGGCGGAATGCTGTTGGCAGGCAGCGCTGCGGCCCTTTCTCTGGGGCCAGCCAAGGGCGTAGTGCTGCTGGGTGCGCCCGTCGATCTGGTTTTCGAGATAGAGCCGGATCCGGGCACCAGCGTGGCGTCCTCGTGCGTCACGGCCGACTTGCTGGTGGGGGATGTGTCCATAGCAAGCGAGAAGGTGCGGGTTTTGCCTTTGCCCGAGGTGCCTGGACGTGCGGCGACAGTGCGGGTGCGCGCCGCCATCGCCGTGGACGAGCCCGTTGTTCAAGTCAAGCTCTCGGCCGGTTGTTCTGGCAAGGTCTCGCGCACTTACATCTTTTTGGCGGATATGCCCGTGGGAGCGAGCTCTGCGGCGCCCGTGGATATTGCGCGGATTGCGCCGCCACAGCCCCAGGGTGAGGGGCGTGAAGCTGGTCTGCTGGCGGGCACGGCGGCAGACGGCGCCGACGCCCGTTCGTCTCCGGCCGACGGCTCCAACCCCAGCGCCAGACACAGAACACGCCCTGCAGCCCGGCCGGCAGCGCGACCCGTCAGAGTTCGGGAGCGCCCATCCCCGCAGGTGCCCAAGGCTGCTGCGCCGGCACGCCCTGTCGCCGCGGTGCCGGTCGCTGCGGCGCCGGCGCGCTCGCGTCTGGTGATGGAGCCGCTCGATGGTTTGGGGGCGGAAGCTCCTGCGGCCTTGCACTCTTCGCGCGAACTGGCGTCCGCGCCGTCGCAGGCGTCCACGTCGCAGCGGGCAGAGGCAGCTGCGAGCTGGAAGGCGCTGAACGCTTCCGGTTCGGGCGTGCAAAGCGACACCGAGCGCATGCGCGCCCTTGAGGTCGAACTCGCCACCTTGCGCGCACGCTCCGCGGAGCAGCAGACCGGTGTGGCCCAGCTCCAGCGGCGGCTCGACGCCATGGAAAAAGAGCGTTTTGCAGCTGCATGGGTCTATGCGCTGCTGGGCTTGCTGGCGGCGGCGGTGCTGACACTGAGCTGGTTCTGGCAGCGGGCGCGGCAAGAGGCCCAACGCGCCGTAAAGGCCTGGCACGATGCGGTCGCTGCGGGGGGCCGCAGTGGTGCCGCGGAAAAGGCTGCGGCGCAAGAGGCAATGCCGCTTTCGGTGCGTGGCAGCCAGGATGCACAAGAAGTCGCTCCTTCCGCACAAAAAGATCATTCGGCCCCCCTGGCGACCCAGCTTTTGGACATGCCCCAAAGCCAGGATGTGCAATCGCGTGCAGGGCCTTTGACGGTTCCCATAGATTTTTCGGCGGAGTTCTCGTCCGGGCATGCGGCGGCGCATATCGTCCACCCGGAGGAGCTTTTCGATGTGCAGCAGCAGGCCGAATTTTTCGTTTCGGTGGGCGAGCACGAGCAGGCCATCGATGTGCTGAAAAAACACATCGCCGAGCATGAGGAGACCTCTCCTTTGGCGTACCTGGAGCTATTGCAGCTCTACCATGTGCTCGGCCGCGCAGAAGATTTCGAGCGCTTGCGTGTGCAGTTTCAGCGTTACTTCAACGCGCAGGTGCCGGGATTCAAAGAGTTCGGGCGTCCTGGGAAGAATCTGGAGCACTATCCGCAGGCGCTGGAGGCGATCGAGGCCGCGTGGGCCACGCCAGAGGTGCAAGAACTGCTCGAGCAGTATTTGTTCGAGCGTGACGGCGGGACGGGCGCAGCGCCATTTGACTTGGCGGCTTTCGATGACTTGCTGCTTTTGCTCGCTATCGTGCAGACGACGCCCCCGAGCGCGCGCGCAGCGGCAAAACCAAAGGCAAAAATAAGTGCCTCGCCGGCGCAGAAGTCTCCGGCCGTGCAAGACGCTCCTCAATCTCAGGGCGCCAGCGCTGCACCCATGGTCAAGCCAGCGGCCGCTTCAGTGCAAAAAGCCGACGTCCCGTTGGACATCGATTTCGATTTTGGCGCCATGGCTGCGCAGCCGGCGCCACCCAGTGGTGCCGAACCCAAACTCGATCTGGACCTGTCCGATCTGCCGCCCGTGACGCGCAGCGACCTGCCGCCGGTTCCCGTGACGGCGCCCCCGCATCCTGACCAGCCCGTGGGGTTTGGCGTGGCCAGCGACAAGTTCGAGGCGCGGGTTGAATGGGGCCGGGACAAGGACGGTTCGAACTCAAAGTAACGATCGCTGCGGGTCTTGATGCTCGGCAGCGTGGCTTTTCTGCGCCCCTGTCTGCAGCAGCGCCTTTCAGCGCGGCGCCGCCGCCATCAGCTTCATCAATTTCTTTGCCTCCGCCTGCGGATCGGCGGCGTTGAGCAGCGCGCGCACCACGGCGATCGATCCTACGCCGGTGGCGAGCACGGGCGCGAACTGTTCGGCACTGATGCCGCCTATGGCCACGAGCGGGTAGCTTTTCATCAGTCGGGCATAGGCTGCAAGGCGCCCCAGCCCTTGCGGCGCGGTGGCCATGGCCTTGAGCGTGGTCGGGAATACGGCCCCTAGAGCAATGTAGCTTGGCCCGAGGGCGTCGGCGCGCAGCATTTCAGCGTAGCCGTGGGTGCTCACGCCCAGGCGCAGGCCGCTCGCGCGCAGCGTTTGCACCTCTTCGGGTTGCAGCGCGTCCAGGTCTTCCTGCCCCAGGTGCACGCCGTAGGCCCCAGCCGCGAGCGCGGCGCGCCAATGGTCGTTGATGAAGAGCCGCGCCGGCGTGCCGCGCACGGCCTGCACGGCGGCGGCCACTTCGCGTGCGATCGCCGCCGGGTCGCTGGACTTGAAGCGCAGCTGCACCGTGGGCACGCCTGCGTGCGCCATGCGCTCGACCCAGGCTGCGTCGGGCAGCACAGCGTACAGGCCCAATTGCATGGGGCAGGCGGCAAAGGCTTCGGGGCCGCTGCGCAGGCGCAGGCCGAAGTCACGCAGGTCGTCGGGCCAGTCCGCGGCGCTGAACTGCCCGGCGCGCTGCGTGCGCGCCTGCCAGGCGCGGGCCAGGCAATGCGCATCGGCTGCGATGAAGCCCAGGGTGCTGCAGGCCTGCAGGGCGGCGCGGTACACGGGCTCCTGCGTGTCGCAGCGGGGCACGGGCTGCGGGGTAAAACCCGCAAAAGTGGCAGCGTGGTGGCGCACGATGTCTTGCGCCATGCGGTCGATGTCGGCGGTCATTGTGCTCATGCCTGGTGCCAAAAAGGGGTGCCGAGCACCGGCGTGCTCGGCTGCGCGGAATCCTGCTCGGCCATGGTGCCCGCCAGGTAGGCGCTGCGCCCGGCCTGCACGGCGTCGGCAAACGCGCCGGCCATCGCGACCGGGTCTTGCGCCAGTGCCACGGCGGTGTTGAGCAGCACGCCGTCGTAGCCCCACTCCATGACCTGGCAGGCGTGCGAGGGGCGGCCCAGGCCGGCATCGACGAGCAAGGGCACCGAGAGGCGCTCGCGCAGCAATTGCAGCGCATAAGGATTCATGGGGCCGCGCCCGGTGCCTATGGGCGCAGCCCAAGGCATCACGGCCTCGCAGCCTACATCGACGAGACGCTGGCACAGCACCAGGTCTTCGGTGCAATAGGGCAAGACCTTGAAGCCGTCGCGGATCAGCTGCGCCGCGGCATCGACGAGGTGCAGCGTGTCGGGCTGCAAGGTGTAGTCGTCGCCAATGAGTTCGAGCTTGATCCACGGCGTGTCGAACACCTCACGCGCCATCTGCGCCGTGGTGAGGGCCTCTTGCACGCTGTGGCAGCCGGCGGTGTTGGGCAGCACGGGCACTTGCAGCGCGCGCAGCAGCTCCCAAAAGCCGCGCCCGGCCTCGGCTGCCTGGCTGCCCTGGCGCCGCAAGGAGGCCGTGAGCATGGCCGGGCGTGCGCGTCGCACCGCGGTTTCGAGTACGCTAGGAGAAGGATAGCGCGCCGTGCCCAGCAGCAGGCGGCTGGCGAACGATTCGCCATACAGCACGAGGGCATCGGCGGCAGCGTGGGCGGGTGGCGCTTCGGAGGGGGTCATGGTTTGCTGCATTTCAGCCGCCCGTCACAGGCGCAATGATTTCGACTTCATCGCCTGGCTGCAAGAGCTGTTCGGCATAGCGCGACTGGGGCACGAAGCGGGTGTTGACTGCTACTGCAAAAGGGGCGCGCGCAGCAATCGCCGCAATGGCATCGGCCACGGTAGCTCCTTCGGGAAGGGTGTGGGGAAGGCGGTTGATGAGGACGTTCATGGTGTCACTTCGGGGGCTGCACTGGCATGGGTAGCAGTGTGCACGATGTGCAGGCCCAGGCGCTCGGCGAGCGGCGATGCCCCGGTGTGCAGCCATTCGAGGGTGGCGTCGAGCACGGCCGGCGCGATCATGTAGCCGTGGCGGTACAGGCCGTTGACTTCGAGCAGCCGCGGGGCGCTGCAGCGGATCGCGGGCAGGTTGTCGGGCAGGGTAGGGCGGCACTGCGCGGCGATTTCGAGGATGCGCGCTTCGGCAAAGCCGCTGTGCACGGTGTAGGCGGTGCTGAGCAACTCCAGGGCCGAGCGCACGCTCACGGGCGAAAGGTCTTCGGACTCGATCTCCGTGGCGCCGATCACGAACAAATGCTCCTGCTTGGGTGCGATGTAGATCGGATAGCGCGGATGCACGAGCCGCGTCGGCCGCTGCAGCGTCACTTCGGGCGCATGCACGCGCAGCACTTCGCCGCGCACGCCACGCAGCGCCGGCCATTGCGCGCGCGCGCCCAGGCCACGGCAGTCGATCAGCCAATCGGGCTGGCCTGCCGTGCCGGGCGCAAAGTCGCTGACCTCACGCGGCGTATGCCAATGCACGCATACCTGCAGACGCTGCATTTCCTGCGCAAGGGCCGCGAGCAGCTGGCGGTTGTCGAGCTGGCCTTCGCCGGGCAGGTAAAGGCCCTGCGCGAACCGATCGGCGAGTGCCGGCTCTACTGCCGCGAGCCCCGCCGCGTCGAGCGCCTCGGGCGCCGGGAGTCCCGGCAGCGCGGCGTGCGTGCGCTCGAAGACGCGGCGCAGGCGCTGCGCCTCGGCCGCGTCCTGCCGGTGCCAGACCACGAGGGTGCCGTTTTGCTGAAAAAACACGGGTTGCTCGAGTGCGCCGAGCAAAGCGGGCCAGCGTGTGAGTGCGTACTGGCCCATGCGCACCACGTTGGGCTCGGTCACGGCCGATTCGGCTAGCGGCGCGAGCATGGCAGCGGCCACGGTGGCGGCCGCATGTTCGGCCTGCGGGCCGCCGCGGTCGAACACTTCGACCGCATGGCCTGCGCGGGCCAATGCGACCGCGAGCAGGCGGCCCATGAGGCCTGCGCCCAAAATGGTGATGGAGGAAGAAGGGGTGAGCATGGGTTTGCTTCGCAGAGGACGAAACGGGGCAAGACGGCAGCTTGCGAAACGCAAGACGTTCCACGTGCAATCCGAGAGCGTGTGGCGCCCTTGTATCGCCTGAGAAAAAGAATTACAGCACAGCCAAACCCTGCGCCGCTTGACCTGGCGCAGCCACCATAATTTTCACCATGCAGCCATTACCTTCTTCAGAGACCCCTTCCCGTCGCTACGTGCGCGTGCTCTCCATCGCCGGCTCCGACAGCGGTGGCGGGGCCGGCATCCAGGCCGACCTCAAGACCTTCAGCGCCCTGGGGTGCTACGGCATGACGGCGATCACCGCGCTCACGGCCCAGAACACGCAAGGCGTGCGCGCGATCCACGGCGTGCCGCCCGAGATGCTGCGCGCGCAGATCGACGCCGTGGCGGAAGACATAGGCGTCGATGCCGTGAAGATCGGCATGCTGCATGCGCCCGAGATCGTGCACGTGGTGGCTGACGCGCTGCGCCGGCATCGCATGCCGCACGTGGTGCTCGACCCCGTCATGGTGGCCACGAGCGGCGACCGCCTGATGGCCGAGGAGACCGTGGCCGTGCTCGTGGCGGAGCTCTTTCCGCTGGCCGAAGTGATCACCCCGAACCTCGACGAGGCTGCGTGGCTGCTCGGGCGCTCTCTTGCCAGCGCGAGCGCGCTCGAAGGTGCCGCGGCAGATCTGCTGGCCTTGGGTGCGCCTGCCGTGTTGCTCAAAGGAGGGCACTTGGCGGGCGAGCGCGTGACCGATTGGCTCGCCACGGCGGAGGGCTTGCGCCAGTCTTATCAGTCGCCGCGCATCGCAAGCCAGAACGTGCACGGCACCGGCTGCACGCTCTCGTCCGCGCTGGCCGCCTACTTGGCCTGCGGCCTTGCACTGCCGCAAGCGGTGGAGCAGGCACGCGCCTACGTGTTCGGCGCGATTGCTGCCGGGGCTGAAGTGCGCACCGGCCACGGCCACGGGCCGCTGAACCATGGCTACGCGCCGATGGTGCAGAGGGTCGTTCCGTGGGAAGGATGAGTGCAAGCGGCGTGGAGTGCAGCGCTCAATCCGGCAGTTCGAGGTCAGCCCGCATGCATGGCGCCGACCAGATTGCTGCGCGGCACGCGCACCTTGTCGGTGGCCTTCGGATCGGTGCGCGCCAGCATGAGAATTTCATGAATTCAGAATTTGGATTTCAGTGGATGGACATACCGCCATCCGCGCCGACGATTTGCCCCGTGACGTAACTTGCGCCGGGTGACGCGAGAAAAACAAACACTGGCGCAATTTCCTCGGGTTCGGCCCAGCGGCCGAGCGGAATGCGTTCGAGGTAACGGTCTTTGAAGCGCTCGTCCGTGCGGATGGTTTCCGTCATGGGCGTCGCGGCGCCGGGTGCGACGGCATTGACGACGATGTTGTAGCGCGCCAATTCGCGCGCTGCGGACTTGGTGAATCCTATGAGCCCTGCTTTGGCCGAGCCGTAATTGATCTGGCCTATGGTGCCCAGAATGCCCGCAGAAGACACGGTATTGATGATCCAGCCGCGCTGGCGCTCCATCATGCCGCCGACCACGGCCTGCAGGCAATTGAAGCTGCCGCCGAGGTGCACGTTGAGGACCTGATCCCATTGGTGGCGGCTCATTTTGTGCAGCATCGCGGTGCGTGTAATGCCGGCATTGTTGACGAGAATATCCACGGGGCCGAATTTAGTCGTGATTTCAGCCACGGCCGTATCGACCGAGGCGCGGTCTGATACGTCGCAGGCCACGCCGATCGCATTTTGACCGCGGCTGCGGATTTCCTCTGCGACTTCCTGCGCCTTTTCGCCATTCCAGTCCACGACGGCCACTTTGGCGCCTTGCGCGGCATAAGCGCGGGCGATTCCAGCGCCTATTCCCTGGGCCGCGCCCGTTACCATGGCAACCTTGTTTTCGAGTGCTTTTCCGCTGAACATCTATTTGCTCCTTGTAAATGTGATGGGTTTTGATGAAATATGCGCTGCATCGGCTGAATTCATTCGTGGGCACTGGACGGCTGCGGTCTCCTTTCTTTCGGGTTTGGGCGAAAAATGGATGCGCGGTGTATAAAACATGGCATACCAACAAAGCCAAGGAGACCACACGATGCCAGCCCCAGCCGCCAGACCATCCCTCGGCCCCTTGTTCGATCCGCGCGCGATTGCCATTTATGGCGCCTCGTCCGACCCGAGCAAGATCGGTGGGCGTCCGCTCGACTTTCTCAAAAAAAGCGGCTTCGACGGCCCACTGTATCCGATCAACCCCAAGGCTTCGCAGATTCAGGGCCTGCCCGCCTATCCCACGGTGGCCGCGGTGCCCGACGCGGTGGACCTGGCCATAGTCGCCGTGCCTGCGCCGGCGGTGCTCGCAGCGCTCGAAGACTGCGCCGCGCATGGCGTGCGCGGGGCCGTCGTGTTGAGTGCGGGCTTTGCCGAGGTCGGCGGGCCGGGCGCAGCCTGGCAGGAGGAGATGAGCGCGCTCGCGCGGCGCACCGGCATGCGCGTGGTGGGGCCCAACTGCATGGGCCTGATCAATGTGCGGCGGCGCCTGCTTGGCACGTTTACGCCGAGCGCTGCAGGCTTTGGCCTCGTGCCGGGGCGCATCAGCGTGGTCAGCCAGAGCGGTGCCTTTGGTGGCTATTGCCTGTCGCTGATCCGCCAGCGCGGGCTGGGGCTGAACCTCTGGATCACCACCGGCAACCAGTGCGACGTGGATTTTGCCGACTGCATTGAACACTTTGCGCTCGACGAGGAAACGCAGGTGATCGCCGGCTACCTCGAGGCGGCGACGGACAAGGAGCGGCTGTTTCATGCCCTGGCGCTGGCGCGCGAGCGCGGCAAGCGCGTAGTCGTCATGAAAGTAGGGCGCTCGGAGGCCGGCGCGCATGCCACGGCCTCGCATACCGCGTCGCTCGCGGGCTCCGACCAGGTGTATGAAGGGGTGTTTCGCCAGTTCGGCGTGCTGCGTGCGCGCAGCATCGATGAGTTTTTCGACACCGCCTACGCGGCCGCGTCGGCTGCGCCGCTGCCGCGCGGCCGGCGGCTTGGTGTGCTCACGGTCTCGGGCGGGGTCGGGGCCTTGATGGCCGACGTGGCCGCCGACGTGGGCCTGGATGTGCCGCCCATGCCCGAGGATGCGCAGCGCCGCCTCAAGGAGCTACTGCCGTTTTGCGGGCCGCGCAACCCCGTCGATATGACGGCGCAGCTGGTCAACGACCTGACGCTGTTCGAGCGCAATTTCGAGGTCATGCTGCAAGAGGGGCGTTATGACGTGATCGTGGCCTTTCTCTCGAGCGTGGGGCAGGTGGCGGAGCTGGGGCGCGCGATTTTGGAACAGCTCAAGACCGTGTTGCAGCGCTTTCCAGACCGCACGCTCATCCTCTCCATGCTCGCCTCGCCCGAGGTGCGGCAGATGTTCGAGCAAGCGGGTGCGATGCTGTTCGACGAGCCCACGCGCGCTGTGCGGGCCGCTGCAGCGCTCGTGCACTATGGGCAGCAGTGGCAAAAACGCAGTGCAGCCGACACGCCGCCGCCTTTGCCCGCGGGGGCGCTGCCGCCGCCCGCGCAGGTACTGAACGAGGTCGAAGCCAAGGCGGTGCTCGCGAGTGCGGGCATCCCCGTGGTGCAGGAGCGCGTGGCCATGAGCGAAGACGAGGCAGTGCGCGTGGCGGCGGACATCGGCTACCCCGTGGTGCTGAAAATCGCCTCGCCCGACATTGCACACAAGAGCGAGATCGGCGGCGTGATCGTCGGTGTGCGGGATGCAACGCAAGTGCGTGAAGCATTTCGCACGCTGCACGAGCGTGCGCGCACACGCGCGCCCGAGGCCCGCATAGACGGCGTGGTGGTCGCGCAAATGGCACCGAAAGGTGTGGAGACGATTCTCGGCGTGGCGCATGACCCGGTGTTTGGCGCGGTGCTGATGTTCGGCATGGGCGGCGTATTCGTCGAGGCGTTCCAGGACGTGGCCTTCCGCGTCGCGCCTTTCGGCGTGGCCGAGGCGCGCGCGATGATCGAGGAAGTGCGCGGCAAGGTGCTGCTGGCCGGCGTGCGCGGCCAGCCCCCGGCGGACGTGGAGGCGCTGGCCTCGGCCATCGCGGCGCTGTCCGTCTATGCCGCGCAGCACGCCGACGCGATCGAAAGCATGGACATCAACCCCTTGCTCGTGCTGCCGCGCGGGCAGGGCGTGCTCGCGCTGGACGCTTTGATCGTGCCCCGTCGCTCTGCGTAGTGCCGCAGGGCGCATGCAACGGGCAGCCGCGCCAGGCGGGCAACAAAAAAGCCGCATGTCAAAGGAACATGCGGCTTTTTGCTATCGTTTTAGCTGGTGCCGGAGAGAGGAATCGAACCCCCGACCTTCTCATTACGAATGATGGGATGGTGTTATTCGCTTGCGTTGATTGATGCTGATAGAATCAATGTAAATCAACAACTTAGATTGTTTTTGCTGGATGTGTGAACAGCTTGTGTGTTGATTGAAATTCGGCATTTTCTACGGAAATTGCCTACAGATTGCCTACAGATTGCCTACAGATTTTCAGGGGTGCCATGATTGGACAAAAAAGCCGGGTTCGTTTGACCGCAGGCCGTGTGGCTGACTTCACATGCCCGCCCAGCAAGTCCCAGGCTTTCCTATGGGACACCGAAGCCCCCGCCCTGGCGCTGCGGGTGACGCCTACAGGCCGCAAAACCTACGTGTTTGAATCGCGCTTGAATGGGGCAACCTTGCGCGTGAACATTGGTACCGCCGCTGATTGGCCGATTGAAAAGGCAAGGGGCGAGGCGCAGCGTCTAAAGGTGCTGGTGGACAGTGGGCAAGATCCCCGAGAGATTGATCGCCAGCAGCAGGCAGAGAAAGCCGCAGCAAAGGCCGCAGCAACAGCCAAGGCCCTGCGCGTGGGCGAGGTGTGGCCGCTGTACCTTGCGAACGGCAAGCCAAAACGCAAAGACGCCTGGAAACCCCGCTACCGTGCCGACCTTGAAGCAATGGCCGCCCCAGGTGGTGAGCCAAAGAAGCGAGGGCAGGGCGTGACAAGGCCGGGGCCGTTGTATCCGTTGCTGGCGTTGCCCCTGGCTGCCATCAATGAAGACACGCTGAAAAGCTGGTACGACCGCGAGGCCGTGGCAGGTAAGCACCAAGCCGCCCGCGCCCTGATGATGTTCCGGGGATTTCTGCGCTGGTGTGCTGCCCGTCCTGAGTATCGAAGCCTGACCGACCGCGAAGCAGGCAAGGCCGCCGCCATCGTGGAGAGCCTGCCCAGCAACACCCGCCGCACCGACGCACTGGAAGCCGCCCAGGTTCCGGGCTGGTGGGCTGGTGTGGAGAAACTGAACAACCGCACCGCAAGTGTTTACCTGCGTGCCTTGCTGCTGACAGGTGCTCGCCGTGAGGAACTGGCCGCCTTGACATGGGCGAACGTGGATTTTCAGTGGCGCAAGCTGACCATTGCCGACAAAGTGGACAGTACCCGCACCATCCCCCTGACGCCATACATGGCGCAGCTACTGGCAACGCTGCCAAGGGTGGGGCCGTTCGTGTTTGCCAGCACTGGCAAGGCAGGGCGAATCACTGACGCCCGCGCAAGCCATGCCCAAGCCCTGCGACACGCTGGCATTGAACACCTGACATTCCACGGGCTGCGCCGTTCGTTTTCGCTGCTGGGGGAGGCAGCCGGGGCACCTGCTGGGGCCATTGCGCAAGTGATGGGACACAAGCCCAGCGCAACCGCCGAGGGCTACAGACCGCGCAGTATCGACGCCCTGCGCCCGTTTCTGGAGCAGATAGAGGGGCACATTCTGATCCTTGCCGCAGTGCAGTTTGACGCCCAGGCCGAACCGGGCAAGCTGCGCGTGGTGCACCTGGAACACGCCTGACCTGTTTCGCCCCAGCTAGGTAGGGCCGCAAGCCTGCCGAAAAGCCGGCCCCCGCTGGCCTAATGGAGGCACTTGCTTGTGAGGCACATTCACTTGTCAAGAACCTGAGTGAATAGATTGGTTACTGCCGCCGTTGATTTATAACCCGTTGATTTTAAAAGGGTTTATTCGGAAATTTCTATTGAGTTCTGTCGGCGTTTATTGGCGCGCCCAGTATAGGGTTCTGCATAAATCGAAATATGCGAACAATCGAAAACCGTCAGCAATCAACGCCCCCAACGGGCAGAAAGACGGTAGCCAATGCAAGCAACCCAACACAGCGCAGACACTCGCCGCGCTGCCACTGATCCACAGCCATTCCCACCGCTGGAACTGGTAAACCGCCCCACCGTTCCCACAGAGCAGGCTGCGCATTACCTATGCCGCCGCCCGCAGACACTGCGCGGCTGGGCCTGCGCTGAAACTTTCCCCGATGGCCTGCGCCCGGTGCGCATCAATGGCCGCTTGGCCTGGCCTGTTGCTGGCATCCGTGCCGTGCTGGGGGTGAAGTGATGAGCGCCGCCGCCTACAACCACCAAGACGCCCTTGAATCTGAACGCGCTGGGGCTGCACTGGGTCACGCCCTGCAGAGTGCACCAGTGCACTTCAACAAGACCGCCCAGCAACTTGCGGATGAGCATGGCATTTCGCGCCGGATGTGTTTTCATGCTGCTGCCGTGCATCGCTATGGTTGCCCTGAGCTGGTCAAGGCTGCGCACGATGGCCTGCTGGCAATGAAGCACTGCGAGACGCTGGCAAAGGCGCTACCGCACGATGAGCAACGCGAGTTCCTGGCCGAGCTGCCGACCATGAGCAACCGCCAGCGTCACGACCTGCTGGCATTGCTCAAAGGCGACCTGGCGCACCGCGCCCGCAAGGCAGGCGAAAAGGGAGTGCGCTGACATGGGCCGCGACCGCACCAAAAAGCACGGCATCGCAGTCCATGGCGCATGGTTGCCGGTCGAGTTGGAGTTCCTGCGCAGCCGCGCCTGTGCAGAACTGTCACCGCACGCTGCAAAGCTGTTGCTTGACCTGCTGGCCCTGCTGGGGCCGAACGCCACGCGCAATGGCGACCTGAGCCTGTCGCCCAAGGTGATGAAGGCTCGGGGCTGGTCGGGCCGCGAAACGCTGCGCATGGCGGTGGCCGAGCTGCTGGAGCATGGGCTGCTGGCCAAGACCCGGCAGGGCTCAAGGCTCGATTGCAATCTTTATGCACTGGCGCTGTACCCGGTGAACTGTGACGTGGACAAGCTGGACGTCGGGCCCGGCAGTTACACGACACAAGACTGGAAAGCCCACGGCAGTGAAGCGCCGACCGAGGCCAATCCTGCGACCTGGCGACGGGCCAGAAAAACAGTTTTGGATACCTCGCCACGGGACAAAGTACCCGAAATACGTCCCGCCACGGGACGAACCCCTGTCAAAAAGGCAGCAAAAACACCCACTTCGTCCCGCCACGGGACAAAACCCCCTGTTTTTGAGCCTGAGCTTGCCCCGCCACGAGTCACCTATTTAGATAAGCCATCTGTAGCAGCGAAGCAGCAGCACGACAGCACCAGCAGGGACGTCACGATGACCACGCAAACCACCCTCGCCGCCGACCAACCCAAGGTCATCGAAACCTTGGGCGAGCTTTGGCAGCGTGTTGGCATCCGTGCCATGGCCCAACCCAGGATTGAACGCGCTGGGGCTGCACTGGGTCACGCCCTGCTGCATGGGCTGGTGGCCTTGCGCGGAATGCCGCAGGCCCATGCAGCCCAGGCAAAGAGCTGGGAGGGCGCGCTGTGATCCAAAAGAAAACGCCCGCCGCAACCGAAATCACGACGAGCGCCCCGAACACCGCGCAGTTTACCGACTCGCAAGGGCAATTCAACACCCTGCGCAGCGCTTTCGCACGGCAGGGGCACAGCCTGCACCGCGTTGCAGCACCGGACGGCACGACCGCTTACTGGGCTGAACGCTGGGGGCTGGCGCGCTACCTGCCCAGCTTGCACGACGCGGCACTGTTTCTGGCGCAGATTGGAGGGCGGCTGTGATGACAGTGATCGACCAATTCCAATCGGCCATCGCAGCGGCAGGCCTGGCCGCGCCTGATGTGATCCATGCCGACGGCGCATTGCACCGCTACAGCACCAACGGCAAGCGCAGCGACACCAGCGGCTGGTATGTCTTACACGATGACGGCGACATGGCTGCGGGTGCATTCGGCTGCTGGCGCGCTGGTGTATCCAGCACCTGGTGCAGTAAGGATGTGAACAGGCTCACACCAGCCCAGCGCAGTGCCCACCAGCAGCGCATGCAAGCCATTGCCCAGCAGCGCGATGCCGACAAAGCCCAGCGCCAGCACGATGCAGCAGTGGCAGCGGCAAAACGCTGGGAGGCTGCACTACCAGCCCCGGCAGACCATCCTTATCTAGTGCGCAAGGGTATCCGGCCCCACGGAATCAAGACCGAGGGCGAGGCGCTGCTGATCCCACTGCGCGATGCATCAACCACCTTGCACAGCCTGCAAGCCATCGGCCCCGAGGGGGACAAGCGCTTTCAACCGGGCGGGCGCATCAAGGGCTGTTACTTTGGCATCGGCAAGCCCAAGGGCGTGCTGATCGTGTGCGAAGGCTTTGCCACGGGCGCATCCATCCATGAGGACACCGGCCATGCCGTAGCCTGCGCGATGAACGCGGGGAACCTGCTGGAAGTGGCCCAGGCCCTGCATAGCAAGTACCCCAAGCTGCGCCTGATCGTGGCTGCTGACGATGATGCTTTGACCGACGGCAATCCGGGTATCACCAAGGCCACCGAGGCGGCAAAGGCTGTAGGCGGGCTGCTGGCTGTGCCCCGGTTTACCGGCGAGCGCGGCGACGGGGAAACCGACTTCAACGACCTGCACTTGCGCGAACAATTTGGCGCTGTACGCCGGTGCATTGATGCTGCGGCACCAGTGGCAATTAGCCCCGCGTTTCCGGCCATGGAAGATGGAGCATGGCCTGATCCCACGCCCCTGCCCGATGCTCTGCCACCCGTGGCCCCGTTTGATCCCGAGCTGTTGCCCGAAGCCCTGCGCGGCTGGGTCATGGACATTGCCGAGCGCATGCAGTGCCCGCCCGACTTCACTGCTGTGGGCGTTGTCACGGCGCTATCGAGCCTGATCGGCGCGCGTGCCGTGGTGGCACCGAAGCAGCACGATGATTGGCGCGTGCCTCCCAATCTGTGGGGGCTGATCGTCGGACGGCCTGGCGTGATGAAGTCACCCGCGCTGGGGGAGGTCTTGAAGCCCCTGCACCGGCTGGAGTCAAGCGAGCGCGAGCAATGGCAGGCAGCGCATGATGCATGGGAACTCGACACCAAGGTGGCCGAGCTGGCAGGCAAGGCGAACGAGAAGCAAGCGGCAGGCCTGGCCGCCAAAGACCCCGCCAAAGCCCGTGCCCTGCTGGCCCCCACCGACCAGCCCACCGAGCCCACCATGCGGCGCTACGTGGTCAACGACAGCACCGTGGAAGCCCTGGCCGACCTGTTGGTGGAAAACCCGTGGGGCACGCTGGTGTACCGCGATGAAGTCCACGGCCTGCTGTGCAGCATGGATCGGCAGGGGCAGGAAGGTGCGCGGGGCTTTTACCTGACCGGCTACGACGGCAACCAAGGCCATGCGGTGGCCCGCATCGGGCGTGGACATAGCTACGTGCCCCGTGTCTGCCTGGCGATGCTGGGCGGCATTCAACCGGGCAAGGTGCAAAGCTACGTGCGCGAGGCAGTGAACGGTGGGGCTGGTGATGACGGCCTATTGCAACGCTTTGGCCTGGTCGTATGGCCTGACGTGGAGCGGGAATTCAAACTGGTGGACAGGTGGCCCGACACCCCAGCCAAACAAGCGGCATGGGCAGTCTTTGAGCGCCTGAACCAACTGCAACCCGCCAGCGAAGATGATCCCCAGGAATGGCGATTCAGTCCCGAGGCCCAAGCCATCTTCTATGAATGGCTGGTGCCCTTTGAGACCGGCATTCGTGGGGATGACCTGCACCCGGCCCTGGTGTCGCACCTGGCAAAGTGGCGCAAGCTGATCCCGGCGCTGGCGCTGATCTTTGCGCTGGTGGACACCCCGGATACCAACGGCGTGATCCACGAGCGCGAACTGATCCGGGCACTGGCATGGGCGGACTACCTGTACCCCCATGCCGAACGGCTGTATGCGGCAGCGCTGGTGCCCGAGACCACCGGGGCACATGCGCTCCTGGCGAAGATCAAGGGCGGCAAGCTGTGCGACGGCGACGGGGTGCTGTGGGAGTCGTTCACACCCCGGCTGGTGGCCGTGAAGCACTGGGCAGGGCTTGGCACACCGGACGCTGTGCGCAAGGCGGCGGAACTGCTGGCTGATTACGGCTGGCTGGCACGCGAGACCGTTCAATCCGGCGACACCATGGGCAGAGGCAGACCCAGCGAGCGCTACCTGATCCATCCGGCGCTGCTGGCAGGGGGGCAATCATGAGCACCTGGCTTGCGCGGTTGAAAAGTCAAAAAGGCCCCGGCCCCCACGCTACAAAAGCTACGAAAACCCCCAGCGAGGCCCCGAAAGGGGTTTTTGTAGGTTTCGTAGCGTACCCCCCAGGGCATATTCAAAAAATCGACGGGGCTGTGGCGAACCTGGACACCCCGGCGGCGAATGCGCCCACCACCGACCCCAACCGCTGGGCATGGCCGCACAGCAGCGCCATGAACGGGCAGGAACTGGACACCCTGATGGCGCGGCAAGACTTGTTCCGGCAGCGCGGCACATCACCCCAGGCGGCCGAGCGCCTGGCCGATAAGCTGGTGATCCGGGATCGTGGGGAGGATGACAGGCGGCTGTGCCTGGAGTGCCGACACCTGCGTGGCGATGGCCCGTACCGCTGCGGCAATGCGCGGGCGGCTGGCCTGCACCCCGACTTGGCGCAGGACATGGTGCAGACCTTGCAACACTGCCAAGGGCATGACGCGGCACGCCCGCCCATGGGCGTGATCGTTGATGCCGCACCACCAGCCCCTGATCCAGCACCTGATCCAGCCCCACCGCCTGATCCGGCCCCGGCGACACCCGGCCCGAGCTGGCGAGAACTCGATCACGCCTATCTGGCGCACCACACCCACTGAGCTGCATGTGATCGAGCCGTGGCCCAAGGTAGCGGCGCTGCCTGCCAATCAGGTGACTGGCGAGCAAGTGGCGGACATGATGCGGCGCGTTATCGAGCTGGGCAAAGCGCGCACATCGAACAAGCTGCGCAGCTACGTCAGGGCGGCATACCAGACCGCCAAGGCCGCACGATCCAAAGCCAGCATCCCAGTGCGGTTCAAGGGCTACAACGTCACCCACAACCCAGGCGCAGACACTGAGCCCGACGAAAGCGCCAACCGCGCGGACAAGCGCCCACTGACAGCCGAGGAACTGCGCAGCTACTGGCAGGCCATCAAGACCTTGCCGGGGCAGCGTGGTGCCGTCCTGCGCTGGCACCTGGATGCGCTGGCCAAGCGACAGCAGCCAAGGTTACGAGCGAGGTTACAGACGAAAGCAGCACCACAAGCGCGATGCAAGCACCTGCGCAAAGCCGATTGCAAGGGTTGGTTTGCCGCCCCGGCTGATGCCGTATTTGAGCAAGTTGCCTACAGATTGCCTACAAGCAACAGAAAAGAAAAAACCATGCTACCGTTTAGATAGCATGGTTTCCTTTTCTGTATTGGTGCCGGAGAGAGGAATCGAACCCCCGACCTTCTCATTACGAATGAGCTGCTCTACCGACTGAGCTACTCCGGCGAAGCCCGTAATTATAGCGCCGTGTGGTAGCTCGTGACGCGCTCGACCTCGTTTTTGGAGCCCAGGATCACGCTCACGCGCTCGTGCAGCTGGCTTGGCTGGATGTCGAGGATGCGCTGGTGGCCGTTGGTGGCGGCGCCGCCGGCTTGTTCGACCAGCCAGGCCATGGGGTTGGCCTCGTACATCAGGCGCAGCTTGCCGGGCTTGTTTGGTTCGCGCTTGTCCCAGGGGTACATGAAGATGCCGCCGCGTACGAGGATGCGGTGCACGTCGGCCACCATGCTCGCGACCCAGCGCATGTTGAAGTCCTTGCCGCGCGGGCCGTCCTTGCCTTGCAGGCATTCGTCGATGTAGCGCCGCACGGGCGGGGCCCAGTGGCGCATGTTGCTCATGTTGATCGCGAACTCTTTGGTGTCTTCGGGGATGCGCAGCTTTTCTTCGGTGAGCATGAAGGAGCCTTGCTCGCGGTCCAGTGTGAACATGGCCACGCCGTCGCCCACGGTGAGCACGAGCACGGTTTGCGGGCCATAGATGCAGTAGCCCGCGGCGACTTGCTGGCGGCCGGGTTGCAGAAAGTCGCCTTCATCGACGCCGCGGTCGTCCTCGGGCATTTTGAGCACGCTGAAGATGGTGCCTATGCTTACGTTCACGTCGATGTTGCTGGAGCCGTCGAGCGGGTCGAACAGCAGCAGGTATTCGCCCTTGGGAAAGCGGTTGGGCACGACGTAGATGGCGTCCATCTCCTCGCTGGCCATGGCGGCGAGGTGCCCGCCCCACTCGTTGGCATCGATCAGCACCTCGTTGGCGATGATGTCGAGCTTTTTCTGCACTTCGCCCTGCACGTTTTCGCTCCCGGCGCTGCCGAGCACGCTGCCGAGCGCGCCCTTGTTCACCGTGAGGCTGATGCGTTTGCACGCGCGCGCCACGACTTCGAGCAGCAGGCGCAGCTGCGCCGGAATGTGGCCGGCTTCGCGCTGCTGCTCGATCAGGTAGCGCGTGAGGCTGATGTGTTGGGTCATGCAAAGTCTCCTTGATACGTCGCTGGGAACGACCGATTATTCATCGGCGAGCGCGCGGCCTACGACTTCGCGCACGTCGGCGCTGAGCTCGGCCTTGGCGGCGACGCGCGCGAGCGCTTCCCGTGCGGCGCTGCGCCAGGGCTCGGCGAGCTTCTTCCAGCGGTCGAGCGCGCGCGCCAGGCGCGCCGCGACCTGCGGGTTGATGGCGTCGAGCTCGAGTACGCGCTCGCTCCAGAACTGGTAGCCCGCGCCGTCGGGGCGGTGGAAGGCGCCGGGGTTGTTCAGGCAGTAGCTGAAGATCAGGCTGCGCGCGCGGTTCGGATTGGCCAGGTGGAAGTCAGGGTGCCGCAGGAGCTGGCGCACGATGGGCAGCACCTGGCCACCGCGGTCGGGCGCGCCGGCCTGCAGCGCGAACCATTTGTCGATGACCAGCGGCTCGTCTTTGAACAGCGCATGAAAGCGCTCGAGCGCGGGCGCAGCGAGCTCGTGGCCGCTCGCGACCAGCGCGCTCAATGCGCCAAAACGCTCGGTCATGTTGGTTGCGGTCTTGACGCGCTGGTAGGCCTTGCCGGGCCAGACCGGATCGCCTCGGAGCCTGTCGGACTTTGGAGCCGTCGGCTGCGAATGCGCCGCAGCGGTCCATTTTTTACCGGCTTCTTGCCCCATAGCACCACTATGGGGCGGCGAATCCGGCAAAAACTGGCCTCGCTGGGGCGCATTCTCGCTATCGACGCCCAAAGTCCGACAGGCTCCCTGCTGCGCGGCCAGGCACAGCATGTGCAGCGCGAGGTTGCTGAGCGCGCGGCGGCCTGCGGACATGGGGTCGGGGCGGTATGCGCCGGGCGTCTGGTGCTGCTCCCAGGCCCATTGCCAGTCGGCGTGCAGCGCAAGCGCGAGCTGCAATCGCATGGCTTCGCGCACGGCATGCACGCGCTGCGGATCGACCTCGGCGAGCTGCTCGTGGATGTAGCTCTCGGCCGGCAGCGTGAGCACGAGCTCCTTGAAGGCGGCGTCGAGCTGCGGGTGGCGCAGCACTTCGCGCAGTGCCTGCACCAGTGTGGCCGGCAGAATTTGTGCATCAAATTGGCCGCTAGCGCTTATCTGTAGGGCGCTATCAGCTATCGCAGCAATAGCTGCGCGCAGCAGCAGGCGCTGGCCGGCTTCCCAGCGGTTGAAGGGGTCGGTGTCGTGCGCGAGCAGCGTGAGCAGCTGCGCGTCGCTCGCCTCGTCTTCGAGGATCACGGGCGCGCTGAAGCCGCGCAGCAGCGAGGGCACGGGAGCGGCGTCGATCTCGACGAAGGTGAAGCTCTGGCTGGGCTCGGTCAGCACCAGTGTGCGCGTGGTGCCGTGGGGCGCGTCTTCGCCCGCGAGTTGCAGCGGCAGGGCGTGCCCCGCGGCGTCGAGCAGGCCGAGCTCGAGCGGGATCACGAAGGGCTCTTTGTGCGGCTGCCCCGGCGTGGGCGGGCAGCTTTGTGTGAGCGTGAGCGTGTAGCTGCGCGCCGCGGCGTCCCACGCGCCTTGCGCGCGCACGCGCGGCGTGCCGGCCTGGCTGTACCAGCGCTTGAACTGCGCCAGATGGCGCGCGAGCGCGCTTGCGGGGTTGGCGTCGGCGATGGCCTGGGCGAAGTCGTCGCAGGCCACGGCCTGGCCGTCGTGGCGCGCGAAGTAGAGCTTCATGCCCGCAACGAAGCCGTCGCGGCCGACCAGCGTCTGCATCATGCGCACGACTTCCGCGCCTTTTTCGTAGATCGTGACGGTGTAGAAGTTGCTGATCTCGATGTAGCTGTCGGGCCGCACCGGGTGCGCCATGGGGCCGGCGTCCTCGGGGAACTGCGCGGTGCGCAGCACGCGCACGTCTTCGATGCGCCGGACGGCGCGCGCCGAGGGGCTGCCGGCCATGTCCTGGCTGAACTCCTGGTCGCGGAACACCGTCAGGCCCTCTTTGAGGCTGAGCTGGAACCAGTCGCGGCAGGTGACGCGGTTGCCCGTCCAGTTGTGAAAGTATTCGTGCGCGACCACGCTTTCGATGTTCGCGTAGTCGGTGTCGGTGGCCGTGGCGGGGTTGGCGAGCACGAACTTGGTGTTGAAGATGTTCAGGCCCTTGTTTTCCATCGCGCCCATGTTGAAGTCGCTGGTCGCGACGATCATGAAGCGCTCCAGGTCGAGCGGCAGGCCAAAGCGCGCCTCGTCCCAGGCGATCGCAGCCATGAGCGACTGCATCGCATGTTCGGTCTTGTCGAGGTCGCCCGGGCGCACATAGACCTGCAGCAGGTGCTCGGTGCCTGCGCGGCTGCGGATGCGCTGCTCGCGCGCCACGAGCTTGCCCGCGACCAGCGCGAACAGGTAGCAGGGCTTTTTGTGCGGATCGACCCAGCGGGCCCAGTGGCGCCCGTCTTCGAGCTCGCCTTGCGCGACCAGGTTGCCATTGGAGAGCAGCACCGGGTACGCGGCCTTGTCGGCGCGCAGCGTGACGGTGTAGTTCGCCATCACGTCCGGGCGGTCGAGGAAGTAGGTGATGCGCCGAAAACCCTCGGCCTCGCACTGCGTGAAAAAGGTGCCCTCGCTCACGTACAGGCCCATGAGCCGGGTGTTTTTGGCGGGCGCGCAGGTGGTGAAGATTTCGAGCTCCACGGGCTCGCTGCCCGCGGGCAGGTTTTCGAGCACGAGCTGGCCGCCGTCCAGCTTGAAGCTGGTGCCTTGGCCGTTGACGAGCACGCGCGCGAGGTTCAGCTCCTCGCCGTCGAGGCGCAGCGGCTGCGCGGGCATGTCGGGGTTGCGGCGCACGCGCATGCGATTGAGCACGCGCGTCTTGGCCGGGTCGAGGTCGAAGCTCAGGTCGACGCTGTCGATCCAGTAGGCCGGCGGGGCGTAGTCCTCGCGCCGGGTGACGGTGGCTTGGGCTTCACGCATGGCGGTTTCCATTGCATTGGTTTTGGTAGCTGCTTGCACAGGTGGTATCTGAGCTAGATGGCAAAAAGGCTTGTAAAAATGGCTGGCGTCAGACGCCTTGCTTGAGGCTGGCCTCGATGAAAGCGTCGAGGTCGCCGTCGAGCACTTTTTGCGTGTTGCTGATCTCGACGCTGGTGCGCAAGTCCTTGATGCGGCTCTGGTCGAGCACGTAGCTGCGGATCTGGTGGCCCCAGCCCACGTCGGTCTTGGTTTCTTCGAGCTTTTGCTGCGCCTCCATGCGCTTGCGCATCTCGTGGTCGTACAGGCGCGAGCGCAGGCGCCGCCAGGCCACGTCGCGGTTGCTGTGTTGGCTGCGGCTGTCTTGGCACTGCACCACGATGCCCGTGGGGATGTGCGTCAGGCGCACGGCCGAATCGGTCTTGTTGATGTGCTGGCCGCCCGCGCCGCTCGCGCGGTAGGTATCGACGCGCACGTCGGCGGGGTTGATGTCGATCTCGATCGAGTCGTCGATCTCGGGATAGACGAACACGCTCGCAAAACTGGTGTGGCGCCCGCCCGCGCTGTCGAACGGGCTCTTGCGCACCAGGCGGTGCACGCCGGTTTCGGTGCGCAGCAGGCCGTAGGCGTAGTCGCCCTCGATTTTGACCGTGGCGCTCTTGATGCCGGCCACGTCGCCCGGGGTTTCTTCTTCGACCGTGGCCTTGAAGCCCTTGCGCTCGGCGTACTTGAGGTACTGGCGCAGCAGCATGCTGGCCCAGTCGCAGGCCTCGGTGCCGCCGGCGCCCGCCTGGATGTCCAAAAAGGCGTTGAGCGGGTCGGCCGGGTTGTTGAACATGCGGCGGAATTCGAGCTGCTCGATCGCCGGCTGCAGCTTGGCGGCCTCGGCCTCGATGGTGAGTAGGCCGGCTTCGTCGCCCTCGGCCTTGCTCATCTCGAACAGCTCGGTGTTGTCGGCCAGCTCGCGCGTGAGGCGCTCAAGCGTGAGCACCACGTCGTCGAGCAACTTTTTCTCTTTGCCCAGCTCCTGGGCCCTTTTGGGGTCGTTCCAGACCGCCGGGTCTTCGAGCGCGGCGTTGACGGTTCTCAGACGTTCGAACTTGGCATCGAAGTCAAAGATACCTCCGTAAATCCTCGGTGCGCGCGCCGAGCTCGCTCAAGGTGTTGCCGATCTGGTTGATGCGTTCTGCGTCCATGGGTGGTTCTTTCTGAAATCTTGAATGTGGGATGTGGCTTGCAATGCCTGCTTGCCCAGATGGGGCCGGGCGGCTGGAATTCCAAAATCGGACTTCCAGCAGGGTTGGCAGCGGATGCGCCAGTGGGCGGCGATTTTCGCATGCGCTGCGTGCCACGCGGACATGGCCGCGGGCGGATGGGGGACGATGGCAAAAATTGCCGCTGCACCTTGGCGCAAGGCCTTTACGGCCGAGGGCGCTGCGGCGCCGGCGGCTTGGGCGCGTAGTCGCACCAGCGCGCGACCTTGCATTCCCAGCAGCGCGGCTTGCGCGCCTGGCAGACGTAGCGGCCGAGCAGCACGAGCCAGTGGTGCGCGTGCTGCAGGTATTTTTCAGGCACGCGTTCGAGCAGCTTGCGTTCGACTTCGAGCGGCGTCTTGCCCGGCGCGAGGCTCGTGCGGTTGCAGACGCGGAAGATGTGCGTATCGACGGCGATGGTGGGCTCGCCAAAGGCCACGTTGAGGATCACGTTGGCCGTTTTGCGCCCTACGCCGGGCAGCGCCTCGAGCGCCTCGCGCGTGCGCGGCACCTCGCCGCCGTAACGTTCCACGAGGATGCGGCAGGTTTCGAGCAGGTGGCGCGCCTTGCTGCGGTACAGGCCTATGGTTTTGATGTAGCTCTCGAGCCCCTCCTGCCCGAGCGCGAGGATGGCTTGCGGCGTGTTCGCCACGGCAAACAGGCGGCGTGTGGCCTTGTTCACGCCCACGTCGGTGGCCTGGGCCGACAGCAGCACTGCCACGAGCAGCTCGAACGGGGTGGAGTATTCGAGTTCGCTGCGCGGCGCGGGGTTGTCGGCCTGTAGCGTGGTGAAAAAGGCTTCGATCTGCGCGGGCGTCATGGCGCGAGTGTAGGTGCAGGAAGCCTGTCGGACTTTGGAATCGTCGGCTGCGAATGCGCCGCAGCGGCCCATTTTTTACCGCCCGCGCTCAAAAACCAAGTGCAACACCCATCCTGGAGAATCTGTTGCATGTCCAAAACCTACACCCATCTGAGCCTGGAAGAGCGCGCCTTGATACAAGTCTGGCTTGAAAACGGCTTGAGCTTGCGGGCTAGCCCGCAAGCTCAAGCGCGCGCCTTCGACCATTACCCGCGAGTTTGCTCGCAACCACGGGCGCCAGCCTGAGGCCAGCTCAGCGCCAGCGTCTGGACAGCCACGGCGCAGCCTGGTTCGAGCGCGCAGACGCCATCAATGCCGCAGTGCTCGGCCTGCGCATCGCCGGCCAGCCAGGCCATCGACTTCGCCGCCCTGCCCTGCGGCTGGATGCCGCTGGACATGGACACCTTCGCCATGGACCAGCCCGAAGGGCGCAGGACGCCACGCGGTGGCGGTACTGAGCGCAGCGAAGGATTCGGCGCAGCCGAACACAACAGTGGCACCGCCAAGGAACACGTAGGCCGGACTTACGCCGGCGTGGACGGCTACTGCCCGCTGGTCAGCTACCTTGACACCCAGGGCTTTTGCCTGGAGTCCATGGACGGCTGCTCACCGGCGCTCGTTGACGCTACGGCGCTCAACTCGATGGGGACGAAGGCCGGTGTCTGAGGGTCTTTGAGCATCGTGTCCGCGTTCATTTGCGTGCACACGATTTTGCTCAACCCCAACAGGTCATTCAAGACGGGTTCACCGGCCGATTACGAGCACGGTCAGGGAGCGCCGTACCTCGGCGCGCGATGGCGGCGGCACCTCGACCCAGCGCAGCAGCGCGTCGGGCGCGAGCAAAAGCGCCATGCCCTGCGCGCTGAGCAACGCCCACAGGTACCGCGCCTGTCGCACCGAGTGGCCGATGCGCGCCGGCTTTTGCGCGCCGTGTCATTCGGCCCACAGGGGTAGCAGCGCTTGCAGCACGCACGTGAGCGCAATGAACACGCTGACGAAGATCGCCGATCCCACCGAGAGGGCCGCGAGCGCTGTCGCGCTGTGGCGACCGGCGACGACCGTGTCTGCGAGTCCGAAGGCCATCACCGCCCACTGCACCACGAGCACCGTGAGGGCGTGGCGCACGATCAGCGCGCGCTCGCTCATGGTGCGTCTGCGGCGGTGTCGCTGGCGCGGCGCAGCAGCAGCAGCGCATCGTCCTTGTCGGTCGGACGCACGATGCGCGCGGCGAGTTGCCATTCACGCGGAACCGCACCGGGAACATGGGCGGGCCAGTGGTCCGCATCGACCACGAGCCAGCGGCAGACCGATGACGGCCGCGCGGTCTCGAGGTGCAGCCGCGTGTGGTACAGCAGCGCCGCGGCCTGCGGGCGGCCTACGCCCCCCACCTGCACGCAGCCCGGCGCTGCACCAAGCGCATGCACGAGGCGCTGCATCTGCGGCGCATAGCTGCGCGCATAGTCGAGCGCCGGCAGCCACACGGTGGTGAGCAGCAGCCAGCACAAGGTGGTGCCGCCCGCGGGCAGCACCAGGGTTTTCCAGATCGGCGCGCGGTGGCGCGCGGCCCGCCACCACACGAGCGCACACCAGCAAAAACTCGCGGCCAGCGCCAGCAGCAGGGGTGGCCAGGAAAGTTCGGGCGCAAAGCCCGGCACCAGCCGCGCGACGTTGGCCGCGGGCTTGGCGGGTATGCCGGTCTGCATGGCCACCCACACCACCCACAGCGCGAGAGCCAGCGCCGTGAAAAAGAGCAGTGTGAACCAGTCGATCAACGCCGCCATCGCGCGCTTGAGCGTGGGCAGGGCAAAGGCAGCGAGCGCGGCCATGGCCGGCAGCCCCAGCAACAGGCTGCGGTCGGCCGGTGACGTGGTGAACGTAGAGGCCAGCGCAACCAGCACGAACCACAGCGGCAGCAGCAAATGCTGCGTGCCGGGAGGGTGCAAAAGCTGCTGGCGCCAGCGCCACAGCGTCCACAAGGCCAGCGGCCACGCGGGCCAGCCGAACCACAGCAACAGCCGCAGCAGATTGCGCCAATCTTGCCAACTGAGCCAGGAATCGCCCATGTTCCAACGCCACAGGCCCAGCGCTGCGGCGAGCGCCGCGGCAAATGCCGTGCTGCCCAGCATCAGCAAGCTCGTGCGCCTGCGCGGCGCAGCTGCAGCTTGCTGCGCCGCGTGGTCTGGCGTCTGCCACAGCAGCGCCAGGCTGCCCAGCCCAAGCAGCGCCGAGATGCTGGGTGCCCCGGACAGGCTCAGCCCGCAAAGGCCCGCGGTAAAGCTGCCGAGTGCGAGCCGGCGGTGGTAAGGCAGGGCTGCTGCGCCGCAGAACACCAGCGCGGTGCAGGTAAGCTGCACGAGGTAGCTGCTCGCTTCATGCGCGAGTTGCGCAAGCCCCAGACAGGCGAGCAGCGCGAGCAGCGCGCCGTCGGCGATGGCGCGCGCGTAGTCCGAGGGCTTGGCCTCGCCGCCGAAGGCAAAGGCCACGGGCTGCGCCTGCGGGCGACGCGCGAGGTAATACACGCCCCACCAGCTTGCAAGCAGCGTGAGGCTGAGCAAGGCCATGAAGGGCAGCCGTGCCGCCACTGCGGCATCGAGCCAAGGCGTGGCGGCGCGGATCGCCCAGGCACCAAGCCAGTACGGCAGCAGTCCGTCGCTGGCGGCAGCAGGCAGGCCCAGCATCTGCGGCGCAAACCAATTCGTGTGCCCGCGGGCGAGCTCCAGCATGTAGCCCAGAGACATGACATCGACGCTTTTCCACGGGCTGCGCCCGATGAAACCGCTCGCGACGTACGCCAGGCACAGCAACAGCAGCGCCCAGCGCGGAAGTGGGCGCGCGGCATCCTGGCTTACGATGGCGGGGTTGGGCAGGTTCACGGGGTCAAGGCGAGGGCAGCGAGGCGAGTGAGGACATGCAATCGGCAGTGCGCGTCTTGCGGTTTCCCCTGGGCAGAAAGGCAAAGAAAAAGCAGCGCGGTGGCCTGAGCTGCCGCGCTGCCTTGTTCATAAGGTCGTATGGCGTACCGCACGAAGGGCACGTCGCATGCAACCGGCTGTGCCGAAACGTCCGGTATTCAGCCCGACGCAGGGGATTACTTCTTGGCGCCCGTCTTGCCGAAGCGGTTGCGGAACCTCTCGACGCGGCCGCCCATGTTGTCCACAGATTTTTGCGTGCCGGTGTAAAACGGGTGCGACTCGCTCGAGGTGTCGAGCTTGAAGAGCGGCAGTTCGCGGCCGTCGTCGGTCTTGGCGGTTTCTTTGGTATTCACGCACGAGCGCGTGACGAACTTGAAACCGTTGGATTGGTCCACGAACAGCACTTCGCGGTAGTTGGGGTGGATGCCTTCTTTCATGATTCTTCCTCGGATGAGATGCTGCGGCAGCCGCGCCTGACCCGGTGCAACCCCTGCGCCGTGAGAGTCGAGCGTACTTTCCGCGAGAAAAGCTCTCTATTATCGCATACGGCCTTGTTGCAGCCTTCAGCCGCCGCGGCGCATCATGTCGAAGAACTCCACATTGTTTTTCGTGGTCTTCATGTTCTTGATCATGAGTTCCATGGCTTCGATTTCGTCCATGTTGTAGAGGAACTGGCGCAGGATGCGCGTCTTTTGCAGGATTTCGGGCGGCAAGAGCAGCTCTTCGCGGCGCGTGCCGCTCTTGTTGAGCTCGATCGCGGGGAACACGCGCTTTTCGTAGAGGCGCCGGCTCAGGTGGATTTCGCAGTTGCCCGTGCCCTTGAATTCTTCGAAGATCACTTCGTCCATGCGGCTGCCGGTGTCGACCAGCGCCGTGGCGATGATGGTCAGGCTGCCGCCTTCCTCGACCTTGCGGGCGGCGCCGAAAAAGCGCTTGGGGCGGTGCAGCGCGTTCGCATCCACGCCGCCCGAGAGCACCTTGCCGCTCGAGGGCACGACGTTGTTGTAGGCGCGCGCCAGGCGCGTGATCGAGTCGAGCAGGATCACCACGTCTTTCTTGAGTTCGACCAGGCGTTTGGCGCGCTCGATCACCATCTCGGCCACGTGCACGTGGCGCGTGCCAGGCTCGTCGAAGGTCGAGGCGATGATCTCGCCTTTCACGGTGCGCTGCATCTCGGTCACTTCTTCGGGGCGCTCGTCGACCAGCAGCACCATCAGGTGCACGTCGGGGTTGTTTGCGGTGATCGCGTGGGCGATGTGCTGCATCATCACCGTCTTGCCGCTCTTGGGCGGCGCGACGATCAGCGCGCGCTGGCCTTTGCCTATGGGCGCGATGATGTCGATGATGCGGCCTGTGATGTTTTCCTCGCTCTTGATGTCGCGCTCGAGCTTGAGCTGCTCCTTGGGAAAGAGCGGCGTGAGGTTCTCGAACATCACCTTGTGCTTGTTCTGTTCGGGCGGGCCGTCGTTGACCTTGTCGAGCTTGTTGAGCGCGAAGTAGCGCTCGCCTTCCTTGGGAATGCGCACCTCGCCCTCGATCATGTCGCCGGTGTGCAGGTTGAAGCGGCGCACCTGGCTGGGCGAGATGTAGATGTCGTCGGTGCTCGCGGTGTAGCTGGTGTCGGGGCTGCGCAGAAAGCCGAAGCCGTCGGGCAGGATTTCGAGCACGCCGTCGGCAAACACCTGCTCGCCGGCTTTGGCGCGCTTTTTGATGATGGCGAACATCAGCTCCTGCTTGCGCATGCGGCCGGTGTTTTCGATGCCAAGCTCTTCGGCTTGTGTCAGGACTTCAGACACGTGCAGTGCCTTGAGTTCATTGAGGTGCATGAAGGGGACTCCTGGCGGAGTGGCTGGGAAAGCGATGGGGAAAGAGGCTGGGCAGCGGCCCCGGCAAAGCGCGGTGTCGGCGCTGCGGGTCTGCCCGGAGGGTGAGCCCGGTGGGCTCGGGCCGGCTGCGTTTGCATGCCAGCCGAATGGGCGCTGATTATGACAGGAAAAACGCCCTCAGCGGGGCGCGCGGCAAAACGATGGCGGTGCGGCAACCTGTCTTTGCCGTACCGCGCAATGAAAATCAAAAAAGAGGGTCAAGCGAGCTGTTCGTCGATGAACGCCGTGAGCTGCGCCTTGGCCAGCGCCCCAACCTTGGTGGCGGCGAGCTGGCCGTTTTTGAACAGCATCAGCGTGGGAATGCCGCGGATGCCGAACTTGGCGGGAATGGCGCGGTTGTCATCGACGTTCATCTTGGCGATTTGCAGCTTGCCTTGGTAGCTGCTCGCGACTTCGTCGAGAATCGGGGCGATCATTTTGCAGGGGCCGCACCATTCGGCCCAGAAGTCCACCAGCACCGGCGTGGGGGACTGGAGCACGTCGGCTTCGAAGCTGCTGTCGGAGATGTGTTTGATGAGTTCGTTGGCCATGGGAATTACCTTGTTTACCTCGTCGTTCAAGCTGGGGGCATTGTGACAGAAAGCAGTGCCTGGGAAGCAGGTGTGGGCACGCCCGCGCAAGCTATGGACGAGATAGCTATAAACGATTGCTACGAGCGCGTTTGGTGCCCTGTTTTCGCCTGCCTCGCAGCGCATCTGCGCGCGCATGGCGTGGTAGCGGCGCGCACCGTGGTGCTGCTGCCTTTTGCGCAGCTGCTGCCGTGGGCGCAGCGCTTTTGGGCGCGCTGGCAGCCCGAGGGCTTTGCGCCGCGCTTTGTGACCACGCGCAGTTGGGCGCGCACGCTCGCGGCCTGGGTGCCGGCGTCGGGCGATTTCACGGGCGAAGCGGCGCGCGACGCCTTGAGCGCGCGCAGTCTGCTCGAACGTGCGGGGCTGGGCGCCGAGCGCGCGCTGCTGGCTGCGCCGCTGCAAGAGGCCGCGAGCCAGCTCGCCCCCGCCGTTGCCGCCGTGCCGCCATCCCAGCGCGCCGCCTGGGGCGAGAGCGCGCGCAGCCTGCTGCCCGCGCCGGACGCCGGTCAGCCTTTGCGCTACGAGGCCGCCGTGGCGCGCATCGCGCTCGAGTGGGTGCTGGCCTCGTCGCATCCCACGGACGTGCTGTTTTCGTCCGCGCTGCGCGCGGCGGCGGATGCGCTCATGCTGCTCGAAGGCTTGCAGCCCGACCCTTTGGCGCAGGCTTTGTGTGCGCATTGGAATGCTTCGGGTGGCACACCGGCACTTGTCTTGCCACTACAAAAAGAGGAATCATCGCGCGTTGCTGGTGGTGATAAACCGCAGGTTGCCGTGCACGCCGCGAGCGATGCCGAGGACGAAGCCCAGCGCGCGGCTGCCTGCGTGCTCGCACATCTCGCGCAAGGGCGTGCAGCCGTGGCGCTGGGCGCGATCGACCGCGCGCTCACGCGCCGCATCCGCGCGCAGCTCGAGGGCGCGGGCGTGGCCGTGCGCGACGAGACGGGCTGGACGCTTGCCACCACGCGCGCCGCGGCGCAGACCATGGCGCTGCTGCAGGCTTGCGCCTGGGACGCGGCGAGCGACGCCGTGCTCGACGCGCTCAAGCAGGCGCCGGCGGTTGACGGCGCCACGCTCGATGCGCTGGAACGCAGTCTGCGCGCCGACCCTGCGCCGCACTGGCGCAGCGTGGCCGCGCGCGATTGGGGTGATCGGAGCGGGCCGCCACAGACCGCGCACGTGGCTGCGCTCGTCGCCGCGGTGGAGCACTGGCGCGCGCGCCTGCACGCGGCGCGGCCGCTCGCGGACTGGCTGCGGGCGTTGCGTGAGCTGCTTTCGGCCAGCGGCCTGTGGGCGCCGCTCGAGGGCGACGCGGCGGGCGCGCTCGTGCTGCAGGCGCTGCGCCTGCACGATGCGCTGCAGTGGGGCCTGGACGACTGGGAGGGCGCGGCGCAGCGCCTCACGCTGGCCGAATTCACGCGCTGGGCCGACGCCGTGCTCGAGGCCGCGCGCTATGTGCCGCCGGCCCCAGCGGACGCGCGCGTAGTGCTGCTGCCGCTGGCCCAACTGCTCGCACGCCCCTTCGATGCGCTGGTGCTGGCCGGTTGCGACGAAAAACGCCTGCCGGCCGCGCCCGAGCCCCAGGGCCCGTGGAGTGAGGCGCAGCGCAGTGCCTGGAGCCTGCCCACGCGCGCGCAGCTCGCCGCCGCGCAGCGCGCCGCCTGGCGCAGCGCCATGCAGCTGCCCGCGGTGGATGTGCTCTGGCGCAGCAGCGACGAGGGCGGCGAGCCGCTTTTGCCCAGCCCCTTGCTGCAGGCTTTGCAATGCGACGGCCTGACCGCGGCAGGCGTGGACGCGCGCTGCGCCCGCGAGGTCCGCGCCGCACCTACGCTGCGGCCCGCGCCCAGCGCTGCATCGCTGCCCGTGCGCAAGCTCTCTGCGAGCATGTACGCCGACCTGCGCGCCTGCCCGTACCGCTTTTTTGCGCTGCGCCAGCTCGGTTTGCAGGAGGCGGGCGAGCTCGAAGCCGAGATCGACAAGCGCGACTTCGGCAGCTGGCTGCACCTCGTGCTGCAGCATTTTCATGAGCGGCTGCGTGATGCGTCAGCGTCAGATGTTTTCGCGCCCGCGTCCGATGCTGCCGCGCGTGCGGACTTGCTCGACACCGCGGCGCAGGCCGCGACGGCGCAACTGGGGCTGGACGCGGGCGGCTTTCTGCCCTTTGCCGCGACCTGGCCGCAGGTGCGTGACGGTTATTTGCGCTGGCTCGCAGAGCACGAAGCGCAGGGCGCGGTGTTTCGGCAGGCGGAGCTGGCGCTCGAGCAGCCGCTCGACGCGTGGCGGCTCGTGGGCAAGCTCGACCGCGTCGATGAAGTACCTGAACCGCCGGAAGGCGAACCTATTCCCTTCGTGATCGACTACAAAACCGAGAGCGCAGCCAAGACCAAGCAGCGCATCGCAGACGGCGCCGAGGACACGCAACTCGCGTTTTATGCCGCATTGCTCGGCGCCGAACGCCTGCGCGCGGCCTATGTGAACGTGGGCGAGCGCGGCGAAACCGCGACCTATGAGCAACAAGACGTGCTCGCGCTGCGCACGCTGCTGCGCGCCGGCATCCGCAGCGACCTGGGCCGCATCGCCGCCGGGGCGCCGCTGCCCGCGCTGGGCGAAGGCCCGGTGTGCGACTTTTGCGCCGCGCGCGGCCTGTGCCGCAAGGATTTTTGGCAATGACGAGCAAGCCGACCGAGATGGAACCTTCCGACAAAAAGGCGGATGCAGATACGTTGCTGCCCGAACAAGCCGCCTACGAACACAATGGCCGCCACGTCGAACGCGCCGAGTTTTACGCCATCGCCTGCGACCCGCGGCGCAGCGTGGCCGTGGAAGCCTGTGCGGGCGCGGGCAAGACCTGGATGCTGGTCTCGCGCATGCTGCGCGCGCTGCTCGAAGGCTGCGCGCCGCACGAGATTCTGGCCATCACCTTCACCAAAAAGGCCGCGGGCGAAATGCGCCAGCGCCTGCAGGAATGGCTGCAGCAGTTCGCGCAACTGCCGCCCGAGGCGCTCACGCAGGAGCTGATTCACAGGGGTTTGAGCCCGCAGGCCGCATCCAATCAGCGTGAGCAGCTACGGAATTTATACCGACACGTGCTCGAGAGCGCGCGCCCCGTGCAGATTCGCACCTTCCACAGCTGGTTTGCCGCGCTGCTGGGCACGGCGCCGCTCGCGGTGCTGCAGGAGCACGGCCTGCCCGCGCGCTTCGAACTGCTCGAGGATGACGCGCAGGCCGTGCGCGAGGTCTGGCAGCCTTTTCTGCAGGCCGTCGCGGCGGACGCGCCGCTGCGTGCCGACTACGAAGCCGTGGTGGCCACGCATGGGCGCACGCAGACGCACAAGGCGCTCGCCGCGGTGCTGGCCAAGCGAGTGGAGTTCGACCTGGCCGACGCCGCTGGCGTGGTCGCGGCATCGGTGCCGCATTTCGCGCAGATGTTTGCCCCATTGCAGGCGTTCGAAGAGCCCGCGCAGGCGCTCGCGCAACCCGAGGCGCTCGCGCGCTGGCAGGCGTGGGCGAAAGCGCTTGCCGCAGAGCGCAACAAGACGCCGCAAAAAGCCGCCGCCGCGATCGTCGATGCCTTGGCCCGCGCAGACCTCGACGCGCGGCTGGACAGGTTGCGCAAGGCGCTTTTCGTGGCGAGTGCCGACCGGCTGAGCAACCACTTGCAAAAATTTGCTGCGGCGCAAGAAGCCGAAGCCGAGTTGCAAATGCTGCTGCGCGCGCGCCGCCAGCACGCGGCCTGGCAGCACCAGCAGCGCATGGCGCGGCTCACGCGCTGTCTGCTCGCGCAGTTTGCCGCGCTCAAGCGCGCGCGCGGCTGGGTGGACATGAACGACGTCGAGCGCATGGCGCAACGCATGCTCGCCGACCCTGTGCTCAGCGGCTGGGTGCAGGAGCGCCTGGACGCGCGCGTGCGCCACCTGCTCATCGACGAATTTCAGGACACCAACCCGCTGCAGTGGCAGGCGCTGCACGCCTGGCTTTCGGGCTACGCGGGCGCGGGCGGCGGTGCGGCGCCCAGCGTGTTCATCGTGGGCGACCCCAAGCAGAGCATCTACCGCTTTCGCCGCGCCGAGCCGCAGGTGTTCGTCGCGGCGCAGGACTTCGTGCGCACGGCGCTGGGCGGCGACTTGCTCAGCTGCGACCACACGCGGCGCAACGCGCGGCGCGTGCTCGCCGCCGTGAACCAGGTCATGCAGGCCGCGCAGGTGCAGGGCCACACGAGCGGCTTTCGCGCGCACAGCACCGAGTCGGCCGAGGCGGGCCGGCTGCTGCGCCTGCCGCCGGTCACGGCCAGCGCGGACGCCCAAGCGAGCGACATGCAGGACGGCGCCAAAGCCGGGGAGGGCGCCGAGGGCGGCATGAAAAGCGGCGGCGAAAGTGGCGGCGCAAGTAGCGGCGCAAGCGCCGTCGAGGGGCAGGACGCGCTGCCTGCGTCTGCGCAGGCCCCGGCGCAGAGCGCAGCCGAGACCCAGCCGCTGCCCCAGCCCGAATGGCGCGACAGCCTGACGACGCCGCGCCACACGCCCGAGGAAAGCCTGCGCCTGCGCGAATGCGCCCAGGCTGCGCAGTGGGTGGCGGCGCAGATCGAAAGCGGCACGCCGCCGCGCGAGGTGCTGGTGCTCGCGCAAAAGCGCGACCGCCTTGGCTTCATGGAAGAAGCGCTGCGCGCGCTGCACATCCCTTGCGTGCAGCCCGAAAAAGCCGACCTCTACGACGCCCCCGCGGTGCAGGACATGGTGGCGCTGCTCGACGCGCTGGTCTCGCCGGGCAACGACCTGGCGCTCGCGCGCGCGCTGAAGTCGCCCTTGTTCGGCTTGGCGGACGAGCAGCTCGTGCGCCTTGCGTGCCTGCGCCGCGCGCCCGCGCAGGCAGCCAGCAGCTGGTTCGAATTGCTTCAAAAAGAGGAGCTGCTCACGCAGGATGGACGCACGTTAGGGCCCATTTTGATGCAATACCAGGGCTGGGTGCGCAGCCTGCCGCCGCACGACGCGCTGCACGCCATCTACACGCACGGCGACGTGCTCGCGCGCTTTGCCGCGGCCGCGCCCGCAGCGCAGCGGCAGCTCGTGCAAGCGCAGCTGCGCGCGCTGCTCGGCGCCGCCTTGCAGCACGCGGGCGGGCGCTACCTCACACCCTACGCCTTCGTGCGCGCCATGAAAAAAGGCGGCGTGCCCGCGCCGCTGCGCGCCGATCTGCAGGCCGTGCGCCTGCTCACGGTGCACGGCGCCAAGGGGCTGGAGGCCGACTGCGTGCTGCTGCTCGACTGCGACGCGCCCGCGCAAAAGGCCGAGAGCATGGGTGTGCTGATCGACTGGCCGGGCGCGCAGGCCGCGCCGCGCCGCCTCGTCTTCCTCGCCAAGGAGTCCGAGCCGCCGCCGAGCGCCGAAGAAACGCTCGCGGCCGAACTGCAGGCACGCCTGCGCGAGGAGCGCAACAAGCTCTACGTCGCCATGACGCGCGCGCGCCGCTGCCTCGTGCTCTCGGCCACGCAGACCAGCCGCAGCGCGTCCGACAGCTGGTGGAAGCAGATCGGTGCTGCGGCGGCTGGCTTGCTCGAAGACGTGGCGCCGGAGGCGCTCCATGCGCCCGCCGCGGCCTCGGCGTCCGTCGCCCCGGCGTCGGATGCTGCGGTGTCTGCAACTGCGGTGTCTGCAACTGCGGTGTCTGCGACCGCTGCGGCACCCGATAGCGCGCAGCACCAGGACACAGCCGCCGAGCAGGCGTCGCCCGAAGCGCCCGCGGGCACTGCCGAAAGCCAGACTTTTGTGCTGCCCGAGCTGCCCGCCTTTGCGCAGGCCGAGTCTGCGTACGGGACCATGGGGGCTGGCGCGGTGCCAAGCCCTGTTTCCAGCGTCGTCCTCGATCCCCCGCAGGGGCCGGACAGCACCGCAGCGAATGACCCCGCGGCGCGCCTGGGCAATGCCATGCACGAGTTGCTCGAACAAGCCGGCGTCGCGAGCGCGCTGCAGCTGCAGACCTGGCGCCGCGCGGGCTGGCCCGCGGTGCGGCTCGCGCTGCTTGCGCAAACACACGGCCTGAGCCTGGCCGCCGCCACGCAGGCGGCCGCGCTCGCGCAGCGCATCCTTGCGGGCGGCGGCGCCTGGGCTTGGGAGCCGGACGGCATCGCGCAGGCCGCGAACGAGGTGCCGCTGCACTACCAGGGCCAGAGCCTGCGCCTGGACCGCCTCGTCTATCGCCACAGCCCGGCGGAGCTCGCGGGCTGGTGGGTGCTCGACTACAAAAGCGCCGCCGCACCCGAGCAGCAGGCCGATTTGCTCTCACAACTGAAGCATTACCGCGAGGCGGTGAAAGCCTTGGTGGCACCAGCGGGCGATGTATCCGTGTACGCGGCTTTTCTCAGTGGGGACGGGCGCGTGGTGGTGGTGTAGCTTGGCCGCGTCGAGGCGCAGCAAGCAACCACTGGGCTACAGGTCTCCCGGAGTGATGCCGGTATGTTTGGCGATGCGCGCGAGCATCCGCGGACCGATTTCTTCGCCGTCGTGAAAGGCGAAGACGAAATCTGGACATCCCTCGCGAGCCAAGGTGCGGTGAGAACCCGACTGCCGTTTGATCCTCCAGCCCATGCCAAGCAACACCGTAAGCAGACGCCTGGCCTTGATGGACGGCCATTGGCTCATGCGGCGATGGGGATGGAAATATGGATGGGAACGGGGCGAGCCTCGCTGTTTTCGAGGCGCTCGGCCAGTGTGCGCAGAGCCAGTATTTCAGCCTTGGCCATGGCTTGCTCGGCGGTGTTGCCGTAGCACAGGACGCCCGGTAGCTGAGGCACCTCGGCAATCCAGCGACCGTCGGTTTCTTCTTCGCATTCGATGCTGAAATTCATGATTCACCTCACCAGCGCCGCACCGGCCCCGTGTCCAAGTGCACGAACTGCTCGCCCGGGTAAAAACCCACGCCGCCCTGGCGCAGCGAGAGTGCGGCGTCGCGCAGGTCGGTGAGCGGCACGCCGGGCAGACGCACGTCTATGGCCTTGCCGACCATGTGCAGGCTGTGCTTGGCCACGCCGCCGCTGCGCGTGTTGCGCAGGGTGTTGTTGGTGGCGGGGCTGCGGTAGCCCGAGATCACCTCGAAGGGCTGCTGTGTGCCAAGCTCCTGGCGCACCAGGTGCAGCAGGTTGAAGAGCTGCGGGTCCATGCTGCCGATGGCACCGCTGTAGTGGTCGCGCAGAAAGTGGTTCAGGCTGAACAGCGCCTCGGGCACGAACTGGTCGTTGAGCGCATACACCAGCGCCAGGCGCTCGCCCGTGTGCGTGTGGTGAAACGACAGCTGGCGTGCATCCGGAACGCTCGCGAACGCGCGCGGCGCCTGTGGCAACACGGCGCCGGCGAGCAGCCACCGGCCCAGGCCAAGGAGGCGGCGGCGCGTGGGGTGACTGGTGGATGGGGGCGGCGGAATGGGCATGGCGGTTTCCTGATCGAAAAGCGGGTTCTCCACGTTCTTTTTCTATGGCGCGATGTGCGGTACGGGCAGCGGCGCAGCGCGGCGTTGTTCAGTCTGTGCACGCAGTGCCTGGGCCAGCAGTCGGTCGTGGCCATAGAGGTCGGCGAGGAAATATACCTTGCCTTGCTGGATGACCGTGGTGATGTAGGCAATCACCACCGGAATGGGCTCCGCCAGGCGGATGGTGCTGGACTTGCCCGCGGCCATGGCTTCGCGGATGCGTTCCTCGGGCCAGGCGGGGTCGTTTTGCAGCACGAAGCGCGCCAGTGCCACCGGGTCTTCGACGCGGATGCAGCCGTGGCTGAAGTCGCGCCGCGGGCGTGCGAACAATTGCGTCGCCGGCGTGTGGTGCAGGTAGATGTTGCTGTTGTTGGGGAAGATGAACTTGATGTCGCCCAGCGCGTTGCGCGGCCCGGGGCGCTGGCGGATGCGCATCTGGCCGCGCAGCACGGCGTCGAGGTAGGCCGGCGCGAGCGCGGTGTGCACGCGGCCTTGGGCATCGACGAACTCGAAACCTTCGCGCGCGAAGTAGCCCGGGTCGCGGCGCAGGCGCGGGATGGTTTCGCTGCGCGCGATCGAGGGCGGGATGTTCCAGTACGGGCTGAACTCGATGAAGCGCATGTCCTCGTCGAACAAGGGTGTGCGTGTGTCGAGCGCCTTGCCCACGATCACCTTCATGCGCAGGCGCAGCACGATGCGGTCATTTTGCTGCTCATAGGCGCGCAGCATGAATTCGGGCACGTTGATCACGATCATGCGCGGGCCGCGCAGCAGCGGTGTCCAGCGCAGGCGCTCCATGGTCAGCGCGATCTGCTGCGCGCGCGCGGCGGGTGGCACGTCGAGCGCTGCCAGCGTGGCCTGGCCGATCACGCCGTCGGGCTCGAGCGCGTGGCGTTCCTGGAACAGTTTGATGCCGTTTTGCACGCTTTCATCGTAGCGCGCGGGTACGGCGGTGTCCGGTGGCAGGTCGCCCAGGGCCACGAGGCGCTGCACGAGCAGCGGCAGCCCGGCCCACTCCTGGCCCAGATCGAGTTTGGGATTGCGGCTGGCTTTGCGCGCCGCAGCCTTCGCCGCAGTCTTGGAGGGTGTGGACGTCGCAGGAGCCGGCAAAGGCGGCAGCGGCGCGGCCCAGGCGGGGTGCGCACCGAGCGCGCGGTACTGCGCGAGCGCGCTGCGCAGCTGGGCGTATTGCGGCAGCTGCGGTGCCGCGGCGCGCACGCCGGCGTGCAGGCTGGGGGCAGCGAGCGCCTGCTGCAACAGCTGCGCCGGGTCGGTGCGCGTGGGGGCGGGCAGGCTGTAGTCCTGGTGCACGGCGCGCGGATCGACGCGGCCCGAGTGCAGGTCGCTCAGGTAGCGCTGCAGTGCGGCGCTGAGTGCGTCTTCGAGCTGCCGCGCCGTGGCCTCATGCAGCACTACGCCCTGCGCAGCGGTACTGATGGCCTGCGCAAGTGCCGTGGCACTGTAATCCTCAGGTTCTAGCCCTTCGCTTGCGGCGTCGGCAAGAATTTCCACGGCCTCGTGGGCGCGCGCGGTGGGGCGACCCTCGGTCAACCACGGCGCAGCCTGCGTAGGGAGGCTGCAGGCCCAGAGCCACAGGGCCAGCAGCGCAAACTGCCAGCCGCCGTGCCGGCCGTCATGCCGGCTTACGGGCCCTTTGCAAAACAAGGACTTGCGCCGAGAGGAATCGGAGAACTGGCTGGAGGGGCAATGCATGAGGCAGCGAGGGGCTGGAGCCGCAGCGATGGCAAAAGCCTTGCGCTGGGGGAAAAGCCCCTGGCGCATGGAAAACCGAACCTGCGCACGCAAAGGGCGCAAGGCGGAAAAAAAGGGAAAGGAAGAAAGGTGACGAGCCTGACCCCGGCACTGGCTCCACGGTGAGGGCTGCTTGGTTCCCCACCTGACCCGGTTGGCCGCTTCACCATGCGAGGAGGCCCGTCGCCGGCGATTGTAGCCTGCCCGTAGAATCGGCCGCATGTCCTACGTCGTGCTCGCCCGCAAGTACCGCCCGCGCAACTTTTCTGAAATGGTGGGGCAGGAGCACGTGGTGCAGGCCCTGCGCAACGCGCTCACGCAGCAGCGCCTGCACCACGCCTACCTGTTCACGGGCACGCGCGGCGTGGGCAAGACCACGGTGTCGCGCATTCTGGCCAAGTCGCTCAACTGCCAGGGGGCGGACGGGCAGGGCGGCATCACGGCCAGTCCGTGCGGCGTGTGTGCGGCCTGCACGGCGATCGACAGCGGCCGCTTCGTCGATTACACCGAGCTCGACGCGGCCTCGAACCGCGGCGTCGAGGAGGTGCAGGCGCTGCTCGAGCAAGCCGTTTACAAGCCGGTGCAGGGGCGCTTCAAGGTCTTCATGATCGACGAAGTGCACATGCTCACGAACACGGCCTTCAACGCCATGCTCAAGACGCTGGAGGAGCCGCCCGAGTACCTCAAGTTCGTGCTCGCCACCACCGACCCGCAAAAAGTGCCCGTCACGGTGCTCTCGCGCTGCCTGCAGTTCAACCTGCGGCCCATGGCGCCCGAGACGGTGCAGGGGCATTTGGCGCAGGTGCTCGCGGCAGAAAACGTGCCCGCCGAGCCGCAGGCGCTGCGCCTGCTCGCGCGCGCCGCGCGCGGCTCCATGCGCGACGCGCTCTCGCTGACTGACCAGGCGATCGCCTACGGCAGCGGGCAGCTGCAGGAAGCCGCGGTGCGCCAGATGCTGGGCAGCGTCGATCGCAGCTACGTCTTTCGCCTGATCGATGCGCTGGCGCAGGGCGACGGCCGCGCGGTGGTGGAAACGTCCGAGGCGCTGCGCCTGCATGGCCTCTCGGCCGCTTCCACCCTCGAAGAAATGAGCGCCGTGCTGCAGCGCATGGCGGTGCTGCAGGCCGTGCCGCAAATGGCCGCCGCCGTCGATGCGCAAGACCCCGAGGCCATCGAAACCGCGCGCCTGGCCGCGCTGCTGCCGGCCGACGAAACCCAGCTGCTCTACAGCCTGTGCCTGCACGGCCGCGCCGAGCTGGGCCTCGCGCCCGACGAATACGCCGCGCTCACCATGGTGCTGCTGCGCCTGCTGGCTTTCAAACCGGCCGGCGGCACTGGCGGTGCCGCCCACGCGGAAAAAAAAACACTGACGCCGCCTGATGCCGCCGCGCGCGCGCCTGCTGCAGCGGCGCCGATGCCGCCGGCTGCTGCGCCAAACTTCAAGCCAAAAGAGGCTCTAGCGCCCATTCCACCTGCGCAAGCAGCTATCGATGTGGGAGTGAATGGAGCGTCGGTGCAGCATGCCGCTGCGACGCCTGCCGGCAATGCCCCTGCGGAGCCTGCTGCGCTTTCCGATATAGAGCAAAAAACGCCTCTAAGGCAGATGGATACAGCGCAAGCAGCTCCTCCCGTCATAGCAATTCCGGTGCGCCACATGGCCGAGCCGGTGAGCCCGCGTTTGCAACCCAGGGTGCCCACGGTGCCAGAAGCCATGCCCGAACCCGCGCCTACGGCGGCACCACCCTTGGCCAGCGCCACCAGCAATGCCACGGCGGCCGCTCCAGCGCCGATCGTGGCAGGCGCGCGTGGTGTGGCGGGCGAAGGTAGTGAGGATGGCGACGTCTGGCACGCCGCGGTGCAGCAGCTCGTGGCCAGCGAGACCATCGGCGCGCTCGTGCGCGAGCTGGCCTTGCAGGCGCAGCTCGTGGCGCGTGATGGCCGCCATTGGCATTTGCGCGTGGAGCGCGAGGCGCTGAATCAGTCCACGGCGCGCGAGCGCCTGCGCAGTGCGCTCGAAGCCGCGGGCTACGCCAGCCAGATCAGCGTGGAGGTGGGCCTCGTCACGGACAGCCCGGCGCGCCGCAACGCCGCCGCCGCGAGCGCGCGCCAGCGCGAGGCCGAGGCCATCGTCATGAACGACCCTTACGTGCAGACACTGCAGCGCGCGTTCGGCGCGAAAATCGTGCCCGGCAGCATCCGGCCGGCCTGACGAAAAGCCGCCGCGATCCACTTCCCCTCTCCATTTTTTCATTCGCAAAGGAAATTCCATGTTCAACAAAGGACAGCTCGCCGGCCTCATGAAGCAGGCCCAGGCCATGCAGGACAACCTCAAGAAGGCGCAGGAGGAGCTTGCGCAGATCGAAGTCGAGGGTGAATCGGGCGCGGGCCTGGTCAAGGTGCTCATGACCTGCAAGCATGACGTCAAGCGCATCACCATAGACCCGAGCCTGCTCGCCGAAGACAAGGACCTGCTCGAAGACCTGGTGGCCGCGGCCTTCAACGCCGCTGTGCGCAAGGCCGAAGAGACCTCGGCCGAGAAAATGGGCAAGCTCACCGCCGGATTGCCCGGTGGGATGAAGTTCCCTTTTTAATTCGATAGCTGCTAGCGCTTGACCTATCTGCCTTTGCGCGCGTTTTCTTCTGATTTTTTGCAGTACGCATGACCCAATCCCATGCGCTCGATGCGCTGATCCAGTCCTTGCGACGCCTGCCGGGCGTGGGCGTCAAGTCGGCCACGCGCATGGCTTTTCACCTGCTGCAGCACGACCGCGCAGGCGCCGAGCAGCTTGCGCGTGCGCTCGAAGACGCCGTGCGCTCGGTGCACCACTGCGCGCGCTGCCACACTTTCACTGAAGCTGAAGTCTGTAGCACCTGCCTGGATCCGCAGCGCGACGCCACACGGCTGTGCGTGGTCGAGACGCCGGCTGACCAGGCGGCGCTCGAGCGCACCGGCGCGTTTCGCGGGCGCTACTTCGTGCTGCTGGGGCGCCTCAGCCCGCTCGACGGCGTGGGGCCGCAGGAGATCGGCCTGCAGGAGCTGATCGCGCGCGCGAGTGACGGCGTGGTGCAGGAAGTCATCCTCGCCACGAGTTTTACCGCCGAAGGCGAGGCCACGGCGCATGTGCTCAGCGAGGCGCTGCAGCGCCGCGGCGTGCGCGTCACGCGCTTGGCGCGCGGCGTGCCCGTGGGCAGCGAGCTCGAATACGTGGACCTGGGCACCATCGCGCACGCGCTCGCCGACCGGCGCTGAGGGCGTTTTTTCTTCACGCAGCCGTGGTCACGGCGCAGGCGTCAGGCTTCTGGCAACATCGCCACCCCCGCAATGACACCCATGGAGGAGAACATGCCAACGACCGCCCACTTCACCCTGGCCTATTGGTGCGTGCTGATCGCGGCACTGCTGCCGCTGGTCTGCGCCACGCTCGCGAAAAAAGGCGGCTTCGGCCGCGCGCCGCAGGCCGGCGGCTACGACAACCACGCTCCGCGCGAATGGCTTGCGCGCCAGCAGGGCGCGGCTGCGCGTGCCAACGCTGCGCAGGCCAACACCTTCGAGGCGCTGCCGTTTTTCATCGGCGCGGTGATCATCGCGCACCAGCTCGGCGCGCGCCAGGGTTTGGTCGATGCGCTCGCGCTCGCCTTCATCGCGCTGCGCATCGTCTATATCTGGCTCTACGTGGCCGACAAGGCCATGGCGCGCAGCGCCGTGTGGACGCTGGCGCTCGCCGCGAACATCGCAATCCTGTTCAGCGGCTACCGTTGAGCGTCTGGGGGTCTGCGCGACGATGAACCCGCCAGCGTTGCGGCCTCGGGCTCAAGCACCTTCGGACTCCAGCCCCCCGGGCCGCGTCTGCAAGCGCGCATAAAGACCACCGCGCGCCATCAATTCTGCGTGCGTGCCCTGTTCGACGACCCGGCCCCGGTCCATCACGATGAGGCGGTCGGCGTGCTCTATGGTCGAGAGGCGGTGCGCGATCACCAGCGTGGTGCGCCCTTGCATCAGGCGCTGCAGGGCTTCCTGCACCAGGCGCTCGGATTCGGTATCGAGCGCCGAGGTGGCTTCGTCGAGGATCAGGATGGGCGCGTCCTTGTAGAGCGCGCGCGCAATCGCGAGCCGCTGGCGCTGCCCGCCCGAGAGCTGGGTGGCGTTGTGCCCGACCAGCGTGTGTATCCCTTGCGGCAGCGCGGCCACGTAGTCGCCGAGGTTGGCCGCAGCCAGACACGCCTGCACGCGCTGCTCGTCCACCTCCTGCCCGAGCGCGACATTGGCGGCGATGCTGTCGTTGAACATCACCACGTCCTGGCTCACCATCGCAAACTGTGCGCGCAGCGCGTCCAGGCGCCACTCTGGCAGCGCGTGGCCGTCGAGCAGCACCTGCCCCGAAGTCGGGTCGATGAAGCGCGGCAGCAGGTTCACGAGCGTGGTCTTGCCCGCACCCGAGGGGCCGACCAGCGCCACCACTTCGCCGGGCTGCACGCTCAGGCTCACGTGATCGAGCGCGGGTGCGCGCTCGGGGTCGAAGCGCACGCTCACGTCCTGCAGCGTGATCGCGCCCTGCACGCGCGCGACGGCGTAGCTGCCGCCGCTTTCGGCGCCGGCCTCGTCGAGCAGCGCCAGGCCGCGCTCGAGCGCCGCCACGCCGCGTGTGATCGGGCTCGTGATGTCGGCCATGCGCCGGATCGGCGCGATCAGCATCAGCATGGCCGCGATGAAGGCCACGAAACCGCCCACGGTCACTTCGCGGTTTGCCATCGCGCCCTGGCTTTGCCACAGCGCGATGCAGATCACCGCCGACAACGCCACCGCGGCCAGCAGCTGCGTGAGCGGCGTCGTCGCCGCCGAAGCGATGGTGGACTTGATCGCGAGCTGGCGCAGGCGCTGGCTCAGGCGTGCAAAGCGCTTGGCCTGGCTGGCTTGCGCGCCGTGCAGGCGCACCATGCGGTGTGCGAGCACGTTTTCCTCGACCACGTAGGCGAGTTCGTCGGTGGCCTCCTGGCTGCTCTTGGTCAGGCGATAGACGCGGCCCGAAAGCGTCTTCATGATCCAGCCCACGCCCGGCACCATCACGGCCACGATCAGCGTGAGCTGCCAGTTCAGGTAAATCAGGTAGCCCAGCAGCGCCACCAGCGTGAAGCCGTCGCGCGAAATGCCCAGCAGCGCCTGCACCAGCAGCATCGCGCCGGTCTGCACTTCATAGACCACGGCGTTCGAGAGCGCGCTCGCCGTCTTGCGCGAAAACAGCGCCATGTCCGCCACCAAAATGCGCTCGAACAGGCGCTGGCGCAATTTCTGCATGCCGTCGTTGGCGATGCGTGCGAGCGCATATTGGCCGGCAAACTGCGCGAGCCCGCGGACGAAGAAAATGCCCACGATGGCCACGGGCACCGTCCACAGCGGCAAGTCGCGCTCGGTAAAGCCGTGGTCCAGCAGCGGCTTGAGCAGCGCCGGAATCAAGGGCTCGGTCGCCGCGCCCGCGATGGTGGCCGCAAAGGCCACGATCCAGGCCAGGCGCTGGTTGCCAAAGTAGGGCGCGAGCCGCGCCAGCCGTGCGCGCAGGCCGGCTGCGGGCGCCGGGGACGGGGCGGGCGCAGGCGGCGCAAGCTCTTGCGCCGCGTCTTGTGGTGGAGAACTTTGCATGGCGCGCGGATTCTACGGTTCATTTTCTGTCGCAGCTGTGGAGCACGTTTTTCGGGGGCAGGGTTACATCCGCGCGGAAACCCTGGCGATCCAGTCCGGCTTCAAGTCGCGTACCCAGGCCATCGGTGAACGAGGCGGCGATGCCCCGCGATGGTCGATGCCGCGATCGCCGGTGACCACCGCCGTGAGGACAGCCTGGGGTTGCGCTTTGGGCGTGAGTCCCTCCCGGCGGCTGCCCCGCCAGGTTCGGGTTAGCGCTTGAGGTCGCGGTAAAAGTTCTCGTGGGGGCCGACGGATTCGAGATACACCAGCTGGACGCCGTCATCGCGGGTGTAGCCCAATAGGTAGAGCTGGCCGAGGCAGCGGAACTTGTAGACCCACAGCTCCGAGAGGTCGCCTTTCTTCTTCTCGCCGATGCCAGGGTCCTTGGCTACGGCCTCGACGGCTGTATCCACTTCGGCTACCACGTTGTCGTGCAGCTTCTTGTAGATGCGGGCAAAGCGCCGGGTTTGGCGAACGTCCCAGCTCATGCCTTGGCTGCTGAGCGGGGTACGAAGACGGTGCTGTCCTCACGTGGCTCGGCCATGCTCATCAGGCTCTCGGCAATAAACGAGGCTGGCAAATCCGGGTTGTCGAGCGCGGCGCGTCCCACCTTGGCCCAGAACTCCACCTGACCCTGCACGGTACGGAACTCGGCTTTGGCTGCCGCGCGTGCGGCGCTGACCAGACTCTCATCGATACGCACAGACACGGTGCTCATCGCAATTTCCTCTGAAGTTGATTTACCACAATTGTAGTCAAGCGCTGTGCTGTGGTCAAACGAACTGGGGCTCAACCCAGATTGTCCATTAGGACGCGGAGCGATGGCGAGGCGGCTGGCGCGGCAGTTTGGTCGCTGGTGAGGCCCGAAGGGCCGCCTAATGGACAATCTGGGATTAATGGTGCGAAGGCTGGGTGCTATGGTTTTGCATACGGTTTGTCACGCCCGCGGCGGGTGCAGTGTGTACCATTCGAGGCTTTTCAGCTTGGCGCGGCATTTGCGCGGTTTTCGCAGGCAGTCCATGACCACTGATCACTCATATTCCTCTCTCCGCTTCCCTTCGTCCCTGCCGCAGCGCTCTGGGCTCTTGCGTCGCCAGATGCTCGCGGCCTTGGCGGTCAGCCCGGCCTTGCCGGCGCTGGCGCAGTTTCGCGTCGAAGTCACGGGCGTGGGGCTGACGCAGCTGCCCGTGGCCATCGTGCCGTTTCGTGGTGAGACACAGGCGCCGCAGAAGATCGCCGCGATCGTGCAGGCCGACCTGGAGCGCAGCGGGCAGTTTCGCGGCGTCGATACCGCGGGCGCGGCGCTCGACGAAATGTCGCGCCCCGACCTCACGCCGTGGCGGCAAAAGGCTGCCGACGCGCTCGCCACGGGCAGCGTCACGCGCCTGGCCGACGGGCGCTACGACGTGCGCTTTCGCCTCTGGGACGTGGTGCGCGGGCAAGACCTCGGCGGGCAGGGTTTCGTCGTCACGCAGGGCGACCTGCGCCTGGTGTCGCACCGCATCGCCGACTTCATCTACGAAAAACTCACGGGCGAGCGCGGCATTTTTTCCACGCGCCTCGCCTACGTGACCAAATCGGGCGGACGCTACAGCCTCTGGATCGCCGACGCCGACGGCGAAAACGCCCAGCCCGCGCTCACGAGCCCCGAGCCCATCATCTCGCCCGCCTGGTCGCCCAGCGGCGCGCAGATCGCTTACGTGTCCTTCGAGTCGCGCAAGCCCGTGGTCTATGTGCACGAGGTGGCCACGGGCCGGCGCCGGCTGATCGCCAACTTCCGCGGCTCCAACAGCGCGCCCGCCTGGTCGCCCGACGGTCGCACGCTGGCCGTCACGCTCACGCGCGACGGCAATTCGCAGCTATACCTCATCGACGCGAACGGCGGCGAGCCACGCCGCCTGATCCAGAGCGCGGGCATAGACACCGAGCCGGTCTTCACCAAGGACGGCCGCAGCATCTATTTCGTAAGCGACCGCGGCGGCTCGCCGCAAATTTACAAAATGCCCGTGGGCGGCGGCAACGTCGAGCGCGTGACCTTCACGGGCAACTACAACATTTCGCCCTCGTTGAGTCCCGACGGCCGCTGGATGGCCTACATCGCGCGCATCGGCGGCGCCTTCAAGCTGCACGTCATGGACTTGGGCTCGGGCGCGATCACCGCCATTACCGACACCAACGCCGACGAAAGCCCGAGCTTTGCGCCCAACAGCCGCCTGATCCTCTACGCCACGCAAGTCCAAGGGCGTGAGGCGCTCATGACGACCACGCTCGACGGCAAGATCAAGGCGCGCCTAGCCGGGCAGAGCGGCGACATCCGAGAGCCCGATTGGGGGCCGTTCCAAAAACAATGAATTGCCGTTCGGGGCGCTGCTCCCCCAATTCCTATCCCACATCCATGACTTTGCGGAGAACTTCCATGATCCAACGCCTCACCCTGGCCATTTCCATCGCCGCCCTCGTGGCCGGTTGCAGCTCCGGCGTCAAACTGAGCGAGCCGCCCGTCGAAGACAAAACCGCCGTCCCGACGACGGGGGCCGATACCGCCAACACCGCGCAAAGCACCGTGGCGGGGGTGGACCTGGGGCAAAGCGCGCGCGACGCCGCCGGCCCGCAGGGCGTGAGCCGCCTCGTGTATTTCGACTTCGACAGTTACGTCATCAAGCCCGAGTTCCAGTCGCTGCTCGAAGCCCACGCGCGCTTTCTCAAGGCGAATCCGGGCCGCAAGCTTGCGATCGAAGGCCACACCGACGAGCGCGGTGGGCGTGAATACAACCTCGCGCTGGGCCAAAAACGCGCCGAGGCCGTGCGCCGTGCATTGGCGCTGCTGGGCGTGCCCGACAGCCAAATGGAAGCCGTGAGCTTCGGCAAAGAGAAGCCCGCCCTCGAAGGCCACAACGAAGACGCCTGGGCGAAGAACCGCCGCGCCGAAATCTCCTACCGCTGATGGCCATGGCAGCACATTCATGGTCGTTCTTGCGGCCGACCAGAGCGCTGCTGGCGCTGGCCTTGTTCTGTGCGCTCTTGCCTGCGGGCCGTGCGGCCCTGTTCGAGGATGGCGAGGCGCGCCGCGCCATTTTGGAGCTGCGCCAGCGTGTCGATCAACTGACGCGCGACAACGAACAGCAGCGGCGCGGCCTGCTCGATCTGCAAGCGCAAATCGAGACGCTGCGTGCCGACCAGGCCAGGTTGCGCGGGCAGAACGAGCAGTTGATGCGCGACGTGGCCGACCTGCAGCGCCAGCAAAAAGACATGGCACAAGGGGTGGACGCGCGCCTGCGCCAGTTCGAGCCGGTCAAGGTGTCGGTCGATGGCCAGGAGTTCCAGGCCGACCCCGCAGAAAAGCGCGACTTCGAAGCCGCGCTCGCGACCTTCCGCGCCGGCAAATTCGCCGACGCGCGCACGGCCTTCGCCAGTTTCCTGCAGCAATACCCGCGCAGCGGCTACGCCCCTTCGGCGCGCTTTTGGCTCGGCAATGCGCAATACGCCTTGCGTGACTACAAGGCGGCGATCGACAGCTTCAAACAGCTGCTCGCGCAAGCGCCGCTGCATGCCAAGGCACCCGAGGCCCAGCTTGCCATCGCCAATTGCCAGATCGAGCTCAAGGACACGCGCAGCGCGCGCAAAACGCTCGAAGACCTGCTGCGCAGCTATCCGCAGTCCGAAGCGGCCGTGGCGGCCAAAGAGCGTCTTTCGCTATTGAAATGAGTGCTGCTCATGCAGACCGTGTGCTGCTTGTGGGGCCGCAAGATGTGGACTTGCAGCGCCGCTTCAGCGGCCTCGAGCGCCTCTACGGCATCGCAGGTGCGCAGCGCATCCGTGCGGCCCACGTGGCCGTGGTCGGCGTGGGCGGCGTGGGCTCCTGGGCGGCCGAAGCGCTCGCGCGCAGCGGCGTCGGGCGCATCACGCTGATCGATTTCGACCACGTGGCCGAATCCAACATCAACCGCCAGATCCACGCCCTGTCTTCCACCCTGGGCCAGGCCAAGGTGCTGGCCATGCAGGCGCGCATCGCCGAGATCAACCCGTGCTGCCGCGTCACCTGCATCGAAGAGTTCGCCACAGCGGACAACTGGCCCGCCTTGCTGCCCGAGCTGCCGCACGCCGTCATAGACGCCTGCGACCAGGTGCAGGCCAAGACCGCGATGGCGGCCTGGGCGCGTGCGACCGGAGCTTTGTTCATCTGCGCCGGCGCCGCGGGCGGCAAGCGTCTGGCGCACAAGGTGGACATTGCCGACCTCAGCGCCGTCACGCACGACCCGCTGCTCGCGCAGCTGCGCTACCGCCTGCGCAAACACCATGGCGCGCCGCGCGCGGGCAAACCCATAGGCACCCCCTGCGTCTTCAGCCGCGAGGCCGTCGCCCCGCCAGACGTCTCCTGCGTCGTGCAGGGCGACGGCACGCTGAGTTGCCACGGCTACGGCTCGGTCGTCACCGTGACCGCCACCTTCGGCCTGTGCGCCGCCGGCTGGGTGCTCGATCAGCTCGCGAGCCCAACGCAAAAAATCAAGGTGTCTGAAAAAGAAGCTATAATGCGAGGCTTTCCTGAACGCAGGTAAACCAACCTGGGCAGAGAAATGGGAAAAATGGGACGTTAGCTCAGCTGGTAGAGCAGCGGACTTTTAATCCGTTGGTCACAAGTTCGAATCTTGTACGTCCTACCAAAACACCAAATGAATCAAGCACTTACGGCGGAGACGCGGTAGGTGCTTTTTTCTTTCCCGCTGCAGGCAGATTTTTTGCCAAAAAGTTGCCGGACTTCCAGTAAACGATGGCACCCGCTTTCTGGGCTGGCTATCTTTCCAGCCAGTTCTCCAGCTTGAGGCCCCGGATGCGGTGGAATTCGCGCGTGTTGTCCGTCACGAGCGTGAGGCCGAGCGCAAGGGCGTGGGCGGCGATCAGCAGGTCGTTCATGCTGACAGGCTGACCCGCCGCTTCCAGCTCGGCGCGGATGCCGCCATATTCAGCGTCAGCCGGGATATCCAGCGGTAGCACAGGAATCGTTTGAAGAATGTCCTCCACCCTGGCACGCAGCTTGGGTGAGCCCTTCTTTGCACAGCCATAGCGCAACTCGGCTGCGACGATGATGCTGGTGAATATTTCCTTCGGCCCGACCTGCTCGATGCGGCGTGCAGCGGGCCCATCGGGGCTGCGAATCATGTCGCTGATGATGTTCGTGTCCAGCAGGTATCCGCTCAAAATAGGTCCTCCGGCCGGGCGGGCATGTCCTCGATGGCCGGGAACTGATCTTCTGGCCCCAGCGGCGCTTCTTTTCTCCACTCGGCCAGCAGTTCGACGATGTTCGTTGGTCTGGTCACTGGCTCGATGATGAGTTTGCTGCCCTCGCGGTGGATCAGCACACGATCCCCCGGCAACTCGAACTCCACAGGAATTCGCACCGCCTGGCTGCGGTTGTTGCGAAACAGCTTGGCCTCTTTGGGTCTGGAGGGCGTCAATAGATTTGGCATGACATCGCTTTCGTTGTATATGCCAAAATGTATATGTCTATCCGCGCTGCGTCAACCGTGTCGCTTTCGGGCGGCTGGTCAGCCCTCGCGGCGCAGCGCTGGGAACAGGATCACGTCGCGAATGCTGGGGCTGTCGGTCAGCAGCATCATGAAGCGGTCTATGCCTATGCCGCAGCCGCCCGCGGGCGGCATGCCGTATTCGAGCGCGCGCACGAAGTCGTGGTCGAAATACATGGCTTCGTCGTCGCCGCTGTTTTTCGCCGCAACCTGCGCGTGAAAGCGTGCGGCTTGCTCCTCGGCGTCGTTGAGCTCGGAAAAGCCGTTGCCGAATTCGCGCCCCGTGATGTAGAGCTCGAAGCGCTCGGTGACTTCGGGGCGCAGGTCGTTGGCGCGCGCGAGCGGCGAGATTTCGGTCGGGTGCTCCATGATGAAGGTGGGCTGCCAGAGCTTGTCTTCGACCGCCTCCTCGAAGTAAAGCACCTGCAGTCCAGCGAGCGAGCGGCTCGAGAGCCGGTCGTTTTCTTCGCTGCGGCCCAGGCGCTTGAGCGCGCTGATGAGCCAGACCGGGTCATCGACGTGTGCGCCGGCTTCGGTGTGCTGGAAGATCGCCTCGCGGATGGTCAGGCGCGCAAAGGGCTGCGCCAGATCGACCGCGCGGCCCTGGTAATAGAGCTGCAGCTTGCCCACGGCCTTGAGCGCCGCGTCGCGGATCAGCTGCTCGGTGAAGTCCATCAGGTCGCGGTAGTTCCAGTAGGCCGCGTAGAACTCCATCATCGTGAACTCGGGGTTGTGGCGCACCGAGATGCCTTCGTTGCGGAAGTTGCGGTTGATTTCGAACACGCGCTCGAAGCCGCCCACGAGCAGGCGCTTGAGGTAGAGCTCGGGCGCGATGCGCAGGTACATGTCCTGCTCGAGCGCGTTGTGGTGCGTGACGAAAGGGCGCGCGTTGGCGCCGCCCGGAATCGGGTGCAGCATGGGCGTTTCGACCTCGAGAAAGCCGTGCTGCACCATGAATTCGCGAATCCCCGCCACCGCCTTGCTGCGCGCGACGAAGCGCCGGCGCGCGTGCTCGTCGGTGATCAGGTCGACGTAGCGCTGGCGGTATTTTTGCTCCTGGTCGGCCATGCCGTGGAACTTGTCGGGCAGCGGGCGCAGGCTCTTGGTGAGCAGGCGCAGGTTCGAGACCTTGACCGAAAGCTCGCCGGTCTTGGTCTTGAACAAAGTGCCCTCGGCGCCGAGGATGTCGCCCAAGTCCCAGTGCTTGAAGGCTGCGTAGAGCTCCTCGCCCACGGCGTCGCGCGTGATGTAGAGCTGTATGCGCCCCCCGCCTTCGCCCACTTCGCTGAGCGAGCCGTCTTGCAGCGTGGCAAAGCTCGCCTTGCCCATGACGCGCTTGAGCATCATGCGCCCGCCCACGCTGACCGCAATGGGGCTGGATTCGAGCAGCTCGGCCGGCGTCTCGCCATGCGCGGCGTGCAGCTCGGCCGCGTGGTGCGTGGGCTGGAAGTCGTTCGGGAACGCTACCGGGCCGCCTGCGGCCTGCTGCTCGCGCAGCGCGCGCAGTTTTTCGCGGCGCTCGGCGATGAGCTGGTTTTCGTCGTGCGCGATGGGGTTGGGAGCGTGGCTTGGCTGGGCGGGGGCGGCGGCGGGTTTTGGGGTGTGCGGCATGGGGGGGGGCATCAGCGTGGCGCTGACCGAAGAGGCCAAAAACGGCTGATTTTAGGTTTTTGTGGCCTTGGGATAATCCGCCCATGTTTTTCAAAGCCGGGGTCTTGTCCTTTGCCTTGCTGCTGGCAAGCCGCGTGCTCGGCCTGGTGCGCGAATCTGCGCAGGCGGCGGCTTTTGGCGCTACGGGTTTGGGCGACGTGGCCGTGTTGATGCTCAGCCTGCCCGACTGGCTGGCGGGCGTGCTGAGCAGCGGGGCGCTCGCGTATGTGCTGCTGCCGCACTGGGCGCGCGAGACGCCCGCGCAGCAGGACGCCACGCAAAAGTGGGTGCAGTGGCGCCTGCTTTGGCTGGCGGCAGCGCTTGCTGTGCTGTTGTGGCTGGCGCAGGGGCCGCTGGCCGCATGGCTCTTGCCGGGCGCGGCGCCGCAGCTGCGCAACGCCGCCCTGGTCTGGAGCGCGCTGGCTTTGCCGGCAGCCTTGCTCGCGGGGCTCTGGGGCACGCGGCTGCAGCACGAGTGTGATTTCGTCGGGCTCTACAGCGCCAATCTGGTGGTGAACGCCGTGGTGATCGCGGCCTTGCTCTTGCTTGCCTGGGGGGGCGGCGCGCAGGGTGTGCCGCACGGCGTCAGCACGCTGCTGGGGCTGAGCTTGCTGGCCGCGATGCTGCTGCGGCTGGCTTGGCAAGGCTGGCGCCTGCACGGGGCGAAGAAGGCGAGGAGGCTGAAGCGCGCACCTGCGACGGCGTTCGGGCCTGCCTTGGCTGCCGGGGTGGACGGGGTGGACGGGGTGGACGGGGTGGACGGGCCTGCGGCGCATTCGCAGCCGGCCCTCTCCAAGGTCGGCGGGCTCCCAGGCTGGCACAGTTGGCTGTGGGCAGCGTTGGCAGCGGGCCTGCCTTTGACCTTGCCTTTTGCGGCGCGCAGCCTGGCCTCGGCGGCCGGCGCAGGGGCCTTGGCCGTGTTCAATTACGCCTGGAAACTGGTCGAACTGCCGCTGGTGCTGGCCATACAGCTGGTGGCTGCGCTGGCCTTCCCGGCGATCGCGCGCGCGCATGCGCACGCGGCCACGGCCGAGGCTCCCGACGGGCTGCACAGCCCCGCCATGGTCCAGGCCGTGCGCAGTTCTCTGGCGTTGGCGTGGACGCTGGCCTGCGCCGCGGCTGCGGCCCTGGTCGTCGGCGCGCCGGCGCTGGCCAGCCTGCTGTTCGGCTGGGGGCGCATGCAGCCCGAGGCGCTCGCACAAGTGGCTGCGTGGGGGGCCACCGGGGCGTGGGGGCTGCTGCCGCAGGCATTGGCCGCCGTGGCGCTGACCGTGCTGGCCACGCTGGGGCGGCTGCGCCTGGCCGTGCTGGCGTACGCGCTGGCGCTGGCCGTGCTGCTGTTGGCGGGCGCGGCGGGCTTGCACCAGGGGGGCGCGCTGATGGGTTTGCTGAACGTGTTGTTTTGCGGCGTGGCCTTGGCCGCCTGGTGGGGGCTGGGGCCGGCAGCGCGCCAGTGCCTGCCAGTGCGCGCCATGCTGGTGCCTTTGGCGGTGCTGCTCGCCCTGGCCTGCGCCGCCCAGTGGTGGGCTGCGGCAATGGGCGATCTGGGACACGCGACGCTGGTGCGGGGCTTTGGGAAAAATCAGGCATTCATGCTTGCCTGTTCAGCATGGGCAGCTATTCTAGTGATAGCTTCAGGCTGGTTCGGGGCGCCGCAGTTGCGCGAGGCCTTGCGGTCATAATCCCGCCCTCATGATCGATTTTCTGCAGATCACCAACGACCCTGTGCTGGCGCGGCGTTGCGCTGCGCTGCAGGGCATGCGCCTGTTCGTCGATCTGGAGCGCCACGGCAAGGCCGAGCGCCAGGCCGGGCGCAACACGTTCATCAGTACGCACACCCTGGACGACGTGGGCCGCATGCGTTGCGCCCTGGATCAGGCGTTGGTTCACGCGCAAGACGCTGGCCCCAAAGCGAACAAGGCGCACAAGGCGCGCCTCATGGTGCGGGTGAACCCCTTGCACCCTGGCAGTGCGCAGGAAGTCGATGCCGTGCTGGCGCAGGGGGCCGACTGGCTGATGCTGCCGATGTTTCACACGCCCGCTGAGCTGCACGCCTTCAGCGCCCTGGTCGCGGGGCGTGCGCCCATCGTCGCATTGCTGGAGACAGCGGGCGCGCTGCACTCGATCGAGGCGTGGGTAGCTACGCCCGGTTTGTGCGAGGTGTTCGTGGGGCTCAACGACCTGCACCTGGAGTTGGGCTGCCGCTTCATGTTCGAGCCGCTGGCGCTGGGCCTGCTCGAGCCTGTGGCGGCGCAGGCGCGGGCGCGGGGCCTGCGCTTTGGCTTCGGCGGGCTTGCGCGGCTCGACGAGGGGCTGCTGCCGGGGCGCGATGTGCTGGCCGAGCACCTGCGCCTGGGCTCGCAAGCCGTGATCCTCTCGCGCACCTTTCACCGCAGCGATGCGCCGACAACCCTCGAAGAAGCCATTGCCGAGTTGCGACAGGCCGAGGCCGCGCTTGCCCGCCGCACGGCGCAGCAGGTACAGGCCGACCGCGCACGCATCGCCACGCGCATCGCTGCGATCGCCGCAGGCCAGCCTGCAGCGCAGGAAATGCTACGTAAATGATGAGCTGCAAGCGCTTGCTGGACGTGGCCCTGTCGCTGCTTTTGCTGTGCCTGCTGAGCCCGCTGCTGCTGCTGACGGCGCTGGCGATCGTGCTCGAAAGCGGCAGCCCCGTGCTGTACCGACAGACCCGGCTGGGGTTGCACGGAGAGCCCTTCGGCATGCTCAAATTCCGCAGTATGGTCCAGAATGCCGCGGCCATCGGCCCCTACTTCACGCAAACCGACGATCCGCGCATCACCCGCGTGGGGCGCTTCATCCGCCGCACCAGCATCGACGAACTGCCGCAGCTGTGCAACGTGCTGCGAGGCGAGATGAGCCTGGTCGGCCCGCGGCCCGACGTGCCGGCGCAACGCGCGCTGTATTCCGACGCCGACTGGGCACAGCGCTGCAGCGTGCGCCCCGGCATCACCGGCCTGGCGCAGGCGCTGTACCGCTCCGAATCGACCGAGGCGCAGCGCCTCGCCGCCGACCTGCGCTACACGCACGAGGCCTCTTGCTGGCTCGACCTGAAAATCCTGCTCCTCACATGCAAGCGCCTGTCAGGCAAAGGGGGAAACTGAGCATGTGCGGCATCTTCGGCTACTGGGATCGGGCGCTGTGTGCCTTGCCGCACGAGGCCCTGCAAGCCATGGCGCGCACGCTCGCGCACCGCGGGCCGGACGACGAGGGCATCCGCCACCAGCCGCAGCGCGGCGTGGCCCTGGGCAACCGGCGGCTGGCGATCATCGACATCGCCGGCGGGCACCAGCCCTTCGTGAGCGACTGCGGCCGGATCGCCGTGGTGCAAAACGGCGAAATCTTCAACTACGTGGAACTGGCTGCAGAGCTGCGCGCGCAGGGCGTGCGGCTGCATACCCACTCCGACACCGAAGTCATCCTGCGCCTGTACGAGCGCGAAGGCATCGCCTGCCTGCGGCGCCTGAACGGCATGTTTGCCATCGCCATCGACGACGCGCGCGAGGATGCGCTGTACCTGGCGCGCGACCGTATCGGCGTCAAACCGCTGTACGTGGCCGACGACGGGCAGCGCCTGCTATTCGCTTCAGAAATCAAGGCATTTTGGCCGCCAGCGCTTGCGCAGCGGGCACGAGCAGCTATCGACCTGGAAGCAATTCACCATTACCTCAGCTTCAACTACATCCCGCCGCCCTGGACGGCCTACGCCGGCGTGCGCCACCTCATGCCCGGCACCTGGCACAAATACACGCGCGGCCGCCACGTGCACACAGAGCGCTGGTGGAGCCTGGCAGGCCAGCGCGAGTGCGATCAGCGCTTCGAGGACTGGGCCGAAGAATTCCTGGCCCTGCTCGACGACGCCGTGCGCATACGCCTGCGCGCCGACGTGCCCTTTGGCGCCTTTCTCTCGGGCGGGGTGGATTCGAGCACCATTGTCGCCCTCATGGCGCGGCATGTGCAGGCACCGGTGCGCAGCTTCAGCATCGGCTTTGCCGATCCGCGCTACGACGAATCCGGCCATGCCGAACTGGCGGCGCGGCGCTTTGGCTGCGCGCACACCAGCGAGGTGGCCGTACTCAACATGCTGAGCCGCTGGCCGCAGGTGCTGCACCAGCTCGACCAGCCGCACGGTGACGCATCCTTCATGCCCACGCTGCGCGTGAGCGAACTCGCGGCGCGGCACGTGAAGGTGGTGCTGACCGGCGACGGCGGCGATGAACTGTTTGCAGGCTACGACAAATACGCCCAGTTCTTCGCCCGACCCGACGCGCTGGCCCTGCCGCAGCCGGCATTCGAGCGCCGCTACTTCGACAGCATTTCGCTCTTCACCCCCACGGCCAAGAACGCGCTGTACCGCCCTGAGGTGCGCGCACGGCTCGAAGGCCTGGACAGCTTCAGCGCGGCCGCGCAGCCCTGGTTGCAAGAGGCGCAGCACTTCGACCGCATCAACCAGGCGCTGTACCTGGACATGCAACTGCTGCTGAGCGGCAACAACCTGGTCAAGCCCGACCGCATGGGCATGGCCGTGGGCCTGGAGGCGCGCACGCCTTTCCTTGACTGGCGCCTGATGGAGTTCGCCTTCCGTGCCCGCGGCGCGACCAAGCTGGCGCCCGATGGCGACAAAAAACACTGGTTCAAACGCGCCGTGGCCCCGCTGATCGGCGAAGACCTGGCGTACCGCAAGAAACAGATGTTCACCGTACCCATAGGCGACTGGTTCCGCGCAGAATGCTACCCCTGGTTGTGCGATTTACTTCAAAATAGTGAGCTGCTTATGCAGTATTTTCAGGCGAAAGAGATAGATTTGATGCTGGAAAAGCACCGATCCGGCAGCGCCAATTACACGCGCGAGTTGCGGGCGTTGGCGGCGTTGGCGGTGTGGGCGCAGACCCAGAGACTTGGGCTGGGCATGGCGCTGACTGGGGAGGGTCGCGTATGAAGCAGCGGCCTACTTGGCTGTTCGTCTGTTATGGCGGCGGGCACGTAAAGGCCCTGTTGCCAGTGGCCGAGCGCGTGCGCGCTCTGGGCGTGGCCGAGCCGCTGATGCTTGCGCTCACTACGGCGGCGCCGATCGCCCGCGCCCGGGGGGTGCCCACCCTCGGTTTTCGTGACCTTCTCGAACCTGGTGACCACCTCGCGCTCGCGATCGGCGAGCGGCTTGCAGATCAACTCACCGTGCAGGCTGCCGAGCGGGACGAATCGGTGGCCTATCTGGGCCTGTCCTACACCGATCTCGAGCAACGGCACGGCGCGGCCGAGGCGGCCGAGCGCTACGCGCGCTATGGTCGCCTGGCCTTCCTGCCGCTCACCGTCCTCGAGCGAGCCTTGCGGCGCGTGCAACCGGCGCTGGTGCTCGCCACCAACTCGCCGCGCGCGGAGCAGGCTGCGATCGAATCCGCCCGCGCGCTTGGCATCCCGAGCCTCTGCCTGCTTGACCTCTTTGGCATCTGGGAGCGCGAACGCCTCGTCCGTGCCGACTATGCCGACGCGCTCTGCGTCCTCAACGAAGCGGTGCGAGCAGCCTTCATCGCTGCAGGGCGCCCGCCTGAGCAAGTGTTCGCCACGGGCAACCCCGCCTTTGACGGCCTGCGCGACCCGACGCTGCCCGCGCTGGGCGCCGGGCTGCGTCGTGAGGCCGGGTTCGAAGGGAAATACGTGCTCTTGCTCGCCACCTCGTCAGAGCCGGCGCGCGTCCCGGGAATCACCGCCGTTGGCGACCCGCAGTGGCCGCGACGTATCGAGCAGCGCCTGATCGAAACGGTCCGGGGTGACCCGCGGCTCGCGCTCTGGTTGCGCCGCCACCCCAGCGAGCCGCCAGCCGACGTGGTTGCCGCCCTCGCGCACCCGCGCATCCGCGTAGCCGGCGCTGAGGTGCCGCTGCACGCCTGGCTGCACGCTGGTGACGAGGTGCTGGTGACGGTTTCCACGGTCGGCGTCGAGGCGGCGCTTGCCGGACGGCCAGTTACGCAGGTGCGAGGCTCCATTCTCGATGGGTTGAGTCCGTTTGACCGGATGGGCGTGGCCACCCGAACCGTGGGGTGGGATGAATTGGGAAGTGCATGGTCGGGACCTCTGATGGGTCTGAGCAAAGAACAGAACCTGCCGAGCGACTTGGCTCTTTCTGCCACCGATGCAGTGTTGGATGTTGCGCGACGACTCCAATTGGGGGGACGGGTTTATGAGACTGCGCGTCATCGAACTTAACGAGGCGCAGCGGCGGTTCGAGGGGCTTGCACCGAGTTTGCAAGTCGCGAGCATGAGTCCGGCGTTCGCAGCTGCCGACGCGCGGAGAAGTCCGGCGTTGCGGTGCATCCACGTGGCCCTTGAGTATTGCGAGTTTGAATGGATGACCTCGGTGCACTTGCAGCCTTTTTTGGGGCGTTCGGATTGGCAAGGTGCCATTTCGCCCTATGGGTACGGTGGCATCCTGACCACGTGCTCCGATCGCGAAAGGCTTCAGGCGGCATGGGCGCTATGGCAGCAGTGGTGTTGCGCACATGGGGTCGTGGCCGAGTTGGGACGGTTTCATCCGCATCTGGCTTCTGAAGCGGCATTTTTCGGCCGCGTGCACCTGAATCGACAAACGGTGTCGATAGACCTTCGCCGCGGAGAGATCAGCGCGGGTTTCAACCCGCTGACGAAAAGAAAGATCAATCGTGCGCGACGGCATGAAGTGCTGACACGCTGGAGTCGTAACGCCCTCGACTGGGAGAGATTCGTCCTCTTTTACCGTGAGGCGATGGTTGCCATGGACGCGCGGCCGTTCTACTTGTTCCCAGACTCGTACTTCGAAGCGGTCCGTCTTTTGCCGCAGTCCCGCCTGTTGGTCTGCGAATTGGATGGGGAGTGGCTCTCTGCGGGTATTTACTTGTTCGGAGGCTGCGTTGCGGAATATCACCTCGGTGCCAGCAGTCCAAGCGGAAAGTCGATTGGCACGCCTTATTTGATGCAATGCGTTGCAGCGGAAACGGCGCAGTCTGAGGGGCTCGAGTGGCTTTATCTCGGCGGGGGGACGGATACGAGAGAGGACAACTCTTTGTTGTTTTACAAACTTGGGTTTTCTCGGATCACTCGAAGCTTTTATGTCGGCGAAGCGGTTCACGACCCCGAAACCTATTGGGCGCTCGCGGCGCAGCGTGGGTACAGTCTCGAGGTGCTGCCGCCGCGAGTGCTGCTGGACTAATCATCATTCATGTGGAGCATTCATGACGCGAGATCCATTGTGGGAAGAAATTTTTACCGAGCGCGCATGGGGGCGATACCCTAGCGAGGACTTAGTTCGGTTTGGTGCACAGCGGCTAGGCCATCGGCAGCCTCGAAGCGATGTGCAGGTGCTGGAGGTTGGCTTCGGAACCGGCGCCAATCTTTGGTACTTCGCCCGTGAGGGGTATTCTGTTGCGGGATTGGAGGGCACCGAAGCGGGCTGTCGAAGGGCTCGTTCCCGCCTCGATCTGGAGGTGCCTGGATGGAATCGCGTCATGAGCGACGAATGCTTGCGTGTCGGCGACATGTGTGAGCCTATGCCGTGGCCTACTGACACGTTCGACGCGGTGGTTGACTGTAACGCCGTCATGTGTATCGACCATGCATCGGCCTGCGAGGTCTACGCTGAGATGCATCGAGTGTGTCGGCCCGGCGGGTGGCTCTATGTTCGAACTTCGGCTTCAGGGACTTGGGGCGAAGGGACCGGTGAGGCATGCGGTCATCATGCATGGCGTTGCTCGGAAGGGCCATTCTTGGGCACAGGCATGGTTCGATTTGCAACGGAGTCTGATTTGCTCCTCTTATTTGCGCCGTGGGAGTTGGTGAGTATCGAGCAGGTATCGCGAACTCTGAAAGGCCGCCAAAAGATACACATCGAATGGGTTGTCATTGGGAGAAAGGCGCCGACGTGACCGGTCTCACTATCGCCACCATCTGCGCGCGGGGTGGCAGCAAGGGCTTGCCACGCAAGAATGTGCGGCCGTTCGCGGGCAAGCCGCTCATTGTGCACAGCATCGAGCAAGCGCAGGCCTGCGCCCAGATCACCGGGGTGTATGTCTCGACGGACGATGATGAAATCGCAGCGGTGGCCGGGGCGGCAGGGGCCATCGTGCCCTACCGGCGACCGACAGAGCTGGCCTCCGACGAGGCGAGCAAGCTCCCGGTCATAGAACACCTTGTGCAGCACCTCGAAGCGTCGGGTCTCGCTATTGCCACAGTGGTTGACCTGCAGCCCACCTCACCGCTGCGCACCGCCGAAGACATTGCTGGCGCGCTGGCCGTGTTCGCCGAGACCACTGCCGAACTTGTCGTGAGCGTCACTGAGCCTTCGCACAACCCCTACTACACGTTGGTCGAGGCGCAGCCCGACGGCACGCTGGCGTTGTCCAAACCCGCGGCTTTCGCGCGGCGGCAGGATGCACCGACCGTCTGGGGACTCAATGGCGCGATCTATGTCTGGCAGCGCGCAGCCATCGCGCGCGCCGTGCGAGACGGTTTCTGGAGCGTCGCTGTGCGGGCCTATGCTATGCCGCGCGCGCGTTCGGTCGACATTGATGACCGGTTTGATTTCGAACTCGCTAATTGGTTGTACCGGTACACGCTCAACCCCGATTCTGAGGATTGAATCCATGCCCGATGTGTTCATCATTGCCGAGGCCGGCGTCAACCACAACGGCCGTCTCGATCTTGCGCTCGCACTCTGCGACGCTGCCTGCGCCGCGGGTGCCGACGCGGTCAAGTTCCAGACCTTTCGCGCGGAGGACGTGGTGACACCGAGTGCCGCGACGGCTGACTACCAACGCACCAACACCGGAGCGACGAGTCAGTTTGAAATGATCCGTGCGCTCGAACTCGACTTCGAGGCCCACGCGCGCATCGTTGAGCATTGCGCGCAGATCGGTATCGAGTTCTTTTCGACGCCCTTTTCGGAGGCCGCCGTCGACGAACTTGTCACGCTAGGTGTGCGGCGTCTCAAGCTGCCCTCGGGCGAGTTGACCAACCGGCCACTGCTCGAACGCGCGGCCGACACCGGTTTGCCGTTGCTCGTCTCTACTGGCATGTCCACGCTCGGTGAGGTGCAGGAGGCGCTGGGCTGGATCCGCGCACGCTGGGCGGCCACGGGCCGCGTCGGCGACGCTGCGCCTGCGCTCACGGTGTTGCATTGCACCTCGGCCTATCCCGCGCCTGCTGATGCGCTCAACCTGCGCGCGATTCTGACTCTCGCACAGGCGACCGGCCTGCCTGTGGGCTATTCGGACCACTCCCAAGGTGTCGAGGCCGCGCTAGCTGCCGTAGCGCTGGGCGCGCAGGTGATCGAAAAGCACCTCACGCTCGACCAAACCCTGCCCGGCCCCGACCACAGCGCGTCCGCCGACCCGCCCGAGTTCACGCGACTGGTGGCAGGCATCCGGACGGTCAGTGCCATGCTGGGCGACGGCATGAAGCGACCGCAGTCCATCGAGGCGAACACGCGCGACGTTGCAAGGCGCAGCGTGGTTGTCATACGCGATCTGCCTGCAGGCCACGTGCTCGGCGCTGCCGATCTCGCCTTGCGCCGGCCCGGCACAGGCCTGCCGCCGTCGGCGCTCGCGGCCTTGCCCGGGCGGCGGCTGCACGGCCCGGTAGCGGCCTGGACGACGCTCACGATGGAACTGCTCGCACCATGAGCGTTCCGACCGTACCCCGCAGCGTGTTCTACGTCACAGGCACCCGTGCTGATTTTGGCTTGATGGCGGATGTGCTCGCACGCATCCACGCTCATCCGGGGTTGCAGCTCAAGCTGGCCGTCACCGGCATGCACCTGAGTCCGGCGTTCGGCGATACGGTGCGCGAGATTGAGGCCAGGGGCCTGCCAATCGTCGTTCGCATCCCGACCGAGGTCGAATCGCGCAGCCCTGCGGCCATGGCGCGCGGCATCGGACAAATGGTGGTGGCGCTCACTGAGGTGCTCGAGCGCGAACGCCCTGACCTGATGCTCCTCGTCGGCGACCGCGGCGAAATGCTTGCTGGTGCCATCGCTGCGCTGCATCTGGGCATTCCCAATGTGCATCTGCATGGGGGGGAGCGATCGGGCACGGTCGATGAGCCGGTGCGCCATGCCATCACCAAGCTCAGCCACTGGCACTTTGTCGCCACCGCAACTTCGCGGGAACGCGTGATTCGCCTGGGCGAGCGGCCCGAGCATGTGTGGGTGACCGGGGCGCCCAGCCTCGACGGGCTTGGCGCTGTGCTCGGCGCACCGCGCGGGCAGACGCTCGCGCGTCTCGGCCTTGGGGCTGGCGCGCGTTACGTCCTGGTGTTGTTTCACCCGGTGGTGCAGCAAATGCACGACGCGGTCACTCAGACCCATGCACTGGCCGAGGCGCTTGAGCGCGTGGCGAGCGAGCACGACCTGCACCTCGTCTGGCTTGAACCCAATGCCGATGCTGGCTCAGGCGGCATCTTGCAGGCGCTGGACGCGGCTATGGCGCGCCTCGGTGATCGGCTCGTTCGTATCACCCACCTTGCGCGCGAACATTACCTCGAAGCGTTGCGCCACGCCGAGGTGCTGGTGGGTAACTCGTCCTCGGGCATCATTGAGGCAGCGTCGCTTGGCACCCCTGTGGTCAACGTCGGCGACCGGCAGCGATGCCGTGAACGCAATGCCAATACCTGGGACTGCAGGGTCGACGTGGTGGCGATCAAAGGAGCGTTGCGGCAGGCGCTGGTTCATGGGCGATTTTCCCCCACCAACGTCTACGGTGACGGGCATGCGGTCGAGCGTATCGTCCGTCTGCTGGTCGAGACGCCGTTGGCGGCGGACCTGCTCGAGAAAGTCAACACGTATTGAGAACGTTGCCCGATGAATGACAGCCTTATGCTTTTGTACCTGCCGCCCGATACGCCCTGGGGCGAAGCGCTCGCTCGCCTCAATCAGATGGGGAGCGGCATCCTGCTCGTCGTTGACGGCTCGGGCCGGCTCCTGCGCACTGTGACCGATGGCGATCTGCGCCGTGCCGTGCTTGCTGCGTTGACGCCACAGACGCCGATTTCCGCGTTGCCGGCCAAGCCGCCCGTGGTGGCCGATGAAAACGCGGGCGCCGAGGTCTTGCTGCGCCTCATGGACATGCACGCAATCGACCATGTGCCCGTCTGCGACGCAAAAGGCCATGTGCGCGACCTAGTCACTCGGCGCGAGCTTTCGCAGCGCATCTGGTTATCGTCGCCCCATCTAGGAGCAGAGGAGACAGCCTTCGTCGAGGAGGCCTTCCGCACCAACTGGATTGCCCCCCTTGGGCCGCACGTCGATGCTTTCGAGAAAGAAGTGGCCGCTTATGTAGGCGTGGGCCATGCTGCGGCCTTGAGTTCGGGCACAGCGGCAATCCACTTGGGCTTGCTGCTGCTTGGCGTGGAGCCGGGCGACACGGTGTTCTGCTCTTCGCTGACCTTCGTAGGCAGTTGCAACCCCATACTTTATTGTGGCGCGCAGCCTGTGTTCATTGACTCCGAGCCCGACACTTGGAATATGTCTCCGGCGGCGCTTGAGCGCGCCTTTGCATGGGCAAAGGCTGCGGGGCGGCTGCCACGTTGCGTAATCATTGTCAATCTCTATGGTCAGAGCGCTGACATGGATGCGCTGCTGCCAATTTGTGACCGGTATGGCGTTCCGGTGCTCGAAGATGCTGCCGAGTCGTTGGGTGCGCGCTACAAGGGTCGTGCAAGCGGGGGGTGGGGCAGGGTGGGTATTTTTTCGTTCAATGGCAACAAAATCATCACCACGTCGGGCGGCGGCATGCTGGTGTCTGAAGACGCCGAGCTGATGATCCGTGCCCGCAAGCTCGCTACGCAGGCGCGTGAGCCTGCGCGGCACTACGAGCACAAGGAAATGGGCTTCAACTATCGCATGAGCAATGTGCTCGCCGGAATAGGGCGCGGGCAGCTGCGTGTGTTGGAGCAGCGTGTGGCGCAGCGCCGACAAGTATTTGAGCGTTATCGCGCGGCTCTGAGCGACCTGTCTTTCGTGCACTGGATGCCCGAGCCCGAAGGTTGGTGCAGTACGCGCTGGCTGAGTTGTTTCACCATTGACGCCTACGAACCGACGATCGGTGAAACCATCATGCGAACCTTGGAGCGTCACAGCATAGAGGCGCGTCCAGTTTGGAAGCCAATGCACTTGCAGCCGTTGTTTGCCGGAGCACCGTTTTTTGCCCATGCTCCGTCAGAGGACGTTGCGCAACGCTTGTTTCGGACAGGTCTTTGCTTGCCATCGGGCTCGAACATGTCTGCTGAGCAGCAAGACAGAGTGATAGAGCACTTGCACCGTGCACTGATGTCTGTAGGTGGCTGAAATGGGCGGTATGCGCCCCAAATTGTCTTTGTCTGCGCTCCCCCCGCTGGCGCTGGACCTCCTGCTCGTGCTCCTGGCCTGGTGGGCGGCATTCTGGCTGCGCTTCAATCTGGATATACCCGACGAATATCTGCGCGTGGCGCTGCATGGCTCGGTGCTGGCCTTGCCCGCGCATGCTGCGGCCTTGTGGGGCCTGGGGGTGTATAGGCAGGTGTGGCGCCATACGGGTCTGCCAGAGTTGCGGCGCCTGGTGGGGGCGGTGCTGCTGGGCGCAGTGCTCACGGCAGCGTTGATATTGATGGCGCGCGTGGCGGACTTTCCGCGTTCCGTGCTGCTGTTGCATCCTTTGCTGGCGCTGCTGCTGCTGGGCGCGGCGCGGGTTGGGCAGCGCCTGTATTTCGAGCGGCACGATGGGGCAGCCCGCACGGGGCGGCCGCTGTTGGTGGTGGGTACTTTGAACGAAGCGGCAGCGGTCCTGCGCGCGCTCAAGGGCAGCAGCCAATGGCGGGTAGTGGGCATCGTGTCGCCGCTGGCCGCGGAAAAGGGGCGTTCGCTGCAAAACCTGCCTGTGCTGGGCGACCTGTCGGCGCTGCCGCAGGTGTGTCGCGCGCTGGGCGTGCGTACGGCCCTGGTGGCGAGTCCTTCGGGCTCGGCAGCGCGCCGGGATGCCTTGCTGCACTCGGTGGAGGGGGGCCTGACCCTGCTCACCTTGCCGCAACCCGACGATTGGCTGAGTGCTGGTTCCGAGGGCCCGCGCAAAGTTCAACTCGAAGACCTGCTTGGCCGCGCGCCGGTGCAGCTCGACGTGCGTGGCCTGTCGGAGCTGTTTGCGGGGCAGACGGTGCTCGTCACCGGCGCGGGCGGCTCCATAGGCGCCGAGCTGTGCCGGCAGATCGCACGCTTTGGCGTGGCGCGGCTGGTGTGCGTGGACATGTCCGAAATCGCCATTTACCAGCTCGAGCAGGAGCTGCGCGCCACGCATCCGCAGCTGCAGGGGCTCTACTACACGGCCAATGTGCGCGAATACGAGCGTTTGCGCGCGCTGGCCGCGCAGCACCGGCCCGCCGTGGTGTTCCACGCCGCGGCGTACAAGCATGTGCCGCTGATGGAGGATGGCAACGAGGTCGAGGCGTTGCGCACCAACGTGCTCGGCACGCTGCACGCCGCGCGCGTGGCTGGCGAGGTGGGGGCGGCGCGCTTCGTGCTCGTGTCCACCGACAAGGCCGTGAACCCCACGAGCGTGATGGGTGCGAGCAAGCGCCTGGCCGAGCGTGTGGTGCAGGGCATGGCCGCGCAGTGGCCGGGCACGCAGTTCGTGGCGGTGCGCTTTGGCAACGTGCTGGGTTCGAGCGGCTCGGTGGTGCCGCTGTTCACGCAGCAAATCGCGCGCGGCGGGCCGGTGACCGTGACGCACCCGGAAATGGTGCGCTACTTCATGACCATCCCCGAGGCGGCGCAGCTCGTGCTGCAGGCGGGGCTCATGGGGCGCTCGGGCCAGATTTACGTGCTCGACATGGGCGAGCCGGTCAAAATCGTCGAGCTCGCGCGCATGATGATCCGCCTGTCGGGCCAGACAGAGGACGCGGTGCCGATCGCTTTCACGGGCCTGCGCCCGGGCGAAAAGCTCTACGAAGAGCTGCTCGCCGACGACGAAACCACCGAACCCACGCCGCACCCCAAGCTGCGCGTGGCCAAGCTCGGTGCCGACGGCGGGCTCGCCGCGCAGGTGGTGGAGCAATGGCTGCAGCAGGCCGGCCCCGCGCCTGCCGCCGCGGCCTTGCGCGCCTGGCTGCAGACGCTGGTGCCGGAATACCGGTCGCGCTGACTGGTTTTTCAGACCTGGGCGTTGCGCTTGTGGAAGATTCCAAAACCATAGCTTCTAGCGCTTGCTGTATTTGGGCTAGAGGCCAAAAAGACTCAAAAAATGGAAGGCTGGCAAGGCTGGCAAGCACAGCCCTGGCCGCCTGGGGTTGACGACTAAACGATGCCCAGCTTTTGCAGCAGGTCGTCCACCAGTTCCAGCCGCAGCAGCGGGTTGTCCAGCATCATCAGGTTTTGCTTGAGCTCGAGCGAAATGGGCAGCAGCTCGGCCCAGCGGTTTGCCACCCAGCCGCAGTCGTGGAGCTGCGCTGCCGTGGGGCGGGGCGCGGCGGCATCTTGCGCGGTGCGCTCGCGCAGCTTATCCAGTAGTTTGGCGAGCGCCGTGGCCGTGTGCGCGAGGTCGGGCGGAATCGCCACGGGCGGGTCGGCGGGCAGTTGCTGCACATCGGCAACCCACAAGCCATGCGGCAGGCGCTGCGAGCGCAGGATGCGAAAGCGCTCGGCGCCGCGGCAGCGCAAGGTGATTAGCCCCGGTTGCGGCGTCTGGAGCTGTTCGATATGTGCGAGCGTGCCCACTTCGTACAACTTTTCCTCGGGCGCGCCGGCCTGCCGCACCTCATGCCCGGCGCGCAGCGCGACGACGCCAAACGGTGCCGCAGCGCGCTGGCATTTGCGCACCATGTCGAGGTAGCGCACCTCGAACACGCGCAGCGCCAGTTCGCCGCCCGGAAAAAGCACCGCGCCCAGCGGAAACAGGGGCAGCGAGGAGAGGGTGAGGTGTTGGGTCATGAGCGGATCATTCTGCCCGCTATCATCCGGCGCAGCACATTTTCAGAGTTATCCATGCTGTACCAAATCGCCACTTTTTTGCTCGACCTCGTGGGCGGCCTGCTGACGGGCGCGTGTTTGCTGCGTTTTTACATGCAGTGGCAGCGCGTGTCGTTTGCCAACCCGCTCGGGCGCGTGGTGATGGCGCTGTCCGACTGGCTGGTGCTGCCGCTGCGGCGCGTGCTGCGCGCGGTGCGTGGCTGGGACGTGGCGAGCCTGGTGGCGGCGCTGCTGCTGCAGCTGGCGCAGTATGGCTTGCTGTGGCTGCTCATGGGCGCGGGCGTGGCCTGGGTCTGGCTGCTGTGGCTGGCTTTGTTTGGCTTGCTGCGCGTGGCGATCACGGGGCTCATGGGCTTGCTGCTCGTGTTTGCCGTGCTGAGCTGGATGCCGGCGCGCGCGCCGCTGGCCGACGTGATCGCGCGGCTGTGCGCGCCCTTGCTGCGGCCGCTGCAGCGCATCCTTCCGCCGCTGGGCGGCGTCGATTGGTCGGCCCTGGTGGCGTTGGTGCTGCTGCAGATCGCCCTGATCGTGCTTGGGCACGTGCAGGCCAGCGTACTTATGGGATAAAAAATGGCCTCTAGGAGCCTGTCGGACTTTGGAATCGTCGGCTGCGAATGCGCCGCAGCGGCCCATTTTTTACCGGCTTCTTGCCCCATAGCACCACTATGGGGCGGCGAATCCGGCAAAAACTGGCCTCGCCGGGGCGCATTCTCGCTATCGACGCCCAAAGTCCGACAGGCTCCTAGCGCTTGATAGAGAAGCGCTAGCAGCTCATCTTTCAGTAGTATTTGCGTTGCGCTCGTCAGGCCACCGCGTCGCTTGGCAGGCGCTGCAGCATGGCCAGGCTCGACGCGACGACGTTGCGCAGCTCGCGGCGGTCGCAGATGAAGTCGAGCGCGCCTTTTTGCAGCAGGAATTCGGCGCGCTGAAAGCCCTCGGGCAAGGTCACGCGCACGGTGGATTCGATCACGCGCGGGCCGGCAAAGCCGATCAGCGCCTTGGGCTCGGCGATCACGATGTCGCCCAGAAAGGCAAAGCCCGCGCTCACGCCACCCATGGTCGGATCGGTCAGCACGCTGATGTAGGGCAGGCCTTTTTTCGCGAGCCGCCCCAGCGCGGCGTTGGTCTTGGCCATTTGCATGAGCGAGAGCAGGCCTTCTTGCATGCGCGCGCCGCCCGTGGCGGTAAAGCACACGAAAGGCACCTTCTGCTCGATCGCGGTCTCTACGCCGCGCACGAAGCGCTCGCCCACCACGCTGCCCATGCTGCCGCCCATGAACTCGAACTCGAAGCACGCGGCGATGAGGTTGATGCTCTTTACGGCGCCGCCCATCACGACCAGCGCGTCGGTCTCGCCCGTCTGCTCCAGCGCTTCCTTGAGGCGCTCGGGGTACTTGCGGCTGTCCTTGAACTTGAGCGCATCCACGGGCAGCACCTCGTGGCCGATCTCGTAGCGGCCTTCGGCGTCCAGAAAGGCGTTGAGCCGTGCGCGCGCGCCGATGCGGTGGTGGTGGCCGCACTGCGGGCAGACGTTGAGGTTGTGTTCGAGGTCGGCTTTGTAGAGCACGGCCTCGCAGCTCGGGCACTTGATCCACAGCCCCTCGGGCATCTGGCGGCGCTCTTTGGCGGGCGTTTGCTGGATTTTGGCGGGCAGGAGTTTTTCGAGCCAGGACATGGGGTGCTCCTTTGCAGGCGGGGATGCGGATTATGCGGCGTTCAGGGAGGCGGTAGTGCTTCAGGCGGCGTCCAGCGCCTTGCGGATCGGGCGCAGGAAGTCGCGCGCCACGGGCACGACTTTTTCATAGGGCTGGGGCTCGATCAGCTCGATGATGCGGCTGCCGATCACCACGGCGTCGGCCACGCGGCCGATGGCCTGCGCACTGGCCGCGTCGCGGATGCCAAAGCCCACGCCCACGGGGATATGTAAGTACTGGCGTATGCGCGGCAGCATCTGTTCGACGGCGCCGGTGTCGAGCGCGCCCGAGCCCGTCACGCCCTTGAGCGAGACGTAATAGACATAGCCGCTTGCCACCGCCGCGACTTGCTGCATGCGCTGCTCGGTCGAGGTGGGCGCGAGCAAAAAGATCAGGTCCATGCCAAGCGCGCGCAGCTGCGCGGCGAATGCGGCGCACTCCTCGGGCGGGTAATCGACGATGAGCACGCCATCGACGCCCGCGGCTGCGGCATCGCGCACGAAGGCACCCAGGCCGTGCAGCTGATCGTAGCGCTCGACCGGGTTGGCGTAGCCCATGAGCACCACGGGCGTGCTGTCGTTGCGTTTGCGGAATTCGCGCACATGCTGCAGCACCTGCGCCATGCCAACGCCCAGCGCGAGGGCTTTTTCGCCGGCGCGCTGGATCACCGGGCCGTCGGCCATGGGGTCGGAAAAGGGCACGCCCAGCTCGATGATGTCGGCGCCGGCCTCGACCATGCCCAGCATCAGCGCCGGCGTGATGTCGGCAAACGGAAAGCCCGCGGTGACGTAGGGGATCAGGGCCTTGCGGCCTTGCGCTCGCAGCGCGGCAAAAGTGGTTTCGATGCGGCTCATTTCGTGGGGCTCATTTCGGACGAGTCATGCGTCATTTGACGACTTTGACGCTGTGTTCGCTGCTTTTCACGCTCTGTCCCTGGCAGCTCGGGCGGCAGAAAAAGTCGGCGCCGCCCAGGTCGGCCACCGTGCCTATGTCCTTGTCGCCGCGGCCCGAGAGGTTGACCAATATGGATTGGTCGGGGCGCATGGTCTTGGCCAGCTGCATCGCGTAGGCCACGGCGTGGCTCGATTCGAGCGCGGGGATGATGCCTTCGGTGCGGCACAGGTAGTGGAACGCCGCGAGCGCCTCCTGGTCGGTGATGCCCACGTACTCGGCGCGCCCGATCTGCTGCAGCCAGGCGTGCTCGGGGCCCACGCCGGGGTAGTCGAGGCCCGCGCTGACGCTGTGCGTTTCGATGATCTGGCCGTTCGCATCCTGCAAGATGTAGGTGCGGTTGCCGTGCAGCACGCCGGGGCTGCCGCGCTGCAACGAGGCGGCGTGGCGGCCCGTATCGAGCCCCGCGCCGGCGGCTTCGACGCCGATCAGGCGCGTGTTTTCAAACGGGATGTAGGGGTGGAAGATGCCCATGGCGTTGCTGCCGCCACCCACGCAGGCCACGACCACGTCGGGCTGGCCCGAGCGCGCATTCTGCGCGACGAGCATCGCGGGCATCTGTTCTATGCACTCCTTGCCGATCACGCTCTGGAAGTCGCGCACCATCATGGGGTAGGGGTGCGGGCCAGCCACGGTGCCGATGATGTAGAAGGTGTCGTCCACGTTGGCGACCCAGTCGCGCATGGCTTCGTTGAGTGCGTCCTTGAGCGTCTTGCTGCCCGACTCTACGGGCACCACGGTCGCGCCGAGCAGCTTCATGCGATAGACGTTGGGGCTTTGGCGCTTGACGTCCTCCGCGCCCATATAGACCACGCATTCGAGCCCGTAGCGCGCGCAGATGGTGGCCGTGGCCACGCCGTGCTGGCCTGCGCCGGTCTCGGCGATGATGCGCTGCTTGCCCATGCGCCGCGCAAGCATGGCCTGGCCGATCACGTTGTTGATCTTGTGTGCGCCCGTGTGGTTGAGGTCTTCGCGCTTGAGGTAGATCTGCGCGCCGCCCATTTCGCGGCTGGTGCGTGCGGCGTGATAGACCGGCGTCGGGCGGCCCACGAAATGGCGCAATTCGTAGTGGAATTCGGCCAGAAAGTCGGGGTCGTTCTGGTAGCGCGCGTAGGCTTGGCGCAGCTCGTCGATGGCGTGCGTGAGGGTTTCGCTGACGAAGCTGCCGCCATAGGGGCCGAAGTGGCCAGAGGCATCAGGTTGTTGGTAACTGGACATGGCTCTTGGAGGCAAGTTGGGCATCGGCCGCGCGCACGGCGGCCACGAAGCGGTGGATCTTTTCGGCGCTTTTCACGCCTTTGAGGGGGCGGCCATCGGGGCCGTCCTGTTCCACGCTCGAGCTGACGTCAACGGCCAGCGACAGGCAGCGTGGGCGCACTTGGGCGATGCCATCGGTCACGTTTGCAGGCGTGAGTCCACCAGACAAAACGAGGTGAGCGTTGACGTTTGGTGGCAGGAGTGACCAATCGAATGCCTTGCCGCCGCCGCCATAGCCCTCCACTTGGGCGTCGAGCAAAATGGCCTGGGCGCGAGAATGTTGCTGCGCGTATTCTACGAGGTCGAACGGCACGGCCTGCGGCCCGATAGGGATGCGCGCTGCACGCAAATAAGGGCGGCTGCCGTGCCCGCTCGCGGCCCAGCATTCCTCGGCCGTCTCATCCCCATGAAATTGCACGATAGCGCCCGCCACAAGGGCGCAAGCAGCTATCACGAAAGAAGTACTCTCGTTGACCACCAGCAGCACTGGCGTGACGAAGGGCGGCAGGCGCCTGGCCAAGGCCGCGGCGCGCTCGGGCGTGACGTAGCGCGGGCTTTTCGGGTAGAGCACGAAGCCGATGGCGTCCGCGCCAGCAGCAACGGCCGCATCCACGTCCTGCTCGCGCGTGAGGCCGCAGATTTTGATGCGCGTGCGTTGTGCGGTGGGGCGGCTGGCAAAGGAGGAGTGTGGGGACTGGTCGTGGGCAAAGCTCATGGCAGCCAATCATACGCAGGGCTGCGCTCTGGCAGGCCCCAGTGCGCCGCATAGACCGGCCCCAGAAAATACAAGCCATCGGGCGCGAAGGTGGGCGCGGCAGCGCTGCGCGAGCGCGCCGCGAGCACCTGCGCCATCCACTGCGGCGGCTGGCTGCCCTGGCCTATGGCGACGAGGCATCCCATGATGTTGCGGATCATGTGGTGCAAGAAGGCGTCGGCCTGGAATTCGAAGCGCCAGTAACACGGCTGCCAATCGGTGTCGGAGTCCGCCTTGGCCTGGGCGGGCCCGGATGTTCCACGGCGCGAGATCGCGATGCGCTGCAGGGTCTTGACGGGTGACTTGGCCTGGCAGGCCGCGGCGCGAAAGGCGCTGAAGTCGTGCGTGCCGAGCAGGTACTCGGCCGCTTCCTGCATGGCGGCCAGGTGCAGCGGCTGAAACACCCAGCCGACCCGCCCGGCTTCGACGCTGGGGCGCACGGGCGACTGCAGCAGCACGTAGGCATAGCGCCGCGCCACGGCGCTTGCGCGCGCGTGGAAGGTGTCTGGCACGGGCTGCGCCCATTGCACGGCGATGTCGGGCGGTAAAAAAGCATTGGTGCCGCGCACCCACGAAAACGCCGTGCGCGCAAGCGGCGTGTCGAAGTGCACCACCTGCATGAGTCCGTGCACGCCGGCATCGGTGCGGCCCGCGCACAGCGTGCGCACCGGCTCGGGCTGCGCGGCAAAGCGCGCAAGCGCCGCTTCGAGCTTGTCTTGCACGGTGTTGCCCGAGGGCTGGCTCTGCCAGCCGTCATAAGCCTGGCCGTTGTAGCTGACGCCGAGCGCGATCCTCATCCAGCGGGCAAGAAAAGATGGCTTTGCAGTGTGCGCTCGGGTATGAGATGGGTACGGACAGCCGCTCAGCCGATTTCATCCAGCAGGCGTTGCGCACGTTCCTTCAGCGGGCCGGAGGCTTCGGCGAGCACTTCCTCGATCAGCTCGCGTGCGCCTTCGGTGTCGCCAATGGAGTGGAACTCCTGCGCTAGCGCGAGCTTGGTCGCGAGCGGGTCTTGCGCCGAAGGCTCGGCCTCGGCGCCCGTGCTGGGCGTGGGGGCTTCCGCGCCGACAGGGCTTGTATCCAAGTCCAGCGAAAGATCACCCAGGTCGAATTTCAGCGGTTCGGGCGCGGATGTTTCCACGGTTTCAGCAAGAGGTGTGGGTGCCGTCGCCAGCAAGTCCAGGTCGCCGGTAGAAAAATCGAGGCCGGCGAGCATGGGCTCTTCGTCCTCGGCGGGTTCCTGCGCCGCTGCTTCGGCCGCGGCCTCTGCAGGGGCGACCGGCGGTTCTGCCATGGCCGCGGGAAAATGCTCGGCGCCCACAGCCGAGTCTGGCGGCGCAGTGGCCTCACTTACCGGTGCGGCCAGGTCGAAATCATCTTTCTGGGCGTCGAGCGGCAAGGCCGGTTCGGCCGCTGGGCTGTCGGACACCAGGGGCGCCGGGGTGGCAGGGCTGGCTGCGTGCGCTGCATCCATTGCGTCCAGGTTCAGGTCCAGCTCGGGCAGGGCGGCCCCTGACGCTTCGACGGTACCCGAAAAAGTGCTGGGGAACGCGCTGGGGATGGCGCCGGCTGCGGCGCCGAGTGGCGCTGCAGCCTTGGGCGCGCCGCCCGGTTGGTACAGCGCGTTGGCAGGCTCCAGCGCCCGGCCCAGATCGGCAATGCGCGCCCAATCGGGCCCCTCTCCCTGGGTGAGCTTGAAGACCTCGGCAGCCACGGCTTCCAGAGCCTTGCGGTCTTGTCTTTTGGCGTAGATTTCGCCGAGCTTGACATGGACGGGCACACGCTCGGGATGGTGGCGCAAGGCTTCCTTGAGGATTTCTTCGGCCTGCAGGTCGCGGCCGTAGGCCAGATAGACGTCGGCCTCGGCCACCGGGTCGATGTCGCCGCCCGCGTCGAGCTGGCTGGGCGAGTACGCCATGGAAGATGCACCCGTGCTCAGGTCGCTGCTGGCGGTGTCTACGCGCTGGCCACCACTGGCGCCGAAGAAGGAGTCAGGCTGCAGCCGGCTTTCCATGAAGCTGCTGTCCAGACTTTCCTTTTTGCGTCGCTGTTGCGCTACACGGTAGGCACCATAGCCGAGCAGCAGGACCGCCAGCCCTCCCACTGCGGGCAGCAGGGGCTCCTCGAGGAGGCTGGAGACGAAGCTGGATTCTGGTGCGGGCGCTGGCGTTGGCGCGGGCTTGGGTTTGGAGGCTGGGACAGACGCTGCCGCCATGGGCGCAGCGCTGGCAGTGGCAGAGGCGGCAGAGGCCTGCTCTGCGGGAGCCAGGCCGGCGCTCGCGATGGAGGTCCCGGAGGCGGCTTCCTGCGGGGCGGAGGCCGCTGCCGCAGGGGCGGCAGCGTTTGCCGCCGAGGACGCCGCAGTGGCCGGGGCGGCCGCGCTGCCTGCAGATACCGCACTGAGCTTGTTTAGTTCCGCGATATTCTGGGACAGCTCGGCGACCCGCGTGGATGTTTCGCGGGCCTGTTTTTCTCTGGCCAGCTGTTCCTCTGCCGATTTCTGGCCGGGCGGCGCATCTTTGGACAGCAGCAATTTGTCGGGGCCGGCGCTGGCAGGCTTTTTGTCTTCGACCACGGCTTGCACGCTGCCGCTCGCAACGCGCTGCGCAGGCGCGACATCGGTTTTGGGGGCTGCGGTGGCGAGCTTGCGGCGGAAGCTGTTGAAGTCGCGGCTTTGTGCAGCTAGGATCTGCCGCGCTTGCGAGGGAGCAACAGACTGCGCGGCCGCCTCGTCGGGCAATTGCAGCACGGCACCGGCCTTGATGCGGTTGGCATTGCCATCGATGAATGCGTTTGGGTTGGAGCGCAGCAAGGCGACGATCATCTGGTCCAATGAGACGCTCGCTGGGCGATGCGCTTGGGCGATGCGGCTGGCCGTGTCGCCGGGTCGGACCGTGACGCTCCCTGCGGTCGCAGCAGAGGTCGGCGCGGGTTGCATCGGGCGCGCGCGGTCGCGGGCCCCTGAGCTACCCGGACCTGTGCCTGCGGCCACGGCACGGGCCGCCGTTGTTGGCGAAGAAGGGGCCGTCAGTTGTGCCGCCGCGGTGACCTCCGGGGGCGCTCGGTGCGATGCGGGTGGGTCCAGCAAAATGGTGTAGCTGCGCACCAGTCGGCCCGCGTTCCAGGAGGTGTCGAGCACCAGATCGAGAAACGGCTCGTTCACGCTGCGAGAGCTCGTCACCTGCAAAAAAGCGCTGCCATCGGGGCGGCGCTTCAGCACGATCTGCACACCGTTCATCAAAGGCGAAAACTCCACACCCTGGGCGCGAAAAACTTCTGCAGACGCTGGACGTGTCTGCAGGCTGTTCGCTTCTTCCGTGGTGATCTGGGGCACTTCGATTTCGGCACGCAATGGCTCACCAAGGGCCGACTTGACGCTCAGCCGCCCCAGGGCGAGGGCCGATGCATCGCTGCTGTACAAGCCAAGCGATAGCGTGGCTGCGGCTGCCAGGGCAGAAAGTTTCCAACGATGCATGGAGTTCATCAGCAAAAGTGGTGTGGTGTGGTGGTTTGCTTCTTGGACTTGGCTCCATCCAGCGGAAGGAAGGCTTCCCTAGAACAACCAGGCTGCAAGAACCATAGCAGCAATGTATGGCGCTGGCAAGTCTATGAGCGCACGGGCTCAGCAAGCCATGGTTGTCCGCATATCAGGCTGGAGCAGGCGTTGTCAGCAGGCAACGCCTGGTAAACATCTGTATCCGCTTGCACAGCGAAGCAATGGTGTTTCAGGCCTGCAGCAGGATGCGCAGCATGCGGCGCAGCGGCTCGGCGGCGCCCCACAGCAGCTGGTCGCCAATCGTGAAGGCGCCCAGGTATTCGGGGCCCATCGCGAGCTTGCGGATGCGGCCCACGGGGATGGTCAGCGTTCCCGTCACGGCCACGGGCGTGAGGTCCTGGAGCGTGGCCTCTTTGTTGTTGGGCACGACTTTGACCCAGGCGTTGTCGGCGGCGATCATGGCCTCGATGTCGGCCACGGGCACGTCTTTTTTCAGCTTGAAGGTCAGCGCCTGGCTGTGGCAGCGCATCGCGCCCACGCGCACGCAAAAGCCGTCGACGGGCACCGCGGGCGTGTCGAAGCCCTCACCCTGGCCCAAAATCTTGTTGGTTTCGGCCATGCCCTTCCATTCCTCACGGCTCACGCCATTGCCCAGGTCTTTGTCGATCCAGGGAATCAGGCTGCCAGCGAGCGGCACGCCAAAATGCGCGGTTTCATCGGCGCTCAGGCTGCGCTGCTTGGCGATGACCTTGCGGTCGATTTCGAGGATCGCGCTCTTGGGGTCGTCGAGCAGTTCACGCACTTCGGCGTACAGCGTGCCATATTGCGTCAACAGCTCGCGCATGTGCTGCGCGCCGCCGCCGCTCGCGGCCTGGTAGGTTTGCGTGCTCATCCATTCAACCAAGCCGGCCTTGTAGAGCGCGCCCACGCCCATGAGCATGCAGCTGACGGTGCAGTTGCCGCCGATCCAGTTGTTGCCACCCTTGGCGAGCGCGTTCTGGATCACGGGCAGATTCACAGGGTCGAGCACGATCACGGCGTCGTCCTGCATGCGCAGCGTGCTCGCCGCGTCGATCCAGTGGCCCTTCCAGCCCGCGGCGCGCAGCTTCGGAAAGACTTCGCTCGTGTAGTCGCCGCCCTGGCAGGTGATGATGATGTCGCACTTTTTCAGCGCAGCGATGTCGTGCGCATCGTGCAGCGTTTTTTCGTTCCTGGCCATCGCCGGGGCAGCGCCGCCGGCGTTGGAGGTCGAGAAGAAAATGGGCTCGATCAGGTCGAAGTCGCCCTCGGCCTGCATGCGGTCCATGAGGACCGAGCCGACCATGCCGCGCCAGCCGACGAGGCCCACGAGATTACCGAGTTTCATTTTGCGCCTTTCAAACAATGAGCTGTTTGCTGGCCCTTCCGGCTCGTCAGGCTCCGGAAGGGGGCGCACGACGAAACCGGCTGGGTTCAGCCCTTTTTGGTCGTGGTAATGGGGGAGTGAGAGGAGTGCGCGATGCAACGAGCCACCCGCCGCACAACATTCGGGCGGGGGCTGGAGTCGAGGTGGATCGAGGCGTTCATCGCGGCGGGCATTTTAGCAGCCCGCTTTGAGTCGGCGCGGTTTCGTCACGCCAGGTCGAAGCGGTCGGCGTTCATCACCTTGGTCCAGGCCGCGACGAAGTCATGCACGAATTTTTCGCGGCTGTCGTCCTGCGCATAGACCTCGGCGTAGGCGCGCAGGATGGCGTTCGAGCCGAACACCAGGTCCACGCGCGTGGCCGTCCACTTGGGTGCACCGCTCTTGCGCTCGCGCACTTCGTAGAGGTTGCTGCCGACGGGCTTCCAGGTGTAGGCCATGTCGGTCAGGTGCACGAAAAAGTCGTTCGTCAGCGCGCCCACGCGTTCGGTGAACACGCCATGCCGGCTGCCGCCGTGGTTGGTGCCGAGCACGCGCATGCCGCCGATCAAGGCCGTCATCTCGGGCGCGGTGAGGCCCAAGAGTTGCGCGCGGTCGAGCAGCAGCTCCTCGGGCGTGACGGCGTAGTCTTTCTTGAGCCAGTTGCGAAAACCGTCGGCCAGCGGTTCGAGCACGGCGAAAGAGGCAGCGTCCGTCATCTCGGCCGTGGCGTCCCCGCGCCCCGGCGCAAAGGGCACGTCCACGGCCACGCCTGCGGCCTTGGCAGCTTGCTCTATGCCCACATTGCCCGCGAGCACGATCACGTCGGCCACGCTGGCGCCGGCCTGGGCCGCGATGGGTTCGAGCACGGCCAACACGCGCGCAAGGCGCTCGGGCTCGTTGCCGGCCCAGTCTTTTTGTGGCGCAAGGCGGATGCGCGCACCATTGGCGCCACCGCGTTTGTCCGAGCCGCGGAAGGTGCGTGCGCTGTCCCAGGCGGTGGCGACCATGTCGCTGATGGACAGGCCGCTCGCGGCGATTTTGGCTTTGACGGCCGCCACGTCGTAATCCTTGCGGCCTGCCGGCACCGGGTCTTGCCACACCAAGTCCTCTTTGGGCACGTCGGGGCCGATGTAGCGCGACTTGGGGCCCAGGTCACGGTGCGTGAGTTTGAACCAGGCGCGCGCGAACACCTCTGAAAAGTACGCCGGGTCTTGGTGGAAGCGCTCGGAAATCTTGCGGTACGCCGGGTCGAACTTCATCGCCATGTCGGCGTCGGTCATGATGGGCTTGCAGCGAATCGTCGGGTCTTCCACGTCCACGGGCATGTCTTCTTCGCGGATGTTCACGGGCTCCCACTGCCAGGCGCCGGCCGGGGATTTTTGCAGCCACCAGTCGTAGCCGAGCAGCAGGTCGAAGTAGCCGTTGTCCCAGCGCGTCGGGTGCGTGGTCCAGGCGCCTTCGATGCCGCTGGTCACGGTGTCACGGCCTATGCCGCGCGTGACGTGGTTGACCCAGCCCAGGCCCTGGTCTTCGATGTCGGCGCCTTCGGGGGCGGGGCCGAGGTTCGCGGGGTTGCCGTTGCCGTGCGCTTTGCCCACGGTGTGGCCGCCGGCTGTGAGGGCCACGGTTTCTTCGTCATTCATGGCCATGCGCGCAAAGGTTTCGCGCACCTGCGCCGCGGTCTTGAGCGGGTCGGGCTTGCCATTGACGCCTTCGGGGTTGACGTAGATCAGGCCCATTTGCACCGCGGCGAGCGGGTTTTCGAGCGAGGCGGGGTCATCGACCTTGGCGTAGCGCGCGTCGCTGGGCGCGAGCCATTCTTTTTCAGAGCCCCAGTAAACGTCCTTCTCGGGGTGCCAGATGTCCTCGCGTCCGAACGAAAAGCCGTAGGTCTTGAGCCCCATCGATTCGTAGGCCATGGTGCCCGCGAGCACGATCAGGTCGGCCCAGCTGAGCTGGTTGCCGTACTTTTTCTTGATCGGCCAGAGCAGGCGGCGCGCTTTGTCGAGGTTGGCGTTGTCGGGCCAGGAGTTGAGCGGCGCAAAGCGCTGGTTGCCGTGCCCCGCGCCGCCGCGGCCGTCGGCCGTGCGGTAGGTGCCCGCAGAGTGCCAGGCCATGCGGATCATGAGCCCGCCATAGTGGCCCCAGTCGGCGGGCCACCAGTCCTGGCTTTGCGTCATGAACGCGAGCAGGTCTTTTTTGAGCGCGGCGACGTCGAGCTTTTGCACCGCTTTGCGGTAGTCGAAGTCAGCCCCCAGCGGGTTCGTTTTGGTGTCGTGCTGGTGCAGGATGTCCAGGTTCAGGGCCTTGGGCCACCATTCCATGGTGGACATGCCGACTTGCGTCACCGCACCGTGCACCACGGGGCATTTGCCCGCAGCCGCCATTTTGTCTGTGCTCATGGGATCGATCTCCGAAAGAAAGTTTGCAATTGGCCTGCACGCAAGCCCCGAAAAAACCAGATCGTCGCCGCGCCCAAAGTCCGTTGGATGAAGCATGTGATTGCAGCAGTGATCTGGCAAGCATGGTAGGGCTGGGCGGCCACGGCGGCCATTCGAAACTCCCAATCACGGCGATAGGCAGGAGGCAAGGGGAGCCTGCATACAGGAGTGCTGCATCACCATGGTGCGCGCCTGCGGCGGATGTGCGCCAACATGGAGCGGCGGCCGCGTTTCGCGCCATCGGGGTGCGCGGCGCGCCGAGCTGGGGAATGTGAATGCGTAGCCGCGCGCGGATGGTGCATGCGGATACGCCCTGGGGTTTGCTTCGGTCCGGTTCTTGCTTGTCTTTGGTGCGCCGCTTTCCGGCGCGTTTTTCTTGCACCAAACCAGCGCTTAGATTTCCCAAGAGGTCATTGCATGCAAACCATTCCCCAGGGTGGCGACACCCTGTTCGTCCTGCTCGGCGCCGTCATGGTTTTGGCCATGCACGCGGGCTTTGCCTTTCTGGAGCTCGGCACCGTGCGCCGCAAGAACCAGGTCAACGCGCTGGTGAAAATCCTCGTGGACTTTTGCGTCTCCACGGTGGCGTACTTTCTGGTCGGCTACGGCGTGGCCTATGGCGTGCATTTTTTCGTCGGGGCCGAGCAGCTCGCGGCGTTTCATGGCTATGCGCTGGTCAAGTTCTTTTTCCTGCTGACCTTTGCCGCGGCCATTCCCGCGATCATCTCGGGCGGCATTGCCGAGCGCGCGCGCTTTGGTCCGCAGCTGCTCGCCACGGCGGTGATCGTGGGCCTGGTGTATCCGTTTTTCGAGGGCATCGCGTGGAACCAGCACTTCGGTGTGCAGGCCTGGTTGCTGCAATTCACGGGCGCCGAATTCCACGACTTTGCTGGCAGTGTGGTGGTGCACGCCGTGGGCGGCTGGATCGCGCTGCCAGCCGTGCTGCTGCTGGGGGCACGCAGCAACCGTTACCGCAAGGATGGCGCCATGTCGGCGCACCCGCCGTCGAGCATCCCTTTCCTTGCGCTGGGCGCGTGGATTTTGATCGTGGGATGGTTTGGCTTCAACGTCATGAGCGCGCAGATGCTGAGCAAAATCTCCGGCCTGGTGGCGGTGAATTCGCTCATGGCCATGGTGGGCGGCACGCTCGTGGCGCTGCTGCTCGGGCGCAACGACCCCGGCTTCGTGCACAACGGCCCGCTTGCGGGCCTGGTGGCCGTGTGTGCGGGCTCGGACATCATGCACCCGCTGGGTGCGCTGGTGGTGGGCGGCATTGCGGGGGCGATCTTCGTGCACATGTTCACGCGCACGCAAAACCGCTGGAAGATCGACGACGTGCTTGGCGTGTGGCCACTGCATGGCCTGTGCGGCACCTGGGGCGGCATCGCCGCGGGCATCTTCGGCAGCAAGGCGCTGGGCGGCCTGGGCGGCGTGAGCCTGGGCGCGCAGCTCATAGGCACGCTGCTGGGCGTGGCCTGGGCGGCGCTCGGGGGCTGGTTTGTTTATGGCACACTCAAGCGGCTGCTGGGCCTGCGCCTGAGCCAGGAGCAGGAGTTCGACGGCGCCGATCTTTCGATCCACCAGATCGGCGCCACGCCCGAGCGCGAGGTGAATTGGTGAGGTTTTGCTTCTGTAAAGATAGCTGCTTGTGCTTGATGATTGGGCGCTATAGGCATTTTTCATCATAAAGCGACGGCCTTGCCGCAGCCATGCTGGCGCGAGGTCGGGGTGAGTCAGGTCGAGTGGAGGCCGTGTCTGGGCCGGGTCTGGGCCGCGCAGGGCGTTTTGTATAGTCCCCGCATTTGCCCGCTCCGCCCTGCCATTGCCCCCATGAACGTCGAAGTCACCGAACCCGTCCCGCGTCCCGCCTCCGCAAACCCCGAAGCGCCGCGTTCGCAGCTTGCGCTGCGCCGCGTGGCCATAGATACCTGGCAGGAAAACGTCGCCTTCCTGCACCGCGACTGCGCGGTGTATCGCGCCGAAGGCTTTCAGGCGCTCTCCAAGGTGGAAGTCCGCGCCAACGGCAACCACATTCTGGCCACGCTGAACGTGGTCGATGACGACGCCATCGTGGGTTGCAACGAGCTGGGCCTGTCCGAAGACGCCTTTGCCCAGCTTGGCGTGGCCAACGGGCACATGGCAAGCGTGGCGCAGGCCGAGCCGCCCGAATCGATGGGCGCGCTGTTTCGCAAGCTCGCGGGCGAGCGCCTCACGCGAGCCGACTTCAGCGCCATCGTGCGCGACATCGCCGAACACCACTATTCCAAGATCGAACTCACGGCCTTCGTCGTGGCTTGCAACCGCGACGAGCTTGACCGCGAGGAGGTGTATTTCCTCACCGACGCCATGGTCGCCTGCGGGCGCAGGCTCGACTGGCATGAGCCGCTCGTGGTGGACAAGCACTGCATAGGCGGCATCCCGGGCAACCGCACCAGCATGCTCGTGGTGCCCATCGTCGCGGCGCACGGCATGTTGTTCCCCAAAACTTCGTCGCGCGCCATCACCTCGCCCGCGGGCACGGCCGACACCATGGAAGTGCTCGCCGAGGTCGAGCTGCCGCTCGAACGCCTGGCCGAGATCGTGCGCGACTACCGCGGCTGCCTGGCCTGGGGCGGCACGGCCCGGCTCTCGCCCGCGGACGACGTGCTGATCTCGGTCGAGCGGCCGCTCGCCATCGACTCGCCGGGCCAGATGGTGGCCTCCATCCTCTCGAAAAAGGTCGCCGCCGGCTCCACGCACCTGGTGCTCGACATCCCCATAGGCCCCACGGCCAAGGTGCGCTCCATGCCCGAGGCGCAGCGCCTGCGCCGCCTGTTCGAATACGTCGCGCGCCGCATGGGGCTGACGCTGGACGTGGTCATCACCGACGGCCGCCAGCCCATCGGCAACGGCGTGGGGCCGGTGCTCGAGGCGCGCGACGTGATGCGCGTGCTGCAAAACGACCCGGCCGCGCCCAACGACCTGCGGCAAAAGGCGCTGCGCCTCGCGGGCCGGGTGATCGAGTTCGACCCCGACGTGCGCGGCGGCGAGGGCTTTGGCATTGCGCGCGACATCCTCGACTCGGGCCGCGCGCTCGCGCGCATGAACGCCATCATCGAAGCGCAGGGCAGCAAACACTTCGACTACCAGCGCCCCGCGCTCGGTGCGCTGACGTTCGAAGTCTGCGCGCCGCGCTCCGGCGTGGTCACGGGAATAGACAACTTCCAGATCGCGCGCATCGCCCGCCTGGCCGGCGCGCCCAAGGTGCCGCAGGCCGGTGTTGATCTGCTGCACAAGCTCGGCGAACAGGTCGCGGTGGGCGCGCCGCTGTACCGCGTGCATGCGAGCTACCCGGCAGACCTGGAGTTTGCGCGCCAGGCCAGCAGCCGCAGCAGCGGCTACACCATAGGTGCGGCAGACGAGGTTCCCCAGGCTTTCGTCGAGTTCTGAGCGCATGCCCTGCGCGTGTCGCTTTTTGATGCAATTTTGATAGCCATCCGCCATGGATTCATCTGCCCTATTGCTGCATTTCGATGATGAAACCGCAGCCGCGCAGCGCCTTGCCCAGGCCGCAGAACTGCCCGCGCGCTGCATAGAGCGCCACCGCTTTCCCGACGACGAGCTCAAGCTGCGCCTGCCCGTGGACGCGCAGGGGCGCCTGCCAGAACACATCGTGCTGCTGCGTGGCCTCTACCAGCCGAACGAAAAGCTCGTCGAGCTTTTGCTCGCGGCGCAGACCGCGCGTTCCCTTGGCGCGCGGCGCATCGTCCTCGTCGCGCCTTATCTTGGCTACATGCGGCAGGACAAAGCCTTCACCCCCGGCGAGGCCGTGAGCCAGCAGATCGTGGGGCGCTTTCTCGCGGGCCTGTGCGACGCGCTCATCACCGTCGATCCACACCTGCACCGCGTGGCGCGGCTGCAGGACGCCGTGCCCGTGCCTGTGGCCGTGGCGCTGAGCGGCGCCGAGGCGCTGTCCGACCTCGTCGCGCAGCGCCGCCCCGGCGCCTTGCTCGTCGGGCCCGATGCCGAATCCGCCCAGTGGATCGCCCAGGCTGCCGCGCGCCACGGCTTTGCGCACGCCGTGTGCACCAAAGAGCGCCAGGGCGACCGCGAGGTGCGCATCCGCTTGCCGGCGCTCGCGCCGCACGCCATCGAGGGCCGCGCCGTGGTGCTGCTCGATGATGTCGCCAGCACTGGCCACACGCTGGCCCAAGCCGCACGCCTGCTGCACGCCGCCGGCGCCGCCTCGGTCGATGTGGCCGTGACGCATGCGCTGTTCGTCGGCGACGCACTGCAAACGCTCGCCGACGCCGGCGTTGGGGAGGTCTGGAGCACCGACTGCATCCCCCACCCGAGCAACGCCGTCTCCATGGCCGGGCCGTTGGCGCGGGCACTGCGGGAGGTGCTGGCGCGTGGCGTAGCATTTGAAGAGGCCGAACGTGCCCCGCTACCAGGCGTGGCAACGCTTGAAGGAGTGCACCGATGAATAATGCAGCGCAAGCCGACAGCGCCGACGGTGCAATGCAGCCATGGACGGAAGGATGTCTGGCCAGCGTGGACGGCTGGACGGCATGAGCCACCGCGGCAGCGAATCTTCCCTTTTTCACCGCAAACCTTGTTCCCCATGCTCCTAGACGCCTCCACTTCCCAACTCGTCCTGGTGGACTACCAGGAACGCCTGATGCCCGCCATTTTTGAAGGCGCCGCCGTGCTGGCGCGCGCGCGGCTGCTTGCGCAGGTGGCGCGGCGGCTGCAGGTGCCCGTGTGGGGCACCGAGCAAAACCCCTCGCGCCTGGGCGCGAACGACGCTGCGCTGCGCGCGCTGTGCCAGCAAACCCTTGCCAAGATGCACTTCGGCGCGGTCGAAGAGGGGCTGGGCGAATGGCTGCGCCCGCCCCCCAAAGCCCCCGCGGGTAACGCGCGCAGCCTGCCGCGGCACCTGCAAAAACCGCAGCAGGCCACGCCCGCGCGCGGCAGCATCGTCATTGCGGGCTGCGAGGCGCACGTGTGCCTGCTGCAAACCGCGCTCGACTTGATCGAGGACGAATTCGAGGTCTGGGTCGTCACCGACGCCTGCAGCTCGCGCACCGAGCGCAACCGCGACGCCGCCTTCGACCGCCTCGCCGGCGCCGGCGCGGAGCTCGTCACCACCGAAATGGTGGCTTTCGAATGGCTGCGCAGCTGCGAGCACCCGGCGTTCAAGGAGTTGCTGCCCTTGCTCAAAGAGGGCGGCGCGCCGGGCGCGTGAGGCGCTTGCGAGGGGAGGCAGGGTTTACACCTTGCGCGCGGCAAAGTCCGACAAGGCAGCGCGCAGCAAGAACGACACGCACCAGCGCGAGAGAATGGGCACCCATGCCAACACTGAACTGGATCGGCAAGCAAGCCGTCGTCAAACACCACAAGGAAGTGCCCTTTCGCCTGCTGGAGCCCGCGCCCGAGCTTTCCTGCGGCGCGGCACAGGGCAGGGCGTCGGGCAACCTGATCGTGCAGGGCGACAACCTGCACGCCCTGAAGGCGCTCCTGCCGCGCTATGCGGGGCAGGTCAAGTGCATCTACATCGACCCACCGTACAACACCGGCAACGAGGGCTGGGTTTACAACGACAACGTGAGCAGCCCGGAGATTCGCAAATGGCTGGGCGAGGTGGTCGGCAAGGAAGGTGAGACGCTGGACCGGCACGACCGCTGGCTGTGCATGATGTACCCGCGTTTGGTGCTCTTGAAGCAGTTTCTGCGCGAGGATGGCGCCATCTTTATCTCAATCGACGACAACGAGGTTGCGACGCTGCGGCTGTTGATGGATGAGATTTTCGGGGCGGGGAATTTCGTTGCCTCCGTTCTCTGGCAAAAGGTGTATTCACCCAAAAATTCGGCGCGACACCTTTCCGAAGATCACGATTACGTACTCATCTACGCAGCCAACGCGGGCGCTTGGGCCCCCAATCTTTTGCCGCGCACCGAAGAACAGAACGCGGCCTATAAAAACCCCGACAACGACCCGCGCGGCGTGTGGAAAACCAGCGATCTTTCGGCACGCAACCACTACTCCGCAGGCACCTATCCAATTATTTGCCCTTCGGGCCGCGTCATCGACGGTCCTCCGAAAGGCATGTATTGGCGCGTATCGAAAGAGCGCCTCGACGAACTCGACCGCGACAACCGCATCTGGTGGGGTAAGGACGGCAATGCCATCCCGCAGATCAAGCGCTTTCTGCATGAAGTCAAGGATGGGCGTGTGCCGCAAACCTTGTGGTTTTACAACGAGGTAGGCCACACCCAGGAAGCCAAGAAGGAATTGCTCGAACTGGTGGACTTCGCCTCCAGCGATGACGTTTTCATCACGCCAAAGCCCACCCGCCTGATCCAGCGCATCCTGCAAATCGCCACCGACAAGGATTCGCTCATTCTCGACAGCTTCGCCGGTTCCGGCACCACCGCCCACGCGGTGCTCAAGCAAAACGCCGAGGATGGCGGCAGCCGGCGCTTCATCCTCGTCGAAATGGAGGCAGGCATCGCGCAGAACGTCACCGCCGAGCGCGTCAAGCGTGTGGCGCAGGGTTACGTCAATGCCAAGGGGCAGGCAGTCGCGGGCCTGGGCGGCGGCTTCCAGTTCTGCCGCCTGTCGGCCGAGCCGCTCTTCGACGCCAATGGCCAAATCCGCAGCGACGTGAGCTTCGCGCAACTCGCCGAGTTCGTCTGGTTCGCCGAAGCCGGCACCGGCTTCACCGGCACCGCCGATTCGCCGTTGCTGGGCGTGCACGAGGGCCGCGCGGTGTATCTGCTCTACAACGGCATCCTCAAGGACAAGTCCGTGGCCGGCGGCAACGTGCTCACCGGCGCGGTGTTCGACGCGCTGCCGCCGTTCGCCGGCCCCAAAGTGATCTACGCCGCCGCCTGCCGTCTGAGCGGCGCCCGGCTTGCGCGCGAAGGCATCAGCTTCAAGCAGACGCCTTACGCGCTGGAGGTGTGAGGGTGGCGCTTGTGGCATGGCCGTTCTCTGCCGACAATTTAGACCGAACATGACTGGAGAGCCAAACCATGAACCTCCCCGACACCATCCACGCGCACGCCAAGGCGCTGCCGCCCGAGTTGCAGCGGCAGACGCTGGACTTCATCACTTGGCTGGAACAGCGCCACGCCCGGCGGGAGCCCGCCGCCGGCAGCGAGACCGAGCAGTTTCTGCAGCGCGTGGCCGGCACGCTGGGCGATGATTTTCCAGACGACATCAAGGATGACGATCTGGCCGCCGATCTGCCGCGAGAGGACTGGGTATGAGCGGCTATCTGCTCGACACCAATGCCTGGATTGCGCTGCTGAAGAATCAGCCGGGAGTGGTTGAAGGCGTGCGCAGGGTCGGTGTCGAAGCACTGTATCTGTGCTCGCCGGTCTGGTCGGAACTGTGGTTTGGCGCCTGCAACAGTCAGCGCGTTGCCGAGAATCAGCAGCGCATCCGTGCGTTGGCCGCCGACATTCCGAGCCTGCTCTTCGATGACCTGGCGGCCGAGCATTGCGCAGAGCTGCGCGCCTTTCTGGCGCGGCAAGGCCGGCCGATCGGCCCCTACGACCTGCAAATTGCCGCCATCGCGCGGTCGGCCGGCTTGTGTCTGGTGACCCGCAATGTCTCGGAGTTCTCGCGCGTGCCCGGGCTGGCGGTCGAGAACTGGCAGGTTTCGCCATGAAGACGAAGGCGCTCGCCGTGATGCATCGTTTCTGCACGCTGGGAAGGCGGCCATGACCCCCTTCACCCCCAAAACCTACCAGCAGCAGGTGCTGGACAGCGTGCACGCCTATTTCCGGGCCTGCCACGAAATGCCATCGCCCGCGCTCGCCTTCACCGCTACCACCGAGCGCTTGTGGGGCCGCGGCAATCCGTACCACCCGCTCACGGGCTTTCCGGCCGACATGCCGTATTTCTGCCTGCGCGTGCCTACGGGCGGCGGCAAAACCTGGCTCGCGGCGAAAAGCGTGGCGCTGGTGAACACGCACCTGCTGCGCAGTGAGCACAGCGTGATTTTGTGGCTGGTGCCCAGCAAGCCGATCCGCGCGCAGACCTTGCGCGCGCTGCGCGAGCGCACGCATCCCTACCAGCTTGCGCTGCGCGAGGCGGGGCCGGTGACGGTGCTCGATCTGGAGGAAGCCAAGAGCGTGACGCGCGCCACGCTGGACACGTCCACCACGGTGATCGTCGCCACGCGGCAGGCGTTTCAGGTGGAGGACGAGGAGTGCCGCAAGGTGTACCAGAGCAGCGGCGCGCTGATGCACCACTTCGACAACCTCTCGCCCGGCCAGCGCGATGCCTTGCTGACCGAGGGCGAGGGCAGCGAGCGCACCGTGCCCTATTCGCTCGCGAACGTGCTGCGCCTGCGCCGGCCCTTCGTGATCGTGGACGAAGCGCACAACAGCCGCACGGAGCTTGCCTTCGACATGCTGGCGCGCTTTCGCCCGAGCGGCGTGCTCGAACTCACCGCCACGCCGGACCTCACGCGCACGCCCAGCAACGTGCTGCACAGCGTGTCCGCGGCCGAATTGAAGGCAGAAGAAATGATCAAACTGCCGGTGCTGCTCGAAACCGAGCCGAACTGGCAGCAGTGTCTGGCCGATGCGCTGGCGCGGCGCGAGGCGCTGCACAAGCTGGCCGATGAAGAGCGCCGCGCCGGCGCGCCCTACCTGCGGCCCGTGGTGTTGATCCAGTCCGAGCCGCGCCGCGCGGGCGTGGAGACGCTGGACGTTGAGCGCGTGAAGAACGAGCTGATCGCCAACCACGGCATCCCGCCCGATGAGATCGTGGTGGCCACGGGTGAGGAAAAGGGGCTGGAGCACATAGACGCCGCCTACCCACGAGGCATTGCCGACCCGGCCTGCCCGGTGAAGTTCGTCATCACCCAGAAGGCGCTGGCCGAAGGCTGGGACTGCCCGTTTGCCTACATCCTGGTGAGCATGGCGTCGCTGTCGTCGGCCACGGCGGTGGAGCAGTTGCTTGGGCGCGTGCTGCGCCAACCGAATGCGGCGCACTTTGCCGACGCGCGCCTGAACCAGTCCTATGCCTTCGTGGTGTCGCGCAATTTTGCCGAGACGGCGGGCGCGCTGCGCGACCGGCTGGTGGCGGGTGCGGGCTTCGAGCGGCGCGAGGTGGCCGAGTTCGTGACCGCGGCGCTGCCCGAGCAGGCGCGGCTGGACCTGGAAGGTCACGCCGGGCGCGTGGTGCTGCGGCCCGTGGTGGTGCCTCTACTGGAAAAACCCGACCTCAAAAGCCTGCCCAAGCCGGTGCGCGACAAGCTGAGCTGGGACGGTGCGCTCAATACCCTGACCATCCGCGCGCCGCTCTCGGAAGACGAGGCCGAAGCACTCAAGGCATCGGTCACTTCCGAAACCGCGGCCGTGGCGATATGGCAGGCCGCCGAGGAAAGCCGCACCACCGCGATCGAGTTCTTCCAGACGCCCGCCGAAGCGGGCGAGCGCCTGCGCGTGCCGCAGCTGGCCTTGCGCGTGCAGGGCGAGCTGCAGTTGTTCGATGACCCGGAAGTGCTCGAATATCCATGGGAGCTCTCGCCCTACGACGCCGCACCGACGGCCGACGACCTGACGGCCTTGGGCGCGGCGCTCAAGGTGGCCGAAGGCGGCGAGATCGACATCGACGCGGGCGGCCACGTGGTGTCGCGCTTTTTGCCCGGGCTGCAGCGCGACCTGGGCCTCGTCTACCAGCCCGAGCACTGGGACGAAGTGCGCCTGGCCGCCTGGTTGTGCCGCAACCTGCCCGAGGTTTCGCTGACGCACGCGAGCAAGCAGGCTTTCGTGGCCCGATGGCTGGCCGAGCTGCTGCGGCGCGAGGGCTACACGCTGGCGCGCGCCAATCAGCAGAAATTCCTGATCCGCAATTTGCTCGAAGCGCGCCTTCGTGCGTTGCGCCGGCAGGCCGTGGGCAAGGCGTACCAGCAAGCCTTGTTTGGTGACGATGCGGCATCGCGCGTGGCGGTGAGCGAGCAGTACGCCTTCGAGTTCGCACCCCAAGCCTACGCGCCCAGCCGCGACTACGACGGACGCTTTGGGCATTTCGAGTTCCGCAGGCATTTTTACGGGCGCCTGGGCGATTTCGACAGCAAGGAGGAGTTCGAGTGCGCCTGCCAGCTCGACATGTGGGCGCAGCAGGGCCGCATGCAATTTTGGGTGCGCAACCTGGTGCGGCGCGAGGGCTGCTCGTTCTTTTTGCAAAAGGCCGATGGGCGCTTTTACCCGGATTTTTTGTGCCAGTTGCCCGACACGCCGGACGCCCGCCCCGGCCCGGTGCTGGCCGTCGAATACAAAGGCGCCGACCGCTGGAGCGGGGCCGAAGACGACCGGCTGATCGGCGGCCTGTGGGCGAGCCTTTCCGGTGGGCGCTGCCGCTTCGTGATGCTCAAGGACAAACGGTGGGATTGGATCGAGGAGAAGCTGACGTGACGAAATCGAGCACAAGCACTAAAAAAACCACCCCGAGCTGGGGCGATGTCAAGGCCAGGCTCGCCGACTTCGACCGCGTCGGGTTGATCGGCCTGCTGCAAGACCTGTACGCGGCCAGCAAGGAGAATCAGGCTTTTTTGCACGCCCGCTTTGCGTTGGGCGATGACCCGCTCAAACCCTACAAAGCGACGATCACGCAATGGATCAACCCTGCCGACTATCGCAAGCCGCTGTCTGTGGCCAAGGCCAAGAAAGCCATCAGCGACTATAAAAAAGCGCTGGGTGAGCCCGAGGGCCTGGCGGAGCTTGCGGTGTTCTACTGTGAGGAGGTGTTCGACTTTCTGGCCGGTTGCGGCGTGGATGACGGTGGCTTTTACGACGCGCTGGAGCGCATGTTCGCGCAGGCGTTGAAGTATGTGCTGGCCTTGCCCGAGGCGCGGCGAGCGTCGTTTCTTGCCCGGCTGGAGCGGGTGCGCGCACTGGGGCAGGACGTTGGCTGGGGCGTGGGCTACAGTTTCAACGACTGGTGGGTGGAGGCTGGTCTGGGGTAGGCAGCGCCCAGCCAAAAAACGCCCCGATCTCCGCGCGCTGGCGCATGGCGTCGTCCCAGCCGAGTGCCATCAGCGCCTGGGTGTAGCCGGGCTCGAACAGCAGGTAGCTCGCGAGTGCGCCGGTGCGCGGGTCGTTTTGTTGCACGCCCAGGATGCCGAGCAGGGCGCGTACCGAGGCGGGCAGCTCGCCTACATACTGCGTGGCCAGGGCGTCGAGCGGCTGCGATGGGGCGATCACCAGCAGGTCTATGGGGCGCAGCGGGCTGCGTGCGCGCGCTTCGGGCGGCACCAGCGAGAGCGTGTGGTTGATGCGCTGCATGCGCTCGATGTCGGCCCAGAGCGCGTCGAGAAAGATGCTCGACAGCGCATGGCCCCCGACCTGCGCGAGGGAAGGGTAGGGCGCGTCGGCCTGGCGAGCGTCATGCACGCGCAGGGCTGTGTGCGGGGGGGTGAAGCCTGCCGCATCGGCTTCGTGCGCGCGCCCAGCGCCGATTACGAGGATGCGCTCGGCACCGAGGTGGATCGCGGGCGAGATTGGGGCGATCTGGCGGATGGAGCCGTCGCCGTACCAGTGCGTGTGGCCGTTTACATGCACCTGCCCCGCCGGAAAGATGAGCGGAATGGCCGACGAGGCGAGCAGGTGTTCTACGCCGATGCGTGTGTGCACCGCGCGACGCTGGGCGCGCCGCCACGGCTGCATGGGGGTGGCAGCGTCGTAAAAGGTGACGTGCTGGCCGCTGGTGTAGCTGGACGCGGTGACGGCGAGTGCGCGCAGGTGTCCGGCTTGCAACAGGGCGGGCAGGCGTTCCATGGGCACCTGGGCGCGCAGCAGTGCGGCCAGCGGGGCGTTGTCGAGCAGTGAGTGCGGCTGGCGCTGGCGCCAGCGCGTGAGCGCCCAGCCGAGCGAGAGCAGCGATACCCAGCGCGCCCCGGCGCGCAGCGCCTCGAACACGCCGGCGTGGTAAATGCTCGTGGCATGAAAGCTGCGCCAGGTGTCCGTGAGGCGGCGCACGGCGGTGTCGAAGTGGTCGCTGCCGCTGGCAAGCACAGCGGCGTTGATGGCCCCGGCCGAGGTGCCTGCGAGGATGGGGAAGGGGTTGCCGCTGCGCGTCTGGCCGGCCGCGCGGCGCAGCGCGGCGATGGCGCCCAGCACGCCGACCTGGTAGGCCGCGCGCGCCCCGCCGCCCGTGAGCACCAGGCCAGTGGTGGGCGCGGCGCCTGCGGTCGATGGCGGTGGCACTGCGCAGGGTGCCGAATTGCCGGACATGGTCATCACAGAGTGTGCCCGTTCAACCCAGATTGTTCATTAGGACGCGGGATGATGGCGAGGCGACTGGCGAGGCAGTTTGGTCGCGGCTGAGGAGTGCATGGCCAGTGCCATGGACGACGAAGCAGCGGCAAAAATGACCGTCAGCCGTCCGCCAGCGCCCGCGTAGGCCCGAAGGGCCGCCTAATGGACAATCTGGGTTCAACCCGCCAGGCTCTCCCAGCGCTCGAGCGCGGTCATGAGCTCGTCTTCGATCGCGCTGATGCGCGTGAGCGCGGCGGCGGCGCGGGCTGGGTCGCGTGAGTAGAGGCTGCCGTCGGCGAGCTCGTCCTGCAGCGTTTTTTGCTCGGCTTCGAGCGCGCTGATGCGCTCTGGAAGTTGCTCGAGTTCGCGCTGGTCTTTGTAGCTCAACTTCTTTTTCGGTAGCTGCTCGCGCTTGCTGGATGGGCATTGAGGCACAGTTTCATTCAAATTTTTGGAGCCGCCGCCCGCACCGCTGGAGCCGGGTGTCGGGGCCGCCGTCGCCGCCGCAGCCAGCGCGCGGCTGCGCTGCGACTGCTGCAGCCAGTCCTGCACGCCGCCTTCGTACTCGCGCCAGCGGCCGTCGCCCTCGTAGGCGATGGTGCTGGTGACCACGTTGTCCAAAAAGGTGCGGTCGTGGCTCACGAGGAACACCGTGCCCTCGTAGCGCGCGAGCAGGTCTTCGAGCAGCTCCAGCGTGTCGATGTCCAGGTCGTTGGTGGGCTCGTCGAGCACGAGCACGTTCGCGGGCCGCGCGAACAGGCGCGCGAGCAGCAGCCGGTTGCGCTCGCCGCCCGAGAGCGAGCGCACGGGCGAGTGCGCGCGCGCCGGTGCGAACAGGAAGTCGCCGAGGTAGCTTTTGACGTGCTTGCGCTGGCCGCCGATCTCTATCCACTCGCTGCCCGGGCTGATGAAGTCTTCGAGCGTGGCGTCGAGGTCGAGCGCGGCGCGCATCTGGTCGAAGTAGGCGACCTGCAGGTTCGCGCCGCGGCGCACCTGGCCCGCGTCGGGCTGCAACTCGCCGAGGATGAGCTTGAGCAAGGTCGTCTTGCCCGCGCCGTTGGGGCCTATCAGCCCGACCTTGTCGCCGCGCAGGATGAGCGCGCTGAAGTCGCGCACCACGCAGCGCGCGCCAAAGGACTTGGACACGCCTTGCAGCTCGGCCACGATCTTGCCCTGGTAGCCGCCGCTGCCGCTGGCCGCGTCCATGCGCACCTTGCCCACGGCCTCGCGCCGGGCCTGGCGGTGCGCGCGCAGCTGCTCCAGGCGGTGGATGCGGCTCTGGCTGCGCGTGCGGCGCGCTTCCACGCCTTTGCGAATCCACACCTCCTCCTGCGCGAGCAGCTTGTCGGCCTTCGCGGCGATCGTGGCCTCCTGCGCCAGCTGCTCCTCTTTTTGTTGCTGGTAGCGCGCGAAATTGCCGGGGTAGGAGCGTAATTTGCCGCGGTCGAGCTCTACGATGCGCGTGGCGATGCGGTCCAAAAAGGCGCGGTCGTGCGTGATCGTGACCACGCTGCCGGGGAAGGCGAGCAGCAGCTCTTCGAGCCACTCGATCGCGGTGATGTCGAGGTGGTTGGTGGGTTCGTCGAGCAGCAGCACGTCAGGCCGCGCAACCAGCGCCTGCGCGAGCGCGACGCGTTTTTTCATGCCGCCCGAGAGCGTGGCGATGCGCGCCTCGGGCTCGAGCTGCAGACGCTGCAGCGTCTCTTGCACGCGCTGCTCCCAGTTCCAGCCGTCGTGCTGCTCTATGAACGATTGCAGCGCGTCCAAATCCACCCCGGCCTCGTGCGCGAGGTAGCGCTCGCGCGCGGCGATCACGTCGCGCAGGCCCGCGGCGACGGCGCTGAAGATGGTGTCATGCGCGTCCAGCTGCGGCTCCTGCGCCACGTAGGCCACGCGCAGGCCTTGTTGTAGCTGCAGCGTGCCGTCGTCGGGCTGCATCAGGCCGCCGAGGATTTTCAAGAGCGATGATTTGCCCGCGCCGTTGCGCCCGATCAGGCCCACGCGCTCGCGCGCTTCGAGGGCAAAGTCCGCGTGGTCTAGCAAAGCTACGTGCCCGAAGGCGAGTTGTGCGTTCAATAAGGTGATCCATGCCATGGGCCGCGATTATCCAAGCCGCGCTACCATCCCCGCCATGCCAGACAGCCAAGACTTGACGACGCGCCTCATCCACCACCCTTACACGCCGCCGCCGGGCTTTGCCGCGCCGCAGCCGGGCGTGTTCAAGGCCTCGACGGTGATCTTTCCGAACGTGGCCGCGCTGCGCTCGCGCGAGTGGAAGGACAAAAGCGGCTACACCTACGGTCTGCACGGCACGCCCACCACTTTCACGCTCGAAGAGCGCCTGTGTACGCTCGAAGGCGGCTTGCACTGCCTGCTCGTGCCCAGCGGCCTGGCGGCCATCAGCACCGTGGGCCTGGCGCTGCTGCAGCCGGGCGACGAGGTGCTGATCCCTGACAACGCCTATGGCCCGAACAAGGAGTTCGCGCGCGGCGAGCTTGCGCGCTTTGGCGTGCGCTACCGGCTGTACGACCCGCTGGACGCTGCCGACTTTGCCGCGCAGATCACCCCGGCCACGCGCCTCGCGTGGCTCGAAGCGCCAGGTTCGGTGAGCATGGAGTTCCCTGACTTGCCGGCGCTGGTGCGCATCTGCCGCGCGCACGGCGTGTGCTGTGCGCTCGACAACACCTGGGGCGCGGGCCTGGCGTTTGCGCCGTTTGATCTGCTGCGCGACGGCGGCAGCCTGGGCGTGGACATCTCCATCCACGCGCTGACCAAGTACCCGAGCGGCGGTGGCGACGTGCTCATGGGCAGCATCGTCACGCGCGATGCGGCGCTGCACCAGCGGCTGCAGCGCACGCACATGCACCTGGGGCTGGGCGTGGGCGCGAACGACGCCGAGGCCGTGCTGCGCGCGCTGCCCAGCCTGGCGCTGCGCTACCGCGCGCACGACGTGGCGGCGCGCACGCTCGCGCGCTGGCTCGCGCAGCAAAGCCAGGTGGTGCAGGTGTTGCACCCGGCGCTGCCGGGCGCGCCGGGGCACGCACATTGGCGCGCGCTGTGCGCCGGCACACATGCAGCAGGGCAGGGTGCTATGAAGGAAGGAGCTGCCAGCGCTTATCCAGGCGTGGCTGCAGGCCTTTTCAGCATCATTTTTGACGCGCGCTACCGCGCCGAGCAGGTCGATGCTTTTTGCGATGCGTTGCGCCTGTTCAAGATCGGCTACAGCTGGGGCGGGCCGATCAGTCTGGTCGTGCCCTACCAGCTTGAGGCCATGCGCAGCCGCCCCGCGCCGCAGCTGCGCCCGGGCCATCTGGTGCGCTTTTCCGTCGGGCTCGAAGCGGTGGCAGATTTGCAGTGCGATTTGCAGCAGGCCTTGGCGCTGGCGCTGCCGCCGCTATAGCAGTTCTGGCTGTTGGATAGTTTGATGTAGAACAAGGGTTTTCCATGATGGCGTAGCGGCGGCGAAAGTTTTACTTTGGGACATTCCTATTGCAGGAGGCCCCGATGAACGAATCCCCCGCCACTTCCGACCTCACCCCAGCCGCCGAGCCCGCCTACGCCATCACGCTGCAGCCTTTGCGCTGGGCCGACCCGCTGCGCTGGCTGCGCAAGGGCTTGCAGGATGTGCGCGCCGCGCCCGGTATCGCGCTGTTTTATGGCTTTTGTTTCTGGTGCATGGCACTGTTGCTGGGCTGGGTGTTTCGCAATGAGCCTGAATACACCATGTCGCTCGCGAGCGGCTGCCTTCTGGTCGGGCCGTTTCTGGCCATGGGCTTGTACGACACGAGCCGCCGCCGCGAAGCCGGGCTCGCGCCCGACCTGGGCCAATCCATCACCTGTTGGGACAGCCACATGGGCAGCATGGGCATGCTGGTGCTCGTGCTGATCGTGCTCGAGCTGCTCTGGGGACGCGCCTCGCTCGTGGTGTTTGCGGTGTTTTTCGACACCGGCATGCCCTCGTCGAGCGGTGTGTTCGAGGCCGTGTTCAACCCGCGCAACTGGGAATTCGTCGCGGTCTATACCGTGGTCGGCGGGGCGTTCGCGGCGCTGGTGTTTTCGTGCACGGTGGTGTCCATCCCCATGATCCTGGACCGCGACACCGACGCGCTCACAGCCGGCATCACGAGCATGCGCGTGGTTGCCGAAAACCCCGGCGTCATGCTGCTGTGGGGCGCTTTGATCACGGCGCTCGTCGTGGCCTCGCTGTGGATCTGGGGCGCGGGTCTGCTGCTCGTGGGCCCGGTGCTGGGCCATGCAAGCTGGCACGCCTACCGCGCCGCGGTGGCGCCAGCGCCCACGGGTACGGGCGCTGCCTGATCAGCGCAGCAGCTTGACGAGCTGCGGCCAGACGTTGGCCAGCAGGCGCGGCTGCGCCTGCGCGTTCGGGTGGATGCGGTCGGGCTGGAACGAGGCCGTGGGGTCGGGCCCGTCGGCCACACCTGCGAGCAAAAAGGGTACGAGCGCCGCCTTGTGCGCGCGCGCCACTTTGGGAAACAGCGCGGCGAATCGCTGCGTGTAGGCAGCGCCGTAGTTGGGCGGCACCTGCATGCCCACGAGCAGCACCTTCGCGCCCGCCTGCTGCGCAGCCTGCACCATGGCCACGAGGTTCTCTTCGGTGTGCTGCAGGGCCAACCCGCGCAGCGCGTCGTTGCCGCCGAGTTCTATCACCACCACGCTGGGGTGGTGCTGGGCGAGCAGCGCCGGCAGGCGCGCGCGCCCGCCCGAGGTGGTCTCGCCACTGATGCTCGCGTTGACCACGGTGGCGGGGATTTTTTCCTGCGCCAGCTTTTTTTCGAGCAGCGCCACCCAGCCGCTGCCGCGCGGCAGGCCGTATTCGGCGCTCAGCGAGTCGCCCAGCACGAGGATCACGGGTGTGCGTGCCGGCGTTTGGGGCGCTTCGGTCGCTTGGCGTGCGCGCGCAGGCGTGCCGAAAAGCCCCGCAGCCACGGCAGCACCCGAGCGCAGGATAAAGTCGCGTCGAAGCACAGTGCGAATCCTCATTCCCAACCTTTCATGACTTCATGACCCAAGCCGCGCCCTTTTCACCGCCTTCGCCCCAGGCCACCAGCCCCAGTGCAGAGCCCATGGTGGCCGTGGAGCACCTGAGCAAGTCAGTGACGGATTCGAGCGGCACGCTCGACATTTTGCGGGATGTGGACTTTTGCCTCGCGCCGCGCGAGACGGCGGCCATCGTGGGCGCCTCGGGTTCGGGCAAGAGCACGCTGCTGTCGCTGATCGCCGGGCTCGATACACCCACGCGCGGCACCGTGCGCCTCGCCGGGCAAGACCTGTTCGCGCGCGACGAGGACGCGCGTGCCGCGCTGCGCGCGCAAAAGCTGGGCTTCGTGTTCCAGAGCTTTCAACTGCTTGCGCACCTCACGGCGCTTGAAAACGTGATGCTGCCGCTGGAGCTCGCCGGGCAGCGCGACGCACGCCGGCGCGCGGCCGAGATGCTGGCGCGCGTGGGGCTCGCGCAGCGCCTGCGCCACTACCCCAAGCTGCTCAGCGGCGGCGAGCAGCAGCGCGTGGCGCTCGCGCGGGCCTTCGTCGTGCAGCCCGCCGTGCTGCTGGCCGACGAGCCCACGGGCAGCCTGGACTTCGCCACCGGCGAAAAAGTCATGCAGCTGATGTTCGAGCTCAACCGCGAGCAAGGCACCACGCTGGTGCTCGTGACGCACGACGCGCGCATTGCCGTGCAGTGCCGCCGGCGCATCACGCTTGAGGCCGGGCAGGTGGTGGAGGACGTGGGCGGCGCCGGTTGAGGCGGCCTGTGCGCCCGGGCGCCTCGGGTGGTCGAAAGCGGTCGAACCGGCGCGATGCCCGCTCACAGATGCGCCAGAAACGCATCCACCGCATCGGTGTAGGCGCCGGGCTCGCCCAGCAGGCGGTTGATGTCCATGTGCGATAGCGTCTGCGGCAGCACCTGCACGCGCGCGCCGAACTGCGCGGCGCGTTCGGCGAATCGCTGGCCCTGCGGGCACGCATCCTGCCGGCGCGTGGAGCACACGATCAGCGTGGGGACTATGGGCCCGGCAAGCTGCTGCAGCGGCGAGGATTGGCGCCAAAAATCCGGGTCTTGCCCGAAGGCCTGGTCGTACAGGCGCGGGTGCCGCTGGTTCATGATTGCGGGCACGTCCAGCGCGCCGCTGTCCAGCGATACGGTGCCGCGCCAGGCCTGCGCACCCTGCGCATGGGCGAGCTGCGGCGCGGCCGTGAGCAGCATCACCAGATGCGCGCCCGCCGAGTGCCCCATGAGCACCACATCGTGCGCACCGGCCCCCCAGCCGGGCGCGAGCTGCTGCACTTTGGCGAGCGCACGGGCGACGTCGCGGGCCTGCTCGATGGGGTCGGCCTGCGGCAGCATGCGGTAGTTGGTGCTCACGACGATCCAGCCCTGCGCGCCCCAGTGCCGCACCTTGGGCTCCCAGACGCCGGGCGAGGTCTTGTCGCCGCGCCGCCAGCCGCCGCCGTGCACCATGAGCAGGATTTTCGGGCGCGCGCTGCGCTGGGCGGGCAGATAGACGTCAAAGCGCTGCGCCGCGTCCGGCCCATACGCCACATGGGCCACCTCGGCCACTTCGTTGGGCAGGCGCCCGTTTGGTGAGCCATCTGCCCACGACGAAGACGCCTGCTGGCCGCCACCGCGCTCGCCGCCCAGCCAGGCGCGCAAGGGGCCGGCATGCGCAGGCATGGCCGCGGCCAGCAGCGCCGCGCCCAGCAGCGCCGCGCCCAGCACCACGGCAGACCACAACCTGCCTGGCGGGGCGCGGCGTGCGGGCGGCAGTGCGGCAGTTTGAAAAAAAGAGCGTGCAGGCATCAGCGGGGTCATGGGCAGGCTCCTTCATGGGACATTGGTATGGCAATTGTGGGTTACGCCCAGCATGCCAGAGGGTTTGCTCGTTTCTGGCCTGTGCGTGTCAGCAGCGCAAACAAAGGCGTATCGAGCAGGAGCTTTGGTGTGGCTCCGTTCAGCCTCTCAGGCGCCCGGAGGCCTGTGCGCCTCCGGGAATTTCATATAACCCGTCTCCAAAGCCACGGCCCAGTCGGCAAAGCCGCGGCTGCGCGCTAGCTGGGCCATGGAACGGTGGTCGTAGGGCACGCTGATGAGCGCGACGCTCCATCCCTGCGCGGTGCGCTCGGCCAGCGCGTAGCGCGCGTCGGGCGAGCCGGTTTCGATGCGGTGTAGGCAGGGGCTGTCGTCCTCGAACGCAGGCAGGCCCACGCTGCCGGGGTTGACGATCCATTGCCCTGCCGCCGTGCGCACTGCGCGCGGGAAATGCGTATGGCCGCAGGCGATGAACGCGGCGCGCTCATCGCCCAGCCGCTCGGCGATTTCGCTCGGGCTGGCGAGCCGCACGGCGCCCCCTGGCAGCACGGTTTCGAGCAGGTAGCTGCAGTTGTGCTGCGGCGTGGCGTGACAGAAGAACAGGTCTGCCTCGCGCAGCGTTGCGGGCAGCGTGCGCAGCCAGGCGAGCTCTGGCGCGCCGAGCTGCGCATGGGCGCAGGCGTCGGGCGGGGCGAGCTGTGCGGGGCTTTGTTCGATCAGGTTGCGGTCGTGGTTGCCCGCCACCGTGGGCCAGCCTTGGGCCTGCAGGAACTGCGCCGTCTCGCGCGCGAGCAAGGGGCCGGAGAGGCTGTCGCCGAGGTTCACCACCAGGTCGGCGCCGCGGCGGCGCAGGTCGGCGTGCACGGCCTCGAGCGCGGGCAGATTGCCGTGGATGTCGGACACGAGGGCGATGCGGGTGCTGGGGGCGATGTGGGCGCTTGGCATGGGCGGGCTCCTGCAGTTTGGCCGGAGTGGCGCGGGCGGATGGCGTCAGGCGGCTGGGGCGTGCTTGTCCGCCTCGGAGGTGAAGGCGTCGGCGTAGAACGCCTCGGGCGGCAGGCCGCGCTCGGCACAGTAGGCAGTGCGTGCCGATTCGACCACGATGGGCGCCCCGCAGGCATAGACCTGGTAGCCCGAGAGGTCGGCAAAGTCGTCGAGCACGGCCTGGTGCACGAAGCCGGTGCGGCCGCTCCAGCCGTCTTCGGGCTGCGCGTCCGAGACCACGGGCACGTAGCGCAGCTGCGGCATTTCGGCCTGGCGCGCGCGCACCCAGTTGTCCAGGTACAGGTCAGCCGGCCGGCGGCCGCCCCAGTAGAGCGTGACGGGGCGCGTGCTGCCCAGGTGTTGCAATTGTTCGATGATGGCCTTGATGGGCGCAAAGCCCGTGCCCGAGGCCAGCAGGATGATGGGCTTGCTGGAATCCTCGCGCAGGTAGAAGCTCCCGAACGGCCCTTCGGCGCGCAGGATGTCTTTTTCTTTGAGGGTGTGAAAGACCTGCTCGGTGAAGTGGCCGCCGGGCATGAGACGGATGTGCAGCTCGACGTGCGGCGGCGTGCCCAGCGTGTGCGGCGCGTTCGCCATGGAATACGCGCGGCGCAAGCCCCCGGGCAGCAGAAATTCGAGGTACTGGCCCGCGTGGTAGCGCAGTGGCTCGGCCGCGGGCAGCTGCAGGCGCAGCAGCATCACGTCGGGCGACATTTTCTGGAGCGCGGCCACGCGCACGGGCATTTTTTTGACCGGGAAAGCGCTTTCGTCGGTGACCTGGCGCGACTCCAGCACCACGTCACTGCGCGGCTGGGCGCAGCAGGTCAGGATCAGGCCCGCGGCCTCTTCGGCGGCGCTCAGGGCCTTGTCTTGGTGCGGGCCGTGCATGACGCTGCCGCTGAGCATCTTGCATTTGCACGAGCCGCAGGCGCCGTCCTTGCAGCCGTAGGGCAAACCAACGCCCGCGCGGATCGCTGCGTTCAGAATGGTTTCGTCGGCCTGCGCAGAAAAGCGCCGACCGCTGGGTTGTACGGTGATTTGGTACGAGGCTGAAGTGGTCATGGTGTGGGGTGATCCTGGGGAACAATACGCCCAACAGGGCAACGGGCCAAGATTGTGCCGCTGCCTTCCCAAATTACTTTGACCTTTTTCTACTCCCGCCACCGTTGCCATGCAAAGCCTTGCCATTTTCCGCCCCCTGGGCGCGCTGCCGGCGCGTTTTCGCCGTGCGCGGCTCTTGATCGTGGGCTGCGGGGATGTCGGCCTGCGCGTGGTGCGCGCCTTGCAGGGCGAGGGGGCCGGGGCGGGGCAGGGTAGGGCTTCGGCTTTCGGGGCGCCGCGTCTGCGCGTGCTGGCGTTGACCTCGACCCCGGCGCGCGTGGGCGAGTTGCGCGCGCAAGGCATTACGCCCTTGCGCGGCAACCTCGACGCACCAGCGACGCTGCGCCGCCTCGCGGGCCTGGCCACGCATGTGCTGCACCTCGCGCCGCCGCCTGCCGAGGGCGGGGCAGCGGCCTGGTGGATCGATCCGCGCACCGAGGCCTTGGTGCGCGTGCTGCGGCTGCGCACGCGCCCGCGGGCACTCGTCTATGCCTCTACGAGCGGCGTGTACGGCGACTGCGCGGGCGCCTGGGTGCGCGAGACGCGCCCGCTGGCGCCGGCCACGGCGCGCGCGCAGCGCCGCGCGAACGCCGAGCGCGCGGTGCGCCACCTGGGCCGCGCGGGGGTACGCACGAGCATTTTGCGCATTCCAGGCATCTACGCCCCCGACCGCGCGGGCGGCACGCCCGAGGCGCGGCTGCGCAAGGGCACGCCCGCGCTCGCGCCGCAGGACGACGTGTTCACCAACCACATCCACGCCGACGACCTCGCGCGCGCCTGCCTTGCGGCGCTGTGGCGCGGGCGGCCGCAGCGCGCCTACCACGTGTGCGATATGCAACCCATGAAGATGGGCGATTATTTCGATCTTGCGGCCGACCTGTACGGCCTGCCGCGCCCGCCGCGCCTGGCGCGCAGTGCGGCCCAGGCCCAGCTGCCGCCGCTGCTCCTCAGCTTCATGAGCGAATCACGCCGCCTGGACAACCGCCGCCTGCTGCACGAGCTGCGCCTGCGGCTGCGCTATCCCACGGTGGCCGAGGGCCTGCGCGCCGGGTAGAGTCAGCAGGTGTGCTGGCGGCGGGCGTGTTGTTCGGGATGTAGTGCCTTTTTGTGCATGAAGCCGCATGTGCATTGCGCAAGCAGCTTCATGATCGGTAGCGTCACCGCGGCACCGGATAGACATTGCCCTTGCTGTCCCAGCAGCGGAACACGTCGCACTGGAACGATCCGCTCGGTTTTTGCGGCTGCGCCGGCGGCGCTGGCGGTGGGCCTGGTGGGTGCCCGGGATTGCCGGGGCGGTAGCCTGGGCGGCGTTGCGGCACGACGATCATCGGCGGCACGCTGGGTTCGGGGCGCAGGGCGCGCGCTTTTTCCACTTCGGCGTAGCCTTCGGGGCCGAGGCAATCGAGGTCCATCTGGCGCTGCGCGGCTTCGAGGCGCGCCTGGTCTTCGTAGCTGCTGCCGAGGCTGCTGGCCAGCACGTCGAGGTTGCGCCGCGAGCGTGCGCAGGCCGCCGAATGCGCGTAGTCGTGCGCGCTGGGCTTGGCGGCTTGCGCGGCGCGTTTGCGTTCACGTTCTTCCAGGGCCTTTTGCCGCTCCTCTTGGGCCTGGGCGGCTGATTCGGCCTGCAGCTGCTGCTGTTTGCGCTCCAGCGCCTCGGCGGCTTGCGCGCGTTCATGCGCGATCTCTTCGGGCGTCTTGCGCGGCTCGACCTCACGCACGCTGCTGCCGCTGGGGCAGGCGTCGTTGGTGTAGGTGACCGCGCCCGTGCGCGCATCGGTGCAGCGCAGCACCTGGGCGTGGCTGGTGGCCAGCGGCAGCAGGCCCGCCGTACAGGCCAGCGCGAACGCAAGGGATGCCCTGTAGGCAGCACCCGCACGCTGCCGTGGCAGGATGCGCGCAGGGTGCAAGGAAAGCGGCATGATCGTTGTCGGAAAAGAGGGCTCTACGGGCTCTACGGTTTCCCGCGCGGCTTAACGGCTCGCGCTGAGCACGCGGCGTATGGTTTCGGCCAATTCCTGCGCGGCGAACTTTGCCACGTAGCCGTCCGCGCCCACGCTGCGCACGTGGTCTTCATTGGCCGAGCCCGACAGCGAGGAGTGGATGAGCACGGGCAGGCCGGAAAAGCGCGGGTCCTGCTTGATGTTGCGCGTGAGCGTGAAGCCGTCCATCTCGGGCATTTCCAGGTCGGTGAGCACCAGCGCCACCTTGTCGCGCACGCTCTTGCCTTCGGCGGCAGCGCTTTGGGCGATGGCGTTGAGCAGCTCCCAGGCTTCCTTGCCCGATTTGGTGATTTCGCAAGGGGCGTGCAGCAGTTGCAGTTCCTGCTCGATCAGCGAGCGCGCGACGAAGGAGTCGTCCGCCGCGAGCACGATGGCGCCGGGCGGCAGCTGCAGCCGCTCGCCCACCTGGTTTGGGTCCACGTCTGCCGTCGCGCTGGGCGAGACCATCTGCAGGATCGCCTCGACGTCGAGCACCTGTGCGAGGCGTGAACCATCCTTGTTGCCGTCGAGCCGCGCAATGCTGGTCACGAGCTTGCCCGCGGCGCCGCTGGCTTCGGCCGAAAGCACCTGCTTCCAGTCCAGGCGCACGATGTCTTCGACCGACTCGACGGCGAAGGCCTGCGTGCTGCGCGCGTATTCGGTCACGAGCAGGATGTTGAGCTTTTCGGGCGTGCAGCCGACGATCGCGGGCAGGTCGAGCACCGGAATCACCTGGCCGCGCAGGTTCACCACGCCCAGCGCGTAGGGCGAGGCCCCGGCGATCGGCGTGATCTCGGGCATGGCCACGATCTCGCGGATCTTGAACACGTTGATGCCGAACAGCTCCGACTGCCCGAGCACCTTGTCCTTGCCCAATTTGAACAACAACAGCTCGAACTGGTTCGAGCTGGTGAGGTGGGTGCGCTCGTCGACTTCCTGCTGCACGGTTTTCATGACGGTCCTTCGCGGAATGGGTCACACATTGAAACAAAAATGTGCGTCGGGATGCGATTCTAGTGCGCGTTCCGGCTGGCGCCTATGAGGCGATTCTCTTTCAATAGCTGCTCATGCTTGCGGGGTATGGGCTTGGAGCCCAAAAGATGCTGCGATCTGAGCGTGGCCTGCGCACTGGCCGCAGCATCTTTGGGGCGGCCCGCAGGTTCAGTTCGCAAACGCCGCGATGCCCGTCTGGGCGCGGCCCAGGATCAGCGCGTGGATGTCGTGCGTGCCTTCGTAGGTGTTGACCACTTCGAGGTTCACGAGGTGGCGCGCCACGCCGAATTCGTCGCTGATGCCGTTGCCGCCGAGCATATCGCGCGCCAGGCGCGCGATGTCCAGCGCCTTGCCGCAGTTGTTGCGCTTGATGATGGAGGTGGCCTCGACCGAGGCCGTGCCCTCGTCCTTCATGCGACCCATGCGCAGGCAGGCTTGCAGGCCCAGCGCGATCTCGGTCTGCATGTCGGCGAGCTTTTTCTGGATCAGCTGATTGGCCGCGAGCGGGCGGCCGAACTGCTTGCGGTCCAGCGTGTATTGGCGCGCCGTGTGCCAGCAGAACTCGGCCGCGCCCAGCGCGCCCCAGGCGATGCCGTAGCGCGCGCTGTTGAGGCAGGTGAACGGCCCTTTGAGGCCCTGCACGCTGGGGAAGGCGTTTTCCTCGGGCACGAACACGTCGTCCATGAGAATCTCACCCGTGACCGAGGTGCGCAGTCCCACCTTGCCATGGATCGCGGGTGCACTCAGGCCCTTGAAGCCTTTTTCGAGCACGAAGCCGCGGATCGGGCCCACGGCGCCGCTTTCACTCACCTCCTTGGCCCAGACCACGAACACGTCGGCCACGGGGCTGTTCGTGATCCACATCTTGCTGCCCTTGAGGCGGTAGCCGCCCGCGACCTTGGTCGCGCGCGTGGCCATGCTGCCGGGGTCGGAGCCGTGGTCAGGCTCGGTCAGCCCGAAGCAGCCAATCCACTCACCGCGCGCGAGCTTGGGCAGGTATTTTTGCTTTTGCGCCTCGGTGCCGAATTCGTAGATGGGCACCATCACGAGCGAGCTTTGCACGCTGGCCATGGAGCGGTAGCCCGAGTCGATGCGCTCGATCTCGCGTGCGATCAGGCCATAGGCCACGTAGTTCAGCCCCGGCCCGCCGTATTGCTCGGGGATGGTGGGGCCCAGCAGGCCGACCTCGCCCATCTCGCGGAAGATGCCGGTGTCCATTTTTTCGTGCCGAAAGGCGTCGCGCACGCGCGGCGCGAGCTTGTCGCGGCAGTACGACGCGGCGGCGTCGCGCACCATGCGCTCGTCGGCGCTCAGTTGCTGGTCGAGCAAGAAGGGGTCGTCCCAGTGAAAGGGGGCGTGGGCCATGGGGTCTCCGGGGGATGTGAAAGAAGTGTGGGCAAAGGCGCGAGTTTAGAGCGTGCACGAACCCGGTTTGCCGCCCGCAGCCGCGGCAAGCGCAGGCGCCCCTGGGCGCAGAGAAAATGTGGACAAAATTAGGTTCTAAAATCGCCACCCCGGCATAGGCCGCTTGCCGCCGCGGTGTTTTTAGGCACTTGCAAACCCCGGCTTGCGGCGCTGCCTGAAAACCCCTTCTCAATACCGGCCGCCCCGTATTTTTGCCCCACGCAGATGCAGCGGCCCCGTGCGCATGGCCACCAACTTCCTCACCAAAATCTTCGGCAGTCGCAACGACCGGCTGCTCAAGCAATACCGCAAGACGGTTGCGCGCATCAACGCGCTGGAGCCCGAGCTCGAGCAACTGTCGGACGAGGCCTTGCGCGCCAAGACGCAGGAGTTCCGCGAGCGCCTGGCGCGCGGCGCCGCGCTCGACGAGCTGCTGCCCGAAGCCTTTGCCGTGGTGCGCGAGGGCTCCAAGCGCGTGATGAAGATGCGCCACTTCGACGTGCAGCTGCTTGGCGGCATGGCGCTGCACAACGGCAAGATCGCCGAAATGCGCACGGGCGAGGGCAAGACCCTCACGGCCACGCTGGCCGTGTACCTGAACGCCTTGGCCGGCAAGGGCGTGCATGTGGTCACCGTGAACGACTACCTCGCACAGCGCGACGCGCAGTGGATGGGGCGTCTGTACGAGTTTTTGGGCCTCAGCGTGGGCATCAACCTGCCGCACCTGCCGCGTGAGGAAAAGCAGGCCGCCTACCGCGCCGACATCACCTACGGCACGAACAACGAGTACGGCTTCGACTACCTGCGCGACAACATGGTCTATGAGGCGCGCGACCGCGTGCAGCGCGGCCTGCATTACGCCATCGTCGATGAGGTGGACTCGATCCTGATCGACGAGGCGCGCACGCCGCTCATCATCAGCGGCCAGGCCGAAGACCACACGGCGCTGTACCGCGCGATGAACGAAATCGCGCCGCTGCTGGTGCGCCAGGAGGGCGAGGAAGACCCGCGCACCGGCGAGGGCGTGATCAAGCCTGGCGACTTCACCGTCGATGAAAAATCGCGCCAGGTCTATCTGACCGAGCAGGGCCACGAGACGGCCGAGCGCATTTTGGCCAGCCGCGGGCTGATCGCCGAGGGCGCGTCGCTTTATGACCCGGCCAACATCACGCTGATGCACCATTTGTACGCAGCCCTGCGTGCGCACCACCTCTACCACCGCGACCAGCACTATGTGGTGCAAAACGGCGAAGTCATCATCGTCGATGAATTCACGGGCCGCCTGATGCAAGGCCGCCGCTGGAGCGAGGGCCTGCACCAGGCCGTGGAAGCCAAGGAAGGCGTGAACATCCAGCCCGAGAACCAGACGTTGGCTTCGATCACCTTCCAGAACTACTTCCGCCTGTACGAAAAGCTCGCGGGCATGACCGGCACGGCCGACACCGAGGCCTACGAGTTCCAGGAGATCTACGGCCTCGAGACCGTCATCATCCCGCCCAACAAGCCGAGCCGGCGTGAAGACCAGCTCGACCGCGTCTATAAAACCACGCGCGAAAAATACGCCGCGGCCATCGCTGACATCCGCGCGTGCCACGAGCGCGGCCAGCCCGTGCTCGTGGGCACGACCTCGATCGAAAACTCCGAACTCATTTCCGAGCTGCTGAAAAAAGAGGGCCTGCCGCACCAGGTGCTCAACGCCAAGCAGCACGCGCGAGAGGCCGAGATCATCGCCCAGGCGGGGCGCCCCGGCATGATCACCATCGCCACCAACATGGCGGGCCGCGGCACCGACATCGTGCTCGGCGGCAACATCGAGAAAATGGTCGCGGCCATAGAGGCCGACCCGGAGCTCGACGAGGCCACGCGCGCGCAGCGCATCGCGCAACTGCGCGCCGACTGGCAGCGCGACCACGAGAAGGTCAAAGAGCTCGGCGGCCTGCGCATCATCGCCACCGAGCGCCACGAAAGCCGCCGCATCGACAACCAGCTGCGCGGCCGCTCGGGGCGCCAGGGCGATCCGGGCTCGTCGCGCTTTTACCTGAGCCTGGACGACACGCTGATGCGCATTTTCGCGGGCGACCGCGTCAAGGCCATCATGGAGCGGCTCAAGATGCCCGACGGCGAGGCGATCGAGGCCGGCATCGTCACGCGCAGCATCGAGTCGGCGCAGCGCAAGGTCGAGGCGCGCAACTTCGACATGCGCAAGCAACTGCTCGAATACGACGACGTGGCCAACGACCAGCGCAAGGTGATTTACCAGCAGCGCAACGAAATCCTCGACGCCGCCGACCTCTCCGACGTGATTCGCGCCATGCGCGAGGACTGCTTCACCGACCTCGTGCGCCAGTACGTGCCCGCCGATTCGGTCGAGGAGCAGTGGGATTTGCCGGGCCTCGAAAAAGCGCTCGCGCAGGAGTGGCAGCTGCCGCTCGCGCTGCAGCAGGAGGTGGCGCAGTCCGAGGCCATCACCGACGAAGACATCCTCGAAAAAGTGCTGCAGGCCGCGCACGCAGCCTTCGACGCCAAGGTCGCGCAGATCGGGCGCGAAAACTTCACGCAGTTCGAGCGCATGGTGCTGCTGCAAAGCCTGGACGCGAACTGGCGCGACCACCTCGCGGCGCTCGACTACCTGCGCCAGGGCATCCACCTGCGCGGTTACGCGCAAAAGCAGCCCAAGCAGGAATACAAACGCGAGGCTTTCGAGCTGTTCCGGCAGATGCTCGATCAGGTCAAGAGCGAGGTCACCAAAACGCTCATGACTGTGCAGGTGCAGTCGCGCAGCGAGCTCGACGCCGCCGCAGAGGAGCTCGAAAGCCGTGGCGAGCGTATCGCCAACGTCACCTACACCGCGCCCACCGAAACCGGCGCGGTCGAGGTCACGCCAGAGGCGCCGGCTGCGAGCGCGCCGCTCACGCTGCCGCCGGGCGTGCGCGTGGGCCGCAACGATCCCTGCCCCTGCGGCAGCGGCAAAAAATACAAGCAGTGCCACGGCAGGCTGAGCTAAGTTGAGCGCGCCCGCATGGCTGGCTGCACCAGCGCAGCGTGCAGCGCTTCCCTAGCGTTTTTGAAAAAGGAACCCCCATGCCCGTGAACCTCCAGCCCCCCGTCGCTGCCGAGCTGCACCCCATCGCGGGCGTGCGCATCGGCGTGGCCGAAGCCGGCATCCGCAAGGCCGCGCGCAAAGACCTCACAGTGTTCCTGCTCGACGAGGGTACGAGCGTCGCGGGCGTGTTCACGCAAAACCGTTTTTGCGCCGCGCCCGTGCAGATCAGCCGTGCGCACCTCGCCGGCGGGCAGCCGATCCGCGCGCTGCTCATCAACACCGGCAACGCCAACGCGGGCACGGGTGCCGACGGCATGGTGCGCGCGCACGCCACCTGCATCGCGCTCGCGCGGCTGCTGGACATCGCGCCTGCGCAGGTGTTGCCCTTTTCCACGGGCGTGATCATGGAGCCGCTGCCGCACGAGCGCCTCATCGCGGCGCTGCCCGCGGCGCTGGCCGACGCGGCGCCCGGCCACTGGGCGCGCGCCGCCGAAGGCATCATGACCACGGACACCGTGCCCAAAGCCTTCAGCACGCAGCTGCGCCTGGGCGCGGCCACGGTGTCCGTCACGGGCATCAGCAAGGGCGCGGGCATGATCCGCCCGAACATGGCGACCATGCTGGGCTTTGTGGCGACCGACGCCTGCATCGCGCCGGCGCTGCTGCCCCAGATCGCGCTCGCGCTCGCCGAGGCCTCGTTCAACCGCATCACCATCGACGGCGATACCTCGACCAACGACTCCTTCATCGTGCTGGCCACCAACAAGGCGCAGCACGCGCCCATCACCTCGCTGGCGAGCGCCGAGGGGCAGGCGCTGTTTGCCGCGCTGCGCGAGGTGGCGCAAAAGCTCGCGCAGGCCATCGTGCGCGACGGCGAGGGCGCGACCAAGTTCATCACGGTGCGCGTCGAAGGCGGGCGCGACGCCGAGGAGTGCCGCAAGGTGGCGTACGCGATCGCGCATTCGCCGCTGGTCAAGACGGCTTTCTACGCGAGCGACCCCAACCTGGGCCGCATTCTCGCGGCCGTGGGCTACGCGGGCATCGCGGACCTCGACCAGGGCGGCATAGACCTGTACCTCGACGACGTGCATGTGGCCCAGCAGGGCGGGCGCCACCCCGACTACCGCGAGGAAGACGGCCAGCGCGTGATGCAACAAAGCGAAATCACCGTGCGCGTGCTGCTTGGGCGCGGCACGGCCGCCGAGACGGTCTGGACCTGCGACCTGAGCCACGAGTATGTGAGCATCAACGCCGACTACCGCTCTTGAAAAGCTACTTGAACGATAGCTGCTTGCGCTGGATACATAAGCGCTAGAGGCCAAAATGAACCAAAATTTCGAGCATCTGCTCGTGCGCGCCGAACAGCTCATCAGCCGCATCGAGTCCATTCTTCCGCAGCCTCTTTCGGCCCCCGATTGGGACGCCGCGATCGCCTGGCGCTACCGCAAGCGCAGCAACGGCCACGGCGTGCTCGAGCCCGTGCGCCATGTCGCGGCGATGCGCCTGTCTGATTTGCAGGAAATCGACGCGCAGAAGGAAAAAATCGTGCGCAACACCGAGCAGTTCGTGCAGGGCCGGCCTGCGAACAACGTGCTGCTCACGGGCGCGCGCGGCACGGGCAAGTCTTCGCTCGTCAAAGCCTGCCTGAACGCCTTTGCCGCGCAGGGGCTGCGCCTGATCGAGGTGGACAAGAGCGATCTGACCGACCTGCCCGACATCGTCGAGGTGGTGGCCGCGCGCCCGGAAAAGTTCATCGTCTTTTGCGACGACCTGAGCTTCGAGGAGGGCGAGCCCGGCTACAAGGCGCTCAAGTCGATTCTGGACGGCTCGGTGGCCGCGGCCACACCCAATGTGCTGATCTACGCGACCAGCAACCGCCGCCACCTGCTGCCCGAATACATGAAGGAAAACCTCAGCTACCAGCACAGCGAGGACGGCGAAGTGCACCCCGGCGAAGTGGTCGAGGAAAAAATCTCGCTCTCCGAGCGCTTTGGCCTGTGGGTGAGCTTTTACCCCTTCAGCCAGGATGAATACCTCGTCATCGTGCGCCAGTGGCTCGCGGCGCTGGGCGTGCCGGCGCCAGCCATAGAGGCCGCGCGCGCCGAGGCGCTGGTGTGGGCGCTGGAGCGCGGCTCGCGCAGCGGGCGCGTGGCCTACCAGTTTGCGCGCGATTTTGCGGGCCGCCATGGCGTCGCCAGCGCCTGAGCCGGTGGCGCCGCCGCAAGCTCAGGCGGTGGGTGTGGCGCAAAACAGCCCGCAAGCGCCGCAGCGCGCGCACACCGAAGTGGCCGTGGGCATTTTGCTGCGCGATGACGGCGCGCTGCTGCTGGCCACACGCCCGCCCGGCAAGCCCTATGCGGGCTACTGGGAGTTTCCGGGCGGCAAGATTGAAGCCGGCGAGACCGTGGAGCAGGCGCTGCGGCGCGAGCTGCACGAGGAGCTGGGCATCACCATAGGCCCGGCGAGCGTCTGGCGCGTGACCGAGCACGACTACCCGCACGCGCGCGTGCGCCTGCACTGGTGCAAGGTGTACCGCTGGAGCGGCGCATTCGAAATGCGCGAGGGCCAGACCATGGCCTGGCAGCACTTTCCGCTGCAGGTCAGCCCGGTGCTGCCGGGCGCGTACCCGGTGCTCGATGCGCTCGAGCAAGAGTGGCGGCAAGAGCGCGCGCAGGGCTCACAAAAGCCATAGACCCAAGACGAACACCAGCGTGTGCGCGAGCACACCCGGCACCACCGCCAGCGCATAGCGGGGGCCGCCGCTGACCAGCGCCATGCCGCTCTTGCTCAGCGCGTGCACCAGCGTGGCCGCCATCAGGGTGCGCTCGACCATGGGTGCTGCGGGCGTACCCGGCGCGCCGTGCGCGAGCAGCGCGGCGATGACCGAATGCAAGTCCGCGAGCGCCGCGAGCAGGGCGCCCGTCATCATGCCCGCGTCGCCCAGCCACAGGCCCAGGCCATAGACGCCGGCCTGCACGGCTGTGAGCAGCACTGCGATGACCAGCGCGTCGCGCAGGCGGAACATGGGCGTGTCGGCAGGCATTTGTGCGGCCGGTTTTTCACCCGCGCCTGCCAGGCCCGTGTGCGCGAGCCAGCTGCCATACACGCCGGCCACCAGCGCCGAAGCCAGCGCCGGCGCCGCCAGCTGCGGCAGCCAGGCCGGCTGAATGGTCGCGGCCACGGCCAGCATCTGCAGCATGGTGGCCACGCACGAGAGCACCGCCCCGCCCGCCTGCGCGCGCAGCGTGCCGCGCCCCGCGCGCAGCTCCAGCCCCAGATTCGCGATGGTGGCCGTGCTCGAGACGAAGCCCGAGGCCAACGCCGACAGCGTCAGCGCCTGGCGCGCCTGCAGCAGCCGCCGCCCAAGGTGCGCGAGCGACTGGATCAGGAGCAGCACCACGAGCAGGCGCACCAGCAGCTGCGGGTTCAGCACCTCGCCCCACAGCGGCCGGTCGGGCATCAGCGGCGCGACGATGAGGATCAGGGCCGCGAGGATCAGGCCGCCGCGCACCTCGCCGGGCTGCAGCCAGGTGTTGGCGAAGTTGTGCAGGCGCTCGCGTGCCGCCAGCAAGCCCGTGGCGGCCACGGCCAGCGCCGCGGCCAGCAGCTGGTCCTGTGTGCACATGGCGCCGATCACGTAGGCGAGGAAGAGGGCGATCTCGGTGGTCACGCCCGGGTCGCCCGAACGGTCCTTGGCATAGGCCGTGGCGCCCAGAATCGCCATGAACAGCGCCCCCACGGCCAGCAATGCCGGCATGGCCAGGATGGCCGTCGCCGCGCCGGCCAAGGCCGCCAGCGTGAACGAGCGCACGCCCGCGAGCGCGCGGTGCGGCCCGGTGCCTTTGCGTCGCTCACGCTCTATGCCCATCAGCAAACCGCAGCCAAACGCGCTCGCCAGCGCCGCCCAGGCCGAAGTCAGGCCACCCGAAGTCTCCATCACCATTTGCCTTTCATCTCAACCCGCGGCACCGCCCCATGCACGCACAGAACAGAGCCCAGAGCCGCGCGCGTGGACAATACCACCATGTTCGAACCTCCCGCCTTCATCGCCCCCACCCGCCACACCGACCCGGCCACAGCGTTGGCGCAGGTGCAGCAGATTTACCAGCAGCAGATCGACTACCTGCGCGCCGCCATGGGGCGCTTCGTGGCCGGCGAAACGCCGCCGCAGCCCGTGCGCGCCTGCTACCCCTTCGTGCGCCTGCACGTGGACACCGTGGCGCGCGCGCCTACGGCGCTGGCCTACGGCTTCGTCGAAGGGCCAGGGCATTACGAAACCACGCTCACGCGCCCCGACCTGTTCGCGCGCTACTACCTCGAGCAATTCCAGCTGCTGCGCCAAAGCCACGGCGTGGCGCTCGAAGTGGGCACGAGCACGCAGCCCATCCCGGTGCACTTCTCGTTCGCCGAAGACGATTATTTTGAAGGCGCGCTGAGCCCCGAGCGCCGCCTGCGCATGCGCGACCTGTTCGACCTGCCCGACCTCGCCGCCATGGACGACGGCATCGCCAACGGCACCTGGGAGCCCGTGCCCGGCGAGGCCAAACCGCTCGCGCTCTTCACCGCGCCGCGCGTGGACTACTCGCTGCACCGCCTGCGCCACTACACAGGCACGCTGCCAGAGTGGTTTCAGAACTTCGTGCTGTTCACCAACTACCAGTTCTACATCGACGAATTCATCCGCCTCGGGCACGCCGAAATGGCGCGGCCCGACAGCGACTACTGCGCCTTCGTCGAGCCCGGCAACGTGGTCACGCGCCGCGCGGGCCTGCCGCCCGAGGCCGGTGACGAGCGCGGCGCCCCGCCGCCGCGCCTGCCGCAAATGCCCGCCTATCACCTGGTGCGCGCCGACGGCAGCGGGATCACCATGGTCAACATCGGCGTCGGCCCGGCCAACGCTAAGACCATCACCGACCACATCGCCGTGCTGCGCCCGCACGCCTGGATGATGCTGGGCCACTGCGCGGGCCTGCGCAACAGCCAGCAACTCGGCGACTACGTGCTCGCCCACGCCTACGTGCGCGAAGACCATGTGCTCGACGAAGACCTGCCGCTGTGGGTGCCGATCCCGGCGCTCGCCGAAATCCAGGTGGCGCTCGAACAGGCCGTGGCCGAGGTCACGCAGGTGCACGGCGCCGACCTCAAGCGCATCATGCGCACCGGCACCGTGGCCAGCACCGACAACCGCAACTGGGAGCTGCTGCCCGGCAACACCCCGCAGCGCCGCTTCAGCCAGAGCCGCGCCGTCGCGCTCGACATGGAAAGCGCCACCATCGCCGCGAACGGCTTTCGCTTCCGCGTGCCCTACGGCACGCTGCTGTGCGTGAGCGACAAGCCGCTGCACGGCGAAATCAAGCTGCCCGGCATGGCCAACCAGTTCTACCGCGAGCGCGTCGATCAGCATCTGCGCATAGGCATGCACGCGATCGACATCCTGCGCGCCGCCGGCGCGCAGCGCCTGCACAGCCGCAAGCTGCGCAGCTTTGCCGAGGTGGCGTTTCAGTGAGGGGTGGGCCGGTCGGTTGAGACGGATGGCGCTGGGTGCTGCGCCCCACGTTGAGAGAGGTGAAAGGGGCTGTGGCAATCGTGGTTTCAGGACGCGCCCTGGCTGCCCGATGCAGCAAAGCGCCAGCACCCCTTGCCGGCCTCCTTGGCGGCGTACATGGCACGGTCTGCACTTTGCAGCAGTTCGGAGGCGGTGCGGCCGTCCTGCGGGTAGCGCGCCAGGCCGATGCTCGCGCCTACCCGCACCGTGGTGTGCCCCTGCCAGATCGCGATCGGGGCGCTGATCAGCTCGATGACCTTGGCAGCCAAAGTCTCGCAGGTATCTTGGTCTGGCGTGCCGTCGAGCAGCACGACGAATTCGTCGCCGCCCAGGCGCGCCAGGATGTCGGCCTGGCGCAGGCCGGCGCGCAATTGGTGCACCACCGTCTGCAACACCTGGTCGCCGCATTCGTGACCAAACTGGTCGTTGACGGGCTTGAAGCCGTCGAGGTCGATGAACATCAGGTCCACGGTCAGTCCGTGGCGTTGTGCACGCACCAGGGCCTGCTCGAGCAGCTGCATGAAAAAGCGTCGGTTGGGCAGCCCGGTCAGGCTGTCGTGCTGCGATAGGTGCTCGAGGGTTTGCTGGTTTTCGCGCAGGGTCTGTAGTTGGTCGCCCACGCGGTACTGCATGTGGGCGAAGCTGCGTGCCAGCGTGCCGATTTCGTCGTGGCGATCGACCGGCAGGTCGGTGGCCATGTCTCCCTGGCCGAAGCCGTGCGCCGCGCGCTCGAGTTGTGCAAGCGGCCGGGTAAAGGTGCGCGCCAGCAGGAACGCGAACACCAGACTTCCCATGGCTACCGGCACGGCCAGGCCCAGCAGGGCACGGCGCAACTGTTCTGCGCGCGCCAATACCTCGCTCGCGGGCTGGGCCAGACCGAGGATCAGCGTGCGTGATGGCGGCGCTGCATGGGGCGCGCCTTCTATGCGCGTGAATGCGGCCACCATGGGTTTGCTGGTGTCCAGGTTGAAGTCGAGCACTGCATGGTCGGTGGAGCCACCCACTACGGCCGCGAGGGCCGGCATGCTGGTCTGGATGAGGTGGCGCTCGCCACGGTCGAAGCCGAAGGTGAGCGTCGCATTGGGATGCAGCAGGATGTCTCCTTCTCCATTCGCCAAAAACAGCTGGTATGGCTTGGGCAGGTCCTGCGCCAGCAGGGCAAAGGTATTGCGCAAGTCCACATTGATCACCACCACGCCCAGGGCTTTGCCATTGGGTGCGTTCGGTGCGTACACGGGCATGGAAAATATCGCGGTGGGCTGCTCCAGGCCATCGTGTGCGCCGTCTTCGTGGTTGATGGCGATCTCTGAGCTGAACATCTCCTGCGCGGGCAGCGCGAGCGCCTCGGACACGTAGGGGAAGTGGGCCTTTTCCTGCAAGGCATCACCGTCGATGCGCAGCAGCTGGCCTTGATGGCGGTCTATGCGCACGCGCTCCAGGCCGTAGTCGGCGGCGCTGATGAGCCGCATCTGGAAGTACGCCGGCTGGCTGCGCATGCTGACGTCGAACCATTGTGCGAGCCTGTCGGCGGCATCGGCCTCGCTGTTTTTCAGGGCCCGCCCAGTCAAAGGGTGCTCCGCCACGATGCGCAGATCGCGCGCCACATTGGCGTGCATGACAGCCACGCGCCGCGCCAGCACCTGCGTGGAGGTGAGCAGCGCTTCCTGGGCACCCTCGACCAGCAATGTGCGGCTGACGCGCTCGGCCAGTACGGCCATCGCCAAAGCCGCCGCCAGTCCGATGCCCGCCAGCAGCAGGGCGAGCTTGTGGGCCATGCGCAGCTTCATGGCAGCAGCACCCGGGAAACGCGGTCACCCGCGACGATGCGGCGCCAGAGCCGGTTGCGCCGTGCGGTGTCCTCGGGGGGTTCCAGCCACCACAATCCTTGCGTGCCGTCTGGCGCAGCCTTGGTGCGCACATGCGACAAGCCATGGCGTTGCCGCATCACCGCGGCGGCTGCAGTGCCCAGCATGTGGTCTATCCAGGCGGCGGCGAGCTGCGTGTCGTGCGCCTGGCGGCTGATGGCCCAGCAGTCCAGCCAGGCCAGCGCGCCTTCGCGTGGCAGGGCGTAACCCACCTCTGCGCCCGCCGCGCGCAGCAGCTGCAGCTGCTGCGTGCCGTAATTGGCAAACATCAGCGCTGCTTTCCGGCGCATGAACCAATCGACCGATTCTTCCGGCTGGGTGTAAAAACCCATGGCGTTGCGGCGCAAGGCCACGAGCTGTTCCACGGCGGGCACCCAATCGGTTTCGCGCAGCCGAAACGGCGAAGGCGCGCCAAGCACCTGCGCCGCAAGCGAGAAATTGTGTGTGCCGCTGTCGTAGGCCAGCACGCGCCCGCGCCAGCGCGGATCCCACAGCGCCCGGATGCTTTGGGGCGGCTGCGGCATCTGGCGCAGGTCGTGGATCAGGCCCATGTCGGCAAACACGAAGGGCACACCGAACACCTGCACGCCCCGCACCAGCCCGCCTATGGCTGAGAGATCGCGCAGGCGCGGTTGCCATTCGGGCTGCGAGCGCAGCGCCGCGCGCGGCACTGCCTGCACCAGGTCTGCCTGGATATAGCGCTGCAGCTCGGCCGTGTTGAGCGCCAGCACGTCGAAGTCGCCGCCCTGCCGCGCCTGCATGCGCTGCCACAAAACCTCGTCGGACGCCACGATATTCACCGCCACGCGGCAGCCATGGCGCCGCTCGAAGTCCTGCACCAGGTCATCGTCGGCGTAGCCGGGCCAGGCAAGAATGCGCAGGTCTGCCACACGTCCCAGCGCGGCCGTGGCGCGGCCAGGCAAAGCGGCGCCCAGCACGGCAGCCGCCGCACTGCTCAGCACGCAGCGGCGCGTAGGCCCGAATGCGAAGGGTGACATGGCAAAGGCGCGGGGAGGAGGTGCGCGATGATAACGACAACACTTTGCATACCCCCATGTCTGCACATGCGCCCGCACATGCGCGCCAAGCGGCGCGGCCTTGTCCGATGCGCCTTGCGGCCCGCTTGCGGCCCGCGTCTGGGCGCTTAGGGATCGCTGCGCTGGTAAGGATCGGCCAGGCCCAGGCCGCGCAGGACTTCGGACTCGCGCGCTTCCATGGCCTGCGCGTCGGCCTCGCTGGTTTCGTGGTCCCAGCCCTGCGCGTGCAGCGTGCCGTGCACGATCAGGTGCGCGTAGTGCTCGGCCAGGGGCTTGCCCAGCGCGCGCGCCTCGCTCTCGACCACCGGCGCGCACAGCACCAGGTCGGCCAGCACCACGGGCTCCTGCGCGTAGTCGAAGGTGAGCACGTTGGTCGCGTAGTCCTTGTGGCGGTAGTCGCGGTTCAGCGCCCGGCCTTCATCGCTGCCGACGATGCGCACGGTGATCTCGGCGTCGCGCGCGAGCGCATGGCGAATCCAGCGCTGCACGCGGTGGCGCGGCAGCGCGGCGCGGTGCGCGGCCACGCCGTCAAAGTGCGCGAACTGCAGGGACAGGGTCAGATTTTTCATGGTCAAAATGGCATCTAACGCAGGTGGGACGTGCGCTAGCAGCTATCAAAATAGGAATAATCCGAGCCGCTCAGCACGGCCTTACCTTATTCAGGGCGCTGCCGGCGCACGGCCGCGCGGGGCGCTGTAGGCATCGACGATGCGCGCGACCAGCGGGTGGCGCACCACGTCGGCGCTCGTGAAGTGCGTGAACGCGATGCCCTGCACGCGCTTGAGCACGTGTTCGGCGTCGATCAGGCCGCTGGGCGCGCCCTTGGGCAGGTCGATCTGGCTCACGTCGCCGGTCACCACGGCCTTGGCGCCGAAGCCCAGGCGAGTGAGGAACATCTTCATCTGCTCGGGCGTGGTGTTTTGCGCCTCGTCGAGGATCACGAAGGCGTTGTTCAGCGTGCGCCCGCGCATGAAGGCCAGCGGCGCGATCTCGAGCGCGTTGCGCTCGAACGCCTTTTGCACCTTGTCGAAGCCCATGAGCTCGTAGAGCGCGTCGTACAGCGGGCGCAGGTACGGGTCAACCTTTTGCGTCAGGTCACCGGGCAAAAAGCCCAGGCGCTCGCCCGCCTCGACGGCCGGGCGCGTGAGCACGATGCGCTGCACCGCGCTGCGCTCGAGCGCATCGACCGCGCAGGCCACGGCCAGGTAAGTCTTGCCGGTGCCGGCCGGGCCTATGCCGAAGGTGATGTCGTGCTGCGCGATGTTGTCGAGGTACAGGCCCTGGCGCGGCGTGCGCGCGCGCAGGTCGGCGCGGCGCGTGCTAAGCACGATGGCGTCGGGCGGCGGCTCGATCAGGCTGCTGTCGCCCGCGAGCATGAGCTGCAGCAGGTCTTCGCCCAGCGGCTGCTCGGCCTGCTCGTACAGCGCCTGCAAAAGCTCCATCGCCTGCGTGGCCTGGGCCTTGGGGCCATCGACCTTGAACTGCTCGTGGCGGTGCGCTATGCGCACCTGCAGCGCCGCTTCGATGGTGCGCAGGTGCGCGTCGGCCGGCCCGCACAGGTGCGTGAGCCGGGTGTTGTTGTGGGGGGTAAAAGTGTGGCGCAGGATCACGCGGATAATTTGGGACGCATTCCCGGCCATTGCAAGGCTTGTTCGCAGCCTTTCGGACGCCAGGATCAGGACAAAAAATGGTGGCGGCATGCCGCTTGCCACCGGCAAAGGATCGCAATGATAGGCAAATTGACCGGCACCCTGCTCGAAAAGAACCCGCCCGAGGTGCTGCTGGACTGCCAGGGCGTGGGCTACGAGGTGCTCGTGCCCATGAGCACCTTCTATCACCTGCCCGGCGTGGGCGAGCGCGTGAGCCTGCTCACGCAGTTCATCGTGCGCGAGGATGCGCAGCTGCTCTACGGCTTTGCCACGATGACGGAGCGCGCGGCCTTTCGTGAGCTCATCAAGGTCGCGGGCGTGGGCCCGCGCACGGCGCTGTCGGTGCTCAGCGGCCTGAGCGTGGCCGAGCTCGCGCAGGCGATTGCGCAGCAGGAGCCGGGCCGGCTCGTCAAGGTGCCCGGCATCGGCAAGAAAACCGCCGAGCGCCTGCTGCTCGAACTCAAGGGCAAGCTCGCGCCCGATCTGGGCCTGGCGCCCGCGCAGGCGCGCAGCGACGCGCACACCGACATCCTGCAGGCGCTGCTCGCGCTCGGCTACAACGACAAGGAGGCGAACGCCGCGCTCAAGGCCCTGCCGCCCGAGGTGGGCGTGAGCGAGGGCATCAAGCTCGCGCTCAAGACGCTGGCGTGAGGGCTTTGCAGCCTTCCGCAAGGCTACCACCCGCCCCGGCGCCTTGCGTCATCGCCCCGCAGTACGATTGCCTGGCCCTTTTTCTTCCAACTCCTTGCACCCATCTTCATTGGAGGCTCCTATGCGCAACCGCACCGCCTTGCTTCGCGGGATGAACGGCGCCATTTCCCATCCTACGCAGGGCGCCATGCGAGTGTGGGCGCGGCAGTGGAAGGCCGCGGGCAGCCTCGCGCTCGCAGCGCTCCTCGCAGCCTGCGGGGGCGGGGGGGCGGACGCTGCCTCCAGCCCTTCCCCCAGCGTGGATGCCGCCTGCAAGGCCGCGGCAGTGGCGCCGCTGCGTGTGCAGGCGTATCGCCCCAGCACCGTCCAAACCAAGGCCGCCAGCGCCGTCGCACGCCCGCGCATGCCGGCCAGTGCGGCGCTGCGCACGGTGCGCCTGGCAGCGCTTGGCGTCGACGCGGGCGACACCTCGCGCATGCCCGGCGTGCAAACCATAGGCCCGGCGCGCAGCCTGCCACAAAGCGCGAGCACAGCGGCGACGGCGGCGCTGCTCGCGTGGCAGACGCTCGCCGACGGCAGCCAGGTCGCGGCGTTGCGCTTTCAGTCAGCGGGGGCGCAGGGCCTGCGTCTGGGTATCGTGGTGGAGCAAATGCCTGCCGAAGCGGTGCTGCGGTTTTATACGCCCGATGGCGCGGCATCGTATGGCGTGACGGGCAGCGAAATCCTCGCCACCATCGCACGCAACCAGCAGGCGGGCGACAGCAGCGCCGCCGCGCGCACCTACTGGAGCCCCGACGTCGGCGGCGACACGGTGGTGCTCGAAGTCGAACTGCCCGCGGGTACCGACCCCGCTGCGCTGCGCATCGCAGTGCCGCAGCTGTCGCACTTTCGCGTCGCGCCGCAAGCGCTGGCAGACGCTGCTGTGGGCGCGGCATCGTCCGCGGCCAGATCGGGCGGCACGGCAGCCATCGTGCCCAAGGCCGGCACGGCCGATTTCTGCGAAGTCGATACCGCCTGCAACCCCGACTACGCCAATGAAAGCAACGCGGTCGCGCGCATGCTGTTCGTTGACCAGGGCACGAGCTATCTGTGCACGGGCACCTTGCTCAACGACACGGCATCGAGCGGCACGCCGTACTTTCTCGGCGCGCGGCACTGCATCCCGTCGCAGACCGTGGCTTCGACGCTCACCACGTATTGGTTTTTCCGCGCCGCGGCCTGCAAAGGCGCCAGCCTCGACGCACGCGCGAGCACCCTCAAAGGCGGGGCTACGCTGCTCGCCACCGATGGCGCGACCGACACGGCGCTGATGCGCCTCAACGAAGCCCCGCCGAGCGGCGCTGTCTTTGCCGGCTGGGACGCGTACACGCCCCTGCTCGGCCAAGCCGCGGCGCTGCTGCACCACCCGAACGGCGACTGGCAAAAGCTCAGCCTGGGCAGCCTGCAACAGTTCAGCAGCTGCACGCTCTCGGCCGATGGCGGCAGTTTCAGTTGCAGTGGTGCGGCGTCGGTCAGCGACAACTACCTCGGCGTGCAGTGGAGCAGCGGCGCCACGGCGCCCGGCAGCAGCGGCGGCGGCCTGTTTGCGGGCCAAAACGGCGCGCGCTATCTCGTCGCGCACCTCACGGCGGGCAGCGCGAGCTGCACGGTCAGCGGCGGCATGGACTTTTTCGGGCGCTTCGACCTCGCTTTCGCGGCAGGGCTCAAGCAGTGGCTCGCACCCGCGAGCAGCGCCTGCGTCAGCGACGCGAAGCTGCCTTGAGTCCCATTGTCAGGCGTCAGGGCGCCGGATGATGGTGAGGGTTTGCACGTTGCCGAGACACCCGTCATTGCGAGCCCCGCAGGGGCGCGGCAATCCAGTCCTGCCTTTGCAAAGGGCGCAGGCGCCGAATCCAAGGCCGTATGGATTGCCGCGGGCCTGGCGGCCCTCGCAATGACGGCGCGAGGGCAATGCCGCCTCTAAGGCACTCGCGTCCCGTGGCATGCTTGCGCCCATGAGCATTCACACCGACGACTTCAGTTCTGCACCATCCCCTGCCGCCACGCGGCGCGTAGTTTCGGCGGCGCCGGCCTCACCGCAGGAGGAGGCGCTCGAGCGCGCGCTGCGGCCCAAGCTGCTGCAGGAATACGTGGGCCAGGCCAAGGCGCGCGAGCAACTCGAGATTTTCATCGGCGCGGCGCGCCAGCGCGGCGAGGCGTTAGACCACGTGCTGCTGTTCGGCCCGCCGGGGCTGGGCAAGACCACGCTCAGTCACATCATCGCGGCCGAGCTCGGCGTGAACTTGCGCCAGACCAGCGGCCCCGTGCTCGAAAAGCCCAAAGACCTCGCGGCGCTGCTCACCAACCTCGAGAAGAACGACGTGCTCTTCATCGACGAGATCCACCGCCTCTCGCCCGTGGTCGAAGAAATCCTCTACCCCGCGCTCGAGGACTACCAGATCGACATCATGATCGGCGAAGGCCCCGCGGCGCGCTCGATCAAGCTCGACCTGCAGCCCTTCACGCTGGTGGGCGCCACGACACGCGCGGGCATGCTCACGAACCCGCTGCGCGACCGCTTCGGCATCGTCACGCGGCTGGAGTTTTATACGCCCGAGGAGCTCGCGCTGATCGTGCAGCGCAGCGCGGGCCTGCTGCGCGTGCCCATGGACGAGGCCGGCGGCCTGGAGATCGCGCGGCGCTCGCGCGGCACGCCGCGCATCGCCAACCGCCTGCTGCGGCGCGTGCGCGACTACGCCGAGGTCAAGGGCGACGGCCGCATCAGCGCCGAGATCGCGCACCGCGCGCTGGCGCTGCTCGACGTCGATCCGTTGGGCTTCGACGTGATGGACCGCAAGCTGCTCGAAGCCGTGATCCACCGCTTCGACGGCGGCCCCGTGGGCCTGGACAACATCGCCGCGAGCATAGGCGAAGAGCCCGGCACGATCGAGGACGTGATCGAGCCCTACCTGATCCAGCAAGGCTACCTGCAGCGCACCCCGCGCGGGCGCACCGCGACGCTCGCGGCATACCGGCACCTGGGCGTGGCGCCGCCGCAGGCGGCGGGCGGGCTTTTTTAAACGAAATCGCCCATTTACGCTGATCCAGAGCGCGTTAGATGCTATTTATTTCATTGCGATGCAGGGCTTCAGCCCGCGCTCTCGTCGCGTGCTGCGCCCTCGAGGTGCTGCGTGTCGGCCCAACCCACGAGCGTGAGGCCCTGCGGCGTCCAGAGCAGGCGGTTGATCGCGGCGTTGGCGAGCTGCCAGGTGCGCGGGGCCTGCAAGTCTTGTCCCGTGGCGGCGCGGTACAGCACGTCGAGCGTGCCGCCGTGCGCCACCAGCGCGATCAGCTCGCCCGCATGGCGCGCGGCCAGGCGCTGCACGGCTTCGGTCACGCGCGCGCGCAGCGTGTGCAGCGACTCGCCGCCCACGGGCGCATAGTGCGGGTCGCGCTCGCGCCAGCGACGTGCATGCTCGGGCCAGGCGGCTTCGACCTCGGCGAAAGTGCGGCCTTCGAAAATGCCAAAGCCGCGCTCACGCAGAGCGGGCTCGGGCACGAGCGGCGCGCCCGTCGCGTCGGCCACGGCCTGCGCGGTGCGGTAGGCGCGCTGCAGGTCGCTGGCGTAGATGGCGCGCACGGGTTCGCCGGCCAGCGCCTGCGCCAGGCGCTGCGCCTGCCACTGGCCGGTGGCATTGAGCGCGATGTCCTGGTGGCCCTGGATGCGCGCCTGGGCGTTCCAGGTGGTTTCGCCGTGGCGGATGGCGAGGATGCGGGTGGCTTGCATGAACCGAGATTGTCCATTAGGACGCGGGATGACCATTCCCCGTCATTGCGAGGGCCGAAGGCCCGCGGCAATCCATGGGGCCGTCGAAACAGCGCCTGCGCACGCTGCTAAGGACGGGACTGGATTGCCGCGCCCCTGCGGGGCTCGCAATGACGGGTTTCCTTGCATCGGCCCAAATGACCGCCAGCAGCCCGCCCGCGCCCGCGTAGGTGCGCAGCACCGCCTAATGGACAATCTGGGATGAAAGGATGTGGCGATGTTCAGCGCGGAATTTCGACGTTGACGCGGCGCGGGCCTGCGGGCGGGGTCGGAAAGCCCTGCAGCGCGGCGTCGAACATCGCGGCAAAGACGGGCAGGTCGTCGCTCCACACGCCGTCGTGCTGGGCGTGGGTTTCATAGACCACGCGGCCACTCGCGCTTTCGCGCAGGATCAGGCCGACCTCGCGCCGGTATTCTGTGGGCGGCGGAAAGCGCATCGAAATGCCGCCGTAAAAACCGCTGCCCCAGCCAGCCCAACCACCCCAAAATGGGTCGTACCAGTAATAGTCGGGCGCGAGCAGGCGGTCGGTGCGCGCATAGACCTGTGCGCTGAAATAGGGCGCGCGCGGGTCTTCGATGAGGCCGACCTTGGCCAGCGCCTCGCGCGCGAGCGCTTCCACCTTGTCCTGCTGCGCGCTGTAAGCCTGCTGCGAGGGCAGGCGCTCGAAGCGGTAGGTGGTGGGCACCGGCAGCACCTGCAGCTGCGAGAAGGCCTGCACGTCTGAATCGACGAGGCGCGTGCCCGCACAGCCGGCGAGCAGCAAACCCATGAGACTGAGGCACAACAGCAAGAAGAAAGAGCGTAGCGGGCGCATGGAAACTCCTTGGGGCTGCGTAGTGGCTGCGTAGTGGCTGCGTAGTGGCTGCGAGGTGCGTGCCTGTGCCCATCGAGCGCAAGCCCGCGTCAACCGAGCTGCACCACCTGCACGCCGGGCAGGCCCGAAGGGCCGGGCATGGCGGGCAGCTCCTCGGCGTCGAAGGCCTTGTCGCCCTCGGCGTCGGCCACGCCGGTGGCGCGCACGTTTTGAAAGTCGAACAATGCGCCGTCGAGCAGGTGCGAGGGCACGACGTGCTGCAGCGAGCGGAACATGCTCTCGAGGCGGCCGGGGAATTTTTTGTCCCACTCGCGCAGCATGTCGCCGATCTGCTTGCGCTGCAGGTTCTCCTGGCTGCCGCAGAGGTTGCACGGGATGATGGGAAATGCGCGGTACGCGGCCCAGCGCGCCGTGTCTTTTTCGGGCACGTAGGCGAGCGGGCGGATGACCACGTGCTCGCCGTCGTCGCTCGCGAGCTTCGGCGGCATGGCCTTCATGCGGCCGCCGAAGAACATGTTGAGCAGCAGCGTCTGCAGGATGTCGTCGCGGTGGTGGCCGAGCGCGATCTTGGTCGCGCCCAGCTCGTTCGCGACGCGGTACAGGATGCCACGGCGCAGCCGGCTGCACAGGCTGCAGGTGGTCTTGCCCGGCGGCACGAGCTTTTGCACGATGCTGTAGGTGTCCTCGGTTTCGATGTGAAAGGGCACGCCGGTGCTGCGCAGGTATTCGGGCAGCACATGCGCAGGAAAGCCCGGCTGCTTCTGGTCGAGATTGACCGCGACGAGCTCGAAGCGCACGGGCGCGCGCGCCTGCAGCTTGCGCAGGATGTCGAGCAGCGTGTAGCTGTCCTTGCCGCCCGAGAGGCAGACCATGACCTTGTCGCCTTCTTCGATCATGCGAAAGTCGCTGATCGCGCGGCCGACTTCGCGGCACAGGCGCTTTTCGAGCTTGCGCGCCTCGCGCTCGATCTTCAGGCGCGGCGCGCCGCTGGAGGCGCTGCCCTTAGCTTCGGCGTTAACTGCGGCGTGGGCGCTGTCGGTGGAGATTTCGTTGGGGGCGTCGGCGGGGCTATCGGCGCGGATGTCCTCTGCGATCTCGCCCCAGGTGCTGGTGTGTGCTGTGTGCATGGGTTTACCACTGTCCGGTTTCGACGCGAATGGCCACTTCGCAGTCGGCAAAAATTTCGAGTTTGGCGATTTTCACGCGCACGCCGAGCACGCCGGGCAACTGCAGCAGCCGCCGCGCGAGCTTGCCGATCAGGCTCTCGAGCAGGTTCACATGCTCGGCCGTGCACTCGTCGATGATGATCTGGCGCACGCGCCGGTAGTCGAGCACGTTGTGGATATGGTCGTCGCGCGGCGCCAGCGGCTGCAGGCCCAGGTGCAGTTCGGCATCGACCTGGATGGGCTGCGGCGCGTTCTTCTCGTGCGCGAGGATGCCCAGATTGGCGTCGAAGCGCAAGCCCGTGAGGCTGAGGACTTGGGTGCCGGCGGCGGTCATGCCGTCCCCTGTTTGATATGCAGCACCTCCACGCCCACTGCTTCGGTGTCTGGATAGACATCGGGCTTGCAGGTGGACAGCCGAACGGCCTGGACTTGCGGGTGACCGATCAATTCGGCGGCAATGTCGTCGCACAGCGTTTCTTGCAATTCGATGTGACCCTTTTGCACGCGTCGGGCGATCACGTGGCGCACAAAGTCGTAGTCCACCACTTCCGCCAAGCGATCCGCGCGGGGTGTCGAATACCCATAAGGCACGAACAGTTCCACGTTAAAAATCACCCGTTGGCTTTGGCTTTTTTCGAAGTCATGGGCACCAATGCGCACGTCGACGACATGGTTGGTCAGAAAAATGCGGCGGCAATGCAAGGCGAGTTGCGCCAAGGGATCAAGCATTGGTACTCCCTTTCAGCAGGTCTTCGACGATGAACATCACATCGCGGGGCAGCGGAATCAGGTGCTGCCCATTGTCCACGGCAACCGTGGTTCCGGTGATGCAGGGGTTTTCTGCCAGGAACAAGCAGGTGGCTGCGACTTGCCGAGGGTCCGTAGGCTGGCGTAGAAGGTTGATGCGACTTGCGACGTCGAAATTGTCCTGTGTTTGCGGCCCGCTGAGATACATCAGCCCAGGAGCGACGCCGCACACTCGTATCGAAGGCGCCAAAGCCTGCGCTTGGAGTGCGACGGAGCGCTCAAGGGCGAGTTTGGAGAGGGTGTAGGAAAAATAGTCCGGGTTCAGGTTGAATACCTTTTGATCCAGCACGTGGAGGATGCTGCGCTCGCCGTTCGACGGGGAGGGATACGGCTGCCTGGCCATGAGGCTGGACAAAGATAAGGGCGCGAGCAGGTTCACCTCGAGTTGCTGGCGCGTCGTCGCGACGTTCAGTCGCTCTGCGCTGTCGGGTTCAAAAGTGGAGGCGTTATTGACGATGCAGCGCAGTGCGCCAGTCTGCGCGGTGATTTGCTGCACCATTTGCTGGCGCTGCTCCTCATCCGCCAGATCGGCTCGAATGGGGTGAGCCTGTACGCCGGCCGCACGAAGCTCGGCGCACAGGTGCTGGGCGGCTTCCTCGGAGTGCTGAAAATGGCACCAGACCTCCCAGCCGGCCTGCGCGAACTGACGACAAATGAGGGCGCCGAGGCGTTGAGCACCTCCGGTGACGAGGACGCTTTTATTTGCCATCGGCCACCTCGGCGTCCAGCAAGCCGCGAATGAAGAAAGCGAAGTCCTGGACAAAATAAAGCCGCTCGGCCGGGTTCAGCAAAAAATCGTCACCCAGCGCCTTGATGAAAACGATGCCGGCGTGGCCTGGTTTTTCGCCGTAAAGCGGCTCCCCATTTCGGAGATAGCCCTCTTTTTCTGCGCCGAAGAAACACGACTTGTAGCGCACAATCAATTCAGCGAAATCGTCGGCTTGATGGGCTGTTTGGGGTAGCCAGACGACGAAATTGACCTTTTTGACATTTAATTCCAATTTGAAATTCAGTCTGCGTTCCACGTGAATGTTTGGGTCGAGATGGGTGTCGGCAATATGCAGTGTGTAGTTGTCCAGTCCCGGACGATCATAAGGCCGCCGATGGAACAAATGAGGGTATGAATCGTACCACCCACTCATAGCCTGCATAGGCGTCTTGCTCTGCAGGGCTGATTGGGGCAAGTGGTGGTTGTAGAGCTGCACATACCGCAACAAAGTCTGCTCCAAGTCCTCCCCGCTATGAAAGTGGTGCGTCTTGAGCACATCAGCGATGCGGCCGTTGAAGCGTTCCACCATCCCATTCGTCTTGGGCGTTCTGGGCTTGGTCAGGCGA
>NZ_VMYE01000010.1 GCF_007655255.1 Extensimonas perlucida
TGCCCACAGCCCTCCACGATGGTGAGAAAAATCTCCAATACACTGCCGACGTCTACAACGATTCGACTCGTTGCGCCTCGCTGCTTTTTGCGGGGGCTTCAGGCTCATACCTGATTTGGAAAAGACTATGCCTGTCAATCCTCCAGCATCATCAGGCTCGCGTTGCCGCCCACCGCGGCGGTGTTGACGCTGATGCTGCGCTCGCGCACCAGCCGCTCGGGGCGGTAGGGCGGGGTGAGCAGCGGCACGATGGCGCCGGGGCGTGCGGCGAGCCGCTCGCGCCACGCCATGCCGAGCGCGGCCTCGCCCTCGAAGAGCAGCAGGTCTATGGGTTCGACGAGCAGGTCTTCGCGCAGGCGGCAGCACGCCTGCAGCGCTGCGGGCAGGGTGCGCCAGAGCCTTTCTGTCTGCGCCTCGGCCGGCCAGACGAGCGGCGCGCCGTTTGCGACGGCGGCTATGAACTGCGCGGCGTAGCCCGCGGGCGTCGCTGCGATACCGCCGAGCAAACGGCGCGGCAGGAAGCGCAGCCGGTTGTCTTCGCCCGTGGGACCGGGCAGCGTGAGCTCCTTGCCGGCGAGCGAGCGCTCGCGCCAGGCATCGAGCGCGGCAAGCAGCCGCTGCTTCGCCTCGGTGCCGAAAAGTGCCTCGCCCTGAGCTTCGAGCCAGTCGCGCAGCGGCGCCGCATCTATCGGCTCCCCCACGAGACGGGCCTGGGCAAAACGCGGCTCAGGGGCGCATGCGAGCAGCCGCAGCAGGTGCAGCGGCCCGCCCGCCTTGGGGCCGGTGCCCGAGAGCCCCTCGCCGCCGAAAGGCTGCACGCCCACCACTGCGCCGATGATGTTGCGGTTGACGTAAAGGTTGCCGACCTGGGCGTGCTGCGTGACGTATTCCACGGTGGCGGCTATGCGGCTGTGCACGCCCAGGGTGAGGCCAAAGCCGGTGGCGTTGATCTCTTCAATCAGCGCCGCTAGGGCCTCGGTGCGAAAGCGCTTTACGTGCAGGATGGGGCCGAAGTGCTCTCCGCCTATGGACTCGATGCTATTAATTTCGATAACTGTGGGGGCGACGAAGGTGCCGGCGGCGCAGGCGGGCGGCGGCACCAGCCTGTGCACGCGGGAGCCGGCGCGGGCCATGCGTGCGACGTGCGCTTCGAGCGCAGCTTTGGCCTCGGCATCGATCACCGGGCCGACGTCGGTGCGCAGTTCGCGCGGGTCGCCCAGGCATAGCTCGCGCAGCGCCCCGAGCAACATGCCCAGGGTTTTGTCGGCGATTTCTTCCTGCAGGCACAGCACGCGCAGCGCCGAGCAGCGCTGTCCGGCCGAGTTGAAGGCCGCGGTGAGCGCATCGGCCACCACCTGCTCGGTGAGCGCGCTCGAATCGACGATCATGGCGTTGAGCCCGCCGGTCTCGGCGATCAGCGGCACTTTTTCCTCGCGTGCGGCGAGCGTGCGCTGGATGGCACGCGCCACGGCGGTGGAACCGGTGAGCATCACGCCGCGGATGCGCGCGTCGGCCACGAGGCGCGCGCCCACCGTCTCGCCGCCTCCCGGCAGTAGTTGCAGCGCTTCACTCGGGATACCCGATGCGTGCAGCAGGCGCACGGCCTCGAAGGCAGTGAGTGGGGTCTGTTCGGCCGGTTTGGCGAGCACGGCGTTGCCCGCCGCGAGCGCCGCCGCGATCTGGCCGACGAAAATCGACAAGGGGAAGTTCCACGGGCTGATGCACACCACCGGCCCCAGCGGCCGTAGGTTCGGGTCTTCGGCGGCGAGGCGGCGCATCTCGGCGGCGTAATAGCGGCAGAAATCGACCGCCTCGCGGATCTCGCCCACCGCGTCGGCCCACGTCTTGCCGGCCTCGCGCACGATGAGTGCCAACAGGGTGTCAGTGTGGGCTTCGAGCGTATCGGCCGCCGCTTCGAGCCGTTGCGCACGCTCTGGCAGCGGGGTTTCGCCCCAGCGCGCACGGGCGGCGATCTCCAGCGCTTGCGCGATCGCCGGTTCGTCGGCTTCGATCGCCTCGCCGAGCAGGTCGGACCTGTCGGCCGGGTTGCGGCAGGGCAGCTCGAGGGTTCCTTCTCGCGCCGTTCCCCCCACGAGCGGGGCGGCCGTGCGCTGGATCGTGTCCTCGGCGGCGATGCGGGCCGCGAGCCGGCGCTGGGTGGGACGATCGGCGAGGTCCAGCCCCAGCGCATTGCGCCGCTGCGGCGCAAAGAGCTCGGGCGGCACGAGGATGTTGGGGTGCGGCGCGCCACCGAGCGTCCGGGCGCGTGCCACCGGGTCGGCAAGCAGCGCTTCGAGTGGCATGTCGGCGGCGATGCGGTTCACGAAACTGGTGTTGGCGCCGTTTTCCAGCAGGCGCCGCACGAGGTAGGGTAGCAGCGCCTCGTGGCTGCCCACCGGGGCGTAGATGCGCACCTGGCGGTGGCGTTCGGGGTGTCCGACGAGCGATGCGTAGAGCGGCTCGCCCATGCCGTGCAGGCATTGGAATTCGTAATCGCCGGGCTGCCAGCGCTCGCCAGCCAGATGAAAGATCGCCGCGAGCGTGTGCGCGTTGTGCGTGGCGAATTGGGGGTAGACCACGTCGCGCGCGGCCAGCAGCCTTCTCGCGCAGGCGAGGTAGGAGACGTCGGTATAGACCTTGCGCGTATAGACGGGGTAGCCGGGGAGCCCGTCGATTTGGGCGCGCTTGATCTCGCTGTCCCAGTAGGCGCCCTTGACGAGGCGCACCATCAGGCGCCGCCCCCGGGCCCGCGCCTGCGCCACGAGCCAGTCGATCACGAAGGGGGCGCGCTTTTGGTAAGCCTGCACGACGAAGCCGAGCCCGTCCCATCCGGCGAGTTCAGGGTCGGCGAGCGCCGCGTCGAGCAGGTCGAGCGAGAGCTCGAGCCGGTCGGCTTCCTCGGCGTCGATGTTGAGGCCGATGTCGTAGCGCTTGGCGAGCCGGCACAGTCGCAGCAGGCGCGGCAGCAGCTCGGCGCGCACGCGCTCTGGCTGAGACCAGTGGTAGCGCGGATGCAGGGCGCTCAGTTTCACCGAGATGCCGTTGCCGCCCACCACGCCACGCCCGGCGTCGCGCCGGCCGATGGCGTGGATGGCGTGCTCGTAATCGGCCAGGTAACGCGCCGCGTCTTCGGCCGTCATCGCCGCTTCGCCCAGCATGTCGAAGGAGTAGCGAAAGCCTTGCTTTTCGAGCGGCTGCACGCGCGCGAGTGCTTCTTCGATCGTGCGGCCGGTGACGAAGGTCTCGCCCAGCAGGCGCATGGCCAGGTCCAGCCCCTTGCGCACCAGCGGCTCGCCGCCGTGCGCGAGCATGCGCGTGAGGGCGGAGGACAGCGTCCTTTCCTCGACGAGCGCGGCGAGCTTGCCGGTGACGAGCAGGCCCCAGGCGGCGGCATTGACGAAGAGCGAACGGCTGTGGCCCAGGTGCTCGCGCCACTGGCCATGCGCGAGCTTGTCGCGGATGAGGGCGTCGCGCGTGGCGACGTCGGGGATGCGCAGCAGTGCCTCGGCCAGGCACATGAGCGCCACGCCTTCGCGGCTCGAAAGGCTGAATTCGGCCATCAGCGCGGCCACGCCACCCTCCTTGCGCTGCTTGTCGCGCAGCGCCTGCGCGAGTTCGGCGGCGAAATGCTCGATGTGCGGCAAAAGACCGGGCGGCCAGGCGCTTTCTGCGATGCGCGCCGGCACGCAGTCGGGCTCTGGCGTGCGTGTGGCTGCGGCGATCGCGTCGCGCAAGCGATCGGCAGCGGAGGTGGGCAGGAATGCGGGGGGCATGATGGCCTCGTCGTCTAAATCCTGGTTGTGCGGGCGCAATGCAATGCTGGGCGAAAATCGCCTGCGCGCCACCGCGCAAAGACATGCAAAATTCGTGCAAGCCACACGAGCGCGTAGCTGGCTCACGACCGCGGCTCGCATGCCTCGAGCATGGCAGCTTCTCAACCTCCAGGTTTTTACACGAAAGACTCTTTTTGCATGGCGATCCAATGGTTCCCCGGCCACATGCGCAGCACGCAAAAGGCGATCGCTGCGCGCATTGCGGACATCGACGTGGTGATCGAGCTGCTCGACGCGCGCCTGCCGGGTTCGAGCGCGAACCCTTTGCTCGCCGAGCTCACGGGCCACAGGCCGACGCTCAAGGTGCTCAACAAGCAGGACCTCGCCGACCCTGAACGCACGCAGCAGTGGCTCGGGTGGTACGGTGCCCAACCCGGCACACGCGCGCTCGCGCTTGACGCCTCGGACGCGGCGCCGGCAAGGCGCCTGATCGAAGGCTGCCGCGCGCTTGCGCCGCAGCGCGGCGGCTTGGCCAAGCCCCTGCGCGTGCTGGTATGCGGTGTGCCCAACGTGGGTAAGTCCACCCTGATCAATACCTTGAAAGCCAAACGCCAGGCAAAGACGGGCGACGAGGCCGGCATCACGAAGCAGGAGCAGCGCATCACGCTGGCCGACGACTTTTATCTGTGGGACACCCCGGGAATGCTCTGGCCGCGCATCGCCGTGCCGCAAAGTGGCTTTCATCTGGCCGCAAGCGGCGCCGTGGGCCGCAACGCCTACGACGAGGAACTGGTGGCGCTGGAGCTGCTGCGCCGTCTGCAGCAGCACTACGCCCCACTGCTCGAAGCGCGCTACCGGCTCGGGCTCACGCCGGCGGCGCTCGCGGTGCTGCCCGACGAAGAACTGCTCGAAGCCATAGGCCGCAAGCGCGGCGCCGTGATGGCGGGCGGGCGCGTGAGTCGGCAAAAGGCCGCCGAGATCGTGCTCAACGACTTTCGCAGCGGCGTGCTGGGCCGCATCACGCTCGAGACGCCCGAAGAATTTACCGCCTGGCAGGCCGCTGCCGTGCTCGAAGATGCGCAGCGCGCGGCGCGCAAGGCGGCGCAAAAACGCCGGCCCCGCCCATGACAGCGAGACCGGCGCAGGCCAATTCAACTTATGCTAAAGCCTTTGCGTACTCAGCCTTGAGCTCGCGCTTGAGCAGCTTGTTCGCTGCGCTGATGGGCATGGAGGTACGGAAGAAGATGCGCTTGGGCGTCTTGAAGCCGGCCAGGCGTTCGCGGCAATATTCGATCAGCTCGGCTTCGGTGGCAGTGCTGCCCGCGCGCGCAATCACGGCCGCAGCAACGGCCTCGCCCCAGCGCTCGTCGGGCAGGCCGAACACGGCGCACTGCATGACGGCGGGGTGCGTGCCGAGCACGCTTTCGACCTCCTGGCAATAGACGTTCTCGCCGCCGCTCTTGATCATGTCCTTCTTGCGGTCGGCAAAGAAGTAATTGCCCTCGGCGTCGCGGAACATGACATCGCCGGTGTGGAACCAGCCGCCGCGGAACACGCGCTGGTTGGTCTCCTCGTTTTTGTAATAGCCTTTCATGACCACGGGGCCGCGGATGATTTGCTCGCCGGCCATCCCGACGGGAACATCCTTGTCCTCGTCATCGACCAGGCGCACGTCGGCACCGTAGGCGATGGCGGTGCCGACCCAGCGGCCGTCCCCGTTGGGCATTTCGGCCCAGCTCGAGACGAAGCCGCCGGTCAGCACGGCGGCGGTGGTTTCGCTCATGCCCTGGCCCGAGTAGAAGCGTGCGTTCGGTGCCACTTCTTTCCAGCCGTCGACCATGGCGCGCGGGATAGTGGAGGCCCAGGTCATCAGCTTGGTGGCACTGCTGAGGTCGCAGGTCTTGAAGTTGGGGCAGGCGACCATGGCCACGTAGAGCGTGGGCGGCAGTGCAATGGCCGTGGCACGGTGGCGCGCCATCAGCTCGATCATCTGCACGGGCTGGGGCGACTGCGTCATCACGATGGTGGCGTGGTTCGTCAGGCACAGCGTGGACAGCAGGTAGCCCGCCATGTGGATCAGCGGGATGCTCAGCACGAAGACGTCGTCCTGCGCAACACCCATATTCAGCGACCAGCTCAGCTGCGCCGCACAGTAATTGGCATGCGTGGAGAGCACGCCCTTGGGCGCGGATTCGGTACCGCTCGTGAAGAGCAGCGTGGCCACGTCGTCGCTTTCGATGAGCACTTCCGGCTCGTGCGTGGGGCCGGGCAGCAATTCTTCGAAGGCCATCCAGCCCGCAGGGCGGTTTGCGCCGGAGCCCAATTGAACGAACTGCCGCACGCCTCGCAGTTCACCCATGACGGGCGTCACATTGCCCAGCAAGGCATTTTCGACGAAGAACCACTTGGCCTCAGAAAAGTCGATCAAGTGTTGCACGTCTGGCGGCTGCAGCATGAAGTTGATCGGCACCAGCCAGGCGCCGATCTTGTGCAGCGCGTAGCCAAGCACGAGGAATTCGATGCAGTTGCGCGAAAGTGCGGCCACCTTGTCGCCCTTGGCGATGCCGCGCTGCGTGAGGTTGTGCGCTACGGCGTTGGCCATGCGGTTGAGCTCGGCGTAGGTGACCGTGCGGCTCGCGCCGTCGACGGCGTAGTAGATGATCGCGGGCTTGTCCGGCGTTGCGAGGGCCGCACGGCGCAGGCCATCGCCGAGGTTCTGGCGGCGCAGCAGGTTCATTTCGAGGGCGTTTGCCATGGTTTGTCCCCTTTATTCGTGGTGGTTCATGGTGATTGCCAGGTCAGGCTTTCAGCTCACGTGCGTATTCGGCCTTGAGTTCGCGCTTGAGCAGCTTGTTCGCGGCGCTGATGGGCATGGAGGTGCGGAAGAAGATGCGCTTGGGCGTCTTGAAGCCGGCCAGGCGTTCGCGGCAATATTCGATCAGCTCGGCTTCGGTGGCGGTGCTGCCGGCGCGCGCAATCACGGCTGCGGCGACGGCCTCGCCCCAGCGCTCGTCGGGCAGGCCGAACACGGCGCACTGCATGACGGCGGGGTGCGTGCCGAGCACGCTTTCGACCTCCTGGCAATAGACGTTTTCGCCGCCGCTCTTGATCATGTCCTTCTTGCGGTCGGCAAAGAAATAATTGCCCTCGGCATCGCGGAACATGACGTCGCCGGTGTGGAACCAGCCGCCGCGGAACACGCGCTGGTTGGTTTCTTCATTTTTGTAGTAGCCCTTCATCACGGCCGGGCCGCGCACGATCTGCTCGCCTGCTGTGCCTATGGGCACATCCTTGTCCTCGTCATCGACCAGGCGCAGCTCCACGCAATAGGCTGCGGGCCAGCCGACCCAGCGGCCGTCGCCGTTGGGCATTTCGTCCCAGCTGGCGATGCTGCCGACCGTCTGTGGTGCTGCGGTGGTTTCGCTCATGCCCTGGCCAGAGTAAAAACGCAGATTCGGCGCCACCTGCTTCCAGCCATCGATCATGGCTTTGGGGATGGTCGAAGCCCAGCTCACAAACTTGCTGGCGCTGCTGAGGTCGCAGGTCTTGAAGTTGGGGCAGGCGATCAGCGCCACATACAGCGTGGGAGGCAGCGCGGTGGCTGTAATGCGGTGGCGCTCGATCAGCTCGATCATCTGCACGGGCTGGGGCGACTGCGTCATCACGATGGTGATTTGGTGGGTCAGGCACAGCGTGCAAAAAAGGTACGCAGCCATGTGGATCAAGGGAATGCTGACCAGAAAGCGATCGTCCTTGGAGTAGCCAATGTTCATCGACCAGCCCATATGCGCGGCATAGTAGTTGGCATGGCTGGAGAGCACGCCCTTGGGCGCGGATTCGGTGCCGCTCGTGAACAGCAGCGTGGCCACGTCGTCGCTTTCGATGAGCACCTCGGGTTCGTGCGTGGGGCCTGGCAGCAATTCGTCGAAGGCCATCCAGCCCGCCGGGCGGCTTGGGCTCGGGCCGAATTGCACGAACTGCTGCACGCCGCTGAGCTTGTCGAGCACGGGGGACACATTGCCCAGCAAGGCATCTTCGACGAAGAACCACTTGGCCTCAGAAAAGTCGATCAGGTGCTGCACGTCGGGCGGCTGCAACATGAAATTGATCGGTACCAGCCAGGCACCGATCTTGTGCAGCGCATAGCCGAGCACGAGGAATTCGATGCAGTTGCGCGAAAGCGCGGCCACTTTGTCGCCCTTGGCGACGCCGCGCTGTGTGAGATTGTGCGCCACGGCGTTGGCCATGCTGTTGAGCTCGGCGTAGGTGACGCTGCGGCTTGCACCATCGGTGGTGTAGTAGATGATGGCGGGTTTGTTCGGCGCCGCGAGGGCCGAGCGGCGCAGGCCATCGCCGAGGTTCTGGCGGCGCAGCAGGTTCATTTCGAGCGCGGTGATGCTCATGGGGTTTGTCTCCTTGAAACGGTGGATCGAGGGTCCGTCTGCAGCGATGGTTTTGCGGTGTTGTGTGCAGACGAGATCATTCTATAGACCGGGAAAAATTTCATCCAAGGCCACGGCGTATCGATGGAGCATGGCGAGCGCAGCCACGGGTATGATCGCTGCATACCGCTTGGCGCACGGCCTGCGCGCCCGATGCGGTCCATCTGCCCGTAGCTCAACCGGATAGAGCAATAGCCTTCTAAGCTATAGGTCGGGGGTTCGAGTCCCTCCGGGCAGGCCAGACGGATTTACCGTCATGTTTTCGTCGCACCTTTGTCTTTTCCTTCAAAGGGGTGCGCAGGGGTGCCGCAATGCCCACTCTCTTTGATCCGCTGAGCCTGTCGGCGGTGGCGCTTGATGTGCTGGCCGCTCAGCGCGGCTCGGCGCAGGGCATAGAGGAGCGCCGGCGTCTGCGGCTCGCGCGTGTGCTCGATGCCGCGTTGCATGGTTCGCGCCTTTACCGTGCGCACTGGCCTCAGGGTGCAACGGCCGCTACGTCCTTGTCTGCGCTGCCCATGGTTTCGCGCGGGCAGTTGATGGGGAGCTTTTCCGACTGGGTGACCGATCCGCAACTGGAGCTTGCGGCACTGCGCGCGTTCACGGCGGACCCGCAACGCATTGCCGAGCCTTGGCTCGGGCGCTACCTGGTGTGGGAGAGTTCAGGCACCAGCGGCGAGCCCGGTATTTTCGTGCAGGACGCGCAGGCGATGGCGGTGTACGACGCGCTCGAAGCCCTGCGCCGCGCCCCCCCGCAGGCGCTGCGGCGCTGGTTCGACCCCTGGTACTTGAGCGAGCGCAGCGCCTTCATCGGCGCGACGAGCGGGCATTTCGCGAGCTATGTGTCGTTTCGGCGCCTGTGCGCGCTCAACCCCTGGCTCGCGGCCACCATGCGCAGCTTTCCGATCCAGCAGCCCTTGGCTGAGCTGGTGCGCGCGCTCAATGATTTCGCGCCCACGGTGCTCGCCACCTACCCTACGGTGGCGAGCGTGCTGGCCGACGAGGCCGAGCAGGGTCGCTTGCGCATTGCGCCGCGGGAAATATGGCTCGGCGGTGAAACCCTGGGCGCAGCGGCGCGCGCGCACATTGCCCAAGCCTTGGGCGGCGCGGTGCGCTGCAGCTATGGCGCTTCGGAATTTCTCTCCATGGCCTGGGAATGCGCGCACGGGCAACTGCATCTGAATGCCGACTGGGTGATCCTGGAGCCGGTGGACGAGCATTTCCGTCCCGTGCCTGCGGGTCAGCCCTCATGCAGCGTGCTGTTGACCAACCTTGCGAACCACGTGCAACCGCTGGTTCGCTGCGACCTCGGTGACCAGGTCATGCTGCATGCTGGGCCCTGCGCCTGCGGCTCGCCGCTGCCCGCGCTCACGGTGCAGGGGCGCCAGGACGATCCGCTGGTCATGGCGGGGCGCGACGGCCAACCCGTGACTTTGCTGCCGATGGCGGTTTCCACCGTGCTCGAAGAAGAGGCCGGCGTGTTCGACTTTCACTTGCGCCAGCAGGACGCGCACACGCTGGTGCTGCGCCTGGGGCTGCAGGGTGCGGACGGGCAGGCAGCACTGGCGCGCTGCCGCGCCGCGCTCGAGGCCTTTGCAAAGATGCAAGGGGTGGAGCGGCTGCGCGTGCGTGGTGAACTGGGCCAGGCCATGCCACGCGGGCGCAGTGGCAAGGCCTGCCGCATCGTGGGGTGTGCCGCACCGCAAAATCTGTCGGGTGCGGCCACCATGCCCGGCGCCAGCGAGGGCAATTAGCCGGCTCGTTCAGCCAGAGGGGGCTGCGCTGGAGCATTCCGCAGCACGAAGCGGTTGCGTCCTGCCTGCTTGCCTGCGTACATGGCCTGGTCGGCGCGCTGCAGCGCGGAACTCAGGTCGTCCTCGTCCTGCACCTGGGTCAGACCGATTGTGACGCTCAGACCCAGGGGCTCTTTCTGTTCCAGTGGTAGCAGCGCAGCACGCACCGCATCGACCAGCCGTTGCGCAGCCCGGCGCGCATCTTCGGTGCTGTGCGTCTGCAGCAGGACGACGAACTCCTCGCCGCCAAAGCGGTAGATCGGCTCATTCCCCCGCATGTTTTTCCGTAGCGTACGCGCCAAATGACGCAGCGCCTGATCGCCCACCTGGTGCCCGAGGCGGTCGTTGACCTCCTTGAAATGGTCGGCGTCCACCATCGCCAGGTAGAAAAATGTCTGGTTACGCCGGCAGGCTTTCTGAAAGTCGGAAAAATCGTGTTCCAGGCCATAGCGCAGCGGCAGCCCGGTGAGCGGATCGTGCCGGATCGCATCGGTGATGAGCCGCGCCTTGAGTGCGGTCAGCAGGTGCATCAACTCGTCTTGCGCCTGCTCGAACGCATCCATCTGCGCGGCAGGCACGGTTTGCCCTGCCTGCGCCTGCTCCATGACGGCACGGATCGCATCGTGCATGCGGTGGTGCGCGGCCTCCAGTGCTTTCGCCTTGTGTGCGTTGATGCCCTGAAGCATTCCTGAGTGGGAGCGCAGCCATAGTCCGAGTTGGCAAATTTCGTGCGCTGCCGGATCCAGCACGTCCGCCGCGGGTGCGGTGTGCATCAGGGCGGTGCGGAAAACCTTTCGTCCCCAGGCGAGGTGTGCATTGAGCGCCTCGTCGAGCGCGCGGATCAGGGGTTCGTATTCGAGGTGCATAGACACGATGCAGAGGGTCGTTTTCGTTCAGCCTTGCAAAGCGGTGCGCAGGGCCTGGGCATCGTGTGGGCGAACGACGCGTGCCAGTTCAGCCCCCGCACGCAGATAAATCAGTGTGGGCCAGAGCTTGACGCCGAAGCTGCGCCCCAGCGGCTGGCCGCGTCCGTCCTCGATTTTCAGGTGCTCGACTTCGGGGTGTTCCTGTAACACTTCTTCGATCAGGGGCTGGGCCGCCTGGCAGTGGCCGCACCAGGGGGCGCCGAATTCGAGCAGCACGGAGCCGGGCAACGCATCGACCTCTGCGCGCGTCGGGGGATGGGTCAAATGGCGGGCGCTGTAAGGCATTTCATTTCCTCCTCTTTTTTGCATCGTGAACTGTTGGCAAATGTTTGTCTTGATTCAGGTCATATCCATGGGGTCTGCACACCTTGGCCCTCTTGCTGGAAACGATGGGGGGCGGTTGATTCATGCGGCAGAGAATTTTCCTCCGAGGGTCAGCATGGACGGGGTCATGGTGCGTGCTCGAGCGCGTGCAGCTCGGCCAAGGTGTTGGCATTGGCAAATGCGCGCGGGTCGTCGCCGGGCTGGTCGAAGGGCACGAGGATGCAGTGCTGGCGCTCGGCCCAGGCCGCGATCTTGCGGCCGCCGCGGCGCACGTAGTCTTCCAGGCTGGCGTGCACGCGCGTGGGCAGCATGCAGAACACGGGCTGGGCGCGCAATCGGGGCGCGACGCGGCTGTCGCTCGGCGGAAATTCGGGCGCAGCGGCCATGGCAACGTCGGCGCCCGAACATTCGATTGCCGCGGCCAGGCGTGCCGCGAGGTCGATGGGAAACAGTGGCGTGTCGCAGGGCACGGTGAGCAGCCAGGGCGTGCGGCAATGCGCAAGCCCGCTCAGGAATCCCGCAAGGGGGCCGGCATGATCGGGCTGGCCTGTTTGGCCTATCTGACCATTGGGCTGGGCATCAGGCCAGACTGGCACGCCGAACGCGGCGTAGGCCGCGAGGTTGCGGTTGGCGCTGAGCATGCACGTGCCTACCTGCGGCTGCAGGCGCCGCAGCGCATGCCGCGCCAGCGGCGTGCCGCGAAATGGCTGTAAGCCTTTGTCCAGACCGCCCATGCGTGCCCCCTGGCCGCCCGCGAGCACCAGGCCGGTGATATCCGGGGTTCGAATTTTCATGGCGTGCGCTTTTATCGACTCCGTGGGCGATGGGGACACCGTTCAAAGCGCACTATCCTGGCTCAGCCGCCGATATAGCTCATCTCGACGCGCCGTGCGCCCTGGGCTGGCGCAGCTGGCAAGGTGCTGCGCAGTTCGGAGTAACGTTCGGTGCGGCCTTGCCAGATGGTAGCGATGGCCGCAGCGAGGGCGGCGTCGTCGGCGCCCGAGCGCAGCAGGCTGCGCAAGTCCCAACCTTCGTGGGCAAAGAGGCACAGAAAGAGCTGGCCTTCCGTCGAAAGGCGCGCGCGGTTGCAGTCGCGGCAGAAAGCGCGCGTGACGCTGCTGATGAGGCCGATCTCGCCCAGCGCCGGGTCGTGGCGGCCTTGCGCATCGGCGTAGCCCCAGCGTTCGGCGGTTTCGCCGGGGGTGCTGGGCGGCAGCGCTACCAGCGGCAGCTCGGCGCGCAGGCGCGTGAGCACTTCGTCGGATGGCAGAACCTCGTCCATGCGCCAGCCGTTGCTGTTGCCCACGTCCATGTATTCAATGAAGCGCAGCGTCACGCCGCTGCCGCGAAAGTGGCGCGCCATGGGCAGGATTTGCGCGTCATTGGTGCCGCGTTTGACCACCATGTTCACCTTGATGCGCGTAAAACCCGCTTGCTGTGCAGCCGCAATCCCCGCAAGCACTTCGGCTACGGGAAAGTCCACATCGTTCATGCGCCGGAATATGGCGTCGTCGAGCGCGTCCAGACTCACGGTGAGGCGGTCGAGCCCCGCGTCCTTCAGCGCCTGAGCCTTGCGCGCGAGCAGCGCGCCGTTCGTGGTCAGGGTGACTTCGGGCGTGCGGCCATCGACGGTGCGCAGCGCGGCGAGCTGGGCGATGAGCGCTTCGATGTCCTTGCGCAGCAGCGGCTCGCCGCCCGTGAGGCGGATCTTGCGCACGCCGTGCGCAAGGAACAGGCGCGCCAGCCGCGTGATCTCCTCGAAGCGCAGCAGTGCGCTGTGTGGCAGGTAAGGGTAGTCCTTGCCGAACACCTCCTTGGGCATGCAGTAGCTGCAGCGGAAGTTGCAGCGATCGGTGACGCTGATGCGCAGGTCGCGCAGTGGGCGGCCCAGGGCGTCGTGCAACACGCCCGTCGGTGCTGCGGGGACGGGTGGAATGGTGGCAGGCCGTGCTCTGCGGCGCCAATCGAGCACGGGAATGGTGCGTTCTGGCATGACAGGGATTATCGTGACCGCGGGCGCGCCGGCCCCCATGCTATATTCTGCCGGTAGGGTTATGCCTACGCGGTCTTTTGCTATCGGTACGTTGCTGCCGGTGCGTGACTGCGGCGCTTTTTCAATTTCCCTTGAGGGCATTCGATGTCCGCTCCTCCTTCGCCCCAGCCCCCTTCTGAGCCGACTGCGCTGCGTGCGCGGCTGCACCCCGATGTGCTCAAGCTCGGCTTCGTGAGCTTTCTCACCGACGTGAGCTCGGAGATGATTTTTTCGGTGTTTGCGGTGTTTTTTACCACCGTGGCCGGGGCCTCGAGCGCGCTGCTCGGGCTGATCGAGGGGCTCGCGGATTTTTCGGCCTCATCGCTCAACTACCTCTCGGGCTGGCTGTCGGACCGCAGCGGGCAGCGCAAGTGGTTTGCGACGGCGGGCTACGCCTTTTCCACGCTCGCGAAGATGATTTTGCTCGTGACTTCGTCCGTCACGGGGCTGGCGGTGTTTCGCGTCATCGAACGTCTGGGCAAAGGCTTTCGCGGGCCACCGCGCGATGCCTGGCTGTCCTCGATCGCCGCGGCGGACAAGCGCGGCTACGCTTTTGGCGTGCACAAGGCGCTCGACAAGGCTGGTGCCGTGCTAGGGCCGCTGCTGGCCTACGCGCTGCTGAGCTGGCTCGGCGAATCGGCCGACACCTATCGCATTTTGTTCTGGGTGGCTTTCGTTCCTGCGGTGCTCAGCGTGCTGGTGCTCATGCGCGTACCCGACCAGCGCGGCGTGCCGCATGCGCGCGAGGGTTTGCGCCAGAACTGGCGCGAGCTGAGCCCCGGCTTCAAGCGCTTTCTGGTGCCGGCGGGAGTGTTTGCGCTCGCGTATTTCAGCCTGGGCTTCTTTTTGCTCAAGGCCCACGCACTGGGTTTTGGCATGCGCGACGTGGTGCTGCTTTACGCACTGTTCAACGTCACCTGCGTGCTGGCCGCACCGTTCATGGGCCGGCTCGGTGACCTGGTGGGACGCAGCCGGGTGGTGCTGCTGGGCTATGCGCTGTATGCCCTCGTGAACCTGTGGATGATCGTGGTGGCCAGCCGCTGGGAGATGGCTGCAGCGATGGCCGTGTACGGTTTGTTTTACGCCGTGGAAGAGTCGCAGAGCAAGGCCTTCATCGCCGACCTCGAGCCCGAGCGCCGCGCTACGGCAATGGGCATCTACAACTCGGTCACGGGTGTGCTGTACCTGCCGGCCTCGCTTGTGGCCGGGGCGCTCTGGGCAGTTGCGCCGGGCTGGGCGTTTGGCGTCGCGGCGCTGCTGTCGCTGGCGGCCATGGGGGTTTTTGTGCGCATGCGCCCGGCGGCGACGGCGGCAGACGGGCGTGGGTAAAAGCTTGTGCAAGACCATGGGGAGCAGGGCGGAGCCGGTATGAAAAACGAAGGTCTATGGCAGGGCGCGCTGCTGGCCTTGCTCGCGGCGGTATTGTTTGGGGCGAGCACGCCGCTGGTGCAGCGCCTGGGGCAGGATCTGGGCGCTTTTGGCACGGCGGCCTGTCTGTATGCCGGTGCGGCCCTGTTGGGCCTGGCGTTACGCCAGCCCGTGGAAAAAGAGGCGCGCTTGCGCCGTGCGGACCTGCCCCGTCTGCTGGCCATGGCCGGTTTCGGGGCGGTGCTGGGGCCGGTGGCGCTTGCCTGGGGCTTGCAGCGCACCAGCGGCACCAGCGCCTCCTTGATGCTCACGCTCGAGGCCTTGTTCACCGCGCTGCTGGCCTGGGTGTTGTACCGCGAGAGCTTGGGCCACCGCGCCGGCGTCGCCATGGTCATGCTGCTGGCCGGGGGTGCGCTGCTGGTGCTCGACCAGGGACTGCAGGGACACACGCAGGTGGCGGGCTTGCTTGCCGTGCTGTTGGCGACCGTGGCCTGGGGGGTGGACAACAGCTTGTCGCGTGCGCTGGCGCAGCGCGACCCTGCACAAGTGGTGTGGTGCAAGGCCGCCCTGGGGGCCACGGCTTCGTTCGCGCTGGCCTGGGCCTGGCATGAACCCTGGCCCGCGCCAGGCGTGGCCTTGGGGCTGCTGGTTGTGGGGGCGTCGGGCTACGGGCTGAGTCTGCGCTTTTACCTGCTGGCGCAGCGTGCTTTCGGTGCGGCGCGCACCGCTTCGGTGTTTGCCTTTGCGCCCTTTATTGGCGCGCTGTGGGCCTGGGCCTGGGGGGAGCGCGCTGTGGGTGCGCTGGCCGTGCCGGGTGGTCTGCTGATGGGCTTGGGTGTGGTGCTGCACCTGACCGAGCGCCATGTGCATTGGCATGTGCATGAAGTGCTGGAGCACGAGCACGCGCACCGGCACGACGACGGCCACCACGCGCACACACACGAATCCATGCCGCAGGACAGTCACAGCCACTGGCACCGGCATGCGTCCATGGCGCACCGCCATGCGCATGCGCCGGACCTGCACCACACGCACCGGCACGATGGGTAGTGCTGGTTTATTTATGTTATGAAGTGCTTGGTCTATGGACATGCCGTGGGCACCATCGCAGCGCGTGCGCCATGCACAATCGGGGTTCAGCCATCCACCTCCTGCTTCTCATGTTGATCACCCCCGAAGACGATTCCGAAGACACGCTGCACACGCCTGAGGAGCGCGCGGCGGCGGCGGCGCGCAGCACCTGGGTCAGCGTGGCGGTCAATCTGGTGCTCACGGCGGTGCAGATCGTCGTGGGCATCTTGTCGAAGTCGCAGGGTTTGGTGGCGGATGGCATTCATTCGCTGTCCGACCTCGTGGCCGACTTCGTGGTGCTGCTGGCGAACCACCACGCCCAAAAAGATGCCGATGCCGACCACCCCTACGGTCACCAGCGTTTCGAGACGGCGGCCTCGCTGGCACTGGGGCTGCTGCTGCTGGGCGTGGGTTTAGGGATGCTGTGGGCGGCACTGACCAAGCTCGAAAATCCGCATGAGTTGCCGCAGGTGCATGTGGCGGCGCTGTGGGTCGCGGGCGCTGCCTTGCTCGGCAAGGAGCTGTTGTTCCGCTACATGCTTGCCGTGGCCAAACGTGTGAAGTCGAGCATGCTGGTGGCCAATGCCTGGCATGCGCGCTCGGATGCGGCTTCTTCGCTGGTGGTGGGTATAGGCATTGCGGGCAATCTGGCAGGCTATCCGCTGCTCGATCCGATCGCGGCGCTGATCGTGGGCCTGATGGTGGCGCGCATGGGCTGGAATTTTGCCTGGGATGCGCTGCACGACCTGATGGATCGCGCCGCCGACGAACAGGAGGTGCAGGCGATCCGCCAGACCTTGCTCGAGACGCCTGGCGTGCGCGGCGTACACGACGTGCGCACGCGCAAGATGGGCGACATGATGCTGGTCGATGCGCATCTGGAAGTCGGCGCCAGTCTGAGCGTAGAGGCAGGGCACGACATCGCCGTAGAGGCCCGGCGCCGTGTGCTGCAGCGCCATCGCGTGCTCAACCTCATGACCCACATCGACCCCTGGAGCCGTCCGGACCTGGACCATGCGCCGCTGCCCCGCATTGCCGAGGGCGGACGTGACCAGCTGCCTGGCTGAGACTGCCGTCAGCGGCTGCCGCGGCGGCCCTGCCAGCGCCGGCTGGCCCAGCGCAACAGCTCCAGCCAGGCCAGGCAGAGCGCCAGCAGGGCGGCGCCGGCCAGCCATCCTTGCGTGCCCGGCAGGGTCAGCCCCATGAGTTCGCGCAGCCACGGGATGCCCAGCACTGCGAGCAGCAACAGCGCCATCACGCCGGCCATGCGCCGCAGCCAGGGGTTGGGGTCGGTAATGCCATGCCAGGGTGGATGCGCGAGGTCGCGGTTTGCCAGAATCAATAGCATCACGCCCAGCACCAGCGTGCAGAACACCACGGCGCGGCCTTGTGCGGCGCTCCAGCCCGCAGCCACCAGCCAGGCTTGCCCTGCCAGCAGTGCGGCGCCCATGCCCAGCCCTTGCGCGGCGCCGAGCAACAGCGGCGCGGCGGCAAAGGGCGAATCCGTCACGGGCCGCGGAGGGCGCTGCATCAGGTCGTCGTCTTCGGGTTCGGCCTCGAAGACGATGGAGCAGATCGGGTCTATCAGCAGTTCCAGCAGCACGATGTGCACGGGCAGCAGCAGCACCGGCCAGTGCAGCAGCGTGGGTACGAGCGCCAGCGCAATGATGGGTACATGCACGGCAAAGACGAAGCGCGTGGCCTTGCGGATGTTGTCGTCTATGCGCCGCCCCTGGCGAATCGCCGCGACGATGCGGGCAAAGCTGTCGTCGAGCAGCACCAGCGCGGCGGCCTCGCGCGCCACGTCGGTGCCACGCTCGCCCATCGCGATGCCCACGTCCGCCGCCTTGAGTGCCGGTGCATCGTTGACGCCATCGCCGGTCATGGCCACGACCTCGCCGTCCGCGCGCAGCGCTTGCACCAGGCGCAGCTTGTGCTGTGGCTTGAGGCGCGCGCACAAGTCCACGTGCTGCAGGCGCGCGCGCAGTGCCGCGTCGTCGAGTACCTCGATCTCGGCGCCGGTGATGACGTCGGGGCGCTCCGACAGACCCACCTGCTGCGCAATGGCGCGCGCCGTCGCCGGGTGGTCGCCCGTCATCATGATCACGCGCACGCCGGCGGCACGGCATTCGGCCAGCGCGGCAGGGACGTCGGCGCGCGGCGGGTCGGCCAGCGCCACCAAGCCCAGGAATTCGAACTCGAAGTCGTGCTGGCTGGCCGGCCAGGGCGGCGCGCCGTCTGTCGCAGGCGCGGTATCCGTCCAGCGCCCACGCGCCACGCCCAGCACGCGCAGCCCGCGCTCGGCCATGGCTTGCGTCTGGCGCTGGATGGCTTCGCGCTGCGCAGGAGCCAGGTGGCACAGATCGGCAACGGCTTCGGGTGCGCCCTTGGTGGCGAGTAGGTGCTGCGTCGGGTCGCTGCTCGCATAGACGCGCGTCATGGCCAGGATTTCGCCCGAGAGCGCGTATTCGAACTCGGGCTCGCGCCCATCGTGCACATGCTCGGTGCCCGCGAGCCAGTGGTGGCCGAAAGCCTGGATGGCTTTTTCCATGGGGTCGAACGGATCGCCCGGCGTGGCCAGCATGGCGAATTCGGTCAGCGGGTGAAATGGCTCGGGCAGGCTTTGCGCATTTTCGGGGCGGAAATGCGCCTCGGGGATAGCGAGCTCGGCCACGGCCATGCGGTTGACGGTGAGCGTGCCGGTCTTGTCCACCGCGAGCACGGTGATCGCACCCAGCGCCTCGACCGCGGCGACGCGCCGCGTCAGCACCTTCTGCTGTGCGATGCGCCAGGCGCCGAGCGCAAGGAACACGGTGAGGATCACGGGGATTTCTTCCGGCAGGATGGCCATGGCGAGCGCGATGCCGGACAGCAGGCTTTCGAGCAGGGGCCTGCCATCCCACCACCAGCCCAGCAGCACCTGGGCCATGGCCAGCAGGCTGGCCAGCAGGCCGATGCGACGCACCAGGGTGCGCGAATCCTGTTGCAGCGCCGAAGGGGGTTCGATGGTCGCGGCCAGGTCGGCGCCTATGCGCCCCACGGCTGTCTTGGCCGCCGTGGCGCAGACCTGAGCGATGCCTACACCGCGCGTCACCACGGTGCTGGCGTACAACTGGTGCGCTTCCTCGTCCTGCGCGCCTGCGTTGGCGTGTGCGGAGCCGGGCGCGGACGGGCGCGGCAGCTTGGCCACGGGGACGGATTCGCCCGTGAGCAGCGATTCATCGACCTCGAGCTGGCCGTCCAGCAGCACGGCATCGGCGGCAACGCGGTCGCCCTCGTGCAACACCAGCAGGTCGCCGCACACCACGTCACGGCCGGGGATGCGCTGCTCCTGCCCGTCGCGCAGCACCAGCGCACGCGGAGCCGACAGGTCGCGCAGCGATTCCAGCGCGCGCTGCGTGCGGCGCTCCTGCACCAGCGTGATGCCGATGACCACAAACACGAAGCCCAGCAGGAACATGGCCTCGCCCCGGTCGCCCAGCGCCAGATAGATGCCGCCCGCAGCCAGCAGCATCAGGAACATCGGCTCGGTAAGCACCTCGCGCACGATCGCCCAGGTGGACTTGGGTGCGCTGCCAGGCAACAGGTTGGGGCCGTCGGCGGCGAGGCGCCGCGCTGCTTCGGCGCTGCTCAGGCCGCGCGGGAGGGACGGTGCAGCAGGGGTAGCGCTGGCGGCGTCAGCAGAGGCAGGAACGGGTGATGCGGGGCTCTGAGAGGAAGGCATGGCAGCTCCTGCACGTTGGGTGCTCAACTCAACTCTAGCAGCAGCTCCCACGGAGTTTTTTGCCAGGCCAGGGCTTCTTCCCGCAGCAAATAGGCCGATTGTGGGTAGGCTGCAGCCCAGCCCGGACGGGTGCTGAGGTGGTGGCTGGAGCTGTGCGCTTGCAGGGTCAAGCCGAGCATGTCTGGCTCCCGGCGCGCGTGGCACAGCGCCACGGCCAGCCGCAAGCACAACAGCTGGCGGGCGAGATGGGGGTCATTGTGCAGCTCGGCCTCGATTTTGCGGACCTTGCCGCGCTGCCCCAGCACCAATAGGCCCAGCCGGTGCAACTCTGGCACGGTGAAACCAGGCACGTCGGTGTTGTCCAGGATGTAGGCGCCATGCCGGTGCGCTTCGCTGTGTGAGATCAGGCTGCCGATTTCATGCAGGCGTGCTGCCCATTCGAGCTCGCGTGCCGCGCTGGCTTGGCCCTCGGGTATCGCCTGGAGGAATAGCGCCTGGGCCGTGCGTGCCACGCGCTCGGCCTGGGCGGCATCCACGGCGAAGCGCTGCATCAGCCCCCGCACCGTAGTGGCGCGCAGATCGGTGTCTGGTTGTTCGCGGTCGAGCAGGTCATACAGCGCCCCTTGGCGCAGCGCGCCTTGGGCTACCTGTATTTGCTCGATCTGCAGCAGTTCAAAAATGGCCCTGAGCACGCTGAGGCCACCGCCAATCACCGCCCGGCGGTCGTCCTTGAGCCCTTCGAGGCGCACTCGTTCGGCGCTCTGTGCGCGCAACAGGCGCTCGTGCAGCCAGTGCAGCCCCTCGAGGGTCACGACGTCGGAGGGGCAGACCTGGGCCTGCGCCAGGATGTCGCCAATGGCGCCCACCGTTCCCGAGGAACCGTAGGCAATGCTCCAGGCGCCCGGGTGGAAGGTGTCCAGCGCTTCATCGAGCACTGCCTTGGCGGCAATCTCTGCAGCGCGAAAGGCCTCAGGTGTGAAGGCGCCGTCAGCAAAGTAACGCATGGACCACGCGACGCTGCCCACGCGAAACGATGCCATGGCGTGGGGGGTGAATTGCTGGCCAATGATGAACTCGGTGGAGCGCCCGCCGATGTCCACCACGAGCCGGCGCTCATCGGACTGCGGCAGCAGACGCGAGACGCCTTGGTAGATCAACCGGGCCTCTTCGGGGCCGGAAATGACCTCTATGGGGTAGCCGAGGGCTTCGCTGGCGCGCGCCAGGAACTCCTGCCGGTTGCGCGCTTCACGCAGCGTCTGCGTGGCGACGGCACGTACCTGCGAGGGCGCAAAATCTGCCAGACGCTCCCCGAAACGCGCCAGGCAATCCCAGCCGCGCTGCATGGCCTCGGGCGTGAGATTGCGGTTTTCGTCGAGACCGCTGCCCAGGCGGACGGTTTCTTTGCGGTATTCGGTGCGCTGGATGTGACCGTAGGCGAAGCGGCCGATTTCGAGACGAAAGCTGTTGGATCCTAGATCCACGGCGGCAAGCAGGGTTCCGTTGTGCATTTTCTTGCGCAGGTCGCGCCAATTCCAGCCGGGCAGCATAACAGACAGGGAAAGCCTGCAGACCCTTGGCCTGGGCTGCGCGAGCGCAATCTATGCTAGGTTACGTGTATGACAAAAAGGTGACGTAGGAAGCGGGCTGCGTGCGATGTAATTTTCGATAGTCATGCAATTGTCATGAGGCGCAACTACATTCGTGCGTCCCTACTCACTCTCAAGAGGTCTTTCCATGCAGATGTCTTTGTCTCGCGTTTTGGCGGCTGGTGTCGCAGCTGCTGGTGTGTTTTCTGCCGCTTATGCGCAGGAAGTGAAGGAAATTACCGGTGCAGGCGCAAGCTTCCCTGCTCCGTTGTATTCCAAGTGGGCGGCCGATTACTACAAGGCGACGGGTGTGAAGGTCAACTACCAGTCTGTGGGTTCCGGCGCCGGACTCAAACAGATCGAGGCCAAGACCGTGGCTTTTGGCGCGTCCGACATGCCCTTGAAGGAAGATGAGCTCGAGAAAAAGGGCTTGGTGCAGTTCCCGACCGTGATCGGTGGCGTGGTTCCCGTGGTCAATATCAAGGGCATGGAGCCTGGCAAGCTTAAGCTCAATGGCCAGGTGCTCGGTGACATTTACCTGGGCAAGATCACCAAGTGGAATGACCCTGCCATTGCAGCGCTGAACCCCGGCGTGGAGCTTCCTGATGCGGCCATTTCGCCGGTGCGCCGTGCCGATGGCTCTGGCACCACGTTCGTGTTCACCAACTACCTCTCCAAGGTCAATGCCGAGTGGAAGAGCAAGGTGGGTGAGGGCACCGCAGTGAACTGGCCCGTAGGTGCGGGCGGCAAGGGGAATGAGGGCGTTGCCGCCTTCGTGGGGCGCCTGCCGAATTCGATTGGCTATGTCGAGTACGCCTACGTCAAGCAAAACAAAATGGCCTACGTGCAAATGCAGAACGCTGCCGGCCGTTTCGTCTCGCCCGACGATGATGCTTTCAAGGCTGCCGCCGCCGGCGCGGTGTGGCCCAAGAGTTTTTACCTGATCTTGACGAACCAGCCTGGCAATGCAACCTGGCCGATCACGAACCCTACGTTCATCCTGATGCACAAGGTGCAGGAAAAGCCTGCCGAAGCGACTGCATCGCTCAAATTCTTTGAGTGGACGTACAAAAATGGCGACAAGACCGCCACGGACTTGGACTATGTGCCGCTGCCCGCAAGCGTGAAGGACATGGTTGTGAAATCTTGGGCTGAGATCAAGGATGCCTCGGGCCATCCGGTTTCGTTGAAGTAAGCATCCTCTGGCGGGCTGCCGAGCGCAAAGCTGGAGCGGTCCGCCGGGATTTTTGCCCTGCAAAGGCAATTCGTGCGGATTAAATTTTTGTTGATGTCCAGAGGTTGCTGACGTGTCCACTACCTTACCCGTGAGCCAGGCGCCGTCTGCCAAAGCGGTCGCTCGTGCCGAGAGAAGCACGCCGCCGTCCCGTCCGCCGGGGGTGTCGAATGTGCTGGCCGATCAGATTTTTGGCTGGCTTGCGCGCGCGGCAGCCACACTGACTTTGTTGCTGCTGGTGGGCATTTTGCTGTCCTTGGTGATCGGGGCATGGCCTTCCATTGCGCGCTACGGCCTGAGTTTTTTGGGGCGCAGCGTATGGGATCCAGTGCAGGATGAGTACGGCGGGCTGGTCATGATCTATGGCACGCTCGCGACCTCTTTCATCGCCTTGCTGATTGCGGTGCCGGTGAGTTTCGGCATCGCCTTGTTTTTGACAGAACTGTCGCCCGCGTGGCTCAAGCGCCCTCTGGGCACGGCGATTGAATTGCTTGCGGCGGTGCCGTCCATCGTTTATGGCATGTGGGGGTTGTTGGTGTTCGCCCCCATTCTTTCGCGCTTCGTGCAGCAACCTCTGCAGTCCCTTTTCCAAGGGGTGCCTTTCTTCGGAGACTTGGTGTCGGGGCCGCCTGTAGGGATAGGCATTTTGTCGGCCGGGATCATTCTGGCCATCATGATCATCCCGTTCATCGCCTCCGTGATGCGTGACGTGTTCGAGGTGACGCCACCCATGCTCAAGGAATCGGCCTATGCGCTGGGCTCCACGACCTGGGAAGTGGTGTGGAAGGTCGTGCTGCCTTACACCAAGACCGGCGTGCTGGGCGGCATCATGCTGGGGTTGGGGCGCGCGCTGGGCGAAACCATGGCCGTGACCTTCGTCATCGGCAACATGAACCAGCTCAAGACTTTTTCGCTCTTCGAGGCGGCCAACAGCATCACCTCAGCGCTGGCCAACGAGTTTGCCGAGGCAGGCGAAGGGCTGCACCAGGCTTCGCTGATTTACCTTGGCTTGGTGCTGTTCTTCGTGACTTTTGTGGTACTCGCCTTGTCCAAGGTGCTGCTGATGCGCCTGCAAAAAAATGAAGGAGCACGCACATGAGCACCGCCGCACAACGCATGGCGCTCTATCGCCAACGCAAGGGTGTCAATTACTTTGCCTTGACCTTGTCGTTGCTCGCCATGGTATTCGGGGTTTTTTGGCTTCTCTGGATCTTGTGGGAGACTTTACGGCTTGGCCTGGGCGGCTTCAGCCTGAGTTTGTTCACGCAAATGACTCCTCCGCCCAATGAAGATGGCGGTGGTTTGGCAAACGCGATCTTCGGGTCGTTCATGATGGTGATGCTGGCGACCTTCGTCGGTACGCCCATAGGCATCATGGCAGGCGTGTTTCTGGCGGAATATGACAGAGGTAACAGCTGGCTGGCTTCGGTCACGCGCTTCGTCAACGACATTTTGCTGTCGGCGCCCAGTATCGTCATTGGCCTTTTCGTCTATGCCGCAGTGGTGGCGCGCTTCAGGAGTTTTTCCGCGTATGCGGGGGTGTTTGCCTTGGCCCTGATCGTGATCCCCGTGGTGATTCGCACGACCGAAAACATGCTTTTGCTGGTGCCTTCCAGTCTGCGCGAGGCCGCCTATGCGCTGGGTACGCCCAAGTGGAAGGTCATCACCCTGGTGACTTTGCGCGCCGCGCGCGCGGGCGTGATCACGGGTGTGCTGTTGGCAGTGGCGCGCATCGCGGGCGAGACGGCGCCCTTGCTGTTCACCTCGCTCAACAACCAGTTCTGGAGTGCCGACCTGTCCAAGCCCATGGCAAGCCTGCCTGTGACGATTTTCAAATTCGCCATGAGCCCCTATGAAAATTGGCAGCATCTCGCCTGGGCTGGGGTATTTTTGACCACGCTCGCGGTGCTGGGCCTCAACATCCTGGCCCGTGTGCTGACGCGCCAAAAGTGAACAAAGCAAGAAGGGATTCAAACGTGTCCATCGCATCTACCGCCGCAGCTCCGACAGCCACCCGTCCCAAGCTTTCAGTGCGCGACTTGAATTTTTATTACGGCAAATTCCACGCCCTGAAAAATATTCAGCTGGATATTCCAGAACACAAGGTCACGGCCTTCATTGGGCCTTCGGGCTGTGGCAAGTCCACCTTGCTGCGTACTTTCAACCGCATGTACGAGCTCTACCCCGAGCAGCGCGCGCAAGGGCAAATATTGCTCGACGGTGAAGACCTGCTCACGAGCAAGCAAGACGTTGCCTTGCTGCGCGCAAGGGTGGGCATGGTGTTTCAAAAGCCTACGCCGTTTCCCATGTCCATCTACGACAACATCGCATTCGGCGTGAAGCTGTTCGAAAACCTCAGCGCCTCCGAGATGGACGATCGCGTCGAATGGGCGCTGCGCAAGGCTGCGCTGTGGAGCGAAGTGAAGGACAAGCTTCAGCAAAGCGGCGCCAGCCTTTCGGGCGGCCAGCAGCAGCGCTTGTGCATCGCGCGTGGCATCGCGGTGAAGCCTGAGGTGTTGCTGCTCGACGAGCCCTGTTCCGCGCTCGACCCGATTTCCACGGGCAAAGTCGAGGAATTGATCGCCGAACTCAAGGACGAATACACGGTGGTGATCGTCACGCACAACATGCAGCAGGCAGCGCGTGTCAGCGATTACACGGCCTATATGTACCTCGGAGACCTGGTCGAGTTCGGCGAGACGGAACAGATGTTCTTCAAGCCCCAGCGCAAGGAGACCGAGGACTACATCACCGGCCGCTTCGGCTGAGGCAAGGAGACGAACCATGACAGAAAAGCATCTCTCGTCGCAATTCGACAACGAGCTCAATACGGTGTCTGCGCGTCTCATGGAAATGGGCGGGCTCGTCGAGGCGCAGATCCGCCAGGCGATCTATGCGCTTTCGCAGTTCAATATCGATGCGGCACTGCAGGTGATGGCGATCGAGCACCGCGTCAACGCCATGGAGGTCGAGGTGGACCAGGAGTTGACCACGATCATCGCCCGGCGCCAGCCCACGGCGCGGGATCTGCGCCTGCTGATTGCCTTTTCCAAGGCCACGACCAATCTCGAGCGCATGGGGGATGAAGCCAACCGCATGGCGCGCATGGTCAAGTCCATCATCGAGAGCGGCTCTGCGCGCTCCTTGCCTGCGGGTGAACTGCGCGTGGCGGCCGACTTGGCTTCGGCGCAGTTGCGCAAGGCGCTCGATGCGCTCGCGCGCCTCGACACCAAGGCGGCGGTCGCCATTCTCAAGGAGGACGATCTGATCGATCAGGAGTTCGACGGCTTCGTGCGCAAACTCATCACCTACATGATGGAAGACCCGCGCACGATCTCGCCCAGCCTCGACCTGCTGTTCCTGGCCAAGGCCATAGAGCGCATTGGCGACCACTCCAAGAACCTGGCCGAGCTGATCATCTATTTGGTCGAGGGCAAGGATGTGCGCCACAGAACCATGGACGAAATCGAATCCACTTTGATGCAATGAGTGGGAGTTCTGATGAAAAAAATGCCACAGGTGTTGATCGTCGAGGATGAGCCAGCCATTGCCGAGCTCATTGCGGTGAATCTGCGTCACAACGGTTTGCAGCCCATCTGGGCGGAAGATGGTGATTCGGCACAGCGGGAGATCGATGCGGTGCTGCCCGACGTGATCCTGCTCGACTGGATGCTGCCGGGGCAAAGCGGGCTGGCCCTGGCGCGCAAATGGCGTGCCGATGGCCGCACCAAAGCCGTGCCCATCATCATGCTCACCGCGCGCGGCGACGAGCCCGACAAGGTCGCGGGGCTGGACGCCGGTGCCGACGACTACATCACCAAGCCCTTTTCCACGCAGGAACTGCTTGCGCGCATCCGCGCCGTGCTGCGCCGCCGCGCGCCCGAGCAGGTCAATGACAGCGTGGCGCAGGGCGATCTGGTGCTCGACGCCGGCACGCACCGCGTAACCTACCAGGGGCGTGCGCTCAAGATCGGGCCGACAGAGTTCAAACTGCTGCACTTTTTTATGAAGCATGCCGAGCGCGTGCACAGCCGGGCCCAGTTGCTCGACAAGGTGTGGGGCGACCATGTGTTCATCGAGGAACGCACGGTCGATGTGCACGTCAAGCGCCTGCGCGAGGCCTTGGGTGCCGCAGGCGTGATGGTCGAGACCGTGCGCGGCGCGGGATACCGCTTCACGAGCCAGCCGCCGGCTTTGATGCAGGCCTGAACGCGCCCCTTTTTTCGAGTCACGACCCTGGCATGTTTTCGCGTTCGGCGTATTTCTTGTTTTTCCAACTGATCGGTGGTGCGATAGGCTGGTGGCAGGAAGGGGTGTGGGGGGCGTTGGTGGGTGCGGGCTTTGCCGCCTGGGGCTGGTTTGCGCTGGACTTGTGGCGCGGCAGTCGAGTGCTGCGGTGGTTGCGCACGGGCGACTTGTCTGCGGTGCCGCAGTTGCGCGGCATGTGGGGCGAGGCCGCCGATCGCGCGCGCCGTCTGCTGCGCCTGGCGCAGGCACAGGTCGAAAAGAACCAGGCGCGACTGCAGGAGATACTGGCGGCGCTGCAGGCTACGCCCAATGGCGTCGTGTTGCTTGATGCCCAGGGGCGCATCGAATGGTGCAACCAGATTGCCGCAGGCCATTTTGGCTTTGACGTGCAGCGCGACCTCATGCAATTCATCGGCAATCTGGTGCGTGACCCCGAATTCAGTGCCTACTGGGCCGCGCACGACTTCAGTCACGACGTGATCCTGCAAGGGCGCGACAGCACGCCTGCACATCCTGTGCGTCTTTCGGTGCAACTCTTTCCTTATGCCGATGGACGCATGCTGCTGCTGGCGCGCGATGTGACGGCGCTCGAGCAGGCCGATGCGATGCGGCGCGACTTCGTGGCGAATGTGTCGCACGAAATGCGCACCCCTTTGACCGTGCTCTCGGGCTTCGTGGAGACTTTGCAGACGCTGCCACTGAATGCGCAGGAGCGTGCGCGCTATCTGAGCATGATGGCGCAGCAGGCGACCCGCATGCAGCACGTGGTGGAAGACCTGCTGACGCTCTCGCGTCTGGAAGGCAGCCCCTTCCCCGGTCTGGGAGAGTGGACACCAGTGAAAACGCTGCTGCGGCGCTGCGAAGAAGAGGCCCGGGCCCTGTCTAGTCTGCTCACCAGGCACCAGCAGCGACCGCATACCCTGCAATTTCCGCCCGCAGACGTATTGCAGCAGGCAGGGGAGATCGCCGGGTCGCAGTCCGAACTGCAAAGTGCGCTGTCCAACCTCATCAGCAACGCCGTGCGCTACACCCCCGGGGGCGGCAGCATCACGGTCGAGTGGCAGCCGCAGGCCGATGGCACGGCGGTTTTCAGCGTGCGCGACACCGGCGTGGGTATTGCGCCCGAACACATTCCGCGCATCACCGAGCGTTTTTACCGTGTCGATCGCAGCCGCTCGCGCGAAACGGGCGGCACGGGGCTGGGGCTGGCGATCGTCAAGCACGTGCTGCAGCGCCATGGTGCTGCGCTGCGCATCACGAGCACGGTGGGCAAGGGCTCGACCTTTTCGGTCATCTTTCCGGCAATCCGCCTGCGCAGCGCTGAGGTGCCCGAGCATTCTCTGTAAGCGTGCGCCGCAGCAGCGCCAGAAACAGCGCCGCCACGAGCGCGAACGCGCGGGCGCTCGTGGCCCAGAAGGTGCGCGGTGAAGGCTGCGGAGCCCACGGGCCTAGGAGCCTGTCGGACTTTGGAATCGTCGGCTGCGAGTGCGCCGCAGCGGCCCATTTTTTACCGTCTTCTTGCCCCATAGCACCACTATGGGGCTGCGAATCCGGCAAAAACTGGCCTCGCCGGGGCGCATTCTCGCTATCGACGCCCAAAGTCCGGCAGGCTCCCGGCACGGCACCGTGTGGCCTGAGGCGCTGCGACAATGGCGCTTTCCTGTTCGTTGGAGTGTTTTTGCCATGCAATTTGCCGACCGTCTGAACCAGGTGGAGACTTCCGCCATCCGCGATCTTTTCAAGCTGCTGGGCAAGCCCGGCATCGTCAGCTTTGCGGGGGGCTTTCCCGACAGCGCGATGTGCGACGTCGAGGGCATTCGCACTGCGGTGAATGCGGCCTTGAGCGAAGACGGCGGCGGCGCCTTGCAATATGGCGCGACCGAGGGCTATCCGGCGCTGCGCGAGCAGCTGGCCCGCTTCATGGCGGGCAAGGGCGCGCAGGACGTGACGTCCGAGCAGCTCATCGTCACCACGGGCAGCCAGCAGGCGCTTGACCTGCTCGCCAAGACCATGATCAGCCCCGGCGACAAGGTGATCGTCGAGGGGCCGACGTTTTTGGCGACCATCCAGTGCTTTCGGCTGTTTGGCGCGCAGCTCGTGAGCGCGCCCATAGACGCGCAGGGCGTGCAGACCGACGTGCTGGAGCAGCTGATGGCGCAGCATCGGCCCAAAATGGTGTATTTGATCCCGACCTACGGCAACCCCAGCGGCGCCACGCTGAGCCTTGCGCGGCGCAAAAGGGTGCTGGAGCTCGCGCTGCAGTACCAGTGCCTGGTCGTCGAGGACGACCCTTATGGCGACCTGTATTTCGATGCGCCGCCGCCGCCCAGCCTGCTTGCGCTTTCGGCGCAGGTGCCGGGCAGTCGCGACTGGCTCGCGCACTGCGGCAGCCTCAGCAAGGTGCTGAGCGCGGGCCTGCGCCTGGGCTGGCTGATCGCGCCGCCGGAGTTGCTCGCCAAGGCCGTGATGTGCAAGCAGTTCAGCGACGCCAACACCAGCACCTTTGCCCAGGCCACGGCTGCGCACTATCTGCGCGCGGGCCGCATGCCCGCCACGCTGGCCCATGTGCGCAAGGTCTATGCCGAGCGCGCCGCCACCATGGGGCGGGCGTTGCGCCGTGAGCTCGGCGCTGCGATCGACTTCGTGCCGCCGCAGGGGGGGCTGTTCATCTGGGCGCGCCTGACCGGGGCCGGCGGCAAGATTGCCGACGCGCAGGAGTTGTCGCCGCGTGCGATCGAAAAAGGCGTGGCCTTCGTGCCGGGCGCGCCGTTTTACTGCGCCAACCCCGACCGCGCCACGCTGCGCCTGTCGTTCGCGACCGCGGACCTGCCCAAGATCGAGGAAGGCGTGCGCCGGCTCGCGCAGGCGCTGTGAGGGCGCCAAAGGTGGCGAAAATTTAGGTACTTTTGGCCTCTAGTGCTTGTGTATCAAGCGCTAGTAGCTATTATTTTGTGAGTTATTTGTCCACTTCATCGACAACGGCGCGGAATGCGTCCACGTCTTCGAAGTTGCGATACACGCTCGCAAAGCGCACGTAGGCAACCTTGTCGAGTTTTTTGAGTTCGCGCATCACGAGCTCGCCAAGCTGGGCCGAGGGCAGCTCGCGCTGGCCCAGGCTCAGCAGCTTTTCTTCGATGCGTTCGATCGCGCTGTCGATCTGCTCGGTGCTCACGGGGCGCTTGCGCAGCGCGAGTTTGAACGAGGCGAGCAGCTTGGCGCGCTCGTACTCGGTGCGCCGCCCGTCCTTTTTGATGATGGTGGGCAGCGTCACCTCGGGGCGCTCGTAGGTGGTAAAGCGTCGCTCACAGGCTGCGCACTGGCGCCTGCGGCGTACCAAGCCGCCGTCCTCGGCCACGCGGGTTTCGACGACTTGCGTCTCCTGGTGGCCGCAGAAAGGGCATTTCATGCTTGCGCTGCGCCGCGTTCAGCCATAGACCGGAAAGCGTGCCGTGAGCGCGTGCACCTTGGCGCGTACCGCGGCGATATGCTCGGTGTCGCGCGGCTTGTCGAGCACGTCGGCGATCAGGTGGGCCGTGAGGCGCGCCTCTTCGTCCTTGAAGCCGCGCGTGGTCATCGCGGGGGTGCCTATGCGCACGCCGCTTGTGACCATGGGCTTTTCAGGGTCGTTGGGGATGGCGTTTTTGTTGATCGTCATGTGCGCGGCGCCGAGCACGGCCTCGGCTTCCTTGCCGGTGATGCCCTTGGAGCGCAGATCGACCAGCATCACATGGCTTTGCGTGCCGCCGCTCACGATGCGCAGGCCGCGCTCGGTCAGCGTTTCGGCAACGATGCGCGCGTTCGTCACCACCTGCTGCTGGTAGGTCTTGAACTCGGGTTGCAACGCCTCTTTGAAGGCTACGGCCTTGGCCGCGATCACGTGCATCAGCGGGCCGCCCTGCAGACCGGGGAAGACGGCGCTGTTGATGGCCTTTTCGTGCTCGGCCTTCATCAGGATGACGCCGCCGCGCGGGCCGCGCAGGCTCTTGTGCGTGGTCGAGGTGACCACGTCGGCGTGTGGCACGGGGTTGGGATACACGCCCGCGGCGATCAGACCCGCATAGTGCGCCATATCGACCATGAAGATAGCGCCCACGTCCTTGGCCACCTTGGCAAAGCGCGCAAAGTCGATGTGCAGGCTGTAGGCCGAGGCACCCGCGATGATGAGCTTGGGCCGCGTTTCGTGGGCCTTCTTTTCCATCGCGTCGTAGTCGATGGCCTCCTTGGCGTCGAGGCCGTAGGAGACTACATTGAACCACTTGCCGCTGATGTTGAGCGGCATGCCGTGCGTGAGGTGGCCGCCTTCGGCCAGACTCATGCCCATGACGGTGTCGCCGGGCTTGAGAAACGCGAGGAACACGGCCTCGTTGGCCGAGGCGCCGCAGTGCGGCTGCACGTTCGCGGCTTCAGCGCCGAAAAGCTGCTTGAGCCGGTCTATGGCCAGCTGTTCGACCACATCGACGTATTCGCAGCCGCCGTAGTAGCGTCGGCCAGGATAGCCCTCGGCGTATTTGTTGGTCAGTTGCGTGCCTTGCGCCCACATCACGGCGGGCGAGGCGTAGTTTTCGCTGGCGATCAGCTCGATGTGCTCTTCCTGGCGGCGGTTTTCGGCCAGGATGGCGGCAAAGACTTCGGGGTCGGTTTGTTCGACGAGGATGTTGCGGTGGTACATGGCAGTCCTAGGGTGAAAGCTGCTTCCTTGCACTTTGCGCCACGAAACGGCGTTTTGCGGCGCTGACAAGGGCTGCCCAGGCGAACGGCTTGGCACCGGGACTTGCCCGGCGGTACGCTTCCCCGTGGTTTACAAGGAGCCATCCTTGCCGGTTTCCACGTCGGCGGCGGCTGCCAGTGCGCCGGCGGCCGCGCCTATCGCCAGTTGCGTACGCCGCGAGTGTAGCCGAGCGGGGCGCCTGCGCTTCTTTGCTTGCCCGTCGGAGAGCCGCCGTTGTGCGCTGTGAAGGCGCGCTCAGGACTGCGCAGGCGATGCTGCAACGCCTTCATCGTTGCGTGCCGTGGCATCCCCCGCGGGGCGCACCGGCGCGGGCTGCGCTTGTGCACGTGCTGCAAGCGTCCCGCGCCGACCGGCGATCTGGCGCAGGCGCGCCTGCTCGGCCAGGACTTTGGCCGCGTAGCCGCCGTCGTCTTCCTGGTTTGCCGCGCCCACGTAATAGCGCAGCCCGCCTTCGACCGAGCCGGCGCGCTGTATGCACTCCTGCAGCACCTTGGCGCCCACGCGCAGGTTTGTCAGCGGATCGAAAGCCGCGAGGTGGCCGCCAACGTTTTCGTATTTGTCGGTGTGCGTTCGCGTCATCACCTGCATCAAGCCCTGCGCGCCGACGGCGCTTTGGGCAAAGGGGTTGAAGCTCGACTCGACGGCCATCACGGCGAGCAGCAAAGTGGGCTCGATCTTGGTGCGCAGGCCCAGGTCATAAGCCTCGGCCACCAGCGCGCTGACGGGCTCAGGCGCCACGCGGTATTTTTTGCTGAGCCAAAAAGCAATGGCCGCCTGCTCCTTGGGCAGGGTCTGGGGATGGATGGCGAGGGCGCGGTCGCCCGTGTCGGCCACGGTTGGGGCCTCCTGCTCCTGCGCCACGACATGGCGGGTGCGCAGCCAGTCGAACAGCTGAGCCTCGGCGCTCAAGCGCAGATCGGGCCGGCTCGCAGCGACCATGGCCACGCAGGCCACGGCCAAGCCAAGCAGCGCAAGACCGTTGTGGGTGATGGCAAAGAATCCTTCGACCACGTCATTGACGAAGGTCTTGGTGCCGGAGATGAAACGAGGGAACGCTGTCATCACTATTCCTTTCCTAGATGAAGCGGGCGCCATGTGCCTTGCATGCGCAGGGCGGGCGAGGCATCACGGTGCCGCGATACATGCACCAAAGAGCCGAGTGGGGCAGCGGAAGCGAGTCTCACTGACCCCCGTCTGAAGAGGCGCGGATTCTGAAATGCAATTCATACCAAGTCAATGCTTAAGACACAAGATATAAGACAAATTAGTTATGTCGTTCGCTGGATGGGCGGCATTCGTGCGCCGGCATAGGCACTTTTCGTCGGCAAGCTAGGGTTATCCCGCAGGGGTGGGTAATCAAACGCTAGTTAGAGTTGGATAATGCGCGGCGCATCCATGCCAATGCCCCCATTGCCGACCCCCTATGGAATTTTCCGCTTCTGAGATTTCTGAGGTTATTCATGACAGCACCCTCTACCTTCGGCTTCGACGATGACGTCCTGGCCCAGCAGCCCACGGTCTATCACCCTGGGCTTTTCGACGACAAAGTCGTGCTCGTTTCGGGCGCGGGCAGCGGCATTGGCAAGGCCATCGCCTTTTTGTACGCGCGCCTGGGCGCCAGGCTCGCGATCTGCGGGCGCGACGTGGCCAAGCTCGAGGCCAGCGCCGAATGGCTGCGCAAGCTCGGCAGCCCCGACGTGTTCGTGCATCCCATGAGCATCCGCGACCCCGAGCAGGTCGAGCAGTTGATGGATGCGGCGTGGCAGCACTTCGGGCGCGTCGATGTGCTGGTCAACAACGCCGGCGGCCAGTTTCCGCAGCGTGCGCTGGATTTCAGCACCAAGGGCTGGAAGGCGGTGATAGACACCAACCTCAACGGCACCTGGTACATGATGCACGCCATGGCCAAGCGCTGGCGCGACACGGGCACGCAGGGCAACATCGTGAACATCGTCGCCACCTTCCAGCGCGGCATGCCGGGGGTGGCACACACCTGCGCGGCGCGCGCGGCCGTGACCTACCTTTCCAAGACCGTGGCGGTGGAGTGGGCGCAGTACGGCATCCGCATCAACTGCGTCGCGCCCGGCGCGATCGCGAGCACGGGCTTTCGCCAGTATTCCGAGGAAGCCGTCAAGTCCTTCTCGGCCGCCAATCCGATGAAGCGCGTGGGCGACGTGCACGACATTGCCGAGGCCGTGGTCTATTTGAGCGCGCCCAGCGGCAAGTTCATCACGGGCGAACTGCTCACCGTCGATGGTGGCGGCGTCCTCTGGGGCGAGGTCTGGACCATCCCCAAACCCGAATATTTCAAGGTGACCGCATGAACACGCAAGACACGACTCAACCCAAATTCGGCCCCGGCGACGAGGCCCTTGCCGCGTTGCCCACGGTGTACCGCGATGACTTGTTTGCCGGCAAGGTGGTGCTGGTGTCGGGCGCGGGCAGCGGCATAGGCAAGGCCATCGCCTTTTTGTTTGCGCGCCTTGGCGCGACGCTCGCAATCTGCGGGCGCAATGCCGAAAAGCTCGAAGACAGTGCACAAAAGCTGCGCGCGCTCTCGGGGCGCGAGGTGTTCACCTACCCCATGACCATCCGCGACCCCGAGCAGGTCGATGCTTTGATGGGCGCCGTGTGGGAGCATTTCGGCGGCCTGGACATTCTGGTCAACAACGCGGGCGGGCAGTTTGCCGCACATGCGATGGACTTCCCCGTCAAGGGCTGGAACGCGGTCATAGACACCAATCTCAACGGCAGCTGGTTCATGATGCAAAGCGCCGCCAAGCGCTGGGTGGAGCAGGGCAAACCCGGCAACATCATCAACATCACCGCGGCGATAGACCGCGGCCTCACGGGCATGGCGCACACCGCCGCCTCGCGCGCGGGCGTGATCGCGCTCTCGCGCACGTTGGCCATCGAATGGGCCGAGCACAACATCCGCCTCAACTGCATAGGCGCTGGCGCGATAGAGAGCAACGGCTTCAACAACTACCGCGACGAAAACGTCCCTACCTTCTACCAGTGCAACCCCATGATGCGCCCTGGAGACGTGCAGGACATCGCCGAGGCCGTGGTCTATCTGGCCGGGCCCTCGGGCAAATTCATCACGGGCGAGGTGCTCAACGTCGAGGGGGGCATGCTGTTGTGGGGCGATTTCTGGCCCGCCGGCAAGCCCGACTACTTCAAGGTCAACGGCGCATGAGCGCAAGCAACAGCCCAGCAACTTCGGCTGCGTATTTCCACGGGCCGTTCCAGCAGCTCGTGGGCTACGACATTTTGAAGGGCGAGCGCGGGCCGTACTTCATGCTGCCGATACGGCGCGACCACCTGAATCCGCACGGCGTGCTGCACGGCGGCGTGCCGTTGACCTTGCTCGATGCGATCGGTGGGCGTGTGCTGATCGACCGGCAGATTCCGGGCAGCGAGCTGTTGATCCGCTCCACCGTGACCGCGACGCTCACGGTGGACTTCATGCGCGCGATCGACAGCGGCGTGCTGTACGCGAGCGGCACGCCCGACTTCATCGGCAAAACGCTGGCCTACGTCTCGGTCAAGGTCACGCGCGACGCGCTCGACGGCGAACTCGTCGCGCGCGGCATAGGCACCTACCGGGTATATACCAAGTCGCTTGTCAAGACGGTATAAAGCCAAATTGAGCTTTTAAGAAGATCTGACAAGCGCTGGCAGCTCACTTTTTCATACCTTGTCGAGCGCCTGCGCGAGGTCGGCCTGCAGGTCGTCCACGTGCTCTATGCCGATCGACAGGCGCACCATGCCCTCGCTCACGCCGGCCTGCTCGAGCTCGCCGGGGCTGAGCTGGCGGTGCGTGGTCGAGGCCGGGTGCGTGGCCAGCGATTTGGCGTCACCGATGTTCACGAGGCGCGTGAACAGCTGCAGCGCGTCGAGAAAGCGCGCGCCGGCCGCACGCGCGTCGCCGCCCTGGGCCTTGAGGCTGAACGACAGGATGCCCGAGGCGCGCCCGCCCATGAGGCGCTGCACGATGGCGTGGTCAGGGTGCTCGGGCAGGCCCGCGTAGCGCACCCATTCGATCTTGGGATGCGCTTGCAGGTAGCGCGCGAGCGCGAGCGCGTTGTCGCAGATGCGCTCCATGCGCAGCGCGAGCGTCTCTATGCCTTGCAGGATCAGGAAGGCGTTGAGCGGCGCCAGCGCCGCACCCATGTTGCGCAGCGGCACCACGCGCGCACGGCCAATGAAGGCGGCCGGGCCAAGGGCTTCGGTGTAGACCACGCCGTGGTAGCTCGGGTCGGGCTGGCTGAAGCGCGCGAAGCGCTCCCGGTGCTCGCCCCAGGGGAACTTGCCACTGTCCACGATCGCGCCGCCCAGGCTGTTGCCGTGGCCGCCGAGGTATTTGGTGAGCGAGTGCACGACGATGTCGGCGCCATGCTCTATGGGGCGCAGCAGGTAGGGGCTGGGCACGGTGTTGTCCACGATCAGCGGCACGCCGTGGGCGTGCGCCAACGCGGCCAGCGCGCCGATGTCGGGCACGTTGCCCAGCGGGTTGCCGATCGACTCGACGAAGATCGCCTTGGTGCGCGCGTCGATGTGGCGCGCAAAGCTGGCCGGATCGCGCGGGTCGGCAAAGCGCGTGGTGATGCCTTGCTGTGGAAAGGTATGCGCAAACAGGTTGTAGGTGCCGCCATAAATGGTGCTGGCCGAGACGATGTTGTCGCCCGCTTCGGCCAGCGTCTGGATCGCGTAGGTGATGGCCGCCATGCCCGAGGCCACGGCCAGCGCGCCTATGCCGCCTTCGAGCGCCGCAATACGCTTTTCGAGCACGTCGTTGGTCGGGTTCATCATGCGCGTGTAGATGTTGCCCGGCACCTTGAGGTCGAACAGATCCGCACCATGCTGCGCGCTGTCGAAGGCGTAGGCCACGGTCTGGTAGATGGGCACAGCGACGGACTTGGTCGTCGGGTCGGGGTTGTAGCCGGCGTGGACGGCGAGGGTTTCGAGTTTCATGGTTGCGTGGGATCAAATGAGGGAAGAAAGCGCATTTTTACCGCCGTTTGCACGGTGCAGAAAGAACGTTTGCGCATGAACTTATGGTGCCTGCGGCCATGTGCTGGGTGTGCCGGCTCGTTGCCGCCAGGGCTGCGGCACTTTGGGGCAGCGCGTGTGCGGGCGCAGCGGGCGCGGCTTGCAGGCCCGGGCCCGCCCACACCTTGCCGGCTCAGCCGCCCTTGGGTTTGTTCCAGGTGTAGATGGCGGTGATGGCGTAGTTCCACACCGCGCCCACGGCCACGCCCGCAAAGGCCGAGAGCACCCACGAGGCCTGCTGGCTGAACAGCCAGGCCGCGATGCCCACGTTGGCGAGCGCGCCCACGCTGCACGCGAGCGTGAAGCTGATCCAGCCGCGCAGCAGTTGCCAGCCGCGCAGGCGCATGTCGCGGTAGGTGAGCAGGTTGTTGAGCACGAAATTGCTGGTCATCGCGACCAGCGTGGCAGCGGTCTGCGCCCACAAAAACGGCATCGCGAGCAGCTTGAAGCAGATCGACAGCACCAGCAGGTGCACCAGCAGTCCGAAGCCGCCCACCAGCGTGAACGCGATGAAGCGTATGGGCACCACGCGGCCAAAAAAACGGTCCAGCAGCATGATGAAGTATTCCCACGCGACCGTGGTGTCGAGCTTGCTCTCGCCCGAAAAGCGCTGGCGGAACTGGTAAGGCAGCTCCAGATAGCGCAGCGGCGTGGGCGAGCTCGCGAACAGGTCGAGCAGAATTTTGAAGCCCACGCCCGACATGCCCTGGCGGATGCAGCCCAGCGCCGCCGCGTGGCGGATCATGAAAAAGCCGCTCATAGGGTCTTTGAGCTCGGCCTTGAGCACGCTGCGGCTCAGGCGCGTGGCCAGCCGGCTCAGGAAGGCGCGCGACTGCTTCCAGGCGCCAATGCCACCGCCTTCGACATAGCGGCTGCCGACCACCACGTCGAGGTTCGCGTCTTTTTGCAGCGTCTCGAACATGGCGCGCAGCAGGCGTTCATCGTGTTGCAAATCGGCGTCCATCACCGCGACCACCGGGGCGGACGAAGCCAGCATGCCTTCGATGCAGGCCGAAGCCAGGCCGCGCCGTCCGATGCGCTGCAGGCAGCGCACGCGCGCGTCGGACTGCGCCAGCGCGCGCACCTTGTCGGCGGTGCCGTCGGGCGAGTCGTCATCGACGAAGATCATTTCCCAGTCCACGCCTTCGAGCGCCTGGGCAACGCGGTCGCGCAGTTCGACGACGTTGCTGGCTTCGTTGAAGGTGGGGACGACGATGGAAAGCTGTGGCATGGTGGGAGGCGCTCTCGCTCTGCGGCTCAGCGCGGGCCTTTGGGGTGGCCGCGGTAGCCGGTGCAGCGGTAAATTTCGATGCGGCGGGTGTCCTGCTGCAGCTGGGTGGATTCGACCACTGCAATGCGCTCGATATGCGTGAAATAGGGCCGCAGTTTGGCGATGTCTATGCCAGTTTGTGGCATGTCGGAGGTGACGAGCAGGCCCGTGGCGCCGCGCAAGTCGTCGGGGCGCGGGAAGTAGTCGTACTGCAGGGCGCGCTCGCCGTAAATGTCTTGCGCATAGGTGCGATCCTGCCCCGCGTTGTAAAACCACAGCAGCGAGCTCGACTTGTACGAGGGCGAAAACACGAAGGTCTTTTGTCCCTGCGCGTGCAGCTCGGCCTCGATCTGGTCGATGCGCGCGGCGGCTTCCTTCCAGCCGCTCCAGATGTTGAGATCACCCGGCAGCGGCAGATTTGGCACCTGCGCGGCCGCGCCCAGCGCGAGCAGCAGCGCCGCCGACGAGCCCAGCCCCCAGCGCAACTGGCGCAGCTTGGCCGGCTGTGTGGACAGTTGCGCAAGCAGCGCGCGCAGGCCCAGCACGACCAGCGCCCACCAGGCGGGCATGAGCCAGTTGACCTTGGAATTGGCGCGAAAGCTCACTGCCGTGAACAGCAGCAGCGGCAGCAGCGCGCTTAGCAGCAGCAGCCAGCCCTGCGCATCGAGCGTGCGCCGCAGCGCCGCACGCACGCCGCTACCGAGCCCGCGCAGCGCGACCCAGAACAGGTAGGGGGTGAGCACCACGAACTGGGTAAACACCAGCAGCAGGAAAAAGCGCGGCTTGAAGCGGTCCATCTCGCCCACGCGGCGGCTGCTTTGGAACGCGATCGAAGCCCAGTCGTGCTGCATATTCCACAGAATCACGGGCGAGAACACAGCCAGGGCCAGCAGCAGCGCCAGATACGGGTGTGGCGTGGCCAGCCAGTGGCGCTGGCGTGGCACGGCCAGCAGGTACAGCACCGTGACGGGCACGAGCAGCGCGCCCGCGTATTTGCCCAGCCACGACAGCCCCAGGCACAGGCCGGCCAAGTACCACCAGCGCGCCTGGCCTGTGGCGCTCAGGCGCCAGAGGGCCCACAGCGTGGCGAGCCAGAAGAACATCAGCGGCCCGTCGGGCGAGGGGCCGAAGCCGTAGAACTCGTACAGCAGGCTCAGGTTGAGCGCGAGCAGCGACCAGAAGGTCAGCCGCCGGTCGCCCCAGAGGTCTTGCAGCAGCTTGGCCCACAGCAGATTCCAGCCCAGCGACCACACCACGGCGGCCAGCTTGACGCCAAACACCGTGGAGCCGACCACGGCCGTGCTCAGCCCGATCATGTAGCTGGCGAGCGGCGGATGGTCGAAGTACGAGAGATCGGGAAAGCGGCTCCAGGTCCAGTAGTAGGCCTCCTGCGGCAGCAGCGGCACGGTGGCCGCCATGAGCAGGCGCAACAGCGTGAAGCCGGCGATCAGCCAAAAAATGGCGCGGCCGTCGGGGGCCGCAAAAGTGCCGGTGTTGGGCAATGAAGAAGCGGTAGGCATGGCGAGCCCGCGATTATCGCCGGCGACGTTGGAGGCCGAAGCGGGGTGCTATCCCAATACCCGCCCCGGATTCAGCACATTCTGCGGATCGAGCGCGCGTTTGAGCGTGCGCATCAGCCCTAGCGCCACAGGCGACTGGTATTGCTGCAGTTGGCGCACCTTGAGCGCGCCCACGCCGTGCTCGGCTGAAAACGAGCCGCCGAACTGCGCCACCGCGTCATAGACGAGCGCGTTGACGCGCGCTTCGTGCGCCTGCAAAAAGGCTTGCGCGTCGCAGCCTTGCGGTGCCTGCACGTTGTAGTGCAGGTTGCCGTCGCCCAGGTGCCCGAAGGTGACCAGGCGCACACCGGGCAATTCCCGCGGGAGCAGTGCATCGGTGTGCGCGACGAAGTCTGCGATGCGCGATGTCGGCACGGCGATGTCGTGCTTGATGTTGAGCCCCTCCTTGGCCTGCGCGAGCGGGATGCTCTCGCGGATCTGCCACAGCTGCTGCGCCTGCGTTAAGTTTTCGGCAACCACGGCGTCGCTGATGCAGCCCTGCGCCAGCGCGGCCTCCATTAGCGCCTCGAAGCGCGCGCGAGCGTGGGCCGCAGATTCGCTGTCGGAGTTTTCAAGCAGCACACACCAGGGCGCGTCGGCGCGCTCGATGAAAGGCACGCGCAGCTGCGGCAGGTGCTGCTGCACCAGTTGCAGCGCAAAACGGCCCATGGCCTCGAACGCCGTGAGCCCCGCGTCCAGGTGCTGGTGCGCGAGCGCGAGCAGCGTGACGGCGTGCGCGAGCGAAGGCACGGCGGCCCAGGCGGTGAGCTGGGCTGCGGGCCGCGGGTAGAGCTTGAGCGTGGCCGCAGTGATGATGCCCAGCGTGCCCTCGCTGCCGATGAACAGGTCGCGCAGGTCGTAGCCGGTGTTGTCCTTGCGCAGGCCGCGCAGGCCGCTCCAGACCTCGCCCTGCGCGGTCACCACTTCGAGGCCCAGGCACAGCTCGCGTGCGTTGCCGTAGCGCAGCACCTGCGTGCCGCCCGCGTTCGTGGCCAGGTTGCCGCCTATGGTGCAGCTGCCTTCCGAGGCCAGCGAGAGCGGAAACAGCAGCCCGGCCTGTGCGGCCGCGGCCTGCACGGCGTGCAACAGGCAGCCGGCTTCAGCCGTGAGGGTGAGGTTGGCCGCATCGATGGCGCGCACGGCGTTCAGGCGCGCGAGGCTCAACACGATTTCGCGCCCCGAGGCGTCGGGCGTGGCGCCCAGCGAGAGGCCGGTGTTGCCGCCCTGCGGCACGATGGGCGCGCCCGCAGCCGCGCAGGCGCGCACCACGGCGGCCACTTCCTGCGCGTTGGCCGGGCGCACCACGGCCAGCGCCTTGCCGCGCGCGCGCCGGCGCCAGTCCTGCTCCCAGGCGCTCAGGTCGCCTTCGGTATGCACTTCGGCGGGGCCGACGATCTGGCGCAACGTGGGGAGCAATTCAGACATGGATCATCCTGCGGCAGCAAAAAATCAAGAAATGGAGCCCGCAGCCGCGCGCCTGGCTTTGCGCAGACGCAGACGCACATGCAGCGCGCAGGCGGCAAAGAGCAGCAGGCACAGCGCCACCTCGCCGAGCGCGAGCCAGTTGCCCGGCGGGCGGTCGCTCCAGGCGCGCACCACGCCTTCGATGAAATAAAGCCACAGCCCCAGGCTCAGCCAGCGGTAGGTGTACATGCGGTGTTTCAGCAGCCCGGCGAGCGGCACGCACAGCGGCAGCGCCTTGAGCGCGAGCCACGAGCCGCCCGGGCGCAGCGGCGCGAGCAGCAGCTCCCAGGCCAGACACAGCACGATCAGCGCGAGCAGGCTGCCCACGGCGAGCCAGCGCGTCGCGGCCACGGCGGGGTCGGGCGCGACGGGCGATGCGGCTGCAGGCGGGGCAGGCGGAATAGCGGAGGCCGTAGAAGATGGCGTAGAGGAGGGGGCGGGCGCAGTCATCGGGCTGGCATCATATCGGGCATGAACTTGTCCTTCCAGGCGGTGCTGGCGCGCATGCGTGCCATTTCGAGCGGGCTCGCGCATTTTCCGTGGCGCAACACGCTGCAGACGCTGCGCGAGCGCTTTCACGAAGACCACCTTGCGCTCACTGCGGGCAGTTTGACCTTTACCTCCGTGCTCGCGCTGGTGCCCTTCGTCACCGTGGCGCTCGCGGTGTTCACGGCCTTTCCGATGTTTGCCGAGCTGCAGAAAGTGCTGCAGCGCTGGCTCGTCGAGAGTCTGGTGCCCGAGAGCATCGCGCGCCAGGTGCTGGGCTATGTCACCCAGTTTTCTGCCAAGGCCAGCCGCCTGGGGGTGATGGGCTTCAGCGCGCTGCTGGTTACGGCGCTCGCGCTGATGTTGACCATAGACGGCACGCTCAACGCCATCTGGCGCGTGCGGCGCCTGCGCCCGCTCACGCAGCGCCTGCTCATCTACTGGGCCGGCCTCACGCTCGGGCCGCTGGCGCTCGGCGCGAGTCTGGCGCTTACCTCCTACGTGATGTCGGCCTCGGGCGGGCTGGCCAAGTCCTTGCCCGCGGGCTTGCGCTTGCTGTTCGATTCGATCCAGTTCTTCATGCTTGCGGCGGGCATGGCGGCGCTGTACCGCTATGTGCCCAACACGCCCGTGAAGTGGCGCGACGCCTGGGCCGGCGGCCTGTTCGTCGCGGTCAGTATGGAGCTGGCCAAAAAGCTGCTGGCGCTTTATCTGAGCAAGGTGCCCACGTATTCGCTGATCTACGGCGCGTTTGCCACGCTGCCGATTTTTTTGCTTTGGATCTACGTGGCCTGGCTCATCGTGCTGTTTGGCGCCGTGGTCGCGGCGTACCTGCCCGTGGTGCTCATGGGCGTGGCGCGGCACGGCGGCGGCCCGGGCTGGCCGTTTCAGCTCGCGGTGGAGGTGCTGCAGGCTCTGCATGCAGTGCGCTGGCAGCCCGCCAAGGGCCTGCGCCTGAGCGAGCTCGCTCGCCGCCTGCGCGTGGACGCGCTGCAACTGGAGCCTGTGCTCGAAACCTTGCAGGCGCTCGACTGGGTCGGCCAGGTCAGCGACCCCACCCCTGACGGCGGCGGCGCCCCCAGCCTCGTGGAACTGCGCTACGTGTTGCTCGCCGACGCGCAGAGCACCCCGCTCGCACCTCTGCTGCAGCGCCTGCTGCTGGAGCGCACGGCCAGCGTGGACCCCCTTTGGCAGCGCGCGCGGCTGGACGGGTTGATGCTGGGGGATGTGCTTTTGAAAGAATAGCTGAAGATGATTGCTGGGTAGGCGTTGGAGTGGGTTTTATGGGTTTATGGAGATGCCTTTGGCGCGGAAATAATTGGAATCTGACCCCAATTTCTGCTGCCTATCGAAAGTGTGCCAGCAGGTTGAAGGCATTGCCGTTCAACCCTTCTAGCTGCGATTTCACCTTGTCAGGCAATCACGCCCTCACATTGTTTGCAGATCGAAGCGGAGAGGATCGATCCGGTCACGCACCAAGTAGGCTAGATTCGCCAAGGAATCGAAAACCTGCGAAGGCCCGATGGGTACCATGTCAGTAGGGCAAAGGACGTCCAATGTTGATTGGCCGCTCCTTACTGTCATGGTATTTGGGATCATTGGGGCCGTTGGTATACCCCACAGGGATTCCAGCCAGATCGGTGTAGACGCGATATGTACCCCGCCCAACACCAGTTGCTATCGGCTCGCCCTTGGGCCTCCAGCGCGTATCTTCCCGCCCATGTGGGCCGTCTGCCGAGTCAATGACTGTCACAAGCCACTGAGTGGTGTTCTCGATCAGCGGTGGTGTGGGCTGCTTACGTTTGGATATGGCATCAATGATGGTGATGTGCCCATATGCGTCGTACCCCTCTCGGGTGCGGCAGACACCATCAGCGCACCAGAACATGAACAAGTCACCGGGCTTGGCCGCATCAAGGGTTGGAACCTTCTGGAGGCCATAGTCCTTTTGAACTGCCTCCCAATAGCTGTCCAACCGCAGGTGCTTTTTCCAGTAGGTTTTGGACTCTATTTCTTTGACCGTTGGGTTCTTCGCCTTTTCAAGCATGGCGCTGACAAAGCCGGTACACATGGTGTTGACCGTGTTTTCACTGGTGAATAGATCACCTTTCCAGCGCACACCTTCCGGGCCGCGAATAACGTACTTGTTGTTCTCAGGCTTGACCGTCGCAACCAACTCGCGTGCCAGTTCAAGGTGCTTGGGCACAGGTGCTGACGATTGAACTTCATCATCTGCAAGTACCTGCGCCGTGGCCATGACCATCAGCATTGCAGCCATGCTGCGTTTCATTGTTGTGCTCCCCAGCATCATTTGACCGACAGCGTAACCGAACGCAGGACGTAACCACCGCGAGGGCAATCCAACTGCCCACCGACTGCGACCATTTTGCCTGCGTAAGGCTTGAGCTTGCTGGGTTCATCCCACAGTTCGATTTCATCCTTTTGCTGCTGGCCGCAATCTGCATCACCAGACAGTGCGACAGGTGATGCCAGCTTGAGGGTGTATTGATCACCCTGCTCACGCGGGGCAACGACAACACCCACATAGCTGCAATAATTGAAATCTGACCCCAATTAAAAGAATAGCGCCTGGCGCTTGCTACATCAGCGCCAGAGGCCAATTCGATTCATAAACCTCAACACCCCAAAAACCCACGCAGCGCGTCCAGCGTCTGGTCGGGGGCTTCGGTCATCTGGTGGTGGCCTACGGGCAGGTTGACCACTTGCACGGGCTGGCTGGTTTGGCGTGCGGCGGCGATCAGGCTTTGCGCGGCTTTGGGCGAGGTCATCTGGTCGAGCGCGCCGAGCAGGAACAGCACGGGGCAGCGCACCTGCGCCATGGCTTGTTCGCCGCCGGTGTAGCTGTCGCACGCGACGAAGCCGCGGTGGAAGACGTTGACCTGCGGGTTGCTTTGCAGCACGCGCCGCCCGAGCGCCATGCCGGCGCCGAAGATCCAGGTGCCGGGGCCTAGCACTGAGGGGGGCGGCGCGAGCGTGCTGCGCGAGAACACGTTGACCATGCGCAGGGCCTTTTCGGGCTCGTGCAGCGAGGCTTCGATGAGCGCGCTCGACACCTTCATCGGGTAAGCCGTGCCCACGAGCACCAGGTGGCTCGCGCGCTCTTGCAGGCGCGCGGCGGCTTCGAGCGCGATCAGCGAGCCCCAGCTGTGGCCCACGAGTGCAGCGCGCGGCGCGCCCACGGCATCGAGCAGCGCGATGATGAACTCTGCTGCCTGCTCCACGCTCGCGGGCGCCTCGCCCGCGCTGCGGCAGTGGCCCGGCAGATCGACGGCGAGCACGTTCCATCCGTGGTGCGCGAGGTAGCGGCTTTGCAGCGGCCAGACGCTGTGGTCGTTGAGCACGCCGTGGATCAGCACGGCCGTGGGCTGCGCGGGGTTGAAGGCCTTGCCCCCGGTGTAGCAATAGGTTTGGTGGCCTTGGACTTGCAGGTACATGCTCAGGCTCCGGCTTTTTCAGCGGCCTTCAAGGCGCGCTGCAGGTCGTCGATGAGGTCGGCGGGGTCTTCGAGACCGATCGACAGGCGGATCGTGCCTTGCGCGATGCCGGCCTGCGCGAGCGCTTCGTCGCTCATGCGAAAGTGCGTGGTGCTCGCGGGGTGGATCACCAGGCTGCGGCAGTCGCCCACGTTGGCCAGGTGGCTGAAGAGCTTGAGCGTTTCGATGAACTTCTTGCCCTGTGCGCGGCTGCCCTTGAGGTCGAAGCTGAACACCGCGCCCGCGCCGCGCGGCAGCAGCTTTTGCGCGAGCGCGTGGCTCGGGTGGCTGGGCAGCAGCGGGTGCCCCACGCGCGCGACGAAGGGGTGTGCGGCAAGGAATTCGACCACTTTTTCGGTGTTGCGCATGTGGCGCTCCATGCGCAGCGGCAGCGTTTCTATGCCTTGCAGGATCAGCCACGCGGTGTGCGGGCTCATGCAGGCGCCGAAGTCGCGCAGGCCTTCGCGGCGCGCGCGCAGCAAAAAGGCGCCCACGGTGCTCTCTTCGCTGAACACCATGCCGTGAAAGCCGTCGTAGGGCTGCGTGAGCTCGGCAAACTTGCCCGCCGCGCGGGGGTTGTCCGAGTCGAAGCTGCCGCCATCGACCACGATGCCGCCCACCACCGTACCGTGGCCCGAAAGGAATTTGGTGGCCGAGTGATAGACCAGATCGGCGCCGAGCGCGAGCGGCTGCATGAGCCAGGGCGTGGTGAGCGTGGAATCGACCAGCAGCGGCACGCCCGCCTCGTGCGCGATCGCGCTCACCGTGGGGATGTCGAGCACGTCCAGACCCGGGTTGCCCACCGTCTCGCCGAAAAACAGCTTGGTGTTCGGGCGCACGGCGGCGCGCCAGCCGTCGATGTCGCCGGGTTGCACGAAAGTGGTCTCGATGCCGAAGCGCCGCAGCGTGTAGTGCAGCAGGTTCTGCGAGCCGCCATAGAGCGCCGTGCTCGCCACGATGTGGCTGCCCGCACCCATCAGCGTGGCCACGGCGAGGTGCAGCGCGGCCTGGCCGCTGGCCACGCTGATCGCGCCCACGCCGCCTTCGAGCGCCGCCACGCGCTCTTCGAGCACGGCGTTCGTGGGGTTGCTGATGCGGCTATAGACATGGCCGGCGCGCTCCAAGTTAAAGAGCGAAGCGGCCTGGTCGCTGGACTCGAAGACGAACGAGGTGCTCAGGTGGATGGGCACGGCGCGCGCGCCGGTGGCCGCATCGGGCGCGGCCCCCGCGTGCAGCGCCAGCGTGTCAAAGCCGGGGTCGGAATATCCGGGCATGCAAGTCTCCGCGAGAGGGTGGTAATCGGAAAGGGTGACTGCGATTGTGGTCGATTTGTGGGCTAATGGGCTAACATTCGCAGCGGCACGGGCTGCAGCACGGCGGCAGCCGCGCCTTGCGGAGACACACACCATGAAAGTCAGCGACATCCTGCGCCTCAAAGGCAATGCGCTCTACACCATCCACCCCGACGAACCGCTGGCCCAGGCCGTGGCCGTGATGGCCGAGAAAGACATAGGCTCGCTCGTGGTGATGGAGCATGGCGACCTCGTGGGCATGCTCACCTTTCGCGAAGTCATCCAGACGCTCGCGAACAATGCCGGCAGCCTGGGCCAGATGCGCGTGCGCACGGCCATGGACGACCACCCCTTGACCTGCACGCTCGAAACCGACATGGACGAAGTGCGCCGCATGATGCTCGACCGCCACGCGCGCTACATGCCCGTGATGGAGCGCGGCATGCTCATGGGCGTGATCAGCTTTTACGACGTGGCCAAGGCCGTGGTGGACAGCCAGAACTTCGAAAACAAGATGCTCAAGGCCTACATCCGCGACTGGCCCGAGGACGATTCGCGTCCTGCGGCTTGAGCATTTTCATAAGCCAAATTGGCCTCTGGCGCCCGTCCATAGAGCGTGAGCAGCTCTTTTTGTGATAGTTGCCGGCGCGCTGCGCAGGGCCGCCGGGCTCGCGGATAATCGCAGCCCATGAGCGGCAACACCCTAGGCACCCTTTTTTGCGTCACCAACTTCGGCGAATCCCACGGCCCGGCCATAGGCTGCGTGATCGACGGCTGCCCGCCCGGCATGCCGCTCACCGAGGCCGACATCCAGGCCGATCTGGACCGGCGCCGCCCCGGCACGAGCCGCCACGTCACGCAGCGCAACGAGCCCGACCGCGTCGAAATCCTCTCGGGCGTGTACGAGGGCCAGACCACGGGCACGCCGATCGCGCTCCTGATCCGCAACACCGACCAGCGCAGCAAGGACTACCACGAGATCGCGCAGAGCTTTCGCCCCGGCCACGCCGACTACAGCTATTGGCAAAAGTACGGCATCCGCGACCCGCGCGGCGGCGGGCGCTCGTCGGCGCGCCTCACGGCGCCCACCGTGGCCGCCGGCGCCGTGGCCAAAAAATGGCTCGCGCTGCGCTACGGCACCCGCATCCGCGCCTGCATGACGCAACTCGGCGAACTGCCGATCCCGTTCGAGGGCTGGGAATACGTGCCGCACAACCCGTTTTTCGCGCCCGTGGCCGACGTTGCGCGCTATGAAGAATATATGGACGCGCTGCGCAAGGCCGGCGACTCGTGCGGCGCGCGCATCCGCGTGCAGGCCAGCGGCGTGCCCGTGGGCCTGGGCGCGCCGATCTACGACAAGCTCGACGCCGACATCGCCTACGCCATGATGGGCCTGAACGCCGTCAAGGGTGTGGAAATCGGCGCGGGCTTTGCCAGCGTGGCGCAGCGCGGCAGCACGCACGGCGACGCGCTCACGCCGCAGGGCTTTCGCGGCAACAACGCGGGCGGCGTGCTCGGCGGCATCAGCACGGGGCAGGACATCGAAGTCAGCCTGGCCATCAAGCCCACGAGCTCCATCCTCACGCCGCGCGAGTCCATAGACATCCACGGCCACAGCACCGAAGTCATCACCAAAGGCCGCCACGACCCCTGCGTAGGCATACGCGCCGCCCCCATCGCCGAAGCCCTGCTCGCGCTCGTGCTCATAGACCACGCCCTGCGCCATCGCGCCCAATGCGGCGACGTGACGCCGCCGCTCGCGCCGATTCCTGCGGCTGTGGGGTAATTGGGGCCGGATTCCGATGATCGGCCGTCCGGTTGGGGCGCGGAAAATTGGAATCTGACCCCAATTTTGTGATCCCAATTCCTGCCGTGCAGGTCAGGGCCGATAGACGCAGCGGTCGCCGATCGCGTGGCGCTCCACCGTCACGGCCGCGAGGCCGGGAATCCTGGGTTGGAGTTCGTTCCAGATGAAGGTGCAGAGGTTTTCCAGCGTGGGGATGCCCAGGCCCGGCACGTCGTCGAGGAAGTGGTGGTCCAGCTTCTCGCGCAGCAGATTGACTTCGCGCCGCACATAGCCCAGGTCCATCACCATGCCGTTGTGCGCTGCGGGTTCGCCGCGCACTGCGACTTCGGCGTAGTAGGTGTGGCCGTGCACGCGGCGGCTGCCCTCGGCCTCGATGTCGCGGCGCAAGGTGTGTGCGGCATCAAAGAAAAAACGCTGGCTGATCTCATGCATCATCGAATTCCGATCATCTTGTGCGACTGCAGGCCCAGCCGCCATTGGGGGTGGCGCAGGCAATAGGCGATGGCCCGCGCAGTGTTTTGTGCGCGTTGCGGCCCGTCCATGGGCTGCAGGAAAAAGTGTTCGAAGGCCCAGCCCTCGAATTGCGCCGGGTCCACGCCAGGCTGTGGGTACACCAGCTTGAGCTCGTTGCCCTGCCGCAGCACCACTTCGGCCTGGTCTTTGGGGCTCACGCAGACCCAGTCCAGCCCGGGCGGCGCAGGCAGCGTACCGTTGGTCTCCACGGCGATGGTGAAGCCGCGCGCATGCAGGGCGCTGGTCAGCGCCTCGTCCACCTGCAGCAGCGGCTCACCACCGGTCAGCACCACATAGCGCCGCGCCATCCCCGGCGCTTCCCACGCGGCGGCAATGGCATCGGCCAAAGCGTCGGCGGTGGCGAACTTGCCGCCGCCGGTGCCGTCGGTGCCGACGAAGTCGGTATCGCAGAAGCGGCACACCGCGCTGGCGCGGTCTTCCTCGCGCCCGCTCCAGAGATTGCAGCCCGCAAAGCGGCAAAACACCGCTGCCCTGCCGGACTGGGCGCCCTCGCCTTGGAGGGTGAAGAAAATCTCTTTGACTGCGTATGACATGCTGCTTTCTGGCTTGCGAGAGGGAGGATTTTCGCAGCTTGCGGGGTGTGGCTAGGAGCAGCCTTTGCGCAGCGTGTTTGGGGAGGCCGCAGGAAGGCGAATGTGGGCACGTTGGAATCCGCCCCTCATTCCCTCAGCCAGGCCGCGTCAAGTCACGCGCGCTGGGCAGGTGCAAGTCCGCAATGGTCAACGCCTGCGCCGCGAGCACGGCGCGCACGGTGGCGCGGGCCGTGGCTTCGGCGGCGAGGGTGCACAGGGTCAGCATGTCCAAGCTTTTGCCGGCCAGGCCCGTGCCCAGCGCGAACAAGGTGTCGCCATCGAACGGCGTGTGCACTGGGTAAATACAGCGCGCCAAGCCGTCGTGCGCAGTCAGGGCGAGGCGCCGGCCCTGCACCTTGGTAATTTGGGCATCGGTGGCGACGACGCCTATGGTGGTGTTGCTGCCGCCCAGCGGCGGCTGGTGCAGCGCCCCTTGCAGCAAGGTGCGGCGCGTGTCCTGCAGATGCCGGCCGTCGGGCGTGCGTGCGCCGGCCAGGATCTGCGCGCTGCCTGGGTCGAGCACGTCGCCGAGCGCGTTGCACGCGATCAGTGCGCCCACCGTCACGCCATCGACCGTGACCGAGGCCGTGCCCACGCCGCCCTTCATCGCGCGCGCAAGGCCGAACAGCTTGCCCACGGTGGCGCCCGCGCCCGCGCCCACGTTGCCCTCGGACGGGTCTTGCGCGCTGGCCGCGGCGCAGGCGGCGTAGCCCGCGGCGGCGTCGGGGCGGATGCGCATGTCGCCCACGGGCAGGTCGAACAGCACGGCCGCGGGCACCAGCGGCACGCGGCCCACGCCCACGTCGTAACCTATGCCTTGCGCTTCGAGCCAGCGCATCACGCCGCTGGCGGCGTCCAGCCCCCAGGCGCTGCCGCCCGTGAGCAGCACCGCGTGCACCTGCTCGACCAGGTTGCCGGGTTCGAGCAAATCGGTCTCGCGTGTGCCCGGCGCCGCACCGCGCACGTCCACACCGCCCACGGCCCCAGCGCGCGCGAGCACCACGGTGCAGCCCGTGGGGCGGCGCGGGTCGGTGAAGTGGCCCACTTCGATGCCGGCCACGCGGGTGATGCTGCCGGCTTCGGAGGAAGAAAGTTGCTTCATGTGCGGCATTATGCGGCGCGCTTTTGCAGGCCCGAATGCCCGCAGGCGCCCGTTCCGAAACCCCTTTGCGCTATCGTTGCGCGCCATGGACTGGTCTTTTCTGCGTTTGGGCTGGCGCACCTTGTGGCGCGATATGCGTGCGGGTTCGCTGCGGCTGTTGGTGGTGGCCGTGACGCTGGCCGTGGCGGCGCTTTGTGCCGTGGGCTTTTTTTCGGACCGGCTGCAGCGCGGCCTGCAGCGCGATGCCTTGCAGCTGCTCGGCGGCGACGCCGTGGTGGTGAGCGACAACCCTACGCCTGCCGCGTTCGCCGAGCGCGCGCGGGCGCTGGGTTTGCGCTCGGTCACCAGCATCAGCTTTGCCACCATGGCGCGCGCCGACGATGCGCAGGGCGGGGCGAGCAAGCTCGTGGCGCTCAAGAGCGTGGAGCCTGGCTACCCGCTGCGCGGCAGCCTGCGCGTGGTGGCGCAAGAGGGTGGGCCGGAGCGCAGCACGCGCGAAATTCCCGCGCGCGGCACGGTGTGGGTGGATGCGGCGCTGCTCGAAGCACTCGGGCTGCGCCTTGGGGACGCGCTGCTGCTGGGCGATGCGCGCTTTCGCATCACGCACACCATCGCCTTCGAGCCCGACCGCGGGGCCGGTTTCATCAACTTCGCGCCGCGCGCCATGATCGCGGCGGCCGATCTTCCCGCGACGGGCCTGGTGCAGCCCGCGAGCCGCCTCACGTACCGCTTTGCCGTGGCCGGGCCGCCCGCTGCGGTGCGCAACTTCGTGCGCTGGGCCGAGGCCGCGCTGAAGCAGCCCGGTGTGCGCGGCGTGCGTCTGGAGACGCTGGAGACGGGCCGCCCCGAGATGCGCCAGACGCTTGAGCGCGCGGACAAGTTCCTCAACCTCGTGGCGCTGCTCGCGGCCTTGCTCTCGGCCGTGGCGGTGGCGCTGGCGGCGCGCAGTTTTGCCGCTGCGCACCTGGACACGGCGGCGCTGCTGCGCGTGCTCGGCCAGAGCCAGCGCAGCATCGCGGGCGCTTATTGCATGGAATTTGCGCTGCTGGGCCTGTTTGCGAGCGGCCTGGGCGTGGCGCTCGGTTACGCGGTGCACCTGGGTTTTGTGCAGTTGCTCGCGGGGCTGGTGGAATCGGGCCTGCCCGCGCCGAGCTGGTGGCCCGTGGCGTTTGGGCTGGGCATGGGGCTCACGCTGCTGCTGGCTTTCGGGCTGCCGCCGGTGCTGCAACTGGCGCAGGTGCCGCCGCTGCGCGTGCTGCGGCGCGACGTGGGGGGCTTGAGGCCGGCGTCGCTGGGTGTGCTGGGCGTGGGCACGCTGGGCTTTGCCGCGCTGCTGCTGGCCGTGGGGCGCGACCTGAAGCTCGGGCTGATCGCCGTGGGCGGTTTTGCCGGCGCGGTGTTGCTGTTTGCCGTGCTGGGCTGGGGGGCGGTGCGGCTTTTGCGCGCGTGGGTGCGCACGGCCACAGCGCCGCGCTGGTGGATTTTGGCCGTGCGCCAGCTCGCGGCGCGCCCCGCTTATACGGTGGTGCAAATCAGCAGTTTGGCGGTGGGGCTGCTGGCGCTGGTGCTGCTGGTGTTGTTGCGCACCGACCTCATCAGCAGCTGGCGTCAGGCCACGCCGCCCGATGCGCCCAACCGCTTCGTGATCAACATCCTGCCCGAGCAGGCGCAGGCGTTTCGCGCGCGGCTGCATGCGGCCGGCGTGCGCCAGTACGACTGGTACCCCATGGTGCGCGGGCGGCTCGTGGCCATCAACGGCCAGCCCGTGGGCTCGGACAGCTTCACCGAAGACCGCGCCAGGCAGCTCGTCGAGCGCGAGTTCAACCTCTCGTACACGAGCCGCTTGCCCGCGCACAACGTCTTGGTCGCGGGCCGCTGGGTGGCGCAGGAGGCGGGCGCGATCAGCGTGGAGGAAGGACTCGCCAAGACCCTGGGGCTGCAGTTGGGCGACCGGCTGCGCTTCGACATGGCCGGCGTGCAGAATGAGGCGCGCATCACGAGCGTGCGCAAGGTCGATTGGAGTTCGATGCGCGCGAATTTTTTCGTGCTCTACCCGCTCGATCAGCTGGAAGGCGTGGCCGCGACCTATCTGGCCGCTTTTCGCGCGCCAGCGCTGGCGGGCTTGGACAACGCGCTCGTGCGCGAGTTTCCGAACATCACCGCCGTGGACCTGAGCCAGACGCTAGGCCAGGTGCAGCGCGTGCTCGACCAGGTGATCGCCGCGGTGGAGTTTTTGTTCGTTTTCACGCTCGCAGCCGGGCTCGTGGTGCTGTTTGCCGCAGTCTCGGCCACGCGCGAGGAACGGGCGCGCGAATTCGCCATCTTGCGCGCGCTGGGGGCGAGCGCGCGCCTGCTGCGTGCGGTGCAGCGCGCTGAGCTGCTCGGGGTGGGGCTGCTCGCCGGGCTGCTGGCGAGCGTGGCGGCGCTCGCCGTGGGTTGGGCGCTTGCGCACTACGTGTTCGACTTTGCCTGGACGGCGCCCGTCTGGGTGCCGCTGGCGGGCGCCTTGGCCGGTGCGCTGCTCGCGCTGGCGGCGGGCTGGTGGAGCTTGCGTGAGGTGCTGCGCCGCCCGGTGATGGAGACCTTGCGCCGCGCGGTGGAGTGAGCTGAAGGCGGTTTCGGTGGTGATGCGCAGATTCAAGCGCCCAAAGGGTCAGCGTGTTCCTCGGGCAGCAGCTCCTTGAGGCGTTCGCGTATCGTTTGCGCGCGTTCGTGGCCGGCCATCTGCACCACTTCTTCGATCAAGGCGGCGCCTACGTGGAGCATGCTTTCGACGTCGCGCGCATTGCGCAGGGCCTCGCGGAAGGTGTCGGCCAATGCCGGGTCGCGCCGCGCAAACATGCGCTCGCACATGTCGAACAGGTACATGCGCGCCGCCGGCAGCGAGCGCAGTGCTTGCGCTGAATTTGCCGGCTTGGCCGTTGGCTGCGCCACGGCGGGCGCCGGCTGCAGTTGGACTTCGACGGCTTCGACAGTTTCGACGATCTTTTCGACGATCAGATAGCCTTCGGCGATGAGCTTGTCCAGCAGCTGTGCGCCCATGCCATTGTGCAAGGCGTGCAATTCGGCGGCGCGCTTGCCTTCGGCCAGCAGCAGCAGGGAGCGCTCACGCAGACTCAGGGTGCGCACGCCCGGGGAGAGCTCGAGACGTGCTTTCTCGGTTTTGCGCAGGAACATGGCGAATGTAATCACATGTTAAAGACCCATTGCATCGTGTTTTCATGACGAGGGGATGACATGAGGCCATGGCTGGCGGGGGGGGGGGGATTGGCGGTGTGGCAGCGGCCCTGGCGAGCGCTCTACTGCCCACCTCACACCGAGCGGCTGCGCGCGAGCGGCGGATTTTTGGCGAAGTAGCGCTGGATGCCGCGCATCAGGGCGTCGGCCAGGCGCTCCTGGTAGTCGCGGCTGCGCAGGCGCGCCTCTTCGTCGGGGTTGCTGATGAAGGCGGTTTCGACGAGCACGCTGGGAATGTCGGGCGCCTTGAGCACGGCAAAGCCGGCTTGCTCCACGCGCGGCTTGTGCAGCTGGCCCACGTTGCCGATTTCGCCCAGCAGCGCGCTGCCGAGCTTGAGGCTGTCGTTGATCTGCGCCGTGGTGCTCATGTCGAGCAGGGCGCGCTGCACATGCTGGTCTTGCGCACGCACGTTCAGGCCGCCGACCAGGTCGGCCTGGTTCTCTTTGTTGGCGAGCCAGCGCGCGGCGGTGCTCGAGGCGCCGCTCTGGCTCAGGGCAAATACGCTCGCGCCGCGCGCGGCTGGCGTCGTGAAGGCGTCGGCGTGGATGCTCATGAACAGGTCGGCCTGCACGCGCCGCGCTTTTTCCACGCGCGTGCCCAGCGGCACGAAAAAGTCCGCGTCGCGCGTGAGAAAGGCGCGCATCGGGTTGCCATTCACGCTCGTGGCGTTGATGCGATCACGCAGCAAGAAGGCGATGCGCAGCACCACGTCTTTCTCGTGCGTGCCCGCGGGGCCGGTGGCGCCCGGGTCTTCGCCGCCGTGGCCCGGGTCTAGCGCCACGATGATGATGCGGTCGGTCTGGCGCGCCGTCGCGCCCGTGCTGCTGCGCGCGGGGGCGGGCGTGGGCGCCGGTGTGGCCGTGGGCGCAGCGGGCGGGGCCGTGGCGGGCGCGGGGGCCGCTGCCACGGTGACGGGCGGCGCGGCGGGTGTGGTCGCTGCTGCGGGGCGGGCCGTGCGCTGGCTGATGAGCTCGCCGAGCGGGTCCGAGGCGGCGTGCGCCGTCGTGGCAGCGGCGGGGCGTGCTGCGCTGGCGGGGGTGGCGGGCTGCAGCGGTGCAGAGGGCGAAGCCGCAGGTGTGGTAGCGGAGGCAGTGGCGGCCGTGGCAGGTTTGGCCGCGGCGATGGAGGTCGGCGCCTGTCCTTGTCGCTGGTCTGCCGCCGGTGCATCGCGCAGGCGCTCGGCGATCAGCGCTGCGAGCGGATCGACGGCGCGCGCCGGGTACAGGTCGAGCACCAAGCGGTGCTGGTACGCGGCCACCGGCGTGAGCGTGAACACCTGCGGCTGGGCTTCTTGCTTGAGGTCTATGACCAGGCGCACCACGTTGGGTGCGTACTGGCCCACGCGGATGCCCGCGATGTTGGGGTCGTCGGCCTTGACCTTGGCCACGAGCTCGCGCAGCGCCGGGTTCAGCTCTATGCCCTCGATGTCCACCGCGAGGCGCGGTGGCGCGGTGACGAAGGTCTGCCGGGTCACGAGCGGCGCATCGGATTCGATGGTGACGCGCGAATACTCGGGTGCAGGCCACACGCGCACGGCCACGATGGTGGCGCCGCGTGCGATCTGTTGCACGCCCAGCAGCAGCACCAGGCTACCGGCCTGCAGCAGCGTGCGCCGTGGCAATCGGGGGGGCGTGAAGGGGGATGGAGCTTGCGAAGGCGTCATGGCGATGTACGCAGGGCTTGTAGCAGCCGCTGGCCCGTGGCGCTCGCGGCCTGCAGCGTGGCGCGCCTGCTGGTGTCATCGATTGCTTCTATATTGATAGCTATATCAGCTGCTGGGATGAGCGCTGCAGCCTTTTCTGGCCATTCGGCGAGTTTGAGCCCGGGGGCCGCGAAGACATCACGAAAGCCCGCATCTTCCCACTCGCGCGGGTCGCTGAAGCGGTAAAAGTCGAAGTGCCACACCGCCAAGCCCGGCAATTCATAAGGCTCGACCACGGCGTAAGTCGGGCTCTTGATGCGCCCGCGCACGCCCAGCGCGCGCAGCAGGTGGCGCACCAGCGTGGTCTTGCCCGCGCCGAGCTCACCGTGCAGCGTGATGAACACGCTGGAGCCGGGCGGCAGCGCCTGCAGCTGCGCCGCGAGCTGTTGCGCGAAGGCGGCGGTGTCGTCCTCGGTGCGCCAGAGGCAGGCGAGGGCGCCGCTCGGCGCCGCGCTGCTTTCTTCGCTTTCTACAATCCGGTCGGTATGGGGTGTGACAGTCAACTCGTTCCTCGAATCCAGGCGTGGGGCCGCGAGCTGGGATTTTCCCAAATCGGCGTGGCTGGCGTCGATTTGTCCGCGTGCGAGTCCGGGTTAGTGCAGTGGCTCGCGCAAGGGTTTCACGGCGCGATGGACTATATGGCGGCGCACGGCCTGAAGCGCGCCCGCCCGGCCGAACTGGTGCCGGGCACGGTGAGCGTGATCACCGCGCGCATGGATTATCTGCCGCGCATGGACGCGGGCGGGCTGCCTGCGCAGGGTGAGGGCGGCAATGAGGGCGAGCAGGACTGGCGCGCCGTCGAATGGGCGCGGCTGGCACGCCCGCAGGAGGGCGTGGTCTCGCTCTATGCGCGGGGGCGCGACTACCACAAGGTGCTGCGCGCGCGCCTGCAAAAGCTCTGCGACCGCATAGCCGCGGCCATCGGGCCGTTCGGGCACCGCGTGTTCACCGATTCGGCGCCGGTGCTCGAGGCTGCGCTTGCCGAGCGCAGCGGCCTGGGCTGGCGCGGCAAGCACACGCTCGTCATCGACCGCGCCGTGGGCTCGATGTTTTTCCTCGGCGAGATTTATACCGATCTGGCCCTGCCGCCCACGCAGCCCGTCCACGAGCACTGCGGAACTTGTAGCGCCTGCCTGAGCGCCTGCCCCACGGGGGCAATCGTCGCGCCCTACCGGCTCGATGCGCGGCGCTGCATTTCCTACCTGACCATCGAACACCCGGGCGCGATCCCGCCCGAGCTGCGCCCGTTGCTGGGCAACCGCATCTACGGTTGCGACGATTGCCAGCTCGTGTGCCCCTGGAACAAGTTTGCCCAGCGCAGCAGCCTGCCCGACTTCGACGCGCGCGCCGAACTCACGGGCCAGCCGCTGGTACAGCTCTTTGCCTGGGACGAAGCCACGTTCTTGCGCCACACCGAGGGCGCGCCGATCCGCCGCATAGGCCATGAGCGCTGGCTGCGCAACATCGCGGTGGCGCTGGGCAATGCGCTGCGCAGTGGCCATGCCCTATTGACAGAGGAGGAGCGGGCCGTGCTGCGCGCTGCGCTGCAAGCGCGCGCTGGGCACACCAGCCCGCTGGTGCGCGAACACGTGGTCTGGGCGCTCGCGCAGGGCGATTGAGGCGTGCGCGCCGGATTCGCTCACACTTTCTCAGGCCCCGCGCAGCACGCCAAGGGCAAACGGCAGGCTCAGCATGCCGAGCAGGGTGGACAAAGTCACCAGCCCAGCCACATAGGCGCCGTTGTAGCCCATGCGCGCGGCCAGCACGTAACACGTGGAGGCCGTGGGCAGGGCCGTGAAGGCGAGCAATATCGTGGTTTGCAGCGCGTCCAGCCCCCACAGGCGCGCGAGCACGCTCGCTATCAGCGGTTGCAGCAGGTGGCGTATGCCCAGCACACCGACGGCGAGCAGCTTGCCGCGGTGCAGCAAGCCCAGCTGCATGCCCGCGCCTGCCGACATCAGCCCAAGCGCGAGCGAGGCCGCACCGACGCGGCCTACGGCGGGCTCCAGCCAAGTGGGAATGCGCAACCCCAGCAGATTGGCCGTGAGCCCCGTGACGGTGGCGACGATCAGCGGGTTGCGCAGCAGCTCGCGCACGAAGCCGCGCTCGCCGTGCCGCGCCATGGGCCAGACGGCCGCGACGTTGAAGATTGGCACGCACACGCCGATCAGCACGGCAATCAGCAGCACCCCTTGCGCCCCGGCCAGGCGCTCGGCCAGGGCCAGCCCGATGAAGGAGTTGAAGCGAAACGCCACCTGCGCACTCGCCGCATGGTCGCGCGCGGCGATATGGCGCCCCAGCCAGGGCCAGTGCGGCAGGCTGCAGGCCAGCGCGATGCCCGCGAGCCCCGAAAGCACGCCCGCCGCGAGCAAATTCGAGGTGGTGTGCAGGTCGATCGGGCTTTTGAGGATGGAGTGAAACAGCAGCACCGGAAACAGCAGGTAATACACCAGGCTCTCCACGGGCTGCCAGATGGAGCGGTCGAGCGCCGTGAAGCGGCACAGCAGGTAGCCAAACAGAATCAGCGAAAAATCGGGGAAAAGCAGTTGCGCATAGTTCACGGCTTGAGGATAGCGCGGCCAGCAATCGGCACACAACGCGAGCCGCTCGGGCAAGGGAAGGTGATGGCCCGCCTTGGCGGCGACTCATCTTGAGTGCTGTTTTCCGAGTGCTCGATGAAGCCGCGTCGGCGCCGCTCAGCCCGCGTCCACCGTCTCGAGCAGCGCTTGCATCTGCGCCTGCATCCGCTGCAGGCGCTGGCGCAGGTCGGCGACTTCTTCGATCAGGTCCACGGTGAGCGCGGCCAGCTGCGGGTCGGCGTCGAAGGCGCGCTCGAGCTGTGCAAGGCGGCGTGCGCGCACCAGCGCGGCGCCGGCGAAGTGCCACTGGCCTTGCTGCTCGTGCGCGGGCAGCAGGCCGGCTTGGAGGCGCTCCAGAACCCAGTCGGGGCCCATGCGGCAGCTGCGTGCGAGCTCTTCGAGGCTCAGCCAGACGCCATCATCGAGCAGTTCTGCCGACAGGGCTTGCAACACGGTGGCGTGGCTGGACAGGCGGGAAGTCGTGTTCATGTTCAGGCTCCTTGCCGGGGGTTGAAGCGGGGAAAGGCTTGGGCGAAGGCCGTGTAGGCGGCGCGCTCGGACTCGGTGCGTGCGGGCGGCAGCGCGACGTTCAGCTCCAGGTACAAGTCGCCCGGCGGGTTGCCTGGGATGCCGCGCCCTTTGAGCCGCAGCTTGCGCCCTGGCTTGGAGCCCGCGGGCACCTTGACTTCGACCGTGCCCGAGGGTGTGGCGACTTCGATGCTCGCGCCGAGTTCGGCCTCCCATGGCGCCACGGGCACTGGCTGGTAGACGTCGCGGCCTTCGGCGCGCCAGCGCGGGTCGGGCTTGAAGTGCACTTCGAGGAACAGGTCGCCCGCCGGTCCGCCGCCTGCGCCAGGCGCACCCTGGCCCGGTACGCGGATGAGCTGGCCTTCGCGCACGCCCTTGGGGATTTTGACCTGCAGCGTGCGTTCTTCCTGCACCAGGTGACCCTGGGCGTCGAGCCGGCCGCCATGCAGCGTGAGCATGCGCTCGGCGCCCTGGTAGGCGTCGAGCAGGTCGAGCTCGATCTTGGCGTGGTGGTCGCTGCCGCGCTGCGCGGCGCTGCCGAAACCATGGCGCGCGCCGTGTGCGCCGTGGCCCGTGCGCCCCTGGCGTGCCGCGCGGCCAAAGAGCTGCTCGAAGAAGTCGCTGAAGTCGCCCCCGTAGCCGTCGCCCCCGCCGAAGTCGGAGAACTCGTAGCCCGCATCCCAGTTCGGCGGCGGGCGGAAGTCGTGCCCCGGCCCTTGGGCGGCCTGCTGGCGCAAGGCGTCGTAGGCGGCGCGCTTTTCTGGGTCGGAGAGCACGGTATTGGCCTCGTTCACCTCGCTCATGCGCTGCGCGGCGTCGGGTTCCTTGCTTACGTCGGGGTGGTACTTGCGCGCAAGCTTGCGATAGGCCTTTTTGACTTCATCGGCCGTGGCCGTCGGTTCGACGCCAAGGATCTTGTAATAGTCTTTGAACTCCATGCATAAGCTCCTGAGAAAGGGGGGCTGCAAGGCAGCCTGCGGGGAACGGGCTGGGCGCGTCCATGTGTGCCATCTTGGCACGGGGCGCTTCGCGCGGCTGAAATCGCCTTGCAGCGCCATATATGGGATGCGGGGCGGAATTTGTCAACGAAGCGGCGGCAGTGCGGGGGCATGTTCCCTGCCGAAACGGGCTGTCATGCGCTCGCACCATCGACGAAAACACGCAATTCACCGGGCGCCATGGACGTCCAGGCCTCGTCGGTGGTGAGCGGGGCCGTGACCACGAGGGCCACGCGGTCGTTGGGCTGGGTGTGCGCGGAAAAGTCCACGCTCAGGTCTTCGTCGCTCAGGTGCGCCTCGGTGAAGGGGTGGCGGCGCTCGAGGTAGTGCAGCTGCGTGGAGGCGTGCGCCCACAGCGCCTGGCCGTTCGAGAGCAAAAAATTGAAAGTGCCGTGCGGCGCCACGTGCGCCGCCAGCTCGCGCAGGGTGAGCGTGAGCTCGGCGATGCTGGGCACGCCGGCGTGTGATTTGGCGAGCTCTTGCATGATCCAGCAGAACACATGCTCGCTGTCGGTGCTGCCCACGGGATGGAAGTGCGCGTGCAGGCGCGGGCGAAAGTCCTTAAGGTCGCCGTTGTGCGCGAACACCCAGTAGCGCCCCCAGAGCTCGCGCACGAAGGGGTGGCAGTTTTCCAGCGCGACGTGGCCCTGCGTGGCCTTGCGGATGTGGGCAATGACGTTGCAGCTATGAATGGGGTAGCGCCGCAGCAAGTCGGCCAGCGGCGAATCGACGGCGCGCTGCGGGTCCACGAAGTGGCGCAGGCCCTTGTTCTCGAAAAAAGCGATGCCCCAGCCGTCCGCATGCTGGTCGGTGCGCCCGCCACGCTGGGTGAAGCCGGTGAAGCTGAAGTTCAAGTCGGTGGGCGTATTGGCATTCATGCCGAGCAGCTGGCACATGGGCGGCGGGGTGGAAAAAACCAAAACCGAAGAAAGGGCGTGGCGCAAGGCGATGGCACCGAAGCCAGGAAAGTGCGGGCTATGATCCTAAGCTCGGCAGTTGAACGCTGCATTTTGTATGCAACTCTTTGATTGGAAAGTCGGGACGCCGTCAAGAAAAACGGCCTGCCGCACACGCGGGGCACAGACAGACTTGCCCGCGCTGTTCGGCGGGAACCGCTGCCAGCGCCTCGGGCGCGATGCTTGCCGTCATGCACCAGCAGTCTTGGGCGTCCGTTCGTGCGGCCTGCGCACACTGGTTATGGCGGCCGCAGCAGGGGCAGACGCGCGGGTCGGTGGTTGTGTTCGATGGTGGTAGTGGGGCTGACGGCATGCGCGGCAAGTGTAGGTCATAGCCGGTGTCTGGCGCGCAAACTGCCCCCATTTTTGATAGCTTACTGTGCAGACTGCAGCGGCGGTAGAGGCCTTTTTTATGGAAAACACAATTCCCGAAAACGTCACGACGGCCTTCGAATGGCTGGGCGGTGAGGACAAGGTGCGCGCGCTGGTCGAGCGCTTTTACGACCTCATGGACCTGGAGCCAGCCTATGCCGAGCTGCGCGCCGTGCACGGCAGCGACCTGGACGGCGCGCGGCAAAAACTGTTCTGGTTTTTGTGCGGCTGGCTTGGCGGGCCGGCGTATTACACCGAGCGCTTCGGCCACCCGCGCCTGCGCGCGCGCCACCTGCCTTTTGCCATCGGCATCAAGGAGCGTGACCAATGGGTAGCCTGCATGGACCAGGCCATGCGCGAAACCGGCGTGCCCGAGGCGCTGCGCGCGCGCCTGCACGAGAGCTTCATGAACACGGCCGATTGGATGCGCAACAAGGGCGGGTGATGCGTCGCGCATGTGCTTGTGCGCTGCAGCCGCGCTATGGCAAGCTCGGTGCCTCTTTTCAGCTTTTTTCAGGAGACAAGCCCATGAACCAGCCCACAAACGATTCCGCCGCTGCGCCCAGAAGCATCAAGTATTACTGGGAAGACCTGCCCGTGGGCACCACGCTGGAGCTTGGCAGCGTGGTGCCCACGCGCGCGGAAATCATCGCGTTTGCCCGGCAGTACGACCCGCAGCCCTTTCACCTCGACGATGCGGCGGCGGCGCAATCGGTGTTCGGCAAGCTCTGCGCGAGCGGCTGGCACACCTGCAGCCTGGCGATGCGGCTCACGGTCGATCAATTCCTGGGCCAGGCCGCGGGCCTGGGCTCGCCGGGGCTGGACAATCTGCGCTGGCTCAAGCCGGTGTTCCCTGGCGACACGCTCTCGCTGCGCCTGCACATCATCGAGGCGCGTCCCATGGGATCGCGCCCGGACGTCGGCCTAGCCCGCGCCAAGTGGGAAATGTTCAACCAGCACAATGAAGTAGTGCTGACTATGGAGGGTTCGATCATGTTCCGGCGGCGTGCGCCGGGCGCCGCTGCATGATGTGACTTTTGCCTGCCCTATGATGGGCCCTGGAGTCCAAGGGATGCATGAGGAGGGGCCATGTCAAAAGGTGCAATGATTGCCGTGAGCATCGTGGTGGTGCTTGGGGTTTGGGCGGTTGCCATCTACAACCGGTTGGTGCAGTCGCGCAACCGCATCGCCAATGCGTTTGCCCAGATCGACGTGCAGCTCAAGCGGCGGCATGATTTGGTACCCAATCTGGTCGAGGTCGCGCGCCGCTACCTGGCCCACGAGGCCGCCACGCTTGAGGCCGTGATCCAGGCGCGGGGGCGGGCGCAAAGTGCGGCGGCTGCAGTGCACGCCACGCCTGCGAGCGCTGCCGCCATGGGCGCGCTGGCCGCGGCCGAAAACGCCTTGGGCAGCAGCCTGGGGCGCCTCATGCTGGTGGCCGAAGACTACCCCGAGCTCAAGGCCGACGCGACCATGCAGTCGCTCAGCGAAGAGCTCACGAGCACCGAAAACCGCCTGGGCTTCGCGCGCCAGGCCTACAACGACCAGGTGCTCGAATTCAACGACCAGGCCACCAGGTTCCCAGCCCTCATCGTCGCCAGGCTGCTGAACTTTCCGGTGGCGCCCATGCTCCAGTCCACACGCAGCGAGGAAGAGCGCGCGGCGCCCAAGGTGCAGTTCTGAGCCTGCAGCGTTTGCGCAGAATGTGCATTGAATCGGGCGCACCTGCGGCGGCGTTGCGATGAATTTCTGGCAACACCAGGACGATGCGCGCAGGCGCACGCGCCGGCTGCTGCTGGCATTTGCCCTCGCCGTGCTTGCGCTGGCCGCGGCCGTGCATGGCGCGCTGGTGCTGGCCTGGCTGGGCGTGGGCTGGCTGCTGCACCTGCGCTTGCCCTTTCCGCTGGGCTTTGCGCAGGTCAACGTGGGGGTGACGCTGCTGCTGGTGCTCGGGGGCTGGCTGCTCGAGATTTCCAATCTGCGCGCCGGTGGCGTCAGGCTGGCCGAGCGCATAGGCGCGCGCGAGGCGCGGCCTGCGGTGTCGCACGCCGAACAGCGCCTGTGCAACATCATCGACGAACTGGCCATCGCCGCGCACATGCCCAGGCCCCAGGCCATGGTGCTGCCCCGCGCCGACGCGATCAATGCCTTTGCCGCGGGCTGGGAGCCCGCCGACGCCGTGGTCGCCGTGACCCAGGGCGCGCTCGACTATCTGACGCGCGAGGAATTGCAGGGCATGGTTGCGCACGAGCTGAGCCACTTGTACGAGGGCGACACCTACCTCAAGATGCAGCTCGCGGGCATGGTGCAGGGGCTGGAGCTGGTGCATGGCTTTGGCGACCACTTGCGCGGCTACGGAGCCCTGGGGACGTTTTTCGGCTCACTGGTGATGGTCGTCGGTTTCGCAGGCTGGCTCGCAGGCCGGGTGTTCAAGGCCGCCGTCTCGCGCCAGCGCGAATACCTTGCCGATGCGCGCGCGGTGCAATGGACGCGCAGCAAGAACGGGCTGGGCGGCGTGCTGCGCAAGGTGCTGGCCCAATGGGAGGCTGGGCAGGTCGGGCAGGCCGCATCGGTGTCACACGAGCGCGTGGCCCCCATAGGGCTCGCGCATCCCGTGGTGCAGCACATGCTGCTGGTGGAGCTGCCCTCCAGGCACCTGCTCGCGCATTGGCTCGATTCGCACCCGCCGCTCGCGGAGCGGGTGCGCCGCATCTACGGCCGCAGCATGCCGCCGCTGCCTGTAGCCCCTGTTTACGAGGCCCCCGACCCACAACGCCGCCCAGCTACCATGCCCGAGCCCGGGGCGCAGACGCTGGCGTCCAAGGTCGATCCGTTTGCGCGCTATTGAGCGGCGGTGTGTGGGCTGTGCTGCTTATCAGGCGGCACAGCACGGGGCGCAGCCGTACTCGATTCGATGGCTGGGAAGTTGTAAAAACTTGCAAATGGAGTTCTTTAGAATCGCGAGGTCGCCAAGGTGTTGCAACACGAGTGCAAAAAGGTTGCTGCAGTGCTGTGTGGTTCATAGAAAGGAACAACGATGAAGTTCGGTGACTTGCGCGTGGCCCACAAGCTGTGGGGCTCGGTCATGGGGCTGCTGGCGATCATGCTGGCGGCCACTTTTTTTGCCCAGAGCAGGGCCAATGCGGTTGCCGACAAGGCTTTGCAGGACGTGGAGCGTTACGAAGCCGCCATCACGACGACCACGCGCTGGCTGGGCCTGACCGAGGTGGTGATGGAACGCTCCTTGGCCGCGCTGAGTGTCTATGACCCCGAAGCCGAAAAAACCCTTTTGCAAAGAAGCCTTGCCGACTCGGCGCGCGTGACGCAGCTGCAGAAAAAAGTGGGTGAGGTGCTGGCTTCGGATGCGGAGAAACAGGCTTACGAAAACGCTTCGAAAGCGCGGACCGACGCGCTGGCTTTGCTCAAGAAGGTGCGCGAGCTCAAGGCGGGTGGTGACAGGGAAGCCACGGCCGCCTTCGTGCAGCAGCAATTCATGCCTGCAGCGCAGGTCTTGCTCAAGGCCATGGACGACTTTCTCAAGGTGCAGCAGGCGCAGCGCGACGCGGCTGTAAAGCAATCCGAGCAGGCGCGCCGCAACACCATGCTCACGAGCTTAGGCGTCACAGCCTTGGTTCTGGCGCTCGGTGGCGTTTTGTGCGCGCTGCTGGTGCGCTCGATCACGCAGCCTTTGCACCGTGCAGTCGAGGCGGCACAGGCGATCGGCAAAGGTGACTTGAGCTTGACGCTGCAGACCCACCGCAAGGATGAATTCGGCGACCTGCTGCGGGCCTTCTCGCGCATGGTCGAGCATCTGCGCGGCGTGGTGACCGAGGTGCGCACGGGGGTGGATTCGGTGGCACTCGCGGCGAACGAAATCGCGCATGGCAACCAGGACTTGTCCGCGCGCACCGAGCAGACGGCCTCCAGCCTTGAAGAAACGGCGGCGAGCATGGAGCAGCTCACGGCCACGGTCTCGCAGTCGGCGGACACGGCGCGCCAGGCCAACCAGCTCGCAAGCCAGGCCGCGCAGGCGGCGCAGCGCGGCGGCGCGGTGGTGGGGCAGGTGGTGCAGAGCATGCAACAGATCACCGACAGCTCGCGCAAGATTGCCGACATCATCGGCGTGATCGACGGCATCGCGTTTCAGACCAACATCCTCGCGCTCAACGCTGCGGTCGAAGCCGCACGCGCGGGCGAGCAGGGCCGCGGTTTTGCCGTGGTGGCGAGCGAGGTGCGCAGTCTGGCCGGACGCTCGGCCGAGGCCGCGAAGGAGATCAAGGCATTGATAGGCAATTCGGTCGAAAACGTCGAATCCGGCTCGCAGCAGGTGGCGCAGGCCGGGCAAGCGATGTCTGAAATCGTCGCTGGCGTGCAGCGCGTGAATGACTTGATCGGCGAGATCACGGCTTCGGCCACCGAGCAGCGCGACGGCATCGCGCAGGTCAACCAGGCGGTGATGCAGCTCGACCAGATGACGCAGCAAAACGCCGCGCTGGTTGAAGAATCCGCCGCTGCGGCAGGTGCGCTGCGCGAGCAGGCACAGCACCTGGCGCAGGCGGTGGCCGTGTTCAATGTGGGCGCTGCAAGCAGTTCGAGCGCTGCAGGTCAGTGGGCCGCATCTGCCCAGGCGGCGCGGCCCGAAATAGCCCAAAATGCTTCTATCTCAGTAGCTTCAAGCGTAGGTATTTCGGGCTCTAGAGCCAGTTTTGGTACTCAAAAGAAAGCGTCATCTACTTCGCAAGGCTCCGCAGCCAAGAGCGCCGTCAAGCCAAAGCCGCAGCCCGCCAGCGCGCCGGCACCTGCGCCGCGCTTGGCTGCGGCTGCTCCTGCGGGAGCGGACGAGGGCGAGTGGGAAAGTTTCTGAGCCGGCTTGTTTCCGCCCCATCTGCGCGCTCCCGTTTTTTTATGTGGATAGCGCAGCCGCTCAGTCCGGCGCCCCTTCGATGACGAACTGCACGCGCCGCTCGCCGCGCCATTCGTTCACGTCGAGCCGGTAGGCCAGCAGCGCGCGCGCGGGCAGCGGCTCGGTGCGGCCGAACCAGATGGCATCGACGGGTTCGCCCTGGTGTTTGAGTTTGAGCGACAGGTGCTTGTCCTTGACCAAGCGCTGGCCCAGCACTTCGAGTTCTTCGCTGAACACGGGCGCGGCGAAGCCCTGGCCCCAGACTTCGCGCTGCAGCGCGTCGGCGAGTTCGGCGCGGCGGTATTCGGGCGCGAGCGGGCCGTCGGTTTCAAGCTGGCGCGTGAGCGTGGCGGGCTCCAGCCACTCCTGCGCCACCTGCGCGAGTGCCTGCTCGAAGCGCTCGAAATGCTCTTCGGCGATGGTGCAGCCCGCGGCCATGGCGTGCCCGCCGAACTTGAGCAGCACGCCCGGATGGCGCTTGGCCACGAGGTCCAGCGCGTCGCGCAGGTGAAAGCCGGGGATGGAGCGGCCCGAGCCCTTGAGCTCGTGCGCCTTGCCCGGCGCGGCGCTGGCGGCGAACACGAAGGTCGGGCGGTGCAGCTTGTCTTTGAGGCGCGAGGCGACGATGCCCACCACGCCTTCGTGAAAGTCCGGGTCGAACACGCTCACGGCGGGCGGCGGCGCTTCGGCGGCGTCGAACAGGTTTTCTGCGAGCGCAAAGGCTTGCGTGCGCATGTCGCCTTCGATTTCGCGGCGCTCGCGGTTGATGGCGTCCAGCGTCTGCGCGAGTTCCTCGGCGCGCGCCGGGTCGTCGGTCAGCAGGCATTCGATGCCCAGCGTCATGTCGGCCAGGCGCCCCGCGGCGTTGATGCGTGGCCCGAGCGCAAAGCCGAAGTCGAAGGTATTGGCCGCCTGCGCCTGCCGCCCCGCGGCGCGAAACAGCGCCGCCATGCCCACGGGCATGTGGCCCGCGCGCACGCGCTTGAGGCCCTGCGCCACGAGGCGCCGGTTGTTGGCGTCTAGCCGCACCACGTCGGCCACGGTGCCCAGCGCGACCAGCGGCAGCAGCGCGTCGAGCCGCGGCTGGTTTGTGGCGTCGAAGCGCCCGCGCGCGCGCAGCTCGCTGCGCAGCGCGAGCAGCACGTAAAACATCACGCCCACGCCCGCGAGCGCCTTGCTCTCGAAGCTGCAGCCGGGCTGGTTGGGGTTGACGATGGCGTCCGCGCTCGGCAGTGTGGGACCGGGCAGGTGGTGGTCGGTGACGAGCACGGCAAGGCCCAGCGCCTTGGCGCGCGCCACGCCTTCGACGCTCGCGATACCGTTGTCCACGGTGATGAGCACGTCGGCGCCGCGCGCCTGTACGCGCTCGGCGATCGGCGGCGTGAGGCCGTAGCCGTCGCTCACGCGGTCGGGCACGAGGTAATCGACGTGCCGCGCGCCCAAAAGGCGCAGGCCGCGCACGCCCACGGCGCAGGCGGTGGCGCCGTCGCAGTCGTAGTCAGCCACGATGCACAGGCGCCGGTCTTGCGCGATGGCGTCGGCCAGCAGCGTGGCCGCCTGCGCGATGCCGCGCAGGCCCTCGGGCGGCAGCAGGCGCGCCAGGCCGTCGTCGAGCTCGTCCTTGCTGCGCACGCCGCGCGCCGCGTACAGGCGCGCGAGCAGCGGATGCACGCCCGCCTGCTCGAGCGCCCAGACGGCCCGTGGGGGGATTTCTCTGTTAATGATTTTCATAGCGCATTATGCAGATCAGATAAGCGCAAAGGCCGAAAAATGCTCTGAAGGCGCTGCAGCCAATGGCGCTGTGCCGGGCCGAAGTGCAGGGCGCCGTTTTCACCACACAGCGTCAGCTGCACGGCCGCGCCGCGCTGCAGTTGCGCGTGCAATGCGGCCAGCGGGCCGGCGTCGAGCCGCTGCCAGGCGGCGGTCCAGGCAGGCCAGTCTTCGCGCAGCGCGGGCGCGCGCAGGTCTTCGGCCACGGTCACGGTGGCGGATGGCGTGGTGGCAGGGTCTGCGCGTGGCGTTTGCCAGTCTGCCGGCAGTGCGCCCGCGCCGTGCACCCAGAAGGCGTTGACGGCAGGCAGGCCCTGCGCCTCGCGCGCGGCGTTGAAAGGGTGGGTGTAGAGCAGCATCTGCACTTCGCTGTGCAGGCGCTGCAGGCGGCGCGCGGCGTCGGCGCTCGCCAGCGGCGGCAGCCAGTGGCGCACGTCGCGCCCGATGACGCGCTCGAATGTTGCCGTGGCGAGGTCGGCAAACAGCGCGCCTTGCGCGAGCCAGCGCGTGGGCTGTTCGTAGTGCAGCGTGATGCCGTCCTCGGCAAACCACGGCGCGAGGATGTCCAGCAGCGCGCGCGAGGCGGCTTCGTCGAGCCCCAGCGCGGCGTGGTCGCTGAGCGTCACATGGTCTGCGCCTATATGCCACAGGCACGGGCTCACGAAGGCCCAGGCTTGCGCGTCGGGTGCGTGCCCTTGCTCCACACGCCGCCAGGCCGCCCACGGAATGCGCCCGTCTGCGCTGGGCAGCCCGAGCGCCTGCGCCAAGGCGCGCTCGTGCGGCATCGAAAGGCTCTGGGGCGCGGCGGTGATGCTTGGGCCGGGCGCGAGGCGCTGCAGCAGTGCTCGCAGCATGGGCAGGTCCAGCGTTGGCAGAACCTGCGTGCAACCTGGAGCCGGGCTGAGTGCGTAAGGAATGAGCAGGTGCGAGGCGGCAGGCATGGGGCGATATTGTGCGGGACGGGATGCCACAATCCGCTCTGACCATGAACATTCCCTACGAGTTGGCCCTGGGCTGGCGCTACACGCGCGCGGGGCGCGCGACGCGGCGCAACGGCTTCATTTCTTTCATTTCAGGCGTCTCCATGCTGGGCATTGCGCTCGGCGTGGCGGCGCTCATCATCGTGCTCAGCGTGATGAACGGCTTTCAGCGCGACGTGCGCGACCGCATGCTCAGCGTGGTGCCGCACATCGAGATTTTTGCCCCGGGCGGCAGCGCCATGCCCGATCCAGCGCGCACCATGGCCGAGGCGCGGCGCAACCGCGAAGTCTTGGGTGCTGCGCCTTTCGTGGCGTCTCAGGCACTGCTGGCGCGCGGTGAGGACATGAAAGGCGTGATGGTGCGCGGCATAGACCCGGCGCTGGAGCCGCAGGTGACGGACCTGGCGCAGACGCTGCGCGACAGTGCGCTCACGCAGCTCGTGCCGGGGCAGTTTCGCGTGCTGCTGGGGCACGAGCTTGCGCGCGCGCTGGGCGTGGACGTGGGCGATATGGTGACGCTGGTCGCGCCCGCGGGCCAAGTGACGCCCGCGGGTGTGGTGCCGCGCTACAAGCAGCTCACGGTGGCGGGCACGTTTTCTTCGGGGCATTACGAATACGATGCGGCGCTGGTGTTTCTGCATATCGACGATGCCGAGCGCATTTTTCGGCTCGAAGGGCCGACGGGCGTGCGCCTCAAGCTACAAGATTTGCATCGCGCGCCCGAAGTCGCGCAGGAGCTTGCGCAAACCCTCAGCGGCAGCTTGCTGATCCGCGACTGGACGCAGCAAAACCGCACCTGGTTCGCCGCCGTGCAGATGGAAAAGCGCATGATGTTCATCATCCTCACGCTGATCGTGGCTGTGGCGGCGTTCAACCTCGTGAGCACGCTGGTCATGGCCGTGACCGACAAGCGCGCCGACATCGCCATCCTGCGCACGTTGGGCGCAAGTCCGCGCAGCATCATGGGCGTTTTCATGGTGCAGGGGGCGCTGGTGGGGGTGATTGGCACGTTCAGCGGCCTGGTGCTGGGGCTGGCCGTGGCGCTGAACATCGACGTCATCGTGCCCGCGCTCGAGCGTCTGTTCCACGCGCGCTTTTTGCCGCAGGACATCTACCTCATCAGCAAGATGCCGAGCGACCCGCAAAGCGGCGACATCGTGCCCATCGTGCTCATCTCCCTCGTGCTGGCCTTCGTCGCCACGCTGTACCCGAGCTGGCGCGCCAGCCGCATGAACCCGGCCGAGGCGCTGCGCTATGAGTAAATCAGACGTTCTTTCGTTTACGCCGCCCGTGCCCGGCCAGGTCGTGCTGCAGGCCACGGGGCTGGCCAAGCGCTTTACCGAAGGGCCGCTGGACGTGCGCGTGCTGCAGGGCGTCGATCTGGCGGTGCGCGCGGGCGAGACGCTGGCCATCGTCGGCGCCTCGGGCTCGGGCAAGAGCACGCTGCTGCACCTGCTGGGCGGGCTGGATGCGCCCACGGCCGGCCGTGTCGAGCTGCTCGGGCACGAGCTGGCCGCGCTCGGGCCCGCGCGCCAGGGGCAGTTGCGCAACCGCTGCCGGGGCGTCATCTACCAGTTCCACCACCTGCTGCCCGAATTCAGCGCGCACGAAAACGTCGCCATGCCGCTGCGCATCCGGCGCCTGCCCGTGGCAGCGAGCCAGCAGCAGGCGGCGCAGGTGCTTGCCGCCGTGGGTTTGCAAGAGCGCCTGCGGCATCGGCCCGCAGAGCTGTCGGGCGGCGAGCGCCAGCGCGTGGCCATCGCGCGCGCCCTGGTCACGCGCCCGGCCTGCGTGCTGGCCGACGAGCCCACGGGCAACCTGGACCGCACCACGGCGCAGACCGTGTTCGAGCTGATGCTGCGCCTGGCGCGCGAACAGGGCACGGCCTTCGTCATGGTCACGCACGACGAAAGCCTCGCGGCGCGCTGCGCGCGCGTGCTGCGGCTGGAGGCGGGGCGGTTACGGGATTGAGTGTGCAGCCTCGTCCCCACCATGGCTGTGCGGCGGCGGGGCGAAGGCCGGGCGCTCGTTGAAGTAGCCGGTATAGATCTGGCAAGCGATGCCGTGCGCTGCGCGCTGGGCCTGCTCGGCGAGGGCCGGGGGCAGGCAGCGCTCGGTGTGCTGCTGCCATAGCCGCGTCCAGGCGGCAAAGTGCGCAGGCGTGAGGCCGGGCAGGGCCATGTGTTTTTTGAACACGTCGCCGCGAAAGCTTTTGCTGCCGAGCAGCACCGTGCTCCAGAAATCCACCATGCGCGCGAGGTGCGTGTCCCACCGGTCTTTCAATATCCTTTCAAAAACCGGCCCGAGCAGCGGGTCTTGGCGCGCCTCGGCGTAAAAACCGTGCACCAGGGCGCGGATGTTGGCGGCTTGGGTGGGGTGGGTGGATGGTGTGGCGATCGCGGACATGGTGGAAGCATCTCAATGGCAGGCGCAGCCCGGCGCGGCGGCGGCTTCGAACTGCGGGAACAGCACGTTGTTTTCGAGGTGGATGTGCGCCACCAGGTCTTCGCCGAGCTGGGCGATGCCCGCATACAGCGCGCGCCAGGTGTTGCAGGCGTCGGCGGGCGGCGTGGCGTCGTCGGTGAGGGCGGCGAGCTTTTGCAACGCCGCGCCGTGCTCCACGTGCTCGCTGCGCATCACGCCGATGGGCTGGACGACGAAAGGGGCGCCGCCTGCGCGCAGCATGGGAAACAGAATTTGCTCTTCTTTTTGCATGTGCGAGAGCAATTCTGCCTCCATGGCTTCGAGCAGGTCGGCCAGGCCAGCGGGCACCTGCGGGTGCGCCCGGTGCACGGCCTCCACGCGGCGCGCCATGCGGATCAGCTCGGGCAGCTGCGCGCGGTGCACTTCGTGGTAGCGCGCGAGGATGTGGTCTATGAGCGCGCCGGGCGCGGTCGCTTCGGGCAGCGCGTTGCTGCGCTGCAGCGGGGCGATTTCTGCCAACACGGCCTCGGCGTCCAACCCTTTGCCCGCGGCGGCGCTGCGCAGGCTTTGCTGGCCGCCGCAGCAGAAATCGAGCTTGAGCCGGCGAAAAATTGCGGTTGCGCCGGGCCACTGCACGGCGATCTGGCCGATCGGCAGATCGGCACTCAAAGTAGGGACGCTTGCGGTGGTGGCGCTGGAGAGGGTGGCTTGCATGGGTCAACTCCTAAAGATGCATTCGACGTGAATATTTTATGCCATAAAATTCATGCAATGTTCATCTTTTGCTTGACGCAGTCCAAATTCCCATGCGCCTGACCCAGTGGACCGACTACAGCCTGCGCGTGCTCATGTATTGCGCGATCCATGCCGAGCGCGCGCAGCCCGTGACCATCACCGAGATCGCCGAGGTGCATGGCATTTCGCGCAGCCACCTCATGAAGATCGTGCAGGAGCTCTCGGCGCGCGGGCTGCTCGAGACCACGCGCGGGCGCGGCGGTGGTGTGCGGCTGCTGCAGCCGGCGCAGGCGATCGCGGTCGGCGCCGTGGTGCGCGCCACCGAGACGGACTTTGCGCTCGTGGAATGCTTCGATGCAGAGCGCAACCAGTGCCGCCTGCGTGGGCGCTGCCGCCTGCAAGGCGTGCTAGAGCAGGCGCTGGCCGCCTACCTGGCCGTGCTCGACGGCGTGACGCTGGCCGACCTGGTGGCCGAGCCGCAAACCTGGCAGGGCTTGCAAGCCTTGCCGATACCGTTCGCGGTCGCGCCTGGCGTGGCAGGTGGGAAGACAGAGGTTTGCTCTGCCCAGAAATTTGAATGAAATTGGCTGCTAGCGCTTGATGGACAAGCGCTAGCAGCTATCGAAAGAGAAGTTCTTCAAGGCCGCACGACTTCGAGCAGCCGGTCCAGCCCGCCCTCGTTTATGGCCACATGGGCCTGCGCGCGCACCACGGGTTTGGCATGGTAGGCCACGGCCAGGCCCGCGGCGGCCATCATGGGCAAGTCGTTGGCGCCGTCGCCCACGGCAATGGCCTGCGCGCCGGTGCAGCCTAGGAGCCTGTCGGACTTTGGAGTCGTCGGCTGCGAATGCGCCGCAGCGGCCCATTTTTTACCGTCTTCTTGCCCCATAGTGCCGCTATGGGGCGGCGAATCCGGCAAAAACTGGCCTCGCTGGGGCGCATTCTCGCTTTCGACGCCCAAAGCCCGACAGGCTCCTAGTTGCGCGCAGGTGGCCAGCAAGGTGTCGCGCTTCATCGCGCCATCGACGATGTCGCCCCAGGGCTGATCGACCATGCGCCCGGTGAGCTGGCCGTCCTCGACCTCCAGCACGTTGGCGCGCACGAAGTCCATGCCCAGCCGTGCAGCCACGCGCTCGGCAAAAAAGGTGAAGCCGCCCGACACCAGCAGGGTTTTGAGCCCCGCGGCCCGGGCGACGGCGATGAGCTCCTGCGCGCCGGGGTTCAGGCGCAGGCGCTCGGCGTAGATGCGCTCCATGTCGGCCACGCGCACGCCGCGCAGCAGGGCCACGCGCCGGCGCAGGCTCTCCTTGAAGTCGGCAATCTCGCCGCGCATGGCCGCCTCGGTGATCGCTGCGACCTCGGCCTTGCGGCCCACGGCGTCGGCGATCTCGTCCACGCATTCGATGTTGATCAGCGTGGAGTCCATGTCGAAGGCGATGAGCCTGTAGTCCGCCAGACGCAGCGGCGGCTGGATGCCGCGCACGGTGAGGCCGGGGGCGAATTCGATGGCTGGGGTCATGGGGCAGGTCGAAAAAACGAAGCCGCGTATCTTAGACCCCCGCCGCCGGGGCGCGGCGCTGCCGATGCGGCCTTGGCGTGCAAAGGCGGCAGGTGTACACAGGTGCAGCGCAGCATCATGGCGGCGTTCGTGGTGCACTATTGAACAAATAGCTGATGACGCACTTGACCACTGCATGAAGTCCGAATTCGATGCGGATTCGGATCGCGTTGCCGCGCGCATGGGCAAGCGAATCGGTCGGGCAAGAGCGCGGGTCCTAAACTCCCCCGGCACTGGCCGAAAGAGGAGAAGTCATGCCTGCATGGTTGGAAGTGTGGCTGCAATTTGCGTTTTGCGTCGTCGTGATCGGCTTTGCGGGCGTGCGCCTGATCCGCTATGGCGATGCGATCGCGGCGTGGACGGGGCTGTCGCGCAGCTGGGTGGGCGTGATTCTGGTGGGCACCGTCACCTCGCTGCCCGAGCTGGTGACGGGCCTGAGTGCGGTCACGGTGGCGCAATCGCCCAACATGGCGGTCGGCGACGTCCTGGGCAGCTGTGTGTTCAACCTGGCCATCCTGGCGCTGGTGGATGTGGTCTATCGCCGTGGCGCCGTGTACGCCGTGGCCAGTGGCGGACATATTTTGTCGGCGGGGTTTGGCGCCATCCTGCTGGCCATGGCGGCGCTGGTAATGCTGGCCAGCACCCTGGGCTTTCTGCCCAGCGTGGGCCATGTCAGCTGGGGCAGCCTGGTGCTGCTGGCACTGTATGCCCTGGCCATGCGCACCCTGTACCTCGCAGAGCAGCGCGATCGCCCCGCGGCCGAGGCGCAGCGCCCCGCCGTATCCCTCATATCCCTCAAGGTGGCGCTGACCGGCTATGCGCTGGCGGCCATGGTGATCGTGGGCAGCGGCATCTGGCTGCCCTTGATCGGCGTGGAACTGGCGCGGATCATGGGCTGGTCGGATTCTTTCGTGGGCACCTTGTTCGTGGCGCTGGCCACCTCGGTGCCGGAGCTTGCCACCACCTGGGGGGCCGTGCGCATAGGCGCCATCGACCTGGCCGTGGGCAATCTGCTGGGCAGCAATCTGTTCGACATTTTGATCCTGGCCATAGACGACATCGCCTTTCGGCCCGGCGTGTTGTATCTGCGCGTGGCGCCCATCCACGTGTTGTCCGCGCTGTGCGCCTGCGTGATGAGCGGCGCCGTGGTGGTGGCGCTGGCTTACCGGCCCGTCTCGCGTGTGCTGCACCTGGGCAGCTGGGCCAGCATCGCGCTGCTCGGTTTGTACCTGCTCAACGCCCTGCTGCAGTTTTCGCACGGCCAATGAGGCGGCGGCGCTTCACAGCACCTGGAACGCCAGCACGGCCACGAGCGTGGGCGGCAGCGCGGCGATCAGCAGGCCCAGCGGGTGGATGGCGTTGTCGGCAAATTTTTCCTTGAGGATGGCGGCGCCCGCGGGGTTGGGGGCGTTGGCAATCAGCGTCAGGCCGCCGCCCGTGACGGCCCCGGCAACCAGCGAGATTTTGAAGTCCAGGCTCAGCCCCTCGACCAGGGTGCCCAGATAGGTCAGTGCGGCGTTGTCGGTGATGGCCGTGAGCGCCGCCGCCGCGAAGAACACCGTGTGCGCGTCCAGGCTGGTGAGCACGGGCTGCAGCCACCATTGCTGCAAGCCGCCCAGCACCACCAGCCCCGCCAGGAAAAAGGCCACGAGCAGGGCCTCGCGCAGGATCAGCGGGTTTTGGTGTTGCGGGTACGCTGCGGTAAAGCCCAAAAAGAACAAAAACAAGCCCATGAACACCGTCGGGTGGTGCGCAAACACCACCACCAGCGCCAGAAACAGCAAATGCACGAGCACCACGGACAGCGGCACATGGGCTTGCTTGCGCGCAGGTTTGGCGGACATGTGGGCAACTTCGGCGCGAAACAGCAGCATCGCCGAGGCCGCGTTGAACACCACGGCCAGCGCCGCCTTCCAGCCAAAATGGCCCAGCATGAACCACAAGTCCCAGTTCCAGGTCGTGGCCACCATGAGCACGGGCGGCGCGGCAAACGGCGTGAGCGTGCCGCCGATGGAAATATTCACGAACAGCACGCCCACCGTGACGTATTTCAGCTTGGACGACACCTGGCGCGAAAACAGCAGGTCGCGCAGCATCAGCGCGGCCAGGGTCATGGCGGCGGGCTCGGTGATGAACGAGCCCAGCAGCGGCACGAAGGCGAGCACGAGGAAATACATCGCCATGCCGTCCGGCAGCGGCAAAAAACGCGCCACCAGGCGCACGCTGGCCCCGGCCAACTCCAGCACCGGCCGCGTGCCCGCGATCACCATGATCGCGAAGACGAACATGGATTCGGTGAAATTGCGCGACTCCAGGTAGGCCGTGGCCTCGTGCGTGCCCAGCAGGGCATACATGCACAGCATCAACACCATGGCCCAGAAGCCGAACACCACCTCGACCTCACCGAGCAAATGCCAGATGCCCGCATGCCGCGGCTGCGTGTGTGCAAGGTGCTCGAAGAGCTTGGTCGAAAACGTGTGCAGCACGGCCAGGCCGAACAGCACGGCGCCGATGAGCTGGATCGTGGTGGGGGCTGTCATGGGTGGTATTGCAAGGGGCGGTGGAGGTGAGGCGTTTGGCGCAAGCCGGTCAAGGCAGGCGGCGAACCATAGCAGCACGCGGGTGGCTTGGGCGCATGAAAAAACCCGATATCCACATGTTTCTGTAGGGGGCTGAGGCATGCCCGTGATACTGTTCCATGAAGGAGAAGCACGCCATCACGGCCGACTTGTCTTGCAGTTACGATGACCGGCCCCCAGTTTTGCGGGGCGAAAAACCAAAAAAGAGGAGCGGACCATGGATTCCAAACAACGCTGGAATGCGACGTACTGGCTGATCGCCCTGCTGGCCATATTCGCGCTGCAGTCGATCTGGCAGACGCGCCAGATCGAGCCCGTGCCCTACAGCGAGTTTGAAAAGGCGCTCGCCGACGGCAAGGTGGCCGAGGTGGTGATTGGCGAGCGCACGCTCACGGGCCGGCTCAAGCAGCCCGAAGCGAACGGCAAGACGGTGCTCGTGGCCACGCGCGTCGAGCCCGACCTGGCAGAGCGCCTGTCGAAGTACGACGTGCCCTACACGCGCGTGGTCGAGAGCACGCTGCTGCGCGACATCATCAGCTGGGTCGCGCCCGCGGCGGTGTTTCTGGCGCTGTGGTACTTCGTGTTCCGGCGCATCGCCGAGAAGCAGGGCGGCATGGGCGGCTTCATGAGCATAGGCAAGAGCCGCGCCAAGGTGTATGTGGAGCAGGACACGGGCGTGCATTTTGCCGACGTGGCCGGCGTCGATGAGGCCAAGGCCGAGCTGCAGGAGGTCGTGGCCTTTCTCAAAGACCCCAAGGGCTACGGCCGGCTGGGCGCGCGCCTGCCCAAGGGCATTTTGCTCGTGGGCCCGCCGGGCACGGGCAAGACGCTGCTCGCCAAGGCCGTCGCGGGCGAAGCCGGCGTGCCGTTTTTCTCGATCTCGGGCTCGGAGTTCGTCGAGATGTTCGTGGGCGTGGGTGCGGCGCGCGTGCGCGACCTGTTCGAGCAGGGACGGGCCAAGGCGCCGGCCATCATCTTCATCGACGAGCTCGACGCGCTGGGGCGCGCGCGCGGCGCCGCGGGCCTCGTGGGCGGGCATGACGAGCGCGAGCAGACGCTGAATCAACTGCTCGTGGAGCTCGACGGCTTCGACAGCTCCTCGGGCCTGGTGCTGCTGGCCGCGACCAACCGGCCTGAGATTCTCGATCCGGCGCTGCTGCGCGCGGGCCGCTTCGATCGCCAGGTGCTCGTGGACCGGCCCGACAAGAACGGGCGCGTGCAAATCCTCAAGGTGCACGTGCGCAAGATCAAGCTCGATCCGGCGCTCGACCTGGAGCAGGTGGCGGCGCTGACCACGGGCTTTTCGGGCGCCGACCTGGCCAATCTGTGCAACGAGGCCGCGTTGTGTGCGACGCGGCGCGGCGCCGAACTTGTCACGCTGGCCGACTTCACGGCCGCGATCGAGCGCATCGTCGCCGGGCTCGAAAAGAAAAACCGCGTGCTCAACCCGCACGAGCGCGAGGTCGTCGCCTGGCACGAAATGGGCCATGCGCTGGTGTCGCTGGCGCTGGTGCAGGACCAGGCGATCCACAAGGTATCCATCATCCCGCGCGGCATAGGCGCCTTGGGCTACACCATGCAGCGGCCCACGGAAGACCGCTTTTTGATGACGCGGCCCGAGCTCGAGCACAAAATTTCGGTGCTGTTGGGCGGGCGCGCGGCAGAAAAGCTGGTGTTCGGGCAGCTCTCCACGGGCGCCTCTGATGACCTTGCCAAGGCCACCGACATCGCGCGCGACATGGTCACGCGCTACGGCATGGTCGAATCGCTGGGCTACGTCGCCTGGGAGCCGCCGCGCGCGCAGTTCCTCGATGTGCCGCAATACGGCCCGAGCGGCCCGCAAGCCAGCCAGGCGACCCTGCAGCAGATCGACGAGGCGATCCGCGCCATCGTGATGCAGGCGTTCGATGCGGCCACCGAGATCCTCACGCGCAACCGCCCTGTGCTAGAGCGCTGCGCGCACGAACTGCTCAAGCGCGAAACGCTCGACGAAGCCGCCTTGCGCGAGCTCACGGCAGACTTGCAGCGCTGAGCAGCTTGCGCCGTCCGCGCATTGCCGCTGTGCTGCCTGCCTTGGCTCTCACGGCTGTGCAGCGGCTGCGGCAGCGTCCCCGGCGTGCTCTTGCGCGGTTTTGGGCGCCGTCGATTCGGGCTGGATGTAAAAGCGCGGAAAGTGCTCGCGCACGGTGCTGCCGCGGCGGTCCCAGCCCACGCACTGGTCGAGGTAGCGCGGTGGCTCGTCGGGGTGGGTGGTGGCAAAGCTCTCGCCAAAACTCTGGAAGGTCGCAGTGGCGAGGTTGAACAACAACTCGCGCAGGTGCGTGCAACTGGCCACGCCACCAAGGTTGTGCTGGATCGCCTGGCGCCAGCCGCGCCCCATGCTGCAGCCCACCATCTTCTGCAGCGCCGCGGCGGCTTGCGGACATTCGGCGACCGGCACGCTGTCCATGGAGGTTTCGATGGCCTGCACGACCAATTGGGTATTCACCGTCACGCGCAGCCACATGTGGTGTATGGGCGTGTCCGCAGGGCGCATGCCGCCCGTGCGCAGGTTGCGCGTGGGCATGGGTTTGACGTCCTGCAGTTCACCTTCGATGTCCCACAGACCGTCTTCGCGCTGATAGCCGTGATAGACGACGGTGCGGGTGTGTTGCAGGGTACGGGGGGAAGAAGGAGGGCTCAAAGGCATGTTGGAAGGTTCTCGAATCGGCAAAAAAGGGCGGGCAATTCGTGGGCGAAGCTGCTCGCCACAGTGCGGCTTTGGTGCGAAGCGCGCTGCATGAGGACGCAGGGCCACGGGGCACAGGGTTGTGTGCGAATTGTGCGGCAAGCGCCAGTTTTATGCAGATGGCTCGGGATACAACCTTCATTTGCTACCCTAAAAGTAGCTTTCCATGCGCTTCCTGTCTAGGTTTATGGCATTTTTTGCTTAGATTTTTCAATGCCTCTTCCGCCTAGGGGCAGTCCTGCCGCGCCCCGCCGTGGCCGCAGCGCCGCCATGGCCTGGCGGCAGGCGCGCCGGTAGGCGAGCAAAGTCTGCTCGGCCCGTGCGAGCACGGAGGCCGTGCCGCTGGGTTCCACGCCAGGCCCTACGCCGGGCTCCATGCCCGAGGGTGCGCCGGTCAGCAGTGCGATGCCGGCGCTCACGTGCTCCACGGTGTGGACGTGGAACTGTCCGCGCTCCACGGCCTGCAGCACTTCTTGATCGAGCATGAGGTGGTGCTGGTTGCGCGCCGGGATCAGCACGCCCTGCGTGCCGTCGAGCCCGGCGTGCGCGCAGGTGCGAAACCAGCCCTCGATTTTTTCGTTGATGCCGCCCACGGGCAGCACTTCGCCGCGCTGGTTGAGCGCGCCCGTCACGGCGATGCCCTGGCGCAGCGGCAGGCCCGAGAGCGCCGACAGCAGCGCGTACAGCTCGGCGCACGAGGCCGAATCGCCCTCGATGCCGCCGTATTCCTGCTCGAACACGATGGAGGCGTGCAGCGCCAGCGGCGCCATGTGGCTGAACAGCGCCATCAGGTAGCTGTGCAGGATCAGCACGCCCTTGTCGTGGATGGGGCCGGACATGTCCACCTCGCGCTCGATGTTCAGCAGCCCCTCGTGGCCCGCGTAGGTGCGCGCCGTGATGCGCACCGGAAAGCCGAAGCGGTAGTCGCCCAGGTCGATCTGCGTGAGCGCGTTGATCTGCCCCAGTGCCGCGCCCTGCACGCTGATGAGGCGCTCGCCGTCCGCGATCGACTCGTGCATCTGCTGCTCGGGGTAGTTGTGGCGCAGCGTGCGCGCCTGCAGCGCGGCCAGCACGTCGGGCGGCTCTACCAGATTGGCCCCGCGCGCGCGGCACAGCGCTGCGCTTTCGAGCACCAGCGCCTCGGTGTGCGCAAACAGCGCGCTCTGGTAGCGCTGGTCTTCGGCCTCGCGGTGGCTTTGTTCGAGCAGCAGCGCCACCGCCGGCGCGCCAAAGTGCGGCAGGCCGCGCTTTTGGCAGCTGCGCGCGACGAAGATGCTGCTCGCGCGGTAAGTCTCGGGCGTGGCGGCAAAGCGCTCGGCAAAGTCCACCTTCACGCGAAAGCGCCGCGAGGTCTCGGGGTCGCCCTCTTGCAGCGCGTAATACTCCTCGACCGAGCCGATCAGCACGATCTTCACATCGACATCCACAGGCTCGGGCTGCAGCGCAATCGCCACCAGCGGGCCGGGCACGGTCGCGCCGCCTTCCTCGATCTGCAGGCGGCTGCTGCGCAAAAAGCGGCGCAGCCGCTCCCACAGGCCCTCGTCGCCGAGCAGGTCGCGCAGGTGCAGCAGCAAAAAGCCGCCGTGCGCCTGCAGCAGGCTCCCCGCGCGGATGTTGGAAAAGTCGGCCACCAGCATTTCCGATTCGGCCTGGTATTCGATGCTGCCGAACAGGCTGCGCAACTGCGGGTTGTCTTCGACGATCACGGGCGCGCCGCTGCGGCCTGCGTTGTCCACGGCAAGGTTCACGTGGCAATGCGCGAGCAGGTCCTCGAGCGCGGCCTTGCGCTCTTCCTCGCTGCTGCCGGCTTCGGCGCCCGCTTGCGCTGGCTCGAAAAGGTCGAGCTGGTCCAGCAGCTCGCGTTCTACCTGATCGAACCAGCGGCCGAGCTTCACGGCGTCCTTGATCTGCTTTTGGAGCTCGCGGCGGATGTCTTGCAGGTGGCGCTCCAGCAAAGGTACGATGGTCTGGCGCCGCAACTTTGCCATTGCCTCGTCGCGCGCTTGCTCGAGCGGGCGCATGGTGTCGAGAAAGCGCGTGATTTCGGCGCGCAGCTCCTGCTCAGCAGCCTCGATCGCGGCGCGGCGCTCGCGCGTCAGGGCATGGGCCTCGTCCTCGGTGAGCGGCTGGCCGCGCGCGCTCAGCAGCGTGAACACCATGCGTCCGTCCTCGCGCGTGAGGCGAAAGTGCCGCGCCTCGGCAAACGCATCGAGCGCGGCAAAAGCCTGCGCCTCCTGCGCGTGCCAGTCGCGCTCTATGCGTTCCAGCTCGGCCTTGTAGTCGGGCGCCGCGAGGCGCTTGGGGATTTCGCTCTGCAGCGCCTTGGTCAGCTCGGCCATGGCCTGGCGCAACTGCCGCCCCTGGCCCGCAGGCAGGCGCAGCGCGCGCGGATGCTCGGGCGCGTCGAAGTCGTGCAGGTAGCACAAATCGGGCGGCACCGGACGCTTGGCCGCCGCGTCCTGCATGGCCTGGCGCAGCAAGGTACTGCGCCCGCTGCCCGTCTCGCCGAGCACGAACAGGTGGTAGTCGGGCTGCTCCATCGCCAGCCCAAACGCCGCTGCCGCCCGCGCCCGCTCCTGGCCGATCCAGGGCAGGGGCTGGTCTTGCAACTCGGCAGTGCTGGCAAAGCCGAGCGACTCGGGGGCGATGCGCAGGCGCAGTTCGTGGGGGGCGAGGAGGCGGGTGGGCATGGAGAGGGGGCAGGCTGCGGGGTGGCAGGGCGTAGGAAATTATGAATAAATCGGCTTGTAGCGCTTATAAATACGGCGTAAGTAGCTACGTAATAAATAGTATTTTGGGAGTGTGGCGCATGGGCGGCCGGCGCGTGCGGCGTCTTGCGGATAGCCGTGTCGCCGGCTGGCGGAAAGCGGAACATCAAGGCAGCGGCGGCAAAGTCTCACGCAGGGAATCCTGCGCACGAACCCGCATTCTCTCGCGGGCCTGCTGTCAGCGCAGGCGCTTGCCGAATGTTTTAACCCAAATTGTTCATTAGGCGGCGCTTCGCGCCTACGCGGGCGCTGGCGGACGTCTGACGGTCATTTTGGCCGCGGCTTCGGCGTCCATGGCGCCGGCCATGGACTTCTCAGCCGCAACCAAACTGCCTCGCCACCCGCCTCGCCATCATCCCGCGTCCTAATGAACAATCTGGGTTTAAGAGAAATTGGCACCTTGCGCTTATACATCAAGCGCTGATAGCTGCTAATACAATAGCAATTGCGCATAAGAGCAAGAAATATTGCACTCTGGGCAATGCCGGATCGAGCCCGAGTGAAACTGCGTGTGCAACACACGCATGATCAAAAAATGCTCAGTGTGCGTCTGTGGCTTGGGCGGGTGTGTCATCCCTCTGTCGCAGCGCCTCTGCTGGTATGCGGACGATGCGGCCAGCCTGCACGAGCACGATGGCAGTATTGGTTTGCATGGCCGTCTGGCGTGCGAGTTCGGCGGCGCGCTCCAGCGCCGCCAAGGATGCCGCCAGGATCGGGTCCTTGGCTTGGGTGATGTCTTTGGTGCTCATATGTTTTCTCCCCATTCGCGCAGCACGGGGCTGGGGCCGGCATTGTCGTACAGCGCCCAGTTGCGCACCAAGGCGCGGTAATGCTGTTGAAAATTGAACAGGCCAGCGGCGAAGCGGCGGCGGATGACCGATGGCGGGATGTCATGGCCGCCCTGGTGCACGCGCTCGGCTACACGCGCGATCGCGGTATCGGCATCGGGCAAGGACAGAAAAAACAGGCTGCTGTGATAGCCGAGTGCATGCCATTGGGCGATGTGGCGCACGTAGCTCAGGCCGGACAAAGTGGTTTCAAAAGCGAAGCTTTCACCGCGCTGCACGCAGGCGGCCATTTCCTGCAACATCAGGCGCCCGGCGCGGATGGCGACGGCTTCAGGTGTAAAGGGCGACAAGCCTGCCGCGATCAGGTCGGCGTTGATGAAGCGCGGGCAATGCGCTTCATGCGGCAAAAAGGCGCGGGCAAAAGTGGTTTTGCCCGCGCCATTGGGGCCAGCGATGATGATGACGCGCGGATTGTTCATGCGATTTTTGTTCACCGCCCCACCGCAGGGCAAGCCCCCTCGGGCGCGCCGCCGGCGATGGCGTGGGCGCGGGCCTGGGCTTGTTGTTCGGCGCTGGCGGTTTGCGTGGGCCAGCCGCTCAGGTGCTGCTCGGCGATCTGGCCCAGGGCGGCGATCCAGGCCGGGCTGTCGTTGAGGCAGGGGATGTAGTGGAACGCCTGGCCGCCGGCCTGCAGGAAGGCGGCGCGCGCTTCCTGGTTGATTTCTTCGAGCGTCTCGAGGCAGTCGCTGGTAAAGCCCGGGCACAGCACATCGACGCGGCGCAGGCCGCCTTGTGCGAGCGCGACCAGCGTGGGCTCGGTGGCGGGTTCGAGCCAGCGCGCGCGGCCAAAGCGCGACTGGAAGGTGACTTGGTGCTGCTCAGGGCGCAGCCCCAGCCGCTCGGCCAGCAGCCGCGCGGTCTTGCGCGCTTCGCAGTGGTAGGGGTCGCCCAGGTGCAGCGTGCGCTCGGGCACGCCGTGAAAGCTCAACACGAGTTTTTCGCCGCGGCCTTCTCTTTTCCAGTGCGCTTCGACCTGACGCGCGAGCGCTTCGATGTAGGCAGGATGGTCGTGGTAGTGCTGCACCAGGCGCAGCTCGGGCACCCAGCGCGTGCGCGCGGCCCAGGCGTGCACGGCGTCGAACACGCTGGCCGTGGTGCTGCCGGCGTACTGCGGGTACAGCGGCAAGATCAGGATGCGCGTGGCGCCTTCGGCCTTGAGCGCGTCGAGCTGGCTGGCAATCGAGGGGTTGCCGTAGCGCATCGCCGCGCGCACCAGCACCTGGCTGCCGCGCTCGCCCAGCCAGCCGCGCAGCAGCGTGGCCTGCTTGTCTGACCACACGCGCAGCGGCGAGCCCTCGGGCGTCCAGATGCTCGCGTATTTGGCCGCCGACTTGGCCGGCCGCGTGCGCAGGATGATGCCGTGCAGGATGGGCCACCAGACGAGGCGCGGAATCTCGACCACGCGCGGGTCGCTCAGAAATTGCGCGAGGTAACGCCGCACCGCGGGCGCCGTGGGCGCGTCTGGCGTGCCGAGGTTGCACAGCAAAACGGCCGTGCGCGCGGCCTGGCCGTGGGTGTAAGCGGGTTCGGGGTGGAAAAATGCCATGCGGGTATTTTGTGGCATGGCCGGCTTGGCCCGGCCGCCGGGCGCGCAATGGCCTTGCGCTGCTTGGGCCTGGGTGGGTGGCTGTGGGCAGCGCTCAGCGTTCAGCGCAGCTCGAACAATTCCTGGTGGAAGTCCTCGGGCGCGAGCCCGCGCGCCGTGAAGCCGCTGCGCAGCGCTGCGCCGAAGCCCGCAGGGCCGCAGAACCAGATGCTGGCGTTGTGCCAGTCGGGCACGGTCTGGCAGATGCGTTCGGCGTCCAGCCGGCCATCGCGCGGGCTTATCAAGATATGCAGCCGCACCTGGGCGGCTGCTGCGGCCTGGCGCAGTTTGGCCAAAAAGTTCTCGTCGGGCGCGCTGGTGCTGTAAAACAGGTCGATGGTCTTGGTGCGCAGCGCGGGCGCGTCGGCCAGCGCCAGCAGCCGGGCGATGAAGGGCGTGACGCCTATGCCGCCCGCGACCCAGATCTGGCGCGGCTGGCTGCACTCGAATTTGAAGCGTCCGTAAGGCCCTTCGACCTTGACCACGTCGCCCACTTTCACGGTGTCTGGCAGCTTGCTGGTGTAGTCACCCAGACCTTTGATGAGGAACACCAGCCGGCCGTCGCCGCGCCAGCTCGAAGAGATGGTGAAGGGGTGCGCGCCTTCGGCGTCGTCGAAGGTCACGAAGGCAAACTGCCCGGCCTCGTGCCCGGCCCAGCGGTCTTTGAGCTGGATCACCACCTGCAGCACCTGGTTGTCGGTGTGGCGCACGAGCTGCGCCACCTCTCCCACGGCCTGGCGGCGTAGCCCCACGCGGCGCAGCAGCGAGACGCAGGCGGCCACCGTGCCGCCCGCCATGAGCAGCGCCATCACAGGCCCGAGCGGCGAGCGCCAAAAGCCCGTGTCGAGCAAGATGAGGCCGTGGAACACCAGCACCAGATAGACCACGGCCATCAGCCGGTGCGTTTGGTAGAAATAGCGGTACGGAAAGCGCTTGACCAGCGCCAGCCCGATCAGGATCACGGCCGCGTAAAACGCCCATTCGCCCAGCGACTCGGCCAGGTGGCGCTGTGCCTGCATCCAGCGCAGCAACTCGCTGGCCGGCTCAGGCCGCGGCTGGCGTGCGGGCCGCTCCAGCAGGCCCCAGCCGACCAGCCACTTCGGCGCCTTGGCCCAGAGCCAGTGCAGCACGGCCACCACCAGCGCGGTGATGCCCAGCCACTTGTGCAGCCGGTACATCTTGTCCAGCCCGCCCAGAAAGGGCTCTATGCGCACGGGGCGCAGCGCAAGCATCATGCCCACGCTCATCACGCCCAGGGCCACGATGCCCGTGCCCTGCACGAGCGAGCCGCGCAGGCCGAAAAAGCTGTAGGGCTGCGCGAGCAGCGGGTCGGCAAATAGCCACAGCGCCAGCAAAATCAGCAGCACGGCGGCGTACAGGCGTTGGACGTTTTTCATGGCAACTCCTTGACGGCAAGGCAAAGGATACGCCCCGGGCATGAAGCGAATCTGAAGCTGCACCAGAGAGCCCGCGGCTTGCGGACGCGCTATGAGTGGCGCTATGGACAGCGCTTGCGCAGGCAATGGCGCCTGGCAGGGCAGGACAGGGCAGGGCAGGGCAGGGCAGGGCAGGGCAGGGCAGGGCAGGGCAGGGCAGGGCAGGGCAGGGCAGGGTAAAAGCGCCACGCGATTCGCAGCGCCGGCGGCTGCGTTATCCTCCGCCTGCCTCCGCTTGTCCGCCCATGTCAGCCGCCCTCGACCTTTCCCGCATCCGCGTCGTCTCGCTCGATCTCGACGACACCCTCTGGCCCGTGGCGCCCACGATCGCTGGTGCCGAGGCCGCGCTGCGTGACTGGCTGGCCGCGCACGCGCCAGCCACCGCCGCGCTGCACGCGCGCCCCGCGGCCGTGCAGGCCTTGCGTGCGCAGGTGGAGCACGATCGCCCCGACCTGCGCCACGACCTCGGCGGCCTGCGGCGCGAGACTTTGCGCCGCGCTTTTCTGGCCGCGGGCGACGACCCGGCCCTGGCCGAGCCGGCCTTCGAGGTGTTTTTCGCGGCGCGCCAGCGCGTGCAGCTCTACGACGATGCGCACGCGGCGCTGGAGTTTTTGTCGGCGCGCTTTGCCGTCGTCGCGCTCTCGAACGGCAACGCCGACGTGCACCGCACGGGCGTGGGCCGGCACTTTCGCGCGGCCATCGCCGCGGGCGCCGTGGGTGTGGCCAAGCCCGATGTGCGCATCTTTCACGCCGCCGCGCAGGCGCTGGACGTGCCGCCCGCCGCCGTGCTGCACGTGGGCGACGACGCCACGCTGGACGCACTCGGTGCCCTGCGCGCGGGCATGCAGGCCGCGTGGCTCAACCGCAGCGGCGCGCCCTGGCCGCATGGCGCCGAACACATGCCGCACGCCACCGTGCCAGACTTGACGGCGCTGTGCCGGCTGCTCGCGCCCGTATCCGCACCCGTATCCGCACCCGTATCCGCACCCGTGCCCGTGCCCGTGCCCGTGCCCGTGCGCCGCGATGCTTTGCCCTGATTCTTTGCCCCGTTTGCAATGAGGTTGCCATGCTCTTGTTCCATCCACCCCCTTTGCCCGCCGTGCGCACCATCGGCTGGATGCAGCCGCTGCACTGGCTCGCGCTCGGCTGGCGCGACATGGCGCGCGCGGGCTGGGTGAGCTTTGCGCACGGCCTCGCGCTGGCTTTGTTCGGCGCGCTCATCGTGGCCGTGGCGCACGACCGTTTCTGGCTGCTGGCCGGGGCGCTGTCGGGGTTTTTGCTCGTCGCGCCCATGCTCGCGACCAGCCTGTATGCGCTGAGCCGCGCGCTCGAGCGTGGCGAGCCGGCCAACTTTGCCACCGTGCGCGCCACTTGGCTGAGCTGGCAGCGCAGCCACCGCGGCGTGTGGGACGGCAGCTACTGGTGCCTGGTGCGCTTTGGCCTGTTGCTGGCGCTCGCGGCCACGGGCTGGGTGCTGGTTTCGGCGGCACTCATCACTTTGCTGGCGCCCGTGCCCATACGCACGCCCATGGACTTCATCCACCACGTGGTGCTCGCGCCCGACGGCACGCTGTTTGCGCTCTGGCTCGCGCTGGGCAGCCTGCTCGCAGCGCCGATTTTTGCCTCCAGCGTGGTGTCCATGCCCTTGCTGCTCGACCGCCGCGCGACGCTGCCGCAGGCCGTGCTCACGAGCTGGCAGGTGGTGGTTGCCAACCCCGGCCCCATGGCGTTGTGGGCGGTGCTGATCGCGGGCTTTACCTTGCTCGGGCTGGGTTCGCTGCTGCTGGGGCTGATAGCGGTCATACCCATGCTCGGGCATGCGAGCTGGCATGCGTACCGCGATTTGGTCGATGCGTCCAGCCTGCCGCCGCGCGGCCCTTGGGCCGACGCCGCACGCGGCCCTGGGTGCGGCGGGCAGGAGGTGCGCGCGTGATCTTTGGCTATACCGAGGAGCAGCTCGCGAGCTTCTTCCTCACCTACGGGGTGGCGGCGTTCATCCTGTTCATGCTGTTCATCATCGGGCACCTGGCCTGGGAGTCCAAGGCCGGGCGCTTTGGCACGTTCGTGCTGTTTCTGGGCTTGGGCCTGGGCTTCGTCGGCTTTTTGGCCAAGTTCATCATCCAGTGGTGGTTTCAGCGCTGAGCCAACCACTCGGCGGCCTGCTGCCCCGCCGCCGTGCCGCTGCGCACCGCGCCTTCGAGCGTCGCGGGGTAGGGGCCCGCGACGTAGTCGCCGCAGGCCCACAACCCCGGCAAGATATATGCGGGCGGGCGCTGCAAGGCGGGTGTGCAGGCAAAGGTGGCGCGTTTTTCGACCACGGTTTGCACGGCGTGCAGCGGGCCCGGCAAAAGGTGTGCGAGTTGCGCGTGTGCTTGGGCGAGCACTTGCTGCTCGATCTGCGCGCGCGTGCCTGCCAAGGTATCCGCCGCGCTCACGACGAAAGCCAGCAAGCCCGGCGGGCCGCCAAGCGCGCCGCGGTCGAACACGAATTGCGCGGGCTGGGTGGCGCTGCTGCGCAGAGCGAGCAGCGGCTGCGGCAACACGCCTTGCGCAGCAGCACCACGCGCCTTGCGGCGCACGGCGCCGATGGCGGCTGGCAGGCGATCCGGCTGGGCACATTGCGCATACACCGTGGCGATCGCCGTGTGGCGCAGCGCCTGCGCGCAGGTTGCCCAGGCGTGCAGCGCGGGGCGCTCTGCGCCGGGGGCCGTGTCTGCCGCACAGCCTAGGAGCCGCGCCGCCGCGCCCGCCGAGGTGGCCAGCACCACGGCGTCGAAGCGTTCGCCGTCGAGCAGCCAGCCTGCGGGCGCACCTTCGCGCTCGCCGCTTCCGTCCTCGCGCGCGAGCCGCTGCACGCGCCGCCCCGTGTGCAGCGCGCCGCCGTGCGCGCGCAGCCAATGCGCTGCGGGCGCGGGGAACAGGCTGCCGAGGTCGGTGCGCGGCAGCAGCAGGTGCGATCCGCCGCGGCCACTGAACAGGCTGTCGTGCAGCACGCGCAAAAACACTGCGCCGCTGGCCTCGTGCAGGGGCGTGTTGAGCGCCGACACGCACAGCGGCGCGATGAAGTCTTCCACCAGCCGCGCTGGCAGCCTCGCGCACAGTTGCGCCACCGTGGCATCCGGCGCGCAGGCAAAACCGCTGCGCTGCCACGCGGAGGCCAGGCGCAGCAGCGCCCACTTGTCGCGCCAGCGCCATCCGCGCGCCGTGGCGATGCCCGCGAGTGCGTCCCAGGGTGGCGGCAGATCGGGCAGCTGCAGGCCACCGCCGTCGGCAAAGCGCAGCGCGAGCGGCAGGCGCAAAAGCGCAGACTCGGGCGCCACGCCCACCAGGCGCATGAGGCGCAGGCATTCGCTGTAGGCGCCGATCAAAATGTGCTGGCCGTTGTCTAGTGGCGTGTCGGTGTTTTTGGGGTCAAATAAGGCTCTAGCCCTTCCACCAATTGCGTGAGCAGCTTCCAAAACAATAGCTTCGTGCCCGGCCTGCGCCACGGCCAGCGCTGCGGCCATGCCGGCCCAGCCGGCGCCGACGATGGCGATTTTGCGGCGCGCGGGCGTGGCTGTCGCGTTTGCGTTTGCCATCGGGCTCACATACGCCCGAGCGCCTGCACCTTCCAGGCGAGCCAGAACTTGCGTAGCGGCGTGAGCTGGATGCGCTGGTGCAGCACCTGAAAATTCTCGTGCGCGATCTCGCGCAGCAGCGTGCGGTAGATGCTGGCCATCATCAGGCCGGGCTTTTGCGTGGCGCGGTCGGCCGCAGGCAGCAGCGCCAGCGCCTCGTCGTAGCAGCGCTCGGCGCGCTCGGCCTGAAAGCGCATCAGCGCCGTGAAGCGCTCCGAGTATTGGCCCTGCAAAATCTCGTGGGCCTTCACGTCGAACTGCTGCAACTCGGCCACGGGCAGGTAGATGCGCCCGCGCCGCGCGTCCTCGCCCACGTCGCGGATGATGTTCGTGAGCTGCAGCGCCAGGCCCAGCTTGTGCGCGTATTCGGTCGTGCGCGCGTCGGTCTGGCCGAAGATGCGCGCCGCCACCTCGCCCACCACGCCGGCCACGAGGTGGCAGTAGCGCGCCAGCCCCGCAAAGTCGAGGTAGCGCGTTTGCTCCAGGTCCATGCGGCAGCCCTCGATCACGGCCTGCAAGTGGTGCGGTTCTATGCCGTACGCACTGCAGTGTGGCAGCAGCGCCTGCATCACCGGGTGGCTGGGCTGGCCCGCAAAAGTGCGCGCGACTTCGCCCTCCCACCACGCGAGCTTGGTCTGCGCCACACCCGCGTCCGAGACCTCATCGACCACGTCATCGACTTCGCGGCAAAACGCATAAAACGCCGTGATCGCGGCGCGCCGCGGGCGGGGCAAAAACAAAAAAGCGTAGTAAAAACTGCTGCCCGAGGCCAGGGCCTGCTGTTGTACGTATTGCTGCGGCGTCATGGGCTGGGGATTGTCCCATGCGGGTGACGCAGGGCGCGGCGTGCCTTCTCTTCGCCTGATGCTTGACATAGGGCAATGTGAGGAAATCGTTTTTTGTTAGAAAATGCTACAAATTCGTCTGAGGCACCATGTTCAACAATATTCGTATCACCAAGCGCTTTGTTCTCTACATGGCGGTATTCTGGGTCGCTTTTCTTCTGGTCTTGGGCGTAGGCACCTGGGGTTTGATGCAGGCCCGCGACAGCCTCAAGGAGGTGCACGAGCAGGCCATGCGGCGTGGTTTGCTGGCAGAGGAGTTGATCGCCGGCACAGATAAAAATCGTCTGCAGGTATTGCTTGCTTTTCAGCATGCTCCGGACAGTCCATTGGCCACTGTGCATGACCATCCTACGAGCGTGCATCTGGAGGCCATCACGGCGCAGCGCGCCAAGATCACCGAAGAGTTCAAAGCACTGGAGGCCGGCATCAACGATGCCCAGGAGCGTCAGCTTTTCGAGGTAGCACAGAGTGCACGCACGGCCTGGCGCGACAAACTCGACGAAGCCACACGTGCTATCGCCGCGGGCGATTTCAGCCCGCAGGTCATGGCCAAGTTCCTCGCCGCGGGGCGCAACGAGGGCGAGGCGGTAGTGCAAACCATGCGGGCCTTGCGCGACTACGAGGTGGCGCGCGCGCAAAAGGCCGCACAGCTGGCGCAAGAACGCTATGAAACCGATCTATGGCTCTTTGCGTTGATGGGCCTGCTAGGGCTGGCGGCCACGGCGTTGATGCTCACGCTGCTCGGTCGTCTGCGCGCGGGCTTTCGCCAGGCGGGCGACGTGGCCGGTGCGATTGCGCGCAACGACCTCACGCACGCGGTGGACGACGCCAGCAGGGACGAAATCGGCGTGCTTTTGCGCCACATGGAGACCATGCGCCGCAACCTCGGCGGCGTGATCGGCCAGGTGCGCAGCGGCTCGGACGCCGTGGCCAGCGCCGCCTCGCAGGTCGCGGCGGGCACGCAGGACTTGTCCAGCCGCACCGAAGCGCAGGCGAGCTCGCTCGAACAAACGGCCGCCGCGACCGAAGAGCTCGCGAGCACCGTGCAGCACAACGCCGACAACGCGCAGCAGGCGAGCCAGCTCGCCGCCTCGGCCACCGATGCGGCGCGGCGCGGCGGCCAGGTCGTGGCGCAGGTGGTGGACACCATGGAAGCCATTAGTGGCTCCTCGCGCAAGATTGCCGACATCATCGGTGTGATCGACGGCATCGCGTTCCAGACCAACATCCTCGCGCTCAACGCCGCCGTCGAGGCCGCACGCGCGGGCGAGCAAGGGCGCGGCTTTGCCGTGGTGGCGAGTGAAGTGCGCAACCTGGCGGGCCGCAGCGCCGAGGCAGCCAAGGAGGTGCGCACGCTCATTTCCGAATCGGTCGAGAAAGTCGGCGCGGGCAATGAGCAGGTCAGCCTGGCCGGCCAGACCATGCAGGAGATCGTCGCGGGCATACAGCGTGTGGCCGACATCGTGGGCGAAATCGCTGCCGCGAGCCGCGAGCAATCGGGTGGCATCGCACAGATCAACCAGGCCGTGACGCACCTCGACAGCGTCACGCAGCAAAACGCCGCGCTGGTCGAGCAAACGTCTGCCGCGTCGAACGCGCTGCAGGAACAGGCGCGCCAGCTCGCGGCGCTCGCGGCGGCGTTCAAGGTCGAAGCGCAGGGCGGGGGTTGGGCCGTGGGTACGGCGACCAGGGGGTCTGGCCGGCCTGCCGCAGGCGCCATTTCCGCCGCCCCTGCACCTGCGCAACTGCACGCTGGGGCTGAGCACGCGCGCCTGCAGTAACCCAGCCCCGGCGCGGCGGCGTGTGATTTACTTACACGACTTACGCAAATCGGGGTCAGGCCAGGCGTTCGCCCCATGGCAAAACACCTCGCTGCATCCTTGTTTGCGTAAGTCCAGACTTACATGCGCAGCGCGCGCCACAGCAGCGGCGCGGCGTCCCAGGCGCCAAGGCGTGGGCGCGTATGCAGGCTCGCGCCGCGCAGCGCCTGCACCTTGCCCAGCACGCGCAGGCCGCCTTGTACCACCAAGCGCAGCTCCCAGCCCATACGCCCCGGTACGCGGTGCACGAGTTCCATGCCTTTTTGCATGATAGCGCCCGTCCAGTCTGCGTAATCAGCTATCAAATTCGATATTTCCGGCGTCAGGCGCAAGGCGAGCACATCGGCCTGCTGCACGCCGTGGCGCGCGCAGTCTGCGGCGCAAAGGTAGTAGCGCCCGCGCGGAATATCGACGCTCAAGTCCTGCCAGAAGTTGATGAGCTGCAGCGCCGTGCAGATGGCGTCGCTCTCTTGCTGGGCCGTGGCGTCGTGCACGCCGTAGAGGTGCAGCAGCAGTCGCCCAATCGGGTTGGCGGAGCGGCGGCAATAGTCGAGCAGTTCGGCGCGGTCGGCGTAGCCGGCGCCGGCGCGCGTCTTTTCCACGTCCTGCCCAAAGGCGGCTAGCAAGTCGGCCAGCAGGGGCACGGGCAGCTGGTGGCGCTGCAATGCCCATTGCAAGGGGCCGAACACCGCAGCCCAGCGTGGCGCCGGCGGCCAGCCAGCGGCCACGGCGTGCAGCTCGGCGCCATACGCGGCCAGCGTGGCAAGCCGCTCCTCGGCGCCTGCACAGCCCTCGTCGGCGATGTCGTCGGCCGTGCGCGCGAAGTGGTAAATCGCCGCGATCGCCGGCCGCAGCCGCGGCGGGCACAGCAGCGAGGCGACGGGAAAGTTTTCGTAGTGGGTGATGGGCGCTGGTTGAGGTTGCACGCGGCGATTGTCTGCCAAAGCTGGTGGAGCCCGCGGTGGATGCCAAGCCCTGCAAGCGCTCACGCTAAAATACACGGTTGACCGATTTCACAGAGGCGGCCGGCATTGCCAGCCGCCTGTTCGTTTGTAAACCGCGCGGGTGGCGAAATTGGTAGACGCACCAGGTTTAGGTCCTGACGCCAGCAATGGTGTGGGGGTTCGAGTCCCCCCCCGCGCACCACTTCACTTATGTGTGAATCTGCGGCATTTTCATTGCCCTTGCACAGCAACGCCGCTGCACTTGCACAGCCCCATGAGGAACCAAAATGGCCGTCACCGTCGAAACCCTTGACAAGCTCGAGCGCAAGATCACGCTCAGCCTGCCCATGCGCAGCATCCAGTCCGAAGTCGAAAACCGCCTCAAGCGCCTGGCGCGCACCGTGAAGATGGACGGCTTTCGCCCCGGCAAAGTGCCGCTGAGCGTGGTGTCGCAGCGCTATGGCTACTCGGTGCAGTACGAAGTCATCAACGACAAGGTGGGCGAAGCCTTCGCCAACGCCGCCAACGAGGCCAATCTGCGCGTCGCCGGCCAGCCGCGCATCACCGAAAAAGAGGGCGCACCCGAGGGGGAAGTTGCGTTCGACGCCGTGTTCGAAGTGTTTCCTGAAGTCCAAATCGCCGATCTGTCGGCAGCGCAGCTCGAGAAGTTCACCGCCGAAGTGGACGAAGCCGCGATCGACCGCACCATAGACATCCTGCGCAAGCAGCGCCGCAGCTTTGCCGAGCGCGCACTCGATGCCGCAGCGCAGGATGGCGATCGTGTCACGGTCGATTTCGAAGGCAAGATCGACGGCGAGCCTTTCGAAGGCGGCAAGGCCGAAGACTTCCAGTTCATCGTTGGCGAAGGCCAGATGCTCAAGGAGTTCGAAGACGCGGTGCGCGGCATGAAGGTCGGCGAAAGCAAGACCTTTCCGCTCGCCTTCCCCGAGGACTACCACGGCAAGGACGTGGCCGGCAAGACGGCGGACTTTCTGGTCACGCTCAAAAAAATCGAGGCCGGGCACCTGCCCGAGGTCGATGAAGCCTTCGTGCGTTCGCTGGGCATTGCCGACGGCAGCATCGAGGGTTTGCGCGCAGACATCCGCAAAAACCTCGAGCGCGAAGTCAAGGCGCGGCTGCAGGCGCGCAACAAGCAGGCCGTGATGGACCTGCTGGTGACGCAGGCCGAGCTCGACTTGCCCAAAGCCAGCGTAGATGCCGAAATCGCCCGCCTGCGCGAAGACATGCTGGCCGACCTCAAACAGCGCGGCATGAAGGACGTCGAAAAGTTCCAGGCCCAACTGCCCGACGACATCTTCCGTGAGCAAGCCGAGCGCCGCGTGCGCCTGGGGCTGATCGCGGCGGAACTGGTGCGCGCCAACGAACTCGAACCCAAACCCGAGCAGGTCAAGGCCCATGTCGAAGAGCTGGCCTCGAGCTACGAGCACCCCGAAGAGGTCGTGCGCTGGTATTACTCGAACCCTGACCGTATGACCAACGTCGAGGCTTTGGTGCTCGAAAACAATGTGACGGACTTCGTGCTCGGCAAGGCGCAGGTCACGGAAAAAACGCTGTCCTTCGACGACCTGATGGGGCAGCAGGGCTGATCCTGGTTTGATTTTTGCGTGGGGCTTGTGCAAGCTGGCACAAGCCCCAATTCATTTTCTGGGTACAGTATGCCTCTATCACAGGAGCACACATGAGCGCATTGGACACACAAGGCTTGGGCATGGTCCCCATGGTCATCGAACAATCGGGCCGGGGCGAGCGCGCCTACGACATTTATTCGCGGCTGCTCAAGGAGCGCGTCATTTTTTTAGTGGGGCCAGTGAACGACCAGACGGCCAATCTCGTCGTGGCACAGTTGCTGTTCCTCGAGAGCGAAAACCCGGAAAAGGATATTTCGCTCTACATCAATTCCCCGGGAGGCTCGGTGAGCGCCGGTTTGGCGATTTTCGACACCATGAATTTCATCAAGCCCGATGTTTCCACGCTGTGCATAGGCCTTGCGGCAAGCATGGGGGCCTTTTTGCTGACCGCCGGCGCCAAGGGTAAGCGCTTTTCGTTGCCGAACTCCAAAATCATGATCCATCAACCCTTGGGTGGCATGCAAGGTCAGGCGACCGAGATCGAGATCCACGCCCGCGAGATTCTCAAGACGCGCGAGCAACTCAACAACATCCTGGCCGAGCGCACCGGCCAGCCGCTCGAAAAAATCCAGCTCGACACCGAGCGCGACTACTTCCTCACGGCCGACGAGGCCAAGGACTATGGGCTCGTTGATCAGGTCATCAGCAAGCGCGGCTAAGTCGGGCAAGACATTTGCTTGAACGGCGGCATTCCCTTTGGGAAGGGCCGCCTCCTTTTGGTTATCATCATCCCAAGATTTTGTTACAAGGCATCGATCCATGGCCGAAAAAAAAGGCGCTTCCAGCGAAAAAACGCTTTACTGCTCTTTCTGCGGGAAGAGTCAGCATGAAGTGAAAAAGCTCATTGCCGGCCCGTCGGTCTTTATCTGCGACGAGTGCATAGACCTGTGCAACGAGATCATTCGCGATGAATTGCCCGTGGGCGAGCTCGCTCGCGAAGGGCGCAAGGACTTGCCCACGCCCGCCGAAATCAAAACCAACCTGGATCAATACGTCATCGATCAGGACGTCGCCAAGCGCACCCTGGCCGTTGCCGTTTACAACCACTACAAGCGCCTGCGCCACAAGGACAAGGCGCGCAAGGACGAGGTGGAACTGGCCAAGAGCAACATCCTGCTGATCGGCCCCACGGGTTCTGGAAAGACGCTGCTTGCGCAGACGCTCGCGCGCATGCTCGACGTGCCCTTCGTGATGGCCGACGCTACCACGCTCACCGAAGCGGGCTACGTCGGCGAAGACGTGGAAAACATCATCCAAAAGCTTTTGCAAAGCTGCAATTACGACGTCGAGCGTGCCCAGCGCGGTATTGTTTATATCGACGAAATCGACAAAATTTCGCGCAAATCCGACAACCCTTCGATCACGCGCGACGTTTCGGGCGAAGGCGTGCAGCAGGCGCTGCTCAAGCTCATAGAGGGCACCATGGCGAGCGTGCCCCCGCAAGGCGGGCGCAAGCACCCGAACCAGGATTTTTTGCAGATCGACACGACCAACATCCTGTTCATTTGCGGTGGCGCGTTTGCCGGCCTGGAAAAGGTCATCGAAAGCCGCACCGAGGCTTCGGGCATAGGCTTTGGTGCCACGGTCAAGAGCAAAAAGCAGCGCTCCCTGAGCGAAGTGTTCACCGAAATCGAGCCCGAAGACCTGATCAAGTTCGGCCTGATCCCCGAACTCGTGGGCCGCATGCCCGTGGTGGCCGCACTCGCCGAACTCAATGAGGACGCGCTCGTGCGCATCCTGACAGAGCCCAAGAATGCGCTGGTCAAGCAATACAGCCAATTGCTTGCCATGGAAGGGGTGGAGCTCGAAGTGCGCCCCACCGCCCTCAAGGCCATCGCCCGCAAGGCCCTCGCGCGCAAGACCGGTGCACGTGGCCTGCGCTCCATTCTCGAGCAGGCGCTCATGAACACCATGTTCGAATTGCCCAACATGAGCAACGTCGAGAAAGTGGTGGTCGATGAGAATACGATCGAAGAAAACAAGCCGCCTCTGCTCGTCTATCGCGAGGCTGCGAAAAAGGCCTGAGAGCGGCCCTGGCCGCTGAGAAACAGGCGACTTCTGGTTCTTTTGGCAGGTTTGCGGTCAGTGACAGGTTGCCCTTGGGGATTGAAAAACCCCAGGCGCAGGCCATATTCGATCTCATTCGATAAGGATTCATATGTCCGGATACAAACAGCTACCCGCCACTCCCCTGGATCTGCCACTTCTGCCCTTGCGCGATGTGGTGGTCTTCCCTCACATGGTGATCCCGCTCTTCGTGGGCCGCCCCAAGAGCATCAAGGCGCTCGAGTTGGCCATGGAGTCCGACCGGCGCATCATGCTGGTCGCGCAAAAGGCGGCAGCCAAAGACGAGCCTGCGGTAGGCGACATGTTCGACATGGGCGCCGTTTCCACCATTTTGCAAATGCTCAAGCTGCCCGATGGCACCGTCAAAGTGCTCGTGGAGGGGCAGCAGCGGGCAAGGGTGGACGCCATCACGGATGCGCAAACCCATTTTGTCGCTACCGTCTCCCCGGTCGAACTGCAAGAGACGCTGGATTCGAGCGAACTCGAGGCCCTGCGGCGTGCCTTGCTGCAAGAGTTCGATCAGTACGTCAAGCTCAACAAGAAGATTCCGCCCGAGATTTTGACCTCGATCGCGAGCATCGACGACGCCGGTCGCCTGGCCGACACGATTGCCGCACACCTGCCGCTCAAGCTCGAGAACAAGCAGGCGGTGCTCGACCTCGCCGATGTGAAGGAGCGGCTCGAAAACCTGTTCGAGCAGCTGCACCGCGAGGTCGAAATCCTGAACGTGGACAAACGCATCCGTGGCCGCGTCAAGCGCCAGATGGAGAAAAACCAGCGCGACTTCTACCTCAACGAACAGGTCAAGGCCATCCAGAAGGAACTCGGCGAAGGCGAAGAGGGTGCCGACCTCGAGGAGCTCGAGAAAAAAATCAAGAGCGCCAAAATGCCTGCCGAGGCCCGCAAAAAGGCCGAGAGCGAGCTCAAAAAGCTCAAACTCATGTCGCCCATGTCTGCCGAGGCCACGGTGGTGCGCAATTACATCGACGTGCTCATTGGTCTGCCCTGGAGCAAAAAGACCAAGATCAAGCACGATCTCGGCTACGCGGAAGATGTGCTCAACCAGGACCATTATGGGCTCGACAAGGTCAAGGATCGCATCCTCGAGTACCTTGCCGTGCAGCAGCGCGTGGACAAGGTCAAAGCGCCCATTTTGTGCCTCGTCGGCCCACCTGGCGTGGGCAAGACCTCACTCGGTCAATCGATCGCCAAGGCAACGGGGCGCAAATACGTGCGCATGGCGCTGGGCGGCATGCGCGACGAGGCCGAGATCCGTGGCCACCGCCGTACTTACATCGGCGCGCTGCCGGGCAAAGTGCTGCAAAACCTTTCCAAGGTGAAAACGCGCAATCCGCTGTTTCTGCTCGATGAGATCGACAAGCTCGGCATGGACTTCCGCGGGGATCCGTCCAGTGCCTTGCTCGAGGTGCTCGACCCGGAGCAGAACCACGCGTTCTCTGACCACTATGTCGAGGTCGATTTCGACCTGAGCGACGTGATGTTCGTGGCGACTTCCAATTCCATGAACATCCCGCCCGCCTTGCTCGACCGCATGGAGGTGATTCGCCTGTCGGGCTACACCGAGGACGAAAAGGTCAACATCGCGATGCGCTACCTGCTGCCCAAGCAGCTCAAGAACAATGGCCTCAAGGAAGAGGAGTTGCTCATTACCGAGGCGGCCGTGCGCGACATCGTGCGTTACTACACGCGCGAAGCCGGTGTGCGCTCGCTTGAGCGTGAGCTCTCGAAAATCTGCCGCAAGGTGGTCAAGGGCCTGTTGCTCAAGAAGCTCGCGCCGCAGGTTGTGGTCGGGCCTGACGATCTTCCGGACTATCTGGGTGTGCGCAAATACACCTATGGCCGCGCCGAGGAGCAAAACCAGGTGGGGCAGGTCGTGGGGCTGGCCTGGACCGAGGTGGGCGGCGACTTGCTGACCATAGAGGCCGCAACCATGCCAGGCAAGGGCAACATCATCCGTACCGGTTCGCTCGGCGACGTGATGAAGGAGTCCGTCGAGGCCGCGCGCACCGTGGTGCGCAGCCGTGCGCGCAAGCTCGGCATTCTCGACGAGGCTTTCGAAAAGCGCGACGTGCACATCCACGTGCCCGATGGCGCCACGCCCAAGGACGGCCCGAGCGCGGGCATCGCCATGACCACGGCGCTGGTTTCGGCGCTCACGGGTATTCCGGTGCGCGGTGACGTGGCCATGACGGGGGAAATCACCCTGCGCGGCGAAGTCACGGCCATTGGTGGTCTCAAGGAAAAGCTGCTCGCAGCCTTGCGCGGCGGTATCAAGACGGTGCTGATCCCTGAGGAAAACGTGAAGGACCTGCAGGAAATTCCCGACAACGTCAAGAGCGGCCTCGAGATCGTGCCGGTGCGCTGGATCGACAAGGTGCTCGAGGTGGCCTTGGAGCGCAAGCCCAGCCCTCTGCCCGATGAGGAGGCCGGGTTGATCGCGCCCGCTGCAGGAACGGCAGCGGTGGCGGGCACTGCAGCGGATGCCTTGAAGCACTGAGCCAGCAGTGCCGTCAGTAGAGAAAAGGGCCGAGAGAGTACGGCCCTTTTCTTTTTTGGGCGTCAAATACGTTAGAATTGAGCTCATCGGAGCAAACGTCATATAATGATAGGCTTCGGTCAAACGCGGGAATAGCTCAGTTGGTAGAGCGCAACCTTGCCAAGGTTGAGGTCGCGAGTTCGAGCCTCGTTTCCCGCTCCAGATGCTGCAAAAGAGATGAAGTCTCTTTGCGCAAGAGCCCCAGGGCGCGGTAGCAAAGCGGTTATGCACCGGATTGCAAATCCGTGTAGGTCGGTTCGACTCCGGCCCGCGCCTCCACTGGTATTTGTGTTCAGAAAGATGCCGTCGAATGGGCTGCGGTGGCGAAAATGGCGTTATAATCTTGAGTTCCTGATGTGCGACGATGATAAACGTAGCGTATCTGGAGCCATGCGGGAATAGCTCAGTTGGTAGAGCGCAACCTTGCCAAGGTTGAGGTCGCGAGTTCGAGCCTCGTTTCCCGCTCCAAGTTATGATCTACGGACTTCCACTGACGTCTGTAAGTCGTTGAAAAGAGGAGCTTCGGCTCCTTTTTTCATTCCAGCGAAAGCCACGGAAATCCACTGACAGCCAGCGTTTTTGAGGCCAAAAACAAGGCCAAAGAATGCGGGTGGTGCCGGTTCCGGGTTGTTGCTGGGGTTGGATCGGGATGACAAGCAGCATCGGGCCTAAGTCCAAGACTTAGGAGCTTGATGATGACACTCTCTGATCTGACCGTGCGGCAAGCCAAGGCCGCCGAGAAAACGTACAGCATCCCCGACACCGATGGCCTCGGCCTGGTGGTCGCCCCCACCGGCGGCAAGTCGTGGCATTTGCGCTATTACTGGCTCGGCAAGCAAAAGCGCATCTCCCTGGGGAACTACCCCGAGATCGGTTTGCGCGAAGCGCGCACCTTGCGCGACGAAGCCCGGGCGCTTCTGGCAAAGGGCATCAACCCCCATACCGATCGCAAACAGAAGCGACACGCGGTCAAGCTTGCGGCCGACTACACCTTCAAGGCCGTCTTCGATGCGTGGGTCGAGCATCGCCGCAAGGAAATCAAGGAGGGCAGGAACAGCACGCTGTCGCAGATCCTGCGGATCTTCAACAAGGACGTGCTGCCCAGCCTCAAGCAGATGTCGATCTACGACATTCGCCGGCCCCAACTCCTGGGCGTCCTGGCGAGGATCGAGGAGCGCAAGGCGTTCACCACTGCCGAGAAGGTCCGCACCTGGCTGGGGCAGTTGTTCCGCTATGCCCTCGTCATCGTGGAGGGGCTGGAAGCCAATCCGGCCTCCGACCTGGACGTGGTGGCCGAGCCCAAGCCCCCGGTGAACCACAACCCCTACCTGCATCTTCGGGAGCTTCCCGAGTTCCTGCACAAGCTCAGGCTCTACAACCCTCGTGGTTGGCAGACCCAACTCGGCATCCGGCTGCTGTTCCTGACCGGCGTGCGTACCGGCGAGCTGCGGCTGGCGACCCCGGACCAGTTCGATCTCGACCGTGGCCTGTGGATCATCCCGCCGCAGATTGTCAAACAACTCCAGGACGAGATGCGCAAGGCCGGCAAGCGCCCGCAGGACGTTCCGCCCTACATCGTGCCGTTGTCCGTGCAGGCCATCGAGATCGTGCGCTACCTGTTGGGTGTGATGAAGCCGGCCCAGGTCCATCTGCTCACGCACCGCAGCGAACTCAAGAAGCGCATCAGCGAGAACACCCTCAACGCGGCCTTGAAACGAATGGGCTACGAGGATCAACTGACCGGGCACGGCATCCGCGGAACCATCTCGACGGCGCTCAACGAGATCGGCTATCCCAAGATTTGGGTGGACGCGCAGCTTTCGCACTCGGACCCGAACAAGGTGAGTTCGGCCTACAACCACGCCAAGTATGTTGAGCCGCGCCGTCGGATGATGCAGGACTGGGCGGATCGCCTCGACTTACTCGAACAGGGCCAGGTCGAAGCGGCCAGCGCCCACCTCACCATCCATATCGAGGGCGTGCCAGCCATCGCAGGGGAGGACAACCCCGACGCCATCGTTGCAGGCACTTCTGCGGCTTCGGCTCCGCCCGTGGTGGTCACCCCCATTGTCGTGACGCCAAACGACGCGGGAATCACCTTCCAGCGGCTGTCGCAGGTGCCACCGCCCCCGACGCGTGCGCCGGCGCCGGCGCCGGAAGTATCCGCCATCCAGCGCGAGCGCGAGGAAATGCTCGCCATCTACGAATCGCCGAGCAGTTTGCCGGTTCCGCTGTTCGGTAAGCTGGCCGGAAAGTCCAAGGACCAGATAAACCGCGAGCTGAAGGCGGGCAAACTGCTGTCCATCAGCTTGGGCAATCGCGGGCAACGTGTGCCCGACTGGCAACTGGTGCCGCTCAAGCACAAACTGGCCCAGGTGCTCATGAACCAGTGTCCGCACGCGGATTCGTGGGACTTGTACCGGATGCTGACCCGCGTACACCCGGATCTGGGTGATCGCGCGGCCATCGACATCGTGACACCCGGAAATTTGGGCATGGTCGTGCGGGTCATCGCGGGCACCCAGCAGCAGCCAAACAGGCCCGGACCTGATTCGTCTGCGCAAGGTATTCCAGAGGAGATTCGCCAGCGCATTCAACGGTTGCTAAATGATGCGGCAATGCTCGAAAGTGCCTGACGCTGGCCGACGGCCAAAGATGGATGCTTTGGCCGTCGGAAGTGAGCTACAGGATGCGGGCCTTTGCAGTCCGCAGCGCATACGGCGCGGCGCGATGAGGCGTGCGGCCATCCTGAAGGCCATAGCCTTCTGAGCGCCTACAACCGGACTGAGTCAGCCCCTACGTCGTCCCAGAATGTAGTGGTCGTATTAGTGAGCGCGCCGCAGTAATTACCGAGAAGTAATGGGGTAAGGCATCGGGACTGCATCACTGGTCCTCGGGGACGGCAGAGACCCACTTGGTTGCTCCGCGTATCGGACCAGCGCGTACGTCGGCAGGAAATCTATCCGCGCCATGAATTCAGTGATGGTGAAGCAATGTTGGCGGCGGGTCTGGCCGGCTGCGGCATCATGCAGATGCCGACATGGCTGGTGGCCGAAGATATACGGCAGGGGCGCTTGATCCCCTTGCTGCCGGACTGGGCAGGTGGTGAGATGCCTATCCATGCAGTGTGGCCGCAATCGCGTTACCTGCAGCCCAAGGTTCGGGCTGTCATAGAAATGCTGACGATTCTGTCTGAACGGCCGGGGTCAGGTTTTGTTCCCTGATATGGCTCGTCACTGCCAAGCGGTTAGTCGTGCCTCCGCGCCTTCGGCCAGTTCTTACGCCGGCTAAAGCGCATGTGTCGAATGGTTATTCGCTCGGGTGCCGATAGGCCGCACCGGAAACGGCAGGGCCTTGGTTATGAGACCCTGCCGCGTTGCAACGTTAGCGCGGCTTACGCATCAGCATGTAGGCAGCCGGAATCACGAAGAGCGACAGCAACGGAGCGGTCACCATCCCTCCAAGCATCGGGGCTGCGATGCGGCTCATGACCTCCGAGCCCGTACCGCTGCTCCAGACAATGGGTACCAGGCCCGCCAGGATGACGGCGACGGTCATCGCCTTGGGCCGCACGCGCAGCACGGCACCCTCCCGGATCGCATCGAGCAGTTCTTCTCGCGTCGGGTCGCGTCCATCGGGGCAACGTTCCGCCAAGGCCTGCTTCAGATAGATGAGCATCACCACGCCGAACTCCGCCGCCACACCTGCCAGCGCGATGAATCCCACGCCGGTGGCGATGGACAGGTTGTAGTTCAGCAGGTACAGGAACCAGATGCCCCCCGTGAGCGCGAAGGGCAAGGTCGCCATGATCAAGCCCGCTTCGTCCACACGCGCGAAGGTCAGGTACAACAGAACGAAGATGATCAACAGGGTGGCAGGCACCACAACCTTCAGGCGTGCATTGGCCCGCTCCATGTATTCGAACTGCCCGGAGTAGGTGATGCTCACACCCGGCTCCAGCTTGACCTGCTGCCCGATGGCATCGCGCAGTTCGTTGGCCACCGAGGCTAGATCACGGCCGCGCACATCGACATAGACCCAACCGGAGGGCCGTGCGTTCTCGCTCTTGAGCATGGGCGGCCCATCGGTGATCGCGATGCGTGCCACGGTCCCCAACGTGATCTGCTGACCCATCGGCGTGAAGATGGGTAGTTCTGCCAGCCGTTGTGGTGAATCACGCCATTCTCGCGCGTAGCGCAGATTGATCGGAAAGCGGGCAAGCCCCTCGACCGTTTCCGAGACGTTTTCGCCACCCACCGCGCCGGCGATGACGGCCTGGACATCGGCGATGTTCAGGCCGTAGCGACCGGCGGCTACGCGGTCGATCTGAACATCCACGTAGCGCCCGCCCGTCAAGCGCTCCGCGAGGGATGACGTCACGCCGGGAATGCCCTTGGCGACCTGCTCGACCTCTGCAGCGATGCGATCGATCACGCCCAGGTCGTTGCCGGTCACCTTCACCCCGATCGGGCTCTTGATGCCGGTAGCCAGCATGTCGATGCGATTGCGGATAGGGGGAATCCAGATATTGGACAGGCCCGGGATCTTCACGGCACGATCCAGCTCTTCCACGAGCTTCTCGGGCGTCATGCCTGGACGCCATTGTTCCCTGGGCTTGAGCTTCACCGTGGTCTCGAACATCTCAAGGGGCGCCGGATCGGTCGCAGTTTCGGCCCGTCCTGCCTTGCCGAACACCTTGTCCACTTCAGGTACGGTCTTGATCATGCGGTTGCTCAGCTGCAGCAACTCCGTGGCGCGCTGCGCCGAGAGTCCCGGCAGGGCCGAGGGCATGTAGAGCAGGTCCCCTTCGTCCAACCTCGGCAGAAACTCACCGCCGAGCCGCGCCAAGGGCCAGGCCGTGGTCGCCAAGGCCAGCACGGCGATCAGCAGCGTCGCCTTGGGCCGGCGCAGTACCCACTCCAGTGCTGGCCGGTAGGCTGCAATCAGGATGCGGGTGATGGGGTTCTTCTGCTCATCCGGGATACGCCCGCGAATCCAGTAGCCCATGAGTACGGGAATCAGCGTCACTGACAGCCCTGCGGCCGCGGCCATCGCGTAGGTCTTGGTGAACGCCAGCGGGCCGAACAGCCGGCCTTCCTGCGCTTCTAGGGTGAAGACCGGGATGAACGAGAGCGTGATGATGAGCAGCGAGAAGAAGAGCGCAGGACCGACTTCCTCCGCGGCCTGTGTGATCACGTCCCACCGTTCCTTGCCCTGCAGCCGTTGATCTGGGTGCGCGTGCTGCCAAGCCTCCAGCTTCTTGTGGGCGTTCTCGATCATCACCACCGCTGCATCCACCATCGCCCCCACGGCGATGGCAATCCCCCCCAGCGACATGATGTTGGCGTTGATGCCCTGGTAGCGCATGACCAAGAACGCCGTCATCACGCCCAGAGGTAGCGAGATGATGGCCACCAGCGCAGAACGAAGATGCCAAAGGAACAGTGCGCAGACCAGCGCCACCACCAGAAACTCTTCGCCTAGCTTGGTCGTGAGATTGCGAATGGCCCGCTCGATCAGCGCGCTGCGGTCGTAGGTGGTGACGATCTCGACGCCCGGCGGCAGGCTGCCCTGCAGCTCCGCGAGCTTGGCCTTGACGGCAGCGATCGTCTCCTGGGCATTCTTGCCGGAGCGCAGCACCACCACGCCGCCGGCGACCTCGCCTTCTCCGTCGAGTTCGGCAATGCCACGCCGCATCTCCGGGCCTATCTGGAGCGTCGCAACATCCCCCAGCCGCACCGGCACACCGCCGCGTGCCGTCAAGGGGATCTCCCGGAACTCGTCCAGGGTCTTGAGGTAGCCGCTCGCGCGGACCATGTACTCCGCGCCTGACAATTCCAGGACGGAGCCGCCGGTCTCCTGGTTGGCCGCCATCAGGGCATCGCGGACTTGAGCCTGACTGAGGCCATAGGACGCCAACTTGATCGGGTCGAGCACGACCTGGTACTGCTTGACCATGCCCCCCACCGATGCCACTTCGGCCACGTTGGGCAGGCTCTTGAGTTCGAACTTCAGGAACCAGTCCTGCAACGCACGCAGTTGCGCCAGATCGTTCTTGCCCGTGCGATCCACGAGCGCGTACTGGAAGATCCAGCCGACGCCTGTGGCGTCCGGACCCAGGGCCGGCTTCGCCGTGGCGGGCAATCGGCCCTGGACCTGGTTCAGGTATTCCAGTACCCGTGAGCGGGCCCAGTACAGGTCGGTTCCGTCCTCGAACAAGACATAGACGAACGAGTCGCCAAAGAACGAGAAGCCGCGCACGGTCTTGGCCCCTGGCACCGACAGCATGGTGGTGGCCAACGGGTAGGTGACCTGGTTCTCGACGATCTGCGGCGCCTGTCCTGGGTAGTTGGTGCGAATGATGACCTGCACGTCTGACAAGTCCGGCAGCGCATCCACGGGCGTGCTGCGAACGCCCCACACGCCCCATGCCGTGAGCATGGCGGTGGCCAGCAGCACCAGGAAGCGATTGGCCACCGACCATCGAATCAGCTTGGCGATCATGGCTGCACCTTTTCGATGGCGGTGATCACGTAGTCCTCACCTTGCTTGGAGAAGGTGAATTGCACCTGCTGCCGAACCGAAAGACCCGCGGCGAGCTGCGGGCTGCTCAGCTTGAAGCCCATGGTCATGGCCGGCCATTGGAGGGCTGGCACGGCCTCGTGCGCCAGCGTCAGCTCGGTGGGCGACATCTCCTCGATCACGCCGCGCACCACGAAAGCGTTGGTGGCCGCGGCCGGTGGCGACGAGGTGCCGTGCCCGTTGTGCGGCGATGCAGGCGCGGACGCCGCGGCACCTGCAGGCAGCACGCCCCGCAGGCTGGCTTCCGAATCGATCAGGAACTGCGCCGAGGCCACCACCTGCTGTCCCGCCGCGAGCCCGCCGTTGACCACCAGTTGATCGCCTACCTCCGCGCCCACCTGGACCTCCACGGGATGGAACTTGCCGGGTCCATCGACCACATAGGCCAGTGCGCGCTTGCCGGTGCGGATGACCGCCTCGCTGGGAACAAGCAGCGCGGGCTGTTCGTTGCCTTTGAGCGCGATCTGGCCGGACATGCCGGCCTTCAGGCGCTGGCCGGGATTGGCCATTTCAAGCCGCACTCGCACCGTACGGGTGTCGCGGTTGGCTTCGGGCAGGATGCTCACGATGCGCGCCTGGAGCACTTCACCGGGAAACGCCGCCAGCCGGACCTGCGCCGTTTGGCCGACCTGCAATGGCCCGCTTTGTGCTTCGGGGACAGCCGCTTCGATCCACACCGTGGCCAAGCCATTCACCCGGGCCAGGCTTTCCCCGGCGGAAACCGTCATGCCCTGACGCACCATCAGTTCGGCCACCAAGCCGCCTTGAGGTGTTGTGACCGTGTACAGCCCCTTGGGCTCGCCTGTGCGCTCCACCTGGGCGATCAGGGCTTGCGGCATGCCGAGCAGCAGCAGCCGTTGGCGGGCAGCTGCGGTCAACGGTGCGTCGCCCATCGCGCGAACCGAGAGAAACTCGCGCTGTGCGGCGATCCACTCCGGCAGCAATAGGTCAGGCAGCGGTGCCCCTGCTGCGATCACGTCGCCCGCAGCCCGTGCGTAGACACGCTCGACGAAGCCAGCGGTCCGCGCCTGCACGATGCTGACGTCGCGGTCGTTGAGCAGCACGGTGCCCACGACGTTCACATCTGCGCCGATCTTGCCTTGCACGACTTCGGTTGTACGCAGGCCCAGGGCTTGCACCGCTTGCGCCGACACGCTCAGGCCCGTGCTGTCCTGAGTGTCTTCATCTGCGTACTTCGGCATCAACGCCATGTCCATGTAGGGCGATTTGCCGGGCTTGTCGAACTTCTGGGCCGGCACCATCGGGTCGTACCAATACAGCACCTTGCGCTCGGTCGGAGCACTTGCAATGGTGGCAGCGGGGGAGCCGCTGAGGTGGCCGGCGCGCCATTGGGCGACGCTCCATCCAACGGCAATACCGGCAGCAATCAGCGTCAAGCCGGCAAGGATGTTTCTCGAAGAGGTGTTCATGGCGAGGGTCTCCACTCAGTCCGCGATCAGGCTGTTCAGTCGGGCGACGAGGCTGTCGCGCTGCGCTCCGAGGTCGATCAGACGCATGCGCGTCTCCAGTACCTGGGCGCGTGCACTGAGCACAGCGCTCAGGTCCCCCTTGGCGGATCGGTAGTTGCTCAACGCAAGCGCCGCTCGGTTCCGTACCAGCTGCAAGCCTGCGGTCTGCAGGCGGTCGATCTGGCTGTTCAACGCTTGGAGTTCGGCGGCGCTGTCGTCCAGCTCCTGCAAATGACGCCGCGCCACGTCTTCGCGTTCGGCGTCCAGACGCTCCAACTCGTGCCGTTTTGCCTCGATCATGGGCACTTGGCGTCGATCCTTCTGCCATGGCAGATCGAATGTCACCTGGAATGACACCATGTCGCCCCATCGGCGATCCCGCCGGCTATAGGCAATCTCCCAGGCCCAATCGCCGCGGGTCTCTGATTGGGCTTCGCGGGACTCGGCCCGGGCCATGCTTTGCATCGCCGGATAGAGTTCAAGCTCCGCGTGATTCGCCAGTTCTGTGCGCAGTTGCGCGACGGGGTGAGTGAGCGGGCCTGGATCGCCTTGCAGTGCTTCGTCGGCCCTGGAGCCCACCCAGCGCCGCAATGCGGCCCTGGCCTTGGCCCGGTCCCGCTGTAGATCGTCACGGCGGTCCGTGAGTGTCAGCGCCTCCTGTTGCGCGACCAACAGGTCGCCAGTCTGGGCCGTGCCGCCGGCGACGCGAGCGGGGAGACTGTCTTGCAGGCGCTGGTTCTCCGCGAGCAGTTCCGTCAGCAGTATCTCCCGTTGCTCCACCGCCTGCGCGGCGATCCACGCCAGGCTGAGTTCCTGGCGGATCTGCAATCGCTGCAAAACCAGCGCCGCGCGCTCTCGATCCACACGCGCCTGCGCACTGGCGACCTGGGCGTCGCGCTTGGCCCTGTTGGGCACTTCCTGCATGAGCGCCAGGCGCTGCATCGTCATGGATTCGCGCGTCATGCTCCAGCGATCCATGCCGCTGATGGGATAGTTTTCGATGCCGAGCGAGAGCTTGGGGTCGGGCAGCGAGCCTGCTGCCTTCTGCACGGATTCGGCGACGTTGACCTGCAACTGCTGCGCGCTTATGCGCGGGCTCTGCTGCTCCGCGATAAGGCGTGCCTCAGCAAAATCGAGGGCGTAGGCCACAGGCGAAACAAGCGCACTGCCTGCCAACGCGATGCTGATAGCTTTCAGACGATGCAATCGCATCGAGGCCGGCGTTGTGCCTCGGCCGTACGCTGACGGGCGCCCCTCGGGAAGGTCTGATCAAAGCGCTCTGATGCTTGGATTTCAGCGTCAAGGCGCCAAGTCGACCTCGATATGATGGATTTTGCGCCGTTTCTGACGCTTTTCGACGGCTTTCCCCGTCCAACAGACGGATTTACCCCGTCGGCAGCAACAGACGTCGCCGCGCCATCCACAGATTCGACAGCGCGAACAGCGTCAACACCTGCGCCGTGTTCTTCGCCAACCCGCGATAGCGCACCTTGGTGTAACCGAACTGCCGCTTCACCACTCGGAACGGATGCTCCACCTTCGCCCGCAGGCTGGCCTTGAAGTGCTCCCAGCGTTCGGCGTATTTGCGATCACGCTTGTTCTTCATCGCACGAAGCTTCGACGGCTTCTCCGCGATCCAGAACGCAGCCTCCACGCCTTGCAGCTCCTCGCGCTTGTCCGCGCCCGTGTAGCCGCTGTCGCCGCAGATTGTGTCTTCCTTGCCGTGCAGCAGCTTGTGCACCTGCGTCACGTCGTTGACGTTCGCCGCCGTGCACTCCACGTGGTGCACCAGGCCCGACTCCTCGTCCACGCCAATGTGCGCCTTCATCCCGAAGTGCCACTGGTTGCCCTTCTTCGTCTGGTGCATCTCCGGATCGCGCTTGCCGTCCCTGTTCTTGGTCGAACTCGGCGCCGCGATGATCGTGGCGTCCACGATCGTGCCGGCCTTCAAGCTCTGGCCCTTGCGCGCCAGGTGCGCGTTCACGCGCTCCAGGAGCTGCGGCGCCAGATCATGCGTCTCCAGCAGCCGGCGGAAGCTGAAGATCGTGGTCTCGTCCGGAATGTTGTCCAGCCCGCTGAGGCGGGCGAAGCGGCGCATCACCGCCGTGTCGTACAGCGCCTCTTCCATGGCCGGGTCACTGAGCGCGTACCACTGCTGCAGGAAGTGGATGCGCAGCATCGTCGCCAGCGCGTACGGCTGCCGGCCACGCTGGCCCATCTTCGGGTAGTGCGGTGCGATCAGCGCCAGCAATGCGTTCCACGGCACAACCTGCTCCATCTCCGCCAGGAAGATCTCGCGTCGCGTCTTCTTCCGCTTGCCCGTGTGTTCCGCGTCCCCGAAGCTCAGCTGCATCGTCGTCATCCGTCGAACCTTGCGCTATTGTCGCCGAGGAATTGTTCAGAGCATCCCTCGGGGGCGCCAAAAAAGGGAGTAAACATGGTTGTCCTCGGAATTGGTGTTCACGAAATCACGTGGTCTGCCGCATCGGTGCGCGGCGAGCACGGACACATAAATCAATTCCGCAGGACTTGGAACGTGAGGTAGATCGGCGGAAAGCCCGCGCGGGGATTGGGAGGAATGTAGGTAACGTGCCGCCTGAGGGCTACCCGGTCGAGAACCAACCCGGGCAGCGAGTTGGCGAGCCACATCACGTGCGCCGCGAGAAACTGAATGTCCAGCCCCTGCCATGAAAGCGCCGACTCCCGATCGCCACTGCAATGAGCGTGGCACAACTGTGGCGCTTCGCTGTCCATGGAATCAGGCATGCCGGTGCAATCCGACATTGGCAACTTGTCAGCCTGCTGCATCGAGATCGTGGCACGCATTTGCGTGGTTTCCACAGATGCCCTCGGGTCTGGCTTGGGACAGACGTACATCGCCATCGCAACCTGCGAGAAAAGCAAGGTTACGACTAGGCCGCTGGTAATCCAGCGGCTCCATCTTGCGAGAAGGCGCCTTAAGCCGATCATGTGGACATACTATTGGAAGTTGTGGGGAGTTGAATTGATCAAGGTCAGTTTCCAGGATGAATTGATGCGTCTGGACGGCGCCTTGGCCCGAACCGGCATCCACTGCAAATCCACCGGCAAGGGCGGGCACCGCACGTGGCTGTCATGCTTTACGCGCCTCGGCAACTCGCAAGGCTCTAAGCTCAAATCGATCAGCTACAAGATTCGTCTGTCCCGAGAGTCGCTGCAGGTGCGTAATGACCTCGTAGGGGCCATCGGCTATTGGACGCGTGCAGATTCCGCACTGGCTAGCGGTTTCGATGCGTGATCGCGAAGAAATCCCTACGCCATATCCAGCTGCGACCCAGAGCAACAACATCTCAAAAGAACTGACATGCTGGACATTCGGCCTTTCCGTTGATGACATGGAGGACAGGTACTGGTCCAGCGAAGGAGAATATTCGGCCTTCCATCGAAACACGGAGTGCTCCTTAAGTTCGTCTATTCTGATTGACTGCTGCCGGAGCAGTGGGTATCCCAGCGGCGTGGCAAGAGCTGTCGCCTCAAACCAAAGAGAAAGACTCTTCAGCGAAGAATCGCTCACCTGCTTCAGAGAAAGGCCGACGTCGAAGCGCCGTTTGTAGAGGCCTGTAATGAGATCGCTCGTCGTAACCTCATTAAATTCCATAAAAACTTCGGGCTCCTCCGCGCGCTGCAGGGCAAGCAATGCAGCTAGGTGTCCAGTCCCGGACGATCATAAGGCCGCCGATGGAACAAATGAGGGTATGAATCGTACCACCCACTCATAGCCTGCATAGGCGTCTTGCTCTGCAGGGCTGATTGGGGCAAGTGGTGGTTGTAGAG
>NZ_VMYE01000011.1 GCF_007655255.1 Extensimonas perlucida
GGTCGAGTTAGCTTTCGCGGTCTGTAGCCATCAAAGGTTTTCGCGACCTCAGCCCTGGCGCAACTGCACTCCTATTGTGTCTTTCATGATCGGGGGTGTGTGAACTCCACTCATGAAAGTTAGCGCCGCAATCCCCATCCGTTTTGCGTGCCTTTGGCGCATTTCTACAATCGCGCCTCCGAGCCCATCGCATCCACTTTTCTTCAGGCTTGCATACCATGATGTCGCCCAACCCACCCAAAAACTCGCCCTTGCGCCCCTTGCCTGCGCTGATTTTTGCCAGCCGCTGGCTGCAGTTGCCGCTGTACCTCGGCCTGATTGCCGCGCAGGGGGTGTATGTGTGGCATTTTCTGGTGGAGCTGGCGCACCTGGTCGAGGCCGCGTTCGGTAGCCAGACGGCGCTGCAGGCGCTCGTGACCAGCATAGGCTACAAGCCCGAAGTGCAGGTCACCACGCTCAACGAGACGGTCATCATGCTCGTGGTGCTCGCGCTCATCGACGTGGTGATGATCTCCAACCTGCTCATCATGGTCATCGTGGGCGGCTACGAAACCTTCGTGAGCCGGCTCGGGCTCGAAAACCACCCGGACCAGCCCGAATGGCTGGGCCACGTGAACGCCTCGGTGCTGAAGGTCAAGCTGGGGCTGTCCATCATCGGCATCAGCTCCATCCACCTGCTCAAGACCTTCATCAACGCCGCGAACTACGACGTCAAGGTGTTGATGTGGCAGACCATCATCCACGGCGTGTTTTTGCTCAGCGCGCTGGCCATTGCCTACACGGACAAGCTGCTCGGCGCGTCCGACAATGCGCATTGAGACTGCAAAAATAAGAGTGTTTTTGGCACTTTGCGCTTATACATCAAGCGCTGGCAGCTCCTTTTTCAGGAGTTTGTCTGGCCGTTTTTGCCGCGCGTTTCCGCCAGGGTTTTCTTGACCAGCGCGTAGCCTTCCTCCTGATTGCGGCGGATGGCCTCGGCAGAAAAGTCGTAGTCGCGTGAAGCCGGCTCGCCCGGCCGGCCGGCGCGCACGAAGCGCGTGACCTGCAGCGGCGCGCCCTCGCCCATCAGTTCGATGAACAAGGGGCGCTGCTGAATCTTGGCCTGCACGGCAGGATCGACCTGCGCCAGAATGCTCTCGACCAGGCGCCGGTAGGCGCCCGCGGTTTCGCGCCAGCGCAGGTCGTTGCGCACGCGCTCCGCATAGGCGATCTCGTCGCGCCGCGCCATCACCTCGATCATGTTCTGCGGCAAGGGGCGCTGGCCGGAAAACAAATCGACGACGAAGGCACGCTTGCCCTCGGCGCCGCAGCGCTCGACCACGAGTTCGAGCGGTGAATTGCTCAGCAGGCCGCCGTCCCAGTACGCCTGGCCGTCAACCTCGGTCCACGGAAAGCCCGGCGGCAGGCTGCCGCTGGCCAGGATGTGCTCGGGCGTCATGTCATCGACGTAGCTATCGAACACTTCGAGCGTGCCGTTGGCCACGTTCACGGCGCCGACCAGCAGGCGCACCGGGCTGGACTTGAGCGCCTTGAAGTCCACGTAACGCACGAGCAGCTCTTTCATGGGCGCGGTGTCGTAGTAGCTGGTCCAGTGCAGCGGCAAGGCCGCCGGGCCGGCCAGCAGGTCCGCCCAGGTCGGCAGCCAGCGCGGGCGGAAGAACTTGGGCACGCCCCAGGTCAATATCTGCAGGCTGGTCGCCACATTGTCGGCGGCGCTGCCCGGCGGAAACGGCGTGTGCACGGCCAGTTCGGCCCAGAAGGCTTCGAGCGCCTGCGCCGCATGGCGCGGGTGCGCGGCGACGATGGCGCCGTTGAGCGCACCGATCGAAATGCCCGCGACGATGTCGGGATAAATGCGCTCTTCCTCGAGCGCCTTGACCACGCCGCATTCGAACGCGCCCATCGCGCCGCCGCCCTGCAGCGCGAGCACGGTCTGCGCGGGAATCTGGTCGAGCGCAAAAGCCGGGTCGGCCAGACGCTCCTTGAGCGCGCGCAGCTGCACGCGGTAGCGGATCAGGTTTTCGGCATGGCGCGTTTCCTCGGCGGGCCGGCCCATGGAAAACAAGGCACGCAGCACATTGCGCTGTAAATAAAACACTGCACACGAGCCGCTTTCAAGCGAGCCGCGCACGATGCGCTCGTCGGCGCCCTCGGGCGCGCCCATGAGGCTGAAGCTGATGTCGCCGATGTCGCAAAAAAAGCACGACACCCCGTCGTGGCGCACGCGCCGCCCGAGCATGTTGCGCGCGGCGAGGCGCCCTTGCTCGATGGCATTGTCCCAGTGCTCGATGTGGCGCCGCCGCGCGAACACCGGGTCTTGAAAGCAGGTCACATCGCCCGCGGCATAGACCTGCGCCACGTTGCTGCGCAGCAGCTCATCGACGAGCACGAGCCCGCCTTCGAGTTGGATGCCGCTGCCCGCGAGGTACTCGGTCGCGGGCATCACACCCATGCAGACCACGAGCACATCGCACGGCAGGCGCCGCCCCGAGGCCGTTTCGACCGCTTGCACGCGCTCTTTGCCATGCACGGCGACCAGGGTGTCCGACAGGAAAAACTCGGCACCGCGGCTTTGCGCATGGCGGCGGAAAAAGTCCGAGGTCAAAGGCGCCTCGAGGTGCGGCAGGATCACAGCCTCCTGCTCGACCACGGTTACCTGCAGGCCCAGCGCCAGCAGCGACATGGCGACTTCCATGCCCATGAAGCTGCCGCCCAGCACCACGGCGCGGCGCGGCGCCGGCACGCGGCTTTGCCCCTCTTGCAGGCCCGCGCTCTGGCGCAGCGCCTGCACGTCGGCCACCGTGCGCACCATGTGCACGCCGGCCAGGTGCGCGCCCGGTACCTGCAGCGGCACGGGGCGCGAGCCGGTGGCGATCAGGAGTTGCTCCCAGCGCACGGTCTCGCCCGTGTCGAGGCGCACCGTTTGCTGCGCTGTATCGACCGAGAGGGCGCGCGTGCCCAACTGCAGCTCCACCGCCTGCTCGGCATAAAACGAGGGCGGATGCAGCAGGCGCTGCTGCACCTCGCTCGTGCCCAGCAGTATTTCCTTGGACAAGGCAGGCCGGTAAAACGGCGGCTCCGGCTCGGCTGAAACGATCAGGATGGAGCCGCTCGCGCCCTCCAGGCGCAGCGTTTCGGCCGCGGCCGCGCTCGCTGCGCCGCCGCCGAGCAGCAAATGGTCGATGACACGCAAAGCCACACTCCTTTTCTTCTGCACAAAAGAGCGCCTCGCCTTCTCCGCGAAGATGCGGGTGGCGAGGCGTCCGGCTGCCGCGGCTGTCCGCGGCTGCCCGCGGCGATGGGGAGGACTGGCTTTACTGCATGAACCAGCCGTGGCTCACCACCAGCGACTGCCCGGTGAGCGCGTTCGTCTCGAACGCGGCAAAGAACAGCGCCGCCTGCGCCACATCCTGCGTGGTGGTGAACTCGCCATCGACCGTGTCCTTGAGCATGATCTTCTTGATCACGTCCTCTTCGGAAATGCCGAATTCCTTGGCCTGCTCGGGGATCTGCTTGTCCACCAGCGGCGTGCGCACGAAGCCAGGGCAGATCACGTTGGCGCGCACGCCGTGCTTGGCGCCTTCCTTGGCCACCACCTTGGCGAGGCCGATCAGGCCGTGCTTGGCCGTGACGTAAGGCGCCTTGAGCATGGACGCCTCTTTGGAATGCACCGAACCCATGTAGATGATGCTGCCGCCCGTGCCCTGGCGGTACATGTGGCGCAGCGCGGCGCGCGTGGTGAGAAAGGCGCCGTCGAGATGGATTGCGAGCATCTGCTTCCACTTGGCGAGTTCGAGTTCATCGACCGCGGCGATGGTCTGGATGCCCGCGTTGCTCACCAGAATGTCGATCTTGCCGAAGGTTTGTACGGTTTGCTCCATGCCCGCATCGACGGCGGCCTCGTCGGTCACGTCCATGGCCACACCCAGCGCCTTGGCCGGGCCGCCGAGCTCGGCGGCCGTGGCCTGCGCGCCCTGCGCGTTGAGGTCGGCGATCACGACCTTGGCACCTTCGGCGACGAAGGTGCGCGCGATTTCCTTGCCTATGCCGCTCGCGGCCCCCGTGACGAGGGCGACTTTGTCCTTGAGACGCATGCTGACACTCCTTGGGATGAGGGTTGAAACGTCTGCATCTTATGCCGCTTGCTGCACTGCAATATGCGCTGCGCCCGAAAACCAGCCTCAGCGCTTCGGCTTTTGGAGCTGCTGCGCGTCAGAAGGAGTGTTTGCACCTCACCGCCGCACGTAAATCTGGTCGAAGCTCGCGCCGTCGGCAAAATGCGCCCGGCTCGCCTGCGCCCAGCCGCCAAAGGCCTCGTCGATAGTAAACAACTTCAGCTGCGGGAACTGGTGCGCATACTTGGCCTGGGCTTTGGCCGAGACGGCAGGGCGGTAGAAATGCTTGCCCGCGATGTCCTGCCCCTCCTCGCTGTAAAGGTATCGAAGGTATTCCTCGGCCACTTTGCGCGTGCCTTTTTTGTCCACGTTCCTGTCCACCACGCTCACCGCGGGCTCGGCCAGGATGCTGATGGACGGCACCACCACGTCGAATTTGCTGCCGAATTCTTTTTCGAGCAGATAGGCCTCGTTCTCCCAGGCAATCAGCACGTCACCCTGTGCGCGCTGCGCAAAGGTGATGGACGAGCCGCGCGCGCCCGTGTCGAGCACCGGCACCTGCGCGTAGAGCTTGCCGACGAATTCCTTGGCCCTGGCTTCGCTGCCCGTTTTGCGCCGCGCAAATTCCCAGGCCGCGAGATAGTTCCAGCGCGCGCCGCCCGAAGTCTTGGGGTTGGGCGTGATCACGCTGACGCCAGGGCGGATCAGATCGTCCCAATCCTTGATGCCCTTGGGGTTGCCCGCACGCACCACAAACACGATGGTCGAGGTGTAGGGCGAGGCGTTGTGCGGCAGGCGCTTTTGCCAGTCCTTGGGGATCAGGCCCGCCTGCATGTGCAGTGCATCGGTGTCGCCCGCGAGCGCAAGCGTCACCACGTCGGCGGGCAAACCGTCGATCACGGCGCGCGCCTGTTTGCCCGAGCCGCCGTGCGACTGCTGGATCGTCACGTCCTGCCCGGTCTGCGCCTTCCAGTGTCTGGCAAAGGCCTGGTTGAATTCGACATAAAACTCGCGCGTCGGGTCGTAGGACACGTTGAGCAAGCTGACGGGCTGCGCCCATGCCGGCCAGGCCGTCAGGGACAAGCTGCCGGCTACGGCGGCGGCCCAGGGAAACTTGATAAAGTCGCGGCGCAGGGTCATACAAGGCTTTCTACAGAATGTGAAACGGAACACGGCGTGTCGCGTGACGCAGCCGCGGGCTGGCCGCCATTCTCAAAGCCACCCAACAAAACTGGAACGACTGATTTTTCAGTTTGATATTCAAAAATTTTCTAAAACTGGAGCCCCCATGGCACGCATGGTTCACTGCATCAAGCTCGGCAAAGAAGCCGAGGGCCTCGACTTTCCACCCTACCCCGGCGAACTCGGCAAGCGCATCTGGGAAAACGTCAGCAAAGAAGCCTGGGCCGAGTGGCTCAAGCAGCAAACCATGCTGGTCAATGAAAACCGCCTGAACCTCGCCGATGCGCGCGCGCGCCAGTACCTTGCGCGCCAGATGGAAAAGCACTTTTTCGGCGAAGGCGCAGACCAAGCCGCGGGCTACGTGCCGCCCAGCGCCTGAGGCAGCGCCCCACCTTCACCCCCACTGCGGCGTCATGGCCGAACCTTTGCAATGGCTGGCCGACGGCACGCCCTATAGCGCACGCTTTGGCGACCGCTACCACAGCAGTGCCAACGCCGGGCTCGACCAGGCCGAGGGCGTCTTTCTGCGCGGCTGCGGTCTGCCGCACGCCTGGGCCGGGCAGGCGCAGTGGCGCATCCTCGAAACCGGCTTTGGCCTGGGGTTGAACTTTCTCGTCACCTGGGCCGCGTGGCGCGCTGACGCCCAGCGCCCGCGCCTGCTGCACTTCGTCTCCACCGAGGCGTGGCCGGTCAGCGCCGAAGATTTGCTGCGCGCGCACGCCGCGCACCCCCAGCTCGCGCTGCTCGCGCAGCAATTGCACGACCAATTCTGGGGTTTGCTGCCAGGCGTGCACCGGCTGAGCTTCGAAGGCGGGCGCGTGCTGCTCACGCTGTGCATAGGCGATGCGCAGACGCTGCTGCGCCAGCAGGATGGCACCGTGGATGCCGTCTATCTGGACGGCTTCAGCCCCCAGTGCAACCCCGACATTTGGAGCCTGCACACCCTCAAGGCCGTGGCGCGTTGGTGCCGGCGCGGCACGCGGCTGGCCACCTGGTGCGTGGCCCGCAGCGTGCGTGATGCGCTCGCGCAGTGCGGCTTCGTCGTGCAGCGCGTGCCCGGCGTGCCGCCCAAGCGCGAAAACCTGCACGCCATCTACAACCCGCACTGGGAGCCGCGCCGCAGCACGCAGACGGTGCCCGTGCTCCCACCCGTGACTGCGCCGGGCCGCTGCATCGTGATCGGCGGCGGGCTCGCCGGCGCTGCCACGGCGGCGAGCCTGGCGCGGCGCGGCTGGCAGGTCGAGGTGCTCGATCAGGCCGATGCACCGGCTGCGGGCGCCTCGGCCCTGCCCGCAGGCGTGTTTGCGCCGCATGTCTCGCCCGACGACAGCGTGCTCTCGCGCCTATCGCGCAGCGGCGTGCGCATCGTGCTCGAACATGCGCAGATGCTGCAAGCGCAAGGCTTGCTGCGCGCGGGCGTCGATTGGCAGTGCAGCGGCGTGCTCGAACACCGCGTCGATGGCAGCCCCGGCCTGCCCCCAGAATGGGAGAGCGGCCCCGGCGCCGACTGGAGCCGCCGCGCCAGCGCCGACAGGCTGCTAGCGCAATTGCCCGTCGTTGCCGCCGCCTGCTGGCACCTGCGCGCCGGCTGGATCAGCCCTGCGCGCCTGGTTACGGCGCTGCTCGCGCAGCCCGGCATTGGCTGGCATGGCAATGCCCACGTCGATCGCCTGCAGCGCAGCCACGATGGGGCGCATTGGCAGGCATTGGACGCCCAAGGCCGCGTGCTGGCCGAGGCCGAACGCGTGGTGATCGCCGCAGGCGCGGGCAGCCGCGCGCTGCTCGCGCAGCGCTGGGCGCTGCGCCCGCTGCGCGGCCAGATTTCGTGGGCCCGCTGGCCCGCTGGCGTAGCCCCCATGCTGCCCTACCCCGTCAACGGCCATGGCAATTGGGTGCCGTCTTTCCCGCTCGGCGACGCGGCCGAGGGGCCGCGCGCCTGGGTGCTGGGCTCGACCTTCGAGCGCGGCGTGGACCACCTGCCCCCCACCCCTGACGAACAACGCGCAGCTCACGCAGCCAACTGGCACAAACTGCAAACCCTGCTGCCCGCCGCCGCGCAGCAATTGCAAGCCAGCTTTGCGCCCTTTTTGGATATGCCTGGGCCGCACGCAATCTCGGCATCCGCCTCGCCGCTGCAAAGCTGGGCCGCGGTGCGCTGCGTCGCCCCCGACCGGCTGCCCATCGTCGGCCCGGTGGAGCCGCACGCCCTGCCCGGCCTTTGGGTCTGCACCGCCATGGGCGCACGCGGGCTCACGCTCGCCCTGCTGTGCGCCGAACTGCTCGCCGCACGCTGGCACGACGAACCGCTGCCGCTCGAGGGCAAACTGGCGCGGGCGTTGGCGGCGGAAAGGCTGGGCTGAACCCAGATTGTTCATGAGGCGGCGCTGAAAACCCGCGCGCTATCTGCTGTCATGGATGGCGCGCTACATTGTTCCCCTTGCAATTTCTCAGGGAGCAGCCCCATGCATGCAGTCGTAACGCGCGTCACGGAGCGCATCGCGCAGCGCAGTCGGGACAGCCGCGCGGCCTATCTGGCCGGGGTGGACACCATGCTCGCGCGCGCGGCGCCGCAAGAGCGCATGGGCTGCGCGAACCTGGCGCACGCCTATGCCGCGCTGCCGGGCGCAGAAAAAATCAAGCTCATGGCCGAGCGCGCGCCCAACATTGCCATCGTCACGGCCTACAACGACATGCTTTCGGCGCACCAGCCCTACCATGCCTACCCGGACTTGCTGCGCGACGAGGCGGCGCGCTGCGGCGCCACGGTGCAGGTCGCGGGCGGCGTGCCCGCAATGTGCGACGGCGTCACGCAGGGCACGCCGGGCATGGAGCTGAGCCTGTTTTCGCGCGACGTGATCGCCATGGGCACAGCCGTCGCGCTCGCGCACGACGTGTTCGACGGCGCGCTGCTGCTCGGCGTGTGCGACAAGATCGTGCCGGGCCTGCTGATCGGCGCGCTGCACTACGGCCACTTGCCTTGCGTGTTCGTGCCCGCGGGGCCCATGCGCTCGGGCCTGTCGAACCGCGAAAAAGCCAAGGTGCGCGAGCTGCATGCGCAAGGGCTGGTCGGACGTGCCGAGCTGCTGCAGGCCGAATCCGCGGCCTATCACAGCCCCGGCACCTGCACGTTTTACGGCACGGCCAACAGCAACCAGATGCTGCTCGAAGCCATGGGGCTGGTCGTGCCGGGCGCGGTCTTCGTGCACCCCGACACGCCCGAACGCGAGCAGCTCACGCGCGCGGCGTTGCGCACCGTGCTCGACATCGGCCGGCGCGGCGCGCGCTTCACGCCCATAGGGCGGCTCGTCGATGCGCGCTGCATCGTGAACGCCATGGTGGCGCTGCTGGCCACGGGCGGCTCGACCAACCATTTGATCCACTGGGTCGCGGTGGCGCGCAGCGCCGGCATCGTGATCGACTGGACGGACTTCGACGAGCTGTCATCCGCCGTGCCGCTGCTCGCGCGCGTCTATCCCAACGGTGAGGCCGACGTGAACCAGTTCCAGGCTGCAGGCGGGCCGCTGTGGGTGCTGCGCGAGCTGCTCGCTGCGGGGCTGATGCACGATCTGCCCAGCGTGCACCCAGGCGGCCTGAGCGCGGGCGCGCGCACCGCGGCCGCAGAGTCGGGCGACGAAGCCGTGCTGCGCCCGGTGCGCCGCCCTTTCGCGCCCACGGGCGGTTTGCGCCTGCTGCAGGGCAACCTCGGGCGCGCGGTGATCAAGGTCTCGGCCGTGCCCGAGGACTGCCTCGTGGTGCAGGCGCCGGCGCGCGTGTTCGCCTCGCAGGAGGAACTGCTCGCCGCGTTCGGCGCGGGCGGCTTGCGTGAAGACATGGTGGCCGTGCTGCGCTTTCAGGGGCCGCGCGCCAACGGCATGCCGGAGCTGCACAAGCTCACGCCCGCACTTTCGGTGCTGCAGGATCAAGGCTATCGCGTGGCGCTCGTGACCGACGGGCGCATGAGCGGCGCCTCGGGCAAGGTGCCGGCGGCCATCCACGTCACGCCTGAGGCGCTCGAAGGCGGGCCGCTCGCGCGCGTGCGTGACGGCGACCTGCTGCGCATCGACACCCATGCGGGCACGCTGGACGCGCTCGTCGATGCCGCGCAATGGCAGCATCGCGTGCCCGCCCCGCCGCCGCAGGTGCCGCCGCGCGGCTTCGGGCGCGAGCTTTTCGCGAACTTTCGCCGCAACGCCGCCGGCGCCGAACAAGGAGCATGCACATGGCTGTGAACCCATCCCCTGCCACATCGACCCCGCTGCACCTGCTGCACCCCATAGACCTGGCGTCTTACGGCCCGGTGATTCCGGTGCTCGTGCTCGATCGCGTGGAGGATGCGCTGCCGCTCGCGCGGGCGCTGTACGCGGGCGGCGTGCAGGTGCTCGAAGTCACCTTGCGCACGCCCGTGGCCCTGGCTGCGATCGCGCAGATCGCGCGGCAGCTGCCCGAAGTGGTCGTGGGCGCGGGCACGGTGCTGAGCGCGGGCGATGCGCGCCGCGCGCGCGAGGCCGGCGCGCGCTTTGCCGTGAGCCCCGGCTACAGCCGGGAACTGGGCCAGGCCTGCCGGGCGCTCGGCTTGCCGCTGCTGCCGGGCGTGGCCACGGCGAGCGAGATCATGGCGGCGTTTGCCGATGGCTTTCAGTTCTTCAAGCTGTTCCCCGCCGAGGTGCTGGGGGGGCTGGCCCTGCTCAAAGCCTGGGCCAGCCCTTTTCGGCACGTGAGCTTTTGCCCCACGGGCGGCATCACCGAAGCCACGGCGCCGCAGTACCTTGCGCTGCCCAACGTGCGCTGTGTCGGTGGCTCCTGGCTCGCGCCCGCGCAGTCGGTGCACGCGGGCGACTGGGCGCGCATCACGCAGCTCGCGCGCGAGGCGCAGGCACTGCGAGCAGCGCGCTAATAACTCCTTATTTAGGAGCTATTAGCGCACGACCCATGCGGGCTCAATCCGGTTTTTTCTTCTTTCGCAATTGCTGCAGACGTTGCTGCAAAGGCTCGTCCGGCACCAGCACGGCAGCGACCGCGCCGGCGAAAATCTGACCGGCGTTGCCGTCGAGCGAGATCACTTCGCCCTCGCTCAAGGTCTTTGCGCCGAGCTGAATGCTGCGGCTTGCCGGGTCTATGTGCAGGTCGCCGCAGCCCACGAGGCACACCTTGCCGAGCTGGCGCGCGACCACGGCGGCGTGCGAGGTGCGCGCGCCGCGCTGCGTCAAAAGGCCCAGCGCATGGCCCAGCGCGTCGATGTCGGCAGTTTCGGCATCTTGCCGCACCAAAACCACGGGCACGCCGGCAGCAGCGCGCGCCGCGGCGCGCTCGCCGTCGAGCGCGATCTCGCCGCTGACCACGCCGGGGCAGGCCGGGGTTGCCCGGGCCAGCGCCTGCGCAGCCTGCCCGCCCTCGCCCTGGGCCACCAGCTGCAGCGTGCCCAGGCTTTCGACAGCGACGTTCTGAGTGCGCTCGCGCGCGGCATCTTCGTCGATCACGCCCTCTGCGAGCAGGTCGAGCGCGATGCGCACGCTGGCCAGCGGGGTGCGTTTGCCCGCGCGCGTCTGCAGCCAATGCAGCACGCCGTCCTGCACGGTGAATTCGAAGTCCTGCATGTCTTTGAATTCGTGCTCGAGCGCCTGCGCGCCCTCCTGCAGCTGGCGCCAGGCGTCGGGCGCGATTTCGGCCAGCGCTTCGTGGCCATGCGCATTGCGCCGGCCGGAAACCACGTCTTCGCCCTGCGCGTTGACCAGAAAATCGACCCAGGGTGCAGGCTGGCCGCTCATGGGGTCGCGCGTGAAGCCCACGCCCGCGCCCGAATGGCCGCCGGAGTTGCCGAACACCATTTGCTGCACCGTCACGGCTGTGCCCATCTGGTCGTCGATGTGGTTGATCTTGCGGTAGCTCACGGCTTTTTCGGCGTGCCAGGACGCGAACACCGCGCGGATCGCTGCGCCCAGCTGCGCCGTGGCCGACTGCGGAAAGGGCTCGCCGACCTGCTGCTGGTAGATGGCCTGAAAGCTGCGCGTCAAGCCGCGCAGCTCGTTGAAGTCGAGCAAGCGCTCGTCGCGCCCCTGCGCCACGCGCGCGATCTCCTGCTCGAACAGCGCCGGATCGACACCCGCCACCACCTCGGCGTAGCTCGCCACGAGGCGCCGGTAGGCGTCCCAGACCATGCGCGGGTTGCCCGTCTGGCGCAGCAGGCCCGGCAGCGTGGCATCGCACAGGCCGACGTTGAGCAGCGTCTCCATCATGCCGGGCATGGACACGGGCGCGCCCGAGCGCACCGAAACGATGAGCGGGCGGCGCGGATCACCGAGCGCGAGGCCCGTGGCCTCTTCGAGCGCCGGCACGCCCACCGAGAAAGCCGGCAGCAGGCAGTCGTCCGGGGCTTGCGTGTAATGCGTGCCGATCACGAGCGCAGGCGGCACGCGCAGACCGATCGCCGCCATGCGCAGCAGGTTCCAGGCCTTGGAGCCCATGCTCTCGCGCCCGGCCTTGGTGCGCGCGTGGCGCCCATGCTGGGCATGGTGACTGCCGTGGCTGTCCTGATCGGCTTGGGCGATCAAGTAAAAGTGCTTGGGCCAGTGCGATGCAGTGGACTTCACGACGCCACCTCCGTCTTGGTGAGCACCATCTGGCGCAAGGCATAACCGGCAGCCAGCAGGCTGTCCGTGGCTTTTTCCATGGTGCCGGCGAGCTCGGTGGCCAGCTGCAGGCTGACCGGCGCGGCATGCAGCGCACCCACGATGGCCACACGCGCCTCGCGCGCGAGCTGGTCGCACATGCGCTCGGCGCGCAGCATGCGCCAGAGGGTTTGCAGAAACTGCTCGCTGTCTATCGGGTCGCCCCGGTCGCTGACGTGGCGGGCGATTTCCACCGCCTTGACCTGGTCTTGGATCGCCGCAAGCGTGGTGCCGGCCAGGTGCGTGAGCACCTCGTTAATGGCCGCGGGCAGGCCATCGAGCGGCGCCACGAACAGCATAGAGTGCACGAACATGGCTTCCTCGAGCGCATCGGCGACGTCGTCGGATTTTTCGAGCAATTCCACCACGGGCTGCCAGCGCCCGTGGCGCTCGGCCCGCTGGCGCGCGTCCATGAGCAGGTGGTCGGCCTGGCGCTCCCAATACTTGGCGCGTGCGGCCAGGTTGGTGCGCGCCGCGGCCTCGGCACCTGCGCCGCTCTCGATGGCCTCACACAGCCCGAGCGCGATGGCATGGGTGTAGGCCGCGTGCTCGGCGAGCAGGTCGAACTCGAAGCTGCGCTGGCGCAGCACACGCGCGAGCAGCATGCGCGCTTCGTCGGCGATCAAGGCCATGGGCTGCTGCTGGCGCAGCATGGTGCTCGCAATGCGCAGCAACTCGAGCAGGTATTCGGCCGCGGCCGCCTCGCCCAGGACTTCGTCGAGCCGGTCGCCGATGCGGAAAGCGTCGCCATCGACGGCCTGCATGGCATGAAAGACCAGCCGCTCACCGCCGGCTTCGAGCCAACCCACGTGCCCCCATTCCTGTTGCGCAGCTTTGGCGAGCAGCTGCTGCGCCTGCGCCTTGCTCACGAAATTCTGCAAGCGCTTGCGCGCCCGGTTCCAGTCGATCACGAACACGATGCGCGAGGCCACGCCTTCGAGCGCGTTTTCGAGCGCCTGCATGCTATCAGCCTGGAAGCATGCCTCACCCAGCACGTAAGGCTTGCCGGCGTTCAGGCCTTCGACGGTGCGCGGCTCGGACACCGTCCACGTGAAGCCCAGCGCTTCGAGCATGCCGCGAAAGAAGTTGAAGCGCGCCGTGTGCAGATCGGAATACGTCAGGCGCAGCTCCAGCCCTTCGACCGTGATCACGAGCACGTGTACATCGTTCGTGCCGATGTCGTTTTGGATCAGCAGCCGCGCGCCGTCGCGCGTGACCGCCGTGTCCAGGCCCGGGTGCGAGAACTTGAGTGGCGCCGTGCGGTGCAGGCCGCGCATGAACGCGCTGACCAGCGGGCGGTCTTGCTTGTCGATCTGCCACACGTGTGCGCCGTCGAGGTCTTCGGTGGCGATCTCGCTGGCCATGGCATTGAGCTGCTGGTGCAAGTCCATCACGAGCAGGTGCAGGCTGTCGCCGGCCTTGCGGTCGCCGTGGGTGAGCTGCGCGAGTGCGGCGCGCTCCAGCCCTTCGTCGGTGTCGAGCTCGCGCAGGCGCTGCAGCCAAAAGTCGCGCCGCGCCGTAAGCTCGGGCGGGCAGGCGCGGCCGCTGTCGCATACCGGGCGCGCCATGGTGGCAAGGTCTGCGGCCAGCGCCGCCAGCAGCTTGTCCTGGTGGCGCATGACCATGCGCCCGTCGTCGAAATACGCGCTTTTCACGAGCTCCGGCAGCCAGGCGGCATCCTGCAGGCCTGCATGTGCGAGCTCGCGCCCCCAGTCGGGTACGGCGGTATCGGGCGCCGCCGCATGCTGGGCAGCCGACTGCAACAAAGTGAGGTAGAGCTTGAGCCGGTCATTGGCGGCCAGTGCCGCCTTGACCCAGGCCGGCAGCAGCAGTGACTGCTGCCCGAGCGATGCCACGGCTTGTTCCTTGCGCATGGGCGTTTCCTGACGAGGTGGATGCAAAAGCCCCAAGCATGATGCACCGGTATGGCACAGCTATGACAAGCCACGCCGCCAGCGCGGGTCCACCTTCCTCTGCTCTGTGTGAGCTTGCCCCCGAAAAACGGACGCCACGAGGTTTGTAATGTTGACCTTGTGGAGGAAATATGAAGTCAGGAAAAAATCATAGATACACGCCGGAATTTCGAGAAGCGGCAGTCAAGCAGGTGATCGATGGCGGCCGCCCCATTGCGGCGGTGGCACACTCGCTGGAGATGCCCTGCAAGTCATTGGCAAACTGGGTGTACCGTGCTCGTCGCGGCCAGGAACTGGTCAAGCGAGCGCCGGCGCAGCCGCCATCGGAAATAGAGGCCGAGCTGAGTCGCTTGCGCCATGTGTTTTTTAGGGTATCGCTATGTCTTTTGGAAACGCAGTTATGGGCGGCGGCAGAGGATTGGGGTGATGGATTCAGTCGGCTTGCTGGGGGCGCGATCACCCATGCGGGTCGGCACCGGCGGCGACGAAGCCCACCGCCACGTCCCGCGGCGCGGCGCTGTAGGGCCAGGATGACACCAGCAGCGCCGCGCCCGCGGCCACGTAGTCGGCGGCGTTGCCGGGGTGGATGCCGCCAGCGGCCGCGAGCACGGGCGCGAGGCCCTGTATGCGCAATGCCTGGGCCAGCGCGGCGAGCGTGTCGGGGTTGAACTTTTCGAGCTGCAGCACATGCGCGCCCGCCTGGGCCCACAGCAGGCCCTCTTCGACGCTGTGCACCTCGACCACCACCTTGCGCTCGGGCTGGCTGGCCTGCAGGCGCGCGATCGTGGCGGTGGGGGGCTCGGCCAGGAACAGACGGTGCTCGGCAAACAGCAGCAGCGTTTCCGACAGTCCGAGCCGGTGCATGCCTGCACCGCCGGCGCGCACGGCCTTGACGGCCAGGGCCTTGCTACCCGACGGCGTCTTGCGCGTGCAGGCCACGGGGCAGGGCCGGGCGGCGGCCACGAGCGCCGCAGCGGCGCTGGCCAGTCCGCTGGCCCATTCAACCAGGGTCTGCGCGACTTTCCACGCATGGTGCAGGGCCGCGGCGCTGCCTGCGGCGTACAGGATGGGCTGCTGCGCCGCCAGCGCATCGCCACTCGCGGCCAGGGCATGGGCGCTGCAGCCCGCGAGCGCGAACAGACGCACGGCTTCTTCGACGCCGCACAGCCGCAGGTCTGCGCGCGCCCGAAAGTGCAGCTCGGCCGCTTGCGCGCCTATGCCCAGGGCCTCCGTGGTGAGGTCGCCGTGCGGCACGTCGTCAGCCAGCAGCGCGGCCAGGGCATGATCGGGAAGTACGCAAGAAGGCATGGCAGTGGTCTCCGTAGGAAGAGCGGCGCATCACCCCAGCAGCGCCACGGCCTTGATCTGCGCCCACACCGGCAGGCCCACGGCCAAGTGCAGCTGGTCGCACGAAAAGCGCGTGATGCGCGCCAGCAGCGGCGTGCCGCCAGCGTCCAGGCGCACCAGCATGTGCGCGGGGGTGTCGGCACTGGAGATGCCTGTGACGGTGGCGGGCAGGCGGTTGAGGATGGAGCTGCCCGGCGCCGGCGCTAGCGCCAGGCTCACGTCGCGCGCCTGCACCTGCAGACGCAGGCGCGTGCCCGGCGCGAGCGGCGTGGGGTGCGGCGCGAGCAGCTCGCCGCCGGCAAAGCCCAGGCGCAGCAACTCGTAGGCGCTGTCGTAGCCCTGCACCGTGGCCTCGATCAGCACGGCGGCGCTGGCGCTTTGCGCCGTCGGCAGGTCTATGCGCGCCAGGGTTTCGGCGATGGGGCCGCTCGCGCGCACCTGCCCTGCGTCGAGCAGCACCAGGTGGTCGGCGAGCTGGATCACCTCGTCGAGCGCGTGCGAGACGTAGAGCACGGGGATGTCGAGCTCGGCGCGCAGCCGCGCCAGATAAGGCAGGATCTCGGCCTTGCGCTGCGCGTCGAGCGCGGCGAGCGGTTCGTCCATGAGCAGCAGCCGCGGCGCAGTGAGCAGCGCGCGCGCAATGGCCACGCGCTGGCGTTCGCCGCCCGAAAGCGTATCGGGCCGCCGCTGCAGCAAGTGGCCTATGCCCAGCAGTTCGATCGCCTGGGCGCGCGGCACGCGCCGCGCCGCGGGTGGGATGCGCCGCAGGCCGTAGTCGAGGTTGCGCGCCACGTCCAGGTGCGCAAACAGGCTCGCCTCCTGGAACACGTAGCCCAGCGGGCGCCGGTGCGTGGGTACGAAGCGCTGCGCGTCCTGCCAAACGGCGCCGTTGACCGCAAGGTAGCCGCCCGCGTGCCGCTCCAGCCCGGCGATGGCGCGCAGCACGCTGGTCTTGCCCGAGCCCGAGGCGCCAAACAGCGCCGTGACGCCGCGCCCCGGCAGCTGCAAATCGGCGCGCAGCGTGAAGCCGGGGCGGGCGATGGCAAAGCGCGCCTCAATCCCTGGCGCCCCTCCATTCGCGGGCGCAGATGCGGTCTCAGCCACCACGGCGCTCCCCAGCCCGGCGGCCGTAGAGCCATAGCAGCACGACGAAGCTGAACGCCAGCATGCCGCCCGCGAGCGCGTGCGCCTGGGCGTACTCCATGGCCTCGACGTGGTTGTAGATTTGGATCGACACCACGCGCGTTTGCTGCGGGATGTTGCCGCCCATCATCAGCACCACGCCGAACTCGCCCACCGTGTGCGCAAAGCCGAGCACGCCCGCAGTCAAAAAACCCGGCCGCGCGAGCGGCAGCGCGACGCTCACGAAGCGATCCCAGGGCGCGGCGCGCAAGGTGGCGGCGACTTCGAGCGGGCGCGTGCCCACGGCCTCGAAGGCCTGTTGCAGCGGCTGCACCACGAAGGGTAGCGAATACACCATCGAAGCCAGCACCAGCCCCCAAAAGGTGAAAGGCAGCAGCGCCAGCCCCCAGGCCTGCATGAGCCGCCCCACCGGCCCCTGCGGCCCGAGCAGCACGAGCAGGTAAAACCCCAGCACCGTGGGCGGCAGCACCAGCGGCAGCGCCACCACGGCGCCCACCGGCCCCTTGCACCAAGAGCGCGTGCGCGCCAGCCACCAGGCCAGCGGGGTGGCGAGCACGAGCAGCAGCGCCGTGGTCGTGACGGCCAGACGCAAAGTCAGCGCAATGGCCGACCAGTCGTCGGGGCCGAGCAACGAAGACAAGGCCGCGAAAGCCGGGGCCGAGCCGGCATCGGATGAAGAGGCAGAGAGCATGGTGGCAGGCATGGCAGAAAGGATAGCGTGGGGGCTCACAGCCCGTAGCCGTAGGTCTGGATCACCGCGCGCGCCTTGTCGCCCCGCAGGTATTGCATCAGCGCGGCCACGGCGGGCTTGGGCTGGCCGCCGGCGGTTCCTTTGGTGAGCACAACGGCGTCCTGGCGGATGGGGCGGTAGAGCTTGGCGGGCACCATCCACATCGAGCCGCCCTTGAACTGGCCTTGTTCGTCGAGCACCTGCGCGTAGGCGACAAACCCCAGCTGCGCATTGCCGCTCGCGATGAACTGGTAGGCCTGGCCGATGTTCTCGGCCTGCACGATCTTGGGCGCGAGCGCGTCGTACACACCCAGCGCCTGCATGGCCTCTATGCCCGCGGCGCCATAGGGCGCGAGCTTGGGATTGGCGATGGCCAGGTGCATGAAGTTGCCACGCCGCAGCACCTCGCCCGCCGCATCGACCACGCCGGGCTGCGCGCTCCACAGCACCAGTTTGCCGATTGCGTAGGTGAAGTGGCTGCCCGCGAGCGCCGCGCCCTCCTGTTCGAGCCGCACCGGGGTTTCGTCGTCGGCCGTGAGCAGCACCTCGAAGGGCGCGCCATTCTTGATCTGCGCGTAAAACTTGCCCGTGGAGCCGAACGAGAGCACGGCCTTGTGGCCCGTGTCCTGCGCAAACAGCGCGGCGATCTTCTGCATGGGCGCCGTGAAATTGGCGGCCACGGCCACCTGCACCTCGTCGGCGCGCGCGCCGGTGGCGGCGAGGGTGAGCACCAAGGCCGCGATGCGGGCCAGCGATCGGAACAACAAGCGGGACATGGCAAATCTCCTGGTGAGCTTGGAAAAAGGGAAGCGAAAACGACAAAGAATGAAACGGTGCAAAAACGCCAGCTCAACCGAGCGCCGCGAGGATCACGCTAGACGCCTTGAACACCGCGCAGGCGCGCACGCCCGGCGCGAGGCCGAGGTTTTCCACGCTGTTGCGCGTGAGCACGGCGGTCACGGTCTTGCCGCCCGCAAGCGCCAGGCTCACTTCGGCGCTCACCGGCCCTTGGTGGATGTGGCTCACTTCGCCCCAGAGCTGGTTGCGCGCGCTCAGCAGCCCCACGCCCGCGGTGCACAGCAGCAGCGAGGACGACTTGACCAGCGCCACCACCTCCTGGCCCAGCGCCAGCTCCAGGTTGTCTGCCGAGGCGCGCGTGATCAGCGCGGTGAGCTCGGTCTGCGCGTCGAGCGCGATGCGCACTTCAAAATCCACGCCGCCGCCGTCGTGCAGCCCCACCACCGTGCCCACGAACTGGTTGCGCGCGCTGGTGCGCACGGCCATGCGCCGCAGCAGCGTCTGGAACTGGTGCACGTCGCCCGCGTTCAGCGCCTGCATCTGGCCCGCGAGCCGGTCGAGCGCGCCCTGGTATTCCTGCTCCACGGCGCGGTACAGCGCGATCACCTTGCGCCCGTAGTCGGTCAGGCGCGTGCCGCCGCCGCGCGCGCCGCCGGTGCTGCGCAGCACCAGCGGCTCGTCCGCCAGATTGTTCATGGCATCGACCGCATCCCATGCCGCCTTGTACGACAAGGGCACAGCCTTGGCCGCCTGCGAGATCGAGCCATGCTCGCCTATGGCTTCGAGCAGGCGGATGCGCGTGGCCCCGAGAAAAGGGCCAAGTTCGGTTTCGAGCGCGAGCCGGCCTATGAGCTTGTTGGACTGAGGGGACATCTGGGGCACCTTTTTGTGTATCGAAATATACAAAACTACATAACCATTTTGGCCGATTCCTGACAAACACGACACGTGGGTTGTCTTCCCAGAAACCGGCACGAGTCCAGAAAAGAAAAGCATGAGGCGCTATTGTTGTGGGCATACAGGGTTTGCGCCTACACTGACCAACGCCATGCAAGAAGCATGCGCGATATTTCTAAAGACATAACGACATCGTTTCAAATTCGACTTTGAAAGGAATCACCATGAAAGTCAGTGCCCGCAACGTCTTCCACGGCAAGGTCAGCGCCATCACCGCCGGCGCCGTGAACAGCGAAGTCGAGCTCACCACCGACGGCGGCGACAAGCTCGTGGCCATCGTCACGCAGGCGAGCGTGCGCGAGCTGGGCCTCGCGCCCGGCAAGCCGGCGTTTGCGCTCGTCAAGGCGCCGTGGGTCATGCTGCTCACCGACGACGCTGGCGTGCATCTTTCTGCGCGCAACCGCCTGCGCGGCACGGTGAGCAAACTGGTGCCAGGCGCGGTCAACACCGACGTGGTGCTGAGCCTGCCCGGCGGCAGCCAGGTGCATGCCGTGATCACCAGCGAAGCCGTGCGCGAGCTGGGCCTCAAGGAAGGCAGCCCCGCGACCGCGCTCATCAAGGCCAGCCATGTGGTGCTGGGCGTGCCGGGGTGAACTTTGGGTGTGGCGGGTTCACCTGAGCGAGAGGGTACCCGCTACAAAATGCCCGATGACATGCAACACCCAGACATTTTTCGAGCAATCGACAGCAGTGTCAGGCAACAAGCCCCACCGCCCCGGGCGCCAGCGGCGCGCTGGTCTGCTCAGTGATGAGCCATGCGCGTGCTACGTGTCGCATCCCCATCGTTGAACGTGCCGACCATGGCGGCCTCGAAGTCGGGCGTCGCAAAAATGGAGCAATACCGTCTGCACGGTATCGACCACGTAGCCGCTCGCACGGCCGATGGAGGGCTGGTAGCGAAACTTGGGAAAGTGCGCGACCAATGGGTTCGGTGCCGGCAGGGAATGTGCACCAAACCTTAGTTGCCGGGTGAACAGTCCACCCGCCCTGCCACGCCTGCGGCCTCGAAGCTCGCCATCTCGCGCAGGATGGCGCAGGCCGAGACGAGCAGTGGCCACGCAAGCGCCGCGCCCGAACCTTCACCCAGGCGCAAGCCCCAGTCGAGCAGCGGCTCGGCCTGCATCTGCGCGAGCATCAGCGCATGGCCGGGCTCGCCCGAGCGGTGCGCGAACACGCAGCGCTGCAGCACGGCGGGCCGCAGCCGGCTGGCCACGAACACGGCGGCGCTGCTGATGAAACCATCGACGACGATCACGCGGCGTTCGGTCGCGGCCTGCAACACGGCGCCCACGAGTGTGGCGACCTCGAAGCCACCGAGCGCCGCCAACGCCTGCAGCGGGCTCGTAGCCTGCGCATTGGCCTGCAGCGCCTGCTGCAGCACGGCCCGCTTGCGCGCGACGCCCTCGGCATCGAGCCCCGTGCCCGCGCCGGTGCACGCCGCCAGATCGACCCCGCCCAGGCGCGCGAGCAACAGCGAGGCCACCGAGGTGTTGCCTATGCCCATTTCGCCCAGCAGCAGCACATTGCCAGGCAGGCCGCGCACCACCTCCTGCCCGTTGGCGAGCGCCTGCGCGCATTGCTCGGGTGTCATCGCCGGGCCGCAGGAGGCGTCTTGCGTGCCCGCGGCCAACCGGCGCTGCAGCAGGCGCGGTGGGGTGAAGGACTGCTCTTGCGCTGCCGCTGGGCTGCTCCCGACGGGCGGCTCCACCGCGCGCGCCACGCCGCAATCAACCACCGTGAGCGCCATGCCATGCTGGCGCGCAAGTACGCTCACGGCCGCGCCGCCGGCGAGAAAGTTGTGCACCATCTGCCAGGTGACGTCCGCCGGAAACGCCGACACCCCGCGCGCAGCCAAGCCGTGGTCGCCCGCGCACACCAGCATTTGCGGCTGCTGCAACGCAGGCGCCGTGCTGCCCAGAATTTGACCCAAACGCAAGGCCAGCGCCTCAAGCCGGCCCAGCGAGCCCTGTGGCTTGGTTTTCTGGTCCAGCGCGTGCTGCAGCTGCGCTGTGATGGCGGGGTCGGTGATGTCTGTGATTTGGGGGATGGTGAAGTGGGCGATGGATTGCATGGGGGTGCTTGGGGGATGGGGAAATTGGAGTCGGATTCCAATTATTGAGCGGAGGTGCTGAAGCACCGGGCGGGGCCGGTAGTTGCGCCGAGGAAATTGGGGGTCAGACTCCAATTTTTGCGGGGGGCGACGAACCGGAGAGAGGGTGCCGGGATGTGGCCCGGCGGCGCAACTTCTTTTCTTGTCGCACCAAGAAAAGAAGGCAAAAGAAGGCGACCGTGCTGCCCGCGTCCCTGCCCCCTCGCGGCGGCAGGGGCAAGCTGCGGTTCTCACGCCCGGCTGGGTCGCGCGAAACTCGCTGCGTTCGAACAATCGCGCGCCCTTTTCTCGCCGGGCGCTGCGCTCCTCGGCGCTGGCAGAAGGGCTTGGAATACCATACAGGCCATCGCTGCGCTCGGCCTTTGTTGTGTTGGCTTTCGCGGCAAGTGCGGGCCGGCAAACCGCCCCTTGGCCCTACGTTAGACATCTGATTCACCTACCACGACCTTTCCTACAGTCATGAAACGTCAACTTACAGATTCCGAAAAATTTAGTGTCAGGCAACAACAACTTGAGCCTGACGGGTCTCTGCGTTGCTTCATTTCCGGCGAGGTCATCTCGGCAAATGATGAGGTTGAATACGATCATATTCAGCCATTTTCTAAGGATGGTGATACCGCTATCGCGAACATCAGAATCGTCCTGAAACATCACAATCGACGGAAATCAAACCAATCGCTTTACGACGTGCGCGACAATTTGCGCTTGGAAAGATTGTTCGAGAGCAAGAAAAATCACATCAAACTCCAAGATATTCTGGATTTAAAAGACGTTAAACGCCGCAATACTCACTGCACAACAACAGACGGTGTCATTACCATCGATGACGGGACTCTGAAACGCACCTTCACGCTACTAAGTGATTCCATTCTTCACGTCAATTACTTTTATGGGCGCGTGCCTATTTCTTGGCTCGAAAATGACGATCAAGAAGGACTCCAGCCCCGCGTTATTGATTACAAGCGGCTCATCAATATTCGCGACCACCTCAAAATACACCCTCAGTTGGCTCCCTCGATTGCCCGACTTCTTGGCAATCGCCTTAAGCTATTCGATGGTCAACACAAATTGGCAGCGCAAGTTCTGAACAACAACACCGAGGCAGACATCAAGGTCTACGTCTCTCCAGATGATCCTGCGAGCGCCAAACGACTCTTCGATGACTTGATGATTACCAACCTTGAGGCGCACTCCAAACTCAAGCAGGTTCCTTTCTACACCTCCACGCTTCTAGATCGACTGTCGGTCATCTATCGAGAGTTGCTTGATGAGTTTATTAGCACCAAGGCCCCGGAGAGCCACACTGAGGAACACTTTGTTCACTTCCTGACGGTCACAAAACAATACAGCAAGACAGCAGCTAAAGACATGCTGCGGGGCGCCATCAAGACCGCCGCCCTTGCCGGAAGCGCCTTGGAACAATATGTTGCCGAAGCTTCGAAGGATGCAAGCTATCCAATTACCATTGATTTGCTTGAGAAGACAATCTTTCCCGCTACGCTATATCTCGATCCAGCGACTGCCAAGTTCACATCAGATCAAGATTACCGAAATGCGGAGACTCAGAATTTTGCAGAAATTGCAAAACTCATCGTAGCGGAAACAATGATTGCAAACTGGGCGCAAAACATCAAGGGCAAGACCCTTACGCATGAGCAGTTGAAGGCACGTCGCATCTGGCACAAAGGTGCGGTACTGACGTGGGCACCATATTTGAAAAGCATTCTCTACTTTGCCTTGCAGGCCATGACTAGCGAGGAACGAGAGAGACTCCTTTATCGAAAACCAATCAGCGATCATCAGAAGGCCATCATCCAGAAGTGCCTCAACCGTCTCTTCTCCCACCCACTGTGGGACGAGCCCGAAGGCGAGGTTGATAGCCTGCTTGTCTCCGCGCGAAAACAAGATGATCTTTTCTCCAAGAAGGGACTAACCGAAAAATATGTCATCTACGGCGAGGCGTAAGAGGTTTAATCACTCAGTCAACCTACCACCTACAAGCTGCGCATGCAGGCTCCCTCCGCGCTTTGCGCTCCGGCAGCCACCCACATCTATGTCACCAATCATTACGCCCCGTTTGCATGGAAATTGGAATTCGATCGCGCCAATCAAAAAATCCCCCCAAGCCAAAAACCGCCCCGCCTCAAATCGCCACCAACCCCCGAATCCCCCTCGCCTGCATTTCTGCACCCACCCCGCGCGCGATGATTTCGCCACGTTCCATTACGAGGTAGTGGTCGGCCAGCGATTCGGCGAAGTCGTAATACTGCTCGCACAGCAAAATGCCCATGGGCTGCCCATCGAGGCCGTGCGCGGCCAGGGTGCGGATGACGCGGCCTATGTCTTTGATGATGGAGGGCTGGATGCCCTCGGTCGGCTCGTCGAGGATCAGCAGGCGCGGGGCGGGAGCGAGGGCGCGGGCGATGGCCAGTTGTTGTTGCTGGCCGCCCGAGAGGTCTCCACCGCGCCGGTGCAGCATGTCTTTGAGCACGGGGAAGAGCTCGAACAGCTGCGGTGGGATCGGCGTGGCGGCGCTTTTGTAGGCCAGCCCCATGCGCAGGTTTTCCTCCACCGTCAGGCGCGCAAAAATCTCGCGGCCTTGCGGGACGTAGCCTATGCCGGCGCGGGCGCGCTGGTAGGGCGTGGCCTGGTGGATGGGCTGGCCGGCGAAGTGGATGCTGCCCGTTTTGATAGCCACCAGGCCCATGAGGCTCTTGAGCAGCGTGGTCTTGCCCACGCCGTTGCGCCCCAGTAGCACGGTGACCTGGCCGGGGGCGACGCTCAGGCTCACGTCGCGCAGGATGTGCGAGCCGCCGTAATACTGGTGGAGGTGCTGGACTTCGAGCATGGTTTTATGGATAAAAAGTGGCGTTTGCGCCGATGTATCAAGCGCTTGCAGCTATCACAATGATTGCATTCAATGCCCGGCATGGGTACGTCGCGCGGCGCTCAGCGCCCCAGATAGACCTCGATCACGCGCTCGTCGGCCTGCACGGCGTCCAGCGTGCCTTGCGCGAGCACGCTGCCCTCGGCGAGCACGGTGACGATGCCGTCCTCACCTGCAATGGCGCGGATGAAATGCATGTCGTGCTCGACCACCATCAGCGAGTGCTTGCCGCGCAGCGACAAAAACAGCTCGGCGGTGCGCGCGGTTTCTTCGTCCGTCATGCCGGCCACGGGTTCGTCGAGCAGCAGCAGCCGCGGCTCTTGCGCGAGCAGCATGCCGATTTCGAGCCATTGCTTTTGCCCGTGGCTCAAGAGGCCCGCCTGGCGCGTGCACTGCTCTGCCAGTTGGATGGTGTGCAGCACTTCGGCCAGCCGGTCGGCCTGCGCCGAGTCGAGCCGAAAGCGCAGCGACGCGGGCACGCGCTTGTCGGTCTTGAGCGCGAGCTCCAGGTTTTCGAACACGCTGAGCTCCTCGAACACCGTGGGCTTTTGGAACTTGCGGCCTATGCCCAAGGCGGCGATCTCGGGCTCAGTGTGGCGCAGCAGGTCGATGGTGCTGCCGAAGAACACGCTGCCGCTGTCGGGGCGGGTCTTGCCGGTGATGATGTCCATCATCGTCGTCTTGCCCGCGCCGTTGGGGCCGATGATGCAGCGCAGCTCGCCAGGGGCGATGTCGAGGTTCAGGTGTTTGATGGCCTGAAAGCCATCGAAGCTCACGCACACGTCTTCCAGGTACAGGATGCGCCCGTGCGTCACGTCCACTTCGCCGGCCTGCGCGGGCCGCCCGTAGCTGGCGCTGCGCCCGCCCGATTCGGTCTTGCCCTGCGCGCCGGCGCGCTGGTGCGCCTGCAGGCGCGCCGCGCCTTCTTCCATCAGGTCTGGCGTCATGGCCTGGCCCTCCAGAAGGCGATGCGCTGCAGGGCCGGGCCCGGCGCACGCAGCAGGCCCAGCACGCCCTGCGGCAGGAACAAGGTCACGGCGATGAAGAGCGCGCCCAGAAAATACAGCCAGACTTCAGGCGCGGTGACGGTGAGCCAGCTTTTCGCACCGTTGACCAAAAACGCGCCCACGATGGGGCCCACGAGCGTGGCGCGCCCGCCCACTGCTGTCCAGACCGCGATCTCGATCGAGCTTGCCGGGCTCATCTCGCCGGGGTTGATGATGCCCACCTGCGGCACGTACAGCGCACCGGCCACGCCGCACATCATGGCGCTGAGCACCCACACGCTGAGCTTGTAGGGCAGCGGCGCGTAACCGCAGAACATGACGCGGCTTTCGGCGTCGCGCAGGGCTTGCAGCACGCGCCCGTACTTGCTGCGCACCAGGGCGCGCGCCAGCAGGTAAAAGCCCAGCAGCGCCAGCCCCGTGAGCACGAACAGCACCATGCGCATCTGCGGCGTGGCCAGCGGCAGGCCCAGAATGCGCTTGAAGTCGGTAAAGCCGTTGTTGCCGCCAAAGCCGGTTTCGTTGCGGAAAAAAAGCAGCATGGCCGCGTAAGTCATGGCCTGCGTGATGATGGAGAAATACACGCCCTTGATGCGCGAGCGGAACGCAAACCAGCCAAACACCAGCGCGAGCAGCCCCGGCACCGCCACTACCAGCACCAGCGTGGCGATGAAGCTGTCTGACAGCGCCCAGTGCCAGGGCAGCGTCTTCCAGTCCAGAAACACCATGAAGTCTGGCAGGTCGCTGTGGTAGTTGCCGTCGCGGCCGATCTGGCGCATCAGGTACATGCCCATCACGTAGCCGCCCAGCGCAAAAAATAAGCCATGCCCCAGGCTCAAAATGCCGGTGTAGCCCCAGATCAAGTCCATGGCCAGCGCGCAAATGGCATAGCACATGATCTTGCCCAAAAGCCCGAGCAGGTAGTCGGACAGGTGCCAGGCGCTGTCCACTGGCACGAGCAGATTCAGCACCGGCGCCACGGCACACACGAGGATCAGCGCTGCAAAAAATGCCGCCCAGCCCGTGCGCGAGAGCAGCGGGGCGCGCGCCGGCAGGGTGAAGGGCGTGGCCGGGCGGGCCGCTGGATGCGCGGCGGATGCAGCGGGTGCGGCCGGCGCAGCACTTTGCAAGGGGTTGGCGTCGCGCGTCATGCCTCGCGTCCTTTCAGAGCAAACAGGCCTTGCGGGCGTTTCTGGATGAAGACGATGATGAACACCAGCACGGCGATCTTGGCCAGCACCGCGCCAGCCCAGCCTTCGAGCAGCTTGTTGGCCAGCCCCAGGCCCAGCGCGGCCACCACCGTGCCCGCCAGCTGCCCCACGCCGCCCAGCACCACGACCATGAACGAATCGACGATGTAGCTCTGCCCCAGGTCGGGCCCCACGTTGCCCACCTGGCTGAGCGCGCAGCCCGCCAGCCCGGCGATGCCCGAGCCGAGCGCGAAGGCGTAGGTGTCGATGCGCGCGGTGTTCACGCCCATGCAGGCGGCCATGGCGCGGTTTTGCGTCACGCCGCGCACGAACAAGCCCAGCCGCGTGCGCGCAATCAAAAAGGCCACGCCCGCAAGCACCGCCGCCGCAAACGCGATGATGACCAGCCGGTTGTAGGGCAGCATCAGGTTGGGCAGCACCTGCCAGCCGCCGCTCATCCAGGCGGGGTTTTCCACGCCCACGTTCTGCGCGCCGAAGAGCGAGCGCACGGCCTGGATCAATATCAGGCTGATGCCCCAGGTGGCGAGCAAGGTTTCGAGCGGGCGGCCGTACAAGAAGCGGATCACGCCGCGCTCGAGCACCGCGCCCACCAGCGCCGCCGCGCCAAACGCGATGGGCAGGGCGGCCACCAGGTACCAGTCAAACGCGCCCGCGGGCAGGTAGCGCTGAAACAGCGCCTGCACCACGTAGGTGGCGTAGGCGCCCACCATGATGAGCTCGCCGTGCGCCATGTTGATCACGCCCATCAGCCCATAGGTGATGGCCAGCCCAAGCGCCGCAAGCAGCAGGATGGAGCCCAGGCTGAGCCCGGTAAACAGCACACCCAGGCGCTCGCCCCAGGCCAGGCCGGCGTCGATGTGGGCGATGGCGGCGGCGATGGCGGCCTTGACCTTGGGGTCGTCCTCGCGCGCGAGCTGCTCGTTGAGCAGCAGCTTGATGTCGGGGTCGCGCGCCTGTTGCAGCAGCTGCGCGGCCTGCAGGCGGTGCGCCGCGTCCGGGCTCGCGAGCAAGGTGGTGGCGCGCGCCAGCTCCAGCCGTGCGCGCACGCGGGGGCTGCGCTCCTGCGCCAGGGCTTGCTCGATCAGGGGCAGGCGCGCCTCGGCGGGGTCTTTCATGAGCGCGTCGGCCGCTGCGGCGCGCGTGGCCTCGTCGCTGCTGCGCAATTGCAGGGCCGCGCGCGCGGCGTCGAGCGCGGCGCGCAGCGCGTTGTTGTTGATCACGTCCTCGGCATCGGCGGGCAGCGCCACCGGCGCGCCGGTGACGGGGTCGTGCGCCTGATCGCCGTCCATCACGTAGGCGGCATGCGCCGTGGCCTTGACGGCGTCGTTGGCCAGCGCGTCGAGGAAGGCGCGGGTGCGCTCGTCGGCGTCGGGCAGTGCCGCGTCGATGGCCGCGATGCGCGCCTCGGTGTCCCCCGTGGCCATCTGTAGCGCCTGCGCGGCCGTGAGCGCCCAGGCCGGCGCGGTGCCCAGCAGGCCCAGCAGGCTCAGCAGCACGGCACAGGCCAGGCAAACGGCACGCCATGGGCGGGCCAGGTGGGGCAAGGTGCACATAAAAATTTTGAGCAAAATTGGCCTCTAGCGCAGATGTATCCTGCGCAAGCAGCTATGACTTAAGAAGCATCTGCGCGCGACACTGGGCCGCACCGAGCCACGCCAGCGCCGCAGGCCAGGGCGCCAGCGGCACGCGGGCTCTCCGTCAGCTGCCGATCTTGGTCTTGCCGTCAGGCTCGTCCTTTTTCTTGTCGTTGCCCTCGATGTAGGGGCTCCAGGGCTGGGCCTTGATCGGGCCCTTGGTCTTCCAGACCACGTTGAACTGGCCGTCGGCGCGGATCTCGCCCACCATCACGGGCTTGTGCAGGTGGTGGTTCTTCTCGTCCATCTTCACGAGGAAGCCATCGGGCGCCTGGAAGGTCTGCCCGGCCATCGCAGCGATGACCTTGTCGGTGTCGGTGCTCTTGGCCTTTTCCACGGCCTGCTTCCACATGTGGATGCCGATCCAGGTCGCTTCCATCGGGTCGTTGGTCAGCGGCTTGTCCTTGTGGCCGGGGATGTTCTTGGCCTTGGTGTAGTCGCTCCACTGTTTGATGAAGGCCGCGTTGGTCGGGTTCTTCAGGCTCATGAAGTAGTTCCACGCGGCCAGGTGCCCCACCAGCGGCTTGGCGTCCACGCCGCGCAGTTCCTCCTCGCCCACGCTGAAGGCCACCACCGGCACGTCCTTGGCCTTCAGGCCGGCATTGCCCAGCTCTTTGTAGAACGGCACGTTGGAGTCGCCGTTGATGGTCGAGACCACCGCCGTCTTGCCGCCCTGGCTGAACTTCTTGATGTCGGCCACGATGGTCTGGTAGTCGCTGTGGCCAAAGGGCGTGTAGGTTTCCATGATGTCGGCATCCTTCACGCCCTTGGTCTTGAGGAAGGCGCGCAGGATCTTGTTCGTGGTGCGCGGATAGACGTAGTCCGTGCCCAGCAGCACGAAGCGCTTGGCCCCGCCGCCCTCCTTGCTCATCAGGTATTCCACCGCCGGAATGGCCTGCTGGTTGGGCGCGGCGCCGGTGTAAAACACGTTTTTGGAGAGCTCCTCGCCCTCGTATTGCACGGGATAGAACAGCAGGCCGTTGTTTTCCTCGAACACCGGCAGCACCGACTTGCGGCTCACCGAAGTCCAGCAGCCGAACACCACGGCCACCTTGTCCTGCGTGAGCAGCTGCTTGGCCTTTTCGGCAAACAGCGGCCAGTTGGACGCCGGATCGACCACCACGGGCTCCAACTTTTTACCCAGCACGCCGCCCTTGGCGTTGATGTCGTCTATGGCCATGAGCACCGTGTCCTTGAGCACGGTTTCCGAAATCGCCATGGTGCCCGAGAGGCTGTGCAGCACGCCGACCTTGATGGTGCCGCCGGACTGGGCCAGGGCAGGAGTGGCAAAACCGCTTGCAAGGGCCGAGGCCAGGGCCAGGGCGTGGAGAGTGGAACGACGCTTCATGGGTGCAGACTCCAGTAAAGGAATTGGGTGGATGGGACGGAGCCAGGGTCGGCTTCCATCCGCCACCACGCAAAGCCCGTGCCAGCCCCGCGCGCCGTCGGCTGGCGCAAGGCATAGCTGCGGCGCGCGAGGGTTGCCGCGCACAGCGGCACACACACTTCTTTCTTACCGGGGGCCTGAATCACGCACGCCCGCCGCGCTGCATCGTGGCGGGGCACGGCCTTTTGCATCATCTTGGTGCATAGAGGGCCGTGTGGCCGAGGCGAACACACCGCCATGCGCAAGGTTGGTCAACTATGAGGCCGCAATGCCCTCACTGCTCCTTCCAGACCACCCATGAGCAGCGTCATATCGATGACGTGACGCTTGCATGGGGGGACCGAGCGCTTCATTTCTAATAGCTGCTAACGTCTGTCATATAAGCACAAAATACCAAAATGGCACATTAAACCCAGATTGTCCATTAGGCGGTGCTTCGCACCTACGCGGGCGCTGGCGGACGGCTGCCGGTCATTTTGGCCGCTGCTTCGGCGTCCATGGCACCGGCCATGCACTCCTCACCCGCGACCAAACTGCCGCGCCAGCCGCCTCGCCATCGTCCCGCGTCCTCATCAACAATCTGGGTTAAACCGGTGTCTCAAATTCGCGGATATCTATATGCCGAACGGCGCACCGTCGTCATTCCTTGAACCAGTTCAAGGACGATACCCGAGCAAAAAAGGAGGATTCGTCCCCACCAACCAGTGACGGAGGCCTTCCATGAGCCAAGCGCAAAGCGGGTTTACCAAACAGACCGCCCGCAACATGTTTTACGGTGGCAGCGTGTTTTTCGCGCTGCTGTTCGCGGCCATCGTGTTCGACAGCGAACGCCGCATTCCCGAGCGCTCGCACGCGCAGGCGATCACGCCCGCGGTGGTCGCGGGTAAGAAGGTCTGGGAGACGCGCAACTGCATAGGCTGCCACACCTTGCTGGGCGAAGGCGCCTATTTCGCGCCCGAGCTGGGCAATGTGTACAAGCGCCGCGGCGGCGACTTCATCAAGGCCTGGATCAAGGCGCAGCCCACGGGCGCGCCGCACCGCCGCCAGATGCCGCAATTCAACCTGACCGAGCAGCAGCTCGATGACTTGGTCGAGTTCCTCAAGTGGACCGGTGAGATCAACACCGAACAGTGGCCACCCAACATCGAAGGCTGACCGAAGGCTCATCCGAGCAACAGGAGCAACACCATGAACATCCCCACCATCAAATACCAGAGCCAGTCGGTCTCCAAGCCCTATTTCATCGCCGCCATGGCGCTGTTTGCCGGGCAGATTCTGTTCGGCATCACGCTGGGCCTGCAGTACGTCATCGGCGACCTGTTCTTTCCCTACATCCCGTTCAACGTGGCCCGCATGGTGCACACCAACCTGCTGATCGTGTGGCTGCTGTTCGGCTTCATGGGTTCGGCCTACTACCTGGTGCCCGAAGAGGCCGAGACCGAGCTGCATTCCCCGCTGCTGGCCAAGGTGCTGTTCTGGGTCTTCCTGGTGGCGGGTGCGCTGACCATCGTCGGCTACCTCACGGTGCCCTACGCCAGGCTCGCCGAGCTCACGGGCAACGAGCTGCTGCAGACCATGGGGCGCGAGTTCCTGGAGCAGCCGCTGCCGACCAAGGTGGGCATCGTGGTGGTGGCGTTGGGCTTTCTGTTCAACATCAGCATGACGGTGCTCAAGGGGCGCAAGACCGCGATCAGCCTGGTGCTGCTCATGGGTTTGTGGGGCCTGGCGCTGATGTTCCTGTTCAGCTTCGTCAACCCGCACAACCTGGTGCGCGACAAGATGTACTGGTGGTTCGTCGTCCACCTGTGGGTGGAAGGCGTGTGGGAGTTGATTCTGGGTGCGCTGCTGGCCTATGTGCTGGTCAAGACCACCGGCGTGGACCGCGAGGTGATCGACAAGTGGTTGTACGTGATCATCGCCTTCGCGCTGATGACGGGCATCCTGGGCACCGGCCACCATTTTTACTTCATCGGTCTGCCGGGCTACTGGCACTGGATCGGCTCGATCTTCTCGGCCATGGAGCCCATTCCATTTTTCATGATGACGGTGTTCGCCTTCAACATGGTGCAGCGCCGCCGCCGTGAGCACCCGAACCAGGCCGCCGTGCTGTGGGCTGTGGGCACCTCGGTGCTGGGCTTTCTGGGCGCCGGGCTGTGGGGCTTCATCCACACGCTCAGTGCGGTCAACTACTACACGCACGGCTCGCAGATCACCGCGGCCCACGGCCATCTGGCTTTCTACGGCGCCTATGTGCTCGTCGTGATCACGCTGATCAGCTACGCCATGCCCACGCTGCGCGGCCGCATCGCCAACAGCCAGAAGGCGCAGGCCGCCGAAATGTGGAGCTTCTGGATCATGACCATAGGCATGGCCGTGATGGTGCTGGCCCTGACCGGCGCTGGCATCCTGCAGGTCTGGCTGCAGCGCATTCCCACCCAGGGCGCGATGAGCTTCATGGCCACGCAGGACCAGCTTGCCTTCTTCTACTGGATCCGCATCGGCGGTGGTGTGACCTTCCTGCTCGGCCAGCTGCTTTACTTTGCCAGCTTCTTCATCGGGGGCGAGCCGGTGCGCCTGGACAACGCCGCGGGCAGTGGCGGTCGCAGTGGTGGCAGCATGCTCGGTGCGCGCCCCGCGCAACGTGCCTGATACACCCGATACAGCAAGGATTCGGCCATGGATCACAGTGAGCAGCCGCACCTGATGGATGCCCCGTTGTATGTCGAGCAGGCGGGCGAGGTGGCGCTCTTCGAACATGCCTTCCGCCAGCGCCTGCCGGTGCTGATCAAGGGGCCCACGGGTTGCGGCAAGACGCGCTTCGTCGAACACATGGCCGCGCGCCTGGGCCGCCCGCTCATCACCGTGAGCTGCCACGACGACCTGAGCGCCGCCGACCTGGTCGGCCGGCACCTGATAGACGCGCAGGGCACAGTCTGGGCCGACGGGCCGCTGGCGCGCGCGGTGCGCAGCGGCGCGATCTGCTACCTCGATGAGGTGGTCGAGGCGCGCAAGGACACCACTGTGGTGCTGCACCCGCTGGCCGACGACCGCCGCGTGCTGCCCATAGAGCGCACCGGCGAACAACTGGCGGCACCGCCGGGCTTCATGCTGGTGGTCAGCTACAACCCCGGCTACCAGAACCTGCTCAAAAGCCTCAAGCCCAGCACGCGCCAGCGCTTCATTGCGCTCTCCTTCGGCTACCCGGCGCCCGAGCTGGAGCGCCGCATCGTCGCGGCCGAGGCTGGTGTCGACCCTGTGGTGGCGGCGCGGCTGGTGCAGCTGGCCCAAGCGCTGCGCCGCCTGACCGACCACGACCTTGAAGAAACCGCAAGCACGCGCCTGCTTGTGATGGCGGCTCGCCTCGTGGCCAGCGGCCTGCCCCTGCGCGCGGCCTGCCGCGCGGCCATCGTGGACGCCCTGACCGACGACCTGGAGACCGCCGCCGCGCTCGACGACGTGGTGCAGGCGGTGCTGGGCAACGCTGCTTGACACTTCCCCGCGGCGGCAGAGCTGCCCTCCTCCTCATGCCAGCGCTGCAACGCCGCCGCCTTTTGTTCCAGCTGGGCTTCTTCGCCCTGTTTCTGCTGGCCCCTGCGCTGAACCTGCTGCGCTTTGACGTGCACGAGGCGCAGCTGTGGTTCCTCGGCCAGCGCTGGAGCCTGGGTATCGACGCCTTCAAGGCCGGTCAGATCAGCGCCAACCAGGCGGCAGTGCAGATTGTGCTGCGCGCCTTCGTGCCGGTGATCGCGCTGGTCGCCGCCTTTCTCGCCGTGGCCTGGCGCTACGGGCGCCTTTACTGCGGCTGGCTGTGCCCGCACTTCACGCTGGTGGAAACGCTCAACGCCACGCTGCAGCGCGCCTGCGGCAAGCTCAGCCTGTGGGACAAGCACCGCACCCCGCGCGCGGGCGTGCAGCCCGCGGCACGCTGGTGGCCGGTGTTCTTCGGCCTGTGCCTGGTGTTTGGCTTTCTCTGGGCCGTCACGCTGCTTTCCTACCTGCTGCCGCCGTCCGAGGTCTGGAGTGGTTTGCGCACGGGCAAGCTGGCGCCCAACCCCACGCGCTTTCTGGTCGCCGCCACGGTGGTGTTCACGCTCGAGTTCGCCTTTGCGCGCCATCTGTTTTGCCGCTTCGGTTGCGCGGTCGGCCTGTTTCAGAGTCTGGCCTGGATGGCCAACCCCAAGAGCATGGTGGTCGCGTTCGACCGCGACCATGCGCGCGCCTGCCGCAGCTGCAGCACCGCGGCATTTCCGCAAGGGTCGGCCTGCGACAACGGCTGCCCCATGCGGCTGCACCCGCGCAACATCAAACGCATGATGTTTTCCTGCGTGCAATGCGGCCAGTGCCTCGATGCGTGCTCGCAAACTTGCAGCAATCAGGGGCACGAGCCCCTGCTCGAATGGAAGATAGGCGCAGACGCCGTGCGCGAAACGCTGCGCCAGCGCAAGGCCGAAAAAGAGGCCGCCGCCCTGCGTGAAAGAGAGTCCTGAGATGGAAGAGTGGGTAGGCAAACAGTGGGACCGCTTCATCCGCCGCGCCGCGCAACGGCAACACGAAAACGCCGCGGTGGAACTGGACGAGGTGCAGCGCAGCATCACGCTGATGTTCCGCGCAGCGGGCGGCGCTGCGGCAGTGCGCGTGGCGCCGGCTGGCGCGCGCAAGGTGGGCGGCGCGCGCCACTGGCTCGAGCGCGTGGCGGGCACCGGCACGCACGCGGCCACCGGTCGGCTCGAACCCGAGGTGCTGTCGCTGCCGCCGCGCATCGCGGTGCATGCGGACGCCGCGCTGAACCGCGCGCTCTACCTCTGGCTGGCGGCGCTGGCCGCGCACATCGCGCCCACGGGCGACTGGATCGCCGACAACCGGCGCGCCACGCAGCGCGCGCTGGCCACCTTTCCGGGCCTGGCCGGGCGCTACCGGCAGCTGCTGGCCGCGGAATGCGCGCTGCGCCCTGATCCCTCGGGCCTGCGCGGCCGCGCGGCCGAGGCCGAACACATGGTGCGGCGTGCGCTGAAGGACCGAGAAAGCGACATCGCCGCCGACGTGCGCCCCGAAGAAGTGGCGCCGGTCTGGCTCTGGCTGGACACCGCCGCCGCCACGGTGGCACCAGCGGCGTGCAGACCCGACCCCGCAGGGGCCCACGCCGAGCGCCCCGCCAGCAAGCAAGACCCGCGCCGCCGCCGCGCCCAGGCCGTGGCCGACGAACGCGACAAGGCGCCCTTGCTGATGTTTTTCCGTGCTGAATCCATCTTCTCGTGGGGCGAATTCGTCAAGGTCAACCGCGCGAGCGACGATGACGACGACGGCAACGCCCTGGCCGCGGCAAACGACATGGACCTGCTCGCCATCGCGCCCGACGGCCAGACCACCGCTTCGCGCGTGAAGTTCGACCTGGACCTGCCCAGCGCCGCGGCCGATGACAAGCCACTGGGCCCCGGCATCCGCCTGCCCGAATGGGACTGGCGGCGCAGCCAGCTGATCGCCGAGCACTGCGCGCTGCAGACTCTGGTGCCCGTCGATCCGGCACCCTTTTGCCCCCCGCCCGCGCTGCGCGTGACGGCCCGGCGCGTGCGCCGGCGCATGGAGGTGCTGCGCGGCGGCATGGGGCACCTGCACGCCCAGCCCGAGGGCGAAGAGCTGGACCTTGACGCTTGGGTGCGGCACCGCGTCGACGCTGCGGCCGCGCCGCACAGCGCAACGCCGGCGGTGTTCAGCCGGCGCGTGCGCAGCGAGCGCAGCCTGGCGACGCTGCTGCTGGCCGACCTGTCGCTTTCCACCGACGCCTACGCCACGCAAAACGCGCGCGTGATCGACGTGATCCGCGACGCGCTGTACGTGTTCGGCGAGGCGCTGTCTGCCAGCGGCGACCCGTTCGAGATGCTGGGCTTCTCGTCAGTGCGGCGGCAGAACGTGCGCATCCACCAGCTCAAAAGCTTTGACGAGGCCTGGAACGCGCGCACGCGCGACCGCGTCGGGGCCATCAAACCTGGCTACTACACCCGCATGGGCGCGGCCATCCGCCACGCTACAGTGCAGCTGGCCGCGCGCCCCGAGCGCCTACGCCTGCTGCTGCTGCTGACCGACGGCAAGCCCAACGACCTGGACCAGTACGAAGGCCGCTATGGCCTCGAAGACACGCGCCACGCCGTGCACGCCGCGCGCGCGGCCGGGCTGACGCCGTTTTGCGTCACCATAGACGCGCAGGCACACGACTACCTGCCCTACCTGTTCGGCTCTGCCGGCTACGCACTGGTACACCGCCCGCAAGACCTGGTGCGCCGCCTGGCCGCTGCTTATGCTGCGCTGACACGCTGACGCGGCACTTCCCTGCTCCAGCGCTTGCAGCAGACAGCGCCACGGCAAACGGGCGCGCGCCCGTGGGGATGTCATGCGATTGCTGCACGCGGGATACAGAATTTCTGCAGAAATCAAAGAGTTATTCATAATTCCACTTTAAGCACCCACCCAAGCCAGCCCATGGACATCCAGCAATTCGACATCCCGCGCTATCTTGCGGCCCTGCCCTTGTTCCAGGAAATGACCCCTGCCGAACTGCAGCGACTGGCTGCGGGCTGTCGCCTGCGGCGCTATGCACGCGGCGATGACGTGTTTCGTGTGGGCACGCCCTGCAAGGAGTTCCACGTCACCGTCATGGGGCAGGTCAAGCTGTTCGCCACATCGCCTGCCGGGCAGGAGAAGGTCATAGAGCTCGCCGGCCCCGGCATGAGCTTCGCCGAGGCGCTGATGTTCACCGACAAGCCCTACATCATCAACGCCCAGGCCCTGGCCGACACCTTGCTGCTGAGCGTGGGCAAGGCCGCCGTGGTGCAGGAGATCGAGAGCGACCCGCGCTTTGCCATGCGCATGCTGGCGGGCATCTCGCGCCGCCTGCACGGCCTGGTGCACGACGTGCAGACCTATGCACTGCACAACGGCATGCAGCGCGTGATCGGCTACCTGCTGCGCTCGCTGCCAGAGAATGCCGAAGACGCCGCAGCGCTGGCCCTCGCCAGCGCCGGCCGTGCGGCGCCGTGCCTCACCGCGCGCAAAGAGGCCGTGGCGCTGCAGGTGTCGTTGCCGGTGAGCAAGGCCACCATCGCCTCGCGCCTGTCGATCACGCCCGAGTATTTCTCGCGCGTGCTGCACGAACTGGAAGCCGCCGGGCTGATCCGCATCGACAAGCGCGAGATCCACATCCCTGACGTCGAACGGCTTGCGAACTACCAGTGATCAGTGGTCGCGCAGCACGCCCACGGCGCGCAGCAACCGCGCCGTCTCATACAGCGGCAGCCCCATGATGCCGCTGTAGCTGCCGTTCAGGTTCTCCACGTATTGGGCGATGGACCCCTGGATGCCATAGGCCCCGGCCTTGCCCAGCGGTTCGCCGCTGGCCACGTAGGCGGTGATCTGCGCCGGCGTCATGGCGGCAAAACGCACGCGCGAGACCGACAGCGCCGCAAGGCGCCGGGGCCCGGCCTGCAGCGCCACGGCCGTGAGCACGCGGTGCACCCTGCCCGAGAGCGCGGCGAGCATGCGCGCGGCCTCGGCTGCGTCGGCGGGCTTGCCGAAGATGCTGCGCCCGAGCGCGACAGTGGTGTCGGCGCACAGAATCGGCGCTGCGGGCAGGCCGCGACGCGCATGCCGCGCCACGGCGGCGTCGAGCTTGAGCGCCGTCACGCGCTGCACGTAGCGGGCAGGCGCCTCGCCGGGGCGCACGGCTTCGAGCGCTTCGGCGTCTTCGATGAGGTCATCGACCACCTGCCCGACGGTGTCGTCAGCGCCCGGTGTTTGGGGCAGCAGCAGTGCATGGCGCACGCCGATCTGGCTGAGCAACTGGCTGCGGCGCGGGCTTTGCGAGGCGAGGTAAATGAAGGCGGACATGGCTGCCAAATTATGAAAGAAATATGCCATTTGCGCTTGCGCTGCCAACGCGAGTAGATACAAACTCCATAGCAATCTGCGGTGGCGCGGCCACCCCCATCATGCCCGAGCACGTCAGGCCCGGTGGTACGGATGGCCCGCGTTGATGGACCAGGCGCGATAGAGCTGCTCGATCAACAGCACGCGCACCAAAGCGTGCGGCAGCGTCAGGTCGGACAGCCGCAGGCTCTCGTGCGCAGCGGCGCGCAGTGCCGGGTCCAGCCCGTCGGGCCCACCGATCAAGAGCGCCACGTCGTCGCCCGCTTGCTGCCAGCCGCGCAGACGCTCGGCCAGCGCCGGCGTGGTGAGGCGCGCGCCGCGCTCGTCGAGCACCACCACATGCGCACTACGCGGCAGCGCGGCTTCGATGCGTGCGCGCTCCGCGGCTTGCAGGGTTTGCAGGCTTTTGCTGCCGCGCGGCTCGGTCTTGACGGTCTTGAGCTCGACCTTGAGCTCGGGCGGAAAGCGCTTGGCATAGTCCTCGTAAGCCGTCTGCGCCCAGTCGGGCACCCGCTGGCCCACGGCCACGATCAGCAGCTTCATGGCCTGCGTGCGTCAGCTCAGCGGGAAGCTGGGGCTTTTTTGGCCGCGGTTTTTGCGGCCGCCTTCATGCGCGCGGGCGGCGCGACGACGATGGTCTGCACGGGTGCCTTGGCGGAAGTTTTGCGCGGGGTTTTGGCGGGCGCTTTGGTGGTCTTCTGCGCAGCCTTCTTCACGGCTGTTTTTGCGGCCGTCTTTACAGCCGTTTTCGGGGTGGCTTGGGCTGCCGATTTGACTGCGGTTTTGGTAGCTGTCCGCGCTGACGCTTTCTTGGCTACAGGCTCTTTGGCCGTAGATTTTTTCACGGCAGAGGCGGCCGCATCGGCCTGCCCGGCGTTTGCCTTGCTGCGCTTGGCCGGCTTCTTTGCCGCAGTTTCATCCTCGGGCGCTGCGGCCTGGGCAGGCTTGGCGGTTTTCTTTGCGGCCTTGGCGGACTTTGCGGGCTTGACGGGCTTGGCGGCACCGAGCTTCAGGCGCACGGGCGTCTCGCCCCAGAGGTCTTCGAGCCGGTAATACTGGCGGATCGCGGGCTGCATGATGTGCGCCACGGCGGCGCCGCAATCGACGATGATCCACTCGCCGTTGTCCTCGCCCTCGACGCGCGGCTTGTCGAAGCCCGCCGCGCGCACCGCGTCGCGCACGCTCGCGGCCAGCGCCTTGGTCTGGCGGTTCGAGGTGCCCGAGGCCACGATCACGCGCTCGAACAGCGGCGAGAGTTCCGCCGTGTTGAAGACTTGTATGTCCTGCGCCTTGACATCCTCCAGGCCATCGACGATGGCGCGCTGGAGCTTGGTGATGTTCTTTTTGGCGGCAGATTCCGAAAGGGTATTGGTGCTCATCAGAAGGGTGTGGGCAAAGGAAATGGACGAAATATTAAGCCGCAAGCCGCATGCCAGCCATAGGCGAGTTCCCTAGGAGCCTGTCGGACTTTGGGCGTCGAAAGCGAGAATGCGCCCCAGCGAGGCCAGTTTTTGCCGGATTCGCAGCCCCATAGTGGTGCTATGGGGCAAGAAGCCGGTAAAAAATGGACCGCTGCGGCACATTCGCAGCCGACGATTCCAAAGTCCGACAGGCTCCTGGACCGACGTGCGGGCGCCACGGTGGCGGCGCGGAAATTTCAGGTGTTTTTGGCCTTTAGTGCAGGTGCAGCAAGCGCGAGCAGCTCTCATTTTTTGAGCATCGCCGTACTACCAGCGGCGCCCGCTTCGGCAAGCCAGTCGCGCCGCTGCAAAAAGTCGCGCACGAGCGCCGCTTCGGGCGTGTCGGGGCCGTCTTCACGTTGGTACGACCAGGCCACGAGCGGCGGCATCGAGAGCAGGATGGACTCGGTGCGCCCGCCCGACTGCAGGCCGAAGTGCGTGCCGCGGTCCCACACGAGATTGAATTCGACGTAGCGCCCGCGCCGGTAGAGCTGGAACGCACGCTCGCGCTCGCCCCAGGGCGTGTGGCGGCGGCGCTGCACGATGGGCAGGTAGGCGCCCAGGAACGCATCGCCCACGGACTGCAGCAGGGCCAGGCTTTGCGCAAAGCCGAGCTCGGCAAAGTCGTCGAAAAAAATACCACCCACGCCGCGCTGCTCGCCGCGGTGGCGCAGGTAAAAATATTCGTCGCACCACTGCTTGAAGCGCGGGTACTTGTCGGCACCAAAAGGCTGCAGGGCGTCGCGGCAGCAGCGGTGGAAATGCTGGACGTCTTCGAGAAAGCCGTAGTACGGCGTCAAGTCCATGCCGCCGCCGAACCAGCAGTGCGCGGGCGCGCCGGGGCCTTGGTCGGGTGGACGGGCGGCGATCATGCGCACGTTCATGTGCACCGTGGGCACGTAGGGGTTGCGCGGGTGGAACACCAGCGACACGCCCATGGCCTCGAACGGCGCGCCCGCGAGCTCGGGCCGGTGCTGCGTGGCCGAGGGCGGCAGGCGCGGCCCGCGCACGTGCGAAAACCCGCAACCCGCGCGCTCGAACACCTGCCCGCCTTCGATGATGCGCGTGATGCCGTCGCCCTGGAGCAGCTCGCCGGGCGCTTTGCTCCAAGGATCGATAAGGCTCTTGGCGCCCGTCTGTCCTGCGCAAGCAGCTTCTGCTTCGATAGCATCGAGCGCGTCCATGATGCGCGCCTGCAAGCCCAGCAGATAGGCGCGCACCTGGGGGACTTGGTCGGCCTGGGCGATGGAGAGGGCCTGCGCAGCCGTTTGCTGCGCGCTCATTTCAGCGCCCGGTGGCCGATGTCGCGCCGGTACTGCGCGCCGTCGAAGTGGATGCGCTGCACGATCTCGTAGGCGCGCTGCTGGGCCAGGCGCAGGCTGTCGCCAAGCGCGGTGACGCACAGCACGCGCCCGCCGCTGGTGCGCAGCACGCCGTCCACCAATTCGGTGCCCGCATGGAACACCATGGCGTCGTCGTCCAGCGCGGTATCGGGCGGCAGGCTGGTGATCGCGTCGCCCTTGCGCGGCTGCTCGGGGTAGCCGTGCGCGGCCATGACCACGCCCAGCGCCGTGCGCCGGTCCCACTGCAGCTCGATCTGGTCGAGCTTGCCGTCGATGGCGGCGCCGAGCACGTCGACCAGGTCGCTTTTGAGGCGCATCATGATGGGCTGCGTTTCGGGGTCGCCCATGCGGCAGTTGAATTCGAGCGTCTTGGGCCGACCCTGCGCGTCGATCATCAAACCGGCGTAGAGAAAACCCGTGTAAGGGATGCCGTCCTTGGCCATGCCGCGCACGGTGGGCAGGATGATTTCGCGCATCGCGCGCGCGTGCACGTCGGCGGTGACGACCGGCGCCGGCGAATACGCGCCCATGCCGCCGGTGTTGGGTCCCTGGTCGCCGTCGAGCAGGCGTTTGTGGTCCTGGCTGGTGGCAAGCGCAAGCACGTTTTTGCCATCGCACAGCACGATGAAGCTCGCCTCCTCGCCGGGCAAAAATTCTTCGATCACCACGCGCGGCTGCGCTTTGCCCTCGGCGTCCGCGTTGTGCTGCACGCCGTATTTGTTATCGATCAGCATGTAATCGACCGCGGCGTGCGCCTCGGCAAGCGTCTGCGCCACGACCACGCCCTTGCCCGCCGCCAGGCCATCGGCCTTGACGACGATGGGCGCGCCGAGCCGTTCGATGAAGGCGTGCGCAGGTGCAGGCTCGGTGAAGGTGTCGTAGTCGGCCGTGGGGATGCCGTGGCGGCGCATGAAGGCTTTGGAGAAGGCCTTGGAGCTCTCGAGCTGCGCCGCGGCGCGCGTGGGGCCGAAGATGCGCAGGCCATGCGCGCGAAATTCATCGACCACGCCCGCCGCGAGCGGTGCCTCGGGGCCGACCACGGTGAGGCCGATTTTGTGCTCTTGCGCCCAGGCGCGCAGCGCCTGCACGTCGGTGATGGGCAGGTTGTCGAACTGGCCAGCCAGCGCCGTGCCGCCGTTGCCCGGCGCGACGTAGATCTTGCCGGCCTTGGGCGACTGGCGCAGCTTCCAGGCCAGTGCGTGCTCGCGGCCACCGCCGCCAATGACGAGAATGTCCATGGTTAAAGCGCCGCGTTGTGATAGACCGCCTGCACGTCGTCGAGGTCTTCGAGCGCGTCGAGGAGCTTTTGCATGCGCGCGGCGTCGTCGCCCGAGAGCTCCACGGTGTTTTCGGGGCGCATGGTGACTTCGGCCACTTCGGGCGTGAGCCCGGCGGCTTCGAGCGCGGCCTTCACGGCCTCGAAGTCGGCGGGCGCGGTGAGTACCTCGATGGTGCCCTCCTCGTCGCTGATGACGTCTTCGGCGCCGGCTTCGAGCGCCACTTCCATGACCTTGTCCTCGCTCGTGCCGGGCGGGAAGATCAACTGCCCGCAGTGCTTGAACTGGAACGCCACCGAGCCTTCCGTGCCCAGGTTGCCGCCGTATTTGCTGAAGGCGTGGCGCACCTCGGCCACGGTGCGCACGCGGTTGTCCGTCATGGTGTCCACGATCACGGCCGCGCCGCCAATGCCGTAGCCCTCGTAGCGGATTTCCTCGTAGTTCACACCCTCGGCGTTGCCCGTGGCCTTGTCGATGTTGTATTTGACGCGGTCCGAAGGCATGTTTGCCGCCCTGGCCTTGTCCACCGCCAGGCGCAGGCGCGGATTGGCCGCCAAGTCGCCCCCGCCGGCGCGCGCGGCCACGGTGATCTCGCGGATGATGCGCGTCCAGATGCGCCCGCGCTTTTCATCCTGCCGCCCCTTGCGGTGCTGGATGTTCGCCCATTTGCTGTGTCCTGCCATGGGATGTCCTTTTGATCCTGTTTTAATCTTGCCGGATTTTACTTTTGCCCTTCAACGCCCCTTCAACCTCTTATATCGCCATATGCCATGACTGAACCTCTGTTGATCGCGCGCAATGCCCACACCCGCTGCGAGCTGCTGCCGCAGATGGCCAACCGCCACGGCCTCATCACCGGCGCCACAGGCACAGGCAAGACGGTAACGCTGCAGACCTTTGCGGAGAATTTTTCCCGCATCGGCGTGCCGGTGTTCCTCACCGACGTCAAGGGCGACCTCAGCGGCATCAGCCAGCCGGGCAGCATGGGCGACAAGCTCGCCGCCACGCTCGCCGAGCGCGGCCTGCCTGCGCCCACACCGCAAGCCTGCCCCGTGACGCTGTGGGACGTGTTCGGCGTGCAAGGCCACCCTGTGCGCGCCACCATTTCCGACCTGGGGCCGCTGCTGCTGGGGCGCATGCTGGACTTGAATGACACGCAAATGGGCGTGCTGAATCTGGTGTTCAAGCTCGCGGACGACAACGGCCTGCTGCTGCTTGACCTCAAAGACCTGCGCGCCGTGCTGCAGTGGGCCGCCGACAACGCGCGCACGCTCACTACCAGCTACGGCAACATCAGCGCCGCGAGCGTGGGCGCAATCCAGCGCGGCCTGCTACAGATCGAGCAGCAAGGCGGCGACCAGTTCTTCGGCGAGCCCATGCTCGACATTGCCGACCTGCTGCAAACCGTCGATGGCCGCGGCGTGGTCAACATCCTGGCGGCCGACCAGCTCATGCACGCGCCGCGCCTGTACGCGAGCTTTCTGCTGTGGCTGCTGTCGGAATTGTTCGAGCAGCTGCCCGAAATCGGCGACCCCGAAAAGCCCAAGCTCGTGTTCTTCTTCGACGAGGCGCATTTGCTTTTCGACCAGGCGCCCAAGGTGCTGCTCGAACGCATCGAGCTCGTCGTGCGCCTGGTGCGCTCCAAGGGCGTGGGCGTGTATTTCGTCACGCAAAACCCGCTCGACATCCCCGACAGCGTGCTCGCGCAGCTGGGCAACCGCGTGCAGCACGCGCTGCGCGCCTTCACCCCGCGCGACCAGAAGGCCGTGCAGGCCGCAGCCAGCACCATGCGCCCCAACCCGGGGCTGGACATAGAACGGGCGATCACGGAGCTCGCCGTGGGCGAGGCGCTCGTGAGCCTGCTCGACGCGCAAGGCCGCCCCGGCGTGACCGAACGTGCCTTCGTGCTGCCGCCGGGCAGCCAGATCGGCCCGATCACGCCGCAGCAGCGCGCGGCGCTGCGCGCGCAATCGCTGGTCGCAGGCGTCTATGAAAAAACCGTGGATCGCGCATCGGCCTACGAAAAGCTGCAGGGCCGCGCCCTGTCGGCGGCTGGGGCGCCCGATGCGTCGGGCGCGTCTGCTCCCGCCGGTGCAGCGCCCGACACCTCCCAAGCCGGTTCAGCCGAGGCCGGCAGCGGCGCGGGCGCCCTGTCCGGCGTGCTCGGCGGCCTGGGCGAAGTGCTGTTCGGCAGCACCGGCCCGCGCGGCGGCCAGCGCGACGGCCTGGCGCAGACCCTGGCCAAGTCCGCCGTGCGCACCATGGGCTCGGCGCTGGGCCGCGAGCTGCTGCGCGGCGTGATGGGCACGCTCGTGGGCGGCAAGCGACGCTGACGCGGCGGGCCGCTTGCCTGCTGATGCCTCATTTTTCCCACGGAGCTCCTGTATGACCGACCTGAACTGCTTTTCCTTCCAGATCGACGCCCATGTCGCGCACCTCGTGCTGAACCGCCCCGAGGCCATGAACACCATGGGCCCGGTGTTCTGGCGCGAACTCGACGGCGTACTCAGCGAGCTACACAACGGCAACGCGGCGCGCGCGCTGGTGATTTCGAGCACGGGCAAGCACTTTTCGGCCGGCATGGCGCTCGACGTGTTCGGCGGCGCGATCGCCATGGACGACGCCAGCCCCGAGGGTCGTGCCGCGATCTTCGACCTGCTGGGCGACCTGCAGGCCACCTTCACGCGGCTCGAAAACCTGCGCATCCCCGTGATCGCCGCGATCCACGGCGGCTGCATAGGCGGCGCGGTGGACATGGTCACCGCGGCCTGCATACGCTATGCGAGCGCCGACGCCTTCTTTTGCGTGCAGGAGATCAACATCGGCATGGTGGCCGACGTGGGCACGCTGCAGCGCCTGCCCAAGCTCATCCCCATGGGCCTGGCCAAGGAGCTGGCCTACACCGGCAGGCGCCTGAGCGCCCAGCGCGCGCTGGCCTGCGGCCTGGTCAACGAAGTGTTCGACAGCCACGAGGCGCTGGTTGCCGGCGCGCTGCAGTGCGCACGCGAAATCGCGAGCAAGGCGCCCGTGGCCGTCTGGGGCAGCAAACAGGCGCTGAACTACGCGCGCGACCACTCCGTCGAAGACAGCCTGCGCCAGATGGGCTGGCTGCAAGGCGCGGTGTGGAGCACCGCCAACGTGCAAACCGCGATCCGTGCGATGAAGCAAAAAAGCGCCGCCGACTTCCCGCCCCTGGCGCCGCTGCGGCGCTTTGGCGACGCCGGATGAGAATGCGCAAAGTGTTATTGAAACAGTAGCTGCCAGCGATTGCTGTATGCGCTTCAAGGCCATTTTTGATCCAAAATTCAGCCCTCCTTCATTCGCCCCACGCCTGCCATGACCGACCCCCAAGTCCACGTCGTCACCCACCCGCTCGTGCAGCACAAGCTCACGCTGATGCGCAACAAGGAAGCCAGCAGCACGTCGTTTCGCACCTTGCTGGGCGAGCTCGCCATGCTCATGGCCTACGAGATCACGCGCGACGTGCCCACGCAGCTCGTCGAAGTCGAGACGCCGCTCGAAAAGACCATGGCGCCCATCATCGACGGCAAGAAGCTGGTCTTTGCCTCCATCCTGCGCGCGGGCAACGGCATGCTTGATGGCCTGCTGCGCGTGGTGCCCAACGCCCGCGTGGGCCACATCGGCCTGTACCGCGACCCGGCCACGCTCGAAGCCGTGGAGTATTACTTCAAGATGCCCACCGGCATGAACGAGCGCGACGTGATCGTCGTCGATCCCATGCTGGCCACGGGCCACTCGGCGGTGGCGGCCATCACGCGGCTCAAGCAGTTGCAGCCCCGCTCGATCAAGTTCCTGTGCCTGCTGGCCGCCCCCGAAGGCATCGCCACGCTGCGCCAGGCGCACCCCGACGTGCCCATCTACACCGCCGCGATAGACCGCCAGCTCAACGAGCACGGCTACATCCTGCCCGGCCTGGGCGACGCGGGGGACAGGATTTTTGGCACGAAGTAGGCCCGCCGCAAACAGGCGCACCACTTGGGCGCGCATCTTGCTTTCCCTTCGTTGTTTCATCCTGGCATCGTTCCTACCCTTTTGCATGAGGACGCACCATGACCGATCGTTCCAACGCCTCCCGCACCACAGTCGAGGCCAAAACCAAGCGCTGCGCCAGCGCCGCGCGCCCTACACGCCGTGGCTTTGGCGCCCGCCTGCTCGGCCTGGCCCTGAGCGCCGCAGCCACGCTGGGCCTGGCCCCGGCGCCAGCGGTGGCACAGGCGGCGCAGCCCAAACTCAAGGTCGCGGCCATTTACACCGTGCCCTACGAGCAGCAATGGGTCAGCCGCATCCACAAGGCGCTGAAGGCCGCCGAGGCGCGCGGCGAGATCGAATACAAGTCGAGCGAGAGCGTGGCCAACGCCGACTATGAGCGCGTGATGCGCGAATACGCCACGGGCGGCAGCCAGCTCATCGTGGGTGAGGTGTTCGGCGTGGAAGCCGCGGCGCGCAAGGTAGCCAGGGACTTTCCCAAGGTCGCCTTCCTCGCGGGTTCTTCAGGCAAACCGCAGGCGCCCAACTTCAGCGTGTTCGACAACTACATCCAGGAGCCCTCCTACCTCACGGGCATGATCGCCGGCGGCATGACCAAGACGAACAAGATCGGCATGGTCGGCGGCTTTCCGATCCCCGAAGTCAACCGCCTGATGAACGCCTTCATGGCCGGTGCGCGCGAGATCAACCCCAAGGTCGAATTCACGGTCAGCTTCATCAACAGCTGGTTCGATCCACCCAAGGCCAAGGAAGCCACCTTTGCCATGATCGACAAGGGCGCCGACGTGCTCTACGCCGAGCGCTTCGGCGTGAGCGACGCGGCCAAGGACAAGGGCAAGCTCGCCATCGGCAACGTCATCAACACGCAGGAGCAGTACCCCGACACCGTGGTCGCCTCAGCCCTGTGGCACATGGAGCCGACCATTGACCGCGCGGTCCAGCGCGTCAAAGAGGGCAAGTTCAGCGCCGAGGACTACGGCCCTTATTCGATGATGAAGTGGGGCGGCTCCTCGCTCGCGCCGCTGGGCACCTTCGAGAAAAAAGTCCCGCCCGAGCTCATGGCCAAGGTGCGCGCCCGCGAAGCCGACATCCGCGCCGGCAAATTCACCGTGAAGATCGACGACAGCGCGCCGCGCTCCACGGTCAAATAAGCACAGTACGCCCGACATGACGGAAACCGTCCTGGAGTTGCGCGGCATCACCAAACGCTTCGGGCCGCTGGTGGCCAATGACGGCATCAGCCTGCAGCTCGCGCGCGGCGAAGTGCTGGCCCTGCTCGGCGAGAACGGCGCGGGCAAGTCCACGCTGATGTCCATCCTCTTTGGCCACTACGTCGCCGATGCGGGCGAAATTTGGGTGCATGGCCGGCTGCTGCCGCCCGGCCAACCGCGCGCGGCGCTGGCGGCGGGCATAGGCATGGTGCACCAGCACTTCACGCTCGCCGGCAACCTCAGCGTGCTCGACAACGTACTGCTGGGCACCGAACCGCTGTGGCAGCCGTTTTCGCGCCGCGCCCAGGCGCGGCAGCGGCTGCTCGAGGTGGCGCGGCGCTTTGGCCTGCCCGTGCAGCCCGATGCGCGCGTGGGCAGCCTCTCGGTGGGCGAGCGCCAGCGCGTGGAAATCCTCAAGGCGCTGTACCGTGGCGCGCGCATCCTCATCCTCGACGAGCCCACCGCCGTGCTCACGCCGCAAGAGAGCGAAGCCCTGCTACAGACACTCACGCAAATGGCCGCGCAGGGCCTGTCGATTCTTTTCATCAGCCACAAGCTCGCCGAGGTGCTGCGCGTGGCGCAGCGCGTGGCCGTGCTGCGCCACGGCCGGCTCGTTGCCGAGGCGCCCGCAGCCGGCACCACGCAGGAGCAGCTGGCGCAGTGGATGGTCGGTCAACCCGTGGCAGCCGCGCCGCTGCGGCAGCCCGCCAAGCGCGTTGGAACGCCGTGCTGCATTCTCGAAAATGTGAGCACCTCAGACCATCTGCGCGAGCGTTTGCACGCCGTTTCTCTGACATTGCACGCGGGCGAGATCCTGGCCGTGGCAGGCGTTTCTGGCAACGGCCAGACGGCGCTTGCCGAGCTGCTCAGCGGCCTGCGTGCACCCATCGCGGGGCGGCTCACACTGCAGGGGCAACTCTGGCAGACGCGCCCGGCCTGGCTCGTCGAACAAGGCGTCGCACGCATTCCCGAAGACCGCCAGGGTGTGGGCCTGGTGGGCGAACTGCCGCTGTGGGAGAACGCCGTCTCCGAGCGCCTGCGCAGCCCCTGGTTTGCCTACCCGTGGTGGCGCGGCCGTTGGCTGCGGCGTGCCGCCGCGCGCGCGCATGCACGCCGCATCGTCGAAACTTTCGACGTGCGCGGCGGCGGGCTCGACAGCCCTGCGCGTGCGCTCTCGGGCGGCAACATGCAAAAGCTCATCCTCGGCCGCGCACTGCTGCCGCCCACCGGTGTCGACGGCCGCGCCGATGCCCCTGCGCCGCGCCTGATCGTCGCGCACCAGCCCACCTGGGGTCTGGACATAGGCGCGGTGCGCTTTGTGCAGCAGCAGCTCGTCGCCGCGCGCGATGCGGGCGCGGCAGTGCTGCTGATCTCGGACGATCTCGACGAGGTGATCGCGCTGGGCGAGCGCATCGCCGTGCTGCACGCCGGTGCGCTCAGCCCCGTGCGCCCCGCGCATGCGTGGACACGCGCCAGCATCGGCCTGGCGATGGCCGGCGGTGTCGCAGGCAAGGATGGGATCGATAGCGATATCGAAAATACGCACAGCCACCCCTCGCGCCCCGCAGCTGTCCCATGAGACTCGAAAAACGCCATGCCATCGCCCCCGCAGCCTACGTGGCTGCGCCCGTGGGTGCCGTCGTCTTCACGCTGCTCGTGTGCGCGCTGCTGCTGCGCTGGGCCGGTGCACCCGTGGGGCGCAGCTACGCGCTGCTGCTGCAGGGCGCATTCGGCTCGGTGTTCGCGCTCACGGAAACGCTGACGCGCGCCACACCGCTGATTCTCTCGGGCCTCTCCGCTGCGCTGGCGTTTCGCGCGCGCCTGTTCAACATCGGCGCCGAGGGTCAGTTCTACGCCGGCGCCCTGGCTTGCGTGGCCGTGGGCGGTCTGCACGGCGGCATGGGCTTCGCTGCGCCCGCGTGGCTGCTGTTTCCGCTCATGATGCTGGCCGCAGCGCTGGCCGGGGCACTGCTCCTGCTGGGCCCGGCGCTGCTCAAAACGCGCCTGGGCGTCGATGAGGTGGTGACCACGCTGCTGCTCAACTTCATCGTGCTGCTGCTCGTCTCTGCCTTGCTCGACGGCCCCATGAAAGACCCGCTCGCGCTCGGCTGGCCGCAGAGCGTGGCGCTGCAAGAGGGCCTGGAGCTCGCGCGCCTGGTGCCACAGACGCGCCTGCACACGGGCCTGCTGTGGGCGCTGGCGCTGGCCGTGCTGCTGTGGCTGCTGCTGGCGCGCACGCTGCCCGGGTTCGACCTGCGCGCCACGGGCGCGAACGCGCGCGCCGCGGCGTTCGCGGGTGTGCCCGTGACGCGCACGCTGGTGTGGGTGGCGCTGCTCTCGGGCGCTCTGGCCGGCCTCGCGGGCGCGATCGAAGTCGCCGGGCGCACGGGCTACGTGACCCTGGACATGTCGCCCGGCTACGGCTACAGCGGCATCGTGATCGCGATGCTGGCCGGATTGCATCCGCTGGGCGTGATCGCAGCGGGCGTTTTCGTGGCGGGCACGCTGGTCGGCGCCGACAGCATGGGGCGCGCCCTGGACGTGCCGACCTACATCGCCGACGTGATCGTCGCCACGTCGCTGCTCGCGGTGCTCGTGGCCACGCTGCTCACACAATACCGGGTGCGCTGGAAATGACTTTTAATTACAAGCAAAATTGGCCACTAGCGCCCTTACATACAGCGCAAGCAGCTATCGATGTAAAAGCGTCCACCACGCAGGAGCTCTGCGTATGACCGCATGGCTGGACATCCTCTCCAACCTGACGTTCTGGGGCGCCGTGCTGCGCGTGGCCACGCCGCTGATCCTGGGCACGCTGGGCGTGCTGCTGTGCGAGCGCTGCGGCGTGCTGCACCTGGGCATAGAAGGGATCATGGTCGCGGGCGCTTTTGCAGGCTGGCTCACGGTCTATGCGGGCCACGGCCTGTGGGCTGGCGTAGCAGTGGCCGCGCTCACGGGCGCCGCGTTCGGACTGCTGCACGCCCTGCTCACGGTCTGGCTGGCGCTGTCGCAGCATGTCTCGGGCCTGGGCATCACGCTGTTTGCCACGGCGCTCAGCTATTACGGCTACCGCGTCAGCTTCCCCAAGGTGAACACCCCGCCCACCATAGAGCCTTTCACGCCCATGGCCTGGCTCGGCGTGCCTGTGCTGCAGGCGCAAACCCCGCTGACCCTGCTCGCGCTGCTGCTGGTGCCCGCGCTCTCCTGGCTGCTGGCGCGCACGCCGCTGGGCCTGGCGCTGCGCACGGTAGGCGAAAATCCCCAGGCGGTGGAGAGCCAGGGCATCCCGGTCGCCACGCTGCGCACGGGCGCCGTGGTCGCCGGCTCGGCGCTGATGGGCGTGGCCGGCGCCTTTCTCACGCTCTCAGCCTTCAACACGTTTTTCTTCAACATGGTCAACGGCCGTGGCTGGATTTGCGTGGCGCTGGTGGTGTTCGCCTCGTGGCGGCCCGGCAAGGCGCTGGCGGGCGCGCTGCTGTTCGCCTTTTTCGACGCACTGCAGCTGCGCCTGCAACAATCGGGCGACGCCTGGCTGCCCTATCAGGTGTACCTGATGCTGCCCTACCTGCTGTCCATCCTCGCGCTGGTGCTGATGGCGCGCAAGGCCGCCTACCCGCAGGCGCTGATGAAGCCCTACCGCAAGGGAGAACGCTGACCATGCCCGCCTTCGAAACCTTTTTGCTCTTTGCCACGGCTTCGCTGGCGCTGGCCGTGATTCCCGGCCCCACCATGCTGTTGGCACTTTCCAACGGCATGGCGGGTGGCATGCGGCGGGCGGGCTGGGGCATGGCCGGCGCCTGCGTAGGCAGCAGTCTGGTGATCGCCGTCGTCGCCGTGGGGCTGGGTTCGCTGCTGGCGGCGTCTGCGCTGCTGTTCGACGGACTGAGGACAGTGGGCGTGCTTTACCTGCTGTGGCTTGCCGTACAAATCTGGCGCAGCCCACTACTGAATGTGCAAGCGCTGCTGGCGCAGGCGCCGGGCCAGGGGGTGCAGGGCCGCGCAGCCTTTGTGCGCAGCCTGGGCGTGGCGCTTTCCAACCCCAAGGCCCTGCTGTTCTTTGCCGCGTTCCTGCCGCAGTTCATCGATCCAGCGCTGCCGCAGGGCCCGCAATACGCGCTGCTGGGTGCCTTGTTCGTCGCCATCGATGCCCTGGTGATGGTGGCTTACGCGGTCGCGGGCCGCCAGGCAGTACGTTGGCTCTCGCCCCTCGGCCTGCGCTACCTGCACCGCAGCTGCGCTGTCGCCATGGCGGCATTGGCGGCGCTGCTGGCCAGCTACCGCAAACACGCCGCTTGAGAGGCTGTGGACCTTCCGCCCCTTCTTCCACGCCATCCACGCCATCCACGCATCCAACCATGCTCGACCTGCTCATCACCCGCGCCAGCCTGCCCGATGGCCGCCGCAACATGTCCATCGCCGTGCAAGATGGCCGCATCATCGAAGTCACCGAAGGTCTGCAGGCGCCCGCGCACGAGGCCGTGGATGCCCGCGGCCTGCTGCTCAGCCCGCCCTTCGTCGATGCGCATTTCCACCTCGACTCGGCCCTGAGCTACGGCCAGCCGCGCGTGAACGAAAGCGGTACGCTGCTCGAAGGCATCGCACTGTGGGGCGAGCTCAAGCCCACGCTCACGCACGAGGCCATCGTCGAGCGCGCGCTGCGCTATTGCGACTGGGCCGTGGCGCGCGGCCTGCTCGCGATCCGCAGCCACGTGGACACGAGCGAGCCGAACCTGCTGCCGGTGCATGCGCTGCTCGACGTGAAGCGGCGCGTGGCGCCCTACCTCGACCTGCAGCTCGTTGCCTTTCCGCAGGACGGCGTGCTGCGCAGCCCCGGCGGCCTGGCCAACGTGCGGCGTGCGCTGGAACTGGGCGTGGACGTGGTGGGCGGCATTCCGCACTTCGAGCGCACCATGGCCGAGGGCGCAGAAAGTGTGCGCATCCTGTGCGAGATCGCAGCCGAAGCGGGCAAGCGCGTGGACATGCACTGCGACGAGAGCGACGACCAGCACTCGCGCCATGTCGAAACCCTGGCTTTTGAGACGCAGCGCCTGGGCCTGCAGGGGCGCGTGACGGGTTCGCACCTGACGTCCATGCACAGCATGGACAACTACTACGTCAGCAAGCTGATTCCGCTGCTGGCCGAGGCGCAGCTCGGCGTGGTCGCGAATCCGCTCATCAACATCACCCTGCAAGGCCGCCACGACAGCTACCCCAAGCGTCGCGGCATGACGCGCGTGCCCGAGCTGCTCGCGGCGGGCCTCACGGTCGCCTTCGGGCAGGACTGCGTGCTCGACCCCTGGTACGGCCTTGGCAGCGCCGATATGCTCGAAGTCGCGCACATGGGGCTGCACGTGGCGCAGATGACCAGCCAGAGCGCCATGCGCGCCTGCTTCGAGGCCGTGACCACGCAGCCCGCGCGGCTGCTGGGGCTGGAGGGCTACGGCCTGCAGCCGGGTTGCCACGCCGACTTCGTGCTGCTGCATGCGCGCGACCCCGCCGAAGCCATCCGATTGCGCGCAGCGCGCCTCGCGGTGTACCGGCGAGGCAAGCAAATCGCGCAAAGCCCGGCGCCCGTGAGCCAGCTCAGGGTACCGGGCCGCCCAAATGGCGCGGATTTTTTGCTGCCGCCTGCAAATTACACATAAAAACGGGCTATAGCCTAGGTACAGCAAGCATGTGCTGCTATCAAGATCAATGCAGCAAAGCCCAGCGCGCCATGGCGCTCAGGGGCCGCTCCATGCGCTGCTCCAGCCAGGCTGGCAGCTGCAGCGGTTTGATCGCCATGCGCATGGCCATGTCCACCGGGTATTGGGTGCGCATGAGCGCGAACAGCTGTCGGCTCATGGCGTCGTAGGGCGGCGCGTCGGCGCGGCCGCGAAAGCGCCAGTTCCAGGCATGGCGCAGGGCGATGTCGGCGTCGCTCTGGCGCAGCTCGGCCGCGCGGCGCCACAGCGTGGCGATGACCTGCGGGCGGCTCAGGTGCTCGCGCTCGCGGTAGCTCAAAAAATAGTGGTAGAAGTGCTTGTAGTGCTGCACCTCGTCGGTGCGTATGCGCCAGCACAGGTCGCGCAGCACGGGCTCGTCGCTCACGGCGTGCAGCGCCTGGTAGTAAGTGGTGGTGCCCATCTCGACGATGCAGCGCGCCACCATCTCCTGCCCGCGCGTGGGTTCGAGCTCGTCGGTGGTGCAGAGCTTGGAGTATTCGGCAAAAAAGTCGGCATAGGCGCCGTCCCAGTCGAAGTCGGGCCAGACCTGTTGCACGTAGGCCTTGAGCGCCCGGCCGTGCTGCAGCTCCTCGGCCATCCAGTGTGCGTCCAGCCATTCGCCGGCTTCGGCATCGCCGGCAAAATAATCGACGAGGTTCTGTGCATAGACGTCAGCACCGCTTTCGACGAACGAGGCGCTGCATACCAGCAGAAAAATATCGTCGCGCGCCTGCACCTTCGCGGCGTCCAGGGCAGAAAAGTCCAGCTCTTCCAGACGCCAGCGCAGGTTCGTGCTCGCTTGGTTTTCGGTCATGGTCTGTCTTCTCCTGGTTGCTGAGATGCCTCCTACGATACCAAGAAACCGCGCAAAATTCCCACGCCGTATGCTTTTGGAGCCCATTCTTACAAGGCTATCCTGCTGCATTTGCACAAGCAGCGCACCCTCCCCGACTCTATGCTCAATCGTCTCTGGCTCGGCTTTTTCCTCACCGCCGCGCTCGCTGCGCTCGGCCAGTGGCTCGTGGGCGGCCAGCCGCAGGTGTTTGCCGCCATGGTCGAGGCGCTGTTTGCCATGGCCAAGCTCTCGGTCGAGGTGATGCTGCTGCTTTTTGGCACGCTCACGCTGTGGCTGGGCTTTTTGCGCATCGCCGAGCGCGCGGGGCTGGTCGCGGCGCTCGCGCGCGGGCTTGCGCCGCTGTTTCAGCGCCTCATGCCCGAAGTGCCGCGCGGGCACCCGGCACTCGGGCTCATCACGCTGAACTTTGCCGCCAACGCACTCGGCCTGGACAACGCCGCCACGCCGATCGGCCTCAAGGCCATGCGCGAATTGCAAACGCTCAACCCACACCCCGAGAGCGCGAGCAACGCGCAAATCCTGTTCCTCGTGCTCAACGCGTCTTCGCTCACGCTGCTGCCGGTGACGATTTTCATGTACCGCATGCAGCAGGGCGCGCCCGATCCGGCGCTGGTCTTTCTGCCCATCCTGCTCGCCACCTCGGCCTCGACCCTGGTGGGCCTGCTCAGTGTCGCCTGGGTGCAGCGCCTGCCCCTGTGGAGCCCCGTGGTGCTGGCCTACCTGCTGCCCGTGGCGCTGGCGCTGGGCGGCTTCATGGCGCTGCTGGCCACGTTGCCGGCGGCGGCGCTCACGCAGCTGTCGTCACTGCTGGGCAACCTGCTGCTGTTCGGGCTGCTGCTGCTTTTTCTGCTGCTGGGCGCCTGGCGGCGCGTGCCTGTGTACGAGGCCTTCATCGACGGCGCGCGCGAAGGCTTCGAGGTGGCAAAAAACCTGCTGCCCTACCTCGTGGCCATGCTCTGCGCCGTGGGCGTGCTGCGCGCCTCAGGGGCGCTGGACTACCTGCTCGCCGCGATCCGCGTGGCCGTGCAATGGTTCGGCTGGGACACGCGCTTCGTCGATGCGCTGCCCACGGCGCTGGTCAAGCCTTTTTCGGGCAGCGCCGCGCGCGCCCTCCTGATCGAAACCATGCAGACCCACGGCGTGGACAGCTTTGCCGCGCTGCTCGCCGCCACGGTGCAGGGCAGCACCGAAACCACCTTCTACGTGCTCGCGGTGTATTTCGGCGCCGTGGGCATACAGCGTGCGCGCCACGCGGTAGCCTGCGCGCTGCTCGCCGAGCTTGCGGGCGTGCTCGCGGCGATTGCCGTGTGCTATTGGTTTTTTGGCTGAGCCCCTTTTTCTGTGCATTTTCTGCAGCCTGGGCCGCTCTTTGCTACGCTTTGCACATGCCCTTGCAACTTCCCTGGCTCGAACCCGAAGACCCGCTGCCGCCCCCCAACCGCGCCTGGGGGCCGGACACGCCCGCCCCCGGCCTGCTGGCCGCGGGCGGCGCGCTCGATCTCGCGTACCTGCGTGCGGCCTATGCGCAAGGCTGCTTCCCGTGGTTCAGCGCGGGGCAGTCCATCCTCTGGTGGTCGCCCGATCCGCGCATGGTGCTGCCGGTGGCCGAATTCCGCCTGCACCGCTCGCTGCGCAAAACCTTGCAGCGCTTTGCCGCCACGCCCGATTGTGAGATTCGCATAGACCACGCCTTTGGCCAAGTCATTCGCGCCTGTGCAAGCACGCCGCGCGCCGGCCAAAACGGCACCTGGATCGTCCCCGAAATGGTGCGTGCCTATGAGCGGCTGCACGCGGCCGGCGACGCGCACAGCGTCGAAACCTGGGTCGATGGCAAGCTCGTGGGCGGGCTGTATTGTGTGGCGCTGGGGCGCGCGGTGTTCGGCGAATCGATGTTCGCGCACGCCAGCGACGCCTCCAAAATCGCGCTCGCGGCCTTGGTGTGCCTGTGTCGGCGCGAAGGCGTGGCGCTGATCGACTGCCAGCAAAACACCGCACACCTGGCGTCGCTGGGCGCACGCGAGATTCCACGCACCGACTTCCTGCAGCACATCGCCACTGCACAGACGCTGCCGCCCCTGCGCTGGCACTTCGACCCGTCGTATTGGGACGGCTTGCTCGCGCACCCGCTGGTGCATTCGACCACCGCGGCCACCCCGCCAGCCGCGGCCACAGCTTCCCCCCTGCCGGCCCACGCATGACGCAACTCAACGAACTCCCGCTGCGCGCCCTGCAGTTTTACGCCACGGCCCCCTACCCTTGCAGCTACCTGCCTGGGCGGCAGGCGCGCTCGCAGGTTGCCACGCCCAGCCACTTGATTCAGACGGGGCCGTATTCGGCGCTGGTGGCGCAGGGCTTTCGGCGCAGCGGCATGTTCACCTACCGGCCTTATTGCGACGGCTGCCAGGCCTGCATCCCCTTGCGCGTGCCCGTGGCAGCGTTCCGGCCCGACCGCAGCCAGCGCCGCGCCGCCGCGCGCCACGCCGACTTGCAGGTGCGCGTGCTGCGTCTGGGTTTCGTGGCCGAGCACTACCAGCTCTACCGCCGCTACCAGAGCCTGCGCCACCCCGGCGGCGGCATGGACCAGGACAACATCGACCAATACACCCAGTTCCTGCTGCAAAGCCGCGTGAACTCGCGCCTGGTCGAGTTCCGCGCGCCAGGAACGGGCGGCCAGCCCGGCGCCCTCAAGATGGTGTCCATCCTCGACGTGCTCGACGATGGACTGTCGGCTGTTTATACCTTTTACGAGTCCGACGCACACAGCAGCTACGGCACTTACAGCGTGTTGTGGCAAGTGCAGGAAGCGCGCCAGCTCGGCCTGCCCTACGTCTATCTGGGCTACTGGATCGCGCAAAGCCCCAAGATGGCCTACAAGGCGCGCTTTGTGCCGCACGAGGTGCTCGTGGACGGCAAATGGCAATGGCGGGATGCGCCCGAATCCATTCCCGATTGATGGCAAGACATTTCACAAGATAAGATGCGTGAACATCGTCTAGCGCATGTCCCATGAAGAAAAATCCCCAGGCCACTGCCAGCAAGCCCAGCATCCAGGTGCTGGAACGCATGTTCACCCTGATCGACGTCCTGGCTTCGCGCGAAGAGCCGATTTCGCTCAAGGAGCTCAGCGAAAAAACCGGCCTGCACCCCTCGACCACGCACCGCATCCTGAACGACCTGACGCTGGGCCGCTTCGTCGACAGGCCAGAAACCGGCAGCTATCGCCTGGGCATGCGTCTGCTGGAGTTGGGCAACCTCGTCAAAGGCCGCCTCAACGTGCGCGAAGCCGCACTCGCCCCCATGCGCAAGCTGCACAAGCTGATCCAACAGCCCGTGAACCTCAGCGTGCGCCAAGGCGATGAAATCGTCTATATCGAACGCAGCTACAGCGAACGCTCGGGCATGCAGGTGGTGCGCGCCATAGGCGGCCGGGCGCCGCTGCACCTGACGTCCACGGGAAAGCTCTTCCTGGCGTACGACGATGCCCAGCGCGTACGCGCCTACGCCACGCGCACGGGCCTCGCGGGGCACACGCGCAACAGCATCACACAGCTTGCCACGCTCGAGCGCGAGCTTGCCAAAACACGCCAGTACGGTATCGCGCGCGACAACGAAGAGCTGGAACTGGGTGTGCGCTGCATGGCCGCGGGCGTTTTCGACGACCAGGGGCAGCTCGTCGCAGGCTTGTCGATCTCCGCACCGGCCGACCGGCTCGACGAAGGCTGGGGCCCCAAACTGCAGGCCACGGCGCAGGAAATCTCGCTCGCGCTCGGCTACCAGCCTGGCAAGGAAGCCGTCAGCGGTTTGCGCGCGCCCCACGCCACGCAAGGAAAGCGCTGAGAGCTTGCACCCGGGCCGCTCGCGACGGTTTCCACCCAGGCTCCTAGGCACGCGCTCCCGAACAAAATGGCGCTGAAGTCCTTGCCAAGCTTACGGCTTCAGCTATCGCGGGTGGAGCGCGCTGCGGGCTGTATTTTGGCGCCCACTGCCGGTGCCCCGCCTGCGGCCGAGGCTGATTCGACCCAGTTGCGCACGCGCTGCGCATCGGCGATGCGGCTGAGCTTGCCCGCCGAGTCTAGGAACACCATGATGAGCCGGCGCCCGGCAATTTTGGTCTGCATCACGAGGCAGCGCCCGGCTTCGGAGATGTAGCCCGTTTTTTGCAGCCCTATGTCCCAATCGGGGTTTTTGACCAGGCGGTTGGTGTTGTTGTATTGCAGGGTTCTGCGGCCCACCGCGACTTCATAACCTGGCGATGTCGAGAGTTCGCGCATCAGGGGCTCGGCGTAGGCAGCGTTCACGAGCACCGCGAGGTCGCGCGCACTTGCCTGGTTGCTGCTCGATAAACCGGTGGGCTCGACGTAGCGCGTGTTCGTCATGCCCAACTGGCGCGCCTTGGCGTTCATCAGCGCCACAAAGGCATCGAGCCCGCCAGGATAGGTGCGCCCCAGCGCGTGCGCGGCGCGGTTTTCGCTCGACATCAGCGCAAGATGCAGCATTTCACCGCGCGAAAGCGTGGTGCCCACGGCCAGGCGCGAGTGGCTGCCCTTTTCGGTGTCCACGTCTTCCTGCGTGATCGTGATGGGCTCGTCGAGCGGCAGGCGTGCCTGCACCACCAGCAGCCCCGTCATGAGCTTGGTCAGCGAGGCAATGGGCAGCACGGCGCGGTCGTTCTTGCTCAGCAAGACCTCGTGCGTGTCCTGATCGAGCACCAGCGCCACGCTGGACTTCAAGTCCAGCGGATCGTTCACCGCGTGCAGCCCCGCCGCCGCACCAAACGATTGCCGCTCAGGTGCCGCAGCGACGGCACGCGCCGGCGCCTTGGCGGAGCGCGCCGCGAGCGTGCGCCGCACCCGCGGCGCGGCAGTGGACTTGCTTACCACCGTGGTTTTGGCAACGGCAGACTTGCGTGCCGCCACCTGCCGGTGGGACTTGCCACCACTCTTGCTGCTCGCCTTTACGGATTTCGACGCAGCAACTGCGACGTGCTTTTTTGTGGCTGCGGTTTTTTGGCGTGCCGTCGTCGTAGCCGCCTGCACCGCGGGTGCCGACAGCGCCAGTCCGACCAAGGCGATACCGAAAAAGCGCGCGCAATGGCGGATGAAACGATGCGCTGCAGTTGGGCGACGATGGTGCATCCAAATGCTCCCGGTGGTAAAAAATGTCGGTACTTGCAAACCACCCAAAAAAGCCACGCAAAATCAATGCGTTGCATGGCCTTCTCAGAATCGGGATGAATTATAGATGCGCCCTGCCCGCTTGGTTCAGCCTTGCGCCGCCACGCGCTCGGCTTTACTTTGTAACTTGTTCAGCGCGCTCAGATAGGCCTTGGCCGAAGCCACGATGATGTCGGGGTCGGCACCCACGCCATTGACCACGCGTCCGCTGCTTTGCAGCCGCACCGTCACTTCGCCCTGGCTTTCGGTCGAGCCGCTGATCGCGTTCACCGAATACAGCACCATCTCGGCGCCGCTGTGCACGATGGATTCGATCGCCTTCAGCGAGGCATCGACGGGGCCGTTGCCGTTCGCCTCGCCCGTCACCTCGACGCCATCGACCGTGAAGACGATGCGCGCATGCGGCTGCTCGCCGGTTTCGCTCTGCTGGTACAGCGACACGAAGCCGTACTTTTCCTTCTCGCCGCTGAGGTTTTCTTCGCTCACGAGCGCGAGGATGTCCTCGTCGAAAATCTCGCTCTTGCGGTCGGCCAGCTCCTTGAAGCGCAAGAACGCAGCGTTGATCTCGGCCTCGCTGTCCAGGCTCACGCCGAGCTCCTGCAGGCGCTGCTTGAAGGCATTGCGGCCCGAGAGTTTGCCCAGTACGATCTTGTTGGCGCTCCAGCCCACGTCCTCGGCACGCATGATTTCGTAGGTGTCGCGCGCCTTGAGCACGCCGTCCTGGTGGATGCCGCTCGCGTGCGCAAACGCATTCGCCCCGACCACGGCCTTGTTGGGCTGCACCACGAAACCCGTGGTTTGGCTCACCATGCGGCTCGCGGCAAGGATGTGGCGCGTGTCTATGCCCACGTCGAGCTGAAAATAATCACGCCGCGTCTTCACGGCCATCACCACCTCCTCGAGCGAGCAATTGCCCGCGCGCTCACCCAGGCCGTTGATGGTGCACTCGACCTGGCGCGCACCGCCGATATGCACACCCGCGAGCGAGTTCGCCACCGCCATGCCCAGGTCGTTGTGGCAGTGCACCGACCAGATCGCCTTGTCGCTGTTGGGCACGCGCTCGCGCAAGGTCTTGATGAAGTGGCCGTACTGTTCGGGCACGGCATAGCCCACGGTGTCAGGGACGTTGATCGTGGTCGCCCCTTCGGCGATCACGGTTTCGATCACGCGGCACAAAAAGTCGACGTCGCTGCGCGAGCCGTCTTCGGTGCTGAACTCGATGTCGTCGAGCAGATTGCGTGCAAAGCGCACCGATTGCCGCGCCTGCTCGAGCACCTGCTCGGGCGTCATGCGCAGCTTTTTCTCCATGTGCAGCGGCGAGGTTGCAATGAAAGTGTGGATGCGCGCACGTGCGGCGCCCTTGAGCGCCTCGGCCGCGCGCGCGATGTCGCGGTCGTTGGCGCGCGAGAGCGAGCAGACCGTGGAATCCTTGATGACCTGGGCGATCGCCTTGACGGCCTCGAAGTCACCGTCCGAACTCGCCGCGAAGCCAGCCTCGATCACATCGACCTTCAGGCGCTCGAGCTGGCGCGCGATGCGCAGCTTTTCCTCGCGCGTCATGGAAGCGCCAGGCGACTGCTCGCCGTCGCGCAAGGTGGTGTCGAAAATGATGAGTTGGTCGGCCATGAAATGCTCCTGGTGTCAAAAAACGATGGGATGGATTGGGTTGCGAAATTTTTGCGCGCAAAACAAAAGGCCCGCTGCAGGTGTGCAAACGGGCCTCGTTAGAAAAAGTATGCGCGCGCGCCTACTGCCTCCGCCCGTGGTGAGGTAGCAGTAGAAGGGCTAGCGCAAACTTGCTCATGGGCGTGGAATGTAGCATAGCTTGGGTGATTCCATCTCATTCCATGCTTTGGCCTGGCGGCAAGCCAGTGTTTCTATTCTTCTCGGTCAGGGCGCAGTGCGCATTTGGTGCAAAGCTCGCGCGAGCACGTCGAACACCCGAGAATCGGTCAACTGCGAAACGTTGAAACGCATCAGGTTGCCCGCCGAGAATGACGGGCTGAATACATTGCCCGGCGCAAACACAACTCCCTCTTGCAAACTGGCGCGCGCCAGACGCGCCGCATCGATGCCGTCCGGCAGCCGGCACCAGAGGAACATTCCTGCACGAGGCACGAGCCAGGGCGTGATGCCCAGTGCGCCCAGGCGCTCCACAGCCCTGTCGCGCTCTCTCGCCAGACGCGCCCGCAGCGCCTCCAGGTGCTTGCGGTAGCCGCTTTGGGTCAACACCGTCCGCACGACCTGCGCAGCCAGAAAGCCGCCGCCGAAACTGGTGGCAATTTTCAGATCGGCCAGACTGTCGATCCAATCCGCACGCGCCGCGATATAGCCGCAACGCAGCGAAGCCGATACGGTTTTGGAAAAGCTGCCGATGTGAATCACCCGCGCAAGGCCATCGAACGCGGCGAGCCGTGGTGCCGGCTGAACTTCAAAATCGGCAAAGATGTCGTCTTCGACCACCACCACGCCGGATTGCTCTGCAAGTTGCAGCAGTCGATGCGCCGTGCTGGCCGAGAGCGTGCCGCCCGTCGGGTTGTGGATGCCCGAATTGGTGATGTAGAGCCGGGGCGCATGCTGTTGCAGACAGGCCGCGAATGCTGCGATGTCGGGCCCCTGCGGCGTGTAGGCCACGCCAACGACCTTGACACGGTGCGCACGCAGCAGGGCTTGAAAATTGAAGTAGCACGGGTCGTCCACCAGCACGGTATCACCCGGCTCCAGCAGAAAGCGGCAGACCATGTCCAACGCCTGGGTACCCGAATCGGTCAGCATGATCTGCTCGGCAGGCACTTCTATCCCCACGGCGGCCATGCGGCGCGCAAGCAGTTCACGCAGCGCAGGCAGCCCGAGTGGGCAGGCGTAATCCGCGAGCACGGCGCCGTCGGCCCGGGCCACTGCGCGCAATGCGCTGCGCAAGCCATCCACATCCATCCACGATGCCGGCAACCAGCCACACCCTGGTTTGGGCATCGCGTCCGCAGCCTCTAGCGACTGACGCGAAACCCACAGGGGATCGACGTCGCGCTCGCGCGGCGGGCCGATGTGCGCCAGAGCCAGAGGCGCGGCATGCCCCAGCACGTAAAAACCTGAGCCCGCGCGGGCGCCTATGACACCTTCTGCCGCCAGACGTTCGTACGCTTCGACGACGGTCGACACCGACACCTGCATGCTTTTGGCCAGCGCACGTACGGAAGGCAGGCGCGCACCCGGGGCGTAGGTGCGGGCGGCGATTTTGGTGCGAATCGCCTCCATCACGGTGTGAATCTTCGTTCCCTGACGTGGCATTGTGGGTTTTCGACTGTATGTGTTTTGAAAGCATCACAGTTTTTTCAAACTGTACCTTATTGTTGCTGGTTTCAGGAACGCATCCATGCTCCACTGAAGAACTTGCGAGGTAAGTCTTCACAGAAAAGGGGTTGGCAATGGATGAATCTGCACGCGGTTGGATGAATGGTTTTGTCGGTGTGGTGATTTTTGCGGGCTCGCTGCCCGCAACACGCGCAGCCGTCGCAGACTTCGACCCCCTTTTTTTGACCGCTACCCGCGCGAGTCTGGCCGCATTCGTGGGCGCGCTGTTGTTGGCTGGCCTGCGTGCGCGCCGCCCCGACCAGGCCGACCTGCCCGCGCTCGCACTCATCGCGTTCGGCGTGGTGCTGGGCTTTCCCTTGCTGACGGCGTTGGCGCTGCAGCAGGTGCCCTCCGCGCACGCCATCGTATTTCTGGGACTGCTGCCGCTGTGCACCGCCGTCTTTGGCGTGCTGCGCGGAGGCGAGCGTCCGCGCCCAGCTTTCTGGCTGCTGGCGCTGCTGGGCAGCGTCTTCGTCGTCACCTACGCCGTGCGGGGCGGCATGGACGTATCGCCGCGTGGCGATCTGCTGATGCTCGCCGCCATCGTCGTATGCGGCCTGGGCTATGCCGAGGGCGCGCGCCTGACGCGCAAATTGGGCGGCTGGCAGGTCATCAGCTGGGCGCTGCTGTTGTCCGCACCCGTCATGCTGCCGCTGGCTCTGTGGACGATGCCCGCATCATTCACCCAAGTGCATACCCCGGCCTGGCTGGGGCTCGCGTATGTCTCGATTTTCAGCATGCTGCTGGGCTTTGTGTTCTGGTATCGTGGTCTGGCGCAAGGCGGTATCGCCGCGGTCGGGCAATTGCAATTGCTGCAGCCGTTTCTTGGCTTGGCGCTGGCGGCCGGGCTGCTGCATGAGCCGGTGAGCTGGTCGATGCTTCTTTCGACCCTGGGCGCCGTGGTCTGCGTGGCGGGTGCCAAGCGGTTCGCAGGCTGACGCGCAGCATCACTGCGCAGCCCGCAGTTTTGCCGAATCAGTCGTGCAACCCGCGCTCATCAGGCTCGTCGGTCGAGGTGCTCACGATGCTCACCGGATGGCCCTTGGCGCGGCGCCAGAAATAGATCACATAGCCCGACAGCGCATAGCCCACGAACAGCACAAACAACATGGTCGCGGGCTCTATGCTGACGATGGCGATGAGCAGCGCCAGCACCACCAGCACCACGAAAGGCACGCTGCGCCGCCCGCCGAAGTCCTTGAAGCTGTAATAAGGAACGTTGGTGACCATGGTGAGCCCCGCGAACAAGGTCACGACGAACAAAATCCATGACAGATCGCCGCGCTCGATGGGCAAACCCCCAAACACCGAAATCAGCGCCCGAAACAGCGGCACCTCACGGTGCGCCACGAGCATTGCGCTGGTCAACCAGATGAAGCCCGCCACCAGTGCGGCGGCGGCCGGTGAGGGCAGGCCCTGGAAGTAGCGCTTGTCCACCACGCCGACATTGACGTTGAAGCGCGCCAGGCGCAACGCCGCGCAGGCGCAATAGACGAAGGCCGCAATCCAGCCCCAGCGCCCGAGCGGGCGCAGCGCCCACTCGTAGGCAATGAGCGCGGGCGCCGCGCCGAAACTGACCATGTCGGCAAGTGAATCCATCTGCTCGCCGAAGGCGCTTTGCGTGTGCGTCATGCGCGCCACGCGGCCGTCGAGGCTGTCGAGCACCATGGCGGCAAAAATGCCGGTGGTCGCCAGGTCGAACTGGCCGTTCATGGCCATCACGATGGCATAAAAGCCGCCGAACAAGGCCGCGAGCGTGAACAGGTTGGGCAGCACGTAAATGCCCTTGCGCAGCTTGCGCTGCACCAAGGCCGCGCTGGTGGGGACGAAGTCGTCATCTTCATGCATCAAATCGGCCTTTCGTGCTTATCTGACAGGCGCAAACAGCTATTGTTTCAATAGTTTTTTGGCAACGGCTTGCCACAGTGTAGCCGCGCAAAAGCGCCAAAGGCCACCGAAGTGGCCCTTTGCGTGCAGTGATCTGAGCTTTGCGGCCCAGGTGCGGCTCAGTTGCGGCTTTGATCGACCAGCTTGTTCTTCGCAATCCAGGGCATCATGGCACGCAGCTTGGCGCCCACCACCTCGATGCTATGGTCGGCGGTGTTGCGGCGGCGCGCGGTCATGCTGGGGTAGCCGGTGCGGCCTTCGAGGATGAACTGCTTGGCGTAGTCGCCGTTCTGGATGTTCTTCAGCGCCTCGCGCATGGCCTGGCGCGAGCTTTCGTTGATCACCTTGGGGCCGGTCACGTACTCGCCGTATTCGGCGTTGTTCGAGATCGAGTAGTTCATGTTGGCGATGCCGCCTTCGTAGATCAGGTCCACGATCAGCTTCAGCTCGTGCAGGCACTCGAAGTAGGCCATCTCGGGCGCGTAGCCGGCTTCGACCAGGGTTTCGTAGCCCATCTTGATGAGCTCGACGGTGCCGCCGCACAGCACGGCCTGCTCGCCGAACAGGTCGGTTTCGGTTTCTTCCTTGAAGTTGGTCTCTATGATGCCGGCCTTGCCGCCGCCGTTGGCCATGGCGTAGCTCAGCGCCAGATCGCGCGCCTTGCCCGAGCGGTCCTGGTGCACCGCCACGAGGTGCGGCACGCCGCCGCCCTGGGTGTAGGTGTTGCGCACGGTATGGCCGGGGGCCTTGGGCGCGACCATCCACACATCGAGGTCGGTGCGCGGCACGACCTGGTTGTAGTGCACGTTGAAGCCATGCGCGAAGGCGAGCGACGCGCCGGGTTTGATGTTCGGCTCGATGTTGTTTTTATAGACGTCGGCGATCTGCTCGTCGGGCAGCAGGACCATGACCACGTCGGCAGCCTTGACCGCGTCATTGACTTCCATCACCGTGAGGCCGGCCTTGCCGACCTTGTCCCAGCTCGCGCCCCCCTTGCGCAGGCCGACCACGACCTTCACGCCGCTGTCGTTGAGGTTTTGTGCATGGGCGTGGCCCTGGCTGCCGTAGCCGATGATGGCCACAGTTTTGCCTTTGATCAGGCTCAGGTCACAGTCTTTGTCGTAGAAAACTTTCATGTTGGCTCCGGGGTTGGATTTTTGGGGAGATGGAAAGGAAAAGAGAATTTCCGAGCGTCCTCAGACGCGCAGGATGCGCTCGCCGCGGCCTATGCCGCTCGCGCCGGTGCGCACGGTTTCGAGAATGGCGGTGCGGTCTATGGCCTGCAAGAAGGCATCGATCTTGGCCTGGTCACCCGTGAGCTCTATGGTGTAGCTCTTTTCGGTCACGTCGATGATGCGGCCGCGGAAGATGTCGGCCATGCGCTTCATTTCTTCGCGCTCCTTGCCCACGGCGCGCACCTTGACCATCATGAGCTCGCGCTCGGTGTAGGCGCCTTCGGTCAGATCGACCACCTTGACGACTTCGATCAGGCGGTTGAGGTGCTTGGTGATTTGCTCGATCACGTCGTCCGAGCCCGAGGTCTGGATGGTCATGCGCGAGAGCGTCGGGTCTTCGGTGGGCGCGACGGTGAGCGACTCGATGTTGTAGCCACGCGCCGAAAACAGTCCGACCACGCGCGAGAGCGCTCCGGCTTCGTTTTCGAGCAATACGGCGATGATGTGTTTCATGGTGGGTACTTCCTCTTTTTGCGACGGCAGCACGACCCACAAGGGGTCGCCGGGCACTGCCGTTTCGCTGCCCTCCCCCGGCACCGGTAAGTGCCAGGCTTGGCAGGCAATAGATTCGTCCAAGGTTGAAGGGGACACGCGGCGATGCGCAGTCAAAACTGCCCGCACCGCATGATTGCTTTATTTTTGATAGCTTTCTGTGCTTGCTGTATCTACCTCACGGCGGAATTTTGCTCAGATTTCAGAGGTCTTCCGAGCCGAGCAGCATCTCGGTGATGCCCTTGCCCGCCTGCACCATGGGGAAGACGTTTTCCGTCGGGTCGGTGCGGAAGTCAAGGAACACCGTGCGGTCCTTGAGCCTGCGCGCTTCACGCAGCGCAGGCTCGACGTCCTTGGGGTGTTCGATCAACAGGCCCACATGGCCATAGGCCTCGGCCAGTTTGGCGAAGTTGGGCAGCGCGTCCATGTAGCTGTGGCTGTAGCGGCCCGAATATTCGATCTCCTGCCACTGGCGCACCATGCCAAGGTAGCGGTTGTTGAGCGCCACGATCTTGATCGGCGTGTTGTATTGCAGGCAGGTGGAGAGCTCCTGGATATTCATCTGCACCGAACCTTCGCCCGTGATGCAAAACACCTCGCTTTGCGGTCTGGCGAGCTTGATGCCCATGGCGTAGGGAATGCCCACGCCCATGGTGCCCAGGCCGCCCGAGTTGATCCAGCGGCGCGGCTCGTTGAACTTGTAGAACTGCGCCGCCCACATCTGATGCTGGCCCACGTCCGAGGTGATGTAAACATCGGAGTCTTTGGTCATGTTCCAGAGCGTCTCGACCACGTACTGCGGCTTGATCACGTCGGTCGCGTTGCGGTCGTACTTGAGGCAGTCGCGCTTGCGCCAGCCCTCGATCGTGTCCCACCAGGCGGCGAGCGCCGCGGGGTCGGGGCGCGTGGACGTTTCGCGGATCATCGCGATCAGCTCGGTCAGCACGTCCTTCACGTCGCCCACGATGGGCACATCGACCTTGACGCGCTTGGAAATGCTCGAGGGGTCGATGTCGATATGGATGATCTTGCGCTCGTTCTGCGCGAAGTGCTTGGGGTTGCCGATCACGCGGTCGTCGAAGCGTGCGCCTACGGCGAGCAGCACGTCGCAGTTTTGCATGGCATTGTTGGCCTCGAGCGTGCCGTGCATGCCCAGCATGCCGAGGAACCTGCGATCCGTCGCCGGGTAGGCGCCCAGGCCCATCAGCGTGTGCGTGACGGGGTAGCCGAGCAGATCGACCAGCGTGCGCAACTCTGGCGCGGCATTGCTCATGAGCACGCCGCCGCCCGTGTAGATGTAGGGGCGCTTGGCCGAGAGCAGCAGCTGCAATGCCTTGCGGATCTGCCCGCCGTGCCCCTTGCGCACGGGGTTGTACGAGCGCATTTCGATCTTGTCGGGGTAGCCGCTGTAGGGCAGCTTTTTGAACGAGACGTCTTTGGGGATATCGACCACCACGGGGCCGGGGCGGCCGGTGCGTGCGATGTGGAAGGCCTTTTTCAGCGTCATCGCAAGATCGCGCGCGTCCTTGACGAGGAAGTTGTGCTTGACAATGGGGCGCGTGATGCCCACGGTGTCGCATTCCTGGAAGGCGTCGAGGCCTATGGCGGCCGTCAGCACCTGGCCGGTGATGATCACCATGGGGATGCTGTCCATGTAGGCCGTGGCGATGCCCGTGATAGCGTTGGTGACACCCGGCCCTGAAGTGACCAAGGCCACACCAACCTCGCCCGTGGCGCGCGCATAGCCGTCGGCGGCATGAACGGCGGCCTGCTCGTGGCGCACCAGGATATGCTGGATGCTGTCTTGTTTGTAGAGCGCGTCGTAAATGTAGAGCACCGCGCCGCCTGGGTAGCCCCAGACATATTGCACGTTTTCGGCCTGCAATGCCTTGACGAGGATTTCCGCGCCCATCAGCTCGGGCGCGCCGGCAGCGGTGGTGGTGGGGCTGGTGGGATGGGCGGTGGCTGCGGCCGCAGAGGTGATTTCAGCCCTGGATATTTCCATGATGAACCTTTCGAGAATTTCTCTGACGAAAAACCTTGGGTGCCCCTTGCACGCGCTCTCGTGAAGCCCGCTTGGGACTTGAGGCCAAGGACATGAGCGGAAAAGGATGTCCGCCGGACCGTGACCCGTTTGCCTTTTGCTTGATGGCGCAAATTATCGCACCGCAACCTGCGAAAACTCAGGCCCGGGGCGAAAAAAGACGCGGGAATGTGATAATCAGCGGCTTCATTTGGCTTGGCCGCCTGTGCCTGTGTGCTTTTGCGCCGGGCTGACTTGACCCATCGCGAACTGCGTCCTCTTGGCTACCGAACAAGAACTCTCCGACTTCCTGCAAAGCGTGGAAAAGCGCGCTTTCAAGCGCTCGCTCTACCACGTGCGTGACGAAGAGGCGGCGCTGGACATCGTGCAGGACAGCATGCTCAAGCTGGCCCAACACTATGGCGACAAGCCCGCGAACGAGCTGCCCATGCTCTTTCAGCGCATTCTCTCGAACTGCACCCTGGATTGGTTCCGCCGCCAGAAAACGCGCAACGCGCTGTTTTCCAACCTGTCCGACTTCGAGCGGGCGCACGACGATGACGCCGACTTCGACTTGCTTGAAGCCTATGCGGGCCCGCACAATGAAGAAAGCGCAGAAAGCGCCGAGGATGAAGTGCGACGCGCACAGATATTGCAAGAGATCGAGGACGAAATCGCCGCCCTGCCTGCACGTCAACGCGAAGCCTTTCTCATGCGTTACTGGGAAGAAATGGATGTAACAGAAACGGCAGCCGCCATGGGCTGCTCGGAAAGCAGCGTCAAGCAGCACTGCTTTCGCGCCGTGCAAAAGCTCAGCAAGGCGCTCAAAGCCAAAGGAATCACGCCATGAACCCCATCTTGCCCTCCCATTCGGCCGCGTCTTCGATGGATGCGGCTGCCGAAAGCTTTGCCCGCCGCGTCACTGCGCGCCTCGAAAGTGGCGCGCAAGACCTGCCCTACGACATCTCCGAGCGCCTGCGCGCCGCACGCATGCAGGCGCTGGCCCAGCGCAAAGTAGCGGTCGCGCCCAAACGGGAGCGGGTACCTGGGCTCGCTTCAGCCACTGCGCCTGTGCGCGTTGCCGCGGGTGGCGGCACCGCCTCATGGGGGCATGGTGGGCTTGGCGGTGGCCATGAACGCAGCGGTTGGTGGAATGCTTTGGTTTCGGCCATTCCCATCCTGGCCTTGCTGATTGGCCTCGTTGTGATCAACGACACGCAAGAAGACCTCGCCACGCACGAAATCGCCGAAGTCGATTCGGCGCTGCTCGCTGACGAACTGCCCCCGTCGGCCTACGCCGATCCGGGGTTCATCCAGTTCCTTAAAACCTCGACCGAAAATCGGTGAAACTCGCAACCGCTCTCACCTGAAGCATCGCCCCTCGCTCCATTGCATGCCCGCAAACTCCCGTAGCCCTTGCACCTTCAAACCAGGCTTCATACTGGCCTTGCTGCTGTGGGCGGCATTGGCTGCGGGCGGGCTGCAGGCGCTACATTTTTTGCATTGGGCACCCAGTACCCTGATGCCTGCCGCGGCGCTGGCATCCAAGCCCAGCCCGCGCGGCCAGGGCGAAGCGGTCCCCACGCAAGCACCCGAGACGGTCTCCGGCCCCGGCTGGGAAACCCTGAGCACTGCACAAAAGCTGGCCTTGTACCCTCTGGCCGAACGCTGGGCCTCGCTGAGCGCGGCACAAAAAAGATATTGGCTGACCTTGGCGGAAACGTTTCACGCCTTGCCCCAAAGCGAACAAGACCGCCTGCACGCCCGCATGGCCGACTGGGCTAGCCTGAGCGCCCAGCAGCGCAACCAGGCGCGTCTGAATTACGCCGGCACCAGCCGCCTTGCGCCCAAAGACAAGTTGGAGCGCTGGAAGGCTTACCAGGCCCTCGGCGAGGAAGAAAAGCGCCGGCTTGCAGCGCGCGCCGCCGCCAAGCCGCAGGGCGCTGCCACCAGCCTGCGCCCTGCGCCCTCACGCAAACTGGTACAGGTGCCGGCCGCCATGCAGGCCAGCCCGAATCGCCCCAACCCACCCAAGATTTCTCCACCCAAGGGCTTGCTGCCCCGCCTGGATACCCCTGTGTCCGCCCCCGCCGCAGACGCTTTGGGCGGAGCCACACCAGCGCCCGTCGAAACCGCACCCGTCGATGTACCCGTGGCAGTGCCTACGCCGCTGCCGCCGCTGCCGCCTACGCAAACCCCGCCGGAGGGCGGCGCAGCGGCCAACCCTGGCGCAGCAGCGACTGGGCGCTGAGCACTCCTTTTCCCACTCGCCTCACCTTCGCTTTGACCGATCAAACCCAACCCTCCTCTGTCGCACCCCATACCCAGGCCGACGCGGCCAGCGCGACGCTCCTAGGAGCCTGTCGGGCTTTGGGCGTCGAAAGCGAGAATGCGCCCCGGCGAGACCAGTTTTTGCCGGATTCGCAGCCCCATAGTGGTGTTATGGGGCAAGAAGACGGTAAAAAATGGGCCGCTGCGGCGCATTCGCAGCCGACGATTCCAAAGTCCGACAGGCTCCTAGCCCCGGCGCTGGGCCGGCGCATGGCCTGCTGGCTCTACGAAGGCATCTTGCTGTTTGCCGTGGCGTTTTTTGCTGGCTATCTGTTCAGCACCCTGAGCCAGACGCGCAATGCGCTCGACAACCGGCACGCGCTGCAGGCCTTTTTGTTCGTGGTGTTCGGCCTTTACTTCACCTGGTTCTGGTCCAAGGGGCAGACCCTGGCGATGAAAACCTGGCACATCCGCGTGGTGGACCGCGCTGGCAAGCCCTTGACGCAAGGGCGCGCACTGCTGCGCTATGTGCTGAGCTGGCTGTGGTTCCTGCCCCCGCTCGCGGCCATCGCGCCGTTTCACTTATCGGGCGGCGAAACTGCCGTGCTCATGCTGGGCTGGGTCGCCGTGTGGGCGCTGCTGAGCCGCTTTCATCCGCAGCAGCAGTTCTGGCACGACGCCCTCGCGGGTACGCGCCTCGTGCACTGGCAGCCGCCGTTGCAAAAATAAGCCTTTGCCGCGCGCCGGCCTGCGCTCTGTCACACGGTGGCGCCACAATATGCGCATGTCCATGCCCTCCGACGCTCATCCCGCCACGCCCGACCCCACGGTGAACCCGCAAAAAGCGCGCACCGGGCTGAGCCGCATCTGGCATGCCGCGGGTTATTCGATCGCCGGTTTGCGCGCCGGCTGGACCGAGCCCGCCTTCCGCCAGGAGGCCAGCGCCGCGCTCGTGCTGCTGCCGCTGTCGTTCTGGCTGGGCGCGAGCTGGGTCGAGGTGGCCTTGCTGGCCGGCTCGGTCATCGCGGTGCTGGTCATCGAACTGCTCAACACCGGCATCGAAACCGCCATCGACCGCATCGGCCCCGAGTGGAACCATCTGTCCAAACGTGCCAAGGACATGGGCAGCGCCGCAGTGCTGCTCGCGTTGCTGCTGTGCGCGGGCATCTGGGCTGCAGCGCTTTGGCAGAGGTTTGGCCATGGCTGAACCGGCTTTTTCCCTCTGCGTGTATTGCGGCTCGCGCGCCGGAGAGCGCCCGGAGTTTGCCCAGGCTGCCACGGCAGTGGGCCAGTGGATAGGCGCGCACGGCGGGCAGCTCGTGTATGGCGGCGGGCGCAACGGCTTGATGGGCCTGGTGGCCGAGGCCACGCGGCAGGCGGGTGGGCGCGTGCTCGGCGTGATACCGCAGGCGCTGGTGGATAAGGAGCAAGCCAACCACGCCTGCGACGAGTTGCACATCGTGCAGACCATGCACCAGCGCAAGGCGCTGATGGCGGAGCGCTGCGACGCTTTTCTGGCGCTGCCCGGCGGCATAGGCACCTTCGAGGAACTGTTCGAGGTCTGGACCTGGCGCCAGCTCGGCTACCACGACAAACCCGTGGGTCTGCTCAACGTGGCCGGGTACTACGACAGATTGCTCGCGTTTTTGAAGCACAGCATGGCCGAGGGCTTCATGGGCGCGTGGCAGCTCGGGCTGCTGCAGGCGGGCACCGACGTGGACACCCTACTGCCTGCGCTGGTGCAGGCGGCGGGGTTCGGCCAGGAGATCGTGGCGCTGCGCTCCGTGATCTGAGGGCGATCGAAGCCCCGATCACGCCCTGCTCACACCGCCGATTCGTCGAGCTCGCCCGTGCGGATGCGCACCACGCGCTCGACCTCGGTGATGAAAATCTTGCCGTCGCCGATCTTGCCCGTGCGCGCCGCGCCCACGATGGCCTCGACGCAGCGGTCGACATCGGCGGTCTTCACGGCCACTTCGATCTTCACCTTGGGCAAAAAATCCACCACGTATTCGGCACCGCGGTAGAGCTCGGTGTGGCCCTTTTGCCGGCCAAAACCCTTGACCTCGGTCACCGTGAGGCCGGTGACGCCGCATTCAGCCAGCGCCTCGCGGACTTCTTCGAGCTTGAAGGGTTTGATGATGGCGGTGATCATTTTCATGGTGGACTCCCTGGGGTTTTGCTGAGGTGTTTGCCAGTCTACGGGTGGGCGGATTGCGATGCCTTGGGGGCGCCTCAGGCACGAAAGCGGTTCGTGATTGGATAGCGCCAGTCCTTGCCGAAGGCGCGGCGCGTGACGCGGATGCCCACGGGGGCCTGGAGGCGCTTGTATTCGTTGAGCTTGAGCAGCCGCGTGACCAGCTCGACGTCGGCGCGCGCAAAGCCCGCGGCGATGATGCTCTCGATGGATTCGTCGTTTTCCATGTAACGCTCGACGATCGCGTCGAGCACCTCGTAGGGCGGCAGGCTGTCCTGGTCTTTCTGGTCGGGGCGCAACTCGGCGCTCGGCGGGCGCGTGATGATGCGCTCGGGGATGGGGCTGGCGCCGCTGCCGTAGGGGTCGTTGGCGTTGCGCCAGCGCGCCAGCGCGAAGACGCGCGTCTTGGCCACGTCCTTGATGACGGCAAAGCCACCCGCCATGTCGCCGTACAAGGTACAGTAGCCCGTGGCCAGTTCGCTCTTGTTGCCCGTGGTGAGCACGAGGGTGCCGAATTTGTTCGACAGCGCCATGAGCAGCGTGCCGCGGATGCGCGCCTGCAGGTTTTCTTCGGTCGTGTCCTCGTGCAGGCCCGCGAACAGGGGCGCGAGCGCGGCCTTGAAGGCTTCGAACTGCGCGACGATGGGGATTTCGTCGTAGCGCACGCCCAGGCGCGCGGCCATGTCGCGTGCGTCCAGCCAGCTGATGTCGGCCGTGTAGGGCGAGGGCATCATCACGGCGCGCACTTTGTCCGCGCCCAGCGCATCGACGGCGATCGCGAGCACCAGCGCCGAGTCGATGCCGCCCGAAAGGCCCAGCACCGCGCCCGGAAAGCCGTTTTTGCCCACGTAGTCGCGCACACCGAGCACCAGCGCGTCCCACAGATCGGCCTCTGGGCTTGCGAGCGGCGCCACGGTGGCATCTATTTTGATAGCTGCTTGCGCTTGCTGTACCTGCATGAACAGCAGATTTTCCTTAAAACCTGGGGCGCGCGCGGCCACGCTGCCGTCGGCCTGCAAGGCAAACGAACGGCCTTCGAACACCACCTCGTCCTGCCCGCCGACGAGGTGCGCATAGACCAGCGGCAGACCCGTTTCGGCCACGCGCTGACGCATGATCTGCTCGCGCTCGGCGCTCTTGCCCAGGTGAAAGGGCGAGGCGTTGAGCACCGCGAGCAGCTGCGCGCCGGCTGCAGCGGCCTCGCGCGCGGGGGTGGCGTACCAGGCGTCCTCGCAGATCAACAGACCCACGCGCAGGCCGCCGACTTCGACCACGCAGGGCGCGCTGCCCGGCACGAAATAGCGCCGTTCGTCGAACACCTGGTAGTTCGGCAGCTCGCGCTTGATGTAAGTTTGCTCGATGCGGCCGTGGCGCAGCACGCTCGCGACGTTGTGACAGGTGCTGAAGGCCGGCGCGTCGGGGCGGCATTTTTGCGGGTGGCCGAGCACGATGGCCAGGCCCTGCAACCCTGCGGTCTCCCGGGCCACCGTTTTCACGGCATCATCGCAGGCATCGAGAAAAGCCGGGCGCAGGAACAGGTCTTCGGCCGCATAGCCGCAGATCGCGAGCTCGGGCGTGAGCAACAGCTGCGCGCCGGCGGCGTGGGCCGTGCGCGCCGCGGCAATGATTTTTTGCGCATTGCCGGGCATGTCGCCCACCACGAAATTGAGTTGCGCTATGCAAAGAGAGGGCATCATGGAACCGAAAATGACCAGGCCAACGAAGAGGTGTGGGACAAAAACCCGCCCATGGGTGCTCCCAAAACTACAGCAACAGGACGGGCATGGCTGAAGCGCGCATTATCGCCCGCGTGCTGGATTCGCCGCTCGAGGTCGATGCCGCGGCGTGGAATGCGCTGCTCGCGCGCCAGAGCCGGCCCACGCCGTTCATGCGCCATGAATACCTGGCCGCGCTGCACGCGAGCGGCAGCGCCACGCCCGCCACCGGCTGGACGCCGCGCTTCATGGGCCTGTGGGCCGGCGCCGAGTTGCTCGCCGCGTGCCCGCTGTACCTCAAAAGCCATTCCTATGGCGAATACGTGTTCGACTGGGCCTGGGCCAATGCCTACGCGCAGCATGGCCTGGCCTACTACCCCAAGGCCGTCGTCGCCGTGCCCTTCACGCCCGTGCCCGGCACGCGCCTGCTCGCGCGCGACCAGGCCCTGCGCGTGCAGCTGCTAGGCGCCGTGCGCGACTGGTGCGAGAGCGAAGGGCTGTCATCATTGCACCTGCTGTTCGCCGCCGGCGAAGACCTGCACGCGGCGCAGGAGCTGGGCCTGCTGCAGCGCCAGACGGTGCAGTTCCATTGGCGCAACCAGAGCCCCGCGGGCACGCCCTACCGCCATTTCGACGACTTTTTGCAGCACCTGAGCCAGGACAAGCGCAAGAAAATCCGCCAGGAACGCCGCCGCGTGGCCGAAGCGGGCGTGCGCTTTCGCTGGCTGCGCGGGCGCGACATCGGCACTGCGGACTGGGATTTTTTCTACCGTTGCTACGAGCGCACCTACCTCGAACACGGCAACCTGCCCTACCTCACGCGCGCATTCTTCCAGCTACAGGCCGAACAAATGCCCGAAGCCTGGCTGCTCTTTGTTGCCGAGCGCGCGGGCCGACCGATTGCATCGAGTTTGATAGCTATCAGCGCTTTCCCCACCTTGTCTAACGGCAAAAAAGACCAAGAATTTGCGGCCTACGGGCGCTATTGGGGCGCGCTCGAGCGCGTCGATTGCCTGCACTTCGAGGCGTGCTATTACCAGCCGCTCGAATGGTGCATGGCACACGGCGTGCAGCGCTTCGAGGGCGGCGCGCAGGGTGAGCACAAAATGGCGCGTGCGCTCTTGCCCGTGCCCACCCACAACGCGCACTGGCTCGCGCACCCGGCCTTTGCGAACGCTGTAGAGCGCTTTTTGCTGCGCGAAGGGGCCGCGGTGCAGGGCTACCTCGACGAGCTGCAGGCGCGCACGCCGTTCAAACACAGCGGCTGAACGGCCACCCATTTTTCGCTCGGGCGCCGCTCGCGGCAGCGCCACGCCGCAGGCTCAGAACGACTCCCACTCACCCTCTGCGGCCGTCTCAGCCGCCCGAGGTGCCGGCGCGGCGGGCGCACCTGTCGTCTTGGCTGCCGCCTTGCCCGCTCCCGGGGCGACCTGGGCTGGCGCACCAAGGCGCGCCGTGTCCTTGCCTGCGCCCGCACGCCCGCCCCCCGCCAGCGGACGCTTGGCCGGCGGTGCGGGCATCGGTGGGCGCGACACCGGCGGCGCAGGCATGGCGGCACGCTGCAGCGCTGCGGGCGCCACCGCCTGCAGCGCGCCTGCCTCGAGCTTGAACACCGCCACGGCGTTCACGAGTTCGCCCGCCTGGGCATTGAGGCTGCTTGCCGCAGCGGCCATCTCTTCCACCAGCGCAGCGTTCTGCTGCGTGGCCTGGTCCATTTGCGTGATGGCCTCGCCCACTTGCGCCACACCTGCGCTTTGCTCGCTGCTGGCCGCGCTGATCTCGCCCACGATGTCGCTCACGCGGCGGATCGCCGTGACGACTTCAGTCATGGTCGCGCCCGCCTTGTCGGCAAGCTCGCTGCCTTGCTCCACGCGTTCCACGCTCGCGGTAATCAGGCCTTTGATTTCCTTGGCCGCCTCGGCCGAGCGCCCGGCCAGGCTGCGCACTTCGCTCGCCACCACGGCAAAGCCGCGCCCTTGCTCGCCCGCACGTGCGGCTTCGACGGCGGCGTTGAGCGCGAGGATGTTGGTCTGGAAGGCGATGCCGTCGATCACACCGATGATGTCGGCGATCTTGCGCGAGGCTTCGTGGATGCCTTTCATGGTCTGCACGACCTCGCCCACCACTTCCCCGCCTTGCGTCGCCACGCTCGAGGCGCTTTGCGCAAGCTGGTTGGCTTGCCGTGCGTTGTCCGCGTTCTGGCGCACCGTGGCGCCCACCTCCTCCATCGAGGCGGCAGTCTCTTCGAGCGCACTCGCCTGGCTTTCGGTGCGCGCGGACAGGTCGCTGTTGCCCGAGGCAATCTGTGCGCTCGCCGCGGCGACGTTTTCGGCATTTTGGCGCACATGGGCCACGACCTTGCGCAGGGACTCCTGCATGCCCGCCAGCGTGCGCAAAAGCTCGCTCACCTCGTCCTTGCCCTCGATGCGGATGGCGTAGGCGAGATCGCCTTGCGCCACGGCATTGGCCGCGTTCATGGCCTGCGCGAGCGCGCGCGTGACGCCGCGCACCAGGGTCAAGCCGACCACGATCGCCAGGCCCAGGCCCACGGCGATCAAGACCACCGAGGCCACGCGCATCACCTCATAGCGCGCCACCGCCGCTTCGTATTCACGCTTGGCCTCTTTGAGCTGCAGCTCCGCCAAAGCCTTGACGTCCGCCGCCATGGGCGCATACAAGGGCGCGACCTTGGTCAACAACAACTGGCTGGATGCCGTCAAATCGTTGGCCCGCAGCGCAGAAACCGTGGGCTTGAGTGCCCCCTCCACGAGCGCCGTCTTGCTTTCGCCCAGCTTCTTGGCCAATTGAGCCTCTTCGGGGGTGAGGTAAGTCGCCAGATACGCCTTCCAAATTTTTTCGGCTGCGGCAAGATAGGTGTCGACCTGCTCCGTGTTTTTGCGGATGACTGCAGGCGACAGATCCGACTGCGCATCCACCAAGGCCAGACGGCTGCTGAGCAGCAACCGCTCCATGTCCGTCAGTTGCCCCAAGGCCACCGTCCGGTTTTCATAGACCGTCTTGAGCGCCGCATTGGACTGGCTGGTGCCAAACAAGCCCATGGCGCCCACGACGAGCACCACGATGGAAAGCACTGCCACCAGCAAGCTCAGGCGGGTCGAAATCTTGAAATGGTTCATGGCATTGAAAATGAGAGCACAAAACAAACGTCTGCCGGGAATCCTCGGCAGACGTGGCTATTGAATGGCAGATTGTGTCCAAATGTCAATGCAAGATCGTGCATTCCCGCCAAAACCAGGGTTTACCCTGTGGCACATACCCCTTCTTGGCTTCCTTTTTGGCTTCACTGCACCTTTTGCGCCTTGGCAAAGTTCGCGATGCCGTCGAGGATTTCCTGCTTGGCCTCGGCCACGCCCTTCCAGCCGATGACCTTGACCCATTTGCCTTCTTCGAGGTCTTTGTAGTGCTCGAAGAAGTGGGCGATCGACTTCAGGATCATGGGGTGCACGTTGTCCACCGATTGCCAGTGCGTGTAAACGGGCAGCACCTTGTTGGTGGGCACGGCCAGCACCTTGCCGTCTATGCCGGCTTCGTCCTCCATCAGCAAAATGCCAAGCGGGCGGCAGGGCACGACCACGCCGGGGATCAGTGGGTGCGGCGTAATCACCAGCACATCGACCGGGTCCCCGTCGCCCGACAGGGTCTGCGGCACGTAGCCGTAGTTGGTCGGGTAGTGCATGGACGTGGTCATGAAACGGTCCACGAAGATGGCGCCCGATTCTTTGTCCACCTCGTACTTGATCGGGTCGGCGTTCATCGGGATTTCGATGACCACGTTGAAGGCTTCTGGGGCGTTCTTGCCAGGAGAGACGTTGTTCAGGGACATTGATAAATAACAAAAAGTTAGGAAATTTTCGTCCACAAGACACGATTTGGCCTGGGACTAACCCTGATTTTAGGGGCGCAAGTGCGCTTTTCCTGGTCGGAGACAAGGCCTTTTGCGGTAAATTGCCGGCGTTGGCCAATCGCGTCTCCCAAGTTCGGGAGCACGAGGAAGCAACGCAGCGGGAGCACATCCGATGCGTTGTGTCTCCTTCCGTGCAACTGACTTATCTAGGAGAACCGAATGGCTGAAAACTCAGCACTGACTTCCCCTCTCATCCTGGCTTTGGTTTGCGGACTGGTTGCGGTGGCCTATGGCATCTGGGCCCGCGGCTGGATTCTGGCCAAGAACGCGGGCAACGCGCGCATGCAGGAGATCGCCGCCGCCATCCAGGCCGGCGCCGCGGCGTATCTGGCGCGCCAATACAAGACCATCGCGCTCGTCGGTGTGGTGCTGGCGATCCTCATCGGCATTTTTCTCGACGTGACCACGGCCATAGGCTTCGTGCTCGGGGCCGTGCTTTCGGGTGCTTGCGGCTTTATCGGCATGAATGTCTCGGTGCGTGCAAACGTGCGCACCGCGCAGGCGGCCACGCAAGGCATAGGCCCGGCGCTCGACGTGGCGTTTCGCGGCGGCGCCATCACGGGCATGCTGGTGGTGGGCCTGGGCCTGCTCGGCGTGAGCGGCTTTGCCTGGTTTCTGACCGCGAACGGGCATGCGGGCGCCTCGGCGTCGCTGAGCAGCCTGCTCAACCCGCTGATCGGCCTGGCGTTCGGCTCCTCGCTGATCTCGATCTTCGCGCGGCTGGGCGGCGGCATCTTCACCAAGGGCGCAGACGTGGGCGCCGACCTCGTGGGCAAGGTGGAAGCCGGCATCCCCGAGGATGACCCGCGCAACCCCGCCGTGATTGCCGACAACGTGGGTGACAACGTGGGCGACTGCGCCGGCATGGCCGCCGATCTGTTCGAAACCTACGCCGTGACGCTGATCGCCACCATGGTGCTCGGCGTGCTGCTCGTGGCGGCAGCGCCCGGCCAGGCCATGGTGTATCCGCTCGCGCTCGGTGCGGTGTCCATCATTGCGTCCATCATCGGCTGCTTCTTCGTCAAGGCTTCGCCCGGCATGAAGAACGTCATGCCCGCGCTCTACAAGGGGCTGGCCATTGCGGGCGTGCTCTCGCTGATCGCGTTTTATTTCGTGACTACTTGGATCGTCCCCGACAACGCGCTTGGCGGCACGGGGGCGCAGATGCGGCTCTTTGGCGCCTGCGTGGTGGGCCTGGTGCTGACGGCGCTGCTCGTGTGGATCACTGAGTTCTACACCGGCACGCAGTATTCGCCCGTGCAGCACATCGCCCAGGCCTCGACCACCGGCCACGGCACCAACATCATCGCCGGGCTCGGTGTGTCCATGCGCTCCACGGCCTGGCCGGTGCTCTTCGTGTGCATAGCGATCATCGTCGCCCACCAGCTCGGCGGCCTGTACGGCATCGCCATTGCGGCCACGTCCATGCTGAGCATGGCGGGCATCGTGGTGGCGCTCGACGCCTACGGCCCGATCACCGACAACGCCGGCGGCATCGCCGAAATGGCCGAACTGCCCAGCAGCGTGCGCGACATCACCGACCCGCTGGACGCCGTGGGCAACACCACCAAGGCCGTGACCAAGGGCTACGCGATCGGCTCGGCCGGCCTGGCCGCGCTGGTGCTGTTTGCCGACTACACGCACAAGCTCGAAGCCCTGGGGCAGAGCGTGCGCTTCGACCTCTCCGAGCCCTTGGTTATCGTGGGGCTGTTCATTGGCGGCTTGATCCCTTACCTTTTCGGCGCCATGGCCATGGAGGCCGTGGGCCGCGCCGCGGGGGCTGTGGTGGTCGAGGTGCGCCGCCAGTTCAGCACCATTGCCGGCATCATGGAAGGCAAGGCCAAGCCCGAATACGGCAAGGCCGTGGACATGCTCACGGCCGCCGCCATCAAGGAAATGGTGATCCCCAGCCTGCTGCCCGTGATCACGCCGATCGCCGTGGGCCTGCTGCTCGGGCCCAAGGCGCTGGGCGGCCTCTTGATGGGCACCATCGTCACGGGCCTGTTCGTCGCGATCAGCATGTGCACGGGCGGCGGCGCGTGGGACAACGCCAAGAAATACATCGAAGACGGCCACCACGGCGGCAAGGGCAGCGAGGCGCACAAAGCTGCCGTCACGGGCGACACCGTGGGCGACCCGTATAAAGACACCGCCGGCCCCGCGATCAACCCCTTGATCAAGATCATCAACATCGTGGCGCTGCTGATCGTGCCGCTGGTGGTCAAATTCCACGCAGGCTGAGGCTGAAAACCTCGCGCCCATCTCCTTCCGCGGGCGTGGCGCAAGCGCACAAAGAGCCTGTCCCGGTCAAAGTGTTCGACTGGGGCAGGCTTTCACGCTGCTGGACTTTGCGGCGCGAGGGTCTGCAGCAACTGTGCGGCCACTGCAACCGCGATCACCGCCGGCTCTTTGCCGCGGATGCCAGGAATGCCTATGGGGCAGGTGATGTGCGCCAGTTCGTGCTCGGCAAAGCCGCGCGCGCGCAAGCGGCTTGCAAACGTGGCCCACTTGGTGCGGCTGCCGATCAAGCCGATGAAAGGCAGGTCGCCCTGCGCGCGCTGGCGGCGCAGGCAGGCGTGCACGAGCGCAAAGTCTTCGGCGTGGCTGAAGCTCATGATGAGCACGCGCGTGCCCGGAGCGAGGCTGGCAACGGCGCCGTGCACCGGATCGGAATGCTCGCAGCGCAAAGCCTCGCCCGGCAACATCTGCGCATCGCACGACCGAGCCGGGAAGGCATCCTCGCGGCTGTCGAACCAGCGCACGGCAAAAGGCAGCGGCGCGAGCACCTGTACGAGCGCGCGCCCCACGTGCCCGGCGCCGAACAGCGCGAGCGGGTGGCGGCGCGGTGCAAGGCGCAGCTTCAGTGCGGGGATGTCGGCGGCGCCCACGAGGGCAAACCCCAGTTCGACCGCACCGCCGCAGCATTGCCCGAGTGCGGGGCCAAGCGCGTAATGCAGCGACAGCGGCACGTCGCTGGCGCTGCCAGCACCACTGGGCGCAGCAGGCGCAGCGCGTGCGGCCAAGATGCGCCGCGCCTGCGCGATGGCCTGGTGCTCCAGATGCCCGCCGCCTATGCTGCCGAAGACCTGATCGGCAAACACCATCATCCACGCGCCGGCTTCCCTTGGCGCCGAACCTTGTATAGACTCCACGCGCACCATGCAGGCCGCATGCCCTGCAGTCAAGGCGCTCCATACATCCTCCAGGCTACGCAATTCAGCCACTTCCATCCTCAGCGTGCCCATGTCCTCGTCTTTTCCCCCGCCGCAAACGGTCGCCGAACCCCGTCGCTGGCGGCTCGCCAGTCTGCTGACCGCAATCACCGCCCTGGTGACGGCCTGCAAGTCGCCCCCTCAGACGCCCACAGCCTCGCCTTCTGCGCAAGACAGCGTCCTTCCAGGCACCGAAACCGTGCACGCCTCGTCCGCGAGCACGGCGCGCGCCTACCGCCAGGATGCCGCGCGGCACCTCTATGAACGCAACACGGGACGCATCTACCAGGGCAAGCTGCCGCCCATGCTGTATGCGATCGGCGTGCTCGACGTGGAAATCGACCGCGCGGGCCGCGTCACCGCGCTGCATTGGAAGCGTGCGCCCAACCACGCGCCCGAGGTCGTGGCCGAGATTGAACGCATCGCGCGCGCCGCCGCGCCCTACCCTGCGCCGCAGCGCATGGGCCGCGTCACCTACACCGACGTCTGGCTGTGGGACAAAAGCGGGCACTTTCAGCTCGACACGCTGACCGAAGGGCAGATGTAAGCCCCCAAAAAGTAAGCCGCAAGCCACCCGTACCCCTCACGAGCCGCGGTAGGTGGCATAGCTCCAGGGGCTCACGAGCAGCGGCACGTGGTAATGCTGGTCAGCATGCGCCACGCCAAAATCCAGATTCACCTGGCCCAGAAAATTCGGCTGTGGCAGCGCCACACCGCGCGCCGCAAAGTAGCCCGCGACGTTGAAGCGCAGCCGGTAGGTGCCGCAGCGCAGGCTCACCTCGTCGAGCAGGGGCGCGTCGCTGCGCCCGTCCTGGTTCAGCACCACGCGCTTGAGCAAGCTCGCGGCTTTGCCGTGCATTTCATACAGCGCGACCTCCATGCCGGCGGCGGGGCAGCCGTGCATGGTATCCAACACATGGGTACTCAGGCCCATCTCGAAACCTCCTGAAAATACGTCCAAGCCTTGGCAGGCACGAAAACTGCACATGCAATCTTCATGCACATGCCGAAATTTTGGGGATGCCATCCATGCTCTACGACACCACGCTAGCCTACCCGCGCGACCTGGTCGGCTACGGCCCCAGGCCGCCGCATGCGCAATGGCCCGGCGGCGCGCGCATCGCCGTGCAGTTCGTGCTCAACTACGAAGAAGGCGGCGAAAACTGCGTGCTGCACGGCAACGCGGGCTCGGAGCAATTCCTCTCGGAAATGTTCAACCCCGAGAGCTACCCCGCGCGCCACATGAGCATGGAGAGCATCTACGAGTACGGTGCGCGCGTGGGCGTGTGGCGCATTTTGCGCGCGTTCGCCGAGCGCGACCTGCCGCTCACGGTGTTCGCCGTCGCGAGCGCGCTCGCGCGCCACCCTGCGCTTGCGCAGGCGCTGGTGCAGCAGGGGCACGAAGTCGCCTGCCACGGCCTGCAGTGGATCCACTACCAAAACGTGCCCGAAGACGTGGAGCGCGCCCACATGCAGCAGGCCATGGAGATACTCACCCAGCTCACGGGCACACGCCCGCTGGGCTGGTACACGGGGCGCGACAGCCCGAACACGCGCCGGCTCGTCGCCGACTACGGCGGCTTTGCCTACGACAGCGACTACTACGGTGACGACCTGCCCTTTTGGATGCAAGTGCAGCGCAGCGACGGCACGGTGGTGCCGCAGCTGATCGTGCCCTACACGCTGGACTGCAACGATATGCGCTTTGCGCTGCCGCAGGGCTTTGCGTACGCCGAGCCCTTTTTCCAATACATGAAAGACACTTTCGACGCGCTCTACGCCGAGGGCGACCCTGCGGGCGCGAATGCACCCAAGATGATGAGCGTGGGCATGCACTGCCGCCTGCTCGGCCGCCCGGGGCGCATCACGGCGCTGCAGCGTTTTTTGGACTACCTGCTGCAGCATGACAAGGTCTGGGTGTGCCGGCGCATAGACATCGCGCGCCACTGGGCGGCCACGCACCCGTGCCAGAGCGATGGTTCGGGAACAAGTCGGGAATGAATCGCGAATGGATGGGAAATGACGCCATGCCCTACACGCTAGACCAGCTCAACACCGCCCCCGAGCCCGAAGCGCTGCAGATGCTGGCCGGCATCTACGAGCATTCGCCCTGGATCGCGGCTGCGGCGCTGCGCCAGCGCCCGTTCGCGTCGCTCGCGCAGCTCAAGCACGCCATGGCCGAAGTGGTCACGCGCGCCGACACCGCCGCGCAGCTCGCGCTGATCCGCGCGCACCCCGAACTCGCGGGCAAGGCCGCCATCGCGCAAAAGCTCACGGCAGAATCGGCGCAGGAGCAAAACCAGGCCGGCCTCACGGCCTGCACGCCGCAGGAGTTTGCGCGCCTGCACGAACTCAATGCCGCCTACCACGCACGCTTTGGCTTCCCGTTCATCCTCGCGGTGCGCGGGCCGCGCGGGACGGGGCTCCACCGCACGCAAATCATCGACACCCTGGCGCGCCGCCTGCACCAGCACCCCGAGGCCGAACGCGCCGAAGCGCTGCGCAACATCCACCGCATTGCCGAGCTGCGCCTGAACGACAAATTCGGCTTCACGCCGGCGCTGGGCAACATGGTCTGGGACTGGCACGAGCAGCTCGCGCGCCACAGCGAGCCGGAGTTTGCCGCGCAAGGCCAGCTCAGCGTCACGTATCTGAGCGACGCGCACCGCGCCTGCGCGGCCGAACTGCACGCGCTGATGCAGGCGAGCGGCTTCGACGCCGTGCAGCTCGACGCCGTGGGCAACGTCGTGGGGCGCTACCACGGCGCCACGCCAGGCGCGCGCGCGCTGCTCACGGGATCGCACTACGACACTGTGCGCAACGCCGGCAAGTACGACGGGCGGCTGGGCATCTTCGTGCCCATCGCCTGCGTGCGCGAACTCGCGCGTGCCGGGCGGCGCCTGCCCTTTGCGCTTGAAGTGGTGGCGTTTGCCGAGGAAGAAGGCCAGCGCTTTGCCGCCACATTCCTGGGCTCGAGCGCGCTCGTGGGCGACTTCGATGCAGCCTGGCTCGACCAATGCGATACCACCGGCGTCACTTTGCGCGCAGCCATGCAGCGCGCCGGCTTGCGCATCGAAGACATCCCTACCCTGCGGCGCGACCCGGCGCAGTACCTGGGCTTCGTGGAGGTGCACATCGAGCAAGGCCCGGTGCTGTGCGAATCGAACCTGCCGCTGGGCGTGGTCAGCGCCATCAACGGCAGCGTGCGCTATCTTGGTGAATTCATCGGCGAGGCGAGCCACGCCGGCACCACGCCCATGAACCGCCGCCGCGACGCTGCCTGCGCCGCTGCGGAGCTGGCGCTGTACCTGGAGCAGCGCGCCGCGCAAGATGGCGATTCCGTCGCCACCATGGGCCAGCTCGCCGTGCCGCAGGGCTCGGTCAACGTGGTGCCGGGGCGCTGCAGCTTCAGCCTGGACTTGCGCGCGCCCAGCGATGCGCAGCGCGACCGTCTGGCCGCCGACGTGCTGGCGCATATCGAGCACATTGCCACCCGGCGCGGCCTGCAATACGCCCTGCGAGAAACCCTGCGCGCCGCCGCCGCGCCCAGCGCGCCCGCCTGGCAGCGCCGCTGGGAGGCCGCCGTGCAGGCGCTGGGCCTGCCCGTGCAGCGCCTGCCCAGCGGCGCGGGCCACGACGCCATGAAGCTGCACCAGATCCTGCCGCAGGCCATGCTGTTCGTGCGCGGCGAAAACGGCGGCATCAGCCACAACCCGCTCGAATCGACCACCAGCGACGACATGGAACTGGCCGTGCGCGCGCTGCAGCAGCTGCTAGCAAACCTGGCCGCCGAAATCTCCACATAGCTCCTAACAAAATAGCTGCTAGCGCTTAATATACGGGCGTTAGAGGCTAATTTAATGCAAAAAAACATGCCCGCAGAAAATCATTACATCCAGCTCGACGCCTGGATAGACGCGCATTTCGACGAAGAAGTCGCCTTCTTACAGCAACTCGTGCGTGTGCCCACCGACACGCCGCCCGGCGACAACGCGCCGCACGCCGACAAGACGGCCGAGCTGCTCGCCGCCTGGGGCCTGGCCGCCGAAAAATACCCCGTGCCCGCCGCCGAGGTACGCGCGCACGGCATGCAAAGCATCACCAACCTGATCGTGCGCCGGCGCTACGGCGCGGGCGGCAGAACCATCGCGCTCAACGCCCACGGCGACGTGGTGCCGCCCGGCGAGGGCTGGACGCACGACCCATACGGCGGCGAGATCGTCGCTGGCAAGCTCTACGGCCGCGCCGCCGCGGTAAGCAAAAGCGACTTCGCCACCTACGGCTTTGCCGTGCGCGCGCTCGAAGCCGTGGCCCGGCCGCAGCGCGGCGCGGTGGAGCTGCACTTCACCTACGACGAGGAATTCGGCGGCGAACTCGGCCCCGGCTGGCTGCTGCGCCAGGGCCTGACGCAGCCCGATCTGATGATGGCCGCGGGCTTCAGCTACGAGGTGGTGGTGGCGCACAACGGCTGCCTGCAGCTCGAAGTCACGCTGCACGGCAAGATGGCGCACGCGGCAGTGCCCGACACCGGCGTGGACGCGCTGCAAGGCGCCGTGGCGCTCATGAACGCGCTGTACGCCGAGAACGCAAAGTACCAGCAGATCACGTCCCAGGTGCCCGGCATCACGCACCCTTACCTCAACATCGGCCGCATCGAAGGCGGCACGCACACCAACGTGGTGCCCGGCAAAGTCGTGCTCAAGCTCGACCGCCGCATGATCCCTGAAGAAGACCCCGCCGAGGTCGAGGCGCAGCTACGCACGCTCATCGAGCGCACGGTGCAGCGCTACAACGCCGAACGCGGCTACGACAGTGCCGGCGGCGACGCCCTGCGCGTCGGCATCGAACGCCTGCTGCTTGCGCGCGCCATGACGCCGCTTCCCGGCAACGCACCGCTCGTGCAGGCGCTGCAAAAGCACGGCCAAGCCGTGTTCGGCGAGCCCATCCCCGCCAAGGGCACGCCGCTCTACACCGACGTGCGCCTGTATGTGGAGCGCGGCATCCCCGGCGTGATCTACGGCGCCGGCCCGCGCAGCGTGCTCGAATCGCACGCCAAGCGCGCCGACGAGCGGCTGGACCTGCAAGACCTGCGCCGCGCCACCAAGGTGGTGGCGCGCACGCTGAGCGACTTGTTGGCCTGAGTTTCCCGCACGACTTACGCAAATCGGGGTGAGGCAAGGCGTTCGCCCCATGGCAAAACACCTCGCTGCATCCTTGTTTGCCTAAGTCCAGTCTCGGCGTCTGCACGCCGGTAAAAGCCGGTGACCACGCGCCCGCACGCAAGACCGGCCCGCACGCAAGACCGGCCCGCATGGGGGTACGCAGCGGGTAAATTCGGGAGCTGTGACCACTCACTTGACGACCGCATGACCAAGCCCCTCTCCCCCGCCGAACAAATCCTGCGCGACGCCGCGCGCGCCTACCACAGCACGCCGGTGCGCGGCAAAATCTCCGTGAGTCCGACCAAGCCGCTGTCGAACCAGCGCGACCTCTCGCTCGCTTACTCGCCCGGGGTGGCCTACCCCTGTCTGGACATCCACGCCGACCCGTCCAAGGCCTTCGACTACACGGCGCGCGGCAACCTCGTGGGCGTGGTCACCAATGGCACGGCCGTGCTCGGGCTGGGCGACATCGGCCCGCTTGCGGGCAAACCCGTGATGGAGGGCAAAGGCTGCCTGTTCAAAAAGTTTGCCGGCATCGACGTGTTCGACATCGAACTCGCCGAGCGCGACCCGGACAAACTCGTCGAAATCATCGCCGCGCTCGAACCCACGCTGGGCGGCGTCAACCTCGAGGACATCAAGGCGCCCGAGTGCTTTTACATCGAGCGCAAGCTGCGCGAGCGCATGAACATTCCTGTGTTCCACGACGACCAGCACGGCACGGCCATCATCTCGAGCGCCGCGCTGCTCAACGGCCTGGAGCTCGTGGGCAAGCGCATCGATACGGTCAAGCTGGCCGTCTCGGGCGCAGGCGCGGCGGCCCTCGCCTGCGTCGATGTGATGGTGGAACTGGGCGTGCGGCGCGAAAACGTCTTTATGGTGGACTCCAAGGGCGTGATCTACGAAGGCCGCCCCGGCGGCTACGACGAATCGAAGGCGCGCTACGCCCAAAAAACCAGCGCCCGCACGCTCGCCGACGTGGTGCAGGGCGCGGACGTGTTCCTTGGCTGCTCGGCGCCCGGCGTGCTCACGGCCGAGATGGTCAAGACCATGGCGGACAAGCCCATCATCCTCGCGCTCGCCAACCCCGAGCCCGAAATCCGCCCCGAGCTCGCCAAGGCCGTGCGCCCCGACTGCATCATCGCCACGGGCCGCTCGGACTACCCGAACCAGGTCAACAACGTGCTGTGCTTTCCGTACATCTTCCGCGGCGCGCTCGACTGCGGCGCGACCAAGATCACGGACACCATGAAGCTCGCCTGCGTGCGCCAGATCGCCGACCTTGCCAAAGCCGAGATGAGCGACGAAGTGGCCGCCGCCTACGCGGGCAAGGAACTGCGCTTCGGGCCTGACTACCTCATCCCCACGCCGTTCGACGTGCGCCTGATTTTGCGCATCGCGCCCGCCGTGGCGCAGGCCGCAGCCGAGTCTGGCGTGGCCACGCGCCCCATTGCCGACCTCGACGCTTACCGCGAAAGCCTCTCGCGCTTCGTCTATCAAACCAGCATGTTCATGCGCCCCGTGTTTGCCGCGGCCAAGGCCCAGCCGCGGCGCGTGGCCTACGCCGAAGGCGAGGACGAGCGCGTGCTGCGCGCGGCCCAGGTGGCCGTCGATGACGGGCTCGCGCGCCCCATCCTGATCGGCCGCCCTGCCGTGATCGCCGCGCGCATCGCCAAAGCGGGTCTGCGCATCCAGCCCGGCAGCGACGTGGAAATTTGCAACCCCGAAGACGACCCGCGCTTTCGCCAGTATTGGGAGACTTACCACCGCCTCATGGGCCGCAGCGGCGTCACGCCCGAGGCCGCCAAAGCCGCAGTGCGCCGCTCCAACACCTTGATCGCCGCCCTGATGGTGCACCTGGGCGACGCCGATGCCATGCTGTGCGGGCTGGTAGGGCGCTTCGACAGCCACCTCGACCACATCCGCGACATCCTCGGCGTGAAAAAGGGTGCGCCGGGCCTCGCGACCGTGAATGCGCTGATGCTCGACCAATACACCTTGTTCATCGCCGACACCTACATCCACGAAGACCCGAGCGCCGAGCAGCTCGCGGCCATCGCGCTCATGGCCGCCGAAGAGGTGCAGCGCTTTGGTCTGCCGCCCAAGGTGGCGTTCCTGTCGCACTCCAACTACGGCTCGTCGAGCCGCGCCTCGGCGCGCAAAATGCGCCTCGCGCGCGACCTGTTCACGCAGCTCGCGCCGCACATCGAATGCGACGGCGAGATGCACGGCGACGCGGCACTGTCCGAAGACGTGCGCCGCAACAGCCTGCTCGACGCCACGCTCAGCGGCGCCGCCAACGTGCTGATCTGCCCCAACCTGGACGCGGCCAACATCCTCTTCAACGTACTCAAGACCACGAGCGCGCACGGCACCACCATAGGCCCCATCCTGCTCGGCGCGGCAGCCTCGGCGCATGTGCTCACGCCCTCTTCAACGGTGCGCCGCGTAGTCAACATGACCGCGCTCGCGGCCGCCAACGCCGCCGTGCCTAGGAGCCTGTCGGACTTTGGGCGTCGATAGCGAGAATGCGCCCCGGCGAGGCCAGTTTTTGCCGGATTCGCAGCCCCATAGTGGTGCTATGGGGCAAGAAGACGGTAAAAAATGGGCCGCTGCGGCGCATTCGCAGCCGACGATTCCAAAGCCCGACAGGCTCCTAGGGTGTGAGCCCGTAAACCAGCCTTCGGCGGCGCACCACCAACGGGCATGCCCACCGTGCCCGGCTCAAACGGCGCGCGGCTGCCGCGGCGCGCTGACACCACCTGCGGCACCGCCCCACCCAACCCGGTGCGGGCACGATGCCCAGGTGGGCATCGTTCTTGCTCAAAGATCGCCATCCGTTCTCCGAAGGAAGCCCGATGAAAAAGCGATCGTTCCTGCAGGCCGCGCTGCTGCTGGGCGCCGGCAGCCTGACCCCCGCGCAGGCCCAGACTGCCGGCAACACCGGCGCCACCGCCACCACGCCGATCAAGTTCCAGCTCGACTGGCGCTTTGAAGGGCCGTCGGCGTTTTTTTTGCACCCCTTGGCCAAGGGCTACTTCCAGGCTGCGGGCCTGGACGTGAGCGTGGATGCGGGCAGCGGCTCGGGCGGGGCGGTGCAGCGCGTGGCCTCGGGCAGCTACGACATGGGCTTTGCCGACCTGGCCGCGCTGATGGAGTTCCACGCCAACAACCCCGACGCGCCCAACAAGCCCGTGGCGGTGATGATGGTCTACAACAACACGCCGGCCTCGGTCATGGCGCTCAAGAAAAGCGGCATTGCCAAGCCCGCCGACCTCACGGGCAAGAAGCTCGGCGCGCCCGTGTTCGACGCGGGGCGGCGCGCCTTCCCGATTTTCGCCAAGGCCAACCACGTGGGCGAAGTGCAGTGGATCACCATGGACCCGCCGCTGCGCGAAACCATGCTGGTGCGCGGCGACGTCGATGCGATCACGGGCTTTACCTTCACCTCGCTGCTCAACCTCGAAGCACGCGGCGCCAAGCCGGCCGAGGTGCTGGTTCTGCCCTACGCCGACTGGGGCGTGAAGCTCTATGGCAACGCAATCATTGCCAGCCCCAAGCTGATCGCCGAGAACCCGGCCGCGGTCAAGGCGTTTTTGCGCGCCTTCGCGCGCGGCGCCAAAGAGGTGATCGCGCAGCCCGCCGCGGCCATCGCGGCCGTGAAAGCGCGCGACGGCATCGTCAACGTGGCGCTCGAAACGCGGCGCCTGCAGCTGGCCATAGACACCGTGGTCAACAGCCCTGACGCACGCGCCGAGGGCTTTGGCCAGGTGCGGCCCGCGCGCCTGTCGCTCATGGCCTCGCAGGTGTCCGACGCTTACCGCACCAAGACGCGCGTGGACCCGGCGGCCGTGTGGAACGGCAGTTTTCTGCCGCCCGCGGCCGAGCTCGACGTGCTGCCGCGCAAGTGATCCGCGGCGGCTGCGGCTGCCGGTGTGCTTGCCCGCTGCGGGCATGCCTTTTGCTCACTTTTTTGAGTTTGCTTTCGATAGCTGCTTGCGCACATGCATCAAGCGCTAAAGCCTCATTTGATACCCAAAAATGCAGCCAGAAAACACCGCTTTCATCGAATTCCGCGACGTCTGGCTCGCCTACAGCGACGAGCTGCGCGCACAAAACCACTTCGCGGTCGAAGCCATCGAGCTGCAGGTGCCGCGCGGCGCCTTCATCGCCATCGTCGGCCCCTCGGGTTGCGGCAAGTCCACCTTCATGAAGCTCACCACGGGCCTGCGCCAGCCGAGCATGGGCAAGATCCGCGTGGCCGGCCAGCCCGTCACGGGGCCGCTCAAGATTTCGGGCATGGCGTTTCAGGCGCCCTCGCTGCTGCCCTGGCGCACGACGCTGGACAACGTGCTGCTGCCGCTCGAAATCGTCGCCCCGTACCGCAGCCAGTTCCGGCAAAAGCGCAAAGAGTTTGAAGAGCGCGCCCGCGCCCTGCTGCACAAGGTGGGCCTGGCCGGCTACGAGCATAAATACCCCTGGCAGCTCTCGGGCGGCATGCAGCAGCGCGCGAGCATCTGCCGTGCGCTGATCCACGAGCCGCAGATGCTGCTGCTCGACGAGCCCTTCGGCGCGCTCGACGCCTTCACGCGCGAGGAGCTCTGGTGCACGCTGCGCGACCTGTGGCAGGAGCAGCGCTTCAACGTCATCCTGGTCACGCACGACCTGCGCGAGTCGGTCTTTCTGGCCGACACGGTGTACGTGATGAGCAAGAGCCCGGGCCGCTTCGTGGCGCAAAAAACCATCCCGCTGCCGCGCCCGCGCCCGCTCGAAGTCACCTACACCAAAGAATTCACCGACATCGTGCACGAGCTGCGCGGGCACATCGGCGCACTGCGCCAAAACGGTGCCGGTGCTGCGCTGGCGCAATGAGCGCGAACAGGCAACACACAAAAAGCGAAAGGCCAAAACCATGCACCAAAAAACCGTGGAACGCTGGGCACCGTGGCTGCTGCTCGCGGCCATCGTGCTGCTGTGGCAGGTGCTCTGCGCGGCGCTGGCCGTGTCGGAATTCATCTTCCCCAGCCCGTGGAGCATCGCCACGCAGCTCGTGCAGTTTGGCGACGTGATCGCGGGCCACGCCTGGCGCACCTTCTGGGTCACCATGGCGGGCTTTGGCCTGGCGATCGTGGTGGGCGTGCTGCTGGGCTTCGTGATCGGCAGCTCGCGCCTGGCCTACGCGGCGCTGTACCCGCTGATGACGGCGTTCAACGCGCTGCCCAAGGCGGCCTTCGTGCCCATCCTCGTGGTCTGGTTCGGCATAGGCGCGGGGCCGGCCATCCTCACGGCGTTCTTGATCAGCTTCTTTCCGATCATGGTGAACATCGCCACGGGCCTGGCCACGCTCGAGCCCGAGCTCGAAGACGTGCTGCGCGTGCTCGGCGCGCGCCGCTGGGACGTGCTCGTCAAGGTCGGCCTGCCGCGCTCGCTGCCGTACTTTTACGCCTCGCTCAAGGTGGCGATCACGCTCGCCTTCGTGGGCACCACGGTGAGCGAAATGACCGCCGCGAACGAAGGCATAGGCTATTTGCTCGTGTCTGCGGGCTCGTCCATGCAGATGGGCCTGGCCTTTGCGGGCCTGATCGTGGTTGGCGCCATGGCCATGGCCATGTACGAGCTCTTCAGCCTGCTGGAAAAGCACACCACCGCCTGGGCGCACCGCGGCACGCAGGGCGGGTGAGCCGCGCCGCTCGCCTCAACGGCGCAACAGCTGGGCCAGGGCCGCTTCCAGTTCGGGCTGCTGAAAGCGGTAACCCGCCTGCAGGGTGCGCACGGGTTGCACCCGCTGGCTGCCCAGCAGCAAAACGGCCATCTCCCCGAGTGCCAGGCGCAGCGCCCAGGCGGGCACGGCCAGCAGCGCAGGGCGACGCACGGCGCGCGCCAGCGCCTGCGTGAATTCGGCGTTGCGCACCGGATGCGGTGCGCACGCCGCAAACACGCCCGCGCAATCGGCGTGCTGCAGCAAAAAATCGGCGCAAGCCACCACGTCGTCGATGTGGATCCACGGCATCCACTGCTGCCCACTGCCCAGGCGCGCACCCAGCCCCAGGCGAAACGGTGGCAGCAGGCGCTGCAGCATGCCCCCTTCGGCCGCCAGCACAGCCGCTATGCGTAGCAGCAGCACGCGCACCCCGGCCTCACGCGCCCGCAGGGCCTCGGCTTCCCAAGCGGCGCACAAGGTGCTGCCGAAGTCGGGCACGCCCGCGGGGCTGGACTCGTCGAGCACGCGCTCGCCCGCATCGCCCCACCAACCCACTGCCGAAGCCGAGAGCAGCACCGCCGGCGGGCGCTGCAGCTGCAGCATCCAGTCCACCAGGCGCCGCGTGAGCAGCACCCGGCTGTTCCACAAGGTTTCGCGCCGCGCCGCCGTCCAGCGGGCGTCGGCAATGGGGGCGCCGGCCAGGTTCACCACGGCGTCGAAATGTTCCGCCTTGCCAAGCGCTGCCAGGTCGGCAATGCCCTGCGCGCCGCTGCACAGCGCCGCTACCCGCGCGCTTTGGCGGCTCCACACGAGCACCTCGTCGCCGCGTGCGCGCCAAAAGCGGCACAACGCGCGGCCGATCAGTCCTGTGCCACCGGTGAGCAGGATGCGCATGGTTCACTCCTTTGTCATGGCAGGCGCGGTGGGGTGCGGGGCCGGCGACGCCGCAGCCTGGGATGCGCTGGCACGCCAGCTTTGCACGAGTGCGGGCAGGCTTGCGAGGTCGCGCGCGGCGTGCACGCCGGTTTGCACGCTTGCGTACAGCGCATCGCAATTGCCCCCTATCCACAAGGCCACCGTGGCGGGCAGTTGCGCGCGCAGGGCCTGCACGCTGGCGCGCACCAAAGCGGCGGGTTGGACGTCGGCAAAGCTCAAGGCGACGACGTCCGCGCGGTGCGCGTGTGCGGCCTGCACCAGATCGGTCAGCGGGGTTTGGGTGCCCAAAGAAATGCAGCTACAGCCTTCGAGGGCCAACAAGGCTTCGACCATCAGCAGCCCCAGGCCATGCAGCTGCCCCGGCAAGGTCGTCAAAAGCACCCTGGGCCTGCCGGGCGCGGGCGGTGGCGGCAGCGCTGCCAAAGCGTGCCGCAGCACCGTGGTGACGACCTCGGTGTAGAGGTGTTCTTCGAAAATTTCAAAACGCCCCTGCGCCCAGGCGTCGCCCACGGCGGCGTTCAAGGGCGCCACGACCGCACGCACGAACACGGCCAGGCCCCAGCGTGAGAGCGCGTGGCCGAGCAAGCCGCGCAAGGCCTGCGGGTCGTGCGCGGCCACGGCGTTCATGAACGGCTCCAGTGCCACGCCTTGGCTCTGGGGCTCGGGCGCGGCGGGTTGTGCGACGGGTTGTGCGACGGGTTGTGCGGCGGTCTTGCTGGCTTGGCCCTGCGCGCCGTCGAGGCGCCCGAGCAAAGCGTGCAGAGCTGCCGCGTCCAGCCCGACGACTTTGCCCGGCCGCTGACCCGCATCGAGCAAGCGCGCGATGAGCTTGAGGCGCTGCACCTGCTCGGGCGGGTAGCGCCGGTCGCCGGCGGCATCGCGCAGGGGCTGCGGAAAGCCGTAGCGTCGCTCCCAGACACGCAAGGTGTCTTTCGCCAGCCCCGTCTCGCGCTCCACGGCGGCTATCGGCAATGCGGCCGCAGTGGCGGCAGTCAGGAGATCACGCACGAAAAATTCCTCGATTCGATGAAAGGGTCGCAGACGGTAGCTGCGGGTTTGGCACAAGCACGCTCAAAATTACCATGGACAAAAATCACATTTGCCTTTATTGTCCATGACAAATAAATTTTTGTCTAATACAATTCGCGCCAGACGTCGACGATCGACTTCCTGGACGTTCGGTTTTTGCCCCAAGGACACAACATGCGCATCGCCATCATCGGTTCCGGCATTTCTGGCTTGGCCGCGGCCCACGTGCTGCGGCAGCACGCCCGCGTGACGCTGTTCGAGGCGGCGGATTACTTTGGCGGCCACACGCACACCGTGGACGTGTGTCTACCCAATGCCCGCGGCGAGCCGGTGGAGCACGGGGTGGACACGGGATTTTTGGTGTTCAACGAACGCACCTACCCGGGGCTGATCGCCTTGTTGCGCGCCCTGGACGTGCCCGTTGCGCGCACGGACATGTCGTTTTCGGTGCAGGTGCCGGGCGCCGGCCCCGGCGGGCGCAGTCCACTCGAATGGAGCGGCGCCAACCTGCAGACCATTTTTGCGCAGCGCGCCAACCTGCTGCGCCCGCGTTTTTGGGCCATGCTGGGCGAAGTGCTGCGCTTCAACCGCTTGTGTACCGAGGTGGCCACGGCAAAGCACGAGGCCACGCTGCGCCAGCCGCTCGCGGACTTTTTGCGCGCGCATGGCTTCGGCGCTGCATTCCAGCAGTGGTATCTGCTGCCCATGCTGGGTTGCATCTGGAGCTGCCCGACCGAGCAGATGCTGCGCTTTCCCGTGGCGACGATGATCCGCTTTTGCCACAACCACGGTCTGATCCAGGTCCAGGGCCGTCCTGCGTGGTGGACGGTCGCGGGCGGCGCACGGCAGTACGTGCAAAAAATGGTGGCGGGCCTGGACGCGCGCCTGTCCAGCCCCGTGCGCCGCATCGTGCGCGACGCCGCGGGCGTGCAGCTGCAATGCGATGACGGCAGTGCGCGCTTTGACGCCGTGGTGCTGGCCGTGCACAGCGACCAGGCACTGCGCCTGCTGGCCCAGCCCACGGCGCAGGAGCAGGCCGTGCTCGGCGCCATCCGCTACCAGAGCAACCGCGCCATCCTGCACACTGACGCGCGTTTGCTGCCCCAGCGGCGCGCTGCCTGGGCCGCGTGGAATTACGAGCGTGCTGCCGACGCCGGAAAAGAGTCGGCCCGGGTCTGCCTGCACTACTGGATCAACCGCCTGCAGCCGCTGCCTTTCGCGCAGCCGGTGCTGGTCTCGCTGAATCCCGTGCGTGCGCCCGATCCACGCACAGTGCTCGGCGCGTACGACTACGAACACCCGGTGTTCGACCTCGCCGCGATCGAGGCGCAGGCCCGCGTGCCGCAGTTGCAGGGCGTGCAACACATCTGGTACTGCGGTGCCTGGGCGGGCTACGGTTTTCACGAGGATGGCCTGCAGTCGGGCTACCGCGCGGCGCACGCTTTGCTGGCCCGTTGGCAGCGCAAGGAGGCCGCATGAGCACCCCGGCCCGGCCCACCATGGCCCTGCCCACCACACCCGTGCCGCACATCGGCTTCGGGCAGGTGTGGCACACGCGGCTGCGTCCGCGGCGCCACCGCTTTGCGTACCGGGTGTTCTTTCTGCTGCTGCCCATGCGCACCTTGCAGGCCCAGCCGCAGGCGGGGGGCGTGCTCGCGTACAACCGGTGCGGGGCGCTGTCTTTTCACGACGCTGACCATGGCGACGGGCGTAGCCCCGCCGCGGGCGGGGCGCTCGCCTGGCTCGATGCGCTGCTGGCTGCTGCGGGCATCCACGACGCCGGCGGCGAGGTCTGGCTGCAGTGCTTTGCGCGCGTCTTGGGCTACGCCTTCAAGCCCGTGAGTTTTTGGTACTGCCACGGTGCGGACGGCAGCCTGCGCGCCATCGTCGCCGAGGTCAACAACACCTTTGGCGAACGCCACGCCTATTTGCTCGACGCGCCCCGGCCCGGTCAGCCCCTGGTGGCGAGCAAGGTGTTCCACGTCTCGCCGTTTTGCCCCGTGGACGGGGAATACCACTTCGACTTCGCTTGCCAAGGCGACGCGCTGCAGGTGCGCATCGACTACCACGACGCCCAGGGTGCGCTGCTGCGCACGGGGCTCGTGGGCCGGCTCGCACCGCTGAACGCTGCGCTGCGCCGTCGCGCTCTGTGGCGCCATCCGCTCATGACGCTGGCCGTGATCGCGCGTATCCACTGGCATGCGCTGCGGCTGCTCGCCAAGCGCGTGCCTTTCTTTCGCAAACCACCGCCGCCCGTGCAAACGGTGTCCCGCTCCACCCCAGTTTGAGGTCGCTTGCCATGCCCAGCACCATCGCCAGCCCAGCAAAAAGCAGAGAAATCGCTACCCAAGCCCCATTCTTTGCGCGCAAGGCGCTGCGCTTTTTGGAGCGTATGCAGCACGGTTGCCTGCACCTGGAGCTGCCCAACGGCCGCACGCTGTCCTTCGGTCCGGGCGGCAGCACGGTGGCGCGCATGCAGCTCGCCAATTGGCGCGTGTTCCCCGCCGTGCTGCGCGCTGGCGACATCGGCTTGGCCGAAAGCTACATCGACGGGGACTGGAGCACCCCGCACCTGGCCGAGCTGCTCAAGCTGCTGCTGGCCAACCGCGCCGCGCTCGAAGCGCTGGTGTATGGCTCCTGGTGGGGACAGCTCGCGTACCGGCTGCGCCATGCGCTGCACCGCAACAGCAAGGCCGGCAGCCGTCGCAACATCCATGCGCACTACGACCTGGGCAACGCCTTTTACGCGCTGTGGCTCGACCCGAGCATGAACTACTCCGCCGCCTGGTTCGAGGGCGACTTGCAAGGCGACCTGACCCTCGCGCAGCGCGCCAAAATGCGCCGCGCCCTGCAAAGCGCGGGCGTGCGGCAGGGGGGCACCTTGCTCGAAATCGGCTGCGGCTGGGGCGCGCTGGCCGAGCTTGCGGCGCAGGAGTTCCAGGCCCAGGTCACCGGCGTGACCTTGTCGCAAGAGCAACTGCACTTTGCCCAAGCACGTATGCAGGCGGCCGATCTGGCGCAGCGCGTGCAGTTGCGCCTGCAGGACTACCGCGACATTGCCGACGGGCCTTATGACGCGATCTGCTCGATCGAAATGCTCGAAGCCGTGGGCCGCGCCTACTGGCCCGAGTATTTCGCCGCGCTGCGGCGGCTGCTGCGCCCGGGGGGGAGGGCCTGCATCCAGAGCATCGTGATCGACGAGGCGCTGTTCGAGCGCTACATCCGCGGCACGGACTTCATCCAGCAATACATCTTCCCTGGCGGCTGCCTGCCCAGCAAGGAGCGCCTCGTGGCCTGCGCAGCGCAGGCCGGGCTGCACGTGCAAGAAGCGTTTTCCTTCGGGCCCGACTACGCCGAGACCTTGCGCCGCTGGCACCAGCGCTTCACGCAGGCGCGCGCCCAGGTGCTCGCACAGGGGTTCGACACACGCTTCGTGCGCACCTGGGAGTTTTACCTCGCGTATTGCGAAGCCGGTTTCGACCTGCACACCATTGACGTGGTGCAGTTCACTTTGGTGCGTGACGATTCCACGACTTACGCAAATCGGGGTTAGGCCAGGCGTTCGCCCCATGGCAAAACACCTCGCTGCATCCTTGTTTGCGTAAGTCCAGGATTCGTGATCGAGATGCTAACTATTCGATAGCTGCTAGCGCTTGCCTGATATGCGCAAAAGCCACTTTTTATCCAAATTCCTGGTGGTCTGTGTCATGGGATGCGCCCCGCTGGCGAGCCAGGCGAGCGCCGATGTGGCGCCGCCGCCGGCTTTGCAGGCGCTGCCAATACAGGAGCGCCTCACGCTTGCTGGAGAAGGGCAAATGCGCTTTTTTGGGGTGGCCATTTACGATGCGCGCTTGTGGGTCGATGCGCGCTTCGCCCCCGCGCGTTTCGATGCCCACCCTCTCGCGCTCGAACTGCGCTATCACCGGGCCTTCAGTGCGGCCGCCATTGCGCGGCGCTCGCTCACGGAAATGCAGCGCCAGCGCAAGCTGGCCCCGGAGCTTGCGCAGCGCTGGGAGCGCATGCTCGCGCAGTTGCTGCCCGACGTGCAGCCCGGCGACCGGCTCCTGGGCGTCTATCTGCCCGGCGAGGGCATGCAACTGTGGCGCGGCGCGCAGCTGCTCGGTACCTTGCGCGAGCCTGAACTCGCGCATTTGTTCTTCGGCATCTGGCTTTCGCCCCAGACGTCCGAGCCCTCCTTGCGCGCGGCCTTGCTCGCGCGCGTGGCGCCATGAACGCAGCGCCGCCCGTCCACCCTTTTGCAGCCGGCGCTGCGGCGCATTGGCGCGCCGGGCTGCGCTACGGGCTGCTGGGCCTGCCGCTCGCGTTTGCCGCATTGCCCATGTACGTGGTGCTGCCGCACCACTACGCGCAGCACCACGGCCTGGCGCTGGCGAGCATCGGCGTGTTGCTCATGCTGGTGCGCCTGTGCGATGCGTTCCTGGAGCCGCTCCTGGGCCGCTGGTGCGACGCGCTCTACGCGCGCAGTCTGCGCACGGTGCTGTGGGTCGCGGGCGCCGCCGCAGCGCTGCTGGCGCTGGGTTTGACGGGGCTGTACTTTCCGCCGCCGACCGACCGCACGGGGCTGTGGGTCTGGATGCTCGTGGGGTTGGTGCTCACCAGCGTGGCGCACAGCCAGCTCATGCTCGCGCACCAGGCCTGGGGCGTGCGGCTCGGGGGCGATGCTGTGCAGCGCAGCCGCATCGTCGCCTGGCGCGAAGGCCACGCCCTGGTGGGCGTGGTGGCGGCATCGGCGCTGGCTCTGACCTGGGGGGCCGCGGGAATGCTCGCAGTGTTCGGCGTGGCACTGGCCTGCGGCTACCTGCTGTGGTGGCAGGCGCCGCGCCCCGCGCCGCTAGGAGCGCCGCTAGGAGGCTGTCGGACTTTGGGCGTCGAAAGCGAGAATGCGCCCCGGCGAGACCAGTTTTTGCCGGATTCGCCGCCCCATAGCGGGACTATGGGGCAAGAAGACGGTAAAAAATGGGCCGCTGCGGCGCATTCGCAGCCGACGATTCCAAAGTCCGACAGGCTCCTAGGCGCGGCGCCGACGCCCGAGGCAGCGCGCGGTGCCCGTCTGTGGCAGCCGCTGCACGATGCGCGCATGCGGCGTTTGCTGCTGGTTTTCCTGTGCAACGGCACGGCCAGCGCCATTCCCGCGACGCTGATGCTGTTTTTTGCCCAGGACGTGCTACGTGCGCGGGAGGGCGAGGTGGCGCTGTTCCTGGCGCTGTATTTCGTGAGCGCTGCGCTGGGCTTGCCGCTGTGGTTGCGTCTGGTCGGTCGCGCGGGGCTGGCGCGCAGCTGGCTCGCGGCCATGCTGCTGGCCGTGGCCTGCTTTGCCTGGACGGCCGCCCTGGGCGCGGGGCAAACGCATGCTTTCGCCGTCATTTGTGCCCTCACGGGCGTGGCTTTTGGCGCCGATCTGACGCTGCCCGGTGCGATGCTGGCCGGCTTGGTGGCGCGCGCGGGCGCCGTGGGCCGCACCGAGGGCGCTTACCTGGGCTGGTGGAATCTCACCACCAAGTTCAACCTCGCCCTCGCCGCAGGCGGCGCGCTGCCGCTGCTGCAATGGTGGGGCTACACACCGGGCAGCACCGAGGCGCTGGCGCTGCAGCCGCTGCGCTGGACGTACGCACTGCTGCCTTGCGGACTCAAGCTGCTGGCTGCTGCGCTGCTGTACCTGTTGTGCATACGCCCTGCACCTGACCCCCTCCACCACGCCACGAAAGGAGCTCTGCCATGGAACCTACGCCGCACCGTGCTGCTCGCCGGCCTGGGCGCCGCGCTGCTGCAGGGCTGCGCCAGCCCGCAGCCCAAGGACTACGCCCAGGAGCGCCCCGTGCTCGCGCTTGAGGACTACTTCAGCGGCCGCGTCGTCGCGCACGGCATCTTCCAAAAGCGCGGCGGCGAAGTGGCGCGGCGCTTTACCGTCCTGATGGACTGCCGCTGGGAAGGCGACGAAGGCGTGCTCGACGAGGCCTTCACGTATTCCGACGGCAGCACCCAGCGGCGCGTGTGGCACATCACCAAGCTCGGCCCGGGGCGTTACAGCGGCCGCGCCGACGACGTCGTGGGCGAAGCGCAGGGCGAAGCCGCTGGCAACGCCTTGCGCTGGAATTACACGCTGCGCCTGCCCGTGGACGGCAAGGAATACGAAGTGCAGTTCGACGACTGGATGTTTCTGGTGGACGACAAGGTGTTGCTCAACCGCGCCACCATGCGCAAGTTCGGCATTCGGCTGGGCGAGGTGCTGCTGTCTTTTCGCAAGGAGTGAGCATGGCACTCAACCCGCCCATCACCGACTGGCGTGGCAAACGCGTGTGGCTGGTCGGCGCCTCGAGCGGCATCGGCCGGGCCACCGCCGAGCTGTTGCACGCGCGCGGCGCGCAGGTCATCGTCTCCGCGCGGCAGCAAGCCGCCCTCGACGACTTCGTGCGCGCCCACCCCGGCAGCCTTGCGTTCGCGCTCGACGCGACCGACGCCGATGCCGTGAGCGCCGCCGCGCAAGCGCTGCTCGCCACGGGCCCGCTCGACCTGGTCTGCTACTGCGCGGGCTACTACCGCGCCCAGCGCGCGAGCCACCTCGAGCTGGCCGAGCTGCAGCGCCACCTGCAGGTCAACTACCTCGGCGCGCTGCACGTGCTGCACGCCGTGACGCCGGCCCTGTTGCAGGCTGCGCACACCGGGCGCGCGCCGCACCTGAGCTTCGTGGCCAGCGTGGCCGGCTGGCGCGGCCTGCCCCGCGCCCTGGGCTACGGCCCGAGCAAAGCCGCGCTGATCCACCTCGCCGAAGCGCTGTTTCTGGACCTGCGGCCGCAAGGCGTGGGGGTGAGCATCATCAATCCCGGCTTCGTCGCCACCCCCATGACCCAGGGCAACGACTTCCCCATGCCCGCGCTGCGCACCCCGGAGCAAGCGGCCACGGCCATCGTGCGCGGTTGGCAGCGCGGCGCCTTTGAAATCCACTTTCCGCGACGCTTTACCTGCGTGCTCAAGCTCCTGCGCGTGCTGCCCTACCGCTGGTACTTTCCCTTGGTGCACCGCTTCACCGGGCTTTGATCTCGCACACGCACCTCACACACGCACCTCGCACACGCTATTTATGACCTCTACCGCGCCGCCCACAAACGCCAGCGAATCCGCCGTCGACACCCGCGAAGCCACGGCGCGGGTGATGGCTTTGTTTGCAAATTTTGCCCCGGCGCATCTGCCCCTGCTGGGTCAGTACTACGCCCGAGACGCGCGCTTCAAAGACCCATTCCACGACGTACAGGGCGTGCCCGCCATCACTGCCATCTTTACGCACATGTTCGAGGCGCTGCACGAGCCGCGCTTCGTCTTTATCGACCACATCGTTGGTGCGCAGCAAGCCTTTTTGACCTGGGACATGCAATTTCGCTTCCGGCGCTGGCGCACGCACCAGCCCGAGCACATCTATGGCGCCACCCATTTGCGCTTCGATGCGCAAGGCCGCATCACCTTGCACCGCGACTACTGGGACAGCGCCGAGGAGCTTTTTGAAAAATTCCCGCTCATCGGCCCCGGCGTGCGCTGGCTGCGCAAGCGCGCGGGCGCCTGAACTGCCTGCCTACGCCGCACTCCGCTGCTGCGCCGCCCCCTGCAGCCTCAGCCCCAAAATGCTGCCTGCGCCCCGATATCATGCGCTCATAGCTCTGACTTCCATAGTAAACCGCGCATGACCTGGCACGCCCAGCTACACCTGGACTACACCCTGCAAGAGCAGCGCACCGTGGCGCGCTACACCCACCAGGGCCCGCTGCGCATCCTGCAAAGCCTGTACCCCGAAGGCACGGGTATTTGCCACAACGTGCTCGTGCACCCGCCGGGCGGGCTCGTGGGCGGCGACACACTGCAGGTCGCTGTCAATGCGGGCAGTGGCACCCACGCCCTGCTCACCACGCCCGGCGCCACGCGCTTTTACCGCAGCGCAGGCGCGCCGGCCCGTCAAATCACGCAACTGCAGCTGCAAGCCGGCGCGCGCCTCGAATGGCTGCCGCTCGAGACCTTGTGCTACCGCGACTGCATGGCGGAAAACCACCTCAGCCTCACCCTGGCACCCGGCGCCCAATGCCTGAGCTGGGACGTGACGGCGCTGGGCTGGATGCCCGAGCCCACCCACGCCACCCACGACGCACCGTCCGCGAATGTCACCCGCGCAGCCGACCCCGTCGGCGCCACGCCGCCTGCTGCATCGGGGCGCCTGCTGCAGCACCTCGAAATACCCGGCGTCTGGCTGGAACGCGGCACCATCGCCGCGGCCGACCAACGCCTGCTGCACAGCCCGCTGGGCCTGGCTGGGTACGGCTGCCTGGCGAGCGTGTTTTTTGCCAGCGGCACGCCCCTGACCCACGCGCAGCGCGAAGCCGCGCTCGACGCCGCGCGTGCCGTGATCGCGCCGCACCCGCTCGCCCCCACTGCCGGCGCCACCAGCCCGCACCCGCAACTGTTGCTCGCGCGCATGCTCGCGCCGCAGGTCGAACCCGCAATGGCGCTCGCCCGCGCGCTGCGCGCCGCCTGGCGGGCGCATTTCTGGCAACTGCCGGCGACCGCGCCGCGGGTGTGGGCCCTGTAGGGAGAAATTGGGGTCTGGTGGAATTGGGGTCAGGCCAGCCGGCACGTCGGCAAGCCACGCCAGGGGCCTCTGCAAGACGCCGCGCCTGCCTGTTTGCGCAAGTCCTGCAAAAGCCCCTGGCAGCTACCGCCTCACCTCGACAGATCTATAGCGTACTTGGACGTGCCCTTGCCCGAACCATCGTCGGCCGCAAGCAGGGACACGTTGGCAAGCCCCGCCGCCTGCGCCACCGACAGGGCGCTGGGGCCCGAGCTGAACACCACCGGCCCGGCCGTCGTGACCGTGGTGAAGCGCCAGCTCCTGGCCGAGCCATTCGCCGCGCGCGTGATGTTCACGTTCTTGCGGATGTAGTTGACCACCACATCGCGGTTCGCATCGGGCGAGGCCCAGATCGTGGCCGAGCCGTCGAGCTTGGGGATGAAGCTCTTGCCGCTGGTCGCGCGGTAGTTGTTGGTGGCGATCACGAACTCCTTGGCAGGGTCTATCGGCTGACCGAGATAGCGCAGGTTTTTGATGCGGCTGCCCACGGGCTGGGTGACGTCGATCTCGTACTGCACATCGGCGCTCGTGAACATGTCGAAGTTGTAGCCGGGGAAGCTGCTGATGAGCTGCTGCTCCGTGGTCTTGGCCGGATCGATCTGGTTGAAGCGCTTGGCCGCGGCCTCGAGCCAGTCCTTGATGTCGGCGCCGTTGACCTTCACGGCATAGACCGTGTTCGGGTACAGGTACAGGTCGGCGGCGTTGAAGATGGCCAGCGGCCCTGCGGCCACGTCGGTGTAGTCGGTCGCGCCCTGAAAGCCCGACTTGAACGGCGCGCTCACCGAGAGCACGGGCAGGCCGGCGTACTGCGGCAGGTTGGCCTGGATGTAGCTGGCCACGTAGTCCTGCTGCGCCTGGTTCACGATCTGGATCGCACCCGGATCGCCCACGTCGGCAAACAAGGTGCTCATGCGGAAGTCGGTGTTGCCTATGGGCGTCTTCACGTAGGTGATGGTCGCCTGGTGCTGCGCCTCGATCAGGGGCGCCACGCTGGGGTCCGGGTCCACATACAGGTTTTTGCCCGCCGCGTCCTTGCCCGTCAGGATGGTGCGCAACTGCGCCTTGCTGGCCGACTTGTTCACGCTCCACTTGCTGCCGTCCCACTGCAGCGCGAGCTCGATCACGCCCAGCGCCTTGCCCCAGGAGCTGGCCATGACTGCAGGCACGCCGTTGACGGTGCCGGCCTTGTTGTCCACGCCCGGCTGGGCGTACATGGGCGTGGCCGCCGTGTCGGGAAACACGCCATGCTGGTGCCCCATCACCATCGCGTCTATGCCCGCCACCTTGGACACGTACAGGCCCGGGTTTTCCATGGTGGGCGAATAGGCTGCGCCGTCGAGACCGCCGTGCAGCAGCGCCAGCACCACGTCGGCCCCCTTGGCGCGCATCTCGGGCACGTACTGCGTGGCTGCCTCGACCGCGCCGGTGGTGGACAGCTTGCCCTCAAGGTAGCGCTTGTCCCAATTCATGATGCCGGGCGTGGTAAAGCCGATCACGCCGATCTTGATGGGCAGCTTCTGCTCTTTGCCGTCAGCGCCGGTGGCCACCAGCGTGCGTTCGATGATGGTGTAGGGCTGCAACAAGGGCCTTTGCGTCTTGCTGCTGAGCACGTTGGCCAGCACCACCGGATAGCCCGGCCCGGCGCACTTCAGGCTGGCATCGACGCCTGCGACGTCGAGCCCGCCGCCCAGCACCTGGTTCAGGTAGGGCAGGCCGTAATTGAATTCGTGGTTGCCCACCGTGCCCGCGTCGTAGCCCAAGGCGCCCATGGCCTTGAACATGGACGACTGCTGGTTACAGGCAAGGGGCTTGACCAGCGCCTCGTAGTCGGCGAGCGCGGTGCCCTGCAGCGTGTCGCCGTTGTCCACCAAAAAGGTGTTGGCAAACTGTCCAGTCCCGGACGATCATAAGGCCGCCGATGGAACAAATGAGGGTATGAATCGTACCACCCACTCATAGCCTGCATAGGCGTCTTGCTCTGCAGGGCTGATTGGGGCAAGTGGTGGTTGTAGA
>NZ_VMYE01000012.1 GCF_007655255.1 Extensimonas perlucida
CCCAGTCCAGCCAGGAGTGGCTCAAGGCCCAGAAGCACAGGCTGCAAACGCAGCAGATCGACGCCGTGCTCGCCGCATTGCAGCCCCACCTGGAGCCTGCCCAGGCCGACGAACCGCAGGCCCCCGTGCGCCAGTGCCATCGCTACCTGAGCCAGCGGCTGGAGCAGCTGGACTACCAAAGCGCGATCGCCCAGGGCCTGCCCATTGGCTCGGGCGAGATCGAAAGCGCCCACCGCTACATCGTGCAGCAGCGCTTGAAGCTGCCGGGCTCTTGGTGGCTCGCCGCCAACGCCGAGCACATGCTCGCCCTTCGCGTCAACCGCGCCAATAGCGAGTGGGCCAGCTACTGGGCGACTTCTTACCTCTACGCGGCTTGATCGGCACATCAGTTTGAATCGCACCCGCACCACTATGGGGCGGCGAATCCGGCAAAAACTGGCCTCGCTGGGGCACATTCTCGCTTTCGACGCCCAAAGCCCGACAGGCTCCTAAGCCGCAGCGGCGTTCAGGGCGCGGGCACGCCGTCCACCTTGACCACGGCCAGCGACAGGTTGTCGCCGCCCCCGCAGGCGCGACTGCGGGCTTTTGTTATCAAAAATTCGCTGGCTTCGCGCGGCGTCAGGGCCTCGAGCACCGAGGCGAGCTCCGCAGGGGTGAAGTAGTGCCAGACCCCGTCGCTGCAGACCATGAGCACGTCGCCCGGCTGCAGGCGCTGGATGGTGTGCAGGGCGGCCGGAGGCTCGCTTTCCGTCCCCAGGCAGCCCACGAGAATGTTGGAGCGCGGATGGACTTGCGCCTGGTCTTCGGTCAGTTCGCCACGATCGACCAATGCCTGCACGTAGGAATGGTCCTTGGTGCGAAAGGCCAGCTGGCCGCCGCGGAAATGGTAGATGCGCGAATCTCCCGAGTGCACCCAATGGCAGTCACCGCCCGGGTTGATGAGGAAAGCCGCGAGCGTGCTGTGCGGCTCCTGCTCGGCCGCCATGGCCGTGAGGCGGATCACCAGGTGTGATTCCGCCACCAGGTTTTTGAGCAGGATATCCGCGTCGTCCGTGATCGGGGAATAGCGCTCGAACAGCTGGCGCGCCGTGAGCATGACCTGGTCCGAGGCCTTGCGCCCGCCGCTGCGCCCGCCCATGCCATCAGCCACCACGGCGAGGACGCAGCCCTTGTGCCGCGGGTGCACCAGCAGTGCCACCTGATCCTGCTGGTATTCGCGGTCGCCCTTGTGGATGCCGGTCGCGGCCAGCAGGCGCAAGGCGTCAGCCATGGATGTACGGCGGGGGCAGCGCAGCGCCGGGCGCACTCACCACAATTTCCACCACGGGTTCGACCTGGGCTTGAGGCCCTGTGTCAAATAAGTGCTCTGCGGGTAAGAGGCTTCGAGCACGCGGCGCGTGTCGTCGCGCAACTGGGTCATGCCCAGCGCGTCGTAGGACTGCATCAGAATGTAGAGCGCTTCCTCGAGCGCGGGCACGTCTTTGTATTCGGCCAATGCGGCTTGCGCCCGGTTGATGGCTGCGACATAGGCGCCGCGTTGGTAGTAGTAGCGCGCGACGTGCACCTCGTACTGGGCCAGTGCGTTCACGATATACACCATGCGCTGACGCGCATCGGGTGCGTATTTGGAGTCCGGAAAGCGCGTCACCAGCTCGCGGAAAGCCTCGAACGAGTCTTTCGCCGCCTTTTGATCGCGCTCGGAGAGGTCCTGGCGCGAAATCCAGGAAAACAACCCGAGATCGTCATTGAAGTTGATGATGCCTTTGAGATAGAGCGCATAGTCGAGCGCTGGGCTCGCCGGGTGCAGCTTCATGAAGCGGTCCAGCGTTGCGATGGCCTGGGCTTTTTCGCCGTTCTTGTATTGGGCATAGGCCTTCTCGAGCTGGGCTTGCTGCGCCAGCGGGGTGCCCGCAGCGCGGCCTTCGAGTTTTTCGTAAAGCTCTATGGCCTTGTCGAACGCGCCGCCGTTCATCTCGTCCTTGGCCTCGGAATAGAGGCGGTTCGGGCTCCAGTCTGCGGTCGGGTCGGCAGGGGTGCTGGAGCAGGCAGCCAAAATGCCGGCGGCCAGCAGGGCAGAGACGATAGACGAATGAGGGCGCAGCATCGCAAGTGGCTTTCAGACAAATACGCGGGGGAAGCCGAGGGCACGGCAGCTCCCTGGTCGGCCGGGGCATTGTAGCGGGCGAGCCAACATGAAGGATCGGTGCGGATGTCCTGCTGCACTGGAGCTACCAGTTCAGCCAAACACGTGCCGTTTGCAGGCCCAGCGCCGTCAAGAGCAGCGAGCCGCCGAGGTGCAGCGCCGCCGTGCCCAGCGCCAGTGTGTAGCGCTGCTGCTGCAGCAGGGCCACGACTTCGGCAGAAAAGCTCGAGAAGGTCGTGAGCGCGCCCAGGAATCCCGTGACCAGCGCCAGGCGCCAGACCGGATCGAGCTGCGGCAGCGCCTGGAACACGCCCACGCACAGCCCGACGAGGTAGCCACCGATGAGGTTCGCAGCCAGCGTTCCCCAGGGAATCAATCCCCCAGGGCTGAGCCACAAGCCCAGCTGCCAACGCAACAGGGCGCCGGCGCAGGCGCCGAGACAGATCGCAAAAATGTGTAGCATGGAGCGCACTCGGGATGTGTCATTTTGACGCTTTGAAGGGCGTCTTGAACCTGCGCCGCGTTCAACTATTGCGCTGCAACATGCGCACCAGGCCGCAGAAGTGCCAGAATTTTAAGAACAACACGGAGCGTATAACCAATGTTTCCTACTTCTTTGCGACTCCGGCGTATAGACGCCTTTTGGACCTTCATGCGCACTTTGGCTGTGGCGGTTGCCCTCGGAGTGCTGGGCTCCAGTGCATGGGCCCAGCAGTTCGAAGCGCGCCGATCCATCTATGTCGAAGCCGGCGGCAGCGTGGAGAGCAATGGGAGTGCCAGCACGGCCGTGCTGGGCCTGAGCCTGCCCATGCAGCAAAGGCTATGGGGCGGGCGCATCGGCATGGCCTGGAATTTTTACTTAGGAGGCTGGGATGGCGACGCGCGCGAAGGGCAGCGCAAATACTATGCGCAGATAGGCGTGGTGCCCATGTTCCGCTACCATTTCGATGATGGATCATCGCCCTGGTTCATGGAGGGCGGCATTGGGGCATCGTACATGCACAAGACCTACCAGGTGGGCGGCAAAAGGTTCAGCACGCGCTGGAATTTCAGCGACCATTTGGGCGTTGGGCGCGTGTTTGGCGCGCAGCATGAGCAAGAGCTCGGGCTTTACGTCAAGCATGTCTCGAATGCTGGATTAAAAAAGCCGAATCCTGGCGAGACCTTTTTGGAGCTGCGCTACGCACACGCTTTTTGACAGCCTGGTGCAGGAGCGCCGCGCCTTGCTGTGAGATGCGCCGGGATACAGGGTTGGGATGGCGTCAGATTGAGGCATGATCATGGTTTCGCGCTGCTTTCTGCTTCTCTCTCGCTTTCCCGGAGAAATACCATGTTCAAGCACATCCTGGTTCCCATAGACGGCTCCAAAACTTCCATGCTCGCGGTGTCCAAGGCCGCAGGCCTGGCCAAAACCTTTGGCAGCAAGGTCACTTTGCTGTACGTGATCGACCCTTATCCGTTCACGGGCGTGGGGGCGGACTTCGGGTATGGCCAGGAGCAGTATCTGACCGCCGCGACGGCGGAAGCCAACATTGCCATCGATGCCGCCAAAAAAGCCATGGCCGAGGCCGGTGTGCAGGCTGAAGGCGTCATTGCCGAAGGGCATGTGGTGCACGACGCCATCGTAGATGCGGTAAAAAATATCTCCGCCGATCTCATCGTCATGGGCTCGCACGGCCGCCGCGGCCTCGAAAAGCTCATGCTCGGCAGCGTGACGCAGCGCATCTTGAGCCTGGTGCACATCCCCGTGCTCGTGGTGCGCGATTGATGCCCGTGGTGCCAGCAGGGGGCGCGCAAGCGCCGAGCTTACTGACCGCGCACGACATTTACCTGTTTCGCGAGGGTACGCACTGCCGCCTGTACGAAAAGCTCGGCGCCCACGCGTGCGTGGTCGATGGCGTGGCGGGCGTGCAGTTCGCTGTGTGGGCGCCCAATGCAGCGCGCGTGAGCATGATCGGCGACTTCAACGGCTGGGCCAAGGGCGCGCATCCTTGTGCGCCGCGCGCCGATCACTCGGGCATCTGGGAGTGTTTCATCCCCGGCGTGCAGCAGGGCGACGTTTACAAATTCCACATCGAGTCGAGCCACCATGGCTACGCCGTGGACAAGGCTGATCCGTTCGCCGTCTATGCCGAACTGCCGCCGCGCACCGGCTCGCGCGTGTGGTCGCTCGACTACGCCTGGGGCGATCAGGACTGGATGGCCCGCCGGCGCAGCGCCAACGCGCTCGACGCGCCCATCAGCGTCTATGAGGTGCACCTGGGCTCGTGGCGGCGCGTGCCCGAAGAGGGGCAGCGTTTTTTGAGCTACCGTGAGATCGCGCCGCTGCTGGCCGAGCATGTGCAGGCGCTGGGCTTCACGCACGTGGAGCTGCTGCCCGTGATGGAGCACCCGTTTTATGGCTCCTGGGGCTACCAGACCACGGGCTACTTCGCGCCCACATCACGCTACGGCACACCGCAGGACTTCATGTACCTGATCGACTACCTGCACCAGGCGGGCATAGGCGTGATCCTCGACTGGGTGCCCTCGCATTTTCCGACCGATGCGCACGGCCTGGCGTTTTTCGACGGTACGCATTTGTTCGAGCACGCCGACCCGCGCCAGGGCTTTCACCCCGAATGGAGCAGCGCGATCTTCAACTATGGCCGCAACGAGGTGCGTGCGTTCCTCTTGTCGAGCGCGATGTTCTGGCTTGAGCACTACCACGTCGATGGCTTGCGCGTCGATGCCGTGGCTTCGATGCTCTACCTCGACTACGCCCGCCCCGAAGGCGAATGGATCGCGAACCACTACGGCGGGCGCGAGAACCTGCAGGCCATAGACTTTTTGCGCCAGCTCAACACGTCCGTCTATCGCGATCACCCCGACGTCCAGACCTACGCCGAAGAATCGACGGCCTGGCCCATGGTGTCGCGGCCCGTGGCTGCGGGCGGACTGGGCTTCGGCCTCAAGTGGAACATGGGCTGGATGCACGACACGCTGCGCTATTTCCAGCGTGACCCGCTCTATAGGCGCCACCACCACGGGCAAATCTCTTTCAGCATCTGGTATGCCTTCAACGAGAACTTCATCCTGCCGCTGTCGCACGATGAGGTGGTGCACGGCAAAGGCGCGCTGATCGGCAAGATGCCTGGCGACGAATGGCAGCAGTTTGCGAATCTGCGCCTGCTCTATGGCACCATGTGGGCGCACCCGGGCAAAAAGCTGCTGTTCATGGGCGGCGAATTCGGCCAGCGGCGCGAATGGCAGCACGAGGAGAGCCTGGAGTGGCATGTGCTGCAGTATCCGCTGCACGCGGGCGTGCAGCGCTGGGTGAGCGACCTGAACCGCTGCCAACGCGCGCAGCCGGCTTTGCATGCGCAGGACTTTGGGCACGAGGGTTTCGCCTGGGTCGATTTTCACGACGCGGAGGCTTCGGTGCTGAGCTTTCTGCGCCGTGGCCGCGAGGTACAGGACGCAGTGCAGGACGTGGTGCTTGTGGTGTGCAACTTCACGCCCGTGCCGCGCGCGCACTACCGCGTCGGCGTGCCGTCTGCAGGCTACTGGCAGGAGCTGCTCAACAGCGACGCGAAGGAATACGGCGGCAGCGGCATGGGCAATGGCGGTGGCGCGTACACCGAGGCCGTGCCCGCGCACGGCTACGCGCAATCGCTATCGCTGCTGCTGCCGCCGCTGGGCGTGCTCTATTTGAAGCCTGCTGCGGGTTGACGCAGCAAACCAAAAGGGCGGCAGCAGGTAGCTGCCGCCGCCCCTTGGGTGTGGCGTGCGCCTGATTACATGCGCTCGAAAATCGCCGCGATGCCCTGGCCGCCGCCGATGCACATGGTCACGAGCGCGTAGCGGCCTTGGATGCGCTGCAGCTCGTACAGCGCCTTCACGGTGATCAAGGCGCCCGTCGCGCCGATCGGGTGGCCCAGCGAAATGCCCGAGCCGTTCGGGTTGACCTTGGCCGGGTCAGCGCCCAGGCCCTTGGTGACGGCGCAGGCCTGCGCGGCAAAGGCTTCGTTGGCTTCGATCACGTCGATCTGGTCGAGCTTGAGGCCGGTCTTTTTCAGCAGCATCTGCGTCGCGGGCACCGGGCCTATGCCCATGAGCTTGGGCTCCACACCGGCGTGCGCGTAGCCCACGAGGCGCGCGAGCGGCTTGGCGCCGCGTGCCTTGGCGGCGCCGGCTTCCATCAGCACCACGGCGGAGGCGGCGTCATTGATGCCGCTCGCGTTGGCGGCGGTGACGGTGCCGTTTTCCTTCACGAACACGGGCTTCATTTTTTGGAAGTCCTCGAGCGTGGCGCCGGGGCGGAAGTGCTCGTCTTTCTCGAAGGCGACTTCGCCTTTTTTGCTCTTCACCATCACGGGCACGATCTGGCCTGCGAAGCGGTTTTCGGCCCAGGCGCGCTCGGCGCGACGGTGGCTCTCGAGCGCCAGCGCGTCCTGGTCTTCGCGCGTGATGCCGAATTCCTTGGCGACATTTTCGGCCGTCACGCCCATGTGGATGGTGTGAAATGGGTCGTGCAGCGCGCCGACCATCATGTCCACCATTTTGGCGTCGCCCATGCGCGCGCCCCAGCGCGTGGCGAGCGAGGCGTAGGGCGCGCGGCTCATGTTTTCGGCGCCGCCGCCCACAGCCACGTCGTATTCGCCGAGCAAAATGCCCTGGCTCGCGCTCACGATGGCCTGCAGGCCCGAGCCGCACAGGCGGTTGACGTTCATCGCGGGCGTCTCTTTGGGGCAGCCACCGTTGATCGCAGCCACGCGCGAGAGGTACATGTCGCGCGGCTCGGTGTTCACCACATGGCCGAACACCACGTGGCCCACGTCCTTGCCCTCGACCTGGGCGCGCGCGAGCGCCTCCTTGAGCGCGGTGGCGGCCAGATCGACGGTGGGGATGTCCTTCAGGCTGCCACCAAAGGTGCCAATGGCGGTGCGCACGGCGCTGACGATGACGACTTCACGGGTCATGTTCACTTCCTTCAATGATGAAAATATAGGCAAAAAAGGCGTTTTAAGCAGTATCCACGGGCGCTGGCAGCTATCAAAAAAGAATAATCGAGAGACGCCGGCGCGCCCCGCCTTTTGTGGCGAGGGCCCTGAGCATACTCTGTGCAGCGTGCCCAGACGGGGCCCACCTCACAGCACCGGTCGCAGCATCGGTCAAAGCACCTCGCTCGCAAAATCGGCCAGGCGCGAGCGCTCGCCGCGCGCGAGCGTGATGTGGCCGCTGTGCGGCCAGCCCTTGAACCGATCGACGGCGTAGGTCAGGCCCGACGAGCCTTCGGTGAGGTAGGGCGTGTCGATCTGCGCGAGGTTGCCCATGCAGATGATCTTGGTGCCGGGGCCGGCGCGCGTGACCAGCGTCTTCATCTGCTTGGGCGTGAGGTTCTGCGCCTCGTCGATGATTACGTATTTGTTCAAAAAGGTGCGCCCGCGCATGAAGTTCATGCTCTTGATCTTGATGCGGCTGCGGATCAGCTCGTTGGTGGCGGCGCGCCCCCATTCGCCGGCGTTGCCGCCGTCGCCCTTGGCGAGGAATTCGAGGTTGTCGTCGAGTGCGCCCATCCACGGGCCCATTTTTTCTTCTTCGGTGCCGGGCAGAAAGCCGATGTCCTCGCCCACGCTGACGGTGGCGCGGGTCATGATGATCTCGGTATAGCGGCGCTCGTCGAGCACCTGCGTGAGGCCCGCGGCCAGGGCCATGAGCGTCTTGCCCGTGCCCGCCGTGCCCGCGAGCGTGACGAAGTCGATGTTCGGGTCCATGAGCAGATTCATCGCGAAGTTCTGCTCGCGGTTGCGCGTGGTCACGCCCCAGACGGCGTTTTTGGGCGAGCCGTAGTCGGTGAGCGTCTGCAGCACGGCGCTTTTGTCACGGATCTCGACCACGCGCGCGAACAGGCTGGGCTCGCCCGGAGCCTCGAAATAGACGAACTGGTTGATGAGCAGCTGCGCCACCAGCGGCCCGCCGATGCGGTAGTAGGTGTGCGCGCCGTTTTGCCAGCTCTCGATGTGCTTGCCCGCGCGGCTCCAGAAGTCGGGCGGCAGCGCGAGTACGCCGGCGTAGAGCAGGTCACCGTCCTCGAGCACCTTGTCGTTCTGGTAGTCCTCGGCGGTCAGGCCCAGCGCGCGTGCCTTGACGCGCATGTTGATGTCTTTGGAGACCAGCACCACCTCGCGCGGCGCGTGCAGCTTGCGCAACGCCTCGACCACGCCGAGGATCTGGTTGTCAGCCTTGCCCGGCGGCAGGCTGGTGGGCAGCGGGTAGTCGAGCGGCGCGGTCTGGAAGAACAAATGCCCTTTGGCCGTGCGCTGGCCCGTGGCATCGAGGCGCAAGCCCAGCGCCATGTCGCCGGCGTGCAAAGCGGCCAGCGCGTCCAGCGTGCGGCTGGCCTGACGGCCATTGCGCGCGACCTCGGTCGTGCCCTTTTTGTGCGCGTCCAGCTCCTCGAGCACGACCATGGGCAGGAAGATGTCGTGCTCCTCGAAGCGAAACAGGCAGCTCGGGTCGTGCAGCAGCACGTTGGTGTCGAGCACGAAGAGCTTGCTCGGACCCGTGGCGCGGCGTTTTTTCGGTGCGGATGCGCTCGCGCTTGTCGGCGCCTTGGTGGCGGAGGGGGCATGCGCCGAGGGTTGCTTGCGGCTGCTCGGGCGCGCAGCGCGTGCACGTGGGGCGGCGGGGGTGGGCGCGGTTTCAGACGCGCGGGCTGCAATGGGCGTGGCGGGCGCAGCGGGTTGCACTCCTGGTGCGGTAGCTGGCACGAGTTGCAGGGTGGGGATTTTTTCGGCATGTGCGGTAGCGCGCACGGCCGCGGGGGCTGGGGCAGCCAGGGTTTCAGGGGTCAGGCGGTCAGCGCGGCGGCGCGGGGCAGGGGGCAGGGGCATGGTGGATAAAAAGGGAGAGAGCGCAAAAAACAAAAAGCCGCCAGGAAACCCCGGCGGCTGGAAGGAGGAAAGGACGCAGAGCAATGCTCAAGTGCATCGAGCCATTATGCCTACGCTTCGTGAACTTGCTTGCAAGAAAAAAAGACTCAGGCGGCTTTCTTGTTGAGCGCCTTGACGGCCTTGACGGCCTTGAGCACTTCATCGACATGGCCGGGCACCTTGATACCGCGCCACTCTTGCAGCAGTACGCCGTCGGGGCCGATGAGGAAGGTGCTGCGCTCTATGCCCTTGACCTTTTTGCCGTACATGATCTTGTTCTTGACCACGCCGAACATGTGGCACATTTTTTCTTCGGTGTCGGCGATGAGCTCGAAGGGCAGCTCGAGCTTGGCTTTGAAGTCTTCGTGCGACTTCATGTTGTCGCGCGACACGCCAAAGAGTGCCGCGCCGGCCTTGACGAAGTCCTTGTATTTGTCACGGAACTGCATGGCCTCGGTGGTGCAGCCCGGCGTGTTGTCCTTGGGGTAAAAATAAAGCACCAGGATTTGACCCAGGTGTGAGGTGTTGGATACCTTCATGCCGCCAGTGGCGTTGGCTTCGAATTCAGGCAGGAGTTTGTTGACAACGATCGCCATGGCTTTCAGTCTCTCTGGAGGTAGTCGTTGGAAAGCCGGGAGCACATACGAAGGCTGGAATTCGAGGCAGGAACCCGAAGCACCATCCCCCGGCCGCAACCCATAATTTTACCGCGGAAAGCCTTGTGCACAACTCGACTGTGATTAGTAGTGTCCCCTTTGCCCCGATTACAAATGTCCTCCCGGGTTGGATGGAGATGAGCGACGGAGCAAGCGAGAGTGATGTTGAGCGAGAGGGAAGTGGATCGGCTGCCGGTGATCAATTGGGTGGTGGAGGGTGGATCGACGCAAGCGTTGACGGCATAGCCATCATCCCGCGTCCTCATGGTTCAATGAGGAGTAAATAGCGGCTGTGCAACAGTGGGCATGGATCATGGACTTCAGAATGTCGGGCGCTCGAGGTGCATCTCCTGCAAGATGGTGGTGGCGATTTCCTCGATTGACTTCGTTGTAGTGGAGAGCCAGCGTATGCCTTCCCTGCGCATCATGGCCTCGGCCTCGGAAACTTCGTGGCGGCAGTTTGCAAGGCTGGCGTATTTGGAGTGGGGGCGGCGCTCGTTGCGCACTTCCGCGAGGCGTTCGGGCTGGATGCTCAGGCCAAAGATTTTTTTCCGGTAGGGCAAAAGCGCTTCGGGAAGCTGGCGGCGTTCGAAGTCTTCGGGAATCAGCGGATAGTTCGCGGCCTTGATGCCGTATTGCATCGCGAGGTACAAGCTGGTGGGAGTTTTGCCGCTGCGGGAGACGCCTACGAGGATGACGTCGGCGTTCGCGAGATCGCGTTTGCTCTGCCCGTCGTCGTGCGCCAGGCTGTAGTTGATGGCTTCGATGCGCTGGGCGTATTCGCGGCTGCGGCTGACGTTGCTGAAGCGGCCCACGCGGTGGTGCGACTTGATGCCCAGTTCTTGCTCCAGTGGGTTGACGAAGGTGCCGAACATGTCCAGCAGCATGCCTTTGCAATGATTCTGGAGGACCCCGAGCACCTCCATGTTTACGAGCGTGGTGAAGACGATGGGGCGCTTGCCCTCCAACTCGCCCGTGTGGTTGATTTGCCGCACCGCCTGGTGCGCCTTGTCCGCCGTGTCGATGAATGGCAGGCGCACGAAGCGCAGTTTGAGTTCGAACTGGGCGAGGATGGCTTTGCCGAAGGTTTCCGCGGTGATGCCGGTGCCGTCGGACACGAAAAAGGCGGTGCGAGAGTGCATGGATGGTTCCTTGGGGGCGCTTGCCTGCGATGCAGACCTACAATGGCGCCCATTATCTGATCGACCCGCGCAGACAAGGCTGTGCCGATGTGCGTGCGTCGCGACCTGAATTTTGCCCAGACATCCCATGCGCCTCCCCATCCAAAGAAGAACCAAAGCGGTGGCGGATGTCTGCGAGCGCGTGCGGCCCCGGCGTTGCCCGGGGCCCCGGTACGGTTTATCAACTTTGGAGTATTCCCATGTCAGCACGTTTCAGCTCGGAGGCCCTGGTCGTACCGTTTGAAAACCTCAGGATGACCGATGTCGCCATCGTGGGCGGCAAGAATGCCAGCCTTGGCGAGATGATTTCGCAATTGCCCCATGGGGTGCGCGTGCCCACGGGCTTTGCCACCACGGCGCACGCCTATCGCGAGTTTTTGCGCCATGCGGGCCTGGATCAGCGCATCAATGCGCTGCTGGACGCGCTGGACGTTGACGACGTGCGCGCGCTGGCGAAGACCGGGGCCGAAATCCGTGCCATGGTCGAGGCGCAGCCCTTTCCTGTGGAGCTCGAAAAAGCCATTGATGCCGCATTCGCGCGCCTGAGCGCCGACCATCCCGGTGCATCGTTTGCGGTGCGCTCCTCGGCCACGGCGGAAGACTTGCCGGATGCATCGTTTGCCGGGCAGCAGGAGACCTTTCTCAATGTCATCGGCCTGGCCGAAGTCAAGCACAAGATCAAGGAAGTGTTTGCCAGCCTCTACAACGACCGTGCCATCAGCTATCGCGTGCACAAGGGCTTTGCGCATGCCGAAGTGGCCCTGTCGGCGGGTGTGCAGCAAATGGTGCGCTCGGACATCGGCGCCTCGGGGGTGATGTTCACCATAGACACCGAATCTGGTTTCGAGGACGTGGTGTTCATCACGAGCAGCTATGGTCTGGGCGAGACGGTGGTGCAAGGTGCCGTCAACCCGGATGAGTTTTACGTGCACAAGCCCATGTTGCGCGCGGGCAAAAAGGCGTTGATCCGGCGCAACCTGGGCAGCAAGCTGATCCAGATGGTGTTTTGCACGCCCGAGGAAAAGGCGCAGACGGGCAAGCTCATCAAGACCGTGGAAGTGCCGGCCGAGCAGCGCAACCGCTACTCGCTCACCGACGACGATGTGTTGCAGCTGGCGCACTATGCGCTCTTGATCGAGGAGCACTATGGCCGCCCTATGGACATTGAATGGGGCAAGGACGGCGTGGATGGCTTGCTCTACATTTTGCAGGCCCGCCCCGAGACCGTGAAGAGCCAGGCCAAGGGGCAGGTGGAGTTGCGCTACAAGCTCAAGGGGCATGGCGCGGTGCTGGTGGAGGGGCGCGCGATCGGGCAAAAGATTGGCACCGGCCCGGTGCGCGTGGTGCACAGCCTGCACGAGATGGACAAGGTGCAGCCTGGCGACATCCTCGTGACCGACATGACGGACCCGAACTGGGAGCCTGTGATGAAGCGCGCAAGCGCCATCGTCACGAACCGCGGCGGGCGCACCTGCCATGCGGCCATCATTGCGCGTGAGCTGGGCATTCCGGCCGTGGTGGGCTGCGGTGACGCAACCGAGCGGCTCAAGGACGGCATGCTGGTCACCGTGAGCTGCGCCGAGGGCGACACGGGCCGCATCTACGACGGCCTGCTCGAGATGGAAGTCACCGAAGTGCAGCGCGGCAGCATGCCCGCGATTGCCACCAAGATCATGATGAACGTGGGCAACCCGCAGCTCGCCTTCGATTTTGCCCAGCTGCCTAACGAGGGCGTGGGGCTGGCGCGCCTGGAGTTCATCATCAACAACAACATCGGCGTGCACCCCAAGGCCATCCTCGACTACCCGAACATCGACAGCGACCTGAAGAAGGCCGTCGAGTCCGTGGCCCGTGGCCATGCGAGTCCGCGCGCCTTTTACGTGGACAAGGTGGCTGAGGGCGTGGCCACGATCGCCGCGGCGTTCTGGCCCAAGCCGGTCATCGTGCGCCTGTCCGACTTCAAGAGCAACGAGTACCGCAAGCTCATCGGCGGCAGCCGCTACGAGCCCGAGGAAGAAAACCCCATGCTGGGCTTCCGTGGTGCGGCGCGCTACCTCAGCGCGGACTTCGGCGAGGCGTTTGCGATGGAGTGCGAGGCGCTGCGGCGTGTGCGCACCGAGATGGGGCTCACGAACGTGCAGGTCATGGTGCCCTTCGTGCGCACGCTGGGGCAGGCCGAGCGCGTGGTGCAGCTGCTTGCGCGGCACGGCCTGGAGCGCGGCAGGGATGAACTCAAGCTCATCATGATGTGCGAGATTCCGAGCAATGCCATCTTGGCCGAGCGTTTTCTGGAGTTTTTCGACGGGTTTTCGATCGGCTCCAACGACTTGACCCAGCTCACGCTGGGCCTGGACCGGGATTCGGGGCTGGAGTTGCTCGCGCAGGACTTCGACGAGCGTGACCCTGCTGTCCAGGCGCTGATCCACCAGGCCATCCGGGCTTGCCGTGCCCAGGGCAAATACATAGGCATCTGCGGCCAGGGCCCGAGCGACCACCCGGATTTTGCGCAGTGGTTGATGCAGGAGGGCATTGCCTCGATCTCGCTCAACCCGGACAGCGTGATCGCCACCTGGCAGCAGCTGGCTGGCTGATGCCACCGTGATGCCACTGCGGGCCCCCGCGTTGCGAGCAGGTGAGGCGGCGCGGCAGCAAGGGCTTTGCACGAAATGTCGGTGAACGCGAATCTCGAGCCTGCAGACCCGCTGCCGCCGCTGCCGCCGCAGCTGCACGATCTGCAGCATCCCTGGCTCAAGGCTGCACTGCTGCTGTTTTGGGCTGCGGTGGCGTTTGGCGTGCCTTTCTTTGCGCGCCAGCTGCAGGCCTGGACGACGGGGCCGTGGCCGCTGGGCTATTGGCTCGTGGCCCAGGGGGCCGTGCTGATGTTCATAGCCATCGTGGTCTTTTATGCCTGGGCGATGAGCTACTTCGAGCGCCAGCACCAGGGCGCTGGCGCAGCGGATGCCGCATCAGAGGCCGCATCCGATGCCTCTGGGGATGGCACGCGCCATGGCTGAACGGGGGAAAAACGGTCGCTGGCGTCTGCACCGAGCCCTGGCTTGGTATGTGTTGTGCGTGCTGGGCGTGCTCGCACTGATGGCATGGGCCGAGCACCACGGGTTTTCACGCCAGTGGATAGGGCCGGTATTCCTCTTCGGCAGCATCATGGTCTATGCCGCGATAGGCGTGCGTGGGCGCACCACGGACGCCGATGAGTATTACGTGGCCGGGCGGCGCATTCCGCCCATGTTCAACGGCATGGCGGCTGCGGCCGACTGGATGAGCGCGGCCTCGTTCATCAGCCTCTCGGGCGCCTTGTATTTGCAGGGGTTTTCGGGCTCGCCGGGGCAGGCTGGCGGCCTTGCGTACCTGCTTGGCTGGACGGGCGGGTTTTGCCTCGTGGCCATCCTGATTGCGCCGCAGCTGCGTGCGCTGGAGCTCTACACCGTGCCGGATTTCTTCCAGCTGCGTTTCGGTGGGCGCTGGCCACGCATCCTGGCGGCGTGGGCCGCGGTGCTGTGTTCGTTCACCTATGTGGTCGCGCAGATTTACGGCGTGGGGCTGATCGCCTCGCGCCTTACGGGCGTGCAGTTCGAGATCGGCATCATGCTCGGGCTCGGCGGCGTGCTGCTGTGTTCGTTCCTTGGTGGGATGCGGGCCATTACCTGGACGCAGGTGGCGCAGTACGTCGTTCTCTTGCTCGCTTTTTTGATACCCGTGTCGTGGTTGTCGTACCAGCAATTGGGCAATCCCATGGCGCCGCTGGTGTATGGCGCGCAGATCGGCAAGATCGCCGAACTCGAAGGGCAGTTTCTTGATTCCCCTGCCGAACGCGAGGTGGCGCGCGCCTATTTGCAGCGCGCCCTGGACTTGCAGCAGCGCCTGCGCGACGTGGACGGCGCGCTGCAACGCGAGCGCGAAAAGGGCAGGGCGCAGATCCAGGCCCTGCGCGCACAGAATGCCGACGTGGAGCAGATCGTGCGCGCGAGCCAGGCGCTTGCGGCGCTGCCGCGCGATGCGGCGCAAGCGCGCGAACGCTGGACGCGCGAGATGCGCGAGAGCTTCGAGCGTGCGCGTCCGCTCGGCGGCCTTCCACCGCACAGCCAGGCCTTTGCCGGCAATCCTGAGGGCACGCCCCAGGAACAAGAGGAATACGCACTTTCGCGTCGCAATTTTCTGGCGTTGATGTTCTGCCTCATGGTCGGCACAGCCGGCCTGCCGCACCTGCTGACGCGCTACTACACCGTGCCCTCGGTCGCCGCGGCGCGCACTTCGGTCGCCTGGTCGCTGTTTTTCATCGCCTTGCTGTACCTGAGTACGCCCGCGCTCGCGGCTTTGGTGAAGTTCGAGGTGATGCAAAACCTCGTGGGCAGTCACTTCGACGCCTTGCCGCACTGGATGGCGCAGTGGGCGCATGTCGATCCTGCCTTGCTCTCGGTCGAAGACATGAACGGCGACGGCATCGTGCAGTTCGGCGAGATCCATCTGGGCGCCGACCTCATCATGCTTGCCACGCCGGAAATCGGTGGCTTGCCGTATGTGGTCTCGGGGCTCGTTGCTGCGGGCGGCCTGGCGGCTGCCTTGTCCACGGCGGATGGTTTGCTGCTGACCATCAGCAATGCGCTGGTGCGCGACTTGTATTTTCATGGTGACAAGGGAGCGCGGACCTCGCCCGAGCAGCGCGTGATCCTGAGCAAATTCGCCCTGCTGGCAGTAGCCCTGACGGCGGCCATGGTGGCCTCGCTCAAGCCCGCGGAGATTTTGCCCATGGTGTCTGCTTCGTTTTCGCTCGCCGCGTCGGCCTTCGTGCCAGCCCTGGTCCTGGGCCTGTTTTGGCGCGGCATGACGCGGCAAGGGGCCGTGGCTGGCATGCTCGCGGGTTTTGGCCTGACGGCTTACTACATGCTTGCACAGCTGCCCGTGCTGCGCGCCGGGGGCGTGCTGCCGCGCTGGCTGCTGACCGATGGCCTGTGGGGGGGCATAGAGCCGTTGGCGGCAGGGGTGTTCGGCGTGCCGGTCGGCTTCGTCGTGGCCGTGGGGTGGAGCTGGTGGCTCCGGTTTGTCAGGCGGTAGCCGGCGCTGTACCTTCCATGGGATGGCACACTGGTCATGGAAAGCCCCGATTTACGGGGGGATACTGGGGGCGAGAAACTGGTCTCACGAGGTTGCGGCGGTGGCTTGATGACGTTCCTGTCATAAACTGCATGCAGTGGGCATTGACAGTCCTTGCCACATCGGTGTGCCGTTCATTGGAATACCGGCAACACCGTACATCTCTCTTTTTCGTCGGGAAAACCATGGCTCTCAGCAAAACGCCGGCAGGTCTGGCGGCACTCAAGGACCGGCATGGCAGCCTCACGCCACGTCAGCGCACGGCTTTCATCCTGTTCGATGGCAAGCGGAGCACCGAAGAGGTGCTGGCGGCCACGGCGGCCATGGGGATCACGCAGGCCGATGTGCAGACCATGCTGGAGCAGGGGCTGCTCTGTGCGGACGAGGGCTTTTCCGGAACGGCCATGGCTGCAGCGGTGCCCGTTTCGCCGGATGAGACGCTGGCCGCTGTGCCGGATGAAGCGGCCACACTAGAGAGCAGCCAGGGAAGCGGCCGTTCCGACATGGAGCGCTATCAGGCGGCCTATCCGATTGCCATCCAGTTGACGGCGGGGCTTGGTTTGCGCGGATTCCGTTTGAATCTGGCCGTGGAGAGTGCGAGCGGCTATGCCGATCTGGCGGCGCTGGCACCCAAAATTCGTGACGCCGTGGGCGATGCCAAATACGCTGCCTTGGCGCGCGCCTTGTTCGATTGAGGTGGCGGCATTTGCCGCGGCGGCGCTGTGCGGCACGTGATGGGTGACCACGAAGTGGCTCGTAGCGCCTTTCTTGAGGGCGCGGCCCTTATTTTTTCGCCCGTGCCGCCACCCACCGGGTGGCGAAGGCTTGCACATCGCTCAGGCGCTTGACCAGGTCTGCACCCGAAGCGGTCAGGAAGTAGCCGCCGCTGCCGTGGTCCAGCAAGCCGGCTTCGCGCAGGTCTTTGATGCGGGTGTTGAGCGTATTCGGGGTGATGCCGCCCACGCTGTCTTGCAAAAGACGAAAAGTCTGCGGGTGGCCATCACGCAAGGCCCAGAGCACGCGCAAAGCGTAGCGGGATTCGAGCAGGTCAAACAACTGGCTGATGGCGGGTTTTTCTTTGGCGCTCATGGCTGCATCTCCTCGCAGGTATCGGGCGGAATGGAATCGAGTGCAAGAACTATAGCGCGAATTCCATTTCGCTACACGTTTGGTAGCTCTGCAAGGGGTTGTGCTGTGTCTTCTAGTGCAGTGTTTGATGCTTGATGCGACAAATAAAACCGATGGATTTTTGGTCTGGGCAAGGCGCAAACCGCAGCGATACTGGGTGGTATCTGGGTGGTATCGCGAGGATTTGCAACGCGGCCCGGGACGAAAAGACGCGGTTTTATGTCGCAGATAGCGTCGAACACTGCACTAGGAGCCTGTCGGACTTTTGGTGTCGAAAGCAGGAGTGCGGGAGAGGCGGTCTTTGCCGTCTCGATCGTGAGTTCCTGGCTTGGCCAGGCATGCCCGACGGTGCCCCGTTGCCCGGGCGCGCAGCGTCGCGGGCGAAGCTGCGCGCCCGGGCGGGGTGTGCTGCTGGCGTCAGAACCGGTGCACCATCCCCAGCACGAATGCGTTGACCGAATGGTTCGGGATGCTGACGTTGGTTTGCGGATTGCCGTAGATCGGCAGAATCGGCGCATTGCCGTTGCTCGTGTGGGTCGCGGTGAAGTAGGCGTTGGTGCGCTTGGAGAATGCGTAGTGCGCGCTCAGCACCGTTTGCTTGCTCTTGGTGTCGGTCCAGGTTTCCTTGACTTCGCCGTACTGGGCGCCGAGCCTGAACTGCGGCGTGATGGCGTAATTGCCGCCCACGGTCCACATCTTGGAGTCGATCCAGACGTTGTTGGCGGCGCCGCCCTTGTTGCTGGCGGTGCGGCCATCGTCGTTCTTGACTTCGTCGTAGGCGGCGCTCAGGCGGAATTGGCCCACGTCGTACGAGCCCGAAAGCATCCACCAGTCGATGCTTTTGCCCACGTCGGCGCGCGGATTGGCGGTGTTGGCGGCGTTGGCCGCGCCCTTGTCCTTGTTGTAGGTGCCCACGACCTTGAACGGCCCGCTGGTGTAGCTCAGCAGCCCGCCGTAGCCCGAGCCGGCGCTGTTGTTTTGCGGGTCTTCGCCAAACACGTACTGCAGCGCAAAGTTGAAACCGCTGAACACGGGGCTGTCGTAGCGCACCATGTTGCTGTTCCAGTAGTCGTTGTTGATGCCCTGCGCGGCGGTCAGCGTCACGAGGCCGGTGTTGACGGCATTGTTGGGCAGGCCGTTGGCATTCACCAGTTGGGGCATGGCGGTGGCGGTGTAGTTGCGGCCCAACATCACGCTGCCATAGCTTTCGCTCTTCATACCCACATAGGCCGCGCGGCGAAACGTCACGTTCGAGACGGCCGGATTGCCGGACACGGTGGCGCCCGAGCTGTTGGGGGTCGAGCTGTCGCCGGTTTTCAGGCTGACCATGGACTCGAGGCCAAAGAGGGCTGCCATGCCGCCCCCAAGGTCTTCGCTACCGCGCAGGCCCCACACCGAGGAGTTGCTGGCATCGCTGTTGACTTTGGTCAGGCGGCTGTCCACGTTGGCGCTGCGTGAAAAGCTGGCGATGCCAGCGTCCATGACGCCGTAAAAAGTGACGCCAGGGGCTGTCTGGGCCTGTGCGGACAGGGTGCCAGCAGCAAGTATTCCTGCAAGCTTGGCGCCCTGGGAGATGAAGCGGGTGTATTTCATTGTTGCTATTGCTATCGAGCCATAAAAAAGCCGCACATTGCGGCGCGGACGTGCGGGCTCGTGGCTGGTAGCGTTTCATGACAGATCCGCTTTCCATGTGCTGACGCAGACCGGTATTGGTAAATACCCTTATAAACCACGCACGGGGCGCAATTATCGTTCAAGTAAAAGCGGGTTTTCTTCCGGTAAAAGACGCAGGCGAAAAAAGCCACTAATGCAAGCGTGGCCTGCGCTTGGTGCTCTCAAAATTGGGGCTGCGAGTGGCCATGCCGGCCATTTGCCGCGCGCGGCTAGCCTGCCTGCGACCACTCTTGCGCAAGCTCCTCGACCAGCTCCTGCACCGACTGCACCGCGTGCACGCCCGAGACGCTGTGCCCGGCGCTCCAGATGTCGCGCCAGCGGCGCGGGCCGGCGCTGTGGTTGCCGTGGGCGCTGCCGCCGAACATCTGGTCGGCGGTGCTGGGCGTCACGGTTTCGTCGAGCCGGGCCGGGTCCAGCCCCATGCGCACGATGGAGTCGATCAGCATGTTCGTGGGCAGGCCGCTGAAGGCGCGCGTGAGCAGCACTTCGTCCAGGGTGGAAGTGACGAGCATCTGCCGGTAGGCTTCGTCGGCCATGCTCTCGTGTGTGGCGATGAAGCGCGTGCCCATCGAGGCCAGGTCGCAGCCCAGCACCTGCGCCGCGCGCAGCGCCACGCCGTCGCTGATGCCGCCGGCGAGCACCAGCGGGCCGTCGTATTCGGCACGCAGTGCGCGCACGAAGGCAAAGGGGTTGAGCCAGCCGGTCTGCCCGCCCGCGCCCGCCGTGAGCAGCACCAGCCCGTCGGCGCCGGCCGCGAGGGCTTTGCGCGCGTGCGCGAGCGTGGCCACGTCGGCCAGTACCAGGCAGCCGATGCCGTGCAGCGCATCGACCACGGGCGCGGGCGAGCCCACGCTGGTGATGACGACTTCCACGCCGTGGCGCAGCACGCAGGCGAGGTCTTGGGCGAGCCGCGGCGAGCGCATGATCAGGTTCGGGCAGGGCGGCGCGGCGTCTGGGTGTGCGGCGAGGCGCGTGCGGATTTCAGCCAGCCAGGCGTCGAGCTCTGCGGGGCTGCGCGCGCTCACCGTGGGAAAGGCGCCGATCACGCCGCTGCGGCACGCCGCGACGACGAGCTCTATGCCCGACACCTGCAGCATGGGCGCGGCAATCACGGGCAGGCGCAGACGGCGCGCGATGTGTGCGGGCAGGCGGGAAGAGGGCATGGGGGCGATCCTTTTTGTGTTCGAGGTCGGGCGGTGAGGGGCTTGGCAGCGCAATCGCAAATATTCAAAAATAATAGCTGTTAGCGCTTATTCCATGGGCGATAGAGGCTATTTTGGCTTGCAAAACGCAGCAGCCTTGCGCAAGCAAGGCGCGCACATTGTGCAATGCCCAGGATGCACGCTCGGATAGGCGATAACCGGCAAACGCTTGCAAATTTTTTGCATCTATCATCGGCCCGCGCTCTCTGCCTCGGAGGGCGCATCTTTTTTCCGCATCCTCCTTCCTGCCATCCCATGGTCTCGATCGCTCTGCGCCGGCCGTACACCTTCATCGTCATGGCGATGCTGATCGTGCTGGCAGCCCCCTTCGTGCTACTGAAGATGGCCACCGACATCTTCCCGGAAATCAACATTCCGGTGATCAGCATCATCTGGAATTACACCGGCCTCGCACCGAATGAGGTGGGTCAGCGCATCGCCGGTCAGACCGAGCGCGCGCTGACCACGGTGGTCAGCGACATCGAACACATCGAGTCCCAGTCGCTGTCGGGGGTGTCGGTGATCAAGATGTTTTTCCAGCCCACGGCGAACATCCAGACCGGCATGGCGCAAGCCGCGGCCGCCGTGCAGTCGCAGTTGCGCCAGCTGCCGCCGGGCATCACGCCGCCGCTCATCATCAAGTATTCGGCTTCGAGCATCCCGGTGATCCAGCTCGCGCTCTCCAGCCCCACGCTGCCCGAAAACCGTCTGTTCGACGCCACCGTGAACCAGCTGCGCCCGCAGCTCGTGACGATTCCGGGCACGGCGATTCCTTATCCCTACGGCGGCAAGACGCGGCTGATTTCGGTCGATCTGGACATCCCGGCGCTGCAGGCGCGCGGCCTGGCGCCCAGCGACGTCGTCAACGCCGTGAATTCGCAGAATTTGATCCTGCCCTCGGGCACGGCCAAGATTGGCGCGACCGAATACAACGTGGCGATGAACAGCTCGCCCGGCGTGATCGAGGGGCTCAACGATCTGCCCGTGCGCACCATCAACGGCGCCACGACCTACCTGCGCGACGTGGCGCAGGTGCGTGACGGCTTCTCGCCGCAGACCAACATCGTGCGCCAGGACGGCGTGCGCGGCGTGCTGCTGTCGATTCTGAAAAACGGCGGCGCCTCGACCATAGACATCGTGAACAACCTGCGCGCCATGCTGCCCCTGGCCGTGCAGACCATGCCGACCGACATCAAGGTGACGCCGCTGTTCGATCAGTCGGTGTTCGTGAAGGCCGCCGTCAAGGGCGTGGTGTTCGAGGCGCTGCTCGCGGCGGCGCTCACCGCGGCCATGGTGCTGGTATTTCTGGGCAACTGGCGCAGCACGCTGATCATCGCGCTGACGATCCCGCTGTCCATCCTCGCGTCGATCCTGCTGCTCTACGTGCTCGGTGAGACGCTCAACCTCATGACGCTGGGCGGGCTCGCGCTCTCGGTGGGCATTTTGGTGGACCAGGCCATCGTCACCATCGAAAACATCGAGCGCCACGTGGGGCTGGGCAAGTCCCTGCATGACGCGATCATGGACGGCGCGGGCGAGATCGGCTCGGCGGCGCTGGTGTCCACGCTGTGCATCTGCATCGTGTTCGTGCCCTTGTTTTTCCTCTCGGGCGTGGCGCGCTATCTGTTCACGCCCATGGCCGAGGCCGTGGTGTTTGCCATGCTCGCCTCGTACCTGCTCTCGCGCACCCTGGTGCCCACGCTGGTCATGTTGATGATGAAGGGCCACGCGGGGCACACGCCGCACGGTGACGCGGCGGCCGGCGCAGGCCCGCGCGCGAGCCTGCTGCAGCGCGTGTACCGCGCGTTCGACAGCCGCTTCGAGCACGTGCGCCGCGCGTATGCGCTCGTGCTCTCGTCGGTGCTCTCGCACCGCGGGCGCTTCATTGCGCTGTTTCTGGGCTTTTGCGTGCTTTCGTGTGCGCTGTTTCCGGTGCTCGGGCGTGACTTCTTCCCCAGCGTGGACGCGGGGCAGATCCGCCTGCACATGCGCGCGCCCACCGGCACACGCATCGAGGAGACGGCGCGCCTGGCCGACGCGGTCGAGGCCGAAATCCGCCGCATGATCCCGCCCGCCGAGCTCGAAACCATCCTCGACAACCTGGGCGTGCCCAACAGCGGCATCAACCTGTCGTACAGCAATTCGGGCGTGATCGGCACCATAGACGCCGAGCTGCTCATGGCGCTGCGCGAGGGCCACCGGCCCACGCAGGAATACGTCACGCTGCTGCGCGCCGAGTTGCCCAAGCGCTTTCCGGGCGTGGAGTTTTTCTTTCAGCCCGCGGACATCGTCACGCAGATTCTGAACTTCGGCCTGCCTGCAGCCATCGACATTCAGTTCAGCGGCAACGACATGGAAGGCAACGCGCAGCTGGCGGCCGGCTTGGTCAAGGAGATTCGCAAAATCCCCGGCGCGGTCGATGCCCATGTGCACCAGCGCCTCGATGCGCCCGCGCTCAGGCTGCAGATGGACCGCTCGCGCCTGCAGCAGGTGGGTTTGACGGCGGCGAACGTGGGGCAGAACGTGCTGATCGCGCTCTCGGGCAGCTCGCAGACTGCGCCCGCCTTCTGGCTCAACCCAAAAAACGGCGTGGTCTATAACCTCGCCGTGCAGGCGCCGCAGTACCAGATCGGTTCGCTCGACGCGCTGCTCAACGTGCCCGTGAACACCGGTGGCGGTGCGCCGCAGCTGCTCGGCAACCTCGTCGATGTGCGGCCCGCGCGCCAGCCCGCGGTGGTGTCGCACTACAACATTGCGCCCGTGATCGACGTGTTCGTGAGCGTGCAGGGCACCGACCTGGCCAGCGTGGCCGCGCAGGTGCAAAAACGCGTCGATGCCGTGCGGCCCAAGCTCGCGCGCGGCAACCAAGTGCAAACGCGCGGTCAGGTGCAGACCATGCAGTCCTCGTTCCTGGGCCTGGGCGTGGGGCTCGCGATGGCGATCGTGCTCGTGTATCTGCTCATCGTCGTGACCTTCCAGGCCTGGCTGGACGCGGCCATCATCATCACCGCGCTGCCCGCGGCGCTCGCGGGCATCGCGTGGATGCTGTTCCTCACCGGCACCACGCTCAGCGTGCCAGCGCTCACGGGCGCCATCATGACCATGGGCGTGGCCACGGCCAACAGTATCTTGCTCGTGTCGTTCGCACGCGACCGGCTGCTCGCGGGCATACCGCCCTTGTCGGCGGCGCTCGAAGCTGGCGCCACGCGCATCCGGCCCGTGCTCATGACGGCGCTGGCCATGATCATCGGCATGATCCCCATGGCGTTGGGCCTGGGCGAAGGCGCCGAGCAGAACGCGCCGCTCGGGCGCGCCGTGATCGGCGGCCTGCTGCTCGCCACCGTGTCCACCCTGTTTTTCGTGCCTGCGGTGTTCGCCGCCGTGCACAGCTGGCGTGCCCGGCGCGCCGAACGTGCCCAAGGCCACGGCAGGGGCCCCGCAGCGCCGCCGCCCGCTACCGCATAAGAAAGCTGAACCATGACCGAACAACGCCACGCGGCAATGGCCATCCACCCGCTCGAAACCGATGGCACAGGCCACCACGATCTGCTCAAGCGCCAGCAGATGGTGCGGCGCACGCGCGCCATCCTCGTGGTCGTCGCCTTGCTGCTGCTGATCGGCGCGGCGCGCACGCTCTACCAGCGCCACGCCAACGCCAGCGCGCTCGAAAAAGTCGCAGCCGAGCAATCCACGCAGTACGTGCTGACCACCACGCCCACCTTGCCGCAAAAAGGCCAGACGCTGACGCTGCCAGGCACTTTGCAAGGCTATGTGCAGGCGTCGATCGCCGCGCGCGTGAGCGGCTACCTCAAGCGCTGGACGCACGACATCGGCAGCCGCGTCAAGCAAGGCGAGCTGCTCGCCGAAATCGAAACGCCCGAAATCGACCAGCAGCTCGCGCAGGCCATCGCCGCGCGCGAGCAGGCCGCCGCGAGCCTCGCGCTCGCGCGCAGCACCGCGCAGCGCTGGGAGGCCTTGCGCCAAAAAGACGTGGTCGCGCAGCAAGACCTCGAAGAGCGCCGCAACGCCGTCGCCACGGCCACGGCCAACCTCGCAGCCGCCGAGGCCAACGTGCAGCGCCTGCGCCAGATGGAGGGCTTCAAGCGCGTGCTTGCGCCGTTTGCCGGCGTGGTCACGCGGCGCAACGTCGATGTAGGCGATTTGATCGACGCTGGTGCCGGGCGCGTGCTCTTCACCATGGCGCAGACCGACCCGCTGCGCATCTACGTCAACGTGCCGCAGTCCTACGCCAGCCGCATCCAGCCGGGCCAGCCCGTCATCGTCACGCAGGCCGAGCTGCAGGGCCAAAAGTTCGAGGGCAAGGTCGCGCGCACGGCAGGCGCGATCGACATTGCGACGCGCCAGATGCAGGTTGAAATCGCCTTGCCCAACCCCGACGGCAGCCTGCTGCCCGGCGCCTACGTGCAGGTCGAAGTGCCGCTGCCGCCGAGCAAGATGCTCAGCGTGCCCGAAAACGCGCTGCTGTTTCGCGCCGAAGGCACGCGCGTGGCCATCGTCGATGCGCAGGGCAAGGTGCACCTGCAACCCGTCACGCTGGGGCGCAACTATGGCGGCAGCATCGAGGTACTGAGCGGCCTGCAAGGGAATGAACAGCTCGTGCTCAACCCGTCGGACGCGCTCGCCGAGGGCGACACCGTGACCATCGCGCCGCCCAAGGCCGCCGCACCCGAAGGCGCCAAGCCTGGCAAGAAGGAGCCGGCATGAGGGGCGCGCAAACGCGGCCCGGCACCATACGCGCGGGGCGTCTGCGCAGTTTGCGTGGCCTGCGCTTTGGTGCGCTCGCCTGCGCTTGCGCCTTGCTGGCGGCCTGCGCCGTGGGGCCCGACTACCGCAAACCCGACGTCACCGTGCCCGTAAGCTGGAAGGTCGAAGCACCCTGGCGCGAGGCGCAGCCCGGCGATGCGCTCGACAAAGGCCCGTGGTGGCAGCGCTTTGGCGACACCGAGCTGGATGCGCTCGAAGACCAGGCGCTCGCGAGCAACCCCACGCTCGCGCTGGCGGCGGCGCGGCTCGCGCAGGCGCGTGCACTCGTGGGCGCAAGCTCGGCAGCGCTTTACCCCCAGGTGGGCCTCACGGCACGCGACGCGCGCCAGCGCATCTCGGCCAACCGGCCCTTGACCAATTACAACAACCCCAATTACGCCACCACGCAAAACGACTACCTGCTGCAGTTCAACGCGAGCTACGAGGCCGACCTGTTCGGCCGCGTGCAGCGCGCCGTCGAAGGCGCGCAGGCCGCGGCGCAGCAGTCCGAGGCCGATTTGCGCAATACGCGCCTGCTGCTCACGGCCGACTTGGCGAGCAACTATTTCAACCTGCGTGCGACCGACATCGAGCTCGACGTGGTGCAGCGCTCGATCGACTGGCAGCGCCGCGCGCTCGACTTCGTCACCGCGCGCCACGACCTCGGCGCCGTTCCCGGCATCGACGTGGCGCAGCAGCGCGCGCTGCTCGAGGGCACGCTCGCGCAGGTCGATCTGCTGAAAAAGCAACGCGCGCAATACGAGCACGCCATCGCCGCGCTGATCGGCCAGCCCGCGCCCAACTTCACCATCGGTGCGGCAGTGCAGCCCATCACGCCACCCGCCGTGCCGCTCGGTCTGCCTTCGGACGTGCTCGAGCGCCGCCCCGACGTCGCCGCGGCCGAGCGCGCCATGGCCGCGGCGAACGCGCAGATCGGCGTGGCCAAGGCGGCGTTTTTCCCCAGCGTCACGCTGGGCGCGGCGTTGGGTGTGGACAGCAGCAACCGCAGTTCCGTGCTGTTCGACGCACCGAGCATGCTGTGGTCGCTGGGCGTGACGGCCGTGCAGACCGTGTTCGACGGCGGGCGCATCCGTGCGAACGTCGATTTCGCGCAGGCCGGGTATGAGGGCACCGTCGCGAGCTACCGGCGCGTGGTACTTGCCGCGATGCAGGAGGTCGAAGACGGCATCACCGGCCTCGCGGCGCTCGAGCGCGCGAGCGTCAAGGCGCAAAGCGCCGTCGATGCCGCGCGCCAGGTGCGCACCATGGCCGCCTACCGCTACGAGGGCGGCGCCAGCACCTTCCTCGACGTCATCACGGCCCAGCAATCGCTGCTCGCCGCCGAGCGCCAGCTCGCCCAGGTGCAAGGCCAGCGCCTGCAAACGGCGGTGTTCCTGGTCAAGGCGCTGGGCGGCGACTGGTGCGCACCGCAAGCGCAGGGCGCGCAGGCGGCTTGCGTGTCCGCTGCCGTGGCCACTCGGCCAGGCAAAACAAACGCCACGCCATAATTACAAAAACGATAGCTGCTTGCGCAGACTCGTAGAACGCAAGTGGCCTATTTGGCCTATAAAACGAATTGCTCGATCAAGCGCGCCACGGCCTCGGGCTGGTCGTGGTGCAGCATGTGGCCCGCATCCGGCACCACCATGCGGCGGCAGTCGCGCACATGGCGCAGGCGCGCGTGGAATTCCTCCAGCGTGTAGGTGTCGCCCGACCACTTGTGCAATCCGTTGTCGCTTGCCTCGACGACCAAGGTGGGCGCGCTGATGGCGGCATAAAGCGCCAGCACCTCCTCCACGCGCGAGCGGTAGGCGCCCACAACCTTGTGCGCCGGGTCGCCCAGGATGCGCCAGCGCCCGTCCTCGCCCGGCTGCGCCCAGTGGCGCGCGAGCCATCCGGCCTTGTCGGAGGAGAGGCGCGGATTGGTCTTGCTCAGGCGCTGCGCTACGCCCTCGGGCCCGTCGTAGCTTTGCAACGCCATCTTGCCCTGGTGCAGCAGCTTGACCTCGTCCATCCACGTTGCATAGTGGGCCGGCGCCGTGCGCGGGTCGGTGGCGGGCATGCCGAAGCCTTCGAGGTCGATCAGGCGTCGGATGCGCCCCGGGCGCGCACCCGCGTAGTGCATGGCCACATTGCCGCCCATGCTGTGCCCAACCAGGTCCACGGGCCGATCACCCGCGAAATGGTCGAGCAGAAAGTCCAGATCGGCCAGGTAATCGACGAACAGATAGTGGTCGCAGGGCGCAGGCGGCTTGCTCAGGCCAAAGCCCCGCCAGTCGGGCGCGATGATGGTGCGCGCGCGGAAAAAGTCCTGCGCCAACGCATCGACCACGAACTGGTACGAAGCCGCCACGTCCATCCAGCCGTGCAGCAGCACGAGCGGCGGCGCTTGAGCATCAGCGTCCTCGCCCCACAGGCGCACGTGGTAGTCGAGGGTACGAACGCGCACGAATGCGCTGCGGGAGGGGCGGGTGGCTTGGTACATGGGGGGATTATTTCGGATCGCTGCACTGGCAGCTGTCAAACAGGAAACAGCGCGGGGCATCCTTGGCGTGGGGCGTTCCTTACACTTGTCGCTCCTTTCGTTTCCTCAGTCTTTCCCCATGAACACCATCCCCCTCGGCCAGAGTGATCTGCGCGTGACCCCCATTTGCCTGGGTACCATGACTTTCGGCGAGCAGGTCGGCGAGGACGAAGCACATGCGATTCTCGACCGGGCGCTCGAGCGTGGCGTGAACTTCATCGACACGGCCGAGATGTACGCCGTGCCCGCGCGTGCGCAAACGTATGGCGCGACCGAGTCCATCATTGGCCGTTGGTTTGCCCGGCAGCCTGGCTTGCGCCAGAAGGTGGTGCTTGCGACCAAAGTGGCCGGTCCTTCGCGCGGCATGCCCTGGATTCGGGAGGGCAAGGGGCTCACGGCAGCGGACATCGTAGCCTCGTGCGAGGGCAGCCTGCGGCGTCTGCGCACCGATGTGATCGACCTCTACCAGATTCACTGGCCCGAGCGCCACGTGCCCGCGTTCGGCACCCTGTATTACGACCCGGCGAAAGAAACTTCGCAGACGCCGATCCGCGAGCAGCTCGAAGCGCTCGCAGGCTTGGTGCGCGCAGGCAAGGTGCGCCACATCGGCTTGTCGAACGAGACGCCGTACGGCGTGCACGAGTTCGTGCGCCTGGCCGAGGAACACGGCTTGCCGCGCGTGGCCACGGCGCAGAACCCGTATTGCCTGCTCAACCGCACCTGGGAAAACGGCCTGGACGAAACCTGCCACCGCCTGGGTGTGTCGCTGCTCGCGTATTCGCCGCTTGCCTTCGGTTTGCTCACCGGCAAGTACGACGTCGGCGGCACCACGGGGCCGCAGGCGCCGCAGGGTGCGCGCATTGCCAGCTACGAGTCGGTGCGCAAGCAGCGCTGGGGGCGCCCCGAGGCGGTGCAGGCCGCGCGGCGCTACAACGCGCTGGCGCGTGCGCATGGCCTCACGCCCACGCGCATGGCGCTGGCGTTTTGCTACACCAAGTGGCAGGTGGCAAGCACCATCATTGGCGTGACCACGCGCGCACAGCTCGAAGAGAATCTCGACGCCTGGGGCACCGCGCTGGCGCCCGAGCTGCTGCAGGAGATCGACGCGATCCGCTGGGAGCTGCGTGACCCAGCGCTTTGATACTTTGAAAAAGAGAGCGCCTCACGCCCATCGATAGCCGCCATGCCCAAGAAAACCGTCCATGTCTGCGAAACGCCGGCCACCGCGTTCTTGCGCGCGCACGGGGTGCCGTTCAGCGAGCACGCCTACGACTACGCCCCGCACGGCGGGGCCATGCACAGTGCGCAGATGCTGGGGCTCGATCCGTTCATGGTGGTCAAGACGCTGGTCATGCAGGACCAGGATGCGCGGCCGCTGATCGTGCTCATGCATGGCAATCGCACGGTCAGCACCAAGCAGCTCGCACGCCAGATCGGCGCCAAGGCGGTCGAGCCCTGCGAGCCGCAGGTCGCGCAGCGCCACAGCGGCTACCTCGTGGGCGGCACTTCGCCGTTTGGCACGCGCCGGCGGATGCCGGTGTATGTCGAGCAAAGCATTCTCGACTTGCCGCGCATCGTGCTCAACGGCGGGCGGCGCGGCTTCCTCGTGGGTATAGACCCGCAGGTGTGCGTGCGCCTGCTCAGTGCCACGCCGGTGCACTGCGCCTTGGCCGAATAGCGCGCCGGCTTGCGGCGCACGGCGCACGGCGCACGGCGCAAGGGGCGGGCCAAGTTCGCGGGCCGCAGGCGCACGCGGCAGGTGTACGGAACTCGTGTCCGAGGCCGGTGCGCGAGCCAAGGCGCCTTGGCCGTGCCGGCTCAAGGCTGCGCCGTGCTGGCCGGTGCTTTCGCCTGGGTTTGGGGCGTTGCGCCGTCGTTCGGCTTGCTGTTGGCGCTGGCCCTGGCATCGCTCCAGCCGCCGCCCAGGGCGCGGTACAGATCGACGTAGGACGTGAGCAGCGTGGTGCGCGTCTGCACCACGGCCTGCTGCGCCGCGTAATTCGTGCGCTGCGCGTCGAGCTCTTCAAGGTAGCTCGCGTAGCCGTTGCGGTAGCGGTTGCGCACCACGCGCAGGGCTTCGGTCGAGGCCTGCTCGCGCGCTTCGGTTTGCACCAGCTGTCGCTGCAGGGCGTCGATGGAGGCGAGCGCGTTTTCGACTTCGGCAAAGGCGTTGCGCACGGATTGTTCGTAGGCGAACACCGCCTGGTCGCGCTGCGCAGCAGCGACTTCGGTGCTGGCGCGCAGGCGGTTGCCTTGCAGCACGGGCGTGAGGATGCTGCCGCCTATGCTCCAGAGCCGATAGGGTGCGTTGAACAGCTGGTCCCAGCTGAGGCCCTGCAAGGTGCCCGCAGCCGTGAGCTGCAGCGACGGCAGCAGCTGGTCGCGCGCGGCGGCGAGGTTGGCGTCGGCGGACACCACGCGCTGCTCGGCCTGGGCGATGTCGGGGCGGCGGCGCAGCAGCTCGGACGGCACGCCGCTGTCGACGGCGGGCAGGCGCAACGCGGTCAGCTCGGCGCCGCGCGCCACGTCGCCGGGGTTTTCGCCCAGCAGCAGGTGCAGCGCGTTTTCCTGCAATGCGACCGAGCGCTCGAGCGCGGGCACGGCGGCGGCGGCGGCAAGGTAGTCCGACTGGAACTGGATCCATTCGGCGCGCGAGTTGTAGCCCGTGTCGAGCAGGTGCTTGGCGCGGTCCAGCGATTCCTTGCGTGTGGCCAGGGTCACCCGTGCAATGTGCAGTTGCGCGTCCAGGCTGCGCAGGTTCAGGTAGCCGCTCGCGGCCAGCGCGGCCACCGACAGCGCGGCGGCGTCCAGCGCGTCCTGCTGGCCTTGCAGGTCGGCGAGCGCAGCATCGCTCAGGCTCCGCAACCGGCCCCACAGATCGACTTCGTAGCTGGCCTGCACGCCGACCTGGTGCACGGTGGTGTCGGCAAAACTGCCGCTGGGCGTGCGTGCGCGGCTGCGCAGCACGGGCTGGGCGCTGCCGCTCACAGCGGGCGCCTGGGCCGCGCGCGCGATGTCCAGCCGCGCCTGGTATTCGGCCACACGCGCGCGCGCCACGCGCAGGTCGGTGTTTTGCGCCAAGGCGCGCGCCACCACGTCATCGAGCACGGGGTCGCCAAACGTCTGCCACCACTGCGCAGAAATCTGGGCCGCCGCCGCGCTGGCAGGCGTGGAGCCTGTGGTGGTGCCCGTGGTGTTGGGCGCGCGCCAGCCGCCGGGCATTTGCAGCGTCGCTGGCGGCGCCGGCTGCGGCGGCAGGGTGCAGCCGGCGAGCAGCAGGGCGCAGAGCAGACCCGATGCAAGGCGCTGCGCCGATGCGAACAGCTGCGCAGAGGCGAGGCGGCTCATGGCTTTTGCTCCGCTGGCGCTGTGGGTTGCGCTGCGCTGCCAGCCGGCTTTTGGGGCCGCGCTGCCGTGTCTATGCTCACCACCACCGACATGCCCGGACGCAGACGCTCGGCCAGCGGCTGGTCGGGGGCGATGGCGATGCGCACGGGAATCCGCTGCGCGATCTTCACGAAATTACCCGTGGCGTTGTCAGGCGGCAATACGCTGAACTCCGAGCCCGCCGCGGGCGAGATGCGCTCGATGTGCCCGTTGATGCGCGCGTGGTTGAGCGCATCGACGGTGAACCATGCCGGTTGGCCCACGGCGACGTCGGCCATCTGCGTTTCCTTCATGTTGGCGATGACCCACAAGGTCTGCGGCACGAGCGCGGTGAGCTGCGTGCCCGCAGTGACGTAGGCGCCCACGCGCACGGTCACCTGGCCCAGACGGCCGTCGCGCGGGGCACGGATTTCGGTGTTGGCAAGGTCTATGCGCGCGAGCTGCAGCGCCGCCTGCGCGTTCGCGACGGCGGCTTCGAGCGCGGCGCGGTTGACGTCCACGGTGCGCAAATTCTCGTGCGCGATGCGCAGCGCGGCGTCGGCCTGCGTCACGCCCGCCGTGGCCTGGGCGTGCGCGGCAAAGGTCTGGTCGCGCTCGCGTTCCGAGAGCGAACCGTCGGCCACCAGGGCCTTGATGCGGCGCCAGTCGGCCTCGGCCTTGAGCGCCTGGGCATGCGCGCTTTGCACCCCGGCCTTGGCTTGGGCGATCGCGGCCTCGGCACTGCGGCGCTGCTGCTGGGCGTTGGCGAGCGCCGCCTTGGCCGTGGCGACTTGCGCCTCGCCCTGGGCCACACGCTGGCGGTAGATGCGGTCGTCGATCTTCACGAGCAGCTCGCCATGGTGCACGCTCTGAAAGTCCTGCACCGGCACATCGACCACGTAGCCGCTCACCTGGGGGCTGATCAGGGTGACCTGGCCGCGCACCTGGGCGTTTTCCGTGCTTTCGATGGGGGTGGTGAAGGGCGGCAGGCTCCAGGCGTAGAGCACCACCAGTACGCCCGCAAGGGCGACGAGCGCAAAAATGAAGGCCATGACCAGGCGCTTGCGGTTTTCTGCGGGCGTGACCGGCGTCGATGGGCTGGGAGGTACGGCCGGTGGTGGTGCCGCAGCGGCAGGGCCGGCTGCCGTGGGCGCAGTGGCCGCAGCGGGAGAAGAGGAGGGTGGGTTGCTCATGGTTGTAGTGTGCAAATGATTGTGGGGCCGAGCAGGAAAGGGATTGACCAAGGTCAGCGGGCTGCCGCTGCAGCCGGCACGGCCTTGGGCTTGCTGAGGCGCAGCCACAGGGCCTGCGCCAATACGAAGAACAGAACCAGTGCGGCAATGGCCGCGACGAGCAGGAAGACGTCGTTGTAGGCGCGCACGTGGGCTTCGCGCGTGGCCGCCGCGGCCAGGCTGGCCATGCCTTGCACATTGTTCAGCACCGGATCGGTGGTGGTGTGGCTGTAGAGGCTGCTGCCCTGGTGGATGCGTGCGGCGACTTGCGGCTCCAGCAGGCTCAGGTGCTCGACGATGTGGCTCGAGTGGAATTTCTCGCGCCAGGTCTGGAAGGTGCCGAGCATGGCCGAGCCGAGCAATCCGCCCAGGTTCTGGCTGATGCCGAACAGCACGATGAAGCTGATCAGGTTGCGCGGCTGGGCGAGGATGCTGCCGATCTCGAGGAACATCACGGGCGCCAGAAACCACGTGCCGCCAAAGGCCAGCAGGAACTGGCTCAGCACCATTTGCGCGGGCCGTGTGAGGTTGGTTGCCTGAGAGTCCATCCAGGCACCCACAATGATCATGAGCAGCGACAGCACCACGGGCAGCATCAGGCGTTGTGGATTGAGCGTCAGGGTGCACACCACGATGCCCGCCACCGTGCCGGCGAACATCGCATGAAACATGGGCTGCATGTGCTCCACGCCCAGGCCCATGGCCTGCATCAGCCCGACCGCGCCCGTGGTCGATTGTTCGGCGAGCACGAAGCGCACGAGGGCCATCAGCAAACCCATGCGCAGCATGCCGGGGCTGACCCACCAGCGCAGGTTGATGAGCGGGTTGGTGCGGTGGTGCTCGTAGTAGATGGCCGTGGCCACGAGGGCGATGCCGCCCGCCAGGGCCCAGCCTATCCAGGGCGTGTCGAACCACCACAGCGTGCGGCCCAGCGACAGCACCGCACACAGCAGCGCCATGCCGGGGGCAAACAGCACAAAGGTGATGAAGTCGGCCTTTTCGAAGGTTTTCACGCGGTCGCCGGGCGGCAGCTTGAGCAGCAGCACACAGCCCAGCGAGATCAGCGACAGGCCGAGCTCGAACAGATACAGCCCGCGCCACTCCGAAAACTCCAGCATTTCCACAGGCAGGATGCGCGCGAACGGCAGCGCCAGCGCCGTCAGGCTCACCCCGTAGGCCATGCCGCGCATGCGCCAGGCCGGCGGAAATCCCTGCAAGGTGTAATAGATGCCCAGCGAACTGAGCGCCGCACCCGTCATGCCGTGGGCCGCACGCACGGCCAGGGCAGAACCCAGATCGTTGGCAAACAGGTGGCCGAAGGTGATCAGGGCATAAAGTACGAGAAAAACCTCGGTGAACAGGCGCAGGCCGAATTCCTGGCGGAATTTGACGAGCAGCAGGTTCATGGACACGTTGGTCATCACGTAGGCGGCGGGCAACCAGGCGATTTCCGCCGTGAAAACGCCCAAGGCGCCTTGCAGATTCTGCTGGTTGGCCGTGACGAGCGCATTGCTCAGGCCGCCCGTGAGCGTGATGATGAAGCCGACGACGGCGTAGGCCAGGCGTTTTGGGGGCGAATGCAGCGGCGTCGAGGGCGAGCCGGGCATCATGGGCCGTTCGTGCGGCAGCCATTGGCGGGGGGCGAAAGGATTTTTCATGGAGACGCGAAAGCCAGGTGCGGCCATGCCTCCTCGACATCCCTCCCGGAGCATGGGGCCACAGAATCAAACGATAAAAATGCGCAAACCAATGATTGTTGCACAGACAATCTTTGTCATGTGCGCAAATGCGAGGACTTGCATGGCGAAAGCGACACGCCTGCCCAAGGTGGGCGACTTCGCATCTGCAACTACTGTGAGGCCCGGGTCAGGCGCTTGTGGAGCGCCTGGGCAAGCAAAAATGCCAGCGTGGCTGCGGCAATGGCCGCCACGAGCATGAACACGTCGTTGTAGGCCAGCACGTTGGCTTCGCGCGTGGCGGCAGCGGCGAGCGCATTGGCACCTTGGGCGTTGTCCAGTGCGGGGTCGGTGATGACGCGCCTGTAGGCCGCCGCGCCTTGCTGCAGGCGGGCTGCGACTTGCGGCTCCAGCGCGCTCAGGTGCTCGACGATGTGGCTAGAGTGGAATTTTTCGCGCCAGGTCTGGAAGGTGCCGAGCAGGGCCGAGCCGAAAAGCCCCCCCATGTTCTGGCTGATGCTGAACAGCACGGAAAAGCTCACCAGGTTGCGCGGTTCGGTGCGCACCGCGCCGAGCTCCTGCAGCATGGCCGGCGCCAGAAACAGTGCGCCGCCGAACGCCAGCAAAAACTGGCTGGTTTCCATTTCATAGGGGCGGGTGAGGTTACTGGCATGCGCGTCCATCAGCGCGCCCACCATGATCATGGCCAGCGCGATGATGATGGGCGCGCTCAGGTGCTCGCGCTGGAGCGTGAGCGCGCTGGTGACGACGCCCGCAAGCGTGCCCAGCAACATCGCCATGAACATGGGGTGCATCTGCTCCAGGCTCAGGCCCATGGCTTGCATCAGGCCCACGGCACCCGTGGTCGATTGCTCCGAGAGCCCGAAGCGCACCATGACCACGAGCATGGCCAGCCGGATCATGTTGCTGCTGCCCCACCAGCCCACATTGATCAAGGGGTTGCGGCGCAAGTGCTCGATGATCAAGGCCGCCGTCAGCAAGACGATGGCGCCCGCGAGCGCCCAGCCCAGCCACGGCGTCTCGAACCACCACAGGGTACGCCCAAGAGACAGCACGCCGCACAGCAGCGCCATGCCCGGCGCGAACAGGATGAAGGTGAGAAAGTCGAGCTTCTCATACACCTTGTACTGGTCGCCGGGCGGCAGTTTGAGCAGCAGCACGCAGCCCAGGCAGATCAGCGACAGCCCCATCTCGAACAGGTACAGGCCGCGCCACTCGGCAAACGACAGCAGCTCGAACGGCAGAATGCGCGCCAGCGGCAGCGCCAGCGAGGACATGCCCAAGGCCAGCGCCAGACCGCGTATGCGATGCGCGCCGGGAAAAGCCTGCATGGTGTAGTACATGCCCAGCGAGCTGAGCGCCGCGCCCGTCATGCCATGGGCGGCGCGCACGGCCAGGGCCGAGCTCAGGTCGTTGACGAACAAGTGCCCGAAAGCCACCAGGGCGTAGAGGACCAGAAATATCTCGGTGAACAGCCGCAGGCCGAATTCCTGGCGAAACTTGACCAGCAGCAGGTTCATCGACACGTTGGTCATGACGTAGGCCGCGGGCAGCCAGGCGATTTCTGCGCTGTAGGCGCCGAGCGCGCCTTGCAAATATTGCTGGTAGGCCGTGACGAGCGCATTGCTCATGCCCCCCGTGACGGCGATCAGGCAGCCCACGATGCCGTAGGCCAGCCGCAGGTGCGGCGGATGCGCCGGCGTGGAGGGCGAGCCGGGCATCATCGGCCGCTCTTCGGGCCGCCATTCGCGCGGAGCGTAAGGGATCATGGGTGGAGAGGCGCGGCAATCGGGTGCTGTGTGCGGGTTTGCGTGCCTGTCGGACGACAGGCTTATTGCCACCGCGCCGGTGCAAAAGCAGTGCAGAAAAATTCTAGCCCGTTCGGGCGAATGCTGCTTGTGCGCCGCGCTTTTGCCTTGTCTTGCGGGTGCGGACCTCCACGTCCCTTCACTGCGGCAGCGGGTCGGCCTCTCAGAACTCGAGGTTGTCGATCAGCCGCGTGCTGCCCAGGCGCGCGGCACCGAGCGCGACGAGCGTGCCCGGTGCATCGGCAGCCGTGGCGGGTTGCAGGTCGCAGCGGCGGCGCACCGTGAGGTAGTCAGGCTGCCAGCCGCGCGCACGCAACGCGTCCATGGCCTGTTGCTCGAGTGCGGCGGCGTCGAGGGCGCCGGCCGTGCGTGCCGCGCACCAGCGCTCGGCGAGCTGCCGCAGCGCCTGCGCGAGGGCCTGCGCCTCCGCGCGCTCGGCGGGGCCCAGGTAGTGGTTGCGCGAGCTCAGCGCGAGGCCATCTTCGGCGCGGCAGGTCTGCCCTGCGTGCACCTGAATCGGTAGCGCGAACTGCCGCACCATCTGGCGGATCACCATGAGTTGCTGGTAGTCCTTTTGCCCGAACACGGCCACGCCTTCACGCTGGCCAAAAAACACCGCGAGGAACAGCTTCATCACCACGGTGCACACGCCCGTGAAAAACCCGGGGCGGAACTGGCCTTCGAGGATGTCGGCCAGGCGCGGGTCGGGCTGCACCTTGAAGGTCTGCGGCTCGGGGTACATGTCGCTCTCGCGCGGCGCAAAGACGATGTCGCAGCCCGTGGCGCGCAGCTTGTCGCAGTCGGCCTCCCAGGTACGCGGGTAGCTGTCGAAGTCTTCGTGCGGCAAAAACTGCAGGCGGTTCACGAAGATGCTCACCACTGTCACGTCGCCCAGCGGCTTGGCCTGGCGCACGAGCGAAAGATGCCCTTCGTGCAGATTGCCCATGGTGGGCACGAACGCAGGACGGTGGTAGGCGGACAGGGCTTGGCGCAGTTCGGGGATGGAGCGGGTGATCAGCATACGAGAGGGAAGGGGCAGGAAGGGCGGTACAGCAGGGCGGTACAGCGGTCGAATGGGGTATTCACCAGGCGTGCATTGCGTCGTCGGGGAAGCGCCCCTCCTTCACGGCGTGCACGTAGGCCTCGATCGCGCCACGCACGCTGCCTGCGTCCTGCATGAAGTTGTGCACGAATTTGGGCATCTTGCCGAGGTTCATGCCCAGCATGTCGTGCAGCACCAGCACTTGGCCGGCCGTGCCCTTGCCCGCGCCTATGCCTATGGTGTGGCAGTGCTGCAGTTCGGTGGTGATTTCGGCGGCGAGCGCGGCGGGCACCATTTCGAGCACGAGCATGGCCGCGCCGGCTTCCTGCAGCTCGTGCGCGTGCTGGCGCAACGTGCGCGCGGCGGCGTCCGACTTGCCCTGCACGCGGTAGCCGCCGAGCGCATGCACGGTTTGCGGCGTCAGGCCCAGGTGGCCGCAGACGGGGATGCCGCGCTGCACGAGGAATTCCACCGTCGGCGTGATCCAGCCACCGCCCTCGATTTTGACCATGTGCGCACCCGCCTGCATCAGCGCGCAGGCGCTGCGCAGCGCCTGTTCGCGGCTTTCGGCGTAGGTGCCGTAGGGCAGGTCGGCCACCAGCCAGGAGGTGCCCTGCACGCGGTGCAGCCCGCGCGCCACGCTTTCGGTGTGATAGACCATGGTGGCGAGTGTCACGCCCACGGTGCTGGGCAGCCCCTGGCAGACCATGCCGAGCGAGTCGCCCACGAGGATGCACTCCACGCCCGCGGCGTCGGCCACGGCGGCGAAGGTGGCGTCGTAGGCCGTGAGCATGGTGATTTTTTCGCCCGCGGCGCGCATCTGCGCGAGGCGCGGCAGGCTCACGGGGCGGCGCTGTGGCAGCGGCGAGGCGGGCGGAATGGTGCCGTAGGGCGTGGCGCCGGAAGCGCTGGAGGTCGATTCGGTAGCGGACATGGCAGCTCCAGTCTGGGGTTGAAAAACTGGGCGAGAGTCTATGCCAAGCCGAAGCCGCTATGCTCGCCCCATGACAAGTTCCAACATCGACTTCGACTTTTCTTCCGCTGTCGCGGTGCAGGCACTCGCGCAAACCGATGTGGCGCGTGCGCTGGCGGAGGATGTAGGCCCGGGTGACCTGACCGCGGCGCTGGTTCCTGCCGAGCGCCGGGCGCACGCGCGTATCCTCGCGCGCGAGGCCGCGGTGGTCTGCGGTGCGCCCTGGGTCGAGGCGGCGCTGCGCGCGCTCGACCCCAACGTGCAGATCACCTGGCACGTGGCCGAGGGCCAGCGCTGCGCGCCCGAGCAGGTCGTGCTCGAAGTGCAAGGTCAGGCGCGCGCGCTGCTCAGCGCCGAGCGCACGGCACTCAACTTTTTGCAGCTGCTCTCGGCCGTGGCGACCAAAACCGCGCGGTATGTGGAGGCGGTGCAGGGCACGCGTGCGCGCATCGTCGATACGCGCAAGACCTTGCCGGGCCTGCGCCTCGCGCAGAAGTACGCCGTGCGCACGGGCGGCGGCACCAACCACCGCATCGGCTTGTACGACGCCGTACTCATCAAGGAAAACCACATCGCCGCAGCAGGTGGCGTGCGTGCCGTGCTACAAACAGCGCAGCAGGTTGCGGCGCGTGCAAAGTTCATCCAGATCGAGGTCGAGACGCTCGCGCAGCTGCACGAGGCGCTGGACGCGGGCGCCACCATGGTGCTGCTCGACAATATGGACTTGCCCACGCTGCGCGAGGCCGTGCGCATCAACGCGGGCCGCGCCGTGCTCGAAATCTCGGGCGGCGTTACGCTCGCGAACCTGCGCGCGCTGGCCGAAACCGGCGTGGATCGCATCTCCATAGGCACCTTGACCAAGGACATCGAGGCGATCGACTATTCGATGCGCCTGCAGGAGCTTTCATGACCACCACATCCGTGATTCCCGTTTCGGCCCCGCTCAAGGACGTCGAGTACGAGCAGCCCGTCGATCGCCTCGAAGGCGGGCCGGTGTGCTCCACCAAACACGCCTGGGCGCGCGTGCCGCCCGAGCCCGGCCCCGCCGAGCGCGCCGCACTCAAGGACAAAATCCGCCGCCTGCTCCGGGAGCGCAACGCCGTCATGGTGTCGCACTACTACGTGCACCCCGACTTGCAAGACCTGGCCGAGGAGACCGGCGGCATCGTGAGCGACTCGCTCGAAATGGCGCGCTTCGGGCGCGACCATCCGGCGCAGACGCTGGTGGTCTCTGGGGTGCGCTTCATGGGTGAGACGGCCAAAATCCTCTCGCCCGAAAAAACCGTGCTCATGCCCGACCTCGACGCGACCTGTTCGCTCGACCTCGGCTGCCCGATCGAAGCGTTCAACGCCTTTTGCGACGCGCACCCTGACCGCACCGTGGTCGTCTATGCCAACACCAGCGCCGCCGTGAAGGCGCGCGCCGACTGGCTCGTCACCTCGAGCTGCGCGCTCGACATCGTGCGTGCGCTCAAAGACCAGGGCCACAAAATCCTCTGGGCGCCCGACCGCCACCTGGGCGACTACATCCGCGCCGAAACCGGCGCCGACATGGTGTTTTGGAACGGCGCCTGCATCGTGCACGACGAGTTCAAGGCCTTCGAGCTCGCCGCGCTCAAGAAGGAACACCCCGGCGCCATGGTGCTCGTGCACCCCGAAAGCCCGGCCGAGGTCATCGCGCTCGCGGACTTCGTGGGTTCGACCTCGGGCATCCTGCGCGCGGCGCGCGAGCTCGAGGCGCAAGAATTCATCGTCGCCACCGACAACGGCATGCTGCACAAGCTGCGCACGCTCAACCCCGGCAAGGTGTTTTACGAGGCGCCCACGGCCGGCCGCAGCGCCACCTGCAAGAGCTGCGCGCATTGCCCCTGGATGGCGATGAACAGCCTGGCCGGCGTGGCGCAGGTGCTCGAAACGGGCGCAAACGCGGTGCAAGTCGACCCGGCGCTGATCCCGCGCGCGCGCGTGCCCATAGACCGCATGCTGGCCTTCACCGCGGCGCTGCGCCAGGGCCAGCCGGCGCTGCGCCTCGTGCCGAGCATAGGTGCGGCCTGAGATGCTCACTATTGGATAGCTTCTTGCGCCCGATGGTAGTGCCTCTGTGGCCGATTTGGCATTGATTTTGGCGGCCGCGCGCGTCAGGGTAATCCTTCGTTCCTGCGGCGACGTGGGCTTTCTAAAATCGGCTGCAAAGCGAAAACCCGAGTATCCAAGGAGGACACCTTCGTGCCTGAAGCCAAAGACGCCCGCACCGCCAAGCCGGCGGCGCGGGTGATCAAAAAATACCCCAATCGCCGCTTGTACGACACGGGCACTTCGACCTACATCACGCTCGACGAGGTGCGCCAGCTCGTCATGGCGCACGAGGACTTCGTCGTGCGCGACGCCAAAACGGGTGAAGACCTTACGCGCAGCATCCTGCTGCAGATCATCCTCGAAGAAGAAGCTGGCGGCGCGCCCATCCTCACCGAAGCCGTGCTCGCAAACATCATCCGCTTTTACGGCCACGCCATGCAGGGCTTCATGGGGGCCTACCTCGAAAAGAACATCCAGGCCTTCACCGAACTGCAGGCCAAACTCACCGAACAGGCGAAAAACCTCACGCCCGAGATGTGGACGCAGTTCATGAGCCTGCAGTCGCCCATGCTCACCGGCATGATGGGCAACTACGTCGAGCAGTCGCAAAAAGCGCTCGCACAAATGCAAAAGCAGACCGAGCAGATGCTGGGCGCGTTCGGTCTCAAGCGTTGAAGCACCTGAAAGATCGTCGTCATTGCGAGCCCCGCAATGACGCCCCAAGGGGCGCCCCATCGGGGACAATACCAGGATGAATGCTGCCTCCTCGACTTCTTCTCTTTCCTCTTCCAGTACGTCTTCCGGTAGCTCTGCAGCGCCGCGCATCGGCTTCGTGAGCCTCGGCTGCCCCAAGGCGCTCACGGATTCGGAGCTGATCCTCACGCAGCTGAGCGCCGAGGGCTACGAAACCTCCAAGACCTTCGCGGGCGCAGACCTCGTGATCGTCAACACCTGCGGCTTCATCGACGAGGCCGTACAGGAAAGCCTGGACACCATTGGCGAGGCGCTGGCCGAAAACGGCAAGGTCATCGTCACGGGCTGCCTGGGCGCGCGCACGGACAGCAAGGGCGACAACCTGGTGCGCGAGCTGCACCCGCGCGTGCTTGCCGTCACGGGCCCGCACGCCACGCAAGAGGTCATGGACGCGGTGCATCAGCACCTGCCCAAGCCGCACGATCCGTTCACCGACCTCGTGCCCGGCGGCTTCGGCGTCGCGGGGCTCAAGCTCACGCCGCGCCACTATGCCTACCTCAAAATCAGCGAGGGCTGCAACCATCGCTGCACCTTTTGCATCATCCCCTCGATGCGCGGCGATCTGGTGTCGCGCCCCGTGGGCGAGGTGCTGAACGAGGCGCGCGCGCTGTTTGAGGGCGGCGTCAAAGAGCTGCTCGTGATCAGCCAGGACACCTCGGCCTACGGCGTCGATGTGCACTACCGCACGGGCTTTTGGGACGGCAAGCCGATCAAGACGCGCACGCTCGAGCTCGTGCAGGCGCTCGGCGAACTGGCCGCGGCGCACGGCGCCTGGGTGCGGCTGCATTACGTCTATCCGTACCCGAGCGTCGATGCGCTGATCCCGCTCATGGCCGAAGGCTTGGTGCTGCCCTACCTCGACGTGCCCTTCCAGCACAGCCACCCCGCGGTGCTGCAGCGCATGAAGCGCCCCGCAAGCGGCGAGAAGAACCTCGAGCGCATCGCGCGCTGGCGTGAAATGTGCCCGGAGCTGGTGATCCGCAGCACCTTCATCGCGGGTTTTCCCGGTGAAACCGAGGAGGAGTTCGCGCACCTGCTCGACTTCGTGCGCGCCGCGCAGATCGACCGCGCGGGTTGCTTCGCCTACAGCGATGTCGCCGGCGCCGCGGCCAACGACTTATCCGGCATGCTGCCGCCCGAACTGCGCGAGGAGCGCCGCGCGCGTTTCATGGCCGTGGCCGAGCAGGTTTCCGTGGCCAAGCTGCAGCGCCGCGTGGGCACGACCCTGCAGGTGCTCGTCGATACGGCGCCCAACCAGGGCAAGAAAGGCGGCACGGGCCGCAGCTATGCCGACGCGCCCGAAATCGACGGCGTGGTGCACCTGCTGCCGCCGGAAAAAATCAGCAAGACGCTCAAGGTGGGCGAATTCACGCGCGCGCGCATCGTAGGCACGCAGGGGCATGACCTCGTGGCGCAGCCGGTGTGAGGGTGTGCGGCGGCGCGTTGTGAGCGCTGCGCGCCCAACAAAAAGGCTTCCCGAGGGAAGCCTTTTTGTTGGGTCGGGGCGTCAGTTCAAACGCGCTTGCGGTATTCCGCCGTGCGTGTGTCGATTTCGATCTTGTCGCCTTGTTCGACGAAGATCGGCACTGGCACGTCGAAACCCGTGGAGATCTTTGCGGGCTTGAGCACCTTGCCCGAAGTGTCGCCCTTGACGGCGGGCTCGGTCCAGGTCACTTCGCGCACCACCGAAGTTGGCAATTCGACCGAAATGGCCTTGCCTTCATAAAACACTACCTCGGCGGGCATGCCTTCTTCGAGGTAGTTGAGCGCGTCGCCCATGTTTTCGGCCTCGACCTCGTACTGGTTGTAGTCGGTGTCCATCCAGACGTACATCGGATCGGCGAAGTAGGAGTAGGTGCACTCCTTTTTTTCCAGCACGATGTTGTCGATTTTGTCGTCGGCCTTGAACACGACTTCGGTGTTGAAGTTGGCGATCAGGCTCTTGAGCTTCATGCGCACGGTGGCCGAGTTGCGGCCGCCGCGCGAGTATTCGGTCTTGAGCACGACCATAGGGTCTTTGCCGTGCATGATGACATTGCCGGCACGGATTTCTTGAGCGATTTTCATGGCTGCTAGCTTGGGGGTGTGCTGCTCGGTTCAAGAGCAGTGGTGCATGGTCAGCGCTTTTTTGGGGTGCGACCTGGCAACGCGCCATGCGTTGCCTTGATGCACGCGCGCGTCTGGCGACGCGATTCGGGATTGCGGAATGTGGTAGGCGCGATTGGACTCGAACCAACGACCCCCACCATGTCAAGGTGGTGCTCTAACCAGCTGAGCTACGCGCCTGGGTCTTTTCGGGAAACCGCAATTGTAGCAGCAAAAACACGGTGCTCGCCTTTTTTCCGCCCTGTCAGCCCTGCTGCTCCAGAAAGCGCTGCGCATCGAGCGCCGCCATGCAGCCCGTGCCGGCACTCGTGATGGCCTGGCGATAGACGTGGTCCTGCACGTCGCCGGCGGCAAAAATGCCGGGCACGCTGGTTTGTGTGGCAAAGCCCTTGTGCCCGCCCTGCGTGAGGATGTAGCCGTTTTCCATGGCGAGCTGGCCCTCGAAAATGCCGGTGTTGGGCGCGTGGCCGATCGCGATGAAGCAGCCTTGCAGTGCGATCTCCTCGGTGCTGCCGTTTTGCACGTTCCTGATGCGAATGCCCGTCACGCCGCTGTCGTCGCCCAGCACTTCGTCCAGGGTGTGAAAGAGCTTGAGCTCGATCTTGCCCGCGGCGACTTTTTCCATCAGCTTGTCCACCATGATGGGCTCGGCACGGAACTTGTCGCGCCGGTGCACCACGGTGACCTTGCGCGCGATGTTCGAGAGGTACAGGGCCTCTTCGACGGCGGTGTTGCCGCCGCCCACCACACACACATCCTGGTCGCGGTAGAAAAAGCCGTCGCAGGTCGCGCAGCCCGACACGCCCTTGCCCATGAAGGCCTGCTCCGAAGGCAGCCCCAGGTACTTGGCCGAGGCGCCCGTGGCGATGACCAGTGTGTCGCAGGTGTAAGTGCCGCTGTCGCCCGTGAGCGTGAACGGGCGCCGGCTGAAATCGACCTTGTGGATATGGTCGAACACGATCTGCGTGCCAAAGCGCTCGGCGTGCGCCTGAAAGCGCTGCATCAGCTCGGGCCCTTGCACGCCGTTCACGTCGGCGGGCCAGTTGTCCACCTCGGTCGTGGTCATGAGCTGGCCACCCTGGGCGATGCCCGTGATCAGCATGGGGCGCAGATTGGCGCGCGCGGCATAGATCGCCGCCGTGTAGCCCGCCGGGCCCGAGCCGAGGATCAGAACTTGTGCGTGTGGGGTGCTGGACATGGTGTGTGCGGTGGAATTGGGGTGGATGGTATGCGCGCCAGTATCGGCCAAAAAGCGGGCGCGGTGCGCGTCGTGGGGGCAAGATTTGCCTATCGCAGTGATTGTAAAAACCGGCGGGCGGGCTTTGCGCAGCAGCGCGCGGCGATGCCGTCCGCGTCGTTACCAGGCGCTACCGGCGGCGCCTGCGCATCGGGTAAGCTCATCGCCTGCTGATTGCCTGCCTATGACGTACTCGCTCAACACCTTGAATGCCTCGTCCCGCACTGGGCCGGCCCCGCGCTCGGGGGCTGCGCGCTTCGGTTACGAATTCGGCCTTTTCGTGGGCTTTGTGCTGCTGGTGTTCTGGTTGCTGGCGCTGCTGAGCTATTCGCAGCAGGACGCCGCCTGGTCCACTTCGGGCTCTGGCAGCAATGGCATGGTGGCGAATTGGGGCGGGCGCGTGGGCGCGTGGCTGGCCGATGGCAGCTATTTTTTGCTGGGTGTTTCGGTCTGGTGGTGCGCGCTCGCTGCGCTGCGCGCCTGGATGGCGGCGCTCGCGCGCTGGATGCGCGGCGGCGCGCCGGCGCCCGGCGAGGCGCCTGCGTGGCAGCGCCGCGTAGTGTTTTGGGGCGGGCTGGCACTGCTGCTGGGCGCGAGCACGGCGCTCGAGTGGTCGCGCCTGTACCGGCTGGAGCACTGGCTGCCGGGGAGCGCCGGCGGCGTGCTCGGGGCCGTGGTCGGCCCGCTGGCGATGCAGTGGTTCGGCGCCACGGGCTCGGCACTGCTGGGCATCGTGGCCGTGGTGCTCTGTGTGACGCTGGTGCTGGATTTTTCTTGGGGCTCGGTGGCCGAGGCACTGGGTGCGCGCATCGATGCCCTGGTGCAATCGCGCCGCAGCTCGCGCGAGGCCGCGCAGGACATGGCCGAGGGCCGGCGTGCCGCGCGCGAGCGCGAGGAGGTGGTGCGCGAAGAGCGTAGCGAAGTCGAGGGGGCGCATCCGCAGCCCGTGCAGATCATCGAGCCCGTACAGGAACAGGCGCCACCCAGCGCGCGTGTGGTGAAAGAGCGGCAAAAGCCCTTGTTCACCGAGTTGCCCGACAGCCCGCTGCCGCAGGTCGATTTGCTCGATGCGCCCTTGCAGCGCCAGGAAACCGTCGCGCCCGAGACGCTGGAGATGACCAGCCGCCTGATCGAGAAAAAGCTGCGCGACTTTGGCGTCGAGGTGCAGGTGGTCGCGGCCATGCCGGGGCCCGTGATCACGCGCTACGAGATAGAGCCCGCCACGGGCGTGAAGGGCGCGCAGATCGTCGGTCTGGCCAAGGACTTGGCGCGTTCGCTGAGCCTGGTGTCGATCCGCGTGATCGAGACGATTCCGGGCAAGAACTACATGGCGCTGGAGCTGCCCAATGCCAAGCGCCAGTCGATCCGGCTCGCGGAAATTCTGGGCTCGCAGGTCTATCACGAGGCCAAGTCGCTGCTCACCATGGGGCTGGGCAAGGACATCGTGGGCAAGCCCGTGGTGGCCGATCTGGCCAAAATGCCGCACGTGCTCGTGGCCGGCACCACGGGCTCGGGCAAGTCGGTCGGGCTCAACGCCATGATTCTGTCGCTGCTCTACAAGGCCGAGGCGCGCGACGTGCGTCTGCTGCTGATCGACCCGAAGATGCTCGAAATGTCGGTGTACGAGGGCATCCCGCACCTGCTCGCGCCCGTGGTCACCGACATGAAGCAGGCCGCGCAGGGCCTGAACTGGTGCGTGGGCGAGATGGAGCGGCGCTACAAACTCATGAGCAAGCTGGGCGTGCGCAACCTCGCGGGCTACAACGCCAAGATCGACGAGGCCAAGGCGCGCGGCGAGGCCATTGCCAACCCTTTCAGCCTCACGCCCGAGGAGCCCGAGCCGCTGCAGCGCCTGCCTTACATCGTGGTGGTGATCGACGAGCTCGCCGACCTGATGATGGTGGTGGGCAAGAAGATCGAGGAGCTGATCGCGCGCCTCGCGCAAAAGGCGCGCGCCGCGGGTATCCATTTGATTTTGGCCACGCAGCGCCCCAGCGTCGATGTGATCACGGGCCTGATCAAGGCCAACATCCCCACGCGCATCGCCTTCCAGGTGAGCAGCAAGATCGACAGCCGCACCATCCTCGACCAGATGGGCGCCGAAGCGCTGCTGGGCATGGGCGACATGCTCTACATGGCCAGCGGCACGGGCCTGCCGATCCGCGTGCACGGCGCCTTTGTGAGCGACGAGGAGGTGCACCGCGTGGTCAGCTACCTCAAAAGCCAGGGCGAGCCCGACTACATCGACGGCGTGCTCGAGGGCGCCGCCGCCGAGGGCGAGGCGGATGCCTTTGGCGAAGGGGGTGAAAGCGACGAAAAAGACCCCATGTACGACCAGGCCGTGGCCATCGTGCTCAAGGACCGCAAGGCCAGCATCTCGTACGTGCAGCGCAAGCTGCGCATAGGCTACAACCGCGCGGCGCGCTTGCTCGAAGACATGGAAAAAGCCGGCCTGGTGAGCAGCCTGACCACGAGCGGCCAGCGCGACGTGCTCGTGCCCGGGCGCGAGGAGTGATGTGTTGAAAAGAGCGATAGTTACTGTTTTGATAGCTGCAAGCGCCCAATTGGCGGGCGCTAGCGGCCTCAAAAGCCTGGAAAAATTCCTGCAAGGCACGCAGGCCGGCCAGGCCGAATTCACGCAGGTCGTGACCATGCCCGCAAAAGAAGGGCAGGCTGCGCGCAGCAAGACCTCGAGCGGCAGCTTCACCTTCCAGCGCCCGGGGCGCTTCAAGTTCATCTACCAAAAGCCGTTTGCGCAAACCATCGTGGCCGACGGGCAGACGCTGTGGCTCTACGACGCAGACTTGAACCAGGTCACGCAGCGCAAGCAGGCCGACGCGCTGGGCAGCACGCCCGCGGCTTTGCTGGCGTCTGCGGCCGACCTCGGTGCGCTGCGCGCGCAGTTCACGCTCGAAGACGTGCCCGCACAGGACGGGCTCGAATGGGTGCAGGCCACGCCCAAAACCCAGGACGGGCAGCTGCAGCGCGTGCGCGTGGGTTTCGCGGGCGAGCAACTCGCGGCGCTGGACATCCTCGACAGCTTCGGTCAGCGCTCGCTGATCCGCTTCAGCCACGTGCAGACCCTGCCTGCGCTGCCGCCGGGCACCTTCGCCTTCAAGCCGCCTGCGGGCGCCGACGTGCTGCGGCAGTGAGGCCGCGCAACGCCGTTCACTGCCCGCCTGGATGAGGCCATGAGCGCCCCTTCTGCCAACACTCCCGTTCACCCTGCCGCCGCCCCCCGCATGCACCAGCCGCTGGCCGAGCGCCTGCGCCCGCGCCGGCTCGCCGACGTGATCGGGCAGCAGCATGTGCTCGGGCCGGGCATGCCGCTGCGCCTGGCGTTCGAGTCGGGGCGGCCGCACAGCTGCATCTTCTGGGGGCCGCCGGGCGTGGGCAAGACCACCATCGCGCGGCTCATGGCCGAGGCGTTCGACGCGCAGTTCATCAGCATCAGCGCGGTGCTCGGTGGCGTAAAGGACATCCGCGACGCCGTGCAGCAGGCCGAAGCGGCACGCGCGGGCCTGCTGCCGCGCGCCACCATCGTGTTCGTCGATGAGGTGCACCGCTTTAACAAAAGCCAGCAGGACGCCTTCTTGCCGCATGTCGAAAGCGGCCTCTTCACCTTCATTGGCGCGACCACCGAAAACCCCTCGTTCGAGGTCAACTCGGCGCTGCTGTCGCGCGCCACGGTCTATGTGCTGCAGCCGCTCACGCCCGCCGATTTGAAGCAAATTCTGGCCCTAGCCCAGGCGCAGCAAGCGCTACCAGCTATCGAAGAAGAAGCAATCGAGCGTCTCGTCGCCTACGCCGACGGCGATGCACGCCGTCTGCTCAACACGGTCGAGACGCTCGCCATCGCAGCCGCGCAGGAGCAGCGCGCGCAGATCACCGACGCCTGGCTCTTGCAGGTGCTGGGTCAGCAGCTGCGCCGCTACGACAAGGGCGGCGAGCAGTTCTACGACACCATCAGTGCGCTGCACAAGGCGGTGCGCGGCTCCGACCCCGACGCGGCGCTGTACTGGCTCGTGCGCATGCTCGACGGCGGCGTCGATCCGCGCTACATCGCGCGGCGCATGGTGCGCATGGCAAGCGAGGACATCGGCCTGGCCGACCCGCGCGCGCTGCGCCTCGCGCTCGACGCCACCGAGGTCTATGAGCGCCTGGGCAGCCCCGAGGGTGAACTGGCGCTGGCCGAATGCGTGCTCTACCTGGCCGTGGCGCCCAAGTCGAACGCGGTGTACCGCGCCTACAACGCGGCGCGCGCCTGGGTGCAAAAAGACGGCACGCGCCCCGTGCCGCTGCATTTGCGCAACGCGCCCACCAAGCTCATGAAGCAGCTCGATTACGGCAAGGACTATCGCTACGCGCACGACGAGGAGGGCGCTTTCGCCGCGGGCGAGCGCTACCTGCCTGAAGGCATGGCCGAGCCGCATTTTTACGCGCCCGTGGAGCGCGGGCTCGAGATCAAGATCGCACACAAGCTGCGCGACTTGCGCGTGCGCAACACCGCCGCACGCGATGCAGCCGCACAGGCGCAAGGCACTGCGCAGAGCGGCGAAGAATTGTGAGCGCCCTTCTTTGGGACTGCCCGTAGCGGGGGAAAACCCCGTGTCATGGTGCTGTAACAGCCCCGCCGCTCTGACTACAATCGCCCCCACCCAAACCCGCGCAGCATCCTACCTGGCGGGTTTTTTGCTAGCTTTTGCGAACCCAGGCGCCTATCCCGCGCCTGGTGCAAGACCACCCCACGTTACCAACGAAGGACTCTTTATGGACATCTTGCTGCAGCAGATCATCAACGGTCTGGTTCTGGGCAGCATGTACGCCTTGATAGCCCTGGGCTATACCATGGTGTACGGCATCATCCAGCTCATCAACTTCGCGCACGGCGAGGTGCTCATGGTGGGCGCGCTTACGAGTTGGAGCTGCATCGGCTGGATGCAGCAGGCCATGCCCGACGCGCCCGGCTGGCTCATCCTGCTGCTGGCGACGCTGATCGCCTGCACCGTGGCGGCGCTGCTCAATTTCGTGATCGAAAAGGTGGCCTACCGCCCCTTGCGCAACAGCCCGCGGCTGGCGCCGCTGATCACGGCCATAGGCATGTCCATCCTGCTGCAAACGCTGGCCATGATCCTCTGGAAGCCTAACTACAAGCCCTATCCCATGCTGCTGCCTGCGCAGCCCGTGGAACTGGGCGGCGCCGTGATCACCTCCATGCAAATACTGATCCTGGGCGTGACCGTGGTCGCGCTCGCGGCCATGGTGTATCTCGTGAACTACACCAAACTGGGCCGCGCCATGCGCGCCACGGCCGAGAACCCGCGCGTGGCGGCGCTCATGGGCGTGAAGCCCGATATGGTGATTTCGGCCACCTTCATCATCGGCGCGGTGCTCGCGGCCATTGCGGGCATCATGTACGCCTCCAACTACGGCACGGCGCAGCACACCATGGGCTTTTTGCCGGGGCTCAAGGCCTTCACGGCGGCGGTGTTCGGCGGCATAGGCAACCTTGCCGGCGCCGTGGTCGGCGGCATCCTGCTCGGCCTGATCGAGGCCATTGGCTCGGGCTACATAGGCACGTTCACGGGCGGCATCCTGGGCAGCAACTATGCCGACATCTTCGCCTTCATCGTGCTCATCATCATCCTCACGCTGCGCCCCTCGGGCCTGCTGGGCGAGCGCGTGGCCGACCGGGCGTGAGAGGCTTGCCATGCACAACCACAACCGCAAAACCGCACACTGGATCATCGGTGCCATCGTCGTGTTGGTGCTGCCCTTGGTGCTGCAGTATTTCGGTAATGCCTGGGTGCGCATTGCCGATCTGGCGCTGCTCTACGTCATGCTCGCGCTGGGCCTGAATATCGTGGTCGGCTACGCCGGCCTGCTCGATCTGGGCTACGTGGCCTTTTATGCCGTGGGCGCCTATCTGTTCGGCTTCCTCGCCTCGCCGCAGCTCAGCGACAACTTCGCCTACTTCGCGGCGCTGTTTCCCAATGGACTGCACTTTTCCGTCTGGGTCGCGGTGCCGCTCGCGGCGCTGGTTGCGGCGCTGTTTGGCGTGCTGCTGGGCGCGCCCACGCTGAAATTGCGCGGTGACTACCTGGCCATCGTGACGCTGGGCTTCGGCGAGATCATCCGAATCTTCCTGAACAACCTCGATCACCCCATCAACCTGACCAACGGCCCCAAGGGCATGGGCCAGATCGATTCGATCCAGCTCTTTGGCCTGAACCTGGGCAAGCGCCTGGAGCTGTTCGGCTTCGACATCTCCTCGGTCACGCTGTACTACTACCTGTTCCTCGTGCTCGTGGTGTTCAGCGTGATCGTGAGCTACCGCCTGCAGGATTCGCGCATAGGCCGTGCCTGGATGGCCATCCGCGAGGACGAGATCGCCGCCAAGGCCATGGGCATCAACACGCGCAACATGAAACTGCTGGCCTTTGGCATGGGCGCCTCGTTCGGCGGCGTGGCGGGGGTGATGTTCGCGGGCTTTCAGGGCTTCGTTTCGCCCGAGTCGTTCAGCCTGATGGAGTCGGTGATGATCGTCGCCATGGTGGTGCTCGGCGGCATCGGGCACATTCCGGGTGTGGTGCTGGGCGCGGTGCTGCTCGCGGCCCTGCCTGAAGTGCTGCGTTACGTGGCAGGCCCGCTGCAAGGCATGACCGACGGGCGCCTGGATTCGGCCATTTTGCGCCAGCTGCTGATCGCGCTGGCCATGATCATCGTCATGCTGCTGCGCCCGCGCGGCCTGTGGCCTGCGCCCGAGCACGGCAAGAGCCAGTTGCACAAGACCTGAGCCCACCCGACCGCACAAGAGAATTTCCCCTATGACGGAACCAACATCGAACGACGTGGTGCTCAAAGTCACGGGCGTGTCCAAGCGCTTCGGCGGCCTGCAGGCGCTCTCGGACGTAGGCATCACCATTTGCCGTGGCCAGGTGTACGGCCTGATCGGCCCCAACGGCGCCGGCAAAACCACCTTCTTCAACGTCATCACCGGGCTTTACACGCCCGACAGCGGCACGTTCGAACTGGCCGGCAAGCCCTACGAGCCCACGGCGGTTCACGAAGTCGCCAAGGCCGGCATCGCGCGCACTTTTCAAAACATCCGCCTCTTTGCCGACATGACCGCGCTTGAAAACGTCATGGTCGGCCGCCACGTGCGCACGCGCTCGGGCTTGCTCGGTGCGGTGCTGCGCACCAAGGGCTTCAAGGCCGAAGAGGCCGCGATTGCGCGGCGCGCGCAGGAACTGCTCGACTACGTGGGCATTGGGCAGCTCGCCGACTTCAAGGCGCGCACGCTGAGCTACGGCGACCAGCGGCGCCTCGAGATCGCGCGTGCGCTCGCCACCGACCCGCAGCTCATTGCGCTCGACGAGCCCGCTGCGGGCATGAACGCCACCGAAAAGCTGCAGCTGCGCGCGCTCATAGACCGCATCCGCAAGGACAATCGCACGATCTTGCTCATCGAGCACGACGTGAAGCTCGTGATGGGCTTGTGCGATCGCGTCACGGTGCTCGACTATGGCAAGCAGATCGCCGAAGGCACGCCCGATATGGTGCAGAAGAATGAAAAAGTGATAGCAGCCTATCTGGGCACCGGAGGACATTGAGCATGGCTGAACCATCGAACGAAATCCTGCTGCAGGTGCAAGGGCTCAAGGTGGCCTACGGCGGCATCGAGGCCGTCAAAGGCGTGGACCTGGAGGTGCGCGCGGGCGAACTGGTGTCGCTGATCGGCTCCAACGGCGCGGGCAAGACCACCACCATGAAGGCCGTCACGGGCACGCTGCCCTTCGACGGCGAAATCCGCTATCTTGGCGAGAGCATCCGCGGCAAGGGCGCCTGGGACTTGGTGCACAAAGGCCTGGTGATGGTGCCCGAGGGGCGCGGCGTGTTCGCACGCATGACCATCCTTGAGAATCTGCAAATGGGCGCCTACACGCGCAAGGACAAGGCCGGCATCAAGGCCGACATCGAGCGCATGTTCAGCATCTTCCCGCGCCTGCGCGAGCGCAAGGACCAGCTCGCGGGCACCATGTCGGGCGGCGAGCAGCAGATGCTCGCGATGGCGCGCGCGCTCATGAGCCAGCCCAAACTGCTGCTGCTCGACGAGCCTTCGATGGGCCTGTCGCCCATCATGGTGGACAAGATTTTCGAAGTCGTGCGCGACGTGTATGCGCTCGGCGTGACGATCCTGCTCGTCGAACAAAACGCGAGCCGCGCGCTCGCGCTGGCCGACCGCGGCTACGTCATGGACTCTGGCCTGATCACCATGCACGGGCCGGGGAAGGAACTGCTCGACGACGCACGCGTGCGCGCGGCGTACCTGGGCGAGTGAAGCGGCCGGCGCGTCACATCGCCGCCGCGGGTGCGCGGTGAAAAAAATTCACCGGCAGCCCCGGCACCCGCACGCGCAGGCGCAGCAGCGCGCCAGCGGGCACGGGGGCGGCGCATTCCTCAGGCGGGCGCCCGCGCCGCGCCGAGGTCACGTACAGCGTGCGCAGGTCTTCGTCGCCAAAGCACACCATGGTGGGGCACTGCACAGGCGTGGCCAGGCGCTGCAGCACCTCGCCTGCGGGTGAGAGCTGCAGCACGCAGGCGCCTTCGAACATCGCCACCCAGTAGTTGCCCTGCGCATCCACACTTGCGCCGTCGGGCCGCCCGCCGTAGGGCACGCCGTCTTGCGGCAGCGCAAATTGCACCCAGGGCGTGCGCGCGCCCAGGCTGCCGCTCGCGGCGTCGAAGGCAAAGCGGTCTATGCGGTGCGCGGGCGTGTTGGCCCAGTAGAGCCAGCGCTCGTCGGGGCTGAAAGCCAGGCCGTTGGCGGTGTAGTTGTCGCCCGCCATGCGCCGCAGGCTGCACGCTGCGCTGCGGCAGTCCAGACGCCACAGCGCCGCGTCGGGCTGCGTGCGCGGGCTCACCACGGAGCCGGCCCAAAAACGCCCCGCACGGTCGCAACGCCCGTCGTTGAGGCGCAGCCGCTGCGGGTCGTGCGACTCTGGCGGCAGCTTGGCGATGCAGGTGATCGCGCCGGTCTGCACATCGAGCGCGTAAAAGCCGTCACGCAAGCCCAGCGCCACGCCCCCGCCCAGCATGGGCGCACAGCAGCCGGGCTCGGACGGCGTGCTCCAGCGCCAATGCCGGCCCGTCTGCGGCTCCCAGGCATGCACGGCAAACCCATGGATGTCGCACCAGTAAAGGCGCTTTTCCAGCGGGTGCCAAAAAGGAGACTCGCCAAGTTCGCAAGGGGGTAGGGGCAGGGCGGTGAAGGGCATGAACAGGTTCTAAGAAGAGGGTGGTGGCAAGGGATTGCCATCGTAATGTTTCACGGTGAAATAAGCTTATCCGCATAAACGCAAGAAAAAACTGTAGTTTGTTTTCATAAAAAGCCCGCCTACATTCGCTGTCATACCCGATGCAGCGCAGCTAGGAGCCTGTCGTGGGTGCCTTGGCCCCCGCGTCTGCCGCAGCGTGCGTGCGCAGCCCGTGCTTTCGTGCAGACGTTCCATGTATCCATACACCGCTTTCGACCAAGAATTCATCCGCCTGCGCGCCGCGCAGTTTCGCGACCAGTTGCAGCGTTGGCAGGCCGGGCAGCTCAGCGACGAGCAGTTTTTGCCGCTGCGCCTGCAAAACGGCTGGTACGTGCAGCGCCATGCGCCCATGCTGCGCGTGGCCGTGCCATATGGCGAGATCAGCAGTACGCAGCTGCGTATGCTGGCACGCATTGCACGCGAGTTCGACCAGCCCGATGCGGATTTGCTCGCGCAGGCGCAGGCCACGCAGGATGCGCTGCAGGCTTCGCAGCCGGGGCTCACGCTCGCGGCGCCGCCCTTGAAGTGGGGCTACGCGCACTTCACCACGCGCACCAACGTGCAGTTCAACTGGATTCCCCTGGCGCGCGCGGCCGACGTGATGGACTTGCTCGCGAGCGTGCAGATGCACGGCATACAGACCAGCGGCAACGCCATTCGCAACATCACCTGCGACGCGCTCGCGGGCATTGCGCCCGACGAGGTCCTCGACACGCGGCCGTTTGCGGAAATTTTGCGCCAGTGGAGCACGCTGCACCCCGAGTTCGCCTTTTTGCCGCGCAAGTTCAAGATCGCCTTCAGCGGCGCCGCCGAAGACCGCGCCGCAACCGGCTGGTACGACATCGGCCTGCGTGTGGTGCAAAGCGACGCGGGCGGCGTGGGCTTTGCGGTGAGCGTGGGCGGCGGCATGGGGCGCACGCCCGTGATCGGCACCGTGGTGCGCGAATTTTTGCCCTGGCGCGAGCTGCTCAACTACACCGAGGCCGTGGTGCGTGTCTATAACCAGTACGGGCGGCGCGACAACAAGTGGAAGGCGCGCATCAAGATGCTGGTCAAGGCCGAGGGCCAGCGCTTCATCGACGCGGTGGAGGCCGAATACCAAGCCATCGTCACGCGCGACGGCGCGCCGCACACCATCACGGACGCCGAGCTCGCGCGCATGCAGGCGGGCTTTGCCGTGCCGCCGCTCGCGCCCGCCAATCTGCCCAGCGGCACCGACACGGCCAGCACCGACACGGCCAGCACCGCCTACCAGCGCTGGCTCACGCAAAACGTGCGCGCGCACCGGCTGCCGCAGCTGGCCGCGGTGACGCTGTCGTTCAAGCGCGCGGGCTGGGCGCCGGGCGACGCGGATGCGGACACGCTGGCGGCGCTGGCCGACCTTGCCGAGCGCTTCAGCGCGGGCGAGGCGCGCGTCACGCACGCGCAAAACCTGCTGCTGCCCTGGGTGCACCAGAGTGATTTGCCCGCGCTGTACGAGGAGGCGCGCGCGCTGGGCCTGGCGCAGCCCAACATCGGGCTGCTCACCGACATGATCGCGTGCCCCGGCGGGGATTTTTGTTCGCTCGCGAACGCGCGCGCCATCCCGATCGCCGCGGCGCTCACCGAACTGTTTGCCGACATCGACGAGGTCAGCGACCTCGGGCCCATCGATCTGCACATCAGCGGCTGCATCAACAGTTGCGGGCACCACCACAGCGGGCACATCGGCATTCTGGGAGTGGACAAGGACGGCAAGGAGTGGTACCAGGTGACGCTGGGCGGCTCGGACGGCTCGGCGCTCTCGGGGCCGGCGACGCCGGGCAAGGTGGTGGGGCCGTCGTTCAGCGCGGCCGAGGTGCCGGGCGTGGTCGAGGCGATTTTGGACAGCTACCGCGCGCTGCGCCTGCATGCGGCCGAGCCCTTCATCGCCACGCTGCGCCGCGTGGGCCACGAGCCCTTCAAGGCCGCGGCGAACGGCGCGCGCTTGGGCGAGCACCGCGCCACGCACGCTGCACATGCCGCAGAAACCAGCGCCGCATGAATCCCGAACCCCAATCGCCCCTAAGGTGGCGCTTCGCGATGTGTGCAATGAACATTTCCCGTCATTGCGAGGGCCGCAAGGCCCGTGGCAATCCATGCGGCCTTCGATTCGGCGCCTGCGCCTCTTGCCGAGCCAGCACTGGATTGCCGCGCCCCTGCGGGGCTCGCAATGACGAGGGTCTGTGTGACGGCCAAACTGCTTCGCCAGCCGCGTCGCCATCATCCGGCGTCTTGATGAACCATCTGGATTGAACCTCGACCAGAGCCTCAAAATGATCAAATTGATAGCTGCCAGCGCCCACCAGACGGGCGCAAACGGCCTAAAAACCTTGCAAATCGCGAACGACGCCGAGCTCGCCGAACTGGCCGCGGCGGGCGCGTTCGAAGGCGTGGAGTGCATCGATCTGCATTTCCCCAAATTCACCGATGGCCGCGCCTTCAGCCAGGCCATGCTGTTGCGCCGGCGCTACCGCTTCGCGGGCGACTTGTGCGCCACGGGCGAGGTGCTGATCGACCAGTTGCTGCAAATGGCGCGCTGCGGCTTCAGCAGCGCGGTGCTGCCAGACGACACCGACTGGGCCGCGGCCGAGCGCCAATTGCGCCGCTTTGCCGGCTTCTACCAAGCCGACGCGCGCACGCCCACGCCACGCTTTGCGCGTGTCAGCACGACGGAGGCCGCATGAACAATGCTTTTTCTTCCATAGCGTCTGCTCCGATTGCACCCTTGCACACGCAGGGAACGCAGGAGGTGCAAGAAACGCAAGCCGCGGGCAGCGCCATCGCGCTCTACGCGCGCCCCTCGCCCGACTTTGCCGCCAAGCTGGGTGAAGCCGTGCGCACGCTGCAGCGCGCCGCGGCGCAGGGCCCGGTGGTGCAGGCCAACAGCCTGGGCGCCGAGGACATGGTCATCACCGACCTCATCAACCGCCACGCGCTCGCCGTGGGCGTTTTCGTGCTCGACACGGGGGCGCTGCACGCCGAAACGCTCGCGCTGCTCGCGCAGCTCAAGGCGCAGCAGGCCCGCCACCCGCACGCGCCGCTCACGGTCTATCGCCCCGCCGCCCAGGCCGTGGCCGCCTTCGTGCAACGCGAAGGGCAGGACGCCATGTACCGCAGCATCGCGCTGCGCAAAGCCTGCTGCGCCATGCGCAAGCTCGAGCCGCTGGCGCGCGCGCTCGCGGGGCAAAAGGGCTGGATCACCGGCTTGCGCCGCGAGCAGTCGGGCGCGCGCGCCGACGTTGCTCTGATCGACGAAACCGAAGTGCCCAGCAAGGGCCTGACCAAGTTCAACCCGCTCGCAGGCTGGAGCTGGGGCGACGTGTGGCACTACATCGCCAGCCACGGCGTGCCCACCAACGTGCTGCACGACCGCTTTTACCCCAGCATAGGCTGCGCCCCGTGCACACGCCCCATTGCCGTGGGCGAGGACTTTCGCGCGGGCCGCTGGTGGTGGGAGGATGAACAGGCCAAGGAATGCGGCCTGCACGTGAAACAAGGGGAAGCCAAAGCATGAACGCCCGCACCGACACCGAATTGCTGCAAACCGTCACCCAGCCCGCGCTGCATCCATTGAGCAACGCGCACCTGGACGCGCTCGAGGAAGAAACCATTTTCATCCTGCGCGAGGCCGCCGCGGCGTTCGAGCGCCCCGCGCTGCTGTTTTCGGGCGGCAAGGATTCGCTCGTGATGCTGCGCTGCGCCGAAAAAGCCTTTGGGGCAAGCCGCATCCCGTTTCCGCTATTGATGATAGACACGGGGCACAACTTCCCCGAGGTCACCGATTTTCGCGACCGGCGCGCCGCCGAGCTGCAGGCCACGCTGATCGTGCGCAGCGTCGAGGACAGCATGGCGCGCGGCACCGTGCGCCTGGCGCACCCGGGCGAGAGCCGCAACGCGCACCAATCGGTCACGCTGCTCGAAGCCATCGAAGAGTTCCGCTTCGACGCGCTGCTCGGCGGCGCACGGCGCGACGAAGAAAAGGCGCGCGCCAAGGAGCGCATCTTCAGCCACCGCGACAGCTTCGGCCAGTGGCAGCCCAAAGCGCAGCGGCCCGAGCTGTGGACGCTGTTCAACACGCGGCTGCAGCCGGGCGAGCACTTTCGCGTGTTCCCGATCAGCAACTGGACCGAGCTCGACGTGTGGCAATACATCGCGCGCGAGCACATCGCGCTGCCCAGCCTCTACTACGCCCACCGCCGCGAGGTGGTCGAGCGCCGCGGCCTGCTCGTGCCCGTCACGCCGCTGACGCCGCCGCGCGCGGGCGAGCAGGTGCAAGTGCGCAGCGTGCGCTTTCGCACCGTGGGCGACATCACCTGCACCTGCCCGGTGGAAAGCCACGCCGCCACGCCCGCCGACATCGTGCGCGAAACCCTGGCCGCCGAAGTCAGCGAACGCGGCGCCACGCGCATGGACGACCAGACCAGCGAGGCGAGCATGGAAAAGCGCAAGCGGGATGGGTACTTTTGATGAGGGACCGGATCATGGAAACTACTGAATCAATAGCTGCTAGCGCTCGTCCTACCTGTGCAAATGGCCAAAATGATGCAAAACTTTCAGACGCCGGCACGCGCGCGGCGGCGCTGCGCTTCATCACCTGCGGCTCGGTCGATGACGGCAAAAGCACGCTGATCGGGCGCCTGCTGCTCGACAGCCGCGCGGTGCTGCAAGACCACCTCGCGGGCGTCACACGCGGCGGCACGGCCGACCTGGCACTGCTCACCGATGGCCTGCAGGCCGAGCGCGAGCAAGGCATCACCATCGACGTGGCCTGGCGTTACTTTGCCACCGAGGCGCGCAAGTTCATCATCGGCGACGCGCCGGGGCACGAGCAATACACGCGCAACATGGTCACCGCCGCCTCGCAGGCCGACGCCGCCGTGGTACTCGTCGATGCCACCAAGCTGGACTGGCGCAACGCTGCGCTCGCGCTGCTGCCGCAAACGCGCCGCCACACGCTGCTGCTCGACCTGCTGCGCGTGCCCTCCATCGTGTTTGCGATCAACAAGCTCGACGCCGTGGACGACCCGGCCACCGCGTATGCGCACATCCGCACGGCCTTGCAGGACTTCACGCGCGCGAGCGGCATCACGCCCACGGCCATCGTGCCGATCTCGGCGCTCGAAGGCTGGAACGTGGTCGATTTCGAGCACACGCACGCGGGCTGGTGCGGCTACCAGGGCCCGAGCTTGCTGCAAGTATTGGAGCAGCTGCCCACCACGCCTGCCGATTCCGCCTTGCCGCTGGCTCTGCCCGTGCAGTGGGTGGAAAAGTTCTCCGCCTCGGCAGACACCACGCGCGGGCGCCGCGTGTTCTGGGGCCGCGTGGCCGCGGGCCAGGTGTACGAGGGCATGGCGGTGCAAGTCTTCCCGAGCGGCCACATGGCGCGCGTGGCGCAGGTGCTAGGAGCCTGTCGGACTTTGGGCGTCGAAAGCGAGAATGCACCCCGGCGAGGCCAGTTTTTGCCGGATTCGCCGCCCCATAGCGGGACTATGGGGCAAGAAGCCGGTAAAAAATGGGCCGCTGCGGCGCATTCGCAGCCGACGATTTCAAAGTCCGACAGGCTCCTAGACGCCGTGCGCACGCCCCAGGCCGTGTGCGCGGGCCGCAGCGCCGGCGTGGTGCTGGACCGTGAAGTCGATGTATCGCGCGGCGACTGGCTCATGGCCGCGCCCGCCGCTGGTGCCGTGCCGCAAACGCCACAGGACGACGACTTCGACATGCCCGCAGCACCCGCGGCTGCGCCCGTCTGGCCCGCGCGGCGCGACTTCACGGCCACGCTCGCCTGGATGGACGACGAGCCGCTGCAGCCGGGCCGCGTCTATTGGGCGCTGCACGGTCACCGCTGGGTCAAGGCCAAGGTGCAGCGCATCCTGCACCGGCTCGACATCCACACCCTGGCCGCGCAAGAAGCCACGCAGCTCGAGCCCAACGCGATCGGCCAGGTGCAATTGCTGCTGCAAGAGCCCATCCCCGTCGCGCCCTTCACGCAGGCGCGCGTGCTCGGTTCGCTGATCCTTGTTGACACCGCAAGCCACCGCACCGCCGCCGCCGTGCTGGTGCAAGCTGGCATTGCCCTGACTTAGATCAGCCCCTACTGCGTTCATCAGCATCCATCGCCCGCATAAAATCGCGGGCTTTCACCCACCGGCAACCATCCGTCATGACCCACGTCGTTACCGAAAACTGCATCAACTGCAAATACACCGATTGCGTGGACGTGTGCCCCGTCGATTGCTTCAAAGAAGGGCCGAACTTCCTGACCATCGACCCCGACGAGTGCATAGACTGTGCGGTCTGCATCCCCGAATGTCCGGCCAACGCCATCTTCGCCGAAGAAGACGTGCCCTCGGACCAACTCGCGTTCATCAAGATCAACGCCGAGCTTGCGCGCGCCGCCGGCTGGAAAACCATCACCAAGCGCAAGGCCCCGCTGCCCGATGCCGACGAATGGAACGGCAAGCCGGGCAAAATCCAGCACCTGATCCGCTGAGCTTGATCCGCTGCATCTGACGCGCCGCGCCGCTTTTCTTCCCCCGCTGCCTCCCCATCGCCTTTTGCCGCTGTCGCCACCGCCGTGTCCACCGCCACCGAGCACCCCACCGCCGACGCCGTGGTCATAGGCGCGGGCCCGGTTGGCCTGTTCCAGGTGTTTCAACTGGGCCTGCAAGGCATACGGGCGCATGTCATCGATGCGCTCGCGCACGCAGGCGGCCAGTGTGCCGAGCTCTACGCCGACAAACCCATTTACGACCTCCCAGGCGTGCCGCGCTGCACGGGCAGCGAGCTCGTCGCGCTGCTTTTGCGCCAGACCGCGCCGTTTGCGCCGCGCTGGCGGTTCGGCAGCTTGGTACAAGCCTTGCAGCCGCAGCCCGACGGCCAGTTGCTGCTCGGTTGTAGCGACGGCACGCAACTGCACGCGCGCCAGGTCTTCATCGCCGCGGGGCTGGGTGCCTTCGTGCCAAAGCGTTTGCCGCTGCCGGGCCTCGAGCGCTTCGAAGGCCGCCAGGTTTTCTACGCCAACGCGATTCCCGCGCCCGCCACCTGTGCGGGCCTGCGTGTGGTGGTGCACGGCGGCGAGGAAAGCGCCGTCGCCCAGGCCGTGGCGCTGGCCGAGCGGCGCCCATCTGCCACCGGCGGCGCTGGCGCCGGCGCGCCTGCCAGCGTCACCTTGCTGCACCGCCGCGAGGTGTTTCAAGCGCCGCCCGAATTGCTCGCGCGCCTGCAGCAGCTGCGCGACGCGGGGTTGCTGCAGGTGGTGACGGGGCAGATTACGGGCTTTCACACCGCAGTCGAAGAGGGCGCCGAACAAGGCATTGATGCCGCCGAGACACGCCTGTGCGCGCTCGAAGTCCTCACCCCCGCGGGCCACACCGAGCGCCTGCCGCTGGACCAGTTGCAGGCGCTGCTGGGCATCTCGCCGCGCCTCGGGCCCATCACCGACTGGGGCTTGGCGCTCGAGCGCAAGCAGCTGCGTGTCGATCCTGCCACCATGGCCACCAGTGTGCCCGGCATCTACGCCGTGGGCGACATCAACAGCTACCCCGGCAAACGCAAGCTGCTGGTCTGCGGCTTCCATGAAGCCACTCTCGCTGCCTGGGCCGCCGCCGAAGCCCGCGCCGGCCAGCCCCTGCCACTGCAATACACGACCACCAGCCCGCGGCTGCAGGAGCGGCTGGGGGTGCGGGAATCTTTGGAATCCGACCCCAAGGACTCCTGACCCTCCGTCACTCCCCGTGCCCTGCGCTGCTTACGGTCACGCCGATGCGCACGCGCAGACCGCCGAGGTCGGGGCTTCGGTCCACTTGCACCTGCAGGTGGTACAGGCGCGCCAGGCGTTGCACGATGGACCAGCCCAGGCCGCTGCCGCCGCCGCTGTGGCTGGCGCTGCGGGCGCGGAAAAAGCGCTCGCCCAGGCGGGCCATATCGGCCGCGTCGAGGCCGGGGCCGCTGTCTTCTACGCAAAGCAGAACTTCGTGCGCCTGGGGTGACGCACCGCGGCCGGTGGGGCGCAGGGACTCCACCCGCACGCGTATTTGCGCGCCCGGCGGGCTGTAGCGCAGGGCGTTGTCGAGCAGGTTGCGCACCAGCACCTGCGCCAGCGCCTCGGGCAGCACGGTCGCGGCGTGCGTGGGCGGCAGCTCCAGGCGCAGCGTCTGCTGGCGTGCCTGCGCGCGCGGCTGCAGGTCGGCCGCGATGCTGCGCACGGCATCGGCCAGGTCAGACTGCGCTGGCGGGTGCGCGGGTGCGACTTCGGCGTCCAGCCGGGCCAGCTGCAGCAGCTGCTCGACCAGCCGCGTGGCGCGGTCGCAACCCTGCACGGTGGCGGCCAGCGCGGTGGCACGTTCGGCCTCGTCGCGTGCACCCTGCGCCACCTGGGCCTGCATGCGGATGCCGGCGATCGGGGTGCGCAATTCGTGCGCGGCGTCGGCGGTGAATTGCTGCTCGGCCGCGAGCAGGTGCGCGATGCGCTCGAACAGGCCGTTGAGCGCCTCGACCAGCGGCAGCACGTCGGGCGGCACGCCCTGCGTGGGCAGCGGCGCGAGCGACTGCGGCTGGCGCGCGCGCAGCGCCTGCCCCAGCGTGCGCAGCGGCCGCAGCGAGGCGCGCACGGCCCACCAGATGGCGAGCGCGAGCAGCGGCAGGGTGAAGGCCAGCGGCCGGGCCATGCTGCGCAGGCTGGCGAGCACGATTTCCGCGCGCGCGGCCTGCAGTTCGCCCACCTGCAGCAGCAGGTCGGCGTCCTTGCCGGGGGTGACGAACACGCGCCAGCTTTTGCCATCGGCGCGGCTGTCGTAAAAGCCTGGCGTGTGCTGTGCAGACAGGGGTTGCTGCGGCGCATTGGCCGAGTGCGCGAGCAGCCGGCCTTCGTGCCAGACCTGAAACACCACGCGCGGCTGGTAGCGGTGCAGTTCGGGGGCCGGGTGGATGCCGTCTTCGTCCAGCTCGTCGAGCGGCTGCATGCGCAGCAGGGCGGCGGCCTGCGCGAGGTGTGCGTCCAGCAGTTCGCCGACTTCGTGCTCGGCGTCGCGCCAGGTAAGGATGGCGCCCGCAGCCCATGCGAGCATCACCAGAGCCAGCACGGTGTAGAGCAGGCGGCGCTGCAGCGACAGCGGTCTGGCGGCGCCCGTCATGCCTCGCCCCGCGGCAGCAGGTAGCCCACGCCGCGCACGGTTTCTATGAGCTCGGGGCGCAGCTTGCGGCGCAGGTGCGAGATGTGCACCTCGATGGCGTTGCTTTGCACCTCATGCCCCCAGCGGTACAGGTGCTGCTCCAGTTGCTCGCGGCTGAGCACACGGCCGGCGTTGAGCAAAAAGGCGTGCAGCAGGTCGTATTCGCGCTGCGAGAGCTCGACGGGCCGCCCGTCCAGCCAGACCTGGTGCGCGGCGGGGTCGAGTTCCACGTTGCCGCTGCGCAGTCTGGCTTGGGGCTGGCCGTGGGCGCGCCGCACCAGGGCGCGCAGGCGCGCTGCGAGCTCGTGCAGGTCTATGGGTTTGATGAGGTAGTCGTCGGCACCCGCGTCCAGCCCGGCCACGCGCGCGGCAATGGCGTCGCGCGCGGTGAGCACCAGCAGCGGCGTGTTGATGCGCTGGCGGCGCAGATGCTGCAGCACGTCCATGCCGTCCTGGCGCGGCAGGCCCAGGTCGAGCACCCCGGCCTGGTAGGCCCCGCTGGCCAGTTCGCGCTCGGCGGCGATGCCGTCACGCACCCAGTCCACCTGAAAACCGTGCTGCATCAGCCCCGCCCGCAGGCCGGAGCCGAGGATGTCGTCGTCTTCTGCGAGCAGGATGCGCATGGAAGGTCGGGGGGGAGGGAAGCGGGATGCCCGCAGTATCGCAGGCGCGGGGCAGTGCAGAAGAAGGCGGGTTCAGTCGTCATCGTCGTGCTGCTGCCCATGCCAATCCGCGCCCGTTGCGCCCGGCACTGGCTGCGGCGCCGTGTGCCACTGCCAGCTCCAGAAGGCCAGCACGCAGGCGAGCACGGTGGCCGCGAGCAGGCCGTGGTTCTTCGGGGCCAGATCGGGCCCGGAGCCTGCCACGCGGCCGGTGAGCATGGGCAAGGCCTGGTTTTTGCGGCGCAGCAGGCTCAGCCCGGCGATCAGGCCGATATGGCCCAGCACCACGGCCAGCATGGCGTTGCCGAAGAATTCATGCAACTCCTCCAGCCATTCGCCTCCCCAGCCGCCGCCCCATTCGGCGTAGCTGGCATAGCCGCTGAGCGTGAGGGGCAGGATCAGCGCCAGGATCAAGGCCACGGCCAGCGCCATGAGCAGATGCTGTCCCTGCCGCCAGGCCGGGGCGGCCGTGCGCAGCGACCGCAGCCAGGCGGGCAGCCCCTGCAGCCTGCTCCACAGGTAGGTCAGCCGTGCATGGCGCGGGCCCAGCAGGCCCCAGAGCACGCGCGCCACCAGCAGGCCGCCGAGCGTGTAGCCCAGCGTGACGTGCACCAGCCGCCAATGCTCGCCTTCGGCCGTGAGGTAGGCGCCGGTAAAGCTCAGCGCCATCAGCCAGTGCAGCATGCGCGTGGTGGCGTCGGTCACGCGGCGCGAGGCGCTGCGGGAAGGGTTGCGGGCGGCGGTGCGTGAAGGGCTGGGGGCGGCAGGGCCGGGCGCGTTGCCGGGGGTGCCGGGGCCAGCAGATGCGGGGAGGTGGGGGTTTATGGTGGGCTCCAGGTGTGGATGGGGAGGGTTGCGCGGGCGTCAGCGCGGAATGTGGATGCGGTCCTCGTCGAAGTCACCCGTTTCGGCGCGGCTGTGGCATGCGGCGCATTGGGCACGGCTGCCGACGGCGGGGCGGCGCCAGATTTCGGGGGGCACTTCGCGGTGCTCGCGCTCGAACCATGCGGAGCGGGTGATGCGGTCCTGCGGCGGCTCTTCGCGCCCGCGCCGCGACGTACCGGCGTTGGCTTGCAGCCAGGTGCTGATCTGCTGCACGCTGGCCGCGTCGAGCGAGGCATCGCTGCCGTAGTGCTTGTCCAGCCCGCTCATGATGCGCTGCCAGGAGCGTGCGGGCAGCAGGCCGGGCGGATACGCCATGTGGCAGGCGGCGCATTCTTGCTGGTAGGCCGGCAGCCGTGCTGCAGGCTGCAGGTGTGGCGAGTCGGCACGCGCGAGGCCGGCAGCCGCAAGGCTCAGGGTCAGGGCCGCGGACAGGGAAATGCTGGGGCGCATGGGGTGCTTCCTTTCTGAGAGCAGGGTGAAGGGCTGGGGCCGCGTCAGGGCTGCAGCGAGAGCAGCCAGGCCAGCACGTCGGCTTTTTCCTGCGCCGTGCATTCGCGCTCGAGCACGTCCTTGCAGTTGCGGCGAAACCATTTGTCGGCCTTGGCGCTGTCGGTGAAGCGCTCGGGGTTGAAGGCAGGAGCGAGCGCGGCGATGGGCTTGCCCGTGCCGGCGTGGCGCCCCTGCATCGTGGGGTTGGCGCCGTGGCAGCTGGCGCAAGACCACTCACCGCCGTGCTGGTTGCGGAAAAAGTCGCGCCCGCGCGCGGCGTCCGGCGCGGTCTTGGCGGCGTTCGTCCAGCGCTGCCATTGCGCCGTGGCCGTGGTGTCTGCGGCCACGGCAGTCGTGCTGAACAGGGCCGAAGCAAGGCACAGCAGTGCCGCCAGCCGGCATGCGGCACTGGGGATGGCGCACGGTGAAAAAGGGCGGATGTTTTGCATGCCGCCATGGTGCGGGGCGCTGCTGAACGTTCTCTGAAGAGCGCTGCGGCATCCGTGCGGCGTTTGCTCGGCAGCTGTGGCGGCACCGGTGCGGTCGATTCATCACAAAGACGCAACGACATGCGCAGAGCATGCCGGGTATGGCCTTTGTCCCTACGAGCGCAGCAACATCAGACAGGCGGCAGGCGGTGGCACACTTTGCCTGCCCCTTCGCAATGACGATCAAAAAATGAACAGCCCCACCGCCCCGCGCCCGCCCGTGCCCCCGCTGGCCACTTCGTCCTACGGGGGCGATGAGGTCGGCCTGATTTGCGGCTACCTGTTCGACCCCGAGGCGGCGCAGCAGATACGTGCGCTGGGCTCGGACGAGGCCGCGGCCTGGCTGGCCGAGGTGGCGCAGGCCGGGGGCGGCGGTGCCGCCGCGGCGCAGGGCGGCAGCTATCTGTGGCTGCATTTCAATCTGAGCAATGTGCAGGCCGAGCGTTGGCTGGTGCGGCACGCACAGCTCGCGGATGCATTTTTCGAGGCGCTGCACGAAGGCGTGCGCTCTACCCGTATCGAGCGCTCCGGCGATGACTTGGTGGCCGTGCTCAGCGACTTGCAGTTCGACTTCGATCTCGAATCGTCCGACGTGTCCACGCTGTGGATCAGCGTGGGGCCGCGCCTGGTCGTCACGGCGCGCACCAGCCCGCTGCGCTCGGTGGACGTGCTGCGCACGGCGGTGCGCGCGGGCGAAGTGCCGCCTTCGAGCACCGGCCTGCTCGAGCACTTGCTGCGCACGCAGGCCGACGTGCTGGTGGGCATAGTGCGCAGCGTGACGGCGCGCATCGACACCATCGAGGACGAACTGCTGGCCGGGCGCCTGGACCACAAGCGCGCCCGCCTGGGTGCCATGCGCCGCCTGCTGGTGCGGCTGCAGCGCCTGCTGGCGCCCGAGCCGGCAGCGCTGTTTCGCCTGCTGCAGCGCCCGCCCGGGTGGATGGCGGGGGCCGACGTGGACGGCCTGCGTGGGGCCACCGAGGAGTTTTCGCTGGTGCTGCGCGATATGCAGGCGCTGGAGGAGCGCATCAAGCTGCTGCAGGAAGAAGTCGCCGCCGGCGTGAACGAGGAGAACAACCGCAGCCTGTTCGTGCTGACCATGGTGACGGTGCTGGCGCTGCCCATCAACATCCTGGCCGGCCTGTTCGGCATGAACGTCGGCGGCATCCCGCTGGCCGACCATCCGCATGGCTTTTGGGTGCTTGTGGGCGTCATTGCCGCCTTCAGCGCCCTTGCGGCCTGGCTGGCGTTTCGGAACAAGCGCTGAGCCTGGTCAGCGCGGTTTTGCGTCTGCCAGGGCGCGTCGCGTTTGTACGCAAGCCGACAAAAAGGCGTTGGGGCGTGGCGATGCCTGCACGGTTTTTGGCCGCAAGGCGCTGTTTTGCCACGCAAAGCGCCGCCTTGCCGCCTGGGCGTGGCTGGTACGGCAGTTGCGTCTGCAGGGCCCATGCACGCCTCTACCGTTCCTGCTTCTCCCGCTGCACCGCAGAACCCGCACTACGCTCGTCTGGGCGGTCAAGAGCAGGTCGTGCGCTTGGTGGATGCGTTTTACCGCGCCATGGACCGCCTGCCAGAGGCGGCCACGATACGGGCCATGCACGCGCCGGACTTTCGCGCCACCAAGGCAGTGCTGGTGCAATACCTCAGCGAATGGCTGGGCGGGCCCAGGCTCTACACGCCTGCACGCGGTGCGCCCATGCTGCGGCGGCGCCATCAGCCCTTCGACATCGACGCCACCGCGCGCGATGCCTGGATGCTGTGCATGCGCCAGGCGCTGGCCGAGGTGTGCGCCGACGCGGGCTTGCGCAGCGAGCTCGAAGCGGCTTTTTACAAAGTGGCCGATTTCATCCGCAATACCGAGGAGGGCGGGCAGGAGCGGGCGCATCCGGGGCGCCCGCGCGAGGTGCAGCCGGGCGGGTTGGCGCCGCCGCACAGTTCCCGCGCGGGCCGCTGAGGGAGCGCCTTGGAACGGGTTCTCATGCGCCCTGACCATGCCGCGCATCCGCGCACCTGGTACACGACCAATCTGGTGGGCGTGCCGGCGCAGCTGCTCGGCAGCACGGCGTTCAACGACCATCCCAGGCCATTGCACATCGGCGGCACGCGGCAGGCATATGCAGGGCTTTTTGCCTTGCTGGCAGCCAGCACCAGCCCAGAGGAAGCCAGCGAGATGTTCATCCATTACCTGAGTCTGGCCTTTGGCCTGGAGCCCGCCAAAGACCCGGCCTCGCCCGCCGAGGCGCGGCGCTGGCGTGCCAGCTACGTCAAACTCCTGCAGAGCTGGGGCATAGACAGCAACGGGCAGGCCGGGGCCGTGCTCAAGGGCTGGGTCGAGAGCCGTTTTGGCCTGGTGCCGTGCTTTCATGGCGAGCGGCTCGAGCACTTTCCCTCGCCTGCCTGGGTCAAGTACCTCGAAGAAAAGGCCTCGAGCCGCTTTCACAACAACTGCATCTACCAGCAGCTCGATTTGCTTTACGAGTTCTGCCAGTGGGCGCTGCAGCGCTTCCAGCCCTTTGGTGCGGTACAGCACCTGCCCTTGTGGCGCGGCATCACGCGCTGTGAGGAGCAGATCGTCGCGGGCACGCTGGGCCTGGGCAAGCGCCTGCTCACCGTGCAGCTCAACAATCTGGTGAGCTTTGCCCAGCGCGCCGACCAAGCCGAATGCTTTGGCGACTGGCTGCTGCACGTGCGCGTGCCGCTGGCCAAGCTGCTGTTTTACCCGGGCCTGCTGCACAAGGTGCTGCTGCACGGCGAGGGCGAAGTGCTGGCCCTGGGCGGGCTCTACAAAGTGGAGGCGCGCCATGCCTGAAGGCGCGCCCTTGCCGGCAGCGAACGCTTTGGCCGCAAGCAGCCGCGCGCAGCTCTTTGACCGCGCGCTCGGGGCTTACCTTGGGCTGGCCATAGGCGATGCGCTGGGCGCGACCGTCGAGTTCATGACGTCGCGCGAAATCCGGCACCAGTACGGCGTGCACCGCGACATGGTCGGCGGCGGCTGGCTGCGGCTCAAACCCGGGCAGGTCACCGACGACACGACCATGAGCCTGGCGCTGGGCGAGGCCCTGCTGCAAGGCCAGCAGCAGGGGCGGCCGTTCGACGTGGGGCTGATGGCCGAGGCTTTCGTGCGCTGGTGGCGCGGCAAGCCCGTGGATTGCGGCAACACCTGTCGCCGCGGCATCATGCGCTACCTGGCCGACGGCAGCGTGCAAGGCCCGCCGCAGCCCGGCGACGGCGGCAACGGCGCGCTGATGCGCAACCTGCCGGTGGCGCTGGCGACGCTCGGGGCGCCCGAGTGCCTGGAGCCGGTTTCGATCGCGCAGGCGCATATCACGCACCACCACCCTTTGTCGGATGCGGCCACGGTGGCTTTCGGGCAGATGCTGCACGCTTTGCTGCGGCACAAAGAGCCGCAGCAGGCGCTGACGACGTGCAAGGCAATCGCGGACCACCTGGTCGAGCGCTTTCCCAAGTTCCGCTACCAACCCTACCCCGGCCGTGCGACGGGCTACGTGGTCGATACCGTGCAGACGGTGCTGCACCATTTTTTTGCGACGCCCGGCTTCGAGGCCGCGGTGGTGGGCACGGTCAACGAGGGCGGGGACGCGGACACCACCGGGGCGCTCGCCGGGATGCTCGCGGGCGCCCTGTGCGGCGCCCAGGCTCTGCCGCGGCGCTGGCTGGGAAAGCTCGAGCGCAGCACGCGCATGGCCATCACCGAGCAGACCAGCGCGCTGCTGGCGCTGGCGCTCGCGGCGTAAGAAAGCACGAAAACAAAAACACGGGAAACAAAAACACAAAAGGCCGCTTGCGCGGCCCTTTGTGCAGGATTGCTGGAGCTCAGCCAGGCATTACATGCCCATGCCGCCCATGCCACCCATGTCGGGCATGCCGCCGCCGGCTGCAGGCGCTTCGTCCTTGGGCGTTTCGGCGACCATGCACTCGGTCGTCAGCATCAGGCCGGCCACGGAGGCGGCGTTTTGCAGCGCGGTGCGCGTGACCTTGGTCGGGTCCAGGATACCCATTTCGATCATGTCGCCATAGGTGTCGTTGGCGGCGTTGAAGCCGAAGTTGCCCTGGCCTTCGAGCACGCGGTTGATCACCACCGAGGGCTCGCCACCGGCGTTGGCCACGATTTCACGCAGCGGCGCTTCGATGGCCTTGAGCACCAGCTTGATGCCGGCGTCCTGGTCATGGTTGTCGCCCTTGAGTTCGCCCACGGCCTGGCGCGCGCGCAGCAGAGCCACGCCACCACCGGCCACGATGCCTTCTTCGACGGCTGCACGGGTGGCGTGCAGGGCGTCTTCGACGCGGGCCTTCTTCTCTTTCATTTCGACTTCGGTCGCGGCGCCGACCTTGATCACGGCCACACCGCCGGCGAGCTTGGCCACGCGCTCTTGCAGCTTCTCGCGGTCGTAGTCAGAGGTGGCTTCCTCGATCTGCACGCGGATCTGCTTGACGCGCGCTTCGATGTCGGCAGCAGCACCGGCACCGTCGATGATGATGGTGTTTTCCTTGCCCACTTCGATGCGCTTGGCTTGGCCCAGGTCGGCCAGCGTGGTCTTTTCGAGCACCAGACCGACTTCTTCGGCGATGACCTTGCCGCCCGTGAGGATGGCAATGTCTTCGAGCATGGCCTTGCGACGGTCACCGAAGCCCGGAGCCTTGACAGCCACCACTTTCAGGATGCCGCGGATGGTGTTGACCACCAGCGTGGCCAGGGCTTCGCCCTCGACGTCCTCGGCGATGATCAGCAGCGGGCGGCCGGCCTTCGCCACTTGCTCGAGCACGGGCAGCAGGTCGCGGATGTTGCTGATCTTCTTGTCGAACAGCAGCACGAAGGGGTTTTCGAGGATGGCGGCCTGCTTCTCGGGGTTGTTGATGAAGTAGGGCGAGAGGTAGCCGCGGTCGAACTGCATGCCTTCCACGACGTCGAGCTCGTTTTGCAGCGACTTGCCGTCTTCGACGGTGATCACGCCTTCCTTGCCGACCTTGTCCATGGCATCAGCGATGATCTGGCCGATGGAGCTGTCGCTGTTGGCCGAGATCGAGCCGACCTGGGCGATTTCCTTGGAGGTGGTGGTGGGCTTGGAAGCCTTCTTGAGCTGCGCGATCAGGGCTTCGACGGCCTTGTCGATGCCGCGCTTCAAGTCCATGGGGTTCATGCCGGCGGCCACGTACTTCATGCCTTCGCGCACGATGGCCTGGGCCAGCACGGTGGCGGTGGTGGTGCCATCACCGGCGTTGTCGCTGGTCTTGGAAGCAACTTCCTTGACCATCTGCGCGCCCATGTTCTGCAGCTTGTCCTTGAGCTCGATTTCCTTGGCCACGGACACACCGTCCTTGGTCACGGTGGGGGCGCCGAAGGAGCGCTCGAGCACCACGTTGCGGCCCTTGGGGCCCAGGGTCACCTTGACGGCGTTGGCGAGGATGTTCACGCCTTCGACCATGCGGTGACGTGCATCAGCACCGAAAACTACGTCTTTTGCAGCCATTTGGATTCTCCGTATTCAAAAATTCAGGGGTTCGTCGAACAGGTGACGGGACTTACTTTTCGACCACGGCGAAAAGGTCGTCTTCCTTCATGACCAGCAATTCGTCGCCATCAACCTTCACGGTCTGGCCCGAATACTTGCCGAACAGGACGCGGTCGCCAACCTTGACGCTCATGGGGCTGAGTTCGCCCTTGTCGTTCTTCTTGCCAGGGCCTACGGCCAGCACTTCACCTTGATCGGGCTTCTCGGCGGCGTTGTCGGGAATGACGATGCCAGAGGCAGTCTTGGTTTCGCTCTCGATACGCTTGACGATCACGCGATCGTGCAGGGGGCGAAGTTTCATTGCATCTCTCCTGGTTTGCAAAAAATGGTGAGTGGATACATGACAAAGCGCCTGGCAAAAAGACAGACGCTTGGTTTACTCTCCACGGGTGTTAGCACTCACCCGTAGCGAGTGCTAATGATACGGGCGTTTGTTTGGATTTCAAGGGGCGGATGCGGATTTTTTGGGACTTGTGCCGGCGGATGCGGTTTTGGATGAGCCCCAAAAAGTTTATTCAAATTGGCATTTTACGCAGGTATATCAAGCGCTAGTAGCTCCTAAAATAAAAGCTATTCGGCCAGCCCCAGCGCGCCGAACACGAGGCGACAGATCAGCGCTTCGGCGGCGGCGTAGTCGGCTTCGGTGAGCGCGGGCCTGCCCAGCAATAGTGCGAACTGCGCCTCCTGCTCGGCGTAGGACTGTGTGAGTGCCCACAGCGCGAACATCAGGTGCGTGAAATCGACGCGCGCGATGCGGCCTTCGGCGGCCCAGCGCTCGAAGCGTTGCACTTCGGCCTGCAACAGCGGCGCCACGCGCTCGGTGATCGCCGCAGCGTAGCGCGGCGCGCCCGCGATGATTTCCTTGGCAAAGACCTTGACGCCGTGGGGCCGCTCGCGGGAGTAGCGCAGCTTGGCGCGGATGTAGTTGCGCAGCGCCTGCTGCGGTGCGTCGCTCTGCGCGAGGTCTTGCATGCCTGCGAGCCACTGGTCGAGCACCGCATCGAGCACGCGCTGGTACAGCGCCTCTTTGCTCGGAAAGTAATAGAGCAGGTTGTGGCGGCTGATGCCACAGGCCGCGGCGATGCTCTCCAGCGTCGCGCCCTCGAAGCCGAATTGCGCGAACTGGCGCTCGGCTTCGGTGACGATGGTGTCCTCTTTGCGCTGGCGTGCGGCGCTGGGGCGGCGCGGGGCGGCGGGGTCTTCTGGCGGGGCGGCTGGCGGGGGCGAAGAAGATGCGTGCATTGCACCATTGTGGGACAAGGCGCGCGGCCGAAAGCTGGCATGGCACTTGCTCTAAGGGTTTTACCTATTGGTAAATTTTTACCAAAAAGTAAATTTGATCGCGCTGCTTTTGCGTGCGCCCCTGCAACTTACCTTTCGTTTGCCACCCGTCCGTTGGAGGTTTTTTGTGATGCCAACCCTTGCAAGCCGTGCCAGCGGTTTATGCGCCGCGCGGCTGGCGCCGGCCGAATACGCTGCGCGTTTCAGCGACGCACACCCGCCCCTCACGCGCGCGCAGGCGCTGATCGAGGCCGAGCGCTGCTACGACTGTTTCGACGCGCCCTGCACGCGCGCCTGCCCGACCGAGATCGACGTGCCGGCGTTCATCCAGCGCATCGCCCAGGACAACCTGCGCGGTGCGGCGCGCGCGATCCTGTCGGCCAATCCACTGGGTGGCACCTGCGCGCGCGTATGCCCGACCGAGGTGCTGTGCGAGCAGGCTTGTGTGCGCAACGCCTTGCAGGAAAAGCCCGTGGAGATCGGGCGGCTGCAGCGCTACGCCACCGATGCGTACTTTGCGGCGCAGCAGCGCGAGAGCGCCGACCCCTTGGGCGCGCCATTGTTCGAGCGCGCTGCACCCACAGGGCGGCGCGTGGCCGTGGTCGGTGCGGGGCCGGCGGGGCTCGCGTGCGCGCACGGACTGGCGCTGCGCGGGCACGAGGTGGTGCTGTTCGAGGCGCGCCCAAAACCCGGTGGCCTCAATGAATACGGTCTTGCGCGCTACAAAGTCACGAGCGAATTCGTGCAACAGGAGGTGCGCTGGCTGCTGTCGGTGGGCGGCATCGAATTGCGCTGCGGACAGCAGCTCGGGCGCGACTTCACGCTCGACGGGCTGCTCGCCGCCTACGACGCGGTGTTTCTGGGCCTGGGGCTGGCGGGCGTGAATGCGCTCTCCATTGCCGAGCCGCAGGCGCAGGGCCTGCGCAACGCGGTGGACTTCATCGCCGAGATCCGCCAGGCGCAGGATTTGGCCAGCGTGCCCGTGGGGCGGCGCGTGCTCGTGCTCGGCGGCGGCATGACGGCCATCGATGCGGCGGTGCAGGCACGCATGCTCGGCGCCGAGGAGGTCAGCATCGTCTACCGCCGCGGGCCCGAGAGCATGCCCGCCTCGGCTGCGGAGCAGCAGTGGGCGCAGACGCAGGGCGTGCTGCTGCGCCACTGGGCCGCGCCCCAGGAGCTGCTGTGCGTCGACGGGCAGGTGCGCGGCCTGCGCTGCGTGGTCACGGCGCTGCAGGACGGGCGCCTGGTGGAGACGGGCGAGGCCTTCACGCTCGAAGCCGACATGGTGCTCAAGGCCATTGGCCAGAACTACGTGCCCGAGCCCGCGGGCGCGGCCATCGCGCTGCAAGGCGGCCGCATCGCCACCGATGCGCAGGGGCGCACCAGCGTGGCGCGCGTGTGGGCCGGCGGCGACTGCCGCGCGGGCGGGCGCGACCTTACCGTGGAGGCCGTGCAGCACGGCAAGATTGCGGCGCTTTCGATGCACCAGGCACTGTGCGGCTGAGCCCGCCGCGCTACCCAAGCCCGTCCACGGCTCAGACGCCAACCCTCAGACGCCACCCCCATAGACGCCGCACGCACGCAACCCGAACGCAACCCTTTTGCAGACCGGAGCAATCCCATGGCAGACATCCGCAGCAATTTTCTGGGCATTCGCAGCCCCAACCCGTTCTGGCTGGCCTCGGCGCCGCCCACGGACAAAGAAGTCAACGTCACGCGCGCCTTCGAGGCTGGCTGGGGCGGCGTGGTCTGGAAGACCCTGGGAGAAGACCCGCCCGTGGTCAACGTCAACGGCCCGCGCTACGGCGCGCTGCATGGGCCCGACCGGCGCGTGCTCGGCTTCAACAACATCGAGCTCATCAGCGACCGGCCGCTGCGCACCAACCTCGAAGAAATCGCGCGCGTCAAGCGTGCTTGGCCCGACCGCGCGATGGTCGTCTCGCTCATGGTGCCGTGCGAGGAGGCGAGCTGGAAGCGCATCCTGCCCATGGTCGAGGACACGGGCGCGGACGGCATCGAGCTCAACTTTGGCTGCCCGCACGGCATGAGCGAGCGCGGCATGGGCGCGGCCGTGGGCCAGGTGCCGGAATACATCGAGATGGTCACGGCCTGGTGCAAGCACTACAGCCGGCTGCCGGTGATCGTCAAGCTCACGCCCAACATCACCGACGTGCGCTACCCCGCGCGTGCGGCCAAGGCGGGCGGCGCCGATGCGGTGTCGCTCATCAACACCATCAACTCCATCATCGGCGTCGATCTGGAGCGCATGGCGATCACGCCCAACACCGGCGGTTGGGGCTCGCACGGCGGCTACTGTGGCCCGGCCGTAAAGCCGATCGCGCTCCACATGGTGGCCGAGATCGCGCGCGACGCGCAAACCGCGGGCCTGCCCCTCAGCGGCATCGGCGGCGTGACCACCTGGCGCGACGCGGCCGAGTTCATCGCGCTGGGTTGCGGCACGGTGCAGGTCTGCACGGCCGCGATGGTGTATGGCTTCAAGATCGTGCAAGACCTGTGCGACGGCCTGGCCAACTTCATGGACGCGCAGGGCTGGCGCACGCTCGACGACTTGCGCGGCCGCGCGCTGCCGAGCGTGAAGGACTGGAACCAGCTCGACCTCAACCACATCGACAAGGCCCGGATCGACCCCGCGCTCTGCATAGGCTGCGGGCGCTGCCACATCGCCTGCGAAGACACCTCGCACCAGGCCATCCGCGTGCAGGAAGCAAGCCCCGAGAGCGGCGGCGTGCGCCGCTTCGTCGTCGACGAGGCCGACTGCGTGGGCTGCAACCTGTGCGTGACCGTCTGCCCCGTGCCCGACTGCATCACGCTGCGCACACTCGCACCGGGTGAGGTCGATGCGCGCACGGGCCAGGTGGTGGGTGGCAGTTACGCGAACTGGACCACGCATCCGAACAATCCGCAGCGCGTGGCGGCGTGAAGGCTTATGGTGTGGATATTGCGTGCCCAAGCGTGCCTTTTGCGGCCATTCGCATCCTTTTTTCACTTTTCCATGACAGGAGTGCTCCTATGAACGATAGCAGCAGCGGCGCCATCCCCCTGGCGGGGCAAGAGCGCGGCGCATCCGGCGATGCGCTTGCCAACGAAGATTTGCTTCCCACCACGGCCGCGCAGCGCCATTGGGACTGGAAGGACTACGCTGCGCTGTGGGTGGGCATGGTGGTGTGCGTGCCCACGTACACCATGGCCAGCTCCATGCTGGACCAGGGCTTTACCTGGCAGATGGCGGTGTGGCTGGTGTTTCTTGCGAATTGCATCGTGCTCGTGCCCATGGTGCTGCTGGGGCGCGTGGGGCCGCGTTACGGCGTGCCGTTTCCCGTGCTCGCGCGTGCTTCCTTCGGCGTAAAGGGGGCCAATCTTCCCGCTGTGCTGCGCGGTCTCGTGGCCTGCGGCTGGTTCGCCATCAACTGCTACTTTGGTGCGCTGGCGCTGCACGGATTTTTGAACGTGCTAGGCATGAACCTCGCCGGCCCAGCGCCTGGGCAGACCATCAGCAGCTCGCAGTTCCTGTGCTTTCTGGCCTTCTGGGCGGTGCACATCTGGTTCATCTGGCGCGGGCCGGAGTCCATACGCAGGCTCGAAGTGGTCGCCGCTCCGCTGATGATCGTGGCTTCCGTCGTGCTCGTCGCGGTGCTGCTGGCGCGCGTGCCGGCGGCGCAGCTGTTCAACCTGCCCGCCAAAGTGGTGGAGGGCGGCCCCCGCACCTGGGGCGCGCTGACCGGGCTCGTGGGCTTCTGGGCCACGCTGGCGCTCAACATCCCGGACTTCACGCGCTTTGCCAAGTCGCAAAAAGACCAGGTGCTGGGCCAGGCCATAGGCTTGCCCATTCCCATGGCCTTGTTCTCCATGGTGGGCGTGATCGGGTTTTCGGCCTCGGCCATCCTCTACGGCAAGGCCGAACTGTTCCCCGACGGCCTGCTCACCAAAATGGGGCCCATCGCAGCGGGCTTGGGCCTGTTGGTGATCCTGCTGGCCAACTTGACCACCAACGTGGCCGCGAACCTGGTCTCGCCGTCCTACGACTTCAGCCAGATTGCGCCCGCCAAGATCAGTTTCCGCACGGGCGGCATCATCGCCGCGCTGCTCGGCCTGCTGTTCATGCCCTGGAAGCTGCTGGCCAGCTCGGGGAACTACCTTTTCACCTGGCTCGGTGGCTATGGCACCCTGCTGGGCGCGATTGCGGGCATTCTGCTGGCCGATTACTACCTCGTGCGCCGGGGACAGCTGCAAGTCGATGACCTGTACCGCCGCGGCGGCGCCTACGAGTACCGCAATGGTTGGAACCCGCAGGCGCTCGTGGCCTTCGTGCTCGGTGTGCTGCCCTGCCTGCCGGGCTACCTCGCGGTGTCGGGCGTGATCGACAAGGCCGGCATACCGGCGATCTGGCTCACGCTGTTCGATGCCGGCTGGTTTTTCAGCCTGGCCGTCGCGGGAGCGTACTACTACCTGACGGCGAAGAAATCATGAGCCGTGGCAGCTTGTGCCCGATGCGATGCAACCGGCATGAAGCCCTGGTTTGTCCTGGTTCGATGAAGTAACGGAGACACACCCATGACCCAAGCCCTTCTGATCCGCGGCGGCATCGTCGTCAACGCCGACCGCGCCGAGCGTGCCGACGTGCTGTGCGTCGCGGGCCGCATCGCCGCCGTGGGCGCCGACGCCGCGGCGCAGGCACCCGCAGGCGCCGGCGTGCTCGACGCGAGCGGCCAGTACCTGCTGCCCGGCGGCATAGACCCGCACACGCACATGCAGCTGCCCTTCATGGGCGCGACGACCATGGACGACTTCTTCACGGGCACGGCCGCGGGCCTGGCCGGCGGCACGACGAGCATCATCGACTTCGTCATCCCCGACCCGCAAGAGCCCCTGCTCGACGCCTACCGCAAGTGGCGCGGCTGGGCCGCCAAGGCGGCGGCGGACTACGGCTTTCACGTCGCCGTCACCTGGTGGAGCGAGCAGGTGCGCGCCGACATGGGCACGCTGGTGCAGCAAGAGGGCGTGAACAGCTTCAAGCACTTCATGGCCTACAAAAACGCCATCATGTGCGACGACGAAACCCTGGTGCACAGCTTCCAGCGCGCGCTCGAACTCGGCGCCATGCCCACCGTGCACGCCGAAAACGGCGAGCTCGTCTTTTTGCTGCAGCAGCAGCTCTTGCAGCGCGGCATCACCGGCCCCGAGGGGCATCCGCTCTCGCGCCCGCCCGCCGTCGAGGCCGAGGCCGCGCAGCGCGCGATCGCGATTGCCGACGTGCTCGGCGTGCCGATCTACGTCGTGCACGTGAGCTGCGCCGAAAGCGCCGAAGCCATCGCGCGCGCCCGCGCCCGCGGCCAGCGCGTGTACGGCGAAGTGCTCGCGGGCCATTTGCTGATCGACGACAGCGTCTATCGCCACCCCGACTTCGCCACCGCCGCGGCGCACGTCATGAGCCCGCCATTTCGCCCCCAAGGTCACCAGGAGGCGCTGTGGCGCGGCCTGCAGTCGGGCCAGCTGCACACCACCGCGACCGACCACTGCACTTTTTGTGCGGCGCAAAAGGCGCAGGGAGCTGGTCGGGCTTTGGGCGTCGAAAGCGAAAATGCGCCCCAGCGAGACCAGTTAGCCGGTGAAAAGTGGGCCGCTGCGGCGCATTTGCAGCCGACGAATCCAAAGCCCGACCAGCTCCCAGATTTCACGCGCATCCCCAACGGCACGGGCGGCATCGAGGAGCGCATGGCCGTGATCTGGGACGCCGGCGTGAACACCGGCCGCCTCACGCCCAGCGAATTCGTCGCCATCACCTCGGCCAACGCCGCGCGCCTGTTCAACATCTACCCGCGCAAAGGCTGCATCGCCGTGGGCGCGGACGCCGACCTCGTACTTTGGGACCCGCAGGGCCACAAAACCCTCTCGGCGCGCACGCAGTTTTCCAAGGGCGACTTCAACATCTTCGAAGGCCGCAGCGTGCGCGGCATCCCCAGCCACACCATCAGCCAGGGCGAAGTCGTCTATGCGCAGGGCGACTTGCGCGTCGAACCCGGCCGCGGGCGCTACGTGCCCCGCCCCGCCTTCGGCCCCGACTTCCAGGCCACGCAGCGCCGCGCAGAGCTGCTCGCGCCCACGCCCGTGCAGCGCCAAAAGTTATGAATTCGATAGCAAAAAGCTAGGCATCGAATATGCCACTTGCGCTTTATGAATAAGCGTAAGCAGCTATTCTTTTGGAACCAAATATTGCAAAGGAACCAAGCCATGGATACCGCAGTCCAACCCCGCATTGCCAACCTGCGCGTGAACGGCGCGCGCCTGTGGGCCTCGCTCATGGAGCTCGCGCAGATCGGCGCCACGCCCAAGGGCGGCGTGTGCCGCCTCGCGCTCACCGAGCTCGACAAACAGGCGCGCGACCTCGTCATCGGCTGGGCGCGCGACGCCGGCCTGCAAGTGACCATAGACCAGATCGGCAACGTCTTCATGCGCCGCGCGGGGCGCAACCCGGCGCTGCCGCCCATCATGACCGGCAGCCACATCGACACCCAGCCCACGGGCGGCAAGTTCGACGGCAACTACGGCGTGCTCGCGGGCCTCGAAGTGGTGCGCACGCTCAACGACCACGGCATCGAAACCGAAGCGCCGATCGAAGTCGCCTTCTGGACCAACGAAGAAGGCTCGCGCTTCGTGCCCGTGATGATGGGCTCGGGCGTGTTCGCCGGCGCCTTCACGCTCGAACACGCCTACGCCGCCACCGACACCGAAGGCAAAACCGTGCGCGCCGAGCTCGAACGCATAGGCTACATCGGCCCGCAGCGCCCCGGCGACCACCCCGTGGGCGCCTACTTCGAGGCGCATATCGAGCAAGGCCCGGTGCTCGAAGACCACGGCAAAACCATAGGCGTGGTGACGGGCGTGCTCGGCATCCGCTGGTACGACTGCACCGTCACCGGCATGGAGGCGCACGCCGGCCCCACGCCCATGGCCCTGCGCCGTGACGCGCTGCAGGTGGCCACGCGCCTGATGCAGGAAGTGGTGGCCTGCGCGCACCGCCACCCGCCACACGGCCGCGGCACCGTGGGCATGGTGCAAGTGCACCCCAACAGCCGCAACGTCATCCCCGGCCAGGTCAAGTTCAGCATAGACCTGCGCAACGCCAGCGACGCCGAATGCGAGCGCATGGACGCCGACATCCGCACCGCCGCCGCGCGCCTCGCGGCCGAAACCGGACTGGACATCAACGTCACGCTGGTGTCGAGCTACCCCGCACAGCCCTTCCACCCCGAATGCACCGCCGCCGTCGCGCGCGCCGCGCAGCAATTGGGCTATGCACACATGCCCGTAGTCTCGGGCGCCGGCCACGACGCCGTCTACCTCGCCCGCCTCGCCCCCACGGGCATGATCTTCATCCCCTGCAAAGACGGCATCAGCCACAACGAAATCGAATCCGCCACACCCGAGCACGTCACCGCGGGGTGCAATGTGCTGCTGCATGCAATGCTGGCGCGGGCGGGGTGAGGGGAGTGCGCTGGTATATTGCGATCGGTTTCGTGGCGGTTCGAGCCGGGGCAGGAATAATTGGAATCCGACCCCAATTCCCCTTGCGAATACACTGGATAGTGTCTGAGCCGTTGTATCACCGCTGGGCCGACATGCCATCTGACAGTGGGTTATGTCAAATTCCACGGAATGGGCGTGGAGCCGTTTCAGTTTTGGTTGAGATAGTTGCTATTGTAGATTGGGTGCAATATGAATGACTTAAAGATTACCATCGAAAACGTCAAGAATATCAAGCAAGCGTCCATTGAATTTCCACTGGAGAAAAGCCTAAACCTAATTGTCGGAAGCAATGGAAGCGGGAAAAGTACTATTCTCTTGGCTTTGTCGCAGGCAATTCGAAGCTCGCTAAAGTCACTGAGCGATGATGATTTTGATGATTCGTCGAGAGTGGAAATCAATATCGATGGCAAGGCGAGCGTCTGGACAGGCCTAGAAAATTGGCGCCATAACTCTCGAAATTCGCCGCTTAACGGCATGTATGAGGGGAGCTTGTTTTATGGAACACGGTTCAATGATTCTAGAACGGTAGATGAGCATTTGCGGACGGGACGTATTCAATCCGATGAAATAGTCGACGCTGACGATTACGTTAAAGACAAGCTGAGCTTCATTCTGTCCGGTGGCGTAGGAAAGTATTCCGGTCTAAAAAGATTAAGAAATAGGGCCATCTCTGAAAAGTTGCGGCTTGCGAGTACGCCTTACTTCAATTCTGTGAACGGCAAGCTAATTAGTCAGTACCGGATGAGTTCGGGCGAGTGTTTGCTGGTCTCGCTCCTCCACTTTGTCTATAACGCAATTGTTCGTAGGTCTTTGCCGCAGGATCAACCTATATTGGTTCTTATCGATGAAATTGAGCTGGCTTTACACCCTATCGCCGTCAGTCGCTTTATTGACCTGATGAGCGACCTCGTTAATGCGTCACAGAACTTGATGGTGATACTCACATCCCACTCACCCGAGGTCATAAGGAAGATTGCCCCCAAGAATATATACAAAATTGAGAACAATGGCGGCGTAGTTGAAGTAGTTAATCCTGGATTTCCGAGTTATGTTATTCGCGATGTGTATCGCCATGACGGTTTTGACTTTCTTCTATTGGTTGAAGACATTCTTGCCAAGGTGCTCGTTGAAAATGTTCTTGAGACGCGCGGATTAAACGCTAGCAAGCTAATTCATATCGTCCCTGTGGGCGGATGGAGTAACGTGCTTTCTCTTCAGGACGATCTATTGCGGGGAAACGTTCTTGGCTTAGGTCGCGAAGTAATAAGCATCTTGGATGGTGATGTGGTGACGGAAGCCAACAAGGCGCGACCAGACCTAAGGAAGCTATTTCTACCGGTCAAAAGCATTGAGAAATTCCTCTACGATATCATAATTGACGGAAAGCAGCCTGGCCTAAAAAAGGTTATAAATGACAAATACTTTCAGCTTGACTCGTTGGATACATTGGCTGCAGAGCATCACGCTAAATATGCGGGCGTGAAATTAGATCGGCCGGACAAGAAGCTTTATTTTAGGCTTCGAAAAAATCTTGAGTCGCGCGGGATTGATGAGCTGATGTTTGTGCAGAAGCTTTCTTCGGATATCATGCGGGCCGTTTCTTTTGAGCAGTTTTCGATTAACCTAGAGAAATTTCTGAACAAGTAGTCTTCATCCAAGAGGACTCGTTGAACACCCTCTTTGGGATAATTAGGGTTAGATTCCAATTTCAGCGGGAATAGCTGTTCTTGGCTGAGCCGCGGCGCACAGTGCCGCCGTTTGATGGCACATGATCAATTGACAATGTGTAGCCATTGGGGTACATCCGTTCCATGGTCGAGATTCGGAAAACCGATGTTTTTGCACTCTGGCTCGATAATTGGGGTCAGATTCCAATTCTTGCTCATCACAGGCCTCCCAACTTGCCGATGGTAGGCCAATGGAATAATTGGGGTCAGATTCCAATTTCTGCAGAAGTTGGTTGATTTCTGGAGATGAAAATTCCCCAAGCGCAAGTATTGGCGGCAGGGCGTTTTGTAGAGGTTTCTCAGATCCAAAAGGTGTAAATCAAATCACGCCGATTACCAGCAGCAATGCCCGGTCTATCGCCTTCATCCTGTCTGCATCGAGACGGCCAAAGGGTTCGCTGATTTTGGTGCGCGGTAGCGTGGAAAGTTTGTCCACCATGACTTGCGAAAGGGTGTGCAACCCGTTGGCGGGATTGGGTTCCACGGTCACGCGAAATACGGTATTGCGCAGGTCGTTCGTGACGGGGCAAAGCACAACGCTTTCCAAATCTGTCAAAAGATCGGATTGAATCACCAAGGCTGGTCGCGGTTTGTCATAGTCGCCTTGCAGAGAAACCGTGACCAAGTCGCCTCGTTGTGTCATGTCCAACCCTCGATGTGGGTTGCAGCCTCTTCGGTAAAGCGCAAAACGTCGGCTTCTGCAGAGTCGTCCTTGAGGTTTTGGCACTGCTGTCGCACCTGCGCCGCAAACTCCGGCGAGCGCGTGTCCGGCACCCAAAACTGCACGGGACGCAGCCCTGCAGCACGCATTCGCTCGCGTTAGCGGGCTACCTTGCCTGCCGATTCATTGGTGGTTGGCATGATGTTCTCCGTCGGAGTCCTGCATCGTTGCATGAAACCCTGTATGCAACTGCAATGCGATTTGGATTCGGTCGGGGCCGAGGCTTTCACACCCCCCGCGCCAGCTCCGCCGCATCCGTGAGCTGCAAAAACCGGTCGAGGATGTGGAAATGGTCTTCGAAGAACTGGTCTTCCATGCCCGCCAGCGCGGCGATGGGCAGCCACTGCGCCTGCAGTGCGTCGTCGTCGGCCTGCACGGCGGGGAAAGGGGCGTTGCCGAGGTCGAAGTAGTGCGCGTGCGTGATGGTGCGGCCGCGCTGGCTGCGTTCGGGGTGGTCGAAGACCTGCACCTGACGCAGCGCGGCGCGCAGTGCGGCTTCGGGCAGGGCGCAGTGCGTTTCTTCGGCGAGCTCGCGCAGGCACGATTGCCACAGGGTTTCTTTTTGCTCGATGAAGCCGCCGGGCACGGCGAGCTGGCCTTTGCCGGGCGCGTGCGCGCGGCGGATCACGAGCACGTGCTCCTGGCAGCGCAGCACGGCATCGACGGTGACGAACACGGGAGGGTAGGGCGCGCCGGCCCACGAGGCGCGGTAGTCGCGCAGCACGTGCCATTCATGCTGCAGCGCGGCGTATTCTGGTTTTTGCGCAAAATCGCGCAGAAAGGCAAGTGTGGCGGGCGGTATGTGCTCTTTCCATGGGAGCAGTGCAGCATCGATGGCGGCCAGGTTGGCGGCTGGATCGGTGGCCAGATCGGCGCCGGTTTGCGCATGCAGTGCTGCATTCGGCGCCGCGCTGGCCTGCGCAGCCGTGGCGGCGCCGAGGTAGGCGTCGCGCAGCGTGCTCGCGTCGATGTCGCCCTGGCGCGGCAGCGAGATCAGCTCCCAGCCCGGGAAGCTGCGCAGGTAGTTGCTCGTCGCGTCCTTGAAGTGACCCACGAGGGCGATGCGTGCGCCCGGTGTGGTCAGCGCGGCCACGCCGCGGCGCACGGCCTGCGCCCACACGGGCTCGTCGTAGTAGTCGCGCACGGGCAGCAGCTGCAGGCGCGCGCGCTCGGCTTCGGGCAGGGCCTGGCGCAGCATGCCGGCGCGCTCCTGCCAGGTGAAGGGGTTGCGCGGCGAGCGCGCCTGCCAGGCCGAGCCTATGACCACGATCACCTGCCGCGCGCTGGCCAGCGCCTGGCGCAGCAGCGCAAGGTGCGCGTGGTGTACGGGCTCGAAGCGCCCGATGTAGATGGCGGTGTCGCAGGCTGTGGTCATGGGGAGGTGGATGGTGGATGGGGCGGCTGTGTGGGCCGGTTGCGGGCGAGGTTGCGGGCGAGGTTTGATGCGCGGGCGTGGCGATGGCTGCTCAGACAGGCGCGAACACCCGGCGCGCGCCGACGTAGCGTGGGCGAAAGTAGCTGCTTTCGAGCGAGTCGCGGCGCACGGTGCCGCCGCTCGACGGCGCATGCACGAATTGCGCTTGCCCCACGTAAATGCCCATGTGCGAAAACAAGGCGCCGGTGGTGTTGAAGAACACCAGGTCGCCGCGCTGCAGTGCGGCGTCGTCCACGGGCTGCGTGGCCGCGGCCCACTCGGCGGTGCTGCGCGGCAGGCGGCGGGGCAGCGCGCTGCCCTGGGCCACGTGGCTGAAGACGTAATACACGAGGCCGCTGCAGTCGAAGCCGCCTTGCGGCGTGTTGCCGCCGTAGGTGTAGGGCGTGTTGATGACCAGCGTGGCGAGCGCCACGGCCTCCTCGCGGCCGCGCGGGTCGAGCTCCAGCGGCGGCTGCGTCGCGAGTGGGGGCGTGCGGCTGGTGCGCGTCTGCCAGGGCGGGGCGCTGCCGGCGGCGGCGTCGCCTGAGCGGCGCGGGGGGCTGCCGCAGCCGGCCAGCACCAGCGCGCCGAGCAAGCCCAGGGCGCCCAAGGCCAGCGGGCGGCGGGCGATGGCTGTGTGCGGCGGCTGCGGTGGCGTTGCCAAATTATTGGTCATTTTTGCCTCCAGTGCTGATAGGTCAAGCGCTGGCAGCTATTTTGTCGATAGCTGCCAGCCTTGACAAGACTTTTGCGCCGGCGCTCGCTGCCGTGGCCCTGCGGTGTGCAGGCAGCGTGCCGCGCCTCAGAGTCAGTTCTCAAAGCCCCGCGGCGGCGCGCAGCAGGGCGGCCTTGTCGGTGCGCTCCCAGCTGAACTCGGGCTCTTCGCGGCCGAAGTGGCCGTAGGCGGCGGTTTTGCTGTAGATGGGACGCTGCAGGTCGAGCATCTGGATGATGCCCTTGGGGCGCAGGTCGAAGTGCTCGCGCACGAGTTTGGCGATCTCGGCGTCGGGAAGGGCGCCCGTGCCTTCGGTGTAGATAGTGATGTTGATGGGCTCGGCCACGCCGATCGCGTAAGAGACCTGGATCTGGCACTGGCGCGCCAGGCCCGCGGCGACGATGTTCTTGGCCACGTAGCGCGCGGCGTAGGCGGCCGAGCGATCCACCTTGGTCGGGTCCTTGCCGCTGAAGGCGCCGCCGCCGTGCGGGCAGGCGCCGCCGTAGGTGTCGACGATGATCTTGCGCCCGGTCAGGCCGCAGTCGCCCTGCGGCCCGCCGATCACGAAGCGCCCCGTGGGGTTGATGAGGTAGCGCGTGTTGACCAGCCACTCCTTGGGCAGCACGGGCTTGATGATTTCCTCGATCACGGCCTCGATGAAGCTCGGCTTCATTTTGGTGGCCGTCTCGGACTGGTCGGGGTGGTGCTGCGTGGAGAGCACCACGGTGTCTATGCTGTGCGGCTTGCCATCGACGTAGCGCAGCGTGATCTGGCTCTTGGCGTCGGGGCGCAAAAAGGGCAGGCGCCCGTCCTTGCGCAGTTGCGCCTGGCGCTCGACCAGGCGGTGCGCGTAGTAGATCGGCGCGGGCATGAGTTCGGGCGTTTCGTCGCAGGCGTAGCCGAACATCAGGCCCTGATCGCCCGCGCCGGTGTTGAGGTAGTCGTCGCTCGCATGATCGACGCCCTGCGCGATGTCGTTGCTCTGCTTGTCGTAGGCCACGAGTACGGCGCAGCCTTTGTAGTCTATGCCGTACTCGGTGTTGTCGTAGCCTATGCGGCGGATGGTGTCGCGCGCCACCTGGATGTAATCGACGTGCGCGTTGGTGCTGATTTCGCCGGCGAGCACCACCAGGCCGGTGTTGGTCAGCGTCTCGGCGGCCACGCGCGAGCGCGGGTCTTGTGCGAGCAGGGCGTCGAGGATGGCGTCGGAAATCTGGTCGGCCACCTTGTCGGGGTGGCCTTCGGAGACCGATTCGGACGTGAAGAGAAAGCTGTTCGCCAGTTCCATTGAATAAACTCCTGTGTTTGCGGCTTTTGGGGCGTTGCCCTCGGCTCACAGGAGCTGTGGCGAACGCTTTAGCAGATTTGTTTTACGTCGCCCTGCAAGTTGCTCATTTAACTCAGCGACATTTTCATTCTAATGCTTCTTTTCTGGCGTTTTTTGGCCACGCTGCCTTTGGGGCTGCTGCACGGCCTCGGGGCTGCACTCGGCTGGGTGGTGTTTGCGCTCTCGCCCACGTACCGCCGGCGTTTTCTGGCAAACGCGGCGCAGGCCGGCTATGCGTTTGCGCAGGTGCGCGCGGCCGTGGGCCACGCGGGGCGCATGGTGGCCGAACTGCCGCGCCTGTGGCTGGGCCGGCCGCCGCCTTGCGCGCTGCACGGCGGCGATTGCGTCGAGCGCGCCTGGGCCGCGGGGCGGGGCATCGTGTTCCTCACGCCGCACCAGGGCTGCTTCGAGATGTCGGTGCAGAGGGCGGCGCAGCGCTGGAGCGCCGATCACGGGCCGATCACGGTACTCTACCGGCCCGCGCGCCAGGCCTGGCTTGCGCGCTTGCAGGAAACGGCGCGCAACCGCCCCGGCGTGCAGGCCGTGCCCACCGCGCTTGCGGGCGTGCGCAGCATGATCAAGGTCTTGCGCCGCGGCGGCGCCGTGGGCCTGCTGCCCGACCAGGTGCCGCCCGAGGGGCAGGGGCTGTGGGCGCCGTTTTTTGGCCGCCCAGCCTACACCATGACGCTCGCCGCGCGCCTCGCGCAGCAAACGGGGGCGGCCATCGTGCTCGCGCGCTGCGAGCGGCGGCCTTGGGGGCGCGGCTACGTATTGCATTTCGAACCCGGCCCAGAGCTTGCCCCCGACATGGAAGTCGCGCTGCGGCAGATCAACGAGGCCATGGAAAAGCTGATCCGCGCCTGCCCCGAGCAATACCTGTGGGGCTACGGGCGCTACAAAAAACCGCGTGTGGAACGCATGGAGGCTGCAGCATGATGCCGCAGGAAGAAGAAAAAGAAAAAAAGGCGGGAAAGTCGGGAAAGGCGGACAAAGGCGCGCTCGGCGGACGCCTGGGCGTGGCCTTCATGCATGTGCTCGCGCCGCTGCCGCTGCCCGTGCTGCGTGCGCTGGGCTGGGGCATTGGGCAGGTGCTGTACGTGCTCGCGGCGCACCGGCGCAAGATCGCGCTGCGCAATCTGGAGCTGTGTTTTCCGCAGGTGCCGCAGCGCCAGCGCCGGCGCTGGGCGCGCGAGAGCTTCGTGGCGTTTTGCCAGACCTGGCTGGACCGCAGCTGGCTCTGGTTCGGCCCGCGCGCGCTGGTCGAGCGGCGCGTCAAGCTGCAGGGCGCTGTTCAAGAACTCGAAGGCGACACTCCGACCATCGTCTTCGCGCCGCATTTTTACGGCATGGACGCGGGCGGGCTTGCGCTGCCGCTGCGCACGCAAAGGCCCTTCACCTCGATTTTCTCCACGCACCCCAACCCCGCCATAGACGCCTGGCTGCGCGCGGGGCGCCAGCGCTTTGGCGACGTGCGCATGCTCAACCGCGCCGACGGCGTCAAGCCCATCATCGCGAATTTGCGCCAGGGCGGCTTGCTGTATTTGTTGCCGGACATGGACTTCGGCGCCAAGGATTCGGTGTTCGTGCCCTTTTACGGCGTGCCCGCGGCCACCGTGCCTTCGCTGTCGCGCTTTGCGCGCTTGGGGCGGGCCAAGGTGGTGGGCATGTACACGCGCATCACGCCCGAGGGTTACGTGGCCGAACTCACGCCCGCCTGGCCCAACTTTCCGAGCGACGATGCACAGGCCGACACCGCCGAGATGAACCGGCGCCTGCAAAGCTACATCGACACCATGCCCGGCCAGTATTACTGGGTGCACCGGCGCTTCAAGACGCGCCCGCCTGGAGAGCCTTCGGTTTATGAATGAAATCGGCCTCTAGGAGCCTGTCGGACTTTGGAATCGTCGGCTGCGAATGCGCCGCAGCGGCCCATTTTTTACCGGCTTCTTGCCCCATAGCACCACTATGGGGCTGCGAATCCGGCAAAAACTGGCCTCGCCGGGGCGCATTCTCGCTTTCGACGCCCACAGTCCGACAGGCTCCTAGCCAACGTCCATCAAGCGCAAGCAGCTATCGTTTTTGGATTATGAGGCCGACTTTCACGCGCTGTCCGCGGTGGGTTCGGGTGCGGCGGGTGCGGGCGACGTGGCCGGCGCCGCGGGCGTGTCCTGGGCCGTAGCCGGATGCGCCCATTGCCACAGCAGCTGGGCGACGTCTTCCACGCCCTGCTTTTTGAGCGCCGAAAACAGCCGTACCTCGCCGCCGCCGGCCTGCAGGCGCGTGATCGCCAGCACCTTGGCCTGCTCGGCGCGCGTGAGCTTGTCGGCCTTGGTGAGCAGCACGAGGAACTTGAGCCCCTGTTCGACGCGCGGGCGCACGATTTCGAGCAGCGCCTCGTCGAGCTCGGTCAGCCCCAGGCGCGGATCGCACAGCAGCACGATGCCGCTCAGGCTCGCGCGGCTCACGAGGTAGTTGACCATCACCTGCTGCCAGCGCTGCTTGTCGCTGCGCGACACGGCCGCGTAGCCGTAGCCCGGCAGGTCGGCGAGCACCGCGTCGGTCACGCCCTGCTTGCCCAGCGCAAACAGATTGATGTGCTGCGTGCGCCCGGGCCGTTTGGAGGCGAAGGCGAGCTGCTTTTGCTGCGTCAGCGTGTTGATGCAGGTCGATTTGCCCGCGTTCGAGCGACCCACGAAGGCGATCTCCGGCACGCCGACGGGCGGCAGCTGGTGCAGCTGTGCGGCGGTCGTGAAAAAGCGCGCGGTGTGCAGCCAGCCCATGGCAGTCTTGGCGTCGGGCACCGCGGCTGCGGGGGCGATGGGGGTGGCAGCGGCCGCGGCAGCCTGTGGGGCGGGAGATTCGATGGTCATGGCTGAAGAAAAAGAAGCGCCGAAAAAGAGCGTCGGGAAAGAGCACGGAGAACGAGCGGCGCGGGCAGAGGCGCGGGGTGCGCCCAAGGGCATGCGGCAGAGCTGGGGCCGCATTGTAGAATCGCCCCGTTTTGCGCATTCCTCCAACGACACAGACCCTCGACATATGAAGTTGCTCGCCTCCTTGCTGACGGCTGCCGCACTGGCAGCACCCGTTTTGCCGGCCTTCGCGGCGGGCGAATCCCCTGCAACGAAGCCTCAGGCCGCCAAACCCGACCTGGCCAAGGGCGAAGCCAGCTTTGGCGCGGTGTGCGCGGCCTGCCACGCGGCGGACGGCAATTCGACCATTCCAGCCAACCCCAAGCTCGCGCAGCAACACCCCGAATACCTGTTCAAGCAGCTGCAAGAATTCAAGTCAGGCAAGCGCAACAACGCCATCATGAAGGGCTTTGCCGCAGCGCTTTCGGAAGAAGAGATGAAAAACATCGCCTGGTGGGTGGCTTCCAAGCCCGCCAAGCCGGGCTTTGCGAAAGACAAAGACCTGGTGATGCTCGGCGAGCGCATCTACCGCGGCGGCATTGCCGACCGCCAGATCGCTGCCTGCGCCGGCTGCCACAGCCCCAACGGTGCGGGCATTCCCGTGCAGTATCCGCGTCTGTCTGGGCAGCATGCGGATTACGTTGCGGCGCAGCTGATCGCTTTCCGCGACGGCGTGCGCACCAACAGCCTGCAGATGACGCAGGTCGCGGCCAAGCTCAATGACCGTGAAATCCGTGCCGTGTCCGATTACATCGCCGGGCTGCGCTGAGGCTGACACCGCTGGTCACGGTGTCACCGCCGGAACCAAGCACACTCGATAAGCTCAAAAAAGGGCGGGCTGGATGAGGGCCTGCCCTTTTTCGCTTGTGACCATCGCACCGCTCCACTTTCCGTTCCATGTCTGAATCCACCCAAGGCGTGCGCCTGCGCCGCGGCTCCGAGGCTTTGCGTGCCAGCTTCGAGTTGCTGTCGTCGATGCGCTTTGCAATCGCGCTGCTCACGGTGATCTGCATCGCCTCGGTGATAGGCACGGTGCTCAAGCAGCACGAACCGGCGGCGAACTATGTCAACCAGTTCGGGCCGTTCTGGGCCGAGCTGTTTTTGACGCTGCGGCTCAATACCATCTACAGCGCGTGGTGGTTCGTGTTGATTTTGGCGTTTCTGGTGCTCAGCACCTCGCTGTGCATCGCGCGCAACACGCCCAAGATTCTGGCCGACCTCAAGACCTACAAGGAAAACATCCGCGTGCAAAGCCTGCGTGCCTTCCACCACCGGGCCGAGGCCGAGCTGCCCGAAGCGCCCGAGGCCGCCGCGCAGCGCATAGGCCAGCAGCTCGCGCGCAAGGGCTGGAAGGTGCGTCTGCAGCAGCGCGCGCCGGGGCAGGGAAGGGAGGCAACGGCGGGTGCGGGCTGGATGGTCGCGGCCAAAGCGGGCGCCGCGAACAAGATCGGCTACATCGCCGCGCACAGCGCCATCGTGCTGATTTGCCTGGGCGGATTGTTCGATGGCGACCTGATCGTGCGCGCGCAAATGCTGCTGGGCGGCAAGACGCCGTATCGCGGCGGCGGTTTGATCTCGGATGTGCCAGCCCAGCACCGCCTCTCCGAACGCAACCCGACCTTCCGCGGCAACCTGCTCGTTGCCGAGGGCACGCAGTCCGACACGGCCATTTTGAGCCAGTCGGACGGCGTGCTGCTGCAGGAGCTGCCGTTTGCGATCGAACTCAAAAAATTCATCGTCGAGCACTACTCCACGGGCATGCCCAAGCTGTTCGCCAGCGAGATCGTGATCCACGACAAGGCCACGGGCGCGCAGGTGCCCGCGCGCGTCGAGGTCAACCACCCCGCGAGCTACCGCGGCATCGAGATTTACCAGTCGAGCTTCGACGACGGCGGCTCGCGCCTCAAGCTCCACGCCTACCCCATGGGCGCGAACGTCGCACCTTTCGACCTCGAAGGCGTGGTGGGCGGTTCGGCGCAGCTCAACCGCATGGCTGCGGGCGGCTCGGCGGCCGGCAATGCCGCGCAGCAAACCCAAACCCTGACGGTGGAATTCACCGCGCTGCGCACCATCAACGTGGAGAATTTCGGCAACCAAGGCGGCTCGGGTGCCGATGCGCGCAAGGTCGATCTGCGTGCTTCGCTCGAAGAACGTCTGGGCGCTGCGAACAAGGCGGGCAAACCCAAGGAGCTGCGCAACGTGGGCCCGAGCGTGGGCTACAAGCTGCGCGACGCGGCGGGGCAGGCGATCGAGTTCCACAACTACATGCTGCCCGTCGATCTGGGCGACGGCGTGCCGGTGTTTCTGCTCGGCGTGCGTACAAGTGTGGCCGAGCCCATGCGCTACCTGCGCATTCCGGCCGACGAGCAAGGGCGCATGGACGGCTTCATGCGCCTGCGCGCCGCGCTCGCCGACCCCGAGGCGCGTGCGCAGGCCGTGCAGCGCTACGTGGCCAAGGCACTCGAGGCCGCGCGCCCCGAACTCGCGCAGCAGCTTGCGGAGTCGGCCGCGCGTGCGCTCGCCCTGTTTGCGGGCGCGGGTGGCCAGGCTTCTGCGCATGGCGCAGCGCGCGGTGGGCTGCAGGCCGTGTCCGACTTCATCGAGGCCAACGTGCCCGAGGCCGAGCGCGGCAAGGCCGCCGAGGTGCTGGTGCGCATCCTCAACGGCAGCCTGTTCGAGCTGCTGCAGCTCACGCGCGAGCGCGCGGGGCTCGCGCCGCTGCCCGCCGACGAGCATGCCCGCGCCTTCATGACGCAGGCCGTGCTCGCGCTCAGCGACGCGCAAAACTACCCGGCGCCGTTCGTGCTCGAACTCACGGACTTCACGCAGGTGCAGGCCAGCGTGTTCCAGGTGGCGCGTGCCCCTGGTAAGAACGTTGTCTATCTGGGCTGCGCCTTGCTGATCCTGGGCGTTTTTGCCATGCTCTACGTGCGCGAGCGGCGCGTGTGGGTCTGGCTTGCGCCGCAAGGCGACGCAAACGGCCCGGCGCCAGGGCAAGGTGCGCGCACGCACGCCACCATGGCGCTGTCGAGCAACCGCAGAACCATGGATGGCGATCGGGAATTTGCCCAGCTCGCGGAGCAACTGATAGGGGCTCGACCCCAGGAAGGCAAGGCATGAACAGCACGACCACGGTAAAAATTTCTTCCGCTGGCGGCGCACCCCACGGGGTGGGCGGCGCTGGCATTCGGCAGGACTTGCACGAAGGTTTTTTTGCGCGGCGCAGCGTCCTCGATTGGGTCTTTGCCGTGCTCGTGCTGCTCGGCGGTGCGTTTGCCTTGCAGCGCTACGGCAGCGCCATGGATGTCTATGAAAAGGGCATCACGGTTGCCGCCGTGCCGTGCGCGATCTGGCTCGGCTGGTTCTGGCGCCCGCTGCGCGTGCTGATGCTGGTGGTGGCGGCGGCGGTGCTGCTCGCGATCGGGCTGTACCAGCAGGGCGGTGCGGGAGATCTGGCGCGCGCCGATCAGGTGTTTGGCCTCAAATATTTCCTCTCGAGCCAGTCGGCCATCCTCTGGATGAGCATGCTGTTTTTCGCGAGCACGGCGTTTTACTGGATAGGCATGTTCGCGCGCGGCGCCGCGGGCGAGACCATGCCGTTGCTGGGCTCGCGCCTGGCCTGGGCGGGCGTCACCATGGCCCTGATAGGCACCATGGTGCGCTGGTACGAAAGCTACCTGCTGGGCAGCGACATCGGGCACATCCCGGTGAGCAATCTCTATGAAGTGTTCGTGCTCTTTTGCTGGCTCACAGCGCTGTTTTACCTGTATTTTGAGGCGCACTACGGCACGCGCGCGCTCGGCGGCTTCGTGATGCTGGTGGTTAGCGCGGCGGTGGGCTTTTTGCTCTGGTACACCGTGGCGCGCGAGGCGCAGGAGATCCAGCCGCTCGTGCCCGCGCTCAAAAGCTGGTGGATGAAGCTGCACGTGCCGGCCAACTTCATCGGCTACGGCACTTTTGCGCTCTCGGCCATGGTGGCTTTTGCCTACCTCGTCAAGCAGAGCGCGCAGGAGCTGCGCTGGTACAAGCTCGCGCCCCTGTGGCTGCTGGGCGTGGTGCTGTGCTTCGAGCCGCTGGTGTTCCGCCGCGGCGCGGGCGCGCAGGGCAGCGCGTACTGGATGGTGTATTTCGGCATTTCGGCGCTGATCGTCGCGGGCATCCTGCTTGGGCGCCGGCGCATCGCGGCGCGCCTGCCCGCGCTCGAAGTGCTCGACGACCTGATGTACAAGGCCATCGCCGTGGGCTTTGCGTTTTTCACCATCGCCACCGTGCTCGGTGCGCTCTGGGCGGCCGAGGCCTGGGGCGGTTACTGGAGCTGGGACCCGAAAGAAACCTGGGCGCTGATCGTCTGGCTCAACTACGCCGCCTGGCTGCACATGCGCCTCATGAAGGGCCTGCGCGGCACGGTGTCGGCCTGGTGGGCGCTTGGGGGCCTCGCGGTGACGACCTTTGCCTTCATCGGCGTGAACATGTTCCTCAGCGGTTTGCACAGCTACGGTACCTTGTAGATCGGCCTCTGCTTTTGCTGGGGCCACGTAAAGAGGGGCTTGCCATGGCGATTTTTCACCGTGCGCGCGATTTTTCGCAGCCGCTGCCGTCCGAGATCACCCCGCGCGCGGTGTATGAAAACCGCCGCGCGCTGCTGCGCAGCCTGGCCGGTGGTGCCGCAGGCGCCACGCTGGCCGCCTGGGCGGGCCGCGCGGCATTGGCGCAGGCGCCGCGCCCTGGCAAGCTCGCGCCGCTCGCCGCCGTGCCCTCCAAGGTGCCCGGCGCCATGGTGCTCGAAAAGCCTACGCGCTACGAGGATGCCACCAGCTACAACAATTTCTACGAGTTCGGCACCGAAAAGGACGACCCCGCGCGCAACGCCCACACTTTGCGCACCAGCCCCTGGAGCGTGGAGGTGGAAGGACTGGTGCACAAACCGGGGCGTTTTGGCGTCGAAGACCTGCTCAAGCTCAGCGCCCTCGAAGAGCGCGTGTACCGGCTGCGCTGCGTCGAAGGCTGGTCCATGGTCATTCCGTGGGTCGGCTATTCGCTGGCGGCCCTGATAGCGCGTGTGCAGCCGCTGGGCAGCGCGAAATACGTGGAATTCGTCACGCTCGCCGACAAGGCGACCATGCCCTTCGTGGGTTCGCGCATTCTCGACTGGCCCTACGTGGAGGGCTTGCGGCTCGATGAGGCGTTGCATCCGCTCACGCTGCTCGCTTTTGGCATGTACGGTGAGGTGCTGCCCAAGCAAAACGGCGCGCCCGTGCGCCTCGTGGTGCCGTGGAAGTACGGCTTCAAGAGCGCCAAGAGCATCGTCAAAATCCGCTTCACCGAGCGCGAGCCCGCCACGGCCTGGGTCAAGGCCGCGCCGCAGGAATACGGCTTTTATGCCAACGTCAACCCCGACGTCGATCACCCGCGCTGGAGCCAGGCCACCGAGCGGCGCATTGGTGAAGGCGGCCTGTTCGCGCCCAAGCGCAAGACCTTGCCGTTCAACGGCTATGCCGAGCAGGTGGCGCAGCTGTATGCCGGCATGGACTTGCGCAGGTTTTTCTGATTTTCGTGGTGAAGCAGAACGCGGCACGGCGGGCAGGCATGAACGCGGGGCTGAAGGCGGGAGTGAGGTCGCCATGGCTCCACCCGGCCGCCAAGCCGCTGGTGTTCATGCTGTGCGCGCTGCCTTGCGCATGGCTGGTCTATGCGGCGCTGGCCGATACGCTCGGCGCCAACCCTGCAGAGGCTCTGATCCGCGCCACGGGCGACTGGACTTTGCGCGCGCTGTGCCTGGTGCTCGCCGTGACGCCGCTGCGCGTGCTCACGGGCACGCCCGCGCTCGCACGCTTTCGGCGCATGCTGGGGCTGTGGGTGTTTTTCTACGCCGCGCTGCATTTCGTGTGCTATGCGGTGCTCGACCAGGGGCTGGACATGCCCGCCATCGTGCGCGACGTGGGCAAGCGTCCGTTCATCCTCGTGGGCAGCATGGCACTGGTGCTATTGGCATTGCTTGCCGTCACTTCGACCCAGCGCGCCGTGCGGGCATTGGGCGGATGCCGCTGGCAGGCCTTGCACCGCGCGGTTTATGCCGTAGCGGGGCTGGCGCTGCTGCATTTTTTCTGGATGCGCGCGGGCAAGCGCAATTTCGCTGAAGTGGCCGTCTATGCCGCGATACTTGGCGTGCTGCTGGGCTGGCGCCTGGGCCATGTATGGTGGCGCAGGCGGCGGCCTGCTGGCGTCACAAACTAACTGCTATTTGTTAAATAGCTATCTGTGCTTGATACACATGGCTTTGAGGCAATTTTCGCCCATAATCATCCATTGACCGAGCGCAGCGCCGGGCGCATCTGGCGCGAGACCGGGTCGATGAAGGCGGTGGGGTACTGGTAGGCACGGTCGTCGAACAGGTCGATACCGCACATGAGGTTTTCGATCCAGTCGAAAAAGTCGCTGATTGCCTGCTTGCCCATGATGGGTGCGCCGTGCTGCGGCACCAGCATCGCGATGTCGAGCTGCCGTGCCATGCGCGCCCACAGGCGCAGGATTTTGTTCGACACCATGTAGCGGCGGTGGAAGGCTTCCATGCGCGGGATGTGTGCCTGCAAATCAGTCACCGGCACGCGCGCCTCTGCACCCGACATCATCGACACGCCCAGATCGCCCGTGAACAGGATGCGGCTCACCGGGTCGTAAAAGTGAAAATTGCCCTCGGCGTGCATGAAGTGCGCGGGCAAAATCACGAGTTCATGCCGGCCCAGCGGCAAGTGGCCGCCGCTGTCGGGCACGCCGATCACGCGGTTTTCGGTCTTGCCCACTTTGGTGAAGTGCGGGGCGAAGCGCTCCCACAGGCGCGAGATCACGAGACTTGCCTTGGTGCTGGTCATCCAGCGGTCCAGCGAGGCGATGATGTCCGGGTCGGCGTGCGACGCGATCAGGTACGACAGCTTGTGCGGCGGAAAATGCCGCGTCATGCCCATGAACAACTCGTTGAACGCAAGGTTGCCGCCGGGGTCGATCACGGCCCCGGTGTCGTCGTCCACGATCAGGAACTGGTTGGCCTGCACCGCCTGCCCGTCTTCTTCGATGAGGTCGGTGAACATCAGGCAGGCGTGCTTGGGGTCGCGGTAAAGCTCCAGGGGGGTCATGTGGGTGCTCGGTGTTTGCGAGAATTCCAGGGACTGTAGAGCGCTCCCATGGATGGTGATTGATCAATGTCAATCATTATCCGAAGTTCCATCCCTTTCCTCTGCATGCCGGCCTGGCGTGCCGCATACCGAACAGTCTGCCTGGCGTTGCACGCGCAGGCTGCTCCATTCCATGCTGCGTCCGTCGAGCATCAGCAGGCGCCCGGCGAGCGACGGGCCCACGCCCGCAAGCAGCTTGAGCGCTTCGGCTGCCTGCATGGCGCCGATCACGCCCACGAGCGGGGCGAAGACGCCCATGGTCGAGCAACGCGCTTCCTGCGGCGCGGCGTCGGGTGCGAACAGGCAGGCATAGCAGGGCGACAGCGCGTCGCGTGGGTCGCGCACGGTGATTTGCGCGTCGAAGCGGATCACCGCGCCTGTCACGAGCGGTACGCCGTGGCGCACGCAGGCGGCGTTCACAGCCTGGCGCGTGGCGTAGTTGTCGCTGCAGTCGAGCACCACCGACGCCGTGGGCACGAGGCGCGCGAGCAGCGCGGCGTCGGCGCGCGCCTGCACGGGCACGGCCTGCACCTCAGGGTTGAGCGCTTCGATCGCCTGTGCGGCCGACTGCACCTTGGGCTGGCCCACGCGCGCCGTGGTGTGGGCGATCTGGCGCTGCAGGTTGGTCAGGTCGACCACGTCGTCATCGACCAGCGTGATGCGTCCGACGCCGGCCGAGCTCAGGTACAGCGCCGCGGGCGATCCCAGCCCGCCGGCGCCGATCAGCAGCGCGTGGCTCGCGAGGATGCGCTCCTGGCCTGTGATGCCGACCTCGTCGAGCAGGATGTGGCGCGAATAGCGCAGGAGTTGCTCGTCGGTCATGGCGGGGCGTGTGGCAGGCAAAAAAGAAAAAAGGCCGCCCCGTCACGGGTGCCGGCCTGTCGCGCTCGCAAAGCGCTTATTCGTCCTTGTCCTTCTTTTCTTCCTTGCGCTCGGTCAGGGTTTTGCTGACCTTGACGGGCAGACCCTTGAGCTGGTTCAGCGCCTGCTGCAGCTGGAAGTCCTTGTCGCTGCCGAATTCCGGCAGCTTGCGTTCGGCTTCAGGCTTCTTGGCTTCGCATTCGAGGCGCTTAAGGGCTTCCTCGCGGGCCTGTTCGCGCGCCTGCTCCTGGGCTTTGTCAGCCGAAGGGTCTTTGCCTTTGTCGCCGTCCTGGCCGTTGCCGAGGTGCTTGTCGAGGTCGGCTTCGCGCACGCGCAGCGCGGCGAACAGATTGCCGTCTTCGGACTCGTCCACCATGATGTCGGGCACGATGCCCTTGGCCTGGATGGAGCGGCCGCTGGGCGTGTAGTAACGCGCCGTAGTGATCTTGATGCCCGTGTCCGGTCCGAGCGGGCGCACGGTCTGCACCGAGCCCTTGCCGAAGGTCTGGCTGCCCAGCACGGTGGCGCGCTTGTGGTCCTGCAGGGCGCCGGCGACGATCTCGCTCGCCGAGGCCGAGCCCTCGTTGACCAGCACCACCAGCGGCACGGTCTTGAGCGCCACCGGCAGGCGCTTGAGCGGATCCGGGCTGCCGCGGCGCGCGTAGAACTCGGGCGAGGCCGTGAAGGTGGCTTTGCTCTCGGGCAACTGGCCATTGGTGCTGACCACGGTCACGTTTGCGGGCAGGAAGGCGGCGGATATCGCCACGGCCGCATCGAGCAGCCCGCCAGGGTCGTTGCGCAGGTCCAGCACCATGCCCTTGAGGCGCGGCTCCTGCTGGTAAATCTCCTGCACCTTGCGCACAAAGTCTTCCACCGTGCGCTCCTGGAACTGCGACAGGCGCACCCAGGCGTAGCCGGGCTCGACGATCTTGCTCTTGACCGACTGGGTCTTGATTTCCTCGCGCGTGATGGTCACCGTGAAGGTGCGGCTCTCGTCCTTGCGGAAGATGGTGAGCGTGACCTTGGTGTTGGGCTCGCCGCGCATGCGCTTGACGGCCTCGTTGAGCGAGAGACCCTTGACGGCGGTGTCGTCGATCTTGGTAATGAGGTCGTTGGTCTTGAGCCCGGCGCGGAACGCGGGCGAGCCTTCGATGGGCGAGACCACCTTCACGAGCCCGTCTTCCTGCGTGATTTCTATGCCGACGCCCACGAAGCGGCCCGAGGTGCCCTCGCGGAATTCCTTGAAGGACTTTTTGTCGAAATACTGCGAATGCGGATCGAGCCCGCTGACCATGCCCGAGATCGCGTCGGTGATGAGCTTTTTGTCATCGACGGGCTCGACGTAGTCGGTCTTGATCAGGCCGAACACGGCCGAAAGCTGCTGGATTTCCTCGAGCGGCAGCGGCGCCATGGCGTTGCGCGCCATGGTTTGCAGCGACACCGTGGTGAGCGCCCCGGCGAGTGCGCCCACCGAGATCCATCCTGCGATTTTGAGTTTGTGGCCCATAAGAAACCTTTTACCGATCCGAAGCGTGCTGCGGTGAAAGCGGGAAAATAAAGTGAAGTGCGAAGGCGGCCCACATTGTGCGGTTTTTCACCCACATTTGCCGCGCCGCAGGGCCAAATTGCGCTGGATTTACTGCGGGTTTACACCCCTGCGCCGCACCTGCCGACCCCTGCCTTCAGCCCTTGCCCTGTGCGGCCACGGCCGCGGCCGCCTGCGCGACGGCCTGCGCATCACCGAGGTAGTAGTGGCGCAGGGGTTTGAGCTCGGCGTCGAGCTCATAGACCAGCGGGATGCCGTTGGGGATGTTCAGGCCCACGATGTCGGCGTCGGAGATGCCGTCGAGGTATTTGACCAGCGCGCGGATCGAGTTGCCGTGCGCCGCGACTACCACGCGCTGGCCCGCGCGGATCGCCGGGGCCATGGTGTCGTTCCAGAACGGCAGCACGCGCGCCACTGTGTCCTTGAGACATTCGGTCAGCGGCACTTCATCGGGCGCCAAGCCCGCGTAGCGCCGGTCGGCGCGTTCGCAGCGCGGGTCGGCGGGCTCGAGCGCGGGCGGCGGCGTGTCGTAGCTGCGGCGCCAGATCAGCACCTGCTCGTCGCCGTACTGCTTGGCCATCTCGGCCTTGTTCAGGCCCTGCAGCGCGCCGTAGTGGCGCTCGTTGAGGCGCCAGCTCTTGACCACGGGCAGCCAGGTGCAGTCCATCTCGTCGAGGCAATACCACAGCGTGTGGATCGCGCGCTTGAGCACGCTGGTGTAGGCCAGGTCGAATTCGTAACCCTCGGCGCGCAGCAGCTTGCCCGCGGACATGGCCTGCGTTACGCCCGTGGGCGTGAGGTCCACGTCGGTCCAGCCGGTGAAGCGGTTTTCGAGGTTCCACAGCGATTCGCCGTGGCGGATCAGGACGAGTTTGTGCATGGTTTCTTGCAAGGCCAGTGAACGGGTCAAAACCAGTCATTTTAGAATCCTGCCGATCGTGAACGGGTTCTAAGGAAGCTTTCGTGCAATTCATCATCGACAACTGGTACCTGATTTTCATCGCCCTGGCCTCGGGTGGCATGCTGTTTTTGCCCATGCTGCGCAATGCCGGCGGCGCCCTCTCGCCGCAGCAGGCGGTGCAGCTCATGAACCGCGAAAAAGCCGTGGTCATCGACGTGTGCGAGCCCGGCGAGTTTGCCGCGGGGCATGTGAACGGCGCGAAAAACGTGCCGCTCGCGCAGCTGCAGGAGCGCCTGCCGGCCGTGGTGAAGAACAAGTCCCTGCCCGTGGTGTTGGTGTGCGCGAGCGGCATGCGCGCGCGCGGCGCGGCGGCCATCGCGCGCAAGCTCGGCTACGAGAACGCCCAGGTGCTCGCCGGCGGCCTCAAGGCCTGGCGCGAGGCCGGGCTGCCGGTCGAAAAAGCCTGATCCCCCACTTTTTGAGCGAAAGACAAGCATGCAAACCGTGAAGATGTATACCACCGCCGTCTGCCCCTACTGCGTGCGCGCCAAGCAGATATTGCAGTCCAAGGGCGTGCAGCACATCGAGGAAATCCGCGTGGATGCCGACCCTGCGGCACGCCAGCACATGATGGAGATCACCGGCCGGCGCACCGTGCCGCAGATTTTCATCGGAGACACGCACGTGGGCGGCCACGATGACCTCGTGGCGCTGGACGCGCGCGGCGGCCTGGTGCCGCTGCTCGAAGGCAAGCCCGCGGCCTGAACCACAGGATGGCGTTGTAAAGACACGCCGCGATTGCATAATGCGGCGCGGCTGCCGGCACTTGCGCCAGCCCACCTGTCTGTCTGCCCGCCGTGGGAGCCACTCCCCGGCGGGCATCGTTTCGCTCCACTTTCACGCAAAGACTCCACCATGGCCGACCAAGACACCCCCGTTTTCCAAATTCAGCGCGTCTATCTCAAGGACATGTCGCTCGAGCAGCCCAACTCGCCCGGCATCCTGCTCGACCAGAGCCAGCCCACGGTGGACATTCAGCTCGGCGTCGAAGCCACGCCCGTGAGCGAGGGCATCATCGAAGTCGCCGTCACGGCCAACGTGCACACGCGCATCGACGATCGCACGGTATTCCTGGTCGAGGTCAAGCAGGCCGGCATCTTCGAAATCCGCAACCTGCCCGAAGACCAGATGGGCCCGGTGCTGGGCATCGCCTGCCCGCAGATCGTCTATCCGTACCTGCGCGGCAACGTCGCCGACATCATCACGCGCGCCGGCTTTCCGCCCGTGCACCTTGCCGAGATCAACTTCCAGGCCATGTACGAGCAGCAGCAGGCGCAGGCGGCTGGGGGCATGGCGCAGTAAGTATTTCGAGTCGTTTTGCCATTTTGTGCCCATCCAGTAAGCGTCAGTAGCTATGAATATCGTAGTTTTCGGCGCCGGTGCCTGGGGTACGGCGCTGGCCATGAATGCAGCGCGCCATCCTGCGGGCCATGCGGTCACGCTGTGGGCGCGCAACGCGCAGCAGGTGGCCGACATGCAGGCCCGGCGCGAGAACCTGCGCTATCTGCCGGGCGTTTCGCTGCCCGAGAACCTGGCACTGGCGCAGGGCGATGCGCTGCAGTGTGCGCGCGGTGCCGATCTGCTCATCGTCGCCACGCCCATGGCGGCGCTGCGTTCGTTTCTGGCGCTGCTGCGCGATAGCCAGGTGCCGCTCGCCTGGCTCTGCAAGGGCTTCGAGGCCGCGCCTGCGGGTTCAGACGCTTTTGGGTTGCTGGCCCATGAAATATGCGCCCAGGTAGCTCCTGATTTGAAAGCGGGTGCGCTCAGCGGCCCAAGCTTTGCGCAGGAGGTTGCGCACGGCCAGCCGACGGCGCTGGTGGCGGCGAGCGCGCACGCATCGGTGCGCCACGCGCTGGTGCAGGCCTTCCACGGCCCGAGCCTGCGCGTGTATGCGAACGACGACCTCATCGGCGTTGAAATCGGCGGTGCCGTGAAAAACGTGCTTGCGATCGCAGTGGGCCTGTGCGACGGCCTGCAGCTGGGCCTGAATGCGCGCGCCGCGCTGATCACGCGCGGCCTGGCCGAGATGACGCGCCTGGGCCTGGCGCTGGGCGCGCGCAGCGAAACCTTTCTGGGCCTGGCGGGCGTGGGCGACCTGGTGCTCACGGCCACGGGCGACCTCTCGCGCAACCGCCGCGTGGGCCTGCTGCTCGCACAAGGGCAGAGCCTGCAGCAGGCCGTGGCCTCTCTGGGCCACGTGGCCGAGGGCGTCTATTCCGCACACACCGCCGTGCAGCGTGCGCGCAGCCTGGGCGTGGAAATGCCCATTGCCGAAACCGTGGTGGCCCTGCTCGACGGCCACCTGCAAGCCGCCGACGCCGTGGCCCTGCTCATGGAGCGCGAGCCGCGCGCCGAGCCAGAGCGCGGGTGAGTCGCGCGGTACCGGGCGCCACCCCAAGCTCTGGCTGCGCGCGCGCCGCTGCCTGCCCTGACTGACGCCGGGCGCGTACATAACCGGCAGTCGAGCGGCCTGCGCGAAAAAGCCGCGCAGGCCGCTCACTTCCACGTTTGGCCCCGCAGGCAGGCGCCGTCGCGTGCCAGTCTTTTCCAAATCAGGTATGAGCCTGAAGCCCCCGCAAAAAGCAGCGAGGCGCAACGAGTCGAATCGTTGTAGACGTCGGCAGTGTATTGGAGATTTTTCTCACCATCGTGGAGGGCTGTGGGCAAGTGGGCGAAGGGCGCGGGCGGTGGGCAATGGTTCCCCTGGCTTCCGTTCGTGGCCGCCCCAGGTCCGCGAACAAGAAGTTGCTCGTGTCGGTGCGTTACAGCCCGGAAGTCATTGCCTATTTCAAGTCCACCGGTGAGGGTTGGCAGTCCTTGATGGACAGCGTTCTGCGAAAGTACGTCGCACGTCATTCGCGAGGTGCGTAACCATATGGCCGGACACTACGCTCGAGTGGACCGCCGGCAAGCATAGCTTGCCGGTACCCCGTTGGTTGCGCCGCCGAGTGGCCCCTCAGCTACGACGTTCATAGGAGCGGCCATGACTGCGTACACCACCGCGTTGGGTGAGAGGCTGGCAGAAAAAATGGGAATCTGCCCCCAATTGCGCCACCGGTCGCCTTCGGCCCCCGCGTGCGGTTTACGCTGCCGAAAGCCGCGGTAGCGCAGTGCTTTCGTGCAGGTTCTGCTCGAGCGCGAGCAACTCCTCCACGGTCTGGCGGCGGCGGATCAGGCGCGCGTGATCGGCATCGACCAGCACCTCGGCCGCGAGCGGGCGCGTGTTGTAGTTCGAGGACATGCTCGCGCCATAGGCGCCGGTGTCGTGGATCACGAGCAGGTCGCCCACCTGCGCGGGCGGTAGCTGGCGCGGCAGCAGCACGCCGCCTTCGCCCTGCGTGAACACGTCGCCCGACTCGCACAGCGGCCCCGCGACCACGGTGGCGCGGCTGCCCGCCGGTGTGCTGCCGTCCGGGCGCAGCACGCTCATCGCGTGGTAGCTGCCGTACATCGCGGGGCGCAGCAGCTCGGTGAAGCCCGTATCGACGAGCGTGAAATGTGTGCCGCCCGCGTGCTTGGTGGCACGCACTTCGCACAACAGCACGCCCGATTCGGCCACCAGATAGCGGCCGGGCTCCACTTCGAGCCCGAGTGCGTGGCCCACGATGGCCTCGGCCTCGCGGCGCGCGGCGTCCCACAGGCTGTGGTAGTGCTGCGTATCGACCACCGCGTCGCCCTCGCGGTAGGGCGTCGAGAGGCCACCGCCGGCCGAAATCGCGTGCACGTCGTGCCCCGCCGCGTGCGTGGCGCGCACGAGCTCGACCATGGCGCCGCACACTTGTGCGAGGTGCGCGTAGTCCACGCCCGAGCCTATGTGCATGTGCAGGCCCACGAGCGCAAGGCCGTGCGCGCGCACCGCCGCGAGCGCCGCGCCCAGGTCTGCGTGCCAGATGCCGTGCTTGCTGTGCTCGCCGCCGGTGTTGGTCTTGTTGCTGTGCCCGTGGCCGAAGCCGGGGTTGATGCGCAGCCACACCGGATGCCCGGGCGCCGCTTTGCCCAGCTGGTGCAGCATGTCGATCGAGCCCGCGTTCACGGGCACGCCCTGCGTCACCACGCATTCGAGCGTGGCGTGGTCAAACACGTCGGCGGTGAAGACGATTTCGGCCGCAGCCGCGCGCGCCGCGTCGCCGCGCACTTTTTCGGCCGTATGGCCCGCGGTATAGCCGGCAGCGAGCGCGCGCAGCACCTCGCCGCGTGAGACCGCATCGACGCGCACGCCCTGCGCGCGCATGAGTTGCAGGATGTGCAGATTGGAGCAGGCCTTTTGCGCGTAGCGCACGGTTTCGAACGCGGCCAGCGCCGCAATGCGCGCACGGATGGTGGCCGCGTCATACACCCACAAAGGCGTGCCAAAGCGCGCGGTCAGCGCCGTGAGCTGCGCAGGGGAAAAAGGGTTGGACATGGAACTTCCCGAAAATCCAAAGCCCCCAATCATGCCTTTTTTCGCTTGTGTCTCGTGCGCAAAAAAGAAGCAATCTGCGGTGCCGCCCGGCAAATCAAGGGCTTGCCGCGGCCATACAGCGCAAGCCAAAACTTATCCACATGTTTGTCCAGCGGCGCGCGGGATAAGCGGGCGCCCGCCTGCTGAAAAGTTTGGCAATGCGTCGTTTGTGCCTAAAAATCAATGGCTTACAAACGCCGTACAAGGCTTTTTCGGGCTTTTCCACAGAGTTGTGCAGCCGGTGCGGGGACAAGTCTGCGCGTTCCCGCTGCCTGCCCAAAGGGGCTGAGTGCACGCCAGTGCACGTTTCATTGCACTGTCAAACCGGCTCCAGACACTCGGGCACTTCTTCCACTTTCTGGATATTTGCCATGCTGGAACGTCCTTCCTTTTCAGTGTCTTTTGCGCTGCGGCCGGCCCGCGCAGGGTTGCTAGCCTTGCTGGGGCTGCTGACCGCTTGTGGCGGTGGCGGCTCGGATTTTGTGGCGCCCACACCTGCCACGCCGCTGTCCACCCCTGCGAGTGCCACGCTCGCGGTGCTCGAAACGACCGACTTGCACTTCAACGTGCGCAGCTACGACTACTTCAAGCTCGCCGAGGACAAGTCCTTCGGCTTCGAGCGCACGGCGGCGCTGGTGCGCCAGGCGCGCAAGGAGTTTGCTGTCGCATCCCTGACGATTGTATAGACTCCCGCCGCTACCCCCTGTTCATGGCTCGTGCCGTTTTGCAAGCCCTGATTGAGGAACATGAGCAAGCCAGCAAAGGAGCCCGTACACCATGATGATCG
>NZ_VMYE01000013.1 GCF_007655255.1 Extensimonas perlucida
GCGATCATCATGGTGTACGGGCTCCTTTGCTGGCTTGCTCATGTTCCTCAATCAGGGCTTGCAAAACGGCACGAGCCATGAACAGGGGGTAGCGGCGGGAGTCTATACAATCGTCAGGGATGCGACATGTAGCCGCCAAAGCCGAATGCGCGCGTGAGCGTGGCGGCGCGCTCCTGAAAGCGTGCGACGGCCTGGGCCTGCGCTTCGTTTTCGGCCCTGGTGCGCGCTTCGGGCGCAAGCGAAAAGCCCACCGCGCTGACGCTCAGAGTCTGGATCTGACCCGCCGTGCCCGTGATGCGCGCAAAGTCGCGCCCTGCGAGCACCATTTCCGCGCGGCCCTGCCAGCCGTTGATCTTGCCGTCTTTGCCGTAGCGCGGGTACAGGCCAAAGGGGCCGGTGCGCACCTCCAGCTGGCCGGGCTGGGCCTGGCGGCGCGCCTGTGCGAGCGCGGCCTCCAGCGCCTGCGTGAGCTGCGCCTGCACGCCGGCCGCGTCTGCGGCCTCTTTGGTGGTGGACAGGGTCAGCGTCAGCCAGTCCTGCGCCACCTCTACCGTGGCGCTGGTCGAGAGCTGCAGCAGGTTCGCAGCGGGCGCTGGCTGGGGCGTGGGAAGACTTTGGGCAAAAATGGCCGCAGAGGCCGTAGATACAGCGTAGGCAGCTATGATTTTCGTGATTCTTGGCATGGCTAAGACTCCTGAGGCAGCGAGAATCGGCAGAGGATAGGCAACTGCGCGCAGACGGCGCGTGAAAGCGCAGAAAACGCACGGTACGACGCGGCAAGACTTGTAACAGTGCGTCAGGGCTGGCGAAAAAACTGGAATTTTGGTGGACAAGCTGGTCAGAATCGCCGCTGTTACAAATTCGACCGGGGGTCATGATGAATACCACGAGCAACCGCACCGACAAGATTCTGGTGGTGGACGATGATGCGCGCATCCGCGATCTGTTGCGCCGCTACCTCACGCAAGAAGGCTTTGAAGTCATGCTGGCCGAGGACGGCAAGGCGCTGAACCGCATTTTGCTGCGCGAAGCGGTCGATCTCATCGTGCTCGACCTCATGATGCCGGGCGAGGACGGCCTGTCGATCTGCCGCCGCCTGCGCGCCGCGAACGACCGCACGCCCATCATCATGCTCACGGCCAAGGGCGAGGACGTGGATCGCATCGTCGGCCTTGAGGTGGGTGCGGACGATTACCTGGGCAAACCCTTCAACCCGCGCGAGCTGCTCGCGCGCATCCATGCGGTGCTGCGCCGCCGCCCCGTGCCCGAGGCGCCCGGCGCACCCTCGGGCGAGAACGAGGTCGTGAGCTTCGGCCCCTTCACCTTCGATCTGGGCACGCGCGTGCTGCTTCGCAACGACGAGGAGCTGCCCCTGACCACGGGCGAATTCGCCATGCTCAAGGCGCTGGTGCGGCATCCGCGCCAGCCGCTGTCGCGCGAAAAGCTGGCGCTGCTCGCGCGCGGGCGCGAGTTCGAGCCTTTCGACCGCAGTTTGGACGTACAGATTTCGCGCCTGCGCAAGCTGATCGAGGCCGACCCCGCGTCGCCGCGCTACATCCAGACCGTGTGGGGCGTGGGCTACGTGTTCGTGCCGGATGGGACGAGCTGATGCCCATGCCGCAAACGGGCGCGCATTCGGCCTTTTCGGATTCGCAGCTCACCATGCAAGAGGCAGCCCCCGATGTCACCATGCCGGCGCCGCTGGAGCCGGCACCCTCCGGCGCCCAGCCGCGCACGAGCCTGGGGCTGAACCTTTTCTGGCGCACGTTCTTTCTGTTGGCGCTGCTGCTGGCGGGCAGCATCCTCGCGTGGTTGCAGATATTGCGCGTGCTCGAATTCGAGCCGCGCACGCTGCAGATGGCGCAACAGGCGGCCTCGCTGGTCAACCTGAGCCGCGCGGCGCTGGTGCACGCAGACCCGATTGCGCGCGTGTCGCTGATCAAGACCATGGCCGAGCAAGAGGGTGTGCGCATCATGCCGCGCGAGCCTGGCGACCACTACGAGCCGCTGGCCGGCTCCGCGCTCGCGCGCCGCCTCACGGAGGAGCTCGCGCGCCGCCTGGGCCCCGACACCGTCGTGGCACAGAGCGTGAACGGCGAACCGGGCCTATGGGTGGGCTTCAACATCAACGGCGATCCGAACTGGCTGCGCATGGACCAGGCGCGTTTCAATCTTGCAGGCGGGCGCACCTGGCTGATCTGGCTCGCGATGGTGGGCTTGCTCTCGCTTGCGGGCTCCGCGGTGATCGCGCGGCTCATCAACCGCCCGCTCAAGCAGCTGTCCTACGCGACCAGCCGCGTGCGCGAGGGCGATTTCGCGGCCAGCCACCTCGACGAGAACGTCCCGACGAGCGAAGTGCGCGAGGTCAACATCGGCTTCAACCGCATGGCCGAGCGCCTGGCCAAGCTCGAGCAGGACCGCGCCGTGATGCTCGCAGGCATTTCGCACGACCTGCGTACGCCGCTTGCACGCCTGCGGCTCGAAACCGAAATGAGCGTGACCGACGAGGTGGCGCGCGCGCACATGGTGGCCGACATCGTGCAGCTCGACGCGACCATAGACAAGTTCCTCGACTATGCGCGGCCCGACCACGCCACGCTCACGCCGGTGAATCTGCACGGCGTGGTGTCTTCGTGCGTGTATGCGCTGCAAAACCACCATGCCCTGCAGATTCGCATGTCCGTGCCCGAAGACCTGAACGTGCAGGCCGATGAGGTCGAGCTCGCGCGCGTGATCTCCAACCTGCTCGAAAACGCGCGCCGCTATGGCAAGACGCCGGGCACCGAGATCACGCAGGTGGACATCGCGGCCAGGGCGCGTGACGAGTGGGTGCTGCTCAAGCTGCGCGACCACGGCCCGGGTGTTCCGCCCGAGCAGCTTGCGAGTCTGACCAAGCCTTTTTTCCGCGGCGACGCGGCGCGCACAGCTGCCGCGGGGGCGGGGTTGGGCCTGTCCATCGTGGACAAGACCGTGCGGCGCATGGGCGGCACACTGACCCTGGTCAATGCGCGCTCGGGCGGTTTGGAGGCGCAGATCACGTTGCGGCGCGTGGTCAGCCTGCCGCCGGGCGAAGACCCGCAGCCGCGTCTGCAGCGTCCTTCGGTGAAACGCCAGCGCGCTGCGGCGTAGGCGGCTTCGGGCATACCGTTTCAGTCCGGCACAAAACGGCTTTCGAACCTGCGCAAGTCCTGTTCGAGCTCGAAAGTCACCAGTTGCCCCATCTTCATGTCGGCCAGGCGGCAGGCGGCGAACAGGCTGCTTTTGCCCACGAGGTCGAAGCTCGGCAGGTCGATCAGCGCATAAGGGTAGGGCACGAACGATTCGTGCGCGAATACCGTGTGGGTTTCGTTGCGCGGCGAAGGGTAGAGCTTGTAGCGGGCAGTGGTGATGGTGCGGCTGGCCATGAGGGTATCCGGTGGGTGGCAGACAGAGAGACGGGGAGACAGAGATACAGTGCAGGGCAATGCTATCCAAAACCCGCAGCATCGGTACGCATGCCATGAACGCACCCTCCGCATTCACCATCTCCATCCAGACGGCCGACTTCGACCTCGGCGCTGAACTGACGGCCCTGCGCGCGCAAGATCGCCGCGTGGGCGCGCTGTGCAGCTTTGTCGGCCTGGTGCGCGACCACAACGACGGCGACGCGGTGGGCAGCCTGGAACTCGAGCATTACCCGGGCATGACGGAAAAAGCCATCCAGACCATGGTCGATGAGGCATTTGCGCGCTTTCCGATCTACGCCGTGCGCGTGATCCACCGCGTGGGCCTGCTGCAGCCCTGCGAGCAAATCGTGCTCGTGGCCGTGACTGCGGCGCACCGCGGGCCCAGCTTTCAGGCTTGCGAATTTCTCATGGACTACCTCAAAACGCAGGCGCCGTTCTGGAAAAAGGAGCAAACGCCGCAAGGGGCGCGCTGGGTCGATGCGCGCGTGAGCGACGATGCCGCGCTCGCGCGCTGGGGCATCGCGGCACGCAACGCGGGCGGGTGAGGAGCCGCGCATGCGACGCAATGGCAGGCTCAATGGGCTTTGATGCCGGTCAACCTTATCCGCGCGGGTTGGCCTTGAAATGGTGCGCGCGTCCCTCAGTTGCAGCCCATTCGGAGGTAAAAACCCATGCGGATTGACAAATTCACGACCAAATTCCAGGAGGCCCTGAGCGACGCCCAGTCGCTGGCGCTCGGCAATGACCATGCCTACATTGAACCGGCGCATGTGCTCGTGGCCATGCTGCGCCAGGAAGACGGGCCGCGCGCGCTGCTGCAGCGCGCGGGCGTCAACGTGCAAGGCCTGCTCACTGCGGCCGAGGCCGCCGTCAAGCGCCTGCCCCAGGTGCAGGGCCAGGAGCAGGTGCAGATCGGGCCCGAGCTTGCGCGCGTGCTGCAGGCCACCGAAAAAGAAGCCATCAAGCGCGGTGACGAATACATCGCGAGCGAGCTGTTTTTGCTCGCCCTTGCCGACAGCAAAGGCGAGGCCGGGCGCATCGCCCAGGAAAACGGCCTCACACGCAAGAGCCTGGAAGCCGCCATCGAGGCCGTGCGCGGCGGCCAGAAGGTGGACAACCCCGAGGCCGAAGGCCAGCGCGAGGCGCTCAAGAAATACTGCATCGACCTGACCGAGCGCGCGCGCCAGGGCAAGCTCGACCCGGTGATTGGCCGCGACGACGAAATCCGCCGCGCCATCCAGGTGTTGCAGCGGCGCACCAAGAACAACCCGGTGCTGATCGGCGAGCCCGGCGTCGGTAAGACGGCCATCGTCGAAGGGCTGGCGCAGCGCATCGTCGCGGGCGAGGTGCCTGAGTCGCTGCGCGACAAGCGCGTGCTTTCGCTCGACATGGCGGCTTTGCTCGCTGGCGCCAAGTACCGTGGCGAGTTCGAGGAGCGCCTGAAAAACGTGCTCAACGAACTGGCCAAGGACGAGGGCAAGACCATCGTCTTCATCGACGAGTTGCACACCATGGTCGGTGCCGGCAAGGCCGAGGGCGCGATGGATGCGGGCAACATGCTCAAGCCCGCGCTCGCGCGCGGCGAGCTGCACTGCATAGGCGCAACCACGCTCGACGAATACCGCAAATACATCGAAAAAGACGCCGCGCTCGAGCGCCGCTTTCAAAAGATCCTGGTGGGCGAGCCCAGCGTGGAGGCCACCATCGCCATCCTGCGTGGCCTGCAGGAAAAGTACGAGGTACACCACGGCGTCGAGATCACCGACCCGGCCATCGTGGCCGCAGCCGAGCTCTCGCATCGCTACATCACCGACCGCTTCCTGCCCGACAAGGCCATAGACCTGATCGACGAGGCTGCGGCCAAGATCAAGATGGAGATCGACTCCAAGCCCGAGGAGATCGACAAACTCGACCGTCGCCTGATCCAGCTGCAGATCGAGCGCGAAGCGGTGAAGAAGGAAAAGGACGAGGCCTCGCAAAAACGCCTGGCCCTGATCGAGGAAGAAATCGCCAAGCTGAAAAAAGAGATTGCCGACCTCGAGGCCATCTGGATGGCCGAAAAAGCGCAGGCCCAGGGCAGTCAGCAGGTGCGCGAGCAGATCGAGCAGGCCAAGCTGCAGATCGAGGAATTCAAGCGCAAGGGCGACTTCAACAAGGTGGCCGAACTGCAATACGGCAAGCTGCCCGAGCTGGAAAAGCAGCTCAAGGAAGCCCAGGCCAAGGAGGCGGGCAAGGACGGCGCACCCGCGCCCCATCGCCTGCTGCGCACCCAGGTCGGCGCCGAAGAGATCGCCGAGGTGGTGAGCCGCATGACAGGCATCCCGGTGTCCAAGATGATGCAGGGCGAGCGCGAAAAGCTGCTGCAGATGGAGGAGCACCTGCACGAGCGCGTGGTCGGTCAGGAGGAGGCGATTTCCGCCGTGGCCAATGCGATCCGGCGCTCGCGCTCGGGCCTGTCCGACCCGAACCGACCCACGGGCAGCTTCCTGTTCCTCGGCCCCACGGGCGTGGGCAAGACCGAGCTGTGCAAGGCGCTTGCGGGCTTCCTGTTCGACAGCGAAGAGCACCTGATCCGCATCGACATGAGCGAGTTCATGGAAAAGCACTCGGTCGCACGCCTGATCGGCGCGCCGCCGGGCTACGTGGGCTATGAGGAGGGCGGCTATCTGACCGAGGCCGTGCGGCGCAAGCCCTACAGCGTGGTGCTGCTCGACGAAGTGGAAAAGGCCCACCCCGACGTGTTCAACGTGCTGCTGCAAGTGCTCGACGACGGGCGCCTGACCGATGGTCAGGGGCGCACGGTGGACTTCAAGAACACCGTGATCATCATGACCAGCAACATCGGCAGCCCCATGATCCAAAGCATGGCGGGCCGGCCCTACGATGAAGTCAAGGATGCGGTGTTCGACGAGCTGAAGAACCACTTCCGCCCCGAGTTCCTGAACCGCATCGACGAAATTGTGGTGTTCCACGGTTTGGATGCGAGCCAGATCAGCGCCATTGCGAAGATCCAGCTCAAAGTGCTCACCGAGCGTCTTGCCAAGATGGAGCTCGAGCTTGAGGTCAGCGACGCTGCGTTGGCAGAGCTTGCCAAGGTGGGCTTCGACCCGGTGTTCGGCGCGCGGCCGCTCAAGCGCGCGATCCAGCAACGCATCGAAAACCCCTTGTCGAAGCTGCTGCTCGAGGGGCGCTTTCCGCCCAAGAGCAAAATCCGCGTCACGGTCGATCCGGTGCGCGAGCCGGGTGTGTTCCAGTTTGCTGCCAGCGCGCAAAAGTAAGCCCGACAACTCACTAAAATGATAGCTGCCAGCGCTTGACATACAAGAGCTGGCAGCTTTTTTTTATGATTTTTTTGCGGGCCGTACCGATTGCGCGCACAATGCCGGCCTTTTGTCACTTCGCCGTTTTTTACATGTCCACCATCGAGGTGCGTCCTGCCACGCTGCGCGACGCCAAAGCCATCGCCCAAGTCCACACCCTTGCCGTGCAGGAGGCCTACCGGGGCCTGCTGCCGGATGACTATCTGCGCACCCTGAAGCCCGAAGAGCGCCAGGCCTATTGGCGCGAAGCCATCGAATACTGCGAGCCGCAGGTCATGGTGGCGCTCGAGGGCGACAAAGTCGTCGGTTTCGTCGGCTACGACCGCTCGCGCGACCCCAAGTCGCGCCCGACCACGGGCGAAATCTGGGCCATTTACGCCGCGCCCAGCCATTGGCAACAGGGCGTGGGCCTGGCCTTGTGGGACGCGGCGCGCGACGGTCTGCTCGAAGAGGGCTGTACCACTGCCACGGTGTGGATTCCCCTGTGCAACGAGCGCGCCCTGCGCTTTCATGAAATTGCGGGCTTCAAGCGCGAACTCTCCACGGCCAAGACTTCGCTCGTGGGCGGCGTGCGCATAGAGGAAATCCGCCTCAAGCGTGCGCTGCATTGACTGGCATACTCCGCGCGGGGTGCATTGTTGATGCCGGCGGGACGCCATATCCCCGTCAGGCCAACAGTCACCCCTTACGGGGCTCCTGCATTCACGCCGGGCCAGCGCTCAGCGCAGCGAAATACTCGAGGTGCTGGGCTATTGCGAACACATTGGGTGTCAAGGTGAATGCGATGATCAAAAATAGGGCTTTGGCGCTCGTGACTGCTGGGGCTTGGTCGCGAATCAGGGACGCTGCATGAGACTCGCTTATTTCATCAACCAATACCCCAAAGTAAGCCACAGCTTCATTCGGCGGGAGATTCTGGCGCTGGAGCGCCAGGGGGCAACCGTTGTGCGCATGGCTTTGCGCGGTTGGGACGATTCGGTGGTGGATGCAGAAGACCAGGCCGAACAGGGGAAAACGCACTATGTGCTGCGTGGCGGACTGCGTGGTCTGGTGGGCGCTGTGCTGGGGCAGTTGTTGCGTAACCCGGTGCGCTTGGGCAGAGCTTGGCTGCAAGCCAGCCGCATGGCCCGCATGTCTGACCGACCCTTGCTCTACCACTGGATTTATCTGGCCGAAGCCTGCAAGCTGCTGGCCTTGCTGCGCGGCTCTGGGGTGGAGCACGTGCATGCCCACTTTGGCACCAATTCGGCCGAGGTGGTGATGCTGGCACATGCCTTGGGCGGGCCGGGTTTCAGCTTTACCGTGCATGGGCCGGAAGAGTTTGACAAACCGCAGGGCTTGCACCTGCGCGAAAAGATCGAGCACGCCCGTTTTGTGGTGGCCATAAGCTCTTTCGGACGCAGCCAGCTGTACCGATGGGTAGGATATGCGCACTGGCCCAAGGTGAACGTGGTGCGCTGCGGGTTGGAAGAGTCGTTCCATGCACGAGCTATAACACCAGTGCCGGATGTGCCTCGTCTGGTGTGTGTGGGTCGGTTGTGCGAGCAGAAAGGGCAATTGCTGTTGCTGCAAGCGCTGCGTGAGGTGCGCGCGCAGGGCGTGGCGTGCGAACTGGTGCTGGCGGGCGATGGTGAGATGCGGCCCGAGATAGAGCATTACATTCAGGCAAACGGCTTGCAGCCGGCGGTGCGCGTCACTGGCTGGATCAGTAGCACCCAGGTGCGCGAAGAACTGCAGTCTGCGCGCGCCATGGTGCTGCCCAGTTTTGCCGAGGGGCTGCCAGTGGTGATCATGGAGGCGCTGGCCTTGGCCAGACCGGTGGTGACTACGGCGATTGCCGGCATACCTGAGCTGGTGCGCCACGGCGAGCAGGGCTGGCTGCTGCCCGCAGGAGATCAAGACGCTCTGGTGGCCGCCATGTATGAGGTGCTGGCCGCACCCCCCGCGCAATTGAGTGCCATGGGCTTGGCAGGCAGGGAGCGGGTGCTGGCGCGCCACGATGTGGATACGGAAGCTGCCAAATTGCTGGCCTTGTTTCGGCAAGGGGGGGACTAGTGAATAGCAGTTTGCTGTGGATGCTGCCGCTGGCGCTGCTGGGTGTTTTGCTGCTGCTGTGGACGGTCTTATTGGTGATTCAGGTGTATGCCGCAGCTTGGGTGTGGCGTGCCCAGATCGCTGACAGCCCGGACGAAGCACCGACCCTGGCCGTACTGATGCCGGCCCATGACGAAGCCACCGTGATTGCCCAGACGGTGGCCGAGGTGCGTCGGCACCTGCGACTGCAAGACCGCTTGCTGGTGGTTGCCGACAACTGTGCCGACACCACAGCCGAAGTGGCGTGCGCCGCGGGTGCGGAGGTGGTGGAACGCACCGACCCTGTATTGCGTGGCAAAGGCTACGCACTGGCGTATGGTCTGGCATGCCTGACGCAGCGTTCGCCGCAGGTGGTGGTGGTGGTGGATGCCGACTGCCGCTTGGCACCTGGGGCGTTGCAGCGTCTCGCGGCGCAGGCCTGGAAGTTGCAGCGCCCGGTGCAGGGCTTGTACCTGATGCAGGCCGGCGCCGGCAGCGGCCTGAAATTGCGTATGGCCGCTTTCGCATGGGCATTGCGCAACCACTTGCGGGCGTTGGGATACAAGTGCCTGGGGTTGCCCTGCCAGCTCATGGGAAGTGGTATGGCATTCCCTTGGCCATTGGTGCAGCAAGTGAGTTTTGCCACGGGGCACATTGTGGAAGACCTGAAGTTGGGGTTGACCTTTGCCGCGATGGGCAAGCCACCGTATTTTTGCCCCGAGGCGATGGTGTTGAGCGACTTCCCTGTCAACGAGCAAGGCGTGCAAAGCCAGCGCAAACGCTGGGAACATGGACATCTGACGGTGCTGATGCAGGACGCGCCGCGCTATCTGGCGCAGGCGCTATGGCAGCGCAATGGGAGCTTGTTGGCTCTGGCGCTGGACATGAGCGTACCGCCGTTGGCTTTGCTTGCCTCCTTGTGTGCGACATACGCCATGCTGGGGGCGGTAGTGGCTTGGCAAACGGCTGTGGTGTGGCCGCTATTGGTGGGCGTGGGCGCTTGTGCGGCGCTGCTGAGTGCAGCGGTGCAGGGATGGATGCTGGTGGGGAAAGCCTGGGTGCGCGGCCACGAGTTGCTGCTAGTGCCAGTTTACATTTTGCGGAAATTGCCTTTGTACCTGGCTTTTCTTTTCAAGCGGCAGGTGGCTTGGGTAAAGACCCGGCGCGACTAAGCATGGATACAAAGCCTCTGCCAGATTGGGCGGTTCGTTGGGAGCGGGTGCTTCAGGTGTTGCGTCTGGTGCCGGGAATGCCCGAAAAGCAGGCTTTGGTGCATGAGCTGCTGCAGCCTCTTGAGCGGCCGCGGGTGCTGGCTTTTGTGAATGCGCACGCCATGAACATGGCGGCACAGCAGGCCGAGTTTGCCGGCTTGCTGATGCAGGCGGATGTGGTGCTGCGCGATGGTTCGGGCATGCAAGTGCTGCTGCGCATGCTGGGGCAGCCGCCCGGACTGAACATGAACGGCACAGATTTCATCCCAGAGTTGCTGGCTGCCTGCCGGGGTAAGCGCGTGGCGCTCTGGGGCACCCAGGACCCCTATCTGGAGCAGGCCAAGTGCAGGATAGCTGCCGAGTGGGGCGTCGAATGTGTTTCTTGTCTCGATGGTTTTTTGGCCGATGCAGACTACTTGGCCGCGATGCGGACAGCGGCACCTCAAGTGGTGATTCTGGGTATGGGCATGCCCAAGCAGGAGCGGATCGCTGCATTGCTGAAGCAGGCCAATTCCGTGGGCTGCCTGGTGGTGTGTGGTGGCGCCATCTTGGATTTTCTCGGTGGGAGGGTAGCGCGTGCCCCAAGGCTGTTCCGGCAGACGGGTCTCGAATGGCTATACCGCCTTGGGTTGGAGCCGCGCCGCCTGTACCGCCGCTATGTGCTCGGTAACCCCGCGTTTTTATGGCGCGCTGCGAGGTTCCAAGGCATGCGTAAATAGCCCGACTGGCTCAAGACCTCCGTGCTGGGAAGGTACATTTGAATGTTGGTAACTGCTAGTATCCGTGGCCCCTACTTCGTGATGTGCAAGTGACGATCCCATCCAAATTTCGCCTCAACGAGGCTTTGCTTGTTTTTGCGCTGCTGCTGACCTTTTTGGCCTTCGGTGGTGGCCTGCTCGACTTGGTACACCGCTGGTACAAGCAAGAGGAATACAGCCACGGTTTTTTCCTGCCGTTGATTTCGCTTTGGCTGTTGTGGAGCAGGCGCCAGGCGCTGCGCGACAGTGTGGGCGCGCCCTCGACATGGGGTTTGGTGGTTCTGGCGCTGAGCGCTGCTTTGCTGGTGCTGGGGGAGGTTACGGCCATTTACCTGCTCATTCAGTTGGGCTTCTTGCTCGCGCTGGTGGGGGTGGTGTTGTGCTACGGCGGGGTTTCGTTGCTGCGTATGGCCTGGCTGCCCATCGCGTTCCTGCTGTTTGCCATTCCGCTGCCGTACTTTGTGGATTCACAAATTTCGTGGCGCTTGCAGTTGCTTTCTTCGACGCTGGGCGTGGCCGTATTGCGAGCCCTGGGCTACGCGGTGTACCTCGAAGGCAATGTGATCGACCTGGGCGTTTACAAACTGCAGGTGGTGGAAGCGTGCAGTGGCTTGCGCTACCTGTACCCTTTGCTCAGCATCGGCTTTTTGATGGCCTACATGTACCCGGCGGCCTTGCGCTGGCGGGTGCTGGTGTTTTTGAGCACTATCCCTATCACTGTGCTGACGAACAGTCTGCGGATTGCCATGGTGGGGGTGCTGGTGGAGCGCTGGGGCAGCGGCATGGCGGATGGCTTTTTGCACTACTTTGAAGGCTGGGTGATTTTTCTGATTTGCCAGCTGGTCTTGATGCTCGAAATCTGGCTCATAGAACGCTATACCCACCGCCGACCGTTGCTGGATGTGCAAAAGTTGCCCACAGTGGCGGCGGTGGTGCCTGCACGGCCTGTGGGGGCTGGCGTGGGCAAGTGGTTGCCAGCGGGCGTGTTGTTGTTGGTCGGGGCATCGGTGCTGGTGTATGAGCTGGGCGGACGCGCCGAAGAGCAGCCCTTGCGCCAGAGCCTGAAGACTTTTCCGCTGGAGTTGGGTGACTGGCGAGCCCAGCAGGAGTCATCCTTGTCCATAGATGTCGAGCAGGCGCTGGGGTTCAGCGATTACGTGCTGGCGGACTACGTGGACCCGGAAGGCGCACAGGTGAATTTCTATGTGGCCTATTACGCTTCGCAGCGCAAGGGCGTTTCGCCGCATTCCCCGCAGGTGTGTATTCCGGGTGGTGGCTGGGTGATTTCTGGTATCGAGCAGGTAAAGTTTCCGCTGACCGATGGCAAGCCTATGGAGGCGGTGCGGGTGCTGATTGATAAAAGTGGGCAGCGGCAGCTGGTGTATTACTGGTTTGAGCAGCGCGGACGACGCATTTCGAACGAATATTGGATGAAGTGGTATCTGTTGCAGGATGCTTTGACGCGCAACCGCACCGATGGTGCACTGGTGCGTGTAGTGACGGCTTTAGGCCCGTCAGAAGATGTGCAGCGCGCGGACGAGCGCCTGCAACGGCTGGTGAGGCTGGCAATTCCTATGCTTGGGTCCTATGTGCCTGATTGACAAACGAAACGATAGGGTGAGCAACATGACGGACAAGCGCAGATTCGGAACACTTGGCAAGTGGGCAATGGCCGCAGCCGTGGTTGTGGTCTTGGGGTGTTCCTCGCCCGAAGAAAAAGTGGCGCGTTTCAACGCGCGGGGCACTGAACTCATGGCCAAGGGCGAATGGATGAAGGCGCGGCTGGAGTTTCAGAATGCCTTGCAGCTCAACCCCAACTATGTCCCCGCGCTGATGGGGCTGGTGGACATTGCCGAGCGCTCTGCCGAGTGGGATAAGGTGTATGCCTTGCTCAGCAAGGTGGTGGAGGTAGATGCTACAAACTTGAAAGCGCAGCTGCGCTTGGCCAAGCTGCTTTTGGCTGCAGGGGCGTTGGACAAGGCCTTGGCGGCAAGCGATGCTGCTTCGGCCTTGGCTCCCGAAGACGCCGACGTGCTGGCCTTGCGTGCGGCACTGATGTTCAAGCTCGACGACCGCAAGAAAGCGGTGGAACTTGCCCAACAAGCCTTGCGCAAGGAGCCTGCCCAAGCCGATGCGTTGGTGGTGCTGGCTTCGGAGCGCCTGGCGGCAAACGATGCTGCGGCTGCCGTGCAGTATCTCGATCAAGGCCTGGCCGCGAATGAGCGCGATGTGGCTCTGCAACTGATCAAGGCGCAAGCCCTCGAAAAAATGGCCCAGCATGAGCAGGCCGAGCAGGTGTTCCGCAAGCTGATTGCGCTTTATCCGGACAATAAATCCTTTCGGACGCTGCTGGCGCAGTATTACATGCTGCATGGGCAACAAGACAAGGCCGAGGCGGAGTACCGCGCTACCGTGCAGGCATTTCCAAAAGACTTGCAGGCCAAGCTGGATGTCGTGCGTTTTCTGGCTGCGGCGCGCGGCGAAGACGCCAGCCTAGCCGAACTCAACAAGCTGATCGCAGCCGAACCCAAGAACCATGAACTGCGCTTTGCCCTGGCGAGCACGTTGTTGGCGCAAGGAAAAAGCGCGGAGGCAGAAAGCGTGTTTCGCGAGGTGATTCAGCAAGCGGACACCGACGAGGCCGGTCTGAAAGCGCGCAATGCGCTGGCCGTGGAACTGCTCAAGCGCGGCGACAAGGCGGGTGGCCAGAGCTTGATCAAGGAGGTGTTGGCGAAAGACGAGCGCAATGAGCAAGCTCTGCTGTTGAAGGCCAGCGTGGCCATGGACGAGCAGCGCCTGGATGACGCCGTGGCCGACTTGCGCACCATCTTGCGCGACGTACCCAACTCGGCGCGCGCCATGGCCTTATTGGGCAGGGCACACGAATTGCAAGGCTCGCGCGATCTGGCGATGGATTACCTGGGGCGTAGTTTTCAGGCGGGCAAGCAGCAATCGCCTCAGTTTGGCGTGAATTACGCGCAATTTTTGCTGCAAAGTGGCAAGGCCAAGCAGGCGCAGGAGGTCTTGCGTGAGGTATTGGGGATCACTCCCAACCACGTCCCGGCGCTGCAGTTGTTGGCGCAAGCTTACTTGAGCACCGGCGACCTGACCAATGCGCAAGCCGTTGCGGATGCGGTCGCCAAGATGAAAGACCAGACCGCAGCGGCGAGCCAGATTCAGGGGGCGGTATTTGCGGCACGACGCAATTTCGACAGCAGCATTGCGTCATTCCGCAAGGCCTACGAGTTGTCCCCTACCGAGGTGCGCCCCATGATGGCCTTGGTGAGCACTTATCTGGCCGCGGGAAAGAGCAACGAGGCCGTCTCTTTCATGCAGGGTGTGGTGAAGGCTTCTCCAGACAATCTGAATGCACAGTTGTTGCTGGCGCAGTTGCTGCAGCAGACAGGGGATACGGCAGGTGCCCAAAAGGCTTACGAAGCGATGATTGCGCACGATGCGCGGTTTGCGCCGGCGTATGGCGGTTTGGCCGCACTGTTCTCCGCGCAGGGTAAATGGACCGAAGCCGAAGCCACGCTTGAAAAAGGATTGAAGGCTGCGCCAGCGGATTTCAATTTGCGCCTGGCGCAGGCGGGGGTATTGGAGGCGCTCAACCGCATCGACGAAGCCATCGCCGTGTATGAACAGCTCATCAAAGAGCGGCCGGGCGCGGAGGTGGTGGTGAACAACCTTGCCAGCCTGTTGGCAGACCACCGCGAAGACAAAGCCAGTGCAGAAAGGGCCTACCAATTGGCCCAGCGCCTGAAGAATAGCAACGTGCCGCAGTTCAAGGACACGCTGGGCTGGGCCAGCTACCGCGTGGGCAAGAACGAGGATGCCGTGGTATTGCTCAAGGCGGCGGCAGACCAGCTGCCAGACAGGGCTGTGGTGCAATACCACTATGGGCAGGTGCAGCTGGCCAGAAACAACAAGGCCTTGGCGAAGCCGGCTTTGGAAAAGGCGGTGGCGCTTTCGGCCAAGCAGCCTTTCCCACAGGCGGAAAGTGCCAAAAAAGCGCTGCAAGGGCTGTGAAGCATGTACGAAGCATTTTATGGATTGAAGGAAAAGCCATTTTCCATTCAGCCAGACCCCGATTTTTTGTTCTTGGGTAGGCGCCACAGTCTGGCTTACACCATGCTTCAATATGGAATCCAAAACCGAGCCAATTTTTCAGTGATTTGTGGAGATATTGGCTGTGGCAAAACAACGCTGATACGCCACCTGCTGAACCAGCTGGGTCCAGACCTGACGGTGGGTTTGGTATACAACACCCACCAGGATATTGCCGATTTGCTCGAATGGATCATGCTGGCCTTTGGGCAGCCCTACGAAGGCATGTCAGCGGTGGCCCGGTACGATGCGTTTCAGCGCTTTTTGATCAACGAGTATGGCGCTGGCCGCAGAACCATACTGATCGTCGATGAGGCGCAAAATCTGAGCGTCGCGGCGCTGGAGTCCTTGCGCATGCTGTCCAACATCAATGTGGACAAGGACCAGCTACTGCAGGTGATCTTGGTCGGCCAGCCGCAGTTGCGTGATCTGCTACAAAAGCCCGAGCTGCTTCAGTTCGCACAGCGCGTGGCGGTGGATTTTTTCATTCCGCCGCTGACTCCTGAAGAAGTCGCCGCCTACATCACGCACCGCCTTCAGGTGGCAGGCAGGGAGGAGCCACTTTTCACGCCCGCCGCAGTGCAGCGTATAGCCCAAACGTCGCATGGGGTGCCGCGTAGTATCAACATCCTGTGCGACACGTTGCTGGTCTATGGTTTTGCTTCGGATAGCGTAGCAATCGATGAAGCGCTGGTGGACGAAGTGTTGCGCGACAAGCAGGAATATGGGGTGCTCTCTGGACCGCCGGTGGCATAGGCCGTTCAGCTCATTGAGCGTGACCGAACGATGCTTTAACCTTCAATTCCATTTTTATTTTTTAGGAGGATTCCCAATGAGCAAGCTTAAGTTTTCTTTGAGGGCAGTTTCGCTGTTGGCAGGTGTGGCATTAGGTGCGATAGCGCCCTTGCATTCTGCAGTGGCGGGGACGGTGGGTTTGGACTATGTCGGGCCCCAATACGGTAATTACCTGAGTTTTGGCGTGGCTGGCCCAACGAGCGGCTCAGTACAGGCCGGCGGTTTTAACATGAAGGTAAATTCGTCGAATGATCCACTGATTTCTTCGCCTGGTTCGATTCTGGCTTGGTGTATTGAGTTGACGCAGTTTATTAATACTCCTGCTAATTACACGAGCGACAGCAGTGGGAGTGATTCATGGTCAGGAAAGATGACCCAGCTTTTCAATCAACATTACAAAGATGTTTTGGCGGGCGCAAGCAATGTTGTTTCTGCTGCCATGCAGTTGGCGGTTTGGGAGATTGCATACGATAGCAGCTCTCTTGATTTGAGTAGAGGAAATTTTCGCGTTACATCAGGAAATAGCAATGCCCGGAATATGGCGCAAGAATGGTTGAGTAATCTCTCTACCTCATCGTCCACAGGTGACTATAAGCTTGTCAAATTGACAAGCGGTAAATCTCAGGATCTGATGACAGTGGTGCCCACGCCCATTCCCGCAGCCGCACTGCTGTTCGGTTCAGCCCTTGGTTTGGGTGGTTTGCTGCAACGGCGTCGGCGCGCGACACCGGCAGCAGCGGTGGCTTGAGTTTGTTTTCTTCTCCATAAAAAATGCTGCATACTGTTGCGGCATTTTTTATGTGCAATTCTCGTCAGGTGGAATTGCTGCGCATGGTTTCGATTTTGGCCACGGCCTGCGCGCGGTTGACGACGTTCAGTTTTTTGAAAATGCGCTGCACGTGGTTTTTGACCGTGAAGGCGCTGATGTCCAGGATCATGCCGATCTCTTGATTGGTTTTGCCTTTGCGCACCCACTCCATGATGTCCACCTCGCGTGCGCTCAGGCCTATATCAGCGTCGGTTTTGAGGGGTTGGGGCTTATTGGTAGACACCGGGGGGGTAAGGTATTGCTCCGGCAAATGCGCAACCTGACGGAAGGCCGCATCGATGTAGGGCAAGAGGTAGCGCAGCGCTTCGCGAGGAGGCTCCCCCGCCAAGGCGGCTGAGCCCATGAAAACGTAAAGGCAATCCTGCCGGCCACGCTGGTCTTTGATGCCATGGACCAAGGCGGTGCGCATGCGCGAGAGGGAGTTCAGGATGTCGGGGTTGTCGATGTCGTGAAACTGCATGCCCTCGTTGGAGTGCACCGTGAAGGGCGCATGGTCGCAAGCGTGCCAGCGTTGCAAAAGGCTGGTGATATAGGGTTGGATGGACTTGTCGCCAAACGATGCTGTGCGCAGCCCGGGCAGTGGTGAGACGACGTCATAGCACACCAGTCCCAGAGAAAAATTGCCCCAGGCCACTATGACGATGTCGTGTGGCACGAAGTGCTGTATGTCTCCTTGCAGCCAGTTGAACAGGGCGTAGTGACTGCGAATCGTCAAGGACTGCTGCATTACCTGCAGCACCTGGTTCAGTTCGGTCAGTGACACATTCGTGAGAAACGACATTTTGGGCGGGCGAGTAATAGCCAGTTGCATCCTAGCAGATCGGCCCTTTTCGGCAGAAGATGTGGTCGCCGTACAACAAGATACAGTTGACCTTCGCAGCTTGGCCAGGGCAAAGTCGGCGAAAAATAGCGGCTATGATGACCGCCAATGGGAATGTGCGTTGAGCACAATTTTTGCCGAGATTGCGAGTAAACAAGTAGCAGCTTTATGGATTCTTTGAGTGACATGCTTCCGGCTGATTTTGAGTGCCTGGGTGGGGCTATAGAGTTTGCCGACGACATCCATGAAATCTTCAGCAACTTCGGGTTGGTGGAGGGGCCAGACACGAGCGAGACCTTGCTGCTCTGCAATTTCATGGTGTGCTATTCAGCCCCGCGGGGGGCCAAGCTCGTACAGCAGGGCGAGGTCGGCAACTACATGTTTTTTTTGCTTACCGGCCATGCGGAGTTGTTCATCGAGAACGACAGAGGTCAACCGGTGTCCGTGGACACCATAGGTTCTGGTGCGGCAGTGGGCGGCATGTCGATGATTGACCACAAGCCGCGCACCGTTTCGTGTGTGGCAACGGAACCAGTGGACCTGGTGGTGCTGTCCAGTCACGCATTCAAAGACATCATGCTGACGCTGCCGTGGCTGGGCAACAAGCTTTTGATGATTTTGCTGCACTCTGTCAGCGCACGTCTGCATGCGCTGCAAAAGCAGTTGGCGTCGCAGTAACCGGATGATGCTGGCATCGGCGCAGCCAGCGCACAGTGCTGCGCGTCTTGTGGCCGATGCCGCTCCCCTGCCTTATTCGAACAGCATGCCGTTCGTGCCCAGGGCGTCGTCCAGGCGCTGCACCAGCGTTTGCAGGCGCTGGCTTGCGCCGGTGGGCAGGGGTGTGGAGTCGGATGCGGCTTGGGCGGCTGCGGTGATGGCGGCGTTTTCACGCTCGGCAAGCTCAAAGGCGAGGTTCAGTGCGGCCAGCACGGCGATGCGCTCGCGCACGCGCACCTTGCCGGCGTCGCGGATGCGCGTCATGGCGGTGTCCACGCGCTCTACGGCGTCGAGCAAGCGCGCCTCCTGGCCTTCGGGGCAGCTCAGCAGGTAGCTTTGCTGCAGGATTTGCACCTCTATCTGTTTCATGACGCTTCCTTCGTGGGGGGCGTTTCGGGCAGGCGTTCGAGGAGCGCATCCACGCGCGCGCGCGCGGCACGCAGGCGCGAGGCGAGCGAATCGCGCTCTTTGGTGAGGCTGGCCACTTGCTCGGTGAGCAGCGCGTTGCTGCGCTGCAGTTCGGCGTGGCGCTGCAGCAGGCGCTCGATGCGCTCGCCGAGCTGGGTGATGGGGTCGTTGGGGGAGGCGGCGTCGTCCATGGCGGCTCGGATTGTAGAGGCGCGCACATTAGAATCCCCGCCGTTGGTGCTCGCGGCCCGATTCAAGGGCTGCGGTTAAACGGGAAGCAGGGAGGGGCGCATCCACGATGCGCACCGAGCCTGCGCTGCCCCCGCAACGGTCAGCGGACGAATCTTGCCGATTCCCTCTCCATCCCCACGCCACTGGGTGCCCTGAAAGGTATCTGGGAAGGCTTTGGAGGGCGTTCCGCCAGCCCGGATACCGGCCAACGAGGCGGCTGCCTGCGCTTTTTGCGCCTGCAGCCATTTTTGCCCACGAGCCGGCGGGGAAGCCGGCGCGGGCGCTTCCCTCGGTGGGATGCTCTCCATGAAAAATCGTCTCTTTCCTGCGCGCTCGGTCGCGCCCTTGCTGCGCGCCCCTGCGGCGTGCTTCGCCTTGTCTGCCATCGCCGCGGCGCTGCCGTGCGCGCAGGCGCAAACCCTGCTCGCGCAGAATCTGCGCGCCCCTTCGCTGCAGGATGTGGTGGTCACGGCCACGCGCACGCCGCAGCCTTTGTCCGACCTGGTGGCGGACTTGTCCATCGTCGATCGTGAAACCATAGAAAGCAGCGGCGCTACGGGCGTGGCCGACGTGCTGGCGCGCCTGCCGGGCGTGGAAATTGCGCGCAATGGCGGGCCGGGCAATGCGACCAGCGTGTTTTTGCGTGGCGCCGAATCGCGCTTCACCGCCGTGTATATCGACGGCGTGCGCGTGGATTCGCAATCCACGGGCGGCGCCTTGTGGGAGCAGATCCCGCTCGCGCAGATCGAACGCATCGAGGTGCTGCGCGGGCCGGCTGCGGCCGTGTATGGCTCGGACGCCATCGGCGGCGTGATCCAGCTCTTCACGCGCAAGGGCGAAGGCCCGCCCGCGCCCTATGTGAGCGTGGGCGTGGGCAACCGCGGCACGAGCAAGCTCGAAGCCGGCGTGAGCGGCGCCACGGGCGTGGACAATGCCCTCGACTACGCTTTGAGCCTCGCGTACGAGCGCAGCGACGGCTGGGACATCCGCGCGGGCGTGCCGCACAATCCTGACAGCGACGACTACCGCAGCACCTCGGGCCACGCGCGCCTGGGCTTCAAGATCGATGCGCGCCACCGGCTTGATGCCACCTTGCTCGCAAACCAGCTCAATTCAGGCTACGACGCCTACCTGTCTGGCATGCCCAAACCCTCCATGCCCCTGGATGATGACCGCAACAAGGAGCGCCTGCGCACCGCCGGCCTGACCTGGACGGCCGACTGGAGCGACGCCTACACCATGCGCCTGTCGGCCACCGACAGCTACAGCCGCTACGAAACCACACCCTCGCCCTACCTGACCGAGACGCGGCTGCGCAACTACCTCTGGCAGAACGACTACCGCCTGGGCGTGCACAGTTTCAGCGCCGCGCTCGAACGCCGCGAGGACGAGCTCACGAACCCCGCGCTCGACGCCTGGAGCACGGCCATCCGCGGCAGCCGTGCGCAGAATGCACTGGCGCTGGGCTACGGCCTGCACGCGGGCGCGCACACGCTGCAGCTGCACTGGCGCCACGACGACGACAGCGAATTCGGCATCAAGAACACCGCGAGCGCGGCCTACGGCTACGCCTTTGCGCCGCATTGGCGCGCCACGGCGTCGTGGGGCTCGGCCTTTCGCGCGCCCACGCTCTACCAGCGCTTCAGCGAATACGGCAACCCCGCGCTGCAGCCCGAAACCAGCTACAACGCCGAGCTGGGCCTGCGCTACGACCAGGGCCACAGCAGCGCATCGCTCGTGGTCTATCGCAACCGCGTGAGCAACCTGATCAACTTCGTCGGCGCGGGCACCTGCGCCTCGGCCTACGGCTGCTATGCGAACACGGCGCACGCGCGCTACCAGGGCGTGACGCTGGCCGGTTCGCAGCGCTGGGGCGGGGTGCAGCTGCACGGCTCGATCGACTGGCAAGACCCGCGCAACCTCGACACCGACAAGCGCCTGGCGCGCCGCGCGCAGCGCTACGCCACGCTGGGCGCCGACACCCGCCTGGCCGATTGGACGCTGGGCGGCGAAGTGCAGGCCACGGGCCAGCGCTTCGACGACGCCGCGAACAAAAACCGGCTCGGCGGCTACATGCTCTGGAACCTGCACGCGAGCACGCAGGTGGCGCGCGACACGCAACTGCTCGCGCGCGTGGACAACCTCGGCGACAAGCGCTACCAGCTCGCGAACACTTACGTGCCGTCGGGGCGCATGCTGTACGTGGGGCTCAAATGGGCGCCGCAGTGATGCCCGGCAATGGTGCCGCCGCGCGCGCTGCCGGCATCCTTGGCGCTGATGAAAATGGGAAGGAAAGACATGCAAAGGCAAAGGGCACTTGCGGAGCTGGACATGGCTGACATGGCTGACATAGCTAACTTGAGCCAAGGCGCTGTCGCCCGCTGCCCCGCCGTGCTGGTCACGGCCCCGGCTTCGGGGCAGGGCAAGACCACGATCACCGCCGCGCTGGCCAGGCTGCATGCGCGCCAGGGGCGGCGCGTGCGCGTGTTCAAGTGCGGGCCAGATTTTCTCGACCCGTTCTGGCACGCGCTGGCCAGCGGCGCGCCGGTGTACCAGCTCGACCTGTGGATGACGGGCGAAGCCGACTGCCGCGCGCGCCTGCACGCCGCAGCGCAGCAGGCCGACCTGCTCATCGTCGAGGGCGTGATGGGCCTGTACGACGGCGAGCCCAGCGCGGCCGATCTGGCACTGCGCTTTGGCCTGCCGGTGCTCGCCGTGATCGACGCCGGCGCCATGGCCGGCACCTTCGGGGCCGTGGCGTATGGGCTGCAGCATTACCGCGCCGGTCTGCGCTGGGCCGGCGTGCTGGCCAACCGCGTGGGCAGCGAGCGCCACGCGGGCATGCTGCAGGCCAGCCTGCAAAATCCCGCGCACTGGCTGGGCGCGCTGCTGCGCAACCCGGCGCTCACGCTGCCCGAGCGGCACCTGGGACTCGTGGCCGCGACAGAATTGGGCGATGCCATGGCGCGGCTCGACGCCGCGGCCGACGCGCTCGCGGCCACGCCGCTGGGTCGCATGGACGCGGCACAGCTGCAAGCCTGGGCGGTGGACTTCCCGGCGCCCACGGTGCAGCCCGTGGCGCCTTTGCTCGCAGGCCGCACTGTGGCCGTGGCGCGCGATGCGGCGTTTTGCTTCCTCTACGCGGCGAATGTGCAGACGCTCGAGCAACTGGGCGCGCACGTGGTGTTTTTCTCGCCGCTCGCGGATGCTGCACTGCCGCCTTGCGACGCCGTCTGGCTGCCGGGCGGCTACCCCGAACTGCACGCCGCGCAGTTGCACGCCAACCAGCCGCTGCGCGCCGACTTGCATGCGCATGTGCAGGCGGGCAAGCCGCTGTGGGCCGAATGCGGCGGCATGGTGGCCTTGATGGATGCCATCCGCCAGCCCGATGGCCGCGTGCAGCCGCTGTGGGGGCTGCTGCCGGGCGAAGTCACCCTGCACACGCGCCTGGCTGCGCTCGGGCCGCAGCAGCTGGCCTGGCAGGGACATTGCCTGCGCGGCCACACCTTCCACTATTCGACCTGCACCAGCAGCGCGCGCGAAGTCGCGCGCACCGCGGCGCCGGGCGCGGCCCCCGGGCCCAACGTGGGCGAGGCGCTGTACCGGCATGGCAGCATCCATGCAAGCTACTTCCACGCCTGGTTTGCCTCGGCCCCGCAGGCCGTGGCCTTGCTGTTTGGCGCTGCGCAGGCGGGCTGCGTGGCAGACGCGGAGAAAGCAGCGTGTCCATGACCGTCCCCCATCATCCTGCCATCGCCGCGCGCGAGCTCATCCTCGGCGGGCAGAAAAGCGGCAAGTCGCGCCGCGCCGAGCAGCTCGCCGCGGCCTGGCTCGCGCAGTCGCCCGCACACCAGGCCGTGCTGATCGCCACCGCGCAGGCGCACGACGGCGAAATGCGCGAACGCATCGCGCGCCACCAGCGCGAGCGCGCCGCGCGCGTGCCGGGGCTGCGCACGGTAGAGGTGCCGCACGCGCTGGCCGGCGCGCTCGCGGCGCACGGCAGCGCACACACGCTGATCGTGGTGGACTGCCTCACGCTCTGGCTCACGAACTGGCGCATGCCGTTCGACGATTCTGAACAAAATATGCCTCTAACGCAGGACTGGCAAGCGCAGGAAGCTATGTTTTTGCAAGCATTGCAACAATCCCCCGGCCCCGTGCTGCTGGTGGGCAACGAGATCGGCCTGGGCGTCATCCCGCTCGGGGCCGAGGTGCGCGCCTTCGTCGATGCGCTGGGCACGCTGAACCAGCGCGTGGCGCAGGTCTGCACGCGCGTCACGCTGATGGCCGCGGGTCTGCCGCTGTGCCTGAAGGAGTCCGCATGATGGGCGCGTGCTGGCAGAGGGTTCGCCTGGGCTCGCGGCGCCAGTTCCGGCGCAGCTTCTGGCGCAGCGGCTTGGGCTTGGGCATGCTCGTCGTCGGCCTGCTGCTTGCCGGCGTGGCTGCGGCCCAGCCCGTGCAGGTCACCGACGGGCGCGGGCGCGTGCTGCGCCTGCCCGCGCCGCCGCAGCGCATCGTGAGCCTGCTGCCCTCGCTGAGCGAGAGCGTGTGTGCCCTCGGCGCGTGCGCGCGCCTCGTGGGCGTGGATCGCTACTCCAACTGGCCGCAAGAGCTCACGCGCCTGCCGCAGGTGGGCGGAGGGCTGGATCCGAACATCGAGGCCATCGTCGCGCTACACCCCGACGTGGTGCTCGCGAGCGTGTCCTCGCGCGCGAACGAGCGGCTCGAGGCGCTGGGGCTCACCGTGGTCGCGCTCGAGCCCAAGACGCATGCGCAGGTGCGCCAGGTGCTGGGCGTGCTCGGCGACTTGCTTGGCGTGCCGCCCGCGCAGGGCGCCGAGCGCCTGTGGCGCGAGATCGACGCGGGCGTGCAGGCCGCGGCGCAGTCGCTGCCAGCCAGCGCGCGCGGGGCGCGCGTGTATTTCGAGGTCAGCCGCGGGCCCTATGCGGCGAGCGAATCGTCCTTCATCGGCGAGACGCTGCAACGGCTGGGAGTCGGTAACGTGGTGCCCGCGGCGCTGGGGCCGTTCCCGCGCCTGAACCCCGAGTATGTGGTGCGCGCCAACCCCGACGTGATCATGCTCGGCAACCGCAGCATGCAGGCACGCGCGCTCTACCCGGGCTGGGACAGCATCCCCGCGGTGCGCGCGCAGCGCGTGTGCGTGTTCGACGCGGTCACGTCCGAACTCATCGTGCGCCCCGGCCCGCGCCTGGCCGAGGGTGCGCGTGCGATGGCGCGTTGCCTCGCAGAAAAGCTGGGGGGCAAAGGACAATGAGCCCACGGTGCTCCGTAGGACGCGGGACGATGGCGAGGTGGCTAGGGCAATTTGACCGCAGCCAGAACCCCGTCATTGCGAGCCCCGCAGGGGCGCGGCAATCCATTGCTGACTTTGCAAGGGACGCAGGCGCTGGACCTTCGGCCGCATGGATTGCCACGGGCCTTGCGGCCCTCGCAATGACGGGGCTACGGTCAGCGTGCACTCTACGAAGCGTCGCCTAAGGACAAGCCGGGATGAAAGCGTTGGATCGCCAAAGCCGCCGCGCGCTGCTGCTTGCCGTGGCGCTGCTGCTCGCAAGCGCCGCCTTGCTGCTGCTGGGCGCGAGCGTGGGCAGCACGGGTTTCACGAGCCTGCTGCAGCAAGGGCAGGACGCGGTGGCGCGCCAGATCGTCTGGGACATCCGCCTGCCGCGCACGCTGGGCGCGTGGCTTGCGGGCGCGCTGCTGGGGCTGGCGGGCGCGGTGGCGCAGGGGCTGTTTCGCAACCCATTGGCCGACCCGTACCTGCTGGGCAGCGCTTCGGGCGCGGCGCTCGGTGGCGCGCTCGCGCTCGCCTTGTTCGGCGTGGTGCCGGCGGGCGGCGCGCCGTGGCTCGCGCGGCTGGGCATTCAGCTGGGCATCAGCGGCATGGCGTTCGTGGGTGCGGCGGCGGCGGTCTTGCTCACGCTCGCGCTGGCGCGCGGTGTGCAGCACACGCTACGCCTGCTGCTTGCAGGCGTGATCGTGGGCGTGGTGCTCGGCGCAGCGCGCGATCTGGTGGAGCTCGCCTCGCCCGACATCCTGCAGGCCATGCAGGCCTTCACGCTGGGCAGCACCAGCTTCGTCGGCTGGCTGGCTTGCGCGCTCATGGCCGCGGCCTGGGGCTTGTGCCTACTGCTTGCGGCGGCGCTGGCGCGCGCGCTCGACGGCCTCACGCTGGGCGAGGCCACGGCCGCGAGCCTGGGCCTGCCGCTCGTGCCCATGCGCGCCGGGCTCGTCGCGGTGATGGCGCTGGCCACGGGCACGGCAGTGGCGCAGACGGGGCTGATCGCCTTCGTCGGCCTGGCCGCGCCGCACCTCGTGCGCACCTTGGTGCGTACCACCGCTGCGCGCCACATCGCGCTGGCGAGTCTCATGGGCGCGGTGCTGCTGCTCGCGGCCGACATCCTCGCGCGCTGGGTGCTCGCGCCGCAGGAGCTGCCCGTGGGCGTGCTCACCGCGGCGCTCGGCGGCAGCTACCTGCTGTGGCGCATGCACCGGCGCAGCGCAAGCGGAGGGTTGCTATGACGAACATAGCTATCAGCGCACAGCAGATCAGCGTCAGCATCGAAAAACACCCTATATTGCAAAACATCAGCCTGGCGCTGCCCGCGGGGCGCTGGACGAGCATCGTCGGGCCCAACGGGGCGGGCAAATCGACGCTGCTGCGCGCGCTCGCGGGCCTGCAGCCCTGCACGGGGCAGGTGCAGCTGCTGGGCCGCGCGCTGGCCGACTGGCCGCGGCGTGAGCGCGCGCGCACGCTGGCTTGGCTCGGGCAGAACGAGGCCGTGGCCGACGAGCTCACGGTGCACGACCTGGTGCTGCTCGGGCGCCTGCCGCACCGGCCCTGGCTGGCGGCGCCCAGTGCTGCCGACATTGCCGCCGTGGAGCAGGCCTTGCGCGCCACGCAGGCCTGGGACTGGCGCGCGCGCAGCCTGGGGCAGCTCTCGGGCGGCGAGCGCCAGCGCGTGCTGCTCGCGCGTGCGCTGGCGGTGCAGGCGCCGGTGCTGCTCATGGACGAGCCGCTCGCCAACCTCGACCCGCCGCACCAGGCCGACTGGCTGCAGCTCGTGCGCGCGCTGGTCGCGCAGGGCGCCACCGTGCTCAGCGTGCTGCACGAAGTCTCGCTCGCCCTGCAGGCCGATGACATGCTGGTGCTGGCGCAGGGGCGCGTCGTGCACCACGGCGCCTGCGCCCATGCGGCCACGCAGCGCGCGCTCGAGCAGGTGTTCGACGGGCGCATCGCCATCCATGCGCTGCAGGGGCAGTGGGTGGCGATGCTGAAATAACAAAGTTCCAATGCACCGCCGCGCGGCACACCATCCCGCAACCGTTTTTTGACCGCCACACTTTCAAGGAGCCCCCATGGACATCCAAACCCCACCGACCGAAAAACCCTACGAGCCCCCCGCCGGCGAGCGCCGCGGCCTCATCATCGTCAACACCGGCGACGGCAAGGGCAAGAGCACGGCGGCCTTCGGCCTCGCGCTGCGCGCGCATGGCCGCGGCAAGGCCGTGAAAATCTACCAGTTCATGAAAGTGCCGAGCGCGCGCTTTGGCGAGCACCGCGTGTTCGAGCAGCTCGGCGTGCCCGTGGAGGGCCTGGGCGACGGCTTCAGCTGGAAAAGCCAGGACCTGGAACGCTCCGCCCAGCTCGCACGCGAAGGCTGGCAGCGCGCCAAGGCCAGCATCCTCAGCGGCGAGTATTTCCTGGTCGTGCTCGACGAAATCACCTACCCGCTGATCTACGGCTGGCTGCCGCTCGAAGACGTGCTGCACACCCTGCGCACGCGCCCCAAAGACGTGCACGTGGTGCTCACGGGCCGCAATTGCCCGCAGGAAATCATCGCCATCGCCGACACCGTGACCGAGATGCGCCTGGTCAAACACGCCTTCAACGCCGGCGTGCCGGCGCAGCGCGGGATAGAGGATTGAGACTGAGAGTCGTTCGGCCGCGGCCGAAAAACTCTCAGCTTCCGAGCCTCAGGACCGAGCGAGGCGCTTTCCTTGCCCAGACAGGCTTGCTCAGTTGCCCAAGGCCGCCCGAATGTGCCTTCCCAGGCTTGGCAAGTCGCGCTCGATGGCGTTCCAGACGATCTCGAAGTCCACTTTGAAATACCCGTGGGTCAAGGCCTTGCGCATCTGGTAGGCAGATGCCAGCGGCAGCTGCCGCTGCCTATCTCGCGTCATACGGGACGTGCCTCGGCAAGCAGGCAAGCGCGGAACTTATCGGGCCGGGCGTTGGGGGACGTTCACGGATTCAGGAAATAGTTCGATCGTACGAACTTGTTTAGAATCTGACATGACCAAGACTTCGAGATACTCATGAATCGCTTGACTACCTATGCGCTCGGCCGCCATAGCCCCGTACCGTCGGTCTGGGAGGCTGGCACGCAGAGCGCAGGCAGGGGCACGCAGGCGTGCATGGCGGCTGTGCTGTCCCTCTGCGTATTTCTGCTCGCCGCCTGCACGGATGGCTCAAGCTCGCCTCGATCCGCATCCACGCCGATGCCTGCGGAAGTTGTCGTGGTACGGCAGGCACGATGGCCTGTTACCAACGACGTGACTGGCAGCGTCGTCTCTGATGGACGCATCGACGTGGCTTCGCGCGTGACCGGATTCATTCGCCAGCTCGATGTTCGCGAGGGCCAGGCGGTCAGGCGCGGCGACCTGCTGTTGCGCATCGACGCCTCTGACATCGACGCGGCCATCGCGCAGGCACGCGCCGGCGTGCAGGCCGCCCAGGAGGCTTGGCGGGATGCGCAGCACGACGCGAACCAGAACGCGCAACTGGCGCCGGCAGGCGCGATCTCGGCTGACGCGCTGCGCAAGTCCAGGGTGCGGGAGGAAACCACCCGCGCGGCGCTGGAACAAGCGCAGTCGGCGTTGGCGGCGGCACAGGCGCAACGCAACTACGTGACCATCACCAGTCCGGTGGATGGCGTGGTCGTCTCGGTGGCCCGGCGCAGCGGCGAGATGGCTACTCCCGGCGCGCCGCTGATGACGGTGGAGTCGCGCGAGGTCTTGCTGTTCAAGGCGTTCGTACCCGAGCGCAGCTTGGCGGCAGTCAAGGTCGGCGACTCGATTCCCGTGCGCATCGACGCGCTGGGCGATGAGCGGCTCAAGGGACGGGTCCGGGGTGTTGTGCCGTCGGGTGATGGCGTGACCCGCCGCTACGAGGTGGACATCGTGCTGCCGCGGGACGCGCGCCTGCTGCCGGGAATGTTCGGCCGCCTCGAAATCCTGCTGGACGAGAAGCGGGCCGTCACGGTGCCGCGTGCGGCCCTCGTTCGGCGCGGTGGCTTGGACGGTGTGTTCGTGCTGCAGGACGGTGTGGCGCGTTTTCGCTGGCTGCGCACCGGCCAGCGCCTGGGCGATGGGGTGGAGGTGAGCGCCGGCCTGTCGGACGGAGAAACCATTCTCGCCAGCGTCGCCGACACCGTCCATGACGGCATGCCGGTCCAGGCCGCCGGGGGCGCGCGATGACGCAGCAGCGCCTGAACTTCGCGGGTTTTCTCGCGAAGCACTTCATCACCTCCAAGCTCACGCTGGTCTTCATCATCGCCGTGGCGTTGATGGGCGTCGTGGCGGTGCTGCAGACCCCGCGCGAGGAAAACCCGCAGATCATCGTGCCCGCTGCCGCCGTGATGGTCGGCCTGCCGGGCGCCTCTGCCAGTGAGGTCGAAGCGCTGGTGGTCACGCCCCTCGAAGGCATTCTGAGCGAACTGCCCGGCGTCGATCACATCGAGAGCACTTCCCGCAACTCGCAGGGAATCGTTCAGGTGCAATTCAAGGTCGGCGAATCGAAGGAGCAGTCACTGGTCAAGCTTTATGACCGCGTGATGGCCAGCCGCGCCTGGCTGCCTGCCGACGCCACGACGCCACTGGTGCAAAGCATCGACGCGGACGACGTGCCGATCGTCACCTTCACGCTGGCTTCGTCGAAATACGATGACTACGCGCTCAACCGCATGGCCGAACGCATGGCCGAGCGCCTGCGCAGTACCGAAAACGTCTCGGTGGTTTCCTTGCGCGGCGGGCAGCACCGCGAAATCACCATCGAATTGGACCCCGATCGCCTGCAGGCTTACGGCGTGACCCTCGGCCAAGCCCGAGCGGCCTTCCCAGCCAGCAACCTGACCTTGCCACTGCAGCCCACCGTACGTGACGGTCAGGTACAAGCCATCAAGCTGGATGCGGCCTATACCTCGGCCGAGGATGTCCGCAACCAGCTCATCGCCGTGCGCGACAAGCGGCCGGTTTACGTGCGCGACGTGGCCACCGTCACCGACGGCCCGCCGCCGGAGCCGGCCACGGCCAGCCGCCTCTCCTTCGGCCCCGGCGATCCACGCTTTGGCACGGCCTATGCCACAGACCTGCCCGCCGTCACCATCGCTGTGGCCAAAAAGAAGGGCGCCAATGCCGTGGTGGTCGCCAATGCAGTGATCGACCGCATGCAGCGCATGCAGGCCAGCTTCGTGCCCCAGGACATCCAGGTCGTGGTGACGCGCAACGACGGCCAGAAGGCCGACGACGCGGTCAACCTGCTGCTGGAACACCTGGCGATCGCCCTCGTCACCGTGGGCCTGGTGCTGATCCTCTTCCTGGGCTGGCGCGAGGCGTTGATCGTGATGATCACGGTGCCGTTGATCATGGGCATCACGCTGACGGCCAACCTGCTCGGCGGCGTCACCATCAACCGCGTCACGCTGTTCGCCCTGATCCTGGCACTGGGGCTGCTGGTGGACGCCGCCATCGTGGTCATCGAGAACATCCACCGCCACTACGCCAGCCGCAAACCGAAGGCAGACAAGCAGGCGGAAACCGTGCTGGCGACCAACGAGATCGGCAACGCCACCAATCTGGCCACCTTTGCGGTGATGCTGGTCTTCATCACCCTGCTGCTGGCCCTGACCGGCATGCCGCGCCAGTATTTTTTCCCGATAGCGGTCACCGTGCCGGTCGCCATGGTCGCCTCCATCGTGGTGGCCTACATCGTCGTGCCATGGGCGTCCAATCGCTGGCTTCATCGCCACGAAGTCCAGCGGGAAGAATCATCATGGCCGGAAACCGAACACGGACAGCTTGTCCATGGTCACGGCGCACCGGGACGGATCGAGCGCCTCTACCTGCGCCTGTTCGGCCCTCTGCAGCAGCGCAGAAACGTGCGCATTGGCTTCGCTCTGGCGGTGCTGCTGCTGATGGCGGTTTCGCTGATGCAAGGCGCCTGGCAGTTCGTCCGTCCGGCGGGCGTGGGCGGGGCCGTGTCCGCGCTGGGCGTGCCGATCGGCTTTCTGCCCAAGGATGACCAGAACACCTTCAACGTGGTGGTTTCGATGCCGGAAACCACACCGGTGGAAGACACCGATCGCCTGGTACGCCAGGTGACCGCGGTGCTGGCGCGGGAGCCACACGTGCTCAACTACCAGACTTGGGTCGGCCAGGCAGGTGTGGCCGACTTCAGCGGTCTGTTCAAGGGTACCGCCGCGCGTGCCGGCAGCCACGTCGCGGAAATCCGCGTCAACCTCACCGACAAGCGTCACCGCAAGGAAAGCTCCATCGACATCGTGCGCGAACTGCGCCCTCGAGTGGAAGCGGTCCGCGCTGCTTGGCCCGGTGCCGAGGTCGCGCTGGTGGAGCAGCCGCCGGGTCCGCCGCTGCGCTCGACCGTTTTGGCGGAAATCTACGGCCCCGACGCCGAGGGGCTGCGCACGCTGTCGGCTCAGGTGCGCAGGGCCTTCGCACAAACCTACGACACCGTCGACATCACCGACACCGAACCGGAAGATGTGCGGGAGCACCGCATCGTGCCGGACAAGGACAAGGCCGCGCTCTCCGGCGTCTCGACTGCGCAGATTGCCGAGGCGCTGGCGCTGGTCTATGGAGGCACCACGCTCGGCCGCGCCCACGTACCGGACGAGAAACTGCCGGTAGTGGTCAGGGCCTTCGTGCCACGCCGCTTCGAGGTCGATCCCGCCCGGCTCGACCGGGTGTTCGTGGACAACGCCGCCGGCCGACCCGTGCCGCTGGCGGAGTTGGTCAAAGTGGTTCCCGCATCGGTCGATCGCCCCATCCTGCACCGCGACAACGAGAAGGTCACCTTCGTCGGCGCAGAACTTTCGGACTCGGTGCCGCTGTACGCCGTGCTCGACCTGCAGCGGCGCCTGCATGGCATCACCGCGCCGGACGGACGCCCGCTGCGCACCGGCAACCTGCGCTTCAAGGAAGACGTGCCCGACACCATCGACGGCTACCAGTTGCTGTGGGGCGGCGAGATGCGCATGACGCTGGACGTGTACCGGGATCTCTCCCTCTCCCTCAGCGGCGCCTTGCTCATCATCTATTTCGCGCTGGTCGCCTACTACCGCTCGTTCATCGTTCCGCTGGTGGCCATGTCGGCCGTGCCGCTCGGCATCATCGGCATTTTTCCGGGGCATTGGCTGGTCGGCATGGATTTCTCCGCCACATCCATGGTCGGCATCATCGCGCTGGCGGGGGTGGTGATCCGCAACTCGCTGCTGATCATCGACTTCATCCAGGACAACATCCGCCACGGCATGCCGCTGAAAGAGGCCGTGCGCGAGGCCGGCGCGGTGCGTCTGCGGCCCATCCTGCTGACCATGCTGGCGATCATCTTCGGCTCGGCCGTCATGGTGACCGACCCGGTCTTCGGGGGGCTGGCCGTCTCGCTGATCTTCGGCACGCTGGTCTCGACCGCGCTGACCGTGTTCGTCGTGCCGCTGCTCTACGAGCTGCATGCGAAGCGCCATGCGGCCCCGGCGGCCACAGGAGCAGACCATGTATGAGAACCACAACGGCACATCATCGGCTCGCCGTCGCCTGGCCCGCGCAGGCCATGAGACCGGCCCATCGGCCCGCCATCGGCTCGTCGGCACGCTGGCCGTGGCGGTGCTGGCGATGCTGAGCGGTTGCGCCTCGCTGGCACCCGCGCTCGATCCCATCGCGCTCCCCGTCGCATCGAACTGGCGGACGCAGCCCGACACGCCGGGCGTTGCGGCCGCGGCTGACCTGGCGTGGCGCGAGTACTTCACCGACCCGGCCTTGCAGGCGCTGATCGAGACCGCGCTGGAAAACAACCGCGATCTGCGCGTGGCGCTGCTGCGCACCGAGGAGGCGCGCGCCGCCTTCCGCATCCAGCGTGCGCAGCAGGCGCCAATGGTCGGCGTGGGGGCGCAGCACATCCGCACCGGCCTGCCCGATGGGCTACAGCCGCTGGCGGGCCGCTCGGTCCTGGAGGTCAACGTAGCCTCCGTGGGTATCAGCAGCTGGGAGCTGGACCTGTGGGGCCGCGTACGCAGCATGAAGACCGCCGCATTGGAGCAATGGCTGGCCACCGAGCAGGGCCACCGTGCCGTGGAATTGGCACTGGTCGCCCAGGTCGCCGATGCCTACCTGGGCCTGCGCGAACTCGACGAGCGCATTTCGCTGGCAAGGCGCACGGTGGAAAACCAGCAAGCGCTGGAGCAAATCTTCCAGAAACGCTTGGAGCTGGGCCACGGCTCGCGGCTTGAGCTGACCCAGGTGCGCACCCTGCTGAGCCAGGGCAAAGCCCTGCAGGTGCAACTGGAGCTTGCGCGCGAACAGCAGCGCAATGCCCTGGCGCTGCTGCTCGGCAGCGAACCCCAATTGCCGCCGCCATCGGCCCCGATGGATGAAGCCCTGGTCATGCCCGAACTGAGACCCGGGCTGCCGTCGGACCTGCTGGCGAACCGCCCGGACATCCTGGCCGCCGAGCATGCGCTGCGGGCGCGCCAGGCCAACATCGGTGCGGCGCGCGCCGCGTTCTTCCCGCGCATCGCACTGACCGGCGGCGCCGGCTCGGTCAGCACCAGCCTGAGCGACCTGTTCTCGTCGGGCACCCGGGCATGGTTGTTCCAGCCGACGATCGAACTGCCGATCTTCGATGCCGGCATGCGACAGGCCAATCTCGACGTCAGCGTCGTGCGGCGCGACATCGCCATTGCCGAATACGAGCGCGCCATCCAGGCAGCGTTTCGCGACGTTTCCGACGCCCTGGCCGCAAGGCAGAAGCTCGCCGAGCAACTCGCCGTGGCGCGCCAGGCCCACGCCGCGCAGACCGAGCGTTTGAAACTGGCGCGGATGCTGTTCGATGCCGGTTCGGCGGCGCACCTGGAGGTACTGGACGCCGAGCGCGACCTGCTTGCCGTCGAGCAGCAACTGGTGCAGGTACGCAGGGCGGCATTGTCAAGCCAAATCGGGCTGTACGCAGCGCTGGGCGGTGGCATCAACCAGCCCCCGAAAAGATGAGGAGGCGCAATGCTCTGGCAGGCACTGAGCGCGATGCGTGATCTACGGCGTTTGCACGAAATCGCCTCGATCCTGGTCCGCTACGGCTTTGGCGACATGGTGCGCCGGATGGGGCTGTCCAACGCCCTGGAGCGGGCGGGGACGGCGCTGCACTGGAGCGAAGCGGCAGACTTCGCCCACATGACGCCCCCTGAACGAGTGCGGCGGGCGCTGGAGGAGATGGGGCCGACTTTGTCAAGCTCGGTCAGGTGCGCGCTACCCGGGCCGATCTACTCGAACCCGAGTGGACCGCCGAAGCAACTGCAGTTGAGCGAAATGCTGTCCGACCTCGTGGTGATACCGCGCCAACATCACCTCGTCCTGCCCAATGACCAGCTCGACCATGCTGCCAACCGTCTGGTGATCGGGATCGTCGTCGCCGCGCTCATCGTCGGTTCGTCCATCGTCATGACCGTGCCGGGAGGACCGACGCTCCTGGGATTGCCGGTCTTCGGCCTTCTCGGATTCCTTGGCGCGACAGTCGGCGGCCTATGGATTCTGTTTTCCATTCTGCATAGCGGGAGAGGACGATGAGCACCACCGGAAAGATCGTCATCTTCTATTCCTCCATCGGATACGGACACATCAGTGCCGCGCAATCCATTCGGGACGAGATACGGCGGCAATCTCCGACGACCCCGGTGCTGCTGCAGGACATCCGCGCGTTCATGCACCCGGTGTGGCGACGGGTTGACGAGCGCCTGTACTGGTTCGTCGCCAACCATCTGCCGGAGTGCTTCGAGAGTCTGTTCCGTGCGATGCAGACGCGCGGCAACCGTGTGCCCTCGCTGTCGAGGCTGCCCAACGACTATCCGGAAGAAAGTGTATTGGCCTACCTGACCGCACAGCGGCCGGATGCCGTTCTCGCCACCCACTACGGGGCAGCCCAAGTGCTGGGAACCTTGCGCGAGAAAGGGCTGCTGTCCGACACGAGAATGGGCTGGCTGCACACGGATTTCTTCGAGGGCTATTTCCCGCGCATCTCCAAGCGGATCGACCGTACTTTTCTTGCCCACCCGGAACTGGAAACGCGCTGGCGCGCAGCGGGCGTGCCGACCGACAAGGTTGTTACCAGCGGCATGCCGGTGCGGATTCCAGAGAGATCCGCCGACGCCCGCCGCGCCACGCTCCAGGGCCTTGGGCTGTCGGCGGACGTGCCGACCCTGCTGCTGACCGGTGGCAAGGAAGGTGCGGGCGACTATGCCGGGGTCATCGGCAGCGTCGTTCGCCACTGCCCGGGGCGCTTGCAGATCATCGCGGTGTGCGGTGCGAATTCGAGGCGGTACGGGGCGCTCGCCGAGCTGCGGGAAAGACTGCCGGAGAGGGTGGCGCTGAAGCCGCTGGGGTTGCTGCCGCGCAGCGACATGGTGTCCTGCATGGCGGCCGCCGACATTCTGGTCACCAAGGCCGGCGGAATGACGCCGGCAGAGGCTTTCGCCCTCGGGGTACCGACCGTGCTGCTCGACGTGATCAGCGGCCACGAGCGCGAGAACGCAGCCCTGTTCCAGCGCCAGGGCCTGGCCAGGTTTGCGGCCAGCGTCGACGATGCGGGGAAGTACGCGATGGAACTGTTGTGCGACCCCGCCCAGCGGGAAGCGATGCTGCGTGCGCAGAGGGAGTTCCGGCAGAGCATCGACATCGCAAGCATCGTGCGGTTTGCGCTGGACGATGGTTTCAGGCCGACTTACCCACTGCCCGACTATGGCGTCGAGAACGGCGTGCCCGTCCAGGGCATCGATCAAGCGCTGGCGCAATTGGATTCCGAAGCACCGGCAGAGGTCGAGCTGCTGTTGTCTTACGCCACGTCCAAAACGCCGCAACGGGTCGTGCTCGAAAACCCGTTCGGGCATCTGGCCATCCGCGTCGGCGACACCGTCTACAGCGCGAACTACATCGCGGACCCGTCCGTCGATCCGAACTTCCTGCAGCACGTGAGCCTGGCGGACTACTTGTACGGCATCCATCGTCCGTCCCGTTCGCAAGTCCATACCAACACCTACGGCATGGCCTATGGCCGTGAGACGCTCGGGCTGCGGGTCCAGGGCATTCCCGCCGAGCGCCGTGCGGCGATGGTGGTCGAGGCGCACCGCATCGAAACCGGCTTCCGGGACGCAAGCCTGCGCTGGAGCCGCAGCGAATTCAATTGCGCCGACGTGGTGGCGCGCATTCTCGCTGCCGGTGGTTACGACGACCGCTCCCTGTACGACCGGGCGGGCCTGCCGAGCATGCCGCTGGATTTGTTCGAGCGGATGCGGGCGCACTTCGAGTCCGATACTTCCTTGCGGGAAGAACTGGTGGCCTACCGATTGCTGCCAGGAACGCAGGCAAGCTACCGCTTCTCCCGTTTCCCGCTGTCGATGGGGCAGCCGCTGCGCTCGGTGGCGCGCGTCCTGGGCGATGCGCAGCCAGACGCGCTCGAACAGGCGGTGGCCCGGCAGGTCACCAGTTACTTCGGCGACCGGCAACTCTACGTGGAGGACCTGCGGGCATGCTGGCCCGCTTCGCCAGCTGCGGGCCGTCCCCACTTGGCGCTGGAACGGGCCATCCTCGCCGATCTGCGGCGCCTGCTCGCGGCCTACGTGAAACTGCCGCTCACGCGGATCGAACGCCTGGGGAGCCTCCCCGCCGCAGCGGCGTTCTACCGCCTCGTCGATCGCGGGCTCGAACTTGCCCGACTCGCCACCGAGCATGCCGAGGACGATCCGCGCCCTCGCACCTACCGCCTGCGTGCGCTGTTCACCCAGCTCGTGGAGGGCTACGGGCGGATTGACCCGCAGCGCTTAAAGTCTCGCCACGTGCGGTCATACCTTGCGCGGCTTCGAGCGTTCGAGTTGGCGCTGGGACGTGAACTCGTGCCCGCCGGTACTTCGTGGGCGCTCCTGCCCGCCTGGTGGCACAGGATGACGGCACTCGCTCGCACCGGTGCGCGGTCGCACCCTCGCAGCAGGGGGGCGAAGGGGGTCAGCGGCATGCGGATTGATTCGGGCGAAGTCGAGCCCAACGGCGATGCGAAAGAGCACGGTGCGCATCCTCTTGAAGCCGATCCGGCCACGCGCTTGACGCTTGGTGGCCTGGAAAAGCCCATTCAGGGCTTCCAGGAGGCTGTCAGCCCGGTGGGTCTGGGTCCAGGCGGCGATGCCATCGAAGGAGTTTCGGATCAGCCAGGCGACGTCCCTCATCGGCTTGAGACCCCCGTGACCGTTGCCACTGATCATGAGGTACCCGATTTTTCGCAGTCCCATTACCATTGAAAAGATCGTTCGTATGAACTATGCTTTTATTGGAACAGTCGGAGGATGTATGTCCAATCATGCCGAAACAACCAGCGGCCACGAGGCGCGCAGCGCCAAGACCCGATCGCAGTTGATCGAAGCGACGATTGACGTTGTCTCTGCCGTTGGCTACGAGGGGGCAACCACGCGCGCCCTGGCGCAGGCGGCCAAAACCACGCTGTCGGCCATTCCCTACCATTTCGGCAGCAAGAAGGAGCTCTATCTGGCCGCAGCGGACATGATTGCCGAGTATGCGGCCCATCGCTTCGCGGAAGCCGCAGCCTTGCTTGACGATACGTCTGACGTCGACGAGCTTTCCGTTCGCTTCGAACTCGCATTGATCCAACTGCTCCACACCATGCTGGAGGAGGCCGAGCCGCATGCCTGGACGGCATTTGTGACCCGCTGCGCTTACGACAACGATGACGCCTTCGCCCTGATTCATGAACGCGCGATCGCTCCGCTGCAGGCGCGTCTGGTACATGCCGCCAGCCAGTTTAGCGGCCGATCTTCCGATGACGAGGCGCTGCGGCTGCGCGTCATCGGAATTCTGACGGCAATTTTCAGTTTCAGGTTTCTGCGCGGCGTGATGCTCCGTGGCATGGACTGGCAAAGCATTCAGAGCGAAGCCGTCAGGCAGATCACGGACATGGTCCGCGATCTCTGCCGAAGCAGCTTTCTTGCCGTTCTGCCGGCTGATCAGGGCGCGAACCGAAAAACAGTCTCCGCTTGATTCCATCAAGCCCTCCCAACTGAAAGGAAGTGCACCATGACGCTCCATTCCTACGCACACCAGACCATCGCATGGGCGAAGCACCGTCTCGATGAGACCGATGCCATTCTCTCCCAGGTCGAGAAATCGGCCGCCGATATCAGGGAGGATGCCCGCAAGCAAGCCGATGCAGCCCACGCACGCCTCGCAGCGTCCCGCGCGAAGCTGCAGCAGTACTACGACGATCTGCGCGCCCAAGCGGATACCGCGAAGCAGGAAGCGAGCGAGATTCAGGACAAGCTCGAAGCCGAATGGATCGAGGTCGAGTCCGCCCTCCAGCAGTTTGTCGGCACGACCGGCGACGAGGTGAAAGCCGTGCGCAGCATCGTCATCGTCCGTGCGCGCGCACAGCGGCAAGCGTGGCAAAACTCCCTGAAGGATTTGGGTGACCAGGCGGCCGATGCCGTCGAGAAGGCCCGCGGCGAACTCGATGCCGCGTTCGATCGCCTCTCCATCGAGGCCGAGAAGTTCCAGGCGCGTATCGGTGAGGTCAAGGACGCTGGCGATGCATCCTGGCGTGCCGTCAAGCAGGGGTTTGCCGATGCCAAGGCCGCTCATGCCATCACGGTCCAGAAGATCAAGGATGCCTTTTCCAAGGTTCTCTGAACCTAGTGTGCTGTCCCGCAAATAACTACACATGAAATCGCGCCTTCGCACTCAGGGCGGCGTTGCAAATCCTCGCGATAGCTGCAGCTATCGCTGCGGTTTGCGCCTTGCCCTGAACGCGAATTCATCGATTTCATTTCGTGCAGCTATTTGCGGGACAGCACACTAGGAGCCTGTCGGACTTTGGGCGTCGATAGCGAGAATGCGCCCCAGCGAGACCAGTTTTTGCCGGATTCGCCGCCCCATAGCGAGACTATGGGGCAAGAAGACAGTAAAAAATGGGCCGCTGCGGCGCATTCGCAGCCGACGATCCCAAAGTCCGACAGGCTCCTAGGCGCTACGTTGCTTTTGTTTTGGCTCATCAGGAGAAATCACCATGAAACTTCGCTTTTCCACGATCGCCTTGGCGCTGCTTGCTCAGACAGCGTTGCTGTCGGCTCCTCCCGCCCTGGCACAGAATGCAGAAGCACAGGCCGATTCAGCCGCTCCACAGAAGGAGCCCTCAAGGGTTCACCAAGCACTGGCGTGGTCGCAGGATCGGCTGGCCCAGCTTGATGCCAACATTGCTGCCCTGGAAAAAGACGCCAACAGGCTCCAGGGCGAGGCGCGTACCAAGGCCGATGCGGCGTTGGCGGACCTGCGCAAGCAGCGGGATGCCTATCGCCGCCGGGCTCAAGATGCCGCAGCCAACGCAAAGAACTGGAGCGATGCTCAGGTCGCCGAAGCACGTCAGGCGCTCGACAACGATTGGGCCGCCTTCCAGGCCGCCCGAGACAAGTATCTTGAAGAAAGCAAGGCCAGCATCGCTACGCGGCGCGCCGTACTGGAGGCGGAACTTGAGGCGCAGCAGAAAGCGCTTGCTGGATTGCGTGCCGACGCGGCCAAGCTCGCGGCAGATCAGCGTGCAGCCATTGAAGGGCGTATTGCTGCACTGAATGCAGACGTGGAGGAGACCAAGGCCCGGGTCTCAAAAGCCTCGGCCGAGGCATGGGAGACCACGAAAAAGAGCTATGGGGAAGCCCAACGGCTTTTCTCCGAGACCTATGCGTCCATCCGCCAGTCCATCGACGAGGCTAAAAAGTAATTTCCCTAATGCCGAAGACGCAGACATGTCCTGCGCATTCTCGTCTCTGGCGCCTGTGCAGATGCATGGGAAGGTGACAGCCGGAAAATTCCATTGCTCGGCTTCCTGCCACACGCACTCGCGCTTGCCCTCGCGCAACACCCCACATGGTGTGTGCATCGGCCAGCCGTTCTTTGACCAGTGTCTCCACCGGCGTGCTACACGGGTTCCACTTGATGATGAAGGCGACTTGGCACGCGAGCGCGGCGGGCTGCTGACGGTCATTGGGTCCGCTGCAAAGAAACCCGTCATTGCGAGCCCTGCAGGGGCGCGGCAATCCAGTTCCGTCCTTTGCTGCGCACGCAGGCGCTGTTGCGGCGGCTCCATGGATTGCCGCGGGCCTTCGGCCCCCGCAATGACGGGGCAAAATCATCCCGCGTCCTAATGAACAATCTGGGTTCAACCGCGACGCCCTTGTGTCCGAGCCTCTCCCGCCCGACGCAACCTCTACCCAAACGATGCCCCCCATGCCCCTCGCCACCCACACCTACCCCAGCCCGCTCGGCGATTTGCTCGCCGTGTTTACCGCACGTGGGCTCGGGCTGCTCGAATTTGCGGGCCAGCCGCGCGTGGCGCGTGAACTGGCGCAGCTGCAGGCCGCACGTGGCGATGCGGCACCTGCGCCAGACACCTTGCACGCCTGGACGGCGCAGCTCGGCCACGAACTTTCCGAATACTTTGCGGGCCGGCGGCGCCATTTCGCGCTGCCGCTGGACCTGGTGGGCACGCCGTTTCAGCAGCGCGTGTGGCAGGCGCTGCTGTCCATCCCCTATGGCCAGACCTGGAGCTATGCGCAGCAGGCGCAGCACATCGGCCAGCCCAGCGCCACGCGCGCCGTGGCCGCGGCCAATGGGCAAAACAAGATCAGCATCGTCGTGCCCTGCCACCGCGTGATCGGCAGCAAGGGCCAGCTCACCGGCTACGGCGGCGGCCTGCCGCGCAAGGCGTGGCTGCTGGGGCTGGAGCAGGGGCAACAAGCCGCGCCGCCCGCATCACCGCAGGGGGTGGGCAGGGGGTGAGGTGTTCTCAAAACGGCTACAAGCGCAGCCGATCTGAGAACACCCACACCGCTGCGGCCTCAGCCCGTAGCTCGTAGGCCGGGTTTGCGCAGCCAAACCCAGCATCCGGCTATGCACCGGGAATGCCGGGTTACGCTACGCTAACCCAGCCTACGTTGTTGCACCGCTGCCTTTCCCTTCCTGTTTGCCCACCCCCCATGCCCCTGTCCTGGAACGAAATCAAGTCGCGCGCCATGGCCTTCAGCCGCCAGTGGGCCGACGCGGCCGATGAAAAGCAGCAGTCCATCCCGTTCTGGATCGACTTTTTCGAGGTCTTCGGCATCACCAACCGGCGCGTCGCGAGCTTCGAGCATGCCGTCAAAAAGCACGGCGGCGGGCAGGGTTACGTCGATCTGTTCTGGCCGGGGCAAATGCTGGTCGAGCAAAAGTCGCGCGGCAAGCCCTTGGAGCCCGCGTTCGACCAGGCCATGGGCTACTTTCCCGGCATTGCCGAGCGCGACCTGCCGCACACGCTGGTGGTGTGCGACTTTGCGCGCTTTCGCGTGATCGACCTCGACACGCGCCGCGAAATCAGCTTTGCGCTGGCCGACTTGCACAAGCACGTGCGCTGGTTCGGCTTCATCGCCGGCTACAAGACGCAGGAAATCCGCCCGCAAGACCCCGTCAACATCAAGGCCGCCGAGCGCATGGGCCGCCTGCACGACGCGCTCAAGGCCAGCGGCTACGGGCAGTTTGGTAGCGCGCCCGAACGTGCCGGCCACGCGCTCGAAGTGTTGCTCGTGCGCCTGCTGTTTTGCCTGTTTGCCGACGACACCGCCATCTTCCCCGCGCAGGGCTTTCGCGCCTTCATCGAAGAGCGCACCGCGCCCGACGGGCGCGACACCGGAGCGCTGCTCGCGCAGCTGTTCCAGGTGCTCAACACCCCGCCCGAGCGGCGTTCCACGCACCTCGACGAGCAGCTGGCCGCCTTCCCCTACATCAACGGCCGGTTATTTGAAGAGCTGCTGCCCATCGCCGACTTCGACGCCGCCACGCGCGAGGCGCTGCTCGACGCCTGCGCGCTCGACTGGGCCGGCATCAGCCCGGCCATCTTTGGCAGCCTGTTCCAGAGCATCATGGACGCGCAGGCGCGGCGCAACCTGGGCGCGCACTACACGTCCGAGGAAAACATCCTCAAACTCATCAAGCCGCTGTTCCTCGACGGCCTGCGCGCCGAGTTCGAGCGCGTCAAGCACCAGCGCAACCGCCTGTTCGACTTTCACAAAAAGCTGCGCACCCTGAGCTTTCTTGACCCCGCCTGCGGCTGCGGCAACTTTTTGGTCATCAGCTACCGCGAGCTGCGCCTGCTCGAATTGGACGTGCTGCGCGCCGCCGCCGAACTGCAAGGCCAAAGCGGCCAGCGCAGCATCGACGTGCACAGCCTCATCGGCGTCAACGTCGATCAGTTTTACGGCATAGAGATCGAAGAATTCCCCGCGCAGATCGCCCAGGTCGCGCTGTGGCTGGTGGACCACCAGATGAACCTGCGCGTGGGCGAGGAGTTTGGCCAATACTTCGCGCGCATCCCGCTCGTCACCAGCCCGCACATCGTGCACGGCAATGCGCTTACGCTCGACTGGGCCGCCGTGCTGCCGCCCGCGCGCTGCAGCTTCGTGCTGGGCAATCCGCCGTTTGTGGGTAAAAAAGAGCAAAGCGCCGTGCAGAAAGCCGACTTCGAGCCGGTCATGCGCGACATCAAGGGCTTTGGTGTGCTCGACTTCGTCGCCGCGTGGTACGTCAAGGCGGCGCGCTACCTGCGCACGGCCGAAATGCTATTGAAAAACGAGCTACTGACGCAGGATACACAAGCTCAAACGGCCAATTTCATTCAAAACGCCGCCGCGCCGCGCGTGGCCTTCGTCTCCACCAACAGCATCACGCAGGGCGAGCAGGTGGGCGTGCTCTGGGGCTGGCTGCTCGCGCAGGGCGTGCACATCCAGTTTGCGCACCGCACCTTCGCCTGGAGCAACGAGGCGCGCGGCAAGGCCGCCGTGCACTGCGTCATCATCGGCTTTGGCCTGCAAGACCTGCCCGGCAAAGTCATCTACGAATACGACGACATCAAAGGCCCGGCGCACGCCGTGCCCGCGGCCAACATCAATCCGTATCTGGTCGATGCGCCGGATGTGGTGCTTGGCAAGCGCACCCAGGCAATTTGTCCCGTGCCGCCGATCAGCTACGGCAGCATGGCAAACGATGACGGCCACCTCATACTCGACGCAGCAGCGCGTGATGAATTGCTGCGCACCGAGCCGCAACTGGCCGAACTGATTCGCCCCTACATGGGCGCGCATGAGTTTTTGAACGCAGAACCTCGCTGGTGCCTGTGGCTCAAAGATGCTTCGCCCAGCGTGCTGCGTGGCTCGCCGTCGTTGCGTCGTCGCATCGAATCCGTGCGGGCGTTTCGGGCGGCCAGCCAGCGCCCGACGACGCGCGAACTGGCAAACACCCCGGCATTGTTTGGCGAAGATCGCCAACCAGACGGCGCCTACCTTCTGCTGCCCAAGGTTTCGTCCGAAAACCGCTCCTATATGCCGATGGGCTTCATGTCGCCGCAGGTCGTTGCGAACGGCAGTGCGTTGATCGTTCCCGGCGCCGGTTTGTTCGAATTCGGTGTTCTCCAGTCTGTCATGCACATGGCGTGGATGCGACAGGTATGTGGTCGATTGGAAAGCCGTTATCAGTATTCGGCCCAGATTGTCTACAACAATTTCCCCTGGCCCTTCTGCGCCCTCGATTCCAAGCAAAAAGTGCCTCCAGCCAAGGTACAGCAAGCGCAAGCAGCTATCGAAGCCGCAGCGCAGGCGGTACTCGACGCGCGCGCCCAGTTCCCCGGCAGCACCCTGGCCGACCTGTACGACCCGCTCACCATGCCGCCCGCGCTGCTGCGCACGCACCAAAAGCTCGACGCCGCCGTGGATCGTGCCTACCAGCTCGCCGGCGGCCCCAAAAGCTACAGCGGCGACGCCGAGCGCGTGGCCTTTTTGTTCACGCTCTACCAGCGCATCACCAGCCTGCTGCCCGTCGAATCCGCCCCCGCCAAAAAGCCGCGCCGGCGCGGTACGGGTTTGGGGGCAGGGGGTGTGAAAGACGCGGATTGAGCGGGCACATTCATGCTGAAGGCGCCTTGTTTTATACGCCATTGGCGTATATCATTCGTGTATGGAATTCATCGAAACCCCAACATTCACCCGCTTGCTGGTGGGTTTGTTGACCGATGACGAGTACGCCGGCTTGCAGCACGTGCTGGCCGAAAACCCAGAACGGGGCGATCTCGTCCAGGGTGGCGGTGGAATCCGCAAACTGCGCTATGCGCTGGCAGGACGTGGGAAAAGCGGTGGTGTTCGGGTGATCTATTACTGGCGGCGCCAGGATGCGCAGATTTACATGCTGCTGATCTACCCCAAGTCCAAAAAAGACACGCTCACCGAGCACGAAACCGCCTTGCTGCGCCAATGGGTCAAGGAGTTGTGACAATGGAGCCTACGCTGTTCAATGATCTGCTGCAAAGCCTCAAGGAGGCCAAGGCCATTGCCCATGGTCAGGCGCCCGCAGCGCGCCGCACCAAGGTGACGCCACCCGACGTCAAGGCTGTGCGCGAGCAAATCGGGCTGTCGCAAAGCGAGTTTGCCCAGTTGCTGCAAGTGAGCGTCAGAACGCTCCAAAACTGGGAGCAACATCGCCGCAACCCGACGGGGCCAGCTTCCGCTTTGCTCAAAGTCGTGCAGGCCGCGCCCGACGTGGCGCTGAAGGCTTTGCATGCGTGAGTTCGCCCGCGACAATCCCGCCCCATGCCCGGGCTTTTTTCAACCATCCATGACTTCTCGAACGCACTCCACGCACCGTTCGCACCGTTCGCACCGCTCGCAACCGCCGCTGCACTCGCGCTGCTGATCGACCGGCTGCTTGGCGAGCCGCCTGCGCGCTGGCATCCGGTGGTGTGGATGGGGCGCGGCCTCGGCTGGGCGGGTGCGCGCATCGCGCCGCGCGCGCCTACGCCGCGGGATTTTTGCTCTTTTTGGCTCTCTGCGCTTGTCTGGTGTGCGCTGGCAGCTATCACCCTAGGAGCTTCTTGGGGCTTGCAATGGGCCGCGCTGCAACTGCCGCTGGCGCCCGCAGCGCTGCTGCTGGCCTTGCTGCTCAAGCCGCTTTTGGCCTGGCGCATGCTTGCGGCCGAGGTGGGGGCCGTGGAGGTGGCGCTCGCGCAGTCGCTCGCCGCGGGGCGCGCGCGCCTGGCCTGGCTCGTGAGCCGCGACGTGGCGGCGCTCGATGCGGCGCAGGTGCGCGAGAGCGCCATCGAGAGCCTGGCCGAGAATTTGAACGATTCGGTGGTCGCGCCGCTCTTTTGGTTTGCCGTGGCGGGCCTGCCCGGCGCGGCGCTGTACCGGTTTGCCAACACGGCGGACGCGATGTGGGGCTACCCCGGCATGCACGGCGGGCGCTATTGGCAGTGGGCCGGCAAATGGGCGGCGCGGGCGGACGATGTGCTCTCGTGGCTGCCGGCGCGCCTCACGGCCTTGCTGCTCGCGGCGTTTGCGGGCTGGCCGCCGCGCGCTGCGCAGCGCGTGCCCTTGCGCACGCTGCGGCGCGAGGCCGCGCGCACGCCTTCGCCCAACAGCGGCTGGCCCATGGCCGCGATGGCGCTCGCGCTGGGCGTGCGGCTGGGTAAGCCCGGTGTCTATCAGCTGCACGGTGCGGGCCGCGCGGCGCAGGCGGGCGACGTGCAGGCGGCGCTGCATTTGGCACAAAAAGTGCCTCTAGCGCTCTTTTCGCTTGCGCTTGCAGCTTCTGTTTTGATAGTTTTTGGAGACGGATTTTGGCTTTGAGTGTCGCAAGCAATGCGGGCAATTCGAATGATCCTGACAACAGCGCGCGCGTGCACGGCGGGCCCGACGCGCAGGGCGTGGCTGCGCACGACTTTTCCACCAACGCGAACGCCTACGGCCCGTGCCCGCTGGCGCTGGCTGCCGTGCAGCAGGCCGACGCCGCGCACTACCCCGACCCGGCCTACACCGCGCTGCGCGCGCAGCTCGCGGCCCTGCACGGCGTGGCGCCCGCGCGCATCGTGATCGCGGCCAGCGCGAGCGAATTCATCTACCGCCTCACGGCCTGGGCCGCGCGCACGCTGCCGCCCGACGCGCGCACCGTGGCGCTGCCCCCGCATGGCTATGGCGACTATGCGCACGCCGCGCAAGCCTGGGGGCTGCGCGTGGTGCACGCTGGGCACGGCAGGGGCGCTGTGGGCGATCTTGGCGCAATGGGCGCAGTAGGCGCTGCGCCCGTGCCCGGCCTGCACTGGGCCTGCGAGCCTGGCAGCCCGTTGGGGCAGGCCGACGCGGCGCTCGCAGGCTGGCGTGGGGCGGCGGCGCGCGGCGGCAAGTGCGCTGACACGGCTGTGGACAAGTCTGTCGATGGCGCTGGGGATAAGTCTGTGGACGGGCTTGTGGACAGGCTCCTGGGCAACGGGCGGCGCGAAGGGATGCGCACAGGTACGCACACGGGGCCACGCAATGCGCCAGGTGACGGGCCGAGCGATGCGTCTGCACGCACCCTCGCCACGGTGCGCGTGCTCGACTGCGCCTACGCACCGCTGCGCCTGTCGGGCCAGCCCAGCTTGGACGCAGGCACGCTGGACGCCGTGTGGCGGCTGTATTCGCCCAACAAGGCGCTGGGCCTGACGGGGGTGCGCGCGGCCTACGCGATCGCCCCGGCGGGGGCGCAGACGGTGGCGCAGATGGTCGCGCAACTCGAGGCGCTGGCCCCGTCGTGGCCGCTCGGCGCGCACGGCGTGGCGCTGCTGGCCGCCTGGACGCAGCCCGCCGTGCACGCCTGGCTGCAAGAGAGCCTGCACACGCTGCGCCGCTGGAAGGCGCGCCAGACCGCGCTCTTGCAGGCGCAGGGCTGGCAGGTGCTACCTAGCGACGCGCCGTTTTTCTGCGCGCGACCCCCGGTGGCCGACGTGGCCGACGTGCCCGCGCTGTGCGCGCAGCTGCGCCGCCACGGCGTGCGCCTGCGCGACTGCACTTCGTTCGGCCTGCCCGGCCTGGTGCGCCTGGGCGTGCGCGCGCCGGCGTCGCAGGATGCGTTGCTGCGGGCGTGGGGGGATTCTGGAGGTGCAGGGGCAGATGATCGGCATACGTGGCCATCAGCATCTAGGAGCCTGTCGGACTTTGGACGTCGAAAGTGAGAATGCGCCCCAGCGAGGCCAGTTTTTGCCGGATTCGCAGCTTCACCGACAAGCCCAATAGCATCGCCGAGCCGATGCTCAAGAGCCTGACTTACGATCAAGGCCGAGAGGTGGCCCTGCACAAGAAGCTGACCGAGCAGACCGGCATGGCCGTGTATTTCTGTGACCCACACAGCCCCTGGCAGCATGGCTCCAACGAGAACACCAACGGCTTGGTGCACCCCGCCTTGCCTTCCCATTTCAAAGACCACTGCATGGATCACAACATCTCACTCATCACCACGCTCGCCGCTGGCTTCGGCATCGCCCTGATCCTCGGTTTTCTGGCCGAGCGGATCAGGGTGCCGGCACTGGTGGGCTACCTGGTGGCCGGCATCATCATCGGACCCGGTACGCCGGGCTTCGTGGCCGATGTGCAGCTGGCCTCCCAACTGTCGGAGATCGGCGTCATGCTGCTGATGTTCGGCGTCGGGCTGCATTTTTCGCTTGATGACCTGTTGGCAGTCAAGCGTATCGCCGTGCCGGGCGCAGTGGTGCAAATGGGACTGGCCACGTTGCTGGGCATGGCGGTTGCGTGGGGATGGGACTGGAGTTGGGGCAGCGGCTTGATCTTCGGCTTGTCGCTGTCGTGCGCCAGCACCGTGGTGCTGCTCAAGGCCCTGGAGAGCCGTGGCGTGCTGGAAAGCATGAATGGTCGCATTGCCGTGGGCTGGCTGGTCGTCGAAGATCTCGCCACGGTGCTGGTTCTGGTCTTGCTGCCGCCGCTGGCCGGCGTCCTGGGCGGTTCAGAAGCCGCCCACGCGGCAGCTGCCAAGCCCTTGTGGATCACCATCGGGCAAACGCTGCTGCAAGTCGGTGCCTTCCTGGCCCTGATGCTGATTGCCGGCCGACGCGTGCTGCCCTGGATGTTGTGGCAGGTCTCGCGCACCGGCTCGCGCGAGTTGTTCACGCTGGCGGTCGTCGCCAGCGCCATTGGCATTGCCTACGGGGCGGCTGCGTTGTTCAGCGTCTCGTTTGCCCTCGGGGCCTTCTTCGCCGGCATGGTCATGCGCGAGTCGGAATTCAGTCATCGCGCGGCGGAAGAGTCCTTGCCTCTACGCGATGCGTTCTCCGTGCTCTTCTTCGTATCGGTGGGCATGCTGTTCGATCCCGCGATTCTGGTGGAACAGCCCTGGCACGTGCTGGCTGTGCTGGCGATCATCATTTTCGGCAAGTCCGTCGCGGCATTGGCCCTCGTGCTGGCTTTCCGCTATCCGCTCAATACGGCGCTGATCGTTTCCGCCAGTCTGGCGCAGATTGGCGAGTTCTCATTCATTCTGGCTGGGTTGGGTCTTTCCCTGGGGTTGCTGCCCGCCGAAGGCATGAGTCTCGTCCTGGCAGGTGCGCTCATTTCCATCGCGCTCAACCCGGTGCTGTTCGCCACGGTCGAGCCCGTGCGAAAGTGGATTCTCCAACGCTCGGAATTCGCTCGCAGCCTTGACCGGCGCACCGATCCCTATGCCGAGCTGCCGATGAGCACCGAGCGCAAGTACCTGGAGGGGCAGGTGGTGCTGGTCGGCTATGGCAGGGTCGGCAAGCGGATCGCCAGCGCGCTAGGAGCCTGTCGGACTTTGGGCGTCGAAAGCGAGAATGCGCCCCGGCGAGGCCAGTTTTTGCCGGATTCGCACCCCCATAGTGGTGCTATGGGGCAAGACGACGGTAAAAAAGGGGCCGCTGCGGCGCATTCGCAGCCGACGATTCCAAAGTCCGACAGGCTCCTAGAGGCGCGCGGCATTCCCTACGTGGTGGCCGAACAGAATCGTGAGCTGGTGGAAAAGCTCCGCAAGCAAGGAGTGGCAGCGGTTTCAGGCAACGCCGCCGATCCTGCAGTGCTCATCCAGGCGCATATCGCGGAAGCGGCCATGCTCGTGGTGGCCACGCCCGATCCGCTCAACGTCCGGCAGATGGCCGAAACGGCGCGGACGCTCAATCCGGACATCGAGCTCGTCCTGCGCACCCACGGCGAGGACGAGTCGCTGATGCTGCGCAAGGAGGGCATCGGCACGGTCTTCTTCGGCGAGGAAGAACTGGCCAAGGGGATGGCCGGGTACGTGCTGCAACGCTTCGCCCCGCAGCCGAACAGCCCGTCCGGGAGCTCTGCGACCGCCTGAGGCCTTGCCGGCCCGAGCCGCCGTCATCCCCTTGGAGCCTGTCGGACTTCGGAATCGTCGGCTGCGAATGCGCCGCAGCAGCCCATTTTTACCGGCTTCTTGCCCCGTGGTCCGGCTATGGGGCGGCGAATTCGGCAAAAACTGGTCGCGCGGGGACGCATTCTCGCTTTCGACGCCCAAAGTCCGACAGGCTGCTCGCGCTGATCGATACCCCATCGCGCATCTTCATGTGCCTGACATTGCCAATCAGGCCCATGATGATCATCTCTTTTGCTCCTGCCAAAAAATTCAGCATTCGCCTGGTACATCCTGGTCAGTTTTGAACCCAGATTGTTCATTAGGACGCGGGATGATGGCGCGGCAGTTTGGTCGCTGGTGAGAAGTCCATGGCCGGTGCCATGGGCGCCGAAGCAGCGGCCAAAATGACCGTCAGCCGTCCGCCAGCGCCCGCGTAGGTGCGAAGCACCGCCTAATGGACAATCTGGGTTAAAGCGGCACTCACGCCTTCAGGTGGTCATTTTTCGGTCGGCGTCAACATTACTGGAGCAAGCTGTTGCGTATCAGCCCCACGGCCAGTCCTTCGATGTCGAAAGGCTCGCCGGGTTGCACGGTGATGATGGAGTAGTCAGGGTTTTCAGGGAGCAATTCGACCATGTCGGCGCTGCGGCGCAGGCGCTTGACGGTGACCTCGTCGCCCAGGCGCGCCACGACGATCTGGCCGTTGCGCACGTCGCGCGTGGCTTGAACGGCGAGCAGGTCGCCGTCGAGGATGCCTGCGTCGCGCATGGACATGCCGCGCACTTTGAGCAGGTAGTCGGGCCTGCGTGCGAACAGCGTGGGCTCCACCGCGTAAGTGCGGTCGATGTGCTCTTGCGCCAGAATCGGCGAGCCCGCGGCAACGCGGCCGACCAGCGGCAGCACGAGCTGCGCGAGTTCTGCCATTGGCAGGCTGAACTGCTTGCCGCGTGCGGCGTTGAGGTGGCGCAGGGCCTCGCTGCGCAGGCGGATGCCGCGCGAGGTGCCGCTGACGAGCTCGATCACGCCCTTGCGCGCCAGCGCCTGCAGGTGCTCTTCGGCGGCGTTGGCGGACTTGAAGCCCAGTTCTGCGGCGATTTCGGCGCGCGTGGGCGGGGCGCCGGTGCGCGCCATGGTGTTCTGAATCAAGTCGAGAACCTGCTGCTGGCGTGCGGTGAGCTTGGGCTGATCTGACATGGAAGACTCCACGGTAAGAGGGCTGAGAGAGGGCTGAGAGAGGGCGGGAAGAGAGCGGGAAGAGGGCCGAGACTGGGAGCAGGGCCGCGGCGGCGGGTTGAACTTGTACGTTTATACAGTATTTGTATTTTTCAACAGTTGTTTGGAGTGCGCAAGTGGGGTCGGAAAAAATTGTCGTGTTGGGCACGGGCGGCACCATTGCAGGGGTGGCGCAGGCGGGTGCGAGCAGCCTGGACTATCGCGCGGCGCAATGGGGCATCACGCAGCTGTTGGCCGCGGTGCCTGGCTTGCGAGAGGCGGCGGGCTGTGCGCTGGAGGCGCAGCAGATCGCTCAGCTCGACAGCAAGGACATGGACTTGGATACCTGGCGCCGCCTGGCGCTGCGCTGCACCGAGCTGTTGGCTGACCCGCTGGTGCGCGGTGTGGTGATTACGCACGGCACGGACACGCTCGAAGAAACTGCGTGGTTTTTGCACCAGGTGCTGGCAGCGCACAAGCCCGTGGTGCTGACCTGTGCCATGCGGCCCGCGACGGCGCCTTTTCCCGACGGCCCGCAGAATTTGCTCGACGCCGTGGTCGTGGTGCGCACGCCGGGCGCGCAGGGCGTGGTGGTCGTGGCGGCGGGCGTGATCCACGAGGCGCAATGGGTGCGCAAAGTGCACCCTTATCGCCTCGATGCGTTCAGTTCAGGCGACGCCGGGCCGCTCGGCTGGATCGAGGAAGGTGCAGTACGTTTGATGCGAAATTGGCCACTAACGCAGGCGCATCAAGCACAAGCAGCTATCGAAAAGGTAATGCGCTGCAGCACTTGGCCGCGTGTCGAACTGGTGTTCAGCCATGCAGGGGCGAGTGGCGCCATCGTCGAAGCGCTGGTGCAAGGCGGTGTGCAGGGTCTGGTGGTGGCCGCCACGGGCAATGGCACGGTGCATGCGGCGCTCGAAGCGGCGCTGTTGCGCGCGCAGGCTGCGGGTGTGCGCGTGCTGCGTGCGACGCGCTGCAGCGAGGGGCAGATGCTGCCGCGGCCGGGCGACGCGCTGCCCGCTGCGCCGGGCCTGTCACCCGTCAAGGCGCGCATCACGCTGCTGCTGGACTTGCTGCAATGAAGCCCCCAGCGTACTGAAACGCGCGTCCAAAAAACGAAAGGCCCGCATGGGGCCTTTCGTTGCAGCAGGACAAGGCTGTGTTCAGCCTGCCAGCGCCTGCAGCACGCGCGCGGTGATTTCCTCCACGCTGCCCAGGCCGTTGATGACGCGGTATTGGGGGGCGTTGGCTGCATCCTGCTCGGACCAGCGGCGGTAGTAGTCGACCAGGGGGCGCGTTTGTTCGCTATAGACCTGCAAGCGCTTGCGCACGGTTTCTTCCTTGTCGTCGTCGCGCTGCACCAGGTCTTCGCCGGTCACGTCATCTTTGCCGGGAACTTTGGGTGGGTTGAACTTGACGTGGTAGGTGCGACCGCTCGCGGGGTGGGAGCGGCGGCCGCTCATGCGCTCGATGATGGCGTCGAAGGGCACGTCGATTTCGAGCACGTAGTCGATCTTGACGCCAGCGGCCTTGAGGGCGTCGGCCTGTGCGATCGTGCGCGGAAAGCCGTCGAACAGGAAGCCCTTGGCGCAATCGGGCTGGGCGATGCGTTCCTTGACCAGGCCGATGATGATGTCGTCGTTGACCAGGCCGCCCGAATCCATCACGGCTTTGGCCTGCAGACCCAGCGGCGTGCCGGCTTTGACGGCGGCGCGCAGCATGTCACCCGTGGAAATTTGCGGAATGCCGTATTTTTGGCAGATGAAGGTGGCCTGGGTGCCTTTTCCGGCGCCGGGCGGGCCGAGCAGGATCAGTCGCATGGGTTGGGGTTCCTCAAAAATGTCAATCGGATGTCGTTTGCCTTTGAGGATAGCATGGCATGGCACCGCCACGCGCCCGCCGGCGCCACGCTGTGTGCGGCCTCAGCCAAGCAAGGCGCGCACCCGCTCGAGGTCGGCTGGGGTGTCGACCCCTGCGGCGGGTGCGTCGGCGCTGAGGTGCACGGCGATGCGGTGGCCGTGCCAGAGTGCGCGCAGTTGCTCGAGCGCCTCCAGCTGCTCGGTCGGCGCCGGTGCCAGCGTGGGAAACTGGCGCAAAAAACCTGCGCGGTAGCTGTAGATGCCGATGTGGCGCAAGGGCGCAAAGCCCGCTGGCAGGGCATGCGCTGCGACATCTGCAGTAGCGCTGGAAGCGGCCTGCCACCAGGCCGTGCCCGCATGGTCGCGCGCGTGCGGGATCGGGGCGCGGCTGAAGTAGTGTGCGAGGCCGCGCGCGTCGAGCACCACTTTGACCACGTGCGGGCTCAGGTAATCATGAAGACTTGCGATTGCGTGGGCAGCCGTGCCCATGCTGGCCTCGGGCCGCGCGGGCAGCAGCGCGGCCACGGCGTTGATGAGCGCGGGCGGGATCAGCGGCTCGTCGCCCTGTACGTTGACGACGATGTGCTCGCCATCGAGCCCGAGCAGGCTGCAGGCTTCAGCCAGGCGGTCGCTGCCGCTCGGGTGGGCAGGGTGGGTGTGTACGGCCTCGACGCCGTGGGCCGCGCAGGCTTGCACGATGGCCTCGTCGTCCGCCGCCACGACCACGCGCGTGGCGGCACTTTGCGCCGCGCGCCGCGCCACACGCACCACCATGGGCAGGCCCGCGATGTCGGCGAGCGGCTTGCCCGGCAGGCGGCTGGATGCGAGGCGCGCCGGAATCAGTACGGTGAAGGGTGGCGCAGGCGGGACGGCGCAGGTGGCTGGCCGGGCCAAAGCCGCGTTCACCGCTGCAGTTCCTCGTCGCTGAGCGTGCGCGCCTCGGATTCGAGCAGCACGGGGATGCCGTCGCGCACGGGGTAGGCCAGGCGCGCACTGTGCGAGACCAGTTCCTGGCGTTCGCGGTCGTAGCTCAGCGGGCCCTTGGTAACGGGGCAGACCAGCAGTTCGAGCAGTCTGGTATCGATGGGGCTCGAAGGTGGGGCTGAAGGGGCTGAAGGGGCTGAAGGGGCTGGAGCGGAGGTCATGGGTGCGAAGGTGGTGGGCGCTGTGGTGCCGATTGTGCCCCTTCCCGGGCCCGCAGCGATGGCGCAAGGCGCGCGTCGAGCAGGGCGAAAAACGCGGGCGCAAGCTCGAGTTCGAGCGGCACGGCCAAAGCCTCGGGGTGGCGGGGCCAGAGTTTGACCGCGTCTTTTTCGGTACAAATCAAGGTGTAGCCATTGTCGGGAAAGCACTGCCAGCTCTTGAAATCGTAGTGATCGGGCAGGGCTTCGGTGTGCGCGAGCGTCAGGCCTTGGGCGCGCAGCATGGCGAAAAAAATCTCCGGGCGGGCAATCGCCGCAACTGCATGCAGGGCTTGGCCGCGCAGGCGCGCAAGCGGCACCTGGCTGCCGTCCGCGCGCAGCGCGTGGCGGGCGATCCGGCGCTGCAGCGCAAAGGCGGGTGCGGTGCCGGGCGCAGTGCCGGGTGCGGTGCCGGGCGCAGTGCCGGGCGCAGTGCCGGGCGCAGTGCCGGGCGCAGTGCCGGGCGCAGTGCCGGGTGGCGGCGTGCCCGCGTACAGCACCGCGTCGACCGGGCGCGGCCAGGGCTCGCGCAAGGGGCCGGCGGGCAGCAAAAAACCGTTGCCCACGCCTTCTTCGTTGAACACGCAAATTTCCAGGTCGCGCGCGAGCGCCAGGTGCTGCAGGCCGTCGTCGCAGACGATCAGATCGACTTCGGGATGCTGGGCGCGCAGCGCACGCGCTGCAGTTACCCGCCGGCGCGCCACATACACCGGCACGCCGCAGCGGCGCGCGAGCAGGAGCGGCTCGTCGCCGACCTCGGCCGCGCTGCTCGCGGGCGTGACGGCGCGGCAGTCGCCTTCGCCGTGGCCCGCGCTGCGCCCATAGCCGCGCGCGACCACGCCAGGCCGCCAGCCCTGGGCCTGCAGATGCGCGAGCAAAGCCATGACCACGGGCGTCTTGCCTGCGCCGCCCGCGATCACGTTGCCCACGACGAGCACGGGGCAGCCGGGGTGCGCCGAGGCGAGCACGCCGCGGCCGTACAGCGCCCTGCGCAGGCGCACGATCGCGCCGTAGAGCAGTGACAGCGGCCACAGGCCCCAAGCCGCCCAGCCGCGCCGCTGCCAGATGCGGCGCAGGCGCTCGGCAAGCGCGGGGCGCTGGGACGAGGAACCTGGCATGTCGGGGTGCGAGCGAAGGAACGCGCCCGGGAGCACTGGCTGGTGCGGCGCCGCGCTCAGCGCGCCGCCGCCGAGGGCTGCGTGGCGAAGGTGATCTGCGACAGGCCCACGCGCCGCGCGGCTTCCATCACGCTGATCACGGCCTGGTGCGGCGCGGTGGCGTCGGCGCTGATCACGAGCACGCTGTCGCGCCCTGCGCCTGCGGCCTGTGCATTCGCTGCCTGCGCAAGCGCGGCGGCGACCGCATCCACGCTCTTGCCGTCCACGGCCGTTTTGTTCACGGCATAGCGCCCATCGGCCGCCACGGCGACGATGATCTCGCGCGGACGGTCGCGCTGCTGCTCGGCGTCGGCCACGGGCAGGGTCAGTTGCAGCTCGGTGAATTTGCTGTAGGTGGTGGTGAGCATCAAAAAGATCAGGATCACCAGCAGCACGTCGATGAACGGGATCAGGTTGATCTCGGGCTCGTCCTTGGGGCGGGGGCGGAAGTTCATGGCCGGCAGCACGCTGGGCTTGTCAGGGCGCGTTGCGGCGCAGCAGGTGGCGCAGGAACTGCTCGGAGGCTAGCTCCATCTGCAGCAGGTAGGCATCGACGCGGCCGCGGAAATAGCGCCAGAAAATCAGCGACGGAATGGCCACGATGAGCCCGAAGGCCGTGTTGTAGAGCGCCGTGGAAATGCCGTGCGCAAGCAGCACCGGGTTGCTGCCGCCCATGGCCCCTCCCGCGCCGCCTGCGCCAGCCTGCGAGCCAAAAATTTCGATCATGCCGATCACCGTGCCAAGCAAGCCCAGCAGCGGCGCGGCCGAGGCGATGGTGGCGAGCGCGTTCAGGTATTTTTCGAGTTGGTGCGCCACCGCGCGGCCCGCGCCTTCCATCGCGGCGCGCAGGTCGGCCTCGCTCGCACGCGGGTTGCTCAGGAGCACGCGCAAGCCGCTCGCGAGCACTTCGCCGAGCGCAGAGTTGTGCGCGAGCTGATTGACCACGTCGGGTGCGGGCACACCTTTGGCCGAGACGGCAATGGCTTCGTCGAGCAGCTTGGGCGGGGCGACGCGCGCGCTTTTGAGGGCCACGAAGCGCTCCACGATCAGCGCCAGCGCGAGGATGGAGCAGATGATGAGCGGCCAGATGGGCCAGCCTGCGGCTTGTATGATCGACAGCAATTCTCTCTCCACGGGCATCAGGGCAGGCGGCGATTATGGCGCAGCAGGATGGCTGACCCGCCGGGGGCCACGGCCTGTGCGTTGGCCGCGCCGCATTTCGGGAACGTTTTCGATGTCCGGCGCCTGACGGCCTTCTGGTCGCCCACAGTTTCTGTGGATAACTTTGTGGGTAAAGCCCTGAAGAGTGCCTGCAAGCCCGCGCCGCGCCATGCGTCAATCAGAATGATGAAAAATTACGCAGTAAAAATCGCTTGTAAATCAATGGGTTGCACGTGTTCCTGCGCCTTTCAGGGGCTTGGGGCTGCTCTGCAATTCGCAGCTGCCGGGCGCGCTGCACTGTGGAATAGTGCGTGTTTGTTCGCCCGTGGGCGAGTTTGCCGCCGCGCCAGGAGGCGCCATGCCTGAGCTTTTCGGCGCGGACGCTGCGGCGCGGGTCTGGGAGGTCGGGGCCTTGTGCCGTGCGGTGGCCGACGCGCTCGAGGCGCGCTTCAACCCCGTCGCGGTGCGCGGCGAGATCAGCGGCTTTGCGCGCGCCGCGAGCGGCCATTGCTACTTTGCCATCAAGGATACGCAAGGCCAGCTGCGTTGCGCCATGTTTCGCCGCGCCGCGAGCCAGCTCGATTTCGCGCCGCGCGACGGCGAACTGGTCGAGCTGCGCGGACGTCTGGGCGTTTATGAGGCGCGCGGTGACCTGCAGCTCATCGTCGAAAGCATGCAGCGCGCCGGGCAGGGCGCGCTGTTCGAGCAGTTTCTGCGCCTCAAGGCCAGGCTCGAAGCCGAGGGCCTGTTCGACGCCGCGCGCAAGCGCCCGCTGCCGCAGCTGCCGCGCGGCATAGGCATCGTGACCTCGCTGGGCGCGGCGGCGCTGCACGACGTGGTGAGCGCGCTGCGCCGGCGCGTGCCGCACATTCCCGTGGTGCTCGTGCCCGCGCTCGTGCAGGGCGCGGGGGCGCCGGCGTCGCTCATCGCTGCGCTCTCAAAGTTATATCTGCTAGCGCAAGCTACAAGCGCTAAAGAGGCCGATTTGGCTAAAAATTCGCAGCCCGGTGCGCCGCCCATCGACGTGATCCTGCTCGTGCGCGGCGGTGGCGCGATCGAAGACCTCTGGGCCTTCAACGACGAGCAGCTCGCGCGCACCATCGTGCAAAGCCCCGTGCCCGTGGTCAGCGGCGTGGGGCACGAGACTGATTTCACGATTGCCGATTTCTGCGCCGACCTGCGCGCGCCCACGCCCACGGCCGCAGCAGAGCTCGTGGCGCAGCCGCGCTCGGTCTGGTTGGGCGCGCTCGACTTGCTGCAGCAGCGCCTTGCAGACGCCATGCAGCGCCAGCTCGATGCGCGCTGGCAGCGCCTGGACCAGGCGGCGGCGCGCCTGGGGCGGCCCTCGGCCTGCGCTGCACGCGCGCAGCTGCGGCTCGCGCAGCAGGCGCAGCGCCTGCGCCATGCGATGCTCCTTTATTTGCAGCGGCTTGCGCACGAGGGGAAAGCGCTGGAGGCCGATTTCGTGCAACAAACACGGCAGCGCCTCGCGCGCGAGCACGAGCGGCTCGAGCGCCTCGCGCTGCGCCTGGAACTGCTCGACCCGCAACAGGTGCTGCAGCGCGGCTATGCGCTGCTGAGCGACGCGAGCGGCCATGTGCTCACGAGCGCGCGCGCCGCACACCCCGGCGACGCCGTGCGCGCACGCCTGGCCGACGGCACGCTGGACCTTTTGGTCACCGCGCCGCACTGATACTGATTCCTTTCTACAATCGCAGCTCGCCAGTTCATATGAACCCGGACGTTCCGGGCCCATCCCCTCTCATGAAAGGAAATCGACCATGGAACACAAACTGCCCCCGCTGCCTTTCCCGATCGACTCGCTCGCTCCTCATTACAGCCAGGAAACGCTCGAATACCACCACGGCAAGCACCACAACGCCTACGTGGTCAACCTGAACAACCTGCAAAAAGGCACCGAGTTCGAGAACATGGCGCTCGAGGACATCATCAAGAAGTCGAGCGGCGGCATCTACAACAACGCTGCGCAGGTCTGGAACCACACCTTTTTCTGGAACTGCATGAAGCCGCAGGGCGGCGGCGAGCCCTCGGGCGCGCTCGCGGCGGCCATCAACGCCAAGTTCGGCTCGTATGCGGCGTTCAAAGAGGCCTTCGTGAAGTCGGCCGTGGGCAACTTCGGCTCGGGCTGGACCTGGCTCGTGAAAAAACCCGACGGCACGGTGGACATCGTCAACACCGGCGCGGCCGGCACGCCGCTGACCACGGCCGACAAAGCCTTGCTCACGGTCGATGTGTGGGAGCACGCCTACTACATCGACTACCGCAACCTGCGCCAGAAGTTCGTCGAAACCTTCCTCGACAAGCTCGTCAATTGGAAGTTTGCGGAGCAGAATTTCGCCTGAGCTTTTCGCTCACCTCACAAAAAACGGCCTGCGGGCCGTTTTTTGTTGGGGCATGTCAGGACATCAGCGCCGCGCGAACGGCGCCCCGCCGAGCTTGAAGCCCGGCTTGATGCCGTGGCGCGCGAACCAGCCCTGGTTCATCTCGAGCACGTAGCGCACGGGCTCGGCCGAGCAATGCGAGTTCGTGGTTTGCGCCTGCATGTCGGCCAGGTTCACGATGCTGCCGTCGTCGCGCACGAAAGCCGCCGTGAGCGGCAGCAGCGTGTTTTTCATCCAAAAGCACTGCTGCGCGGGCTGCTCGAAGACGAACAGCATGCCCTCGTGCATGGGCATCTGCTTACGCCACATCAGGCCGATCTCGCGCTGCTCGGGCGTGAGCGCCACCTGTGCGTCGATGCGGTACATGCCGGCCGTGAGCTCCACGTGCGGCAGATCGAGCTGCGGCGTCTGCGCGCGCGCGGCGCCGGCCAGACCGAGAAACACCACGAAAAATGCCAGACGGCGCAAGAGGAGGGCGAAAGCAGGATGGGTACGCATGGGAATCCGGGGGCGTGAAAAAGGATCAGACAAAAAAAATCGCCCACGAAGGGCGATTTTGCGGGATTTGCCGAGCGCCGGCATGCAGCCGACACGCGGCTGGCCCGATCAGGAAGCCTTGGCAGCCGCTTTCTTGGCGTGCTTCTTGGCCTTCTTGTGGGTAGCCTTCTTGGCAGGGGCCTTTTCAGGGGCTGCAGCAGGAGCGGCGGCAGGAGCAGCCGGGGCGGGTGCAGGAGCAGCAGCCGGAGCCTGGGCGAAAGCACCCACAGCAAACACGGCGGCCATCAGGGGGGCGAGGAGTTTTTTCATATATGCCAAATCCTGGGTTGAAAGGAAAATTACGAAGGTTGAAACCGTACGAAAAGCCGTGCGGTCTCGGCTATAACGATAGCAGTTTCCGCGGCGTTGACCGGCTCTGGCAGAAAAACTTTTGTCGGTAGAATGCCCGAGCCAGAGGGTATCCCCCTCGCCTTTTTCAGCACTCTCACGGAGACCCCGTTCATGACCAGCTACCAGCACATCAAAGTGCCCGCGCAGGGCCAAAAAATCACCGTCAACGCCGACATGTCGCTCAATGTGCCGGACCAGCCCATCATTCCGTTCATCGAGGGCGACGGCACGGGCATGGACATCACGCCCGTGATGATCAAGGTGGTCGATGCTGCGGTGGCCAAGGCCTATGGTGGCAAGCGCAAAATTCACTGGATGGAGGTCTATGCCGGTGAAAAATCCACCAAGGTCTATGGTCCCGATGTGTGGCTGCCCGAGGAAACCCTGCACGCCGTGCGCGACTACGTGGTGTCGATCAAAGGCCCGCTGACCACGCCGGTGGGCGGCGGTATCCGCTCGCTCAACGTGGCGCTGCGCCAGGAGCTCGACCTGTACGTGTGCCTGCGCCCGATCCAGTATTTCGACGGCGTGCCCTCGCCCGTGAAAGAGCCGCACAAGACCGACATGGTGATCTTCCGCGAGAACTCCGAGGACATCTACGCCGGCATCGAGTTCGAGGCCGAGTCCGAAAAGGCCAAGAAGCTCATCAAAATCCTGCAAGAAGAATTCGGCGTGAAGAAAATCCGCTTTCCCGCGACCTCGGGCATTGGCATCAAGCCCGTCTCGCGCGAGGGCACGGAGCGCCTCATGCGCAAGGCCGTGCAGTACGCGATCGACAACGACAAGCCCAGCGTGACCATCGTGCACAAGGGCAACATCATGAAGTTCACCGAAGGTGGCTTTCGCGACTGGGCCTATGCGCTCGCGGCGCGCGAGTTTGGTGCCGAGCTGATCGACGGCGGCCCGTGGATGAAGTTCAAGAACCCCAGGACGGGCAAGGAAATCACCATCAAGGACAGCATTGCCGACGCCTTTTTGCAGCAGATTCTGCTGCGCCCGGCCGAATATTCGGTGATCGCGACGCTGAACCTCAACGGTGACTACGTCTCCGACGCGCTCGCCGCGCAAGTCGGCGGCATAGGCATCGCCCCTGGCGCCAACCTGTCGGACTCGGTCGCGATGTTCGAGGCCACGCACGGCACCGCGCCCAAGTACGCGGGCAAGGATTACGTGAACCCCGGCTCGGAAATCCTCTCGGCCGAGATGATGCTGCGCCACATGGGCTGGGTCGAGGCCGCGGACGTCATCATCGCCTCGATGAAGAAGGCCATCCTGAGCAAGAAGGTGACGTACGACTTCGCGCGTCTCATGGAAGGCGCAACGCAGGTCAGCTGCTCGGGCTTTGGGCAGGTCATGATAGACAACATGTGAGTCTGCGACATCGCGCTTTGCGTGCGTCCATGCAGCCCTGGTGCCATGTCCGGCCAGGGCTTGTTTTTTGCGGCATGTTCCATTCCTGTCTTTTTTGCTCTGAATTGCATAGCTTCCAAGGCTTATGGATTCATCTCCCAGGGTGGCCTCTGGTCATCGACACTCCAGCGCTTTCAGTGCTCTTTTGAAGCGCTATGGGCCAGGCTTGTTGCCCGGCCTGCTCGTGGCGCTGGCGGGGGGCGCTTTCGGCTATTCGCTGGGCAGCAGCTTCGTGACGGCGCTTTCGCTGGCCTTGGCCTTGTTGATCGTTTTGTGGTGGCGCCAGCATTTGCAGGTGCGCGATTCCGAGGCCGCCTTGCGCGCAAGCGAACGGCGTTTCCTGCGCCTGTTCGACCAGGCCGCCGTGGGGATCAACCTGACCGATACGCGCACGGGCCGCTTCGAGCGCGTGAACCAGCGCTTTTGCGACATCATCGGCTACCCGATGCACGAGCTGTTGCAACTCGACTTTCAGCACATCAGCCATCCTGACGACATGGCGCAGGACCTGGCGCAGATGCAGCGTCTGCATGCGGGCGAAATCAGCGAATACCGCATGGAAAAACGATATTTCCACAAAAGCGGGCGCGAAATCTGGGTGGACTTGAGCGTTGCAGCGCTGTGGAAGCCTGGCGCCCCGCCCGACTACCACGTGGCCGTGGTGCAGGACATCACGCCGCGCAAGCACATGGAGCAGGCCCTGCGCGAGAGCGAGAGCCGCTTGCGCATGGTGTTGCAGTGCCTTCCCGTGGGCGTGTGCCTGATGGAGGCCGATGGGCGCCTGAGCTACCGCAACGAGGAGTTCGTGCGCATCTGCGGTTACACCGAGCAAGAGGTGCCCACGCTGGCCGCCTGGTGGGAGTGCGCCTACCCCGACTTGGCCATGCGCGCCCACTACCAGGAGTTGTGGACCGAGCTCGCGCACGCTGCCATGCTCTCCGACGGCGTGATTGCTCCGGCGGAGTACCTGATCCATTGCAAAGACGGCCGTCAGCGACCCGTCGAAGTCACGGGGGTGCCGCTGGGGGAGCGCATGCTGGTGTCCATGCGGGACCTGAGCGAGCGCAAGGCGGCCGCGGAAGAAATCCACAACCTCGCGTTCTATGACCTGCTCACGCAGCTTCCCAATCGCCGTTTGCTGCGCGACCGGCTGCAGCAGACGCTCATGACGACCGCCCGCCATGGTGCGCTGGGCGCTCTGTTGCTGCTCGACATCGACGACTTCAAGACCATCAACGAAACCCAGGGACACGAGAAAGGCGACGCGCTGCTGCGCCAGGTTGCGCAGCGCCTGCGCGAGGCCGTGCACGCCGACGACACCGTGGCGCGTTTAGGGGGTGACGAGTTCGCGGTGCTGCTCGAGGACCTCGGTGACACGGCCAGCGAGGCTGCGGCGTGCAGCAGCAAGGTGGGCGAAAAAATCCTCGCCGCGCTGCGCAAGCCTTTCGACCTCGACGGCGCGATGCACCATAGCTCTGTCAGTATGGGCGTCACGCTGTTCAGCGGGCAGGATGCTGCAGAAACCGTCAATGAGTTGTTCAAGCGCGCCGACCTTGCCATGTACCAGGCCAAGGCGGCTGGGCGTGACACGCTGTGTTTTTACGAGCCCGCCATGCAGGCATCGGTCACGGCGCGTGCAGCGCTCGAGGCTGACATGCGCAAAGCTTTGGCCGAGGGCCAGTTCGTGCTCTACTACCAGCCGCAGTGGGAGCGCGAGCGCATCATTGGCGCCGAAGCGTTGCTGCGCTGGCAGCATCCGCGCGATGGTTTCGTCTCGCCCGCGCAGTTCATCCCGCTGGCCGAGCAATCGGGCCTGATCGTGCCGCTGGGCACCTGGGTGTTGCAGCAGGCTTGCGCGCAGCTCGCACGCTGGGCGCAGGAGCCGGCGCTCGCGCAGCTTGCCGTGGCTGTGAACGTGAGCTCGCGCCAGTTCCGGCAAAGCGACTTCGTGGCGCAGGTGCTGGCGGCCCTGGCAAGCCAAGGCACCGATCCGCGCCGCCTCAAGCTCGAGTTGACCGAAGGGCTGCTGCTCGAGGACACGGAAGCCACCATCGCCAAGATGGGCGAGCTCAAGCGCTATGGCGTGGGCTTTGCGCTCGACGACTTCGGCACGGGGTATTCCTCGCTTGCCTACCTCAAGCGCCTGCCGTTCGACCAGCTCAAGATCGACCAGAGCTTCGTGCGCGACGTGCTCACCGACCCGAACGACGCGGCGATTGCGCGCACCATCGTGGCCCTGGGTGCGAGCCTGGGCCTGAGCGTGATGGCCGAGGGGGTGGAAAGCGAAGCGCAGCGCGCCTTTCTGGAGCGCCATCAGTGCCACAGCTGGCAGGGTTACCTGCTGGGTCGCCCCATGCCTGTGCAGGACTTCGAGCACACCGTGCGTGCGCAGGTGCAGGCGCAGCAGGGGCCGGAGCGTGGTGCGGATTTCTCGATTTGATAGCTGCCAGCGCTTTTCCGACAAGCGTTAGAGGCATTTTTCATGCTGAAAATGGCAAGCGGGTATCATGCGCGCCCATCTCGCAATGCCCGCGCCGTGTACGTGTCGGTCGCAGTGCACTGACCCATGCGCCTCACCTCGATCAAGCTCTCCGGCTTCAAGTCTTTTGCCGAGCCCACGCACTTCGCGCTGCCGGGCCAGCGCGTGGGCGTGGTGGGCCCGAACGGCTGCGGCAAGTCCAACATCATGGACGCGGTGCGCTGGGTGCTCGGCGAGAGCAAGGCCAGCGAGCTGCGCGGCGAGTCGATGCAAGACGTGATCTTCAACGGCACCACCACGCGCAAGCCCGCGAGCCGCGCGAGCGTGGAGCTGGTGTTCGACAACGCCGACCAGCGCGCGGGCGGCCCCTGGAGCCAGTACGCCGAGATCGCCGTGCGCCGCGTGCTCACGCGCGAGGGCGGCAGCAGCTACTTTCTGAACAACCAGCCCGTGCGCCGGCGCGACGTGCAGGACGTGTTCCTGGGCACGGGCCTGGGGCCGCGCGCCTACGCCATCATCGGCCAGGGCACCATCAGCCGCATCATCGAGTCGCGCCCCGAGGAGCTACGCCTCTTTCTCGAGGAGGCCGCGGGCGTGTCCAAATACAAAGAGCGCCGGCGCGAAACCGAAAACCGCCTGGCCGACACGCGCGACAACCTGGTGCGCGTCGAAGACATCGTGCGCGAGCTCGGCGGCCAGCTCGCGCGGCTCGAAGCGCAGGCCGAAGTCGCGCAGCGCTACAAAACGCTGCAGGCCGCCGCCACGCTGCGCCAGCAGCAGCAGTGGTTTTTGAAGCGCGCCGAGGCCGCGGCCGAGCAGGAGCGCGTGCGCGCCGAGGGGCTGCAGGCCATGAGCGGGCTCGAGGCGCGCACGGCCGAATTGCGCCAGGTCGAAGCGGCGCTCGAAGCGCTGCGCCAGTCGCACTACGCCGCGGGCGAGGCCTTGAACCAGGCGCAGGGGCAGCTCTACGAGGCTTCGGCCGAAGTGGGGCGGCTGGAGGCCGAAATCCGCTATGTGGTCGAAGGGCGCGCACGCGTGGCGCAGCGCCTGTCCACGCTGCAGGAGCAGATCGTGCACTGGGAGCAGCGCGCGCAAGAGGCCGCGCAAGAAGGTGAAGACCTCGCCGCACAGATAGACGCAGCGCAGGAGCAGGCCGCGGTGCTCGAAGCGCAGCTGACAGAGCAGGCCGAGCAATTGCCCGCGCTCGAAGAAGCCTGGCGCGCGGCGCAGGCGCGCGCAGGCGAGCAGCACCGCGCCGTGCTGCAATTGCAGCAGCAATTGCAGCTGCTTGCGGCCGAGCAGCGCAGCCTGGGCGAGCAAAACCGCCAGCTCGACTTGCGCCTGGAGCGCCTGCACGGCGAGCAGCGCCAGCTCGCGCCGCCCGACGAGACCCAGTTGCAAGCCCTGCGCGCCGAGCACGAGGCCGCGCAAGAGGCCGCAGCACAGGCCGAAGCGCGCCTGGCCGATCTGCAAGACAGCGTGCCCCAGCGCGACGCCGAGCGGCAGGCGCAGCAGCAGGCGGTGCAGGCCGAGGCCGCGCACCAGGCCACGCTCGCCGCGCGCCTGGCAGCGCTGCAGGCAGTGCAGGAAAAGGTGCAAAGCGGCGGCAAGCTGCGCCCCTGGCTCGCGCGCCACGGCCTCGACGGCCTGCCCGCGCTGTGGCAGCGCCTGCACATCACGAGCGGCTGGGAAAGCGCGCTCGAAGCCGCGCTGCGCGAGCGCCTGGGCGCGCTCGAAGTCGGCCAGCTCGACCGCGTGCATGGTTTTTTGGGCACAGCGGGCGCGGCCGGCAAGGCGGATGGGGGCGAAGGCCCGCCCGCGCGCCTGGTGTTTTTCAGCCCGCCACCCGCGCCCCGGCCTGCCGCAGCAGCCACGCGTGCGCGCCTGTCGGACCTGCTGCGGCTGCACGACCCTGGGCTGCAGGCCGTGCTGGCCGACTGGCTGCACGGCTGCTACACCGCGCACACGCTGGCCGAGGCGCTCGCACAACGAGAGCAGCTCGGGCCTGGCGAGCGCATCTACCTGCCCAGCGGCCACGCCGTGAGCGCGCACAGCGTGGACTTTTACGCGCCCGACTCCGAGCAGGCCGGGCTGCTCGCGCGCGCGCAGGAGATCGAACATCTCGAAAAAGAACTGCGCGCCCAGGCCATCATGGGCGAGCAGGCGCGCAGTGCGCTCGCGCGTGCCGAGGCTTTGTATGCGCAGGCGCAGCAGCAGCTCGCGGCTGCGCGCCGCACCGCGGCCGAGGCGCAAAAGCAGGCGCACGCGCTGCAGGTGCAACTCGTGCAGCGCACGCAACAGGCCGAGCAAAGCCGCACGCGCAGCGCGCAGATCGCCGCCGACCGCGCCGAGCTCGAAGCGCAGCGCGCCGAGCTGCAGGAGCGCCAGGCCACGGCGGAGGCGCGCTTCGAGGAGCTCGACCTGCAGCTTGCCGAAAGCCAGGAACGCGAGGCGCAGCAGGCCGAGTGCGTGCGCGCAGCCGAGCTGCGCTGGAACGCCGCGCGCGAGCAGCAGCGCGGCCTCGAGCGCCAGGCGCAGGAGGCGGACTTTGCCCAGCGCAGCCTGGAGGCGCGCCGCGCCGAGCTCGCGCGCGCCCATGACACCGCGCAGCAGCAGCTGCGCGCGCTGCAAGGCGAGCTGCAGCGCGCCAACGACGAACTCGCGCGCCTCTCGGACGCGGCGGCGCAGGGCGGGCTGCAGCAGGCGCTCGCACAAAAAAGCGCGCGCGAACAGGCGCTGGCGGCGGCGCGCAGCGCCTACGACGAGCTCACGCAGCGCCTGCGCGCGCACGACGAGCGCCGCATGCAGCTCGAACGCGCGCTCGATCCGCTGCGCGCGCGCATCGGCGAGCTGCAGCTCAAGGAGCAGGCCGCGCGCCTGGGGCTGGAGCAGTACGCCGGTTTGCTTGCCGACGCGCAGGCCGACATGGACGCGCTCGCACGCTCCGTCGCTGCAGGGCCGGTGCGCCTCGCGGGCCTGCAGCCCGAGATCGAGCGCCTGCAGCGCGAGATCGCGGCGCTCGGGCCCGTGAACCTGGCCGCGCTCGAAGAGCTTGCCGCCGCGCGCGAGCGCAAGCAGTTCCTCGACGCGCAGACGGCCGACCTGAGCGCGGCCATGCAAACGCTGGAAGACGCGATCCGCAAGATCGACGCCGAAACGCGCGAGCTGCTCATGCAGACCTTCGACGCCGTGAACACGCACTTCGGCCGCATGTTCCCCGAGCTTTTCGGCGGCGGCCAGGCGCGGCTCATCATGACGGGCGACGAGATCCTGAACGCCGGCGTGCAGGTGATGGCGCAGCCGCCGGGCAAGAAGAACCAGACCATCCACCTGCTCTCGGGCGGCGAGAAGGCCCTCACGGCGATCGCGCTCGTGTTCGCGATCTTCCAGCTCAACCCCGCGCCGTTTTGCCTGCTCGACGAAGTCGATGCGCCGCTCGACGACGCCAACACCGAGCGCTATGCCAAACTCGTGACCCGCATGAGCCGCGACACGCAGTTCCTGTTCATCAGCCACAACAAGATCGCCATGGAAATGGCCGAGCAATTGGTAGGCGTGACCATGCAGGAGCAAGGCGTCTCGCGTATCGTCGCGGTCGATATGGAGTCGGCCCTGTCGCTGGCCGACGCATCCTGAGCTGGACAACTAACCACTTTTTGCACCCATGAGCACATTGCAATGGAGCCTCGCGATCATCGGCGGCCTGGTGCTGGCCGCGCTCGTCGCCTACAACGCCTGGACGCTGCGGCGCAATGCCCCCAAGCGCGCGCAGACGCGCCCCGACGCGCACAGGGACGCGCACGCGGGTGCGGCTGCACCCGACCCGGCGAGCGCCGAGGTGCAGGGCCTGGCAGGGCAGGGCGCGGCCCTGGCGGATGAACCCGGACTGCGCCAGGAGCCCGTCTTCGACGCGGCGCTTGCGCCGGCCGACTTCCACCACGGCCTCGAACACGGCCCCGACCCGGCCAGCCACACCGTCGATGTGCGCGACGCGCTCGCCGAACCCGTGCGCCCGGTGCCTGCACCCTTGCCCCCAGGGGTGGTGCCGGAAAGCCGCTTTGCGCTCGACGCACTGATCGACGCCATCGCCCCTCTGCAGCCCGAGCACGAAGTCACGGGCGAGGCCGCGCTCGCTGCCATGCCGCCCACGCGCCGCGCCGGCAGCAAGCCTTTTGCCGTCGAGGGCCTGAACGTCGCCACCGGCCAATGGGAGCGCCCCGCGCCAGGGCAGCGCTACCAGCGGTTTCAGGCTGGCGTGCAGCTGGCCAACCGGCTCGGCGCGCTCAACGAGATCGAGTTCTCAGAGTTCGTCGCCAAAACCCAGGCTTTTGCCGATGCGATCCATGCCATGCCCGACTTTCCCGACATGCGCCATGAGGTGGCACGTGCGCGCGAGCTCGACCAGTTCGCGGGCGCGCACGACGCGCAGCTTGCGTTTGCGCTGCGCGCGCGCAGCACGGCCTGGAGCCCCGGCTACGTGGAGCAAAACGCCGCGCGTTTGGGCTTCGTGCCCAGCGCCATGCCGGGGCGCATGCTGCTGCCTGCGGCGCCGGGCCTGCCGCCGCTGCTCACCTTGGGCTTCGACATGCAGGCTGCGCAGGCCGAAGACCTGGACCAGTCCGCGCTCTGGGAGCTCACCCTGAGCCTGGACGTGCCCCAGGTGGCGCCGGCCCAGCAGCCCTTTGCGCGTCTGCGCGAGGTGGCCACGGCGCTGTGCGAAGCCATGGACGGTGTGCTGTGCGACCAGGAAGGGCACCCGCTGCCGGTCATGGCGCTGGATGCGATCGCCGCCGACCTCGAGGCGCTCTACGCGCAGCTCGCCGCACGCGATCTGGCGGCGGGCTCGGCGCTCGCGCGGCGCCTGTTCAGCTGAGCGCGCCATGCCAGAAAATAAAGAGTCTTTTTGGCCTTCAGCCAAGGACAGGAAAGCGCAAGCAGCTATCAAAATCAAAGAACTGCGCGAGCGCATAGACCGCTGGGCGCGCCTGTATTACGTGCACGACGCGCCTGAGGTGCCCGACGCCGAATACGACCGCGCGTTCCAGCAGCTGCAGGCGCTCGAAGCCGAATTTCCCGAGCTCGTCACGCCCGACTCGCCCACGCAGCGCGTGCTCGGCGAAGTCAAGCAGGGCTTGGAGCCGGTGCGCCACAGCGTGCCCATGCTCAGTATTCGCACCGAAACCGACACCGGCCCCGGCGCCGCGCTGGCTTTCGATGCGCGCGTGCGCCGCGAGCTGGGCTTCAGCGAGGCCGATCCACCCGTGGAGTACGTGGCCGAACCCAAGTTCGACGGCCTCGCGATGAACCTGCGCTACGAGCAGGGCCGCCTCGTGCTCGCGGCCACGCGCGGCGACGGCGAGGTCGGCGAAAACGTCACGCACACCATTCGCACGATTCGCCAGATACCGCTGCTGCTGCCCACGGACGTGCCGCCACTGCTCGAAGTGCGCGGCGAGGTCTTCATGGCGCGCGCCGACTTCGAAGCGCTCAACGAGCGCCAGCGCGCGCTCGGCGGCAAGACCTTCATGAACCCGCGCAACGCTGCCGCCGGCGCCGTGCGCCAGCTCGACGCGCGCATCGCCGCGCAGCGCCCGCTGCGCTTTTTTGCCTACGGCACGGGCGCAGTCACCCCGCCCGAGGAAGGCGGGCCCGACTTCGGCACCCACTATGCCTTGCTGCAAACCCTCAAAAAATGGGGATTTCCGGTCTCAGAGCACGTCAAACTTGCGCAAGTCGCTTCTGAATTGGTAGCGTATCACGCCGCCATGGGTGCACTGCGCGACCAGTTGCCCTACGACATCGACGGCGTGGTTTACAAGGTCAACCGGCTCGACTGGCAACGGCGCTTAGGCTTCGTCACGCGCGAGCCGCGCTGGGCCGTGGCGCACAAATACCCGCCGCAAGAGGTGGTCACGCGCGTCGAGGGCATCGACGTGCAGGTCGGGCGCACGGGCAAGCTCACGCCCGTGGCGCGGCTCGAGCCCGTGCTCGTGGGCGGTGTCGTGGTGACCAATGCCACGCTGCACAACCTGTTCGAGCTGCGCCGCAAAAAGGTGCGCGTGGGCGACCAGGTCATCGTGCGCCGTGCGGGCGACGTGATCCCCGAGGTCGTGGGCGTGGTGCCGCAGCCACCCACTGCTGTGCCTGCACGCCCCCGCTACGTGCCCAACTTCCGCATGCCGCGCCAGTGCCCCGTGTGCGGTAGCGCCGTGGTGCGCGAAAAAGGCGAGGCCGATCACCGCTGCACCGGCGGCCTGTTCTGCCCCGCGCAGCGCAAGCAGGCGCTGCTGCACTTTGCCCAGCGCCGCGCCATGGACATCGAGGGCCTGGGCGAAAAGCTCGTCGATCAGCTCGTCGACGGCGGCATCGTGCAAACCGTGGCCGACCTCTACCGGCTCGACCTGCCCACGCTCGCGAATCTGGATCGTATGGGCGAAAAGTCGGCGCGCAACCTGCTCGAAGCGCTGGAAAAATCGAAGCAATCGAGCCTGCCGCGCTTTTTGTTCGCACTCGGCATACGCCATGTCGGCGAGGCCACGGCGAAAGATTTGGCGCGCCACTTCGGCAGCCTCGACGCGATCATGAACGCCTCGGTCGAGCAATTGTGCGAGGTGCCCGACGTCGGCCCCGTGGTCGCGCACAGCATCCACATGTTTTTCGCGCAGCCGCACAACCGCGAGGTGATCGCGCAGCTGCGCGCCTGCGGCATCACCTGGCCCGAGGGGCCGCCGGCATCGGCCCATACCGCCGGCGCGCAGCCACTCGCCGGCAAGACTGTGGTTCTGACCGGCACGCTGCCCACGCTGAGCCGCGAAGCCGCCAAAGAGCTGCTCGAAGCCGCAGGCGCCAAGGTCAGCGGCTCGGTGAGCAAAAAGACCGACTACGTCATCGCCGGCGCCGACCCCGGCAGCAAACTCAGCAAAGCGCAGGAACTGGGCGTACCCGTGCTCGACGAAGCAGGGCTGCGCGCGCTGCTGGCCGCTCGGGCGGAATAGCACCGGCTTAGGTCATGGCTGCGCCTACAATGGTTTCGCTCTTTTGAGCGTTTGTTCAAACTACCTCAAACTACCGATCCAGGAGGTGCCATGAAGCGCGTGCAAGACAAAGTCATCCTCGTCACCGGCGGGGCCATGGGCATGGGGCAGACCCACAGCGAACTGCTCGCCGAGCAAGGCGCATGGGTGTTTGCCGCCGACCTGAACCAGGAAAAGGGCCAGGCCGTGGTCGAGGGCATACGCAAGAAGGGCGGCAAGGCCGACTTCCTCAAGCTCGACGTGACGCAAGAGGCCGACTGGAACGCCGCCATCGCGCAGATCATCGAGCGCGCCGGGCGCATCGACGTGCTCGTCAACAACGCCGGCATCCTGATCATGAAGCCCGTGCAGGACACCACGAACGACGAGTGGGACCGCATCTTCGCCGTCAACGTGCGCGGCGTCTTCGTCGGCACGCGCGCGGTGATTCCGCACATGCAAAAAGCGGGCAAGGGCAACATCATCAACATCTCGTCGATCTACGGCCTGGTCGGCGCGCCCAGCGCCGCTGCTTACGAGGCCTCGAAAGGCGCGGTGCGTCTCTTCACCAAGGCCTGCGCGGTCGATCTCGCGCCGTTCAACATCCGCGTCAACTCCATCCACCCGGGCGTGATTGAAACGCCCATGACCAAGGACATACTCGCGATCCCCGAGCAACGCCCCGCACTGCTCGGCCCCACCTTGCTGCAGCGCCCCGCACAGCCCATCGAAGTCTCGCAAGCCGTGCTCTTCCTCGCCTCGGACGAATCCTCCTTCGTGCACGGCGCAGAGCTCGTGGTCGATGGGGGCTACACCGCGAACTGAGGGCGGGTAATTGGGGTCAGATTCCAATTTCCGGTTTCATGATCGCAGCGTCCGCGTGAATGGTCAAAGCGCATCCTGCCGTCCATCAGGTTTCGAAGGGCAAGCGTTGCCAAACGGCGCGGCGGCCTTTTCGTGAGAACAGGCCGCTGCAGCGGATGGTGCTGTGGCTGGCCGCCTTGTGGGTGTTCACCGCGATCGCCCCACGCTATCCGCGCGACTGGCTGCTGGAAAACCTGCTGGTGTTTGCAGCCTGTGGCCTGCTCGCGCTGACGTACCGGCGCTTTGCCTTTTCCAACCTCTCCTACGGTCTGTTTACCGTGTTTCTGTCGCTGCATCTGGTCGGTGCGCACTACACCTACGCCGAAGTACCGCTGGGTTTCTGGCTCCAGCGCGCGCTCGGGCTCTCGCGCAACCATTACGATCGCATCGTGCATTTCGCTTTCGGCCTGCTGCTCGCCTATCCGCTACGCGAGCTGCTTTTGCGCGGTGGCGGCTTGCGGCGCAGCTGGTCTTATGGCATGGCGGTGGTGACGGTGGCGGGCCTCAGCGGTGGCTACGAGGTGATCGAAGCCGTCGCCGCGATGCTCGTGGAGCCGCAACTCGGCGTCGCCTATCTGGGCACGCAAGGGGATATGTGGGACGCCCAGAAAGACAGCCTGCTGGCCATCTTCGGTGCCGCACTCGCGATGCTGTGCGTGCGGTTTTGTCCTTGGAAGAGATTCGTGTGAACGCTCCGCTTTCTTTTTTACTGCCCCTTTTGGCCGTCGTTTTGGCCTATTTGATCGGCTCTTTGTCTTTCGCCGTGCTCGTCTCGCGCACCCTGGGGCTGGACGATCCGCGCACCTATGGCAGCGGGAACCCCGGCGCGACCAACGTGCTGCGCTCGGGCAGCAAGGCCGCCGCCGTCGCCACGCTGGTGCTCGACGCCGCCAAGGGTTGGCTGCCCGTGGCGCTGGTGCGTTGGTGGGGCAAGCCCTACGGTTTCGAGGAGGGCACGCTGGCGCTCGTGGGGCTGGCGGCTTTTCTCGGGCATTTGTGGCCGGTGTTTTTCCGCTTCCAGGGCGGCAAGGGCGTGGCCACGGCGCTCGGGGTACTGCTGGGCGTGAGTGGCTGGCTCGGGCTGGCGGTGGCGCTGACCTGGGTGCTCGTGGCGTTCGTGTCGCGCTATTCCTCGCTCGCGGCGCTGATAGCCGCGGTGTGCGCGCCGGTGTATTACCTGCTGCTCGACGGCGTGCTCTGGAATGCCGACAGCCGTATCGCAGTCGCCATAGGCGCCATGGCTTTGCTGCTGATCTGGCGGCACCAGGAGAACATCGAGCGCCTGTTGCAGGGGACGGAATCGCGTTTGGGCCAGTCGTCCAAGGGCGGCAGCAGTACGCCTGGCGCTGACCACACGCATCGGCGTTGAGTATGTCCACGCAAGCGCTACCAGGCATGCGCCTGGACAAATGGCTCTGGTGCGCGCGCTTTTACAAGACGCGTGGCCTTGCCGTCGAAGAAATCCACAAGGGCCGCGTCAGCGTCAACGGCCAGCCGGCCAAGCCCGCGCGCGAAGTGCGGCCCGGCGACACCGTGCTGCTGCGCCAGGGACCGGTGGTGCGCGAAGTCCTCGTGCGCGCGCTCAGCAACCAGCGCGGGCCGGCCGCCGTGGCGCAGCAACTCTACGAAGAAACCGCACAAAGCCTCGCCACCCGCGCGCAGGCCGCCGAGCAGCGCCGCCTCGCCCCCGAGCCTGCCGCCAGCCTCAGCGAAGGCCGCCCGACCAAGCGCCAGCGCCGCGATTTGGAGCAGCTGCGCAGTTGGGGCGACCGCTGGAGTGCATCGATCGACGGCTGATTGCTTTTAGATTTATAGCTTCTTGCGCTTACCAGTATGGCCTTAAGTGGCAAAAAGACCATTATTTCTCAGGCACAAGTTTGTGCCGCGCCATCCGCATTTGCCCCAATGCGGCTTTGCAGCAAAAGCCGTTAGGATGCGCGCTACCGTTGGCAAGGGCCGAGTCCAGGCCGTGCATCTTGCCCTGCCTGCGGGGCGCAAGCCAATCTTTCCACCCCCCACGGAGTAGCCAAGGCGCCATGAGCGACGTCATCCTCGAAACCCGCAAGCTGACCAAGGAGTTCAAGGGCTTCACCGCCGTCAGCCAGGTCGATCTGGCCGTGCGCAGGGGCTCCATCCACGCGCTGATCGGCCCCAACGGCGCGGGCAAGACCACCTGCTTCAACCTGCTGACCAAGTTCCTCGAACCGAGCTCGGGCAGCATTTTTTTCAACGGCCACGACATCACGGCCGAGAAGCCCGCACAGATCGCGCGGCGCGGCGTGATCCGCTCGTTTCAGATCTCGGCAGTGTTTCCGCACCTCACGGTACTCGAGAACGTGCGCGTGGGCCTGCAGCGCAAGCTCGGCACCGAATTCCACTTCTGGCGCAGCGAACGCACGCTGGATCAGCTCAACGACCGCGCCATGCAATTGCTCGCCGAGGTCGGCCTCGAAGACCTGGCCGACGAGATCACCGTGAACCTGCCCTATGGCCGCAAGCGTGCGCTCGAGATCGCCACCACGCTGGCCATGGAGCCCGAGCTCATGCTGCTCGACGAACCCACGCAAGGCATGGGCCACGAGGACGTCGATCGCGTCACGCGCCTGATCAAAAAGGTCTCGGTAGGGCGCACCATCCTCATGGTCGAGCACAACATGAAGGTGGTCTCGACCATCGCCGACCGCATCACCGTGCTGCAACGCGGCGCCGTGCTCGCCGAGGGCTCGTATGCCGAGGTTTCGAACGACCCGCAGGTGATGGAGGCCTATATGGGCACGACCGACGGCCAGCTGCAAGGAGCGCACTGAGATGGTCACCACCGTATCCCCTCCCGCGCCAAGCGTTGCGCGCACTGCGGCTGGCAAGTCCACGACGCCTGCGCTCGAAATCAGCGGTCTGCACGCCTGGTATGGGGAATCGCACGTGCTGCACGGCGTCGATATGCGCGTGGAGCATGGCGAGGTCGTGACGCTGCTCGGGCGCAACGGCGCCGGGCGCACGACCACGCTGCGCTCCATCATGGGCCTGGTGGGTGCGCGCAAGGGTTCGATCAAGATCAACGGCACCGAAACCATCCACCTGCCCACCTACCGCATCGCGCATCTGGGTGTGGGCTATTGCCCCGAGGAGCGCGGCATCTTCTCGAGCCTGAGTTGCGAAGAAAACCTGCTGCTGCCGCCCGTGCTCAAAACCGGCACGCCCGGCATGTCGCTCGAAGAGATTTACGCCATGTTCCCCAACCTCGCCGAGCGCCGGCACAGCCAGGGCACGCGCTTGTCGGGCGGCGAGCAGCAAATGCTCGCGGTGGCGCGTATCTTGCGCACGGGCGCGCGCCTGCTGCTGCTCGACGAAATCTCCGAGGGCCTCGCACCCGTGATCGTGCAGGCGCTGGCGCGCATGATCACCACGCTGCGCGAAAAAGGCTACACCGTGGTCATGGTGGAGCAAAACTTTCGCTTCGCCGCGCCGCTGGCCGACCGCTTTTACGTCATGGAGCACGGGCGCATCGTCGAGCAATTCGCCGCCGCCGAACTCGACGCGAAGATGCCGGTGCTCAACGAGTTGCTCGGGGTGTGAGCGTTCTCCATGCCCGTTGTTCGCTTCCCTTCCACTTCACTTCCAAGGTCGCAAGCATGAAACATTCTCTACGCAAGCTGGTTTCTCTCCTGGGCATCGCGGGCCTCGTCGCCGTGGGCCCGCTCGCACACGCGCAGGACAAGGCGCAGGACAAGGTGAAGATCGGCTTCATCACCGACATGTCGAGCAACTACGCCGACGTGGAGGGCAAAAATGGCGCCCTCGCCATCCAGATGGCGATCGACGACTTCGGCGGCAAAGTGCTCGGCAAGCCTATCGAGCTGCTGACCATGGACCACCAGCACAAGCCCGACCTCGCCGCAACCAAGGCACGCGAATGGATAGACACGCAGGACTTGACCATGCTGTTCGGCGGCAGCAACTCCGCCGTCGGCCTGGCGCTGGCCCGCGTGGCGGCGGAGAAAAAGCGCGTTTACATGGTCAACGGCGCCGGCGCCTCGCAGCTGACCAACGAACAATGCAGCCCCTACACCGTGCACTACGCCTACGACACCGTGGCGCTGGCCAAAGGCACGGCGGGCGCCGTGGTCGAGCAAGGCGGTAAAGATTGGTTCTTTCTGACTGCCGACTATGCTTTTGGCAGCGCCATGGAGCAGGACGCGACCAAAGTCATCAAGGAAAAGGGTGGACGTGTGCTTGGCAGCGTGCGCCATCCGCTCAATGCCTCGGACTTTTCGTCGTTCCTGCTGCAGGCACAAAACTCCAAAGCGCAGATTCTGGGCCTTGCGAATGCGGGCGGTGACACCATCAACGCGATCAAGGCGGCCAAGGAATTCGGCATCACCAAGACCATGAAAATCGCCGGTATGCTGGTGTTCCTCACCGACGTTCATTCGCTGGGTCTCAAGAATACCGAAGGTTTGCTGCTGACCACCAGCTGGGACTGGAATCTCAACGAGCAGACGCGCGCCTTCGGGCGTAAATTCTTTGCCAAGACCAAGCGCATGCCCACCGACATCCAGGCGGCAGATTATTCGGCGACCATGACGTACCTTAAAGCCTTGGAAGCGGCCAAAACCACGGACGCAGACGCCGTGATGGCAAAAATCAAGTCCATGCCGATCAATGATTTTTATGCCAAAGGCTACGTGCGCGCGGATGGTCGCTTCATGCATGACATGTACCTGATGCAGGTGAAGTCGCCCGCCGAATCCAAGGAGCCGTGGGATTATTACAAAGTGGTCGCCAAATTGCCCGCAGAGCAAGTGTTCACGACCAAAGCCGAAAGCAAATGCGCTCTTTGGAAATGAAGCGAAATTGAGGACAAAAATCACAGGAGACAAGAATGGGGCATATCCAGCACGCCAGCGTGGCGATTTCTCTGCTTGCCGCATTTTGCGGGCTGGCTGCGGCGCAAGAAAAAATCAAAATCGGCTTCATCACCGACATGGCCAGCAACTACGCCGACGCCGACGGCAAAAACGGCGCGCTGGCGATTCAGATGGCAATCGACGATTTTGGGGGCAAGGTGCTGGGCAAACCGATCGAATTGCTCACGGCCGACCACCAGCAAAAGGCTGACGTGGCCGTGTCCAAGGCGCGTGACTGGATCGACAACCAGGGCCTTACGATGCTCGTGGGCGGCACCAACTCGAGCGTCGCACTCGCGTTGGCCAAGCTGGCGGCAGACAAAAAGCGCGTTTACATGGTCAATGGCGCGGGTACCTCGCTGCTGACCAACGAGCAATGCAGCCCGTATACCGTGCATTACGCCTATGACACCGTGGCGCTGGCCAAGGGTACGGCCGGGGCCATCGTCGATCAAGGCGGCAAGGACTGGTTTTTCCTGACCGTGGATTACGCCTTCGGTACGGCGATGGAAAAGGACGCCGCCAAGGTCATCGAGGCCAAGGGCGGGCGCGTGCTCGGCAGCGTGCGCCATCCGATCAATGCGTCGGATTTTTCCTCCTTTTTGCTGCAGGCACAAAACTCCAAAGCCAAAATCCTGGCCTTGGCCAATGGCGGCGGCGACACCATCAACGCCGTCAAGGCTGCCAAGGAATTCGGCATCGACAAAACCATGAAAATGGCAGCGATGATGATTTTCATCACCGATATCCAGGGCCTGGGTTTGAAAACTGCCGAAGGGCTGATGTTCACCACGAGCTGGTACTGGGACTTGAACGAACAGACGCGCGCTTTCGGGCGCAAATTTTTCGCCAAAACCAAGCGCATGCCATCCGATCTGCAGGCGGCCGATTATTCTTCGGTCATGACGTACCTGAAGGCCGTGCAGGCCGCGAAAACCACCGACGCCGATGCCGTGATGGCCAAAATCAAGTCCCTGCCGATCAACGATTTCTACGGCCAGGGTCGCGTGCGCCCCGATGGGCGTTTCGCCCATGACATGTATTTGATGCAGGTAAAAGCACCGGCGGAATCCAAGGAGCCGTGGGACTATTTCAAGCTGCTCGCCAAGCTGCCACCAGAGCAGGTTTGGACGACCAAGGCGGAGAGTAAATGTTCACTGTGGCAATGACTCCCACAAGGAGTCTTTGCCGAAATTTCACCCCCGTATTTTCAATAAGGAGATCGACATGAAGAAACATTACCACCGCATTGCCCTTGCATGCTTGCTGGCCGCTGTCGGCAGCAGCGCCGCCATGGCGCAAGACAAGGTCAAAATCGGCTACATCTCCGATATGTCCAGCCTTTACGCCGACGTCGAGGGCAAAAACGGCGCGGTCGCGATCCAGATGGCGATCGACGATTTTGGCGGCAAGGTGCTCGGCATGCCGATCGAACTGCTCACCGTCGATCACCAGAACAAGGCCGACATCGCCGCCGCGAAGGCGCGCGAATGGATAGACACGCAGGGGCTGACCATGGTGTTCGGCGGCACCAATTCGGGTGCCGCACTCGCCATGGCCAAGGTCGCACAAGAGAAAAAGCGCGTGTTCATCAATAACGGCGCCGGCACCTCGGCGCTGACCAATGAACAGTGCAGCCCCTACACCGTGCACTACGCCTACGATACCGTGGCGCTGGCCAAAGGCACGGGCGGCACCATCGTCGAAAACGGCGGCAAGACATGGTTTTTCCTGACGGCTGACTATGCTTTCGGCCACGCGCTCGAAGCCGACACCAGTGCCATCGTCAAGGCCAAGGGCGGCACCGTGCTGGGCTCGGTGCGCCATCCGTTGAATGCGTCGGATTTTTCCTCGTTCCTGCTGCAGGCGCAAAACTCCAAGGCGCAGGTGCTGGGCCTGGCCAATGCTGGGGGCGACACGATCAACTCGATCAAGGCTGCCAAGGAATTCGGCATCACCAAGACGATGAAGCTCGCCGGTCTGCTGATTTTCTTCAGCGACATCCACAGCCTGGGCCTGCGCAACACCGAGGGCCTGCAGTTCACCACGAGCTGGTACTGGGACATGAACAACGAGACGCGCAAGTTCGCCGACCGCTTCATGCAGAAAACCAACCGACGCCCGACCGAGATCCAGGCCGCAGACTACTCGGCCACGATGAACTACCTCAAGGCCGTCGAAGCCGCCAAGAGCATAGACGCCGACAAGGTCATGGCAGCGTGGCGCGCCATGAAGATGAACGACTTTTTCGGCTCGGGCTACCTGCGCGCCGACGGCCGCTACGTACACGACATGTACCTGATGCAGGTCAAGTCGCCCGCCGAGTCCAAAGGCACTTGGGACTACTACAAGCTCATCAAAAAGCTGCCCGGTGAGCAGGTGTTCACCACCAAGGCCGAGAGCAAGTGCGCGCTCTGGAAGTGATCCTGCGTCGCCGCGGCGCGTGCGCCTGAATCGATTTGGCGGCGCGCTCTACCCACACCTTTTTGCAGCGAACCCATGCAAATCTTCGGCATCTCTTTGCCCGGCCTGTTGAGCCAGCTCCTTTTGGGGCTGGTCAATGGCTCGTTCTATGCCATCCTCAGCCTGGGGCTGGCGGTGATCTTTGGCCTGCTCAACGTCATCAACTTCGCACATGGCGCCCTGTTCATGATGGGCGCGCTGTTCACCTGGATGGCGGCGACCTATTTCGGCGTCAACTACTGGGTGATGCTGCTGGTCGCGCCGCTGCTGGTGGGGGTTTTCGGCGTGCTCATAGAGCGCCTGCTGCTACGCTGGATCTATAAGCTCGACCACCTCTACGGCATGCTGCTCACGCTCGGTCTGACGCTGCTCGTCGAAGGTTTTTTCCGCTCCCTCTACGGCGTGTCGGGCCTGGGCTATGACACGCCTGAATTGCTGCAAGGGGCTACCGACGTCGGCTTCATGATGCTGCCCAACTACCGTGTGTGGGTGGTGCTGGCTTCGCTCACCGTGTGCATCGCCACCTGGTTCGTGATCGAAAAAACGCGCCTGGGTGCCTATCTGCGCGCCGGCACCGAGAACCCGCGGCTCGTGGAGGCCTTCGGGGTCAATGTGCCGGTCATGATCACACTGACCTATGCCTTCGGTGCCGCGCTCGCCGCGTTTGCGGGTGTGCTCGCTGCGCCCGTTTACCAAGTTACTCCGCTCATGGGGCAAAACCTCATCATCGTCGTGTTTGCGGTGGTCGTGATCGGGGGCATGGGCTCCATCATGGGCTCCATCATCACCGGGCTGGGCCTCGGGGTGATCGAAGGTTTCACCAAAGTGTTCTACCCCGAAGCATCTTCCACCGTGGTTTTCGTCATCATGGTCATCGTCCTCCTGATCCGCCCCGCGGGCCTGTTCGGCAAAGAAAAATAAGGGGCTGACGACATGACTTTCCACCGCATTTCCATTCTGGGCTACGGCCTGCTGCTCGTGGGCCTGTTGCTCGCACCGCTGCTCGGTGCCTATCCTGTGTTCATGATGACGCTGCTGTGTTTTGCGCTGTTCGCGTCGGCTTTCAACCTGCTGCTCGGCTATACGGGCATGTTGTCGTTCGGGCACGCGGCGTTCTTTGGCGGAGCGGCCTACGTCGCGGGCCATGCGATCAAAGTATGGGGCCTCACGCCCGAGGTCGGCCTGCTGCTGGGCACGGCCAGCGGCGCCGTGCTGGGGCTCATCATGGGCTACCTGGCCATACGCCGCCAGGGTATTTATTCGACCATGATCACGCTGGCGCTGGCGCAAATGCTGTTTTTCGTGTGTCTGCAAGCGCCTTTCACGGGCGGTGAAGACGGCCTGCAGGGCGTGCCGCGCGGCAAGCTTTTTGGGCTGCTCGACCTCCAAAGCGACCTGCTGATGTACTACGTCGCGCTCGCCGTGGTCGTGGCGGCGTTCCTGCTGATCGTGCGCACCATCCATTCGCCGTTCGGCCAGGTGCTCAAGGCCATCAAGGAGAACGAACCGCGTGCGATCTCGCTGGGCTACGATACCAACCGCTTCAAGCTGCTGGCTTTCGTGCTCTCTGCCGCTCTGGCGGGGCTGGCTGGCTCGCTCAAGACCTTGGTGCTCGGTTTTGCCACGCTCAGCGACGTGCACTGGTCGGCTTCAGGCCATGTGGTGCTGATGACCCTGGTCGGTGGGCTCGGCACGCTGGCGGGGCCGCTCGCGGGCTCCACCGTGGTGGTGCTGGTCGAAAACAAAATCGGCGAGCTGGGTTATTTTCTGGCGAGATTGACGGGCGTGGAGTGGTTTCAGACCCTGGGTGAGTCCGTCTCCATCGTCACGGGCCTGATCTTCGTCGTGTGCGTGCTCGCGTTCCGCCGCGGCATCATGGGGGAGTTCGTTGCTTGGGTCACGCGCCGGCGCGCGGCAGCGAAGTAAGGCAGCACAAGCCTGGTTTTGTGCCACGCCAAGTGGCGCCACCATGGCCTTCGCGGCGGGCTTGAAATCCGTCGCTCAACTTCCAATTGAAACGCAGTGCCCGGCGTGGTGCCGGGCCGTTTCAGACCCTGAAAGGAAGTGCCATGAGTTCTCTCGTTCCACGCAGCATTTTCGATGACTTTTTCAAGGATTTTGCGCCCGCTTTTTACGTGCGCCCGCTGCACGGTGATGCCTTGCCGGACCCGTCAAAAATCAAAATCGACGTCAAGGAAGACGACGCCGCCTACACCGTGCATGCGGAAATCCCCGGCGTTGCGAAAGACGATATCCAGGTCTCCATCGACGGCAACGTCGTGAGCCTGCGCGCTGAAGTGCAGCAGAAAGACGAAAAGAAAGAGGGCGAGAAGGTTTTGCGTTCCGAGCGCTATTACGGCGCCGTGGAGCGCAGCTTTCAGTTGCCTGCCGATGTCGATGCGGCCCAGGCCAAGGCCAAATACGACAACGGTGTTTTGACGCTCACTTTGCCCAAGAAGCAATCGGGTGCAACGCAGCGTCTGAAAATCGAGTGATAGTTACGGCTGCTATTTGATTTTTCAAAAAGGCAGCCGTTCCATCACTGCCTGCACCAATGTCTCGGTGGCAGCGGCTTGGTCGCAGGCAATGGTGTGGCGCTCTGGCATGGCGCGCAGCCAGGTGATCTGGCGCTTGGCGAGTTGGCGCGTCGCGGCGATGCCGCGTTCTCGAAGGTGCGAGAGGTCGAGTGGAGCGCCGCTTTGTGCCTCGGCATCGAGCGCTTCCCATGCTTGGCGGTAGCCCACGCTGCGCATTGAAGGCAAGTCTGCGTGCAGGTCGCCACGCGCACGCAAAGCGCGCACTTCATCGAGGAAGCCTGCCGCGAGCATCGCGTCAAAACGCTGCGCGATGCGCGCATGCAGCCAGGCCCGGTCTTTCGGTTCCAAAGAAAAAACGGCTGTAGCGCTTTCTGCACCTGCGCTGGCAGCTCTTTTTTTGGAAGTATGCAGGCTTGAAAGCGGCTGGCCCGTCAACTGCCAGACCTCGAGCGCGCGCTGGATGCGCTGGCTGTCGTTGGGGCTCAGGCGCGCCGCCGTGGCCGGGTCTATGCGCGCAAGTTCGGCATGCAGCGCGGGCCAGCCCAGCGCGGCAGCGCGCGCGTCGATGGCAGCGCGCACGCCGGCGTCGGCCGGGGGCAGGGCATCCAGGCCCTCGAACAAGGCCTTGAAATACAGCATGGTGCCGCCCACGAGCACGGGCAGTGCGGCGCGCGCGCGGATTTCGGCGATCAGCTTGCGGGCGTCGTGCACGAACTCGGCGGCGCTGTAGGCTTGGTGCGGCTCGCGGATGTCTATCAGGTGGTGCGGCACCCGGGCGCGCTCGGTCGGCGTCGGCTTGGCCGTGCCTATGTCCATGCCGCGATAAACGAGCGCCGAATCCACGCTGATGATTTCGACCGGAACGCGCTGCGCAAGCGCTTGCGCCAAAGCCAGCGCCGCCGCCGTCTTGCCCGAGGCCGTGGGCCCGGCGATTGCGAGCAAGGGCAGGGAGGAGAAAGATGCAGACGTCATGCCGATTGGGGCTCGCCAAAGCGCGGCACCAGCGTCCAGGCGATCAGCGCCAGCGCCACGGCACTTACCCCAATCCCTTGCACGAGCGGCCACACGCTGCCGTCGAGGTGCGCGCCCACCCAACGGCCGATGCCAAACGCGACCAGCATGGTGATGCAGCCGTTGCAGGCCGATGCCACGCCCGCAGCCTGCGGAAAAGGCCCGACCGCGCCCGTCTGCCCGCAGGGCTGGTGGATGCCGTGCCCCAGCATGAATAGGTAAAACGGCGCGAGCAAAGCCCAAGCCTTGTGCCAGCCCAGCAAGGCTACGGCAGCGACCAGGCCGCCGCCGCAAAGGCTCAGCAGACCGCCTATGGCCACCGTGCGCCGCAAGCCTACGCGCAGCAGCAGGCGCCGGCACAGCAAGGTGCCCAGCAGATAAGCGAAGGCGTTGGACAGCAGCGCCGCGCCATATTGCGTGCGCGTGAGCCCCAGCACGTCGATGAACACGAACGAAGAAGCCGCCAAAAAGGTGAAAAGCCCGCCATAGCTCGCCGTGGTCAGCAGCGAGAACGCCCAGAACGTGGGGTGGCGCAACACCTGGGCCCAGGTGCGCACGAGCACGGCCGGCTGCAGCGCGCGCGGATTGCGCTGCTGCAGCGTTTCGGGCAAATAGCGGGCAATCAGGCCGAGCGTCATCAGCGCATAGACGCCAAGCGCCGCGAGCGCCGCGCGCCAACCCAGCCATTCCGTCAGCAAAGCACCGAGCAGCGGACTCAGGCACGCGACCACGCCCAGCCCGGTGAGCGCCTTGGACATGGCGCGCGCGCCCGCCAGCGGCAGGTACAGGTCGCGCACGATGGCGCGCCCCGTCATCACGACGGCGCCCATGGCCGCGCCCTGCACGACGCGCCACGCAATCAGCCATGCCATCGAGGGCGCCGCCACACATGCCACGGAAGCCGCGCAGTACGCCGCCAAACCCGCGAGCAGGATGGGGCGGCGCCCGTAGCGGTCCGACAGCGGCCCCCACAGCAGTTGCGTGCCGCCGAAGGCCAGCAGCAAGCCGCTCAGGCTCAGCTGCGCCGCCGCCACGGGCGCCGCAAGGTCGCGCGTGAGCGCGGGCAGCGCAGGCAGGTACAAGTCAGTGGTGACGGGCTGGATGCTCAGCAGCAAGGCGAGCAGGACGATCGCAAGGCCAGGGTGCAGGGTGGCGGGGAAGGATGCGGGCATGCGCAGAGCGTAGCAGACAGGTACGCTAACGCGCGCGCCTCACACCTCACAACACGCCTTGCGCAAGCATGGCGTCGGCCACCTTGACGAAGCCCGCAATGTTTGCGCCATCGAGGTAACTCACGCTGCCGTCGGGCCGCTGGCCGTATTGCAGGCAGGCATCGTGAATGCCTTGCATGATCTGCAGCAGGCGCGCATCGACTTCTTCGCGTGGCCAAGACAGGCGCGTGGCGTTTTGGCTCATCTCCAGCCCCGAGGTGGCCACGCCGCCCGCGTTGCTGGCCTTGCCGGGAGCGTAGAGCACGCCGGCGGCCTCGAAAGCCTTGGCGGCCTCGATCGTGGAGGGCATGTTGGCGCCTTCGGCAACGCAGAGCACGCCGTTGCGGATCAGCGTTGCCGCGTCTTTCTCGTCGAGCTCGTTTTGCGTCGCGCAGGGCAGGGCGATGTCCACGGGCACATGCCAGGGGCGCACGCCGGCCTCGAAGTGTGTCCCCGTACGCGCGGCATAGTCGCTCACGCGGCCGTAGTGGTGGTTCTTCACGTCCATCAAAATGGCCAGTTTCTCCGGCGTGAAGCCGTCTTGATCGATCACGGTGCCGCTCGAATCCGACACCGTGACCACCTTGGCACCGAGCTGCATGGCCTTTTCCACCGCGTATTGGGCCACGTTGCCCGAGCCCGAGACCGACACGCGCAGCCCCTCGAAAGTGCGGCCCTTGCGCTTGAGCATTTCGTTGGCGAAATACACCGTGCCGTAGCCCGTGGCCTCAGGGCGGATCAGTGAACCGCCAAACGACAATCCCTTGCCGGTGAACACGCAGTCGGCGCGGTTGCTGAGCTTTTTGTACATGCCGGCCATGAAGCCGACTTCGCGCCCACCCACGCCGATGTCGCCCGCAGGCACGTCGGTGTCCGAGCCTACGTGGCGGAACAGCTCGGTCACGAAAGCCTGGCAAAAGCGCATCACCTCGCCGGGGCTCTTGCCCTTGGGGTCGAAGTCGGAGCCGCCTTTGCCGCCGCCCATGGGCAAGGTGGTGAGCGCGTTTTTGAAGGTCTGCTCGAAGGCCAGAAACTTGAGCACCGACAGATTGACCGAGGGGTGAAAGCGCAAGCCGCCCTTGTAGGGGCCGATCGCCATGCTGTGCTGGATGCGGTAGCCGCGCTGCACCTGCACGCGCCCGTGGTCATCGACCCAGGAGACGCGGAACATCACTACGCGCTCGGGCTCGACCAGGCGCTCGAGCAAGCCATGTTCGGCGTAGCGCGGATGCGCGCTGATGAACGGCCACAGGCTCTCCATGACCTCGGTGACGGCTTGCAGGAATTCGGGCTGTCCGGGGTTGCGCTGTGCCACTTGGGCCAGGAAGCTGCCGACGGATTCGTAGGGCATGGGCATGGGCGGACTTTCTCCAGAAAAGTTTGTGACGAAATAACGATGAAAAGCCGCCCATTATAGACCCGGCAATTAAGGGTTGAGTTTCGATCATCCGCCCTCAGCTACAGGGCATGGACAAAGAAGACGGACGCAAGCTGCCGCGGCAAGCGCAGCATGAAAGACGCAAGCAGGCGGTGCGGCTG
>NZ_VMYE01000014.1 GCF_007655255.1 Extensimonas perlucida
CATCATGGTGTACGGGCTCCTTTGCTGGCTTGCTCATGTTCCTCAATCAGGGCTTGCAAAACGGCACGAGCCATGAACAGGGGGTAGCGGCGGGAGTCTATACAATCGTCAGGGATGCGACATGTAGTCGGCAATGCAGCCTCGGATGGTTGCAGTGACTCGAGCCTGAGCGTAGCGGCCACCCATGCCATTGGCCGACAAATTTTCCAATAGAGCCGCAGGCACCTCTTCGCGAAGCACGCGTTCCGTGAGCGCTTTGAGTTTTTGCGCTCCGCCATCGCCAAAGACCAGCGCCACCACGATCAGCCCCACTGGGATGCCGACCGTCAGCATCGTGACGGCCGAGGCGATGGAGTCTTTGTCCCGATGGTAGAGCCCAGCGCCCAGCAGACCCAAGGCACTGAGCAAGATCAGCAACATAATCAGGGCCAGCCCGAGCCTAGGAGCCTGTCGGACTTTGGGCGTCGATAGCGAGAATGCGCCCCAGTGAGACCAGTTTTTGCCGGATTCGCCGCCCCATAGTGGTGCTATGGGGCAAGAAGACGGTAAAAAATGGGCCGCTGCGGCGCATTCGCAGCCGACGATTGCAAAGTCCGACAGGCTCCTAGCCCAGGCGGGCAATGCCAACATTTTGAGCCAGCGGATCAAGTCGCTGGACGTTTTGAAAGACTCGTCAGTCACCTGTATGCCTCATATTCCGACCGAGAGCGCCCCGACCGAATTGGAGCAAATTATCGTGCAGGCCATCTCCGCCACCGGCGGCTGGCTGCCGTTCGACCGCTTCATGGCGCTGGCGCTGTACGCGCCGGGGCTGGGTTACTACGCGGGCGCAGCGCCCAAGTTTGGCTTGCTGCCGGATTCGGGCAGCGACTTCGTCACGGCGCCCGAGCTCTCGCCCGCGTTCGGGCAGACCCTGGCCGTGCAGGTGGCCGAGGCGCTCGACCAGACGGGCACGCAGCAGCTGTGGGAATTCGGCGCGGGCTCGGGGGCGCTGGCCTTGCAGTTGCTCGATGCGCTGGATGCGCTGGGCGTGCGCGTGCAGCGCTACCACATCGTCGAGCTTTCGGCCAGCCTGCGCGCGCGCCAGCAGGCCTTGCTCGCGCGCCATGCGCACCGGCTGCAGTGGCACGACACGCTGCCCGAGCGTTTCGAAGGTGTGGTGCTGGGCAACGAGGTGCTCGACGCCATGCCCGTCAAACTGCTGCAGCGCACGGGTGGCGTGTGGCACGAGCGCGGCGTGGGCTGGGAAAAGGACTCGGCGGCGGCGCGCTTCGTCTGGCGCGACAGGCCCACCGACTTGCGCCCGCCGCTCGACATTGCCGGCACGCACGATTATTCGACCGAAATCCACCCCCAGGCCGAAGCCTTCGTGCGCACGCTGGGCGAGCGGCTCGCGCGCGGTGCGGTGTTGTTGCTCGACTACGGCTTTGGCGAGAGCGAGTATTACCACCCGCAGCGCCACATGGGCACGCTGGTGTGCCACCGCGCGCACCAGGTCGATGCCGACCCGCTGGCCGACGTGGGCAGCAAAGACATCACGGCGCACGTGAACTTCACCGGAATCGCGCTCGCGGCGCAGGATGCGGGCTTTGCGGTGCTGGGCTACACCACGCAGGCGCACTTTCTGATCAATTGCGGTTTGGTATCAAAAATGGAGCTGCTCACGCAGGCAGGAAGGGCGCAAGCGGCCAAATTGATCATGGAACACGAAATGGGCGAGCTGTTCAAGGTGCTGGTGCTGGCCAAGGGCGCGCCCTGGAATGCGCTGGGCTTTGCGCACGGCGACCGCACGCACCGGCTGTAGGTGCGCAGGAAGAGACCATTCGGGCTGTTTCCCCACGCTGGTGCATGCTGCGCGGGCGGCTACACTCGAAAGTTGTGCTGCGGCCACGGAGAAGCGGGGAAGAAAAGGGGAAGAAAAGGGGAAGAAAAGGGGAATATTCCCCGCGCACATCCTGCCGGCTGCGCAGTAACGCATTCTTCATTCACGATTCAGGGAGCCAAACCATGCCACTCGTTTCCATGCGCGAACTGCTGGACCACGCCGCCGAAAACGGCTACGGCATTCCAGCCTTCAACGTCAACAACCTCGAACAGGTGCAGGCCGTGATGGCCGCGGCCGACGAGGTCGGCGCGCCCGTGATCCTGCAAGCCAGCGCCGGTGCGCGCAAGTACGCGGGCGAGAGCTTCATCAAGCACCTGATCCAGGCCGCCGCCGAGGCGTACCCGCACATCCCGCTCGTAATGCACCAAGACCACGGCACCAGCCCCAAGGTCTGCGAAGGCGCAATTGCGCTGGGCTTCGGCTCGGTGATGATGGACGGCTCGCTGCTCGAAGACGGCAAGACGCCCGCGCCGTTTGATTACAACGTGCGCGTCACGCGCCAGGTCGTCGAGATGGCGCACAAGGTGGGCGTGACCGTCGAGGGCGAGCTCGGCTGCCTGGGCTCGCTCGAAACCGGTGAGGCCGGCGAGGAAGACGGCATTGGCGCCGCAGGCAAGCTGGACCACAGCCAGATGCTGACCGACCCCGAGGAGGCCGCCGAGTTCGTCAAGGCCACGCAGCTCGACGCGCTCGCGATTGCCATAGGCACCAGCCATGGCGCGTACAAATTCACGCGCAAGCCCACGGGTGACATTCTGGCCATAGGCCGCGTGAAGGAAATCAACGCACGCATTCCGAACACGCACCTGGTGATGCACGGCTCGAGCAGCGTGCCGCAGGAGTTGCTTGCCATCATCAACCAGTACGGTGGCAAGATGAAAGAGACTTACGGCGTGCCGATCGAAGAAATCCAGCAGGCCATCAAGTACGGCGTGCGCAAGATCAACATCGACACCGACATCCGCCTGGCCATGACCGGCGCAGTGCGCAAGTTCCATGCCGAAAACCCCGACAAGTTCGACATGCGTGAATGGATGAAGCCCGCACGCGAGGCCGCCAAGGCGATTTGCAAGCAGCGCTACCTCGAATTCGGCTGCGAAGGCCAGGGCGCCAAGGTCAAGGGTCTGCCGCTTGCCGTGATGGCCGAGCGCTATGCGCGCGGCGAGCTCGCGCAGGTCGTGCGCTGAGCCTGGCAATACCGGGCGCGCGGCAGCCCTCCAGCGGCCGTGACGACGATGCGCCGGTTGGGTTTGCACTCAGCCGGCGCTGTTTTTTGCGCCGTGCCGCGCGGGGCACATAGAAAGAGAAAGGGCGCTCACGCATGCGCCGAGCGCTGACCTTGTCCAACGGGCAACGCTGCCTGCGGCGCGCGGCGATAGCGCTGCGGTCCGAGATCGTCGCTGCGGATGTCGGGCCGGCGTCCGAGCGCAAGGTCGGCGAGCAGCTTGCCCGAGCCGGCGGCCATGGTCCAGCCCAGCGTGCCGTGGCCGGTGTTGAGCAGCAGGTTGTTCCAGCCTGGCGCGTGGCCCAGGATGGGCGTGCCGTCGGGCGTCATGGGGCGCAGGCCCGTCCAGAAACTCGCGGCGGGCAGGTCGGCCGCGCCCGCGAGCAGGCTTTGCGTGACCAGCTCGAGCGTGGCGCGCCGGCGCGGGTTCAGGTTGAGGTCGTAGCCAGCGAGCTCGGCCATGCCGCCCACGCGGATGCGCGTGCCCAGGCGCGTGATGGCGATTTTGTAGCTTTCGTCGAGCACCGTGGAGCGCGGCGCGCGCTCGGCGTCGAGGATGGGCGCCGTGAGCGAATAGCCCTTGACCGGATAGACCGGCAAGTCCAATCCCAGCGCCTGCAGCAACTCGCGCGAGGCGCAGCCCAGCGCCACGATGACCTGGTCGGCGTGCAGGCGGCGCACTTCGCCCTGCGCGCCCGTTTGCACTTCGGCGCCCGTGATGCGCTGGCCTTCGGGCAGGTTTTCGTGGCGCAAGCGGCGCACCGTGGTGTCGAACAAAAACTCGGCGCCCAACCCGCGCGCGATGTCGGCCAAGCGTGTGGTGAACAGGTGGCAGTCGCCGGTTTCGTCGCCCGGCAGGTGCAGGCCACCGGTGAGGCCGCGCGCATGTGCGAGCGCAGGCTCGATCTGCGGCAGCTCGTCGGCATGGAGTAGCCGATAGGGCACGTGGCAGGCTTCTAGCACCGCGATGTCGCGCTGCGCAGCCTGCAACTGCTTCGTGCTGCGAAACACCTGCAGCGTGCCCAGCGTGCGCTGGTCGTATGCAATGCCCGTGTCCGCGCGCAGCTGGCGCAGGCAGTCGCGACTGTATTCGGCCACGCGCATCATGCGCTCCTTATTCACGGCGTAGCGCGCGCTGGTGCAGTTGCGCAGCATCATCGCCATCCAGCGCAGCTGGAACAGCGAGCCGTCAGGGCGCAAGCGAAATGGCGCGTGGCGCTGCAGCATCCACTTGAGGGCTTTGAGCGGAATGCCCGGCGCGGCCCAGGGTGTGGAGTAGCCGGGCGAAATCTGCCCCGCGTTGGCAAAGCTGGTTTCGAGCGCGGGGCTGCTTTGGCGCTCGATCACGGTGACTTCGGCGCCGCCGCGCGCCAGGTAGTACGCGGTGGTGACGCCTATCACCCCGCCGCCGAGAACGATGACTTTCATGCCTGCTCTCCTGTTGAACCCAGATTGTCCATGAGGCGGTGCTACGCACCTACGCGGGCGCTGGCGGACGTCTGCCGGCCATTTTGGCCGCTGCTTCGGCGCCCATGGCACCGGCCATGGGCTTCTCATCAGCGACCAAACTGTCTCGCCAGCCGCCTCGCCATCGTCCCGCGTCCTCCTGGACAATCTGGGTTGAACCCAGATTGTCCAGGAGGCGGTGCTACGCCGTATGTGCCTGCGACCATGTTTCGTCATTGCGAGGGCCGTCAGGCCCGCGGCAATCCAGCCTCGGCTCTGCAAGGGGCGCGCAGGCGCTGAGCCTTGAGGCCGCATGGATTGCCGCGCGCCCCTACGGAGCTCGCAATGACGGGTGCCTCAGCCGCGAGCGAACTGGCTCGCCAGCTGCCTCGCCATCATCTCGCGTCCTGCATCAAGCGTTTTCCGTGATTTTCAGAAATTCGGGGTGGGGCATCATGTAAGCTCGTGTTTCGTCCATCCACGAACCTCACCCAGCAAAAGGAGACAAGATGCGCATAGGTGTGCCTGCGGAAACCATGCCGGGGGAAACCAGGGTCGCGGCGACCCCCGAGACGGTGAAAAAACTTTGCGCCCAGGGCCATCAGCTCAGCGTGCAGGCCGGCGCCGGCCTCGCGGCGAGTGCGCCCGACGCGGCGTACCAGGCGGCTGGCGCCGAGATCGTCGATGCCGCCGCGGCCTTCGGCGCCGACGTGGTGCTCAAGGTGCGCGCGCCCAGCGTGGCCGAGCTCGCCTTGCTGCGCCCGGGCGCCGTGCTCGTGGGCATGCTCGATCCCTTCGACCGAGTGGGGCTGGAGCGCCTCGCGCAGGCGGGCGTCAGTGCCTTTGCGCTAGAGGCCGCGCCGCGCACCACGCGCGCGCAGAGCATGGACGTGCTCTCGAGCCAGGCCAACATCGCGGGCTACAAGGCCGTGCTGCTCGCGGCCAACGCCTATCAGCGCTTCTTTCCCATGCTCATGACGGCGGCGGGCACCGTGAAGGCCGCGCGCGTGCTCGTGCTCGGCGCAGGCGTGGCCGGTTTGCAGGCCATCGCCACGGCCAAGCGCCTGGGCGCGGTGATCGAGGCTTCGGACGTGCGCCCCAGCGTCAAGGAGCAGGTCGAGTCGCTGGGTGCAAAGTTCATCGACGTGCCCTTCGAGACTGCAGAAGAAAAAGAAGCCGCCGAAGGCGTGGGCGGCTATGCGCGTCCCATGCCGCCAAGCTGGCTCGAGCGTCAAAAGGCCGAAGTGGCCAAGCGCGCGGCGCTGGCCGACGTGCTCATCACCACGGCCTTGATTCCGGGCCGGCCCGCGCCCGTGCTCGTGAGCGAGGACATGGTGCGCGCGATGAAGCCGGGCTCGGTGATCGTCGATCTCGCGGCGCACCAGGGCGGTAACTGCCCGCTCACCGAGCCGGGGCGCACGGTGGTCAAGCACGGCGTGACGCTGATCGGCGAGACCAACCTGCCCGCGCTCGTCGCAGCCGACGCCTCGGCGCTGTACGCGCGCAACGTGCTCGATTTTCTGAAGCTGGTGCTGCCCAAGGAGGGCGGCGTGCAGATCGATCTGCAGGATGACATCGTCGCCGCCTGTCTGGTCGCGCACCAGGGCGCGGTGCGGCGCGCCTAGGAGCCTGTCGGACTTTGGGCGTCGAAAGCGAGAATGTGCCCCAGCGAGGCCAGTTTTTGCCGGATTCGCCGCCCCATAGCGGGACTATGGGGCAAGAAGCCGGTAAAAAATGGGCCGCTGCGGCGCATTCGCAGCCGACGACTCCAAAGTCCGACAGGCTCCTAGCCTGCCTGCCCCGCGCGCAACGCGGTTTTGCTCGTAGCGCGCGCCGCAGGTGCCTTGTCAGCTCAGCCTTTTTCCTTTTTACGGAGGCCCCATGGAAGCCGTTTCGCCCACCCTCATCAACCTGACCATCTTCGTGCTCGCGATCTACGTGGGCTACCACGTGGTGTGGACCGTCACGCCCGCGCTGCACACGCCGCTGATGGCGGTGACCAACGCCATTTCGGCCATCGTCATCGTCGGCGCCATGCTCGCGGCCGCGCTCACGCAGGGCGGCTTTGCCAAATTTCTGGGCGTGGCTGCGGTGGCGCTCGCCGCGGTCAACATCTTCGGCGGCTTTCTGGTCACCCGGCGCATGCTCGAGATGTTCAAGAAAAAAGAGAAGAAATCGGCCTCTGAGGCACACAAATAAAGCATAAGCAGCTACTAATAAAGGAGAAAACCCATGAGCATGAACCTCGTCACGCTGCTGTACCTGGTCGCCAGCGTGTGCTTCATCCAGGCGCTCAAGGGCTTGAGCCACCCGACTACCTCGATCCGCGGCAACATGTTCGGCATGACCGGCATGGCCATCGCCGTGCTGACCACGGCGGCGCTGATCGTCGAGCTTGCCGGCTCGGCCCAGGGACTGGGCTGGGTGCTGCTGGGGCTGGTCGTGGGCGGCGGCTACGGCGCCTGGCGCGCCAAGACCGTCGAGATGACCAAGATGCCCGAGCTCGTGGCCTTTTTCCACAGCATGATCGGCCTGGCCGCGGTGTGCATCGCCGCCGCCACGGTGGCCGAGCCGGCAGCCTTCAGCGTCATGGAAGGCGGGGGCGAGCATGGCGGCATTCCGCCTGGCAACCGCATCGAGCTGGCGCTGGGCGCCTTCATAGGCGCCGTGACCTTCAGCGGCTCGGTGATCGCCTGGGGCAAGCTCTCGGGCAAGTCCAAGTTCCGGCTGTTCCAGGGCGCGCCCGTGGTGTTTGCGGGCCAGCACTGGCTCAACCTGCTGCTCGGTGTGCTCGCCATCGTGGGCGTGGCGCTGTTCTGGCAGACGCAGGGTGCCATCCCGTTTGCCGCGGTGTGCGCGCTCGGCTTCGTGATCGGCGTGACGCTGATCATCCCGATCGGCGGGGCCGACATGCCGGTGGTCGTGTCCATGCTCAACAGCTATTCGGGCTGGGCTGCGGCGGGCATTGGCTTTTCGCTCAACAACAGCATGCTCATCATCGCGGGCTCGCTCGTGGGCAGCTCGGGCGCGATCCTGAGCTACATCATGTGCAAGGCCATGAACCGCTCGTTTTTCAGCGTCATATTGGGCGGCTTTGGCGGCGAAGCGGCGAGCGCCGGCGCCGCGGCCCAGGAGCAGCGCCCTGTCAAGACGGGCAGCGCCGACGACGCGGCCTTCGTGCTCGGCAACGCCGACAGCGTGATCATCGTGCCCGGCTACGGCCTGGCGGTGGCGCGCGCGCAGCACGCAGTCAAGGAGATGGCGCAAAAGCTCACCGAAAAAGGCATAGACGTGAAGTACGCCATCCACCCCGTGGCCGGGCGCATGCCGGGCCACATGAACGTGCTGCTGGCCGAGGCCGAGGTGCCCTACGACCAGGTGTTCGAGATGGAGGACATCAACGGCGAATTCGGCCAGGCCGACGTGGCCATCATTCTGGGCGCCAACGACGTGGTCAACCCCGCGGCGCTGCAAAAGGGCAGCCCGATCTACGGCATGCCCATCCTCGAGGCCTACAAGGCCAAGACCGTGATCGTCAACAAGCGCTCCATGGCCGCAGGCTACGCGGGCCTGGACAACGAGCTTTTTTACATGGACAAGACCATGATGGTGTTCGGTGACGCGAAGAAGGTGGTCGAGGACATCACCAAGGCGCTCGAATGATCAGCACGCAAGAAAAACAAGGAGGCAAAAAACCATGACCGACCGTCCCTGGCTCGCGGCCTACCCCGAAGGCGTGCCCGCCGACATCGACCCGCTGCGCTTTCCCACGCTGGTGCACCTGTTCGACGAGGCCTTTGCGCGCTACCCCGAGCGCCCGGCCTACAGCTTCATGGGCAAAGAGCTCAGCTACGCGCAGGCCGGCGCCCTCGGGCGTGCGCTCGCGGCCTATTTGCAGGGGCTGGGCCTGGTCAAAGGCGACCGCGTGGCGCTCATGATGCCCAACATGCCACAGTACGCGGTGGCCGTGGCGGCGGTGCTGCGCGCGGGCTGCGTGGTCGTGAACGTGAACCCGCTCTACACCGCGCGCGAGCTCGAGCACCAGCTCAAGGACTCGGGCGCCAAGGCCATCGTCATTCTCGAAAACTTTGCGCACACCCTGCAGCACTGCATCGCGCAGACAGCTGTTCAGCACGTCGTGCTGTGCGCGCTCGGCGATCTGCTCGGTTGGCCCAAGGGTGCGCTGGTGAACCTGGCGGTGCGGCACCTCAAAAAGCTGGTGCCGGCCTTCAGCCTGCCCGCGGCCGTGCGCTTCAACGAAGCGATCCGCCAGGGCCGGCGCGGGCGCCTGCAGCCGCCGCCGCTGGCCCCCGAAGACCTGGCCGTGCTGCAATACACGGGCGGCACCACGGGCACGCCCAAGGGCGCGATGCTGCTGCACCGCAACCTCGTCGCCAACACCTTGCAGTCCGAAGCCTGGAACGCCCCCGCGATGGCGCAAATCCCGCCCGGCGAGCAGCCGGGCACGGCCTGCGTGCTGCCGCTCTACCACATCTTTGGCTTCACGCTGAACCTGCTGTTGCCGCTGCGCACGGGCAACAAGGTCATCATGGTGCCCAACGCGCGCGACCTGCCCGCCGTGCTCAAGGAGCTCGCGCAGCACCGCTTTCACATCTTTGCCGCCGTCAACACCTTGTTCAACGGGCTGCTGCACCACCCCGACTTCGACACCGTCGATTGGCGCCACCTCAAGGTCAGCGTGGGCGGCGGCATGGCCGTGCAAAGCGCGGTGGCGCAGCGCTGGCTCGAAAAAACCGGCTGCCCGATCTGCGAGGGCTACGGCCTGTCCGAGACCAGCCCCTCGGCCAGCTGCAACCCCGTGACCACGCGCGAATTCACGGGCACCATTGGCGTGCCACTGCCCAGCACCTGGATGAAGCTGCTCGACGACGACGGCCACGACGTCACCACGCCGGGCGCGCCCGGCGAGATCGCGATCCGCGGGCCACAGGTCATGGCCGGCTACTGGCAGCGCCCCGACGAGACCGCCAAGGTCATGACCGCCGACGGTTGGTTCAAGTCGGGCGACATCGGCACCATGGACGCGCGCGGCTACTTCAAGATCGTCGATCGCAAGAAGGACATGATCCTCGTGAGCGGCTTCAACGTCTATCCGAACGAGGTCGAAGACGTGATCGCGAGCTGCCCCGGTGTGCTCGAATGCGGCGTGGTCGGCATCCCCGACGAAAAATCGGGCGAGGCCGTCAAGGTCGTGATCGTGCGCCGCGACCCCAACCTCACTGAAGCGCAGGTGCGCGCCTTCTGCCACGAAAACCTCGCGGGCTACAAGCGCCCCAAGGTGATCGAGTTCCGCAACGAGCTGCCCAAGACCACGGTGGGCAAGGTGCTGCGGCGCGAGCTGCACAAAACCTGAGCCTGCGCCTTGCGTTGCCTGTGCACGCAGCGGCTTGACTTCCATGCCCACCGCCATCCTCAGCGCCCTGCCGCAAGAACAAAGCGGCCTGCTCGCGCAGCTTGTGCAGCCGCAGCACCTGCAGCACGCGGGGCGCAGCGTCTGGTGCGGCACGCTGCACGGCCAGAGCGTGGTGCTCGCCCTCTCGGGCATAGGCAAAGTGGCCGCGGCGACCACGGCCACGGCGCTGATCGAGCGCTTCGGCGTCGCGCGCATCGTGTTCACGGGCGTAGCCGGCGGCGTGGGCACGGACGTGCAGGTGGGCGACGTGGTCGTGGCGCAGGACTATGTGCAGCACGACATGGACGCCTCGCCGCTCTTTGCGCGCTGGGAGCTGCCCGGCTATGGCCGCCAGCGCCTGGCCTGCGATGCCGCGCTGTCTGCTCTGCTATTGGAAGCTGCTTGCGCTTGTGTATCAATGGCTGGATGCCGTTTTGGCTTGAAATACCAGGCAGGCCACCCGCGCGTGCACCACGGCCTGGTGGCCAGCGGCGACCGCTTCGTCGCGAGCGCGCACGAGGCGCAGGGCCTGCGCGCCGCGCTGCTCACGGCCGGCCATGAGGTGCTGGCCGTGGAGATGGAAGGCGCCGCAGTGGCCCAGGTCTGCCACGACTACGGCCTGCCCTTTGCCGCGGTGCGCACCATCTCCGACCGCGCCGACGACAGCGCGCACCTGGACTTTCCGCAATTCGTGCGCACCGTGGCCAGCCGCTACGCCGAGCTGATCGTGCAAGGCTTGCTGCAAAAACTATGAAATAAATAGCTGCTAGCACTCATTCCATCAGCATAAACGGCCGATTTTTACATCAACCACCCGCGCTTGCGGAAGTACCACATCGGGCCGATGGCGGACACCACCATCAGCGCGAGCACGTAGGGGTACATCGCGGGCCCGAGCAGTTCCAGCTCGGGGAACTGCATGTTCATGCCGTAGATGCTCGCGATCAGCGTGGGCGGCAGCAGCGCCACGCTGGCCACCGAGAAGATTTTGATGATCTTGTTCTGGTTGATGTTGATGAAGCCCACGGTGGCGTCCATCAGGAAGTTGATCTTGTCGAACAAAAAGGCCGTATGGTTGTCCAGCGACTCGATATCGCGCAGGATCTGGCGCGCGTCCTCGAACTGGCTCGCGTTGAGCATCTTGCTGCGCATCATGAAGCTCACGGCGCGGCGCGTGTCCATGACGTTGCGGCGGATGCGCCCGTTCAAGTCCTCCTGGCGCGCGATGGCAGAAAGCACCTCGCCCGCACGCGCGTCGGTCACGTCGCCTGCGAGCACCTGCCGGCTGACCTTTTCGAGCTCGTCGTAGATGTTTTCGAGCGTGTCGGCCGAGTATTCGGCGTCGGCGTCGAAGAGCTTGAGCAGCACGTCCTTGGCGTCCTCGATCAAGCCCGGCGCACGCCGCGCGCGCAGGCGCAGCAGGCGAAACACCGGCACGTCCTCGTCGTGGATCGAAAACAGCACGCCGCGGCTTTTGAGGTCGGTGTTGTGCTGGTTCAAGATGAATGCCGTGCGCACCGAGCGCGGGTTTTCGTCGTCGTCGATCAAAAAGTCGCTGCGGATATGCAGCTCGCCGTTGTCTTCCTCGTAAAAGCGCGCGGACTCTTCGATGTCCTCGTCCATCGCGTCCTCGGGGATGGACAGGCCGTAGTGCTGCTTGATCCAGCGCTTTTCTTCGAGCGTGGGCGCTTCGAGATCAACCCAGATCGGCTGGAATTTGGCGAGTTCCTCGAGCGATTCGATCTCTTCCTGGAACAGGCGGCCGTTGACGAGCGTGAAAATGTTGAGCATGGGCTCACTCCCGGGGTGCGTGGCGTCTGCGAAAATTGGCGAAAGGGGGGATGCGGTGCTTTCAACCCCCGCTTTCTTTCTTGGCAAGCCGGGAGTTGAAAGCTACCGACTAGGGTAGGTTTCCATGGGATGTCTCCGTCAAAGCGGCGGATTATGGCATTGCAGGCAGCGGCTTTCGTGACGGTCGATCCGCTACAGTGCGCGCATGCACGGCCTGCACCTGACCGCCGACCTTCACGACTGCCGCTGCGCCGCGCGCTGGCTTGTCGATGCGAGCCTGCTCGGCGCGGCCTGCCGCGATGCGGCCCAGGCCGCGGGGCTGCAGGTGGTGGGCGAGCTGCTGCACACCTTTGCCGCAACCCGCCACGGCCCCGGTGGGGTGACTGCAGCCCTGCTGCTCGCCGAAAGCCATGTCTGCGTGCACACCTGGCCCGAGCGCAAGGCCGTGACGCTGGACGTGTACGTGTGCAATTTCGGCGCGGACCACAGTGCCAAGGCGCAGGCGCTCATGGCAGCCTTGCTCGCGCTGTTCGAGCCGCAGCACGCCGAGCGCCACGCGCTGCAGCGCGGCGCCTTGCCTGCGCACCTCGTCGGCTGATTCACACCGCGCCGCCCGCCGCGTGGCCGCGCGTGAAGGCTTCCTCGAAGATCGAATAGCCGGACCAGTCCGCGTGGGCGAAGTGCAGGCGGCCGCTGCGCACGTTCGCGGCTTGCGCGGACGGCGCGCCGTGTGAGCCTCGTGCATCCGCGGAGGCGGCGGAGAGCTGCCGCAGCCGGCGCAGCGTGCCTGGCTGCGGGATGGCCATGGCGTGGCCCCAGCGGGTGATGTCCATGCGCGTGAGGCGCTGCGCCAGGTCCGGGTGGGGCGCGGCCAGCGCAGCCAGGATGGCGTCGCGCCAATGGCTCCAGGGCTGCGTCAGCAGCTGCTGGCGCGCGCCGGGCAGGTCACCGAGCGTGCGGTAGTAGCTGAGCACCGTGGGGCCGGGGCGCGGGTCCAGGCTTTGGTGGTGCGCATCCACGTAGCCCAGGCCCCCGCCAGGTTCGCCGTAAACCACGTTGTCCCAGGCCGGCGCGGCGCCGGGGCGGTCCTGCAGCGGCGCGGCCAGGTGCAGGTTGGCCACCAGCCACGGGGCGTAGGCCAGATTCCGGGCGATGTCCACGAGCCACGCCGGCGGCTGCTCGATCACGCGCGCGGCGATGAACGCGGGCAGCGCGACGATGCACTGCGCGGCCTGCCAGCGCACGACGCAGCCGTCGGCATGGCGCAGCGCATCGACGGCCACGCCGTGGCGCTCGGTGCGGATGCGCAGCACGCTGTGGCCGGTGCGCAGGCGCTCGCCCAGGGGCGCGGCGAGCCGGCGCGTGAGCCAGGCGTTGCCCTCGGGCCAGGTGAGCACGGCGTCGCTCTCGGCGTCGGCGCTGATGGGGGCGCCCAGGTCTTCGGCGTCCGCGCTGGCCTGCGGTGCGCGAAAGCCGTGGCGGCTCGCGAAGTAGTGGATGCAGGCCCAGGCGGACACGCGCTGCAGCCCCGCACCGTAGTCGTCGCGGCAGCAGTAGTCGAGGTACCAGCGCAGATGCGCATCGGTCAGGCCCTGGGCGCGCAGCCAGGCATCGGCCGTTTGCGCGTCGAGGGCGGCATGCTGCGCAGTGAAGGGCGCGCGCAGCGCCGGAATGCAAAAGCGGCTCGCACGCGCGAGCCCATCCACCTGCGCGGCAAAGCGCCGGTACTGCGCGAGCGTGTCGGCGCCCACCCCGGCCAGGGGCAGCAGGCCTTCCTGCCACGCGCCCTGAAAGAACAGCCGCTCCTGCGGGCTGTGGCACAGGTGGAGCTCGTCGTACTGCCAGCGCCCGGCTACGCGCCGGCGCAGGCCGAATTCTTCGAGCAGGTCTTGCACCTCGTGCGCGTCTGCACCTGGCAGCGGCAGGTAATGCGCGCCCTGCGGGCAAGCGATGCCGCTCATCATGCCTGCGCGCGCGTTGCCGCCGGCATCGTCTTCGAGCTCCAGCAGCACGAAGTCCTCGATGCCGCGCAGGCGCAGCGCCCGCGCCGCCGCGAGCCCGGCCACGCCCGCCCCCGCGATGACGACTTGCGTGCGCCGCGTGGCCTGCGGCGCGGGTGGCGTGCCCAGATCGCGCAGCGCATGGCCGCGCGCAGCGTTGATGCCGGTAAAGCCGCCGGTGATGGCGGGCGCGGGTTCGCAGCCGAGCAAGGGCAGGGCACTGGCGGCAAGAAGATGGCGACGCCGGATCATGCGGCAAAGTCAGCAAGCCAGACCATGCGGCCCAAGTGCCGGGCTTTGTCGAAGTAGCGGCCGTCGGCCGTCACCAGTACCGCACCCGGGGTCTGCAGGGCCAGCGCGTGGTAGAGCGTGTCGAAGAGGTGGTGGTCGAGCGTGGTCGCCAATTCCACGGCGCTCGCATAGATCGTGGCGTCTTGCGTGGCGTCGCGTTGCATGCCGAGCAGATCGAGCAGGTCCAGGATGTTTTCAGTTGCGGATTGGGGCAGCAGACGCGCCAGCACTGCGGCGACTTCCGCGATGAAGTGCGGCGGCTGCAGCAGTGTCAGGCGCCCCTGCACGGCACTTGCGAGCAGGCGCAGTGCTATGTCTGAATGTGCTTCCTGCGCAGGGTCAGACACGAACCACTTGACGGCCACGCTGGCATCGACCACGACGGGGTTCACGGACGCCCTTCTTCGCGGGCCGCGCGCAACTGTGCTTCGGTGAAGGCGGGGGCGCTTTCTCTGCGCGCCAGGATGCGCGCGTAGGCTTGCTCTCTGCGCCGCCGCTGCTGTTCGCGCTCCACGGCTTCGCGCATCAGTTCGGCAATGATCGCGCTCTTGTTCTGCCCTTCGAACGTGGCGTTGAACAGGGCTTTGACATCGTCGGGGACGCTGAAATTGACGGTGCTCATGGCAAGTCCAGGTTGTTGAAAGTTTCAACAACATTGTGGCTTCGCCAGGGCGCAGGGTCAATGCGCAGCCACCTTCCCCCACTCCTGCTCGTAGCGCGTTACCAGCACCTGGTTCGACAGGCGGTTGACCTCGGCGGGCACGCGCGCCATGTCGAGCGGGAAGTCGAACAGCAGCGGCAGCGTCGCCACGCTCAGAAAGCGCAGGTCTGGGGGCAAGGCTTCGGGCAGGCGCCACGGACGGTGGCTGGCGAGGATGAAGCCCCATTCGCCAAAGCTGGGCACGTGTGCGTGGTAGGGCGCGGCACGCAGGCCGACCGATTGGACGGTCTGCACCACCGTCCAGAAACTCTGGCGCGCCACCAGCGGCGAGGTGGTCTGGATCACGGCATAGCCGCTCGCGGCCAGGCGCTGATCGAGCAGGGCGTAAAAGCTGTTGGTGTAGAGCTTGCCGATGGCGAAGTTGGTGGGGTCGGGAAAGTCCACCACGATCACGTCGAACATTTGCTGCGTGTTTTGCAGCCACTGGAAGGCGTCGGCGTGGATGATTTTGACCGTGGGCGAGCGCAGCGCGTAGCGGTTGAGCGCGGCCAGCGCCTCGTGCGTGGAAAAGAGCTGCGTCATGTGCGGGTCTAGCTCCACCAGCACGACTTCCTGCACCGAAGGGTATTTGAGAATTTCGCGCACCGCCATGCCGTCGCCGCCGCCGAGCACGGCCACGCGCCGCGGGGCGCCGTGGGCGGCCATCGCGGGGTGTACCAGCGCTTCGTGGTAGCGGTATTCGTCCTGCTGTGCGAATTGCAGGTTGCCGTTGAGGAACAGCCGGTAGCCGCTGCGCCCGTGCGTGACCACGATGCGCTGGTAGGGCGAAGAGGCGGCATAGACGATGGGGTCCTGGTAGAACCTGTCTTCGGCCAGGGTGCTGATGCGCTCGGCGCCGAACATGGCTGCACCCAGCGCCGCGCAGGTCAGCAGGCCGGCCAGCGCATGCGCGCGCAGGTGGCGCAGCTCGTGGCGGAACATCCACAGCGTCCACAGCGCCACGCCGGCGTTCAGGAGCCCGAACAGCAGCCCCGTGCGCACCAGCCCGAGCTGCGGCACCAGCAGCAGCGGAAACGCGAGCGATACCGCAAGCGCGCCCAGGTAATCGAAGGTGAGCACCTGCGAGACCAGCTCCCGCAGCGCCACGTGGCGCCGCAGTATGCGCATGACGAGCGGAATCTCCAGCCCCACGAGCATGCCCACGAACAGAACCAGCGTGTAAAGCACGAAGCGGAACGCGCCCGGCACGTAGGCATTGGCCAGGAACAGCAGCGCCGGCAGCATGCCGCCCGCGAGCGCCACGAGCAGCTCTATGCGCAGGAAATGCGCGGGCAGCTGGCGCTCGAAAAAGCGCGACAGGTACGAGCCCAGGCCCATCGCGAACAGGTAGCTGCCGATGATGGTGGAAAACTGCAGCACCGAGTCGCCCAGCAGGTAGGACGCGAGCGTGCCCGCCGCGAGCTCGTACAGCAGCCCGCACGCCGCCACCACGAAGACGCTCGCGAGCAGGGCGATTTCGACGGGGCGCGGGGCGGTGGAGGTACCTGGGTGGGCTGCCGCAGCGCGGGTGTCGGGGCTCATGTCAGGAAGGGCGTGCAGGCCGGGCGCGGCCCACACTGGCGCGGCGCGGGCGACAAACCATCATCCGTGGATTGCCGCCGCCACGATGATCGATATGCCCAGACACATCGCGGCCACGACCAGGGCCAGCGCGCGGTTTTGCTTTTCGACGATTTCGGCCCACAGGTCGTGGGGTGTGATTTTGTCGATGACGATGAAGCAGAGCAAAAAAATGACGACGCCGATCAGCGCATACACGATCGAGCCGAGGAAAGCCGCAGGCCTGAGCCATTCAAGTTCCATGGAAACCTCCTGGAAAAAGGAAAGAAATGGGTGCGCCCACTGGTGGTGCGCTCACTTGTGCCCGCCTCCGCTCGTATAGCCACCATACGAGCCGCCCGCGCTGCGTATGCCGCTGCCCACGAACGCAGGGCCGCACGAGCGCAGGAGGATGAGCAGCACGATGAGCAGCAGCACCACGATCACGATGGTGCGCAGGCTGAGCTGGGGCACGGCAGAAAAGGGCTTGACGTCGTCGCGCCGGAACATCGCGGCCTGGTCCTGCAGGCCGAAGGCCTGGGCGACGGTGTCGCTGCGCAGCCTGCTGCCCGCCGACCAGGTGACTTCGGTCGCGGTTTGCTCCATGCTCAGCAGGCCCTTGGCGCTGGCGAAGTCGCGGTTGAAGGTTTTTTGCCCGCGCACCACGGGCCAGTAGAACTCGCCCGCGACGTAGGTGGTTTCGGCCTCGTAGCTGTATTGCAGCGTGTAGGTGGTGCCCAAATAGGTGGCGGTGCGCGCGTTGCGGCCCGCGAGCGTGGGGGCGCCCGTGGTGGGCCGCACCAGGCTCCAGCCTTCGGTGGAATCCACCAGAAAGCAAAAGCCGCGCTGGCGGTGGTAGAGCAGGTATTCATCCCAGCCGAACAGCTCGTCCTCGCCGGGCACCTGCCCCATGCGGTGCTGAAACCCCACCACTTGCCACGGCACGCCCTGCAACTGGCCGGTCGCGCCCAGGGGGATGAGCGGCTGCACGGGCTCGTCCTGCTCGGCGTGGCGCAGCTCGCCGCCCAGGCCCTGGCTCAGGTCGATGATGCTGTGGCAGGCGTTGCAGGTGACGCTTTTGCTGCGCTCGAGCTGCACCTGCACCGGCGCGCCGCAGTGCGGGCAGCTGAACTGGCGCGCCTTTTCTTCGCGCGCGGATTCGTCCTTGAGGCCCTGCAGCTGCAGTTCGTCGAGCGAAACGGCGCGCCCGCGTGAGACGCTGGGCGCCGCGGGCTGCAGGGTTGCCGCGGTGGCCGGGTCTGGCGCTGCGGCCAAGGCCGGCGCCGCACCCGCGCTTGCCGGGTTGTATTCGAGGCTCAGCACCTCGCCGTCGGCGCTGCGCAGTTCGACCACGGCAAAAGGCACGCCCAGCGGCGGCAGCTTGGGCAGCTCGCCCTGCGCGGCGATCAGTGCGACCTGCTCGTTGAAGGTGACGCTAAAAGGCTTGCCCTCGATCGCCGTGCCCGTGCCCACGCGAAACCGCGCCGCGTCGGGCAGGGGCCGCCTGGGCGCCAGTGGCCGCGTGAAGACGTAGGCGCCGTTGTCCTCGGCCAGCCAGGCGATGTTGCCGTCTTCCAGCAGTGCGTACCACTCGCTCCACACGCCCGTGGAGGACTTGTATTGCAGCCGCCCGACGAGGGTGAAGGCCAGCGCCTTGCCGCCCTCCTGAAAACGCCCGCACGCGCCCAGCTGCAGCGGGCTGTGGTCATCGAACAGCTCGGCCATCCTGCCCAGGCGCGCCAGCACTTCGCCGCTGCGCACCACCGTGCTCTGGCAATAGGCGCAGACCGCATGCGTGCTCTGCGCGCTGCGAAACTCCACCGGCGCGCCGCAGCCAGGGCAGGGCGCACGGTAGTGGCGCTGGGTGGCGTCAAGGGCCATCGGAAAATTATGAGCGTTTTTGGGCTTTAGGCGCCGTTTGACAAGCGTAAGCAGCTATGTAAAAAATAGCGTAGCGGCGGACCCTCAAACGAGCTTTTTCAGCAGCTCGGCCTTCTTCGCGTCGAACTCCTGCTGCGTCAGGATACCTTTGGCTTGGAGCTCGGCGAGCTTTTCGAGCGTAGCCATCACCTCTTCGGGTTTCACGCCTGCGGGCGCGGCGGCCGGGGCGGCGGCAACAGGGGCACCCCCTTGCAGCCCGGCCTGCAGGTTTTGCGCCAGCACCTGGCCCAGCGCCACGCCGGCACCCAGGCCCATCGCATCGCCCGCAATGCCGCCGCCCGCGCCCGCGGTTTCGGCCAGCTTGGGGATGGCCTGCGCGGTCTGGTATTGCATGAATTTGCCCATGTCGTTGCCGACCATGCCCATGCCGATTTTCTGGTCGAGGATTTTTTGCAGCTCTTCGGGCAGCGACACGCTTTGCACCGTAAAGCCGTCGAGCTGCAGCCCGAGCTTGGCAAATTCAGGCTGCAACTGCCGCGCGAGCGCCTCGGCAAACATGCTCTGGTTGGCCGCCAGGTCCAAAAAGGGCAGGCCGCTCGCGGCAATCGCGTTGCTGATGTTTTGCAGCACCAGGCCGCGCAGCTGGCCGTCCAGGTCTGCCACGGTGTAGCTGTCGCGCGTGCCCGAGACATTGACGTGGAAGGCCTTGGGGTCGGCAATGCGGTACGCATAGTTGCCGAAGGCGCGCAGGCGCACCGCGCCAAAGTCCTGGTCGCGGATGCTGATGGGCTGCGGCGTGCCCCATTTCTGGTCGAGCTGCTGGCGCGTGCTGAAAAAATACACGTCGCTCTTGAAAGGCGATTCGAAGAGCTTGTCCCAGTTCTTCAGGTAGGTCAGCACCGGCAGCGTCTGCGTGCCGAGCTTGTGCATGCCGGGGCCAAACACGTCGGCCACCTGCCCCTCGTTGACGAACACCGCCACCTGCGATGCGCGCACCGTGAGCATGGCGCCGTTCTGAATCTCCATGCCCGCCATCGGAAAACGCCAGGCCAGCGTGCCGTCACCCGACTCGGTCCATTGGATGACGTCGATGAACTGCTTCTTGATGAAGTCCATGAGGGCCATGCGAGCGCTCCTGAAAAGTGAGATCGCGGCATGATACCTGCGCGCCGGGCGCGGCTTTGCTGTGCGCGGCTTTGTGGCCCGGAAGGCAAGCAGGCGCGCGTCAAGCGGTCGTCGCCCGCACCAAGGCCAGCGCGTGGCACAAGTCGGCCCAGGCGGCGGCCTTGCTGGCCTGGGAGCGCAGCAGGAAGTCCGGCGCATAGCTGACCACGGCGGGGGCAGAGCCGATCTGGTGCGCACCCGCGCGCAGCGCGCCCAAGGGGTCGGCGCGCCCCAGGGCCACGCGCGCGGGCAGCAGGCCCAGCAGCAACACCATGGCTGGCTGCATCTCGGACACGGCGGCGGCGAGCGTCGCGGGGATGTCGGCGCTGGCGACGAGGCTGGGCGCGCGGGCCTCGGGAGCGAGGAGGGTGGCAGGGACAGGGGTGGCAGGGACGGGGGCAGCATCGGCAACCGCGGCGCCGGCGTGCGGTGCGGGCCTCTCGAGCGCGAGCAGGAACACGCGCGGGTGCAGGTGCAGGTGCAGCGCGCGCAGCATGTTGTCGAGCAGCTTGCGCGCGGCTGCGGCGTGCGGGTTCGTGGGCGGCAGCGTTTCGGTCACGACGAGCCAGCCTGCGCCGAGTTCGGGCGGCGTCTGCTGCGCGTCGGCCTGCGGGTACAGCGCCTGCAGCGCATACACGTACAGGGCCGGCGGCAATGTGTCGGCGGCTGCGCCGGCGCGGGAGGTGGCGGGCGCGCCCGGCTGGCTGCGCGGCGGGGCAGGGCGGTTTGCGGGCGGGGCGGCGGTGGGGGTGGCGTCTGCCATCCGTGGCTGCGATGGCTGGGGGCGTGGCGCCGCTACGCGCGCGCGCGGCAGGTCGGCATCGGCCACGGCCGCCGCGGCGTTGGGCACAGGGGTATCGACTACGGCGTGGCGGGCCGTCTGTGCGGGCTGCTGGGGCAGGGCTGCGGGCTGCGGCAGCCACAGGGCGATGCCCATTTCTTGCAGCATGGCGCGCTGGCGCGCATCGAGGTGCAGGCTCATGGGGCGATGGTAAACGGGCAAGGGGCGAAAAAGCGGACGCTGTCATGGGGGACACGCCGGACGATGCAGGATGCGACGAACCGAGACGAGACCTGGACTTACGCAAACAAGGATGCAGCGAGGTGTTTTGCCATGGGGCGAACGCCTGGCCTAACCCCGATTTGCGTAAGTCGTGGAGACTACAAGCGCAGGCTCATCACGAGCGCATCTTCGCGCGTGCCGGCGGCCGCGGGGTAGTAGCGTTTGCGCACGCCCACGCGCTGAAAGCCGTGCGCGGCATAGATTTTTTGTGCGCGCAGGTTGCTCATGCGCACCTCGAGCCAGAGCCACTGCGCGCCGCGCGCGCGTGCCCACAGGCCCAGCGCATCAAGCAGCACGCGCGCCCAGCCTTGCTGCTGGAACGCCGGCGCCACCGTGAGGTTGAGCAGGTGCGCCTCATCGACGCCGAGCATGGCGACGTAATAGCCTATGACCTCCCTGCCGCCGAGCAGCACTTGCGTCTGGTAGCCGGCTGCGAGCGTGTCCATGAAGTTGCCGCGGCTCCAGGGGTGGGAATAGGCGACGTTTTCGATGTCGAGTACGGCATCGAGCGACTCGAGCGAGAGCGGCGCAAGGCGCACCTCGGGTGGTAGCGCTGGCAGTTCTGGTGGCGCGGCAGGGCCTTGGATGCGTGCGTTCATGGCGAGATGCCGGCAACGTGGCCCGCACCGGAGCGCGCGGCGGCGCGCTCGGCCGTAGTCTGCGCGACTTTATCGCGGATGTAGAGCGGCAGTGCGGCGCGCGCAGGCACGGCCTGTCCGGCGGCAAGCAGCGCCGGAGCCAGGCGCAGCAGCGCCGTGGCTGTGGGCAGCGCCGCAAACACGGGCGCGGCTCTGCCCTCGTGGTGTGTGTGGGCAGCCAGGCGCGCGCCATACACGGCGCCGGCATTGCCCGCAAGCGCCCAGCCGGGCGGCACCTGCACGGCTTCAGGCGCGCTCAGCTGGGCTGGCAGCGTGCATTCCCACAGGCCCGCGCTCCTGCCGCTGCGGCGATAGTGCGCGACATAGACCTCGTCCATGCGCGCGTCGAGCGCCGCGACGACCTGCGTGCAGCCGTGCTGGTGGCGCGCCTCCTCGGCCACGGCGAGCAAGGTGTCTATGGGCAGCACCGGCACGCCCTGACCCCGCCGCGCGCCCAGCGCCAGCCCCTGCGCCACCGCGCAAGCCGTGCGCAGCCCCGTGAACGAGCCCGGCCCGCGGCTGAAGACGATGGCGTCCAGCGTGTCGAAAGACAGCCCGGCTTGCGCGAGCAGCGCGCGCACCGTGGGGATCAGCGCCGCAGAAGCCTGCGCGCCACCGGGGCCGCTGTGCTGCCACAGCCCCGCGCCGTGCTGAATGGCGACGCTCAAGGTGTCGGTACTGGTGTCGAAGGCGAGCAGATTCATGGTGAGGTGGCGGCTGGAATAGGTGCAAAAATCATAGCTTTATACGAAGGTTATATGAGCGATTATCGACAAAATCAATGCCAAAAACCGCCCCAATGCCAGCGCGCCGGGCGTGGCGGGCTCATGGGTGGGCGGTAGTCGCCCGGGCTGGGCAGTGCGCTGGCCGGCGGCATGGACGCCGCGAGCTCGCGCAGGCGGCGGATGCGCTCGGCGGTCGGCGGATGCGTGCGCAGCCATGAAGGCTCGGCCTCGCCCCAGCCGGGCAACAGCCAGGAGCGCCAGTTGCGCGCGCTGCGCTCGATTTTTGCCAAGGCCAGCGCGAGCCCTTCGGGGTCGCCGCTGAGCTGCGCCGCGGTCTGGTCGGCGTCGAACTCACGCACGCGCGACAGGCCCAGTTGCAGCAGCATGGCCAGTTGGGGCGAGAAGGCGAGCAGCAGCAGGCCCGGCCAATACACCTGCGCAAGCCCCGTGGCGAGCCAGGGCAGCGCGAGCAACAGCATCATCTGCCCGGCCAGGGCAAACATGCCCGTGAGGCGGCTCACGTAATCGGCCAGCCCGAGCACGCGCAGGTCTTCGTGCGCGATGTGCGCAACCTCGTGCGCGAGCACGCCTGTGAGCTCGCGCGGCGTGAGCGTGCGCAGCAGCCCGTCGGTGAGCGCGATCACGGCGCGGCGCCGGTTGCCAATCGTGAAGGCATTGACCACGGCACTGGGCACATAGTAGGGTTGTGGCACGCTGGGCAGGCCCGCGCGCTCGGCCAGCTGGCGCAGCAGCGCCCACAGCTGCGGCGCCTGCTGCGGCGCGATGGGCTGGGCGCGGTACAGCCTCAGCGTGAGCCGGGCGGCTGCGGCGGGCTCGAGCAGCAGCGCCGCCGTGCCAAACCCGAGCGCGAGCCACAAACCCATGCGCCCGAGCAGCATCTGGCCTGCGAGGGCGCAAATCCCCAGCATCACGCCCACGAGCGCGAGCGTTTGCAGGCGGTTCGTGAGGCGGTGGCGGTTCCAGGCAGAGGGCATGGCGGGTAATCCGATGGCAAGCCGCAAGGGTGGCGGCGCAGCGCGCATTTTGATGCAGCGCAAAAAGCAGGGTGCTGCGCTGCGTTGACGCGATCTTAAAAAAAACGGGTGCCACCATAGTTTGCGTGACGAGGGCGCTGCCCGCAGCGCCAGTGCCAGACCCACAGAAAGGAGCCTGAGTCATGTATTACCGCTCTCTCTTTCCGAGTTCCGTGTTTGCGGATCTCGACCGTCTGCAGCGCGAAGTGCAGCAGGTGTTCGGCCTCGGGCCGAGCATCCGTGGCCTGACGCGCGGTTTTCCGGCGCTCAACGTCGGCGGCACGCCGCAGTCGGTGGAAATTTATGCCTTCGCGCCCGGCCTCGATCCTGCGAGCCTGGACGTGCAGATCGAAAAAGGCACCTTGACGCTCGCGGGTGAGCGCAAGGCTGCCGATGTGCCCGAAAAGGCCACCGTGCATATCAACGAGCGTTTTGCGGGGCGTTTCCGCCGCGTCATTTCGCTGCCAGACGACATCGATCCGACCTCGGTGGCCGCGAAGTACCGTGATGGCGTGCTGCATGTGCGCATTCAGCGCAAGGAAGAAGCCCAGCCGCGCCGCATCAGCATCGAATGATGGAGGGTTGCACCATGAGCGAAAACCAAGTCACCCAGGCCGCACAGAACGCGGCGAGCCAAACGGCAGACAAGGCACCAGACAAAGCGCCAGAGGATTTCACGCTGCTGCCGCCCGTGGACGTGATCGAGGATGCCGGCGGAATTACCTTGTACGCCGACCTGCCCGGCGTGCCCAAGGACAAGCTGAGCCTGCAGGTCGAGTCCGACACGCTCACGATCGAAGGCGAAGTTGCGCTCGACGTGCCGCAAGGCATGGAGGCGAGCCATGTCGAGGTGGGCCTGCCGCGCTACCGGCGCGTGTTCACGCTCTCCAAGGAGCTCGATCCTGCCAAGACGCAGGCCAAGTTCGAGCAAGGCGTGTTGAGCCTGCGCATTCCGAAGGCCGAGCATGCCCAGCCGCGGCGCATTGAAGTGCAGGTGGCCTGAGCCACACTTGGCAAGCAAAACGCCACGCCTGGTGCCTTGCCAGGCGTTTTTGTTCATAGAAACGGAGGTTCGCGATGAAAGTGGAATCCTTGAAGGAAAACGTCGGCGCCCTGTGGGACAACCTCTCCGAAGGCTGGCGCAGTCTCACGCGCTTTGCCGCGGGGGCCTTGACGCGCTTCAAGCCCGGCGCACAGACGCAGCTGCCGGCCAAGACCGAGATGGATGAAGATTTTTTTCTGCCCGCGCGCAACTGGGCTGTGCTCGGCGCCGACCTGTTCGAGGATGAAGAGCGCCTGGTCGTGCGGCTCGAACTGCCGGGGCTGGACAAGAGTGACCTGCGCATCGAGGTGCACGGCGACATGCTGGACATCAGCGGTGAAAAGCGCTTCGAGCGTGAGAGCACGCAAGGCCGCTGGCGCGTGATGCAGTGCGCTTACGGCAGCTTTCAGCGCAAGGTGCCGCTGCCCGTGCCGGTGCGCGCCGATGCGGCCCGCGCGACGTACAAAAACGGTGTGTTGCGCGTCGAGCTGCCCAAGGCTGCGCCCGGCAAACCACTGCCGATGACCGTGCCGGTCGAGTGAGGCGCAGCTGCAATCCGCAAGCGCAAGGCGATCTTGGGGCGCTCTACACTCGCTCCATGTGCTGTGCGCTTTCTTCTTCGAGCATCCGCGTGGACTGCTGCGTTTTGCTGCGGGCCGCGCGGTTTTTTTTCGTGGCGGCGGCGTGGCTGCTCTTGTGCCCGGGCACGGCCTGGGCCCAGCCTGCGGCGGCGGATGCTCCTGATTCAGTAGCTTCATCCGCCCTACCTGCGCCCGTGGAAGCCGCGTTGGCGCGTGCGCAGCTGCCGCGGGAGGCTCTGGCCATCTGGGTGGCCGACGCGCAGGACAGGCGCCAGCCGCCGCGCCTCGCGTACCGCGCCCAGGCGCCCATGAACCCGGCCTCGGTCATGAAGCTGGTCACCACCTACGCGGCGCTTGATTTGCTCGGGCCGTCCTTCACTTGGCAAACGCCCGTCTATGCCGATGGCGCGGTGCAGGGTGGCACCTTGCACGGCAACCTGTACCTGCGCGGCCAGGGCGACCCCAAGCTCGTGGCCGAGCGACTGTGGCTGCTGCTCAAGCGCGTGCAGGCGCAAGGCATACAGCGCATCGCCGGCGACATCGTGCTCGATCGCACGGCCTTCGAGCTGCCGGCGCAAGACCCGGCTGACTTCGACAACGAGCCGCTGCGCCCCTACAACGCCGCGCCCGACGCGCTGCTGCTCAACTACCAGGCCGTCGCCATGAGCTTCATCCCCGATGAGGCCGCGGGCGTGGCGCGCATCGCCTATGACCTGCCGCTCGCGGGCGTGCAGCGCCAGACGCAGGTGCCGCTCGCGCCAGCCGGCGCGCCCTGCGGCGACTGGCGCGCAGGCCTGCGCGCCGAGCTGGCCGACGCGCAGCGCACGCTATTTCGCGGCAGCTACCCGGCGGCCTGCGGTGAGCGCGTGTGGCCCGTAGCGGCGGCCGACCCGCAAAACTTCGCCGCGCAGGCGATCGCCGGCCTGTGGCGCGAGCTTGGTGGAAAGTTGGACGGCAGCGTGCGCGATGGGCGCGTGCCCGCGGGGCTGCAGCCGATGTTCAGCGCAAGCTCGCCCACGCTCGCCGAGGTGGTGCGCAATGTGAATAAATTCAGCAACAACGTCATGGCGCAGCAGGTCTTCCTCACGCTCGCGCTGCAAAAAAACGGCGTCGCCACGCCCGAGGGCGCACGCGCCGTCGTGCGCCAGTGGTGGCAGGAGCGCCTGCCAGACACCGCGCCGCCGCAGCCCGACAACGGCGCGGGCCTGAGCCGCAGCGCGCGCATCAGTGCACAAGCGCTCGGGCGCATGCTGCAAAGCGCCTGGCGCGCGCCCGTGATGCCCGAGCTTGCCGCGTCGTTGCCCATCCTTGGCGTCGATGGCACCTTGCGCCGCAACCAGGCCAGCGCTGCGGGCCGGGCGCACCTCAAGACGGGCAGCCTGCGCGACGTGGTGGCCATCGCCGGCTACGTCGATGCGCCCAGTGGCCGGCGCTGGGTGCTCGTCGCGCTGGTCAACCACCCCAACGCCGCCGCCGCGCGCCCGGCACTCGAGCGCCTCGTCGAGTGGGTGCACGCGCAGCCCTGACGTATGCAATGGACGGATTGGATAGGCTACCTTGCCGCCCGCTCACCACCTGCAGCTTCGTGCCGCAGGCCCTGCACACTTTTCGCACGCGCGACGTGCGGGGCATTTCGCTGGGCATGTACGCCGTGTTCACCGTGGGCATTGCGCTGTGGCTCGTCTATGGTCTGCTGCTGCAGGCTTGGCCCCTCGTCGTTGCGAATGCGGTCACGCTCGCACTCGCGGGGACCATCCTGGCGATGAAGATTCGCTACGGATAAGGTGGGGATTGGCATTGAACCCAGATTGTCCATTAGGCGGTGCTGCGCACCTACGCGGGCGCTGGCGGGCGCCTGACGGCCATTTTGGCCGCTGCCTCGGCGTCCATGGCACCGGCCATGGACTTCTCCTCAGCAGCCAAACTGCCTCGCCAGCCACCTCGCCATCATCCCGCGTCCTAATGAACAATTTGGGTTGAACCGCGCGCAGGCAACCCGATATGCAAAGGCAGCGATTGATTCCACGCTTTTCACTGCGAGACCACCATGACCGAAGCCTTGCACATCGTCTGCCCCCATTGCCACACCACCAACCGCGTGCAGTCCGCGCAGCTGCGCAGTGCGCCCAATTGCGGCAAATGCCATAAGCCGCTGTTCACGGGAGCGCCACTGGAGCTCGACGCGCAGAGTTTCGAGCGCCACATCGGGCGCAACCAGATTCCTGTGCTGGTCGATTTCTGGGCGCCCTGGTGCGGGCCGTGCCGCCAGATGGCGCCGGCCTTTGCCGAGGCCGCGCGCCAGCTCGAGCCCGAAGTGCGCCTGGCCAAGCTCAACACCGAAGAGCAGCAGGAAATCGCCGCGCGCTACGGCATTCGCAGCATCCCGACGATGATCCTGTTTCGCGGCGGGCGTGAGGCGGCGCGTATTTCGGGCGCGCTGGGCGCGGCCGACATCGTGCGCTGGGTGCGTTCGGCAGGCTGACGGCCGCTGGGCCCGCGCACCCGCGCGTCAGGCGGCTGCTTCGTCCAGGCTTTCGGCCCAGGTGAGGGCCTGCAGATGCGCCCAATTGACCTGCCGGTTAGAGAGGTGCAATTCCTGCGCGAGGCGCGCGAAGGCTTCCTCGTCGCCGCTTTCACAGGCTTTGGTGAGTTCGAGCAAAGGCGCGAACACTCCTTTGCCGTGCAGCAGCGCGTCGGTCACGGAATCCGGCAAGGCCACGGATTCCAGGGCTTTTGCCAGCGGCATGCCGAGCATGACGTCGAGCAGCGAAAACACGCCCACGACAAAGGCGTTGTCGCATTCCTCGGGCGGGAGCAGTTCGGCGGCCAGCAATTCCATGAGGCGCCCGCGCACCACGGCGGTGGTGCCTACGACGGGCGGCGGCCCGCCAGCGCGCGAGGTGGTCAAAAGCAGTGCCGCCCAGCGGAACAGCTTCTTGAGGCCGAGGATCATCACCGCATGCCGAAACGAGGTGACTTCGCACGACAGCCCGAACCCCGAGGAGTTGATGAAGCGCAGCAGATTGAAGGACAGGGCTGGGTCGCGCTTGAGCAGTTCCTCGATCTCAGCCGTGCTGGCCTGCTTGCGCACCAGGTTGATGAGCTGGATGGTGGTGGCTTGCGAGGGGCGCGCGATGGTGGTCTGCACCAGCACGGGGTGCGCGAACCAGAACCCCTGGAACAGCGTCACGCCGAGGTCCGCCATGCGCTGGAATTGCTCTGCGGTTTCTACTTTTTCGGCGATGAGCGTAGCCTGGCTGTGCGCACGCGCGAATTGCACCAGCGGCGCGGCGAGTTCCGGCTTGAAGGCTTGCATGTCGAGCTTGATGAAGCTTGCCAGCGGCAGCCAGCTGGCGTAGGGGCGGCGCAGCACCTGCTGGTCGAAAGCGAGGCGAAAGCCGCGCTGGCGCAAGGCTTGCAGCGCAGAAACACGCCCTTCGATGTCCTCGGCCGAGGCGTCGCCCGCGAGCGGCGGCACCTCTAGCACCACTTTTTCGGGATGGATGAGTTCCAGATGGCCGCCGGCCAGGCTCTCGTGCGTGCAATTGATGAACACCGTTTTTTTGCCGACCAGCGCTTCGGTGCCGGCATTGGACAGTGCGGTGAACAGCAAGGCCGCGTCGCTGGCGGCAGTATGGTGGTCCGAGGCCGTGGTGCGGTCAAACAGCTCGTAGCCATACACGGCGCGCTGCGCATCGACGATGGGCTGGCGCGCGATGATGGCCAGATTCGTGGCTTCGGCAGCTTCTGCGGAAGCTGCGTGCTCTGTGGTGGCAGCGTTGGCGCTTGCAGTGTCTGTGGTGTGGGTGCTGGACATGGCGTGCAAAGGGGGGCCTAGAATGCGGCATTCTATGGCCCATGCCAAGACCTGTGATCAGGTGTTACTGCTCGCTGAATTGGTCGGCCCAGGCCAATGCCTGCAGGTGCGCGAGGTTGATCTGCGGACTTGTCAGGCGCAGGTTGTGTGCGGCGCGGTCGAAGGCGGCATCGTCGTTCATCTCGCAGGCTTCGGCCAAGGTCAGCAAGTCACCCAGAGTACCCTCGTGCCGCAGCAACGCGGCCACGACGGCGGCGGGGAGATTCAGCAGGCCCAGGGCGGCTTCCATGGGCATGCCCAGCATCACGTCGAGCAAAGAGAAAATCCCCGTGACGAAGGCCTGGTCAGCTTCTTCCTGGGAAAAAATTTCCAATGCCAGCAGTTCCATGAGCCTGCCGCGCACCACCGCGGTGTGGGCGAGCGGTGAAGGCGCCCCGCTCGCGCGTGTGGCCGTGAGCAGCAGGGCGGCCCAGCGGAACAGCTTTTTGAGGCCCAGCAGCAACACAGCCTGGCGCAGCGAGGTGATTTCCTGCCGCAGGCCAAAGCCGGCCGAGTTGATCAGGCGCAACAGGTTGAAGGCCAGGCTCGGGTCTTTCTTGAGCACCTCTTCGATCTCTTCTGTGCTGGCTTGCTGGCGCACCTTGTTGATGAGTTCGATGGTACTGACCTGGGCAGGGGTGAGCACGCGTGCCTCTATGACCGCCGGACGCGCGAACCAATAGCCCTGGAAGAGTGCAATGCCCTGGCTTGCAGCAAAGTCGTACTGCTGTGCGGTTTCGACTTTTTCAGCGATCAGTTCGGCCTTGGAGTGTCGCCCGGCATAGCGCACGAGCACGGCCAGTTGGTCGGGTGCGAGAACGGACAGGTCGAGCTTGATGTAATCGGCCAGCGGCAGCCAAGGCGCGTAGGCCGATTCGAGCACCGTATGGTTGAAAGCCAGGTGAAAGCCGCGTTCGCGCAAGGCGTTCAGAATGGGCAGGCGGGCGTTGACCTCGTCGACCGCGGTGTGGCCCAGGGGCGGGATCTCGAGCACCACCTTGTCCGGGTTCAACAGCTCCAGATGCCCCCCCGCGAGGGTTTCGTGCGTGCAGTTGATGAAGATGAGCTTGTTGCCCAGCAACTCCTCGGCGCCCGTGTGCGACAAAGCCGTGAAAACTAGAAGTACGTCACTGGTCGCCGTGTGTTCGCCGCTCGGGCGCGCGCGGTTGAACAGCTCATGGCCAATCACCGTCTGCTGGGTATTCACGATGGCCTGGCGCGCGATCATGGTGACGGCGAAGGGCCCCTGGGCAGACGCTGCAGTGGCTGTGCCTGGTGTGGCTTGGGTGGACATGGGCGACGGCCGTAGTAGTGAGGGATGGGCGGAGGCGGATGCCTGCCGCATTTTAGGGTTCCGGCGGGGTAGGTTTTGCCGTGCCAAGTGTTGCAATGTGTGTAGCAGCACATTCCACGGCGCCGCGCCGCGCGGGCCTCTTTGATCCCTTCGATCTCTCGGGGCCTTGCGACGCGCGCGATGCCTTAGTTGTCTTTTAGCGCCTTGACCACCGCATCGCCCATTTCGCGCGTGCCCACGCGCGTCGTGCCTTCGCTCCAGATGTCGGCGGTGCGCAGGCCCTGGGCCAGCACTTGCCTGACGGCGGCCTCGATGCGCTCGGCGGCGGCCGGCTGCGCTAGCGAAAAGCGCAGCATCATGGCCGCGCTCAGGATGGTGGCGAGCGGGTTCGCAATGCCTTTACCTGCAATGTCGGGCGCGCTGCCGTGGCTGGGCTCGTACAGTCCCTGACCTTTTTCGTTGAGCGAGGCCGAGGGCAGCATGCCGATCGAGCCCGTGAGCATGGAGGCCTCGTCGCTCAGGATGTCGCCGAACATGTTGCCCGTGACGAGCACGTCGAAGTTTTTCGGTGCTTTGACCAGCTGCATCGCGGCGTTGTCCACGTACATGTGCTCGAGCGCGACGTCGGGGTAGTCCTGGTGCGCCTCGGTGACCACGTCTTTCCAGAACTGGAAGGTTTCGAGCACGTTGGCTTTGTCCACGCTCGTGACTTTTTTGCCGCGCTTGCGTGCGGCCTCGAAGGCCACGCGGGCGATGCGCTCGATCTCGGGGCGCGTGTAGCGCATGGTGTCGAAGGCTTCTTCGGCGCCCGCAAAGGCGCCGTCGGGTGCGCTGCGGCGTCCGCGCGGCTGGCCGAAATAGATGTCGCCCGTGAGCTCACGGATGATGAGGATGTCCAGACCCGCGACGAGCTCGGGCTTGAGGCTGGAGGCGCCCACGAGCTGCTCGTAGCAGATCGCAGGGCGGAAGTTGGCGAACAGCCCCAGGTGCTTGCGCAAGCCCAGGATGGCCTGCTCGGGGCGCAAGTGGCGTTCGAGCTTGTCGTACTTCCAGTCGCCCACGGCGCCGAACAAGATGGCGTCGGCCTGCTGCGCGAGGCGCAAGGTGGCCTCGGGCAGCGGGTGGCCCGCGGCCTCGTAGGCGGCGCCGCCGACAGGGGCCGTTTCCATCTCGAAGCGCAGGCCCAGCGCCTGCAGGACTTTGACCGCTTCGGCCATGATTTCGGGGCCTATGCCGTCCCCGGGGAGGATCGCAATTTTCATGAAAATACTTCTTTATTCATAGCTGCTAGCGCTTGATACATCTGCGCTAGAGGCCGTTTTTATCAATAATTCAAGCGAACAGCGTGTGCGCGAGCCAGGGTTTGGTGGCCAGGCGCCGTGCCTCGTATTCGCGGATTTTGTCGGCGTGGCGCAGCGTGAGGCCGATGTCGTCGAGGCCGTTGAGCAGGCAGTATTTGCGAAAGGCGTTGACCTCGAACGGGATTTCTTCGCCTTGCGGGCACACCACGACCTGGCGTGGCAGATCGATCGTGAGCTCGTAGCCGGGAAAGGCCGCCACTTCATCGAAAAGCTGGTCGACGATGCCCTCTGGCAGAGCGATGGGCAGCAGGCCGTTCTTGAAGCAGTTGTTGAAGAAGATGTCGGCAAAGCTCGGCGCGATCAGCGCGCGAAAGCCGTATTGCTCGAGCGCCCAGGGCGCGTGCTCACGGCTCGAGCCGCAGCCAAAGTTTTTGCGCGCAAGCAGGATGGACGCGCCCTGGTAGCGCGGCTGGTTGAGCACGAAGTCGGGGTTGGGCTTGCGGCTGGCCGGGTCCATGCCAGGCTCGCCGTGGTCGAGGTAGCGCCACTCGTCGAACAGATTCGGGCCGAAGCCCGTTTTCTTGATCGACTTGAGGAACTGCTTGGGGATGATGGCGTCGGTATCGACGTTCTCACGGTCGAGCGGGGCGACCAGGCCCTCGTGGATGGTGAATTTCTGCATGGCGATGTCTCTGGGGCTTGGCACAGGTTTTTTTACTTGGCAGCGCGCTCGATGGCGCTGCCGGCTTTCTGCACGTCCTGCCCCATGCCTTGCACGGTGTTGCAGCCGCTGAGCAGTACGCCCAGCACAAACGCGAAAACGGTGGCGGTGGTTTTTTTCATGGTGAAAGCCTCAAGCGAATTGGCGCACATCGACGAAATGGCCGTGGATGGCGGCCGCCGCGGCCATCGCGGGGCTCACGAGGTGCGTGCGCCCGCCCGCGCCCTGGCGGCCTTCGAAGTTGCGGTTGCTGGTGCTCGCGCAGCGCTCGCCGGGCTCGAGCCGGTCGGCGTTCATGGCCAGGCACATCGAGCAGCCGGGCTCGCGCCACTCGAAGCCGGCGGCGCGGAAGATCTCGTGCAGGCCCTCGCGTTCGGCCTGTTCCTTGACCAGGCCAGAGCCCGGCACGACCATCGCGAGCTTGACGTTTTTCGCGACCTTCTGGCCGAGCTTTTTGACCACGGCGGCGGCGGCGCGCAGGTCTTCGATGCGGCTGTTGGTGCACGAGCCGATGAAGACCTTGTCGATGTGGATGTCGGCCACTGGCTTGCCGGGCGTGAGGCCCATGTAGGTCAGCGCGCGCTCGATCGCGTTGCGCTGGTTGGCGTCTTTTTCTTTGTCAGGGTCGGGCACGCGCGCATCGATGCCGAGCACCATTTCGGGGCTCGTGCCCCAGGTGACCTGCGGCACGATGCTGCCCGCATCGAGTTCGACCACGCGGTCGAACTGCGCGTCGGGGTCAGAATGCAGCGTGCGCCAGTAGGCCACGGCCTGTTCCCATTCGGCGCCCATGGGCGCGAGCGGGCGGCCCTTGACGTACTCGATGGTTTTGTCATCGACGGCCACGAGCCCGGCGCGCGCGCCGGCCTCGATCGCCATGTTGCACACGGTCATGCGCCCTTCCATGCTGAGCGCGCGAATTGCGGAGCCGGCGAACTCTATGGTGTAGCCCGTGCCGCCGGCGGTGCCTATCTTGCCGATGATGGCGAGCACGATGTCCTTGGCGCCAACGCCGCGCGCGAGTTGCCCTTCGACCTTGACGAGCATGTTCTTGACCTTCTTGGCCAGCAATGTCTGCGTGGCGAGCACGTGCTCGACCTCCGAAGTGCCGATGCCGTGCGCGAGCGCGCCAAACGCGCCGTGCGTGCTCGTGTGGCTGTCGCCGCAGACTACGGTCATGCCGGGCAGCGTGGCGCCTTGCTCGGGGCCCATGACGTGCACGATGCCCTGGCCCTTGGACATGAAGGGAAAGAACGCCGCCGCGCCGAACTCGGCGATGTTGGCGTCGAGCGTGGTGATCTGCTCCTTGCTGATCGGGTCGGCGATGCCGTCGTAGCCCAGCTCCCAACCCGTGGTCGGGGTGTTGTGGTCGGCGGTGGCGACGACCGAGCTTACGCGCCAGACCTTGCGGCCGGCCTGGCGCAGCCCTTCGAAGGCTTGCGGGCTGGTGACCTCGTGCACCAGGTGCCGGTCGATGTAGAGCAGGGCGGTGCCGTCTTCCTCGGTGTCTATGACGTGCTCGTCCCAGATTTTGTCGTAGAGGGTGCGTCCCATGGGTGGTTCTCGAAAGGGGCTAGGAGTCTGTCGGACTTTGGGCGTCGAAAGCGAGAATGCGCCCCAGCGAGAGCAGTTTTTGCCGGATTCGGTGCCCCATAGTGGTGCTATGGGGCAAGAAGACGGTAAAAAATGGGCCGCTGCGGCGCATTCGCAGCCGACGATTCCAAAGTTCGACAGGCTCCTAGATGTTGGGGAAACGGAGATTTTAGGATGATGTGGGGCGCGGTGCCGCGTGCGCACCGCGCAGTATGGGCGCTGCAGCTCAGGCCGGGCAGGTGCTGGCGTGCTCGGGCACGGCGACGCGCCAGCGCAACTCGTGGGCGATGCGCTCGCGCAGCGCGTCTGCAGCGCGCGGCTCGCCGTGCACCACGTACACCTGCTGGGGCGCGTGCTCCATGCTGCGCAGCCAGGCCAGGGTCTGGTTGGCGTCCGAGTGCGCGGAGGCGCAGCTGAGCGTGACCACTTCGGCGCGGATGTCCACCTCCTGGCCAAAGATGCGGATGCGCTTTTCGCCGTCCGCAATGCGCGCGCCGCGCGTGCCCGGCGCCTGGTGGCCCGTGATGATGATCATGTTGCGATGGTCGCCCGCGTACAGCGCCAGGTGGTGCAGCACGCGCCCACCCGTGGCCATGCCGCTGGCCGACAGAATCACCATGGGGCCGTGGCGGCGTGCAAGCGCCTTGGATTCGTCGGTGGTCTGCACCATGGTGGCCTCGCGCGAGAGCGCCTGCGACTGGCGCATGTTCAGGCGATGCTCGCCCAGGTGCTTTTCGAACAGCCCCGTGGTGCTGACGGCCATGGGGCTGTCGAGGAAGACGGGCAGCGATGCAGGGATGGCTTTGCGCGCCTTGAGCATGTGGATCGCATGCAGCACGGTCTGCGCCCGGCCCACGGCGAATACCGGCACCACGGCCACGCCGCCACGCTCGGCGAGCCGCTGCAGCGCCGGGCCGAGCTCTTGCAGGATGTCGGTGGGCGGGTGCTCGCGGTCGCCGTAGGTGGATTCGACGAGCACGGTGTCGGCCTGCGGGGGCGCTTCGGGGGCATTCATGATGAGGTCGTCCGGGCGGCCGAGGTCGCCCGAGAACAAAATGCGCCGCCCGCCGACTTCGAGCAGCACGCTGGCTGCACCCAGGATGTGGCCTGCCGGCATGAAACGCACACGCCAGCCGGAAATCGGCTCGAACGGTTGATGGAAGGCGTGGGCACGAAATTGCTTCAGGCAGCGCTGCGCGTCGAGCTGGGTGTAGAGCGGCAGCGCGGGCGTGTGCTCGCTCAGGTGGTGGCGATTCAAAAATGCGGCGTCTTCTTCCTGCAGATGGCCGCTGTCTGGCAGCAGGATGGCGCACAGGTCGCGTGTGCCCGTGGTGCTGTGCACGGGGCCGTGGTAGCCGTCGCGCGCGAGCAGTGGCAGGTAGCCGCTGTGGTCCAGGTGCGCGTGCGTCAGCACCAAGGCGTCGATTTCGGCGGGCGCGACGGGCAGGGGCTGCCAGTTGCGCAGGCGCAGCTGTTTGTAGCCTTGAAACAGGCCGCAATCGACGAGCAGACGGCGTCCGTGGTAGTGCACGAGGTATTTGGAGCCGGTGACCGTGGCCGCGCCACCGAGAAAGCTGATGTTGACCGTCATGGGGGATTTTTTTGCGGACTTGTGTGAGGCTGTTGCTGGGGCGCCAAGGGTGTGGACGGCGCCGCCGCATTTTGCAAGGCATCGCCGGTAGGCGCAGGAATCGAACGCGGCGCCGGCAATAAAAAGCTACAGGCCCAGAGCGTCCGCCAAGGCGTTCATGCGCGCAGTGACCGCAGCGTCCATCACCAAGGAACGGCCCCATTCTCGCAGGGTTTCGCCGGGCCACTTGTTGGTGGCATCGAGCCCCATTTTGCTGCCCAGACCGGCTACGGGCGAAGCGAAGTCGAGGTAGTCGATGGCCGTGTGCTCGATGAGCAGGGTGTCGCGTGCCGGGTCCATGCGCGTGCTCAAGGCCCATATCACCTCCTTCCAGTCGCGTACGTTCACGTCCTCGTCGACCACGACGATGAACTTGGTGTAGAGGAACTGGCGCAGGTGGCTCCACACGCCCATCATCACGCGCCGGGCATGGCCGGGGTAGGCCTTGCGGATGCTCACCACGGCCAGGCGATAGCTGCAAGCCTCGGGCGGCAGATAAAAGTCCGCAATCTCTGGGAAGGCGCGCTGCAGCAGGGGGACGAACAACTCGTTGAGCGCGAGCCCCAGCATGGCTGGCTCGTCTGGAGGCTTGCCGGTGTAGGTGCTGTGATAGAGCGCCTTTTCACGCAGTGTGATGCGTTCCACGGTGAGCACGGGAAATTCCGCGCTTTCGTTGTAATACCCCGTGTGGTCGCCATAGGGCCCCTCGGTGGCATGGTGCCAGCCACTTGGGTGGCGGGAGTCGGGGCGGATATGGCCTTCGAGCACGATCTCGGCGCGTGCCGGCACCGACAAAGGAACACCGAGCGCAGGCGCAAGCTCAGTGCGCGCACCGCGCAGCAGGCCGGCGAACTGGTATTCCGACAGGCTGTCGGGCACGGGTGCGACGGCCCCGAGCAGAGTGGCCGGGTCGGCGCCTATGGCCACGGCCACGGGGAAGGCCAGGCCTGGATGCGTGGCGCAATGGTCGGCAAAGTCGAGTGCGCCGCCGCGGTGTGCGAGCCAGCGCACGATGAGTTCGTTGCGCGATAGCACCTGTTGGCGGTAAATGCCCAGGTTTTGCCGTGTCTTGCGCGGTCCGCGTGTAATCGTGAGACCCCAGGTGACCAGCGGTGCGACGTCGCCGGGCCAGCAGTGCTGCACAGGCAGGCGGGCCAGGTCCACGTCCGGCCCTTCCCAGACGATCTGCTGGCATGGCGGCTGGCGCACTTGGGTGGGGGCCATGCTCCACAAGGTTTTGAGCAAGTGACGCCGCTGCCACAAGTCTTTCACACCATTTGGCGGCGCCGGGTCTTTGAGTGCGGCCAGCACTTCGCCATACGCGCGCAGGTCCTGGAGATCCTGCGCCCCCAGTACCCGCGCCACGCGCGCTGGTGTGCCGAAAAGATTGGTGAGGACGGGCATCTCGTACCCTTGCGGCTGCTCGAACAACAACGCCGGGCCTTGCGTGCGCAGCACACGTGCACTGAAAGCCGTCATTTCCAGCCGGGGCGAGATCGGCGCGGCAATGCGGCGCAACTCGCCTACAGCCTCGAGCTGGGCCAGGAATTCGCGTAGATCGCGGTAAGACATGGTCTGGAAAGGCTTTTTATGTTCGCGCGGCGGCGGCCATTTGTCCCCGGTCAGGGGGCAATCCCTGCCAATGCGGCGCCAGGTTGTGTGCCAGGCCCAGCAGGTCGAGGGCCCGCGCCACGCTGTGATCGACGATGTCGTTCACCGTGGTGGGGCGCTGGTAGAACGCCGGCACGGGCGGACAGACGATGGCGCCCATCTGCGTCACGGTGGCCATGTTGCGCAGGTGTACCAGGTGCAGCGGCGATTCGCGTGCGAGCAGTACCACGCGACGGCGCTCCTTGAGCATCACATCCGCTGCGCGCGTGAGCAGGTTGTCGGACAAGCCGTGGGCGATGGCTGCGAGCGTGCGCATGGAGCAGGGCGCGACGACCATGCCATGCACCGGAAAAGATCCGCTGGCGATGGATGCGCCCACGTTGTCCGCGTCATGTACGACGTGAGCCAGGGCCTCGACGCGCCCGCGCTCCAGGTCGAGCTCGTGGTGCAAATTGCGCCATCCCGTGGCGGAAACCACGAGATGCGACTCGGTGCCCGGTATTTCGCGCAGTGCCTGCAGCAGGCGTACGCCATACACAGAGCCGCTTGCGCCTGAGATGCCGACGACGATGCGGCGCGGTGGCTCAGGCGTGAGGTTCATCGTGCATGCCAGGGTGCAACAGGGCCTGGTCGATGGCTTCAGGAGGGCGCTGGCGCAAGTCAGCTTCGATGCGGGAAAGCACTTCGGCGGCCTGATCAGGGTCGAAGTCTTCATGCGTGCGTCTTTTTACTCCGTATCTGTGCAGCTCATAGTGCCGTGCGGGATGCAGGCCGTGCCGTGCCAGACTGCTCTTGACGCAAAACAAGGGGCAGCCGTCGAGCGCAATGATGGGGCGGCCCGAGTGTGCGAGCTTCAGCAACTGCGGCACGTCGCCACCTACGCCTGCAATGCATGACATCTCGGCCATGCCATGTCTGTCCAATTGCAGAGCCAGATGGTTGGCGAGTTGGGCGGCGCTCGAGCAACCCGAGCACGAATAAACCAGCGGATGGCTGGGAGCGGAAGGTTTTGTCATCGGCGGTTTTCGGCAGACAAGGGTGGAGATGGCAGCTGCCAAGGCCTGCGCGAGGCCCAGCGCGTGAGTACGGCACAGGGGCTCCAGTAGCGGGGATCAAGGAGCGGGAGCTCCATGGCATCGAGCGCGTTTTTCACCACCAGTCCGAGCTCTGTATCTCCTTCCATCAGGAGGCGACGGTTGAAGAACAGGGTGTCGGGGTCCTGGCGGCGCTGTGCGAGCAGCATGAAGTCCTGGAGATGGGCGCTGATGGCGAGGTCTGGGTTGGGTTGGGGAGCAGACGGTGCAAAGCGCCACCCCGTCCAGACGAAGTCGAATGCCAGGCGCGCGTCGCGCACCCGGATGGACAGTCGCCTGTCCTTGAGTAGCACCGCCACGTCGGGCGGCAGATGGGGGGTCAGCGCCAAGTTGATCGCCGTCACCAGCAGCATTGATCCTGGATAAGCCGGCAGCCGGGAAAGAACCGCGCCCAGCGGCCGGGGCAGCGTAAAAGGTGTTTCAGGAGCGGAAGATGACCAAGATGTTCGATGCATGGCAAGTCAGGGTTGAAAGAACGGAAAGAGGCACGACAGCGATCGGCCCGGCGGGGCCGGGTGAGGGGCGCAACTCTGCTTTGTGGCGTACCTTGGCCATGCCGAAGGCGGGCGTTGTCGCAAAGGCATATACCAGCGTCCATGGTGTGCATGGCCTGCGCCGCTTCGGGTGCGGCTACCGTCCGGCCAGTTCGAGGCCCGGTTGACCGTGCCAGTAGCCATTGCAGGGCGCAGCGGGCATGAGGGCACACATCTGTTCGAGTGCGCCCGGATTGGGCGGGTCTGCGCGGCGCGCAGCGTCGAACGCTGCGACCACCTGATCCATCTGGTGTGCCTGCGGGCTCAGCCGCACCACGTCCACCCCGAGGGCCTGTATCTGGTGCATTTCGTTCACCAGGTTGAAAACCCGTGCCGACTGGGTCTGTATGCCGTTGAGTACCAGAAAGGGCTCACCCTCCCTGGTGGACAGCAGCTGCCCATCAGGATGGTCTATGCAGCTGAAGCCGCAGCTGTCCTTGGGCCGGTTGTAGTGGCGCGCCGTGAAGCAGCGTGCCGAAAAAGCCAGGGGCAGACGTCCATAGGCAAACACCTCGGTCTGCAGCCCCTTGGGCTTGGCAGCGAGCAAGGCGGCCAAGCTCCTATGGTGCATTTCCACCGGCATCACCCAGCGGCTGGCGCCAAGTTGCGCCATCCATGCGAGCGCCTCGGTATTGAAGATGTTAAGTTGGGGGCCAGCGACGAAGGGCTGTTGACCCGCAAGATTGTGCACGGCGCCCATGTCGTTGGCCTCGACGAGAAATTCACCGTTGCGCACGATCTTGTGCATTTGGCCTACATCGGCGGTCGATTCGAGCAATACCTGCGTGGACAGCACGACCTGTTTGCCCGCGTCTTGCAGCATGTGGGCGACCGCCAGCCAATCTGGCAGACGCAGTTCGTGGCGGCGCGAGCACACCGTCTCGCCCAGATAGATCACGTCGAGCGGCGTGCTTGCCATGGCTTCGTAGAAGGCCAGGACAGTGTTGCGGGGCCAGTAATAGAGCAGCGGGCCGAGAGCGAGTTGCATGGGCATTCATTTCCTTGGGGGAGCGGCGCGAGGCAGGTGACGGTCGTCTCATTTCCAGGGGCGGTGATAGGCCCCCAGCGTGTGCTGCTGGCCTTCCGCAAGCTGCTCCAAGGAGGTCATCCACGTCGTCTTTGGGGTGTAGCGGTGCATTTGCGCCATGCAGTGGTCTATGGCCTCGCGCCACACACGCGTGACCTGTGCCACATAGGCTGGGCTGCGCTGGCGCCCCTCGATCTTGATGGCGCGCACGCCCATGTTCACGAGTTGAGGCAGCAATGCCAGCGTGTTCAGGCTGGTGGGCTCCTCCAAGGCGTAGTAGCCGTGCTCCTCACCCACGTCGAAGCGGCCTTTGCACAGCGTGGGATAACCGGCGTTTTCCAGCGGCGCGTAGCAGTCGATGAGCACTCCGTTCAGGCGCGCATCCAGCCCCCGCGGTGTTTCTTGCCAGCGTACGGCTTTAGCGGGCGAGCACACGCCGTGCGTGTTCGGCGATTCGCCCGTGGCGTAGGAGGAGAGCGCGCAGCGGCCTTCGACCATCACGCACAGGCTGCCGAAGCCGAATACCTCGATCTCCACGGGCGTTCGCTCGATGAGCTGGCGCACCTGTTCCAAGGACAGCACGCGCGGCAGAACGGCGCGCCGAATGCCGAACTGTGCGTGGTATAGCGCTATGGCCTCGTGGTTGGTGGCGGAACCCTGCACCGAGAGGTGCAGTCGCAGTTCAGGATGGCGCGCGGCCGCGTAGCGCATCAGACCGGGGTCGGCCAGAATCACCGCATCGACGCCCCAGGCCGCAGCGTGATCGAGTGCCGAGCGCCAAGGAGCATGGTCGTCAGCCAGCGGGTAGGTGTTGAGTGCCAGGAACACCTGGCAGCGCCGTTCATGGGCATAGGCAATGCCGCTGCGGATTGCTGCTTCGTCGAAGTTCAGGCCGGCAAAGTTGCGGGCATTGGTGGCATCGCGCAGACCGAGATAGACGCAATCCGCCCCCTCGTTCACAGCCGCCTTGAGCGCAGGCAGGCTGCCCGCGGGGCATACCAGTTCAGGCCTGAGCGCAGGCGTTGGATGGGCCGCAGCCGGGGCGGCGGCCTGTGGCAGACTGGACGTGGCAATCATGTCGATGTTTTTCCGGCGGGCAGATACAAGCCACGATCACGGCGCGCACGCAAGCGGAAAGAGGCAGGCCACACGCGCCGGGTCGGTGAAAGCTGGACATGCTAAAGATGCCGGAAAAACACCAATCTGATCTTTGTCAATAGAGGTAAAAAATTCCTGAATGAATTTATCGGATTTCGCGGGGTTTTGATGCCATGCAAAATCCGACGGGACGCTATCGCGTGCGGCATGGTTGCATGCAGCGACCGTCCCACAGTCCGCTGGGTTCAGCTGAACCAGTTCTTCAGCCGTTCGGTCCAGCTCTGCGTGCTGGGGGAATGGCGGTGTCCGCCTTTCTTGAGCGACTCGTCGAGCTCGCGCAGCAGCTTGCGCTGGTGCTCGGTGAGGCGCACGGGTGTTTCGACGGTGATGTGGCAATACAGATCGCCGGCGTGGCTGGAACGTATGCCCTTGATGCCCTTGCCGCGCAGGCGGAACTGCTTGCCTGCCTGCGTGCCTTCGGGGATGTCGATGGCGGCCTTGCCGTCGAGCGTGGGCACCTCGATTTCGCCGCCCAGCGCTGCGGTGATGAAGCTCACGGGCACCTGGCAGTGCAGGTCGTCGCCGTCGCGCTCGAAGATCTCGTGCTTTTTGACGCGGATTTCGATGTAGAGGTCGCCCGGCGGGCCGCCGTTGACGCCCGGCTCGCCGTTGCCGGTGCTGCGTATGCGCATGCCGTCGTCTATGCCCGCAGGAATTTTCACTTCGAGCGTCTTTTGCTTCTTCACGCGGCCCTGGCCGTGGCAATTCGGGCAGGGCTCGGGGATGATCTTGCCCGAGCCGCGGCAGTGCGGGCAGGTTTGCTGCACGCTGAAAAAGCCCTGGCGCATCTGCACCGTGCCGCTGCCGCCGCAGGTGCTGCAGGTCTTGGCGCTGGTGCCGGGCTTGGCGCCGCTGCCGTGGCAGGTGTCGCAGCCCTCCCATGCGGGGATACGGATTTGCGCGTCCTTGCCGTGGGCGGCTTCTTCGAGCGTGATCTCGAGCGCATAGCTCAGATCGCTGCCGCGATAGACCTGGCGCCCGCCGCCGGGGCGCCGGCTCTGGCCGAAGATGTCGCCGAAGATGTCGCCGAAGGCCTCGGCGAAGCCGCCGAAGCCGTCCCCGCCGCCGGGCCCGCGCATGTTCGGATCGACGCCGGCGTGGCCGTACTGGTCGTAGGCCGCGCGTTTTTGCGGGTCGGACAGCATCTCGTAGGCCTCTTTGGCCTCTTTGAACTTTTCTTCGGCGGCCTTGCCGGCATCCCCCTGGTTGCGGTCGGGGTGGTGCTTCATCGCCAGCTTGCGATAGGCTTTCTTGATCTCGTCGTCGGAGGCGTTCTTGGGAACGCCCAAGACTTCGTAATAGTCTCTTTTGGACATGTTTCAGGGCCGGGGTGGAACATGGAAACGCCGCGCCAGCCTCTTGCGAGGTCCAGGCGCGGCGGTGGAGCGTCAGTCAAGGCGCGGCGTGCGCTCAGTCTTTCTTGACTTCCTTCACTTCGGCGTCGACCACGTCATCCTCTGCATGGGCAGAAGACGATGCGCCCGCCGTGCCGCCGCCCGCTTGCGCGCCTCCTGCGGCCTGTGCCGCCTGGGCATCGGCGTACATCTTCTCGCCGAGTTTTTGGCTTGCGCTCATCAGGGCTGCCGTCTTGGCCGTGATGGTGTCCTTGTCGTCACCCTTGATGGCGTCTTCGAGCTCCTTGATCGCAGCCGTGATCTTGTCCTTCTCGGCGGCGTCGAGCTTGTCGCCATGCTCGGCCAGGCTCTTGTTGACGCTGTGGATCGCGGCATCGGCCTCGTTGCGTGCCTGCACCAGTTCGACCTTGCGCTTGTCCTCGGCGGCGTTGAGCTCGGCGTCCTTGACCATTTTCTGGATCTCGTCTTCCGAAAGACCCGAGTTGGCCTTGATGGTGATCTTGTTTTCCTTGCCCGTGCCCTTGTCCTTGGCGCTCACGTGCAGGATGCCGTTGGCGTCGATGTCGAAGGTCACCTCGATCTGCGGCAGGCCACGCGGCGACGGGGCGATGCCCTCGAGGTTGAATTCGCCCAGCAGCTTGTTGCCGCTCGCGAGCTCGCGCTCACCCTGATAGACCTTGATGGTCACGGCAGGCTGGTTGTCCTCGGCCGTGGAGAAGGTCTGCGCGAACTTGGTCGGGATGGTCGTGTTCTTCGCGATCATCTTGGTCATGACGCCGCCCAGGGTCTCTATGCCCAGCGACAGCGGCGTCACGTCGAGCAGCAGCACGTCCTTGCGCTCGCCCGAGAGCACCTGGCCCTGGATGGCCGCGCCCACGGCCACGGCTTCGTCAGGGTTCACGTCCTTGCGCGGCTCCTTGCCAAAGAACTCCTTGACCTTCTCCTGCACCTTGGGCATGCGCGTCATGCCGCCCACCAGGATCACGTCATCGATGTCGGACACGGACACGCCGGCATCCTTGATGGCGATGCGGCAGGGCTCGATGGTGCGCTGGATCAGCTCCTCGACCAGGCTCTCGAGCTTGGCGCGCGTGAGCTTGATGTTGAGGTGCTTGGGGCCAGAGGCATCGGCCGTGATGTAGGGCAGGTTGATGTCGGTCTGGGTCGAGTTCGAGAGCTCGATCTTGGCCTTTTCGGCGGCCTCCTTGAGACGTTGCAGCGCCAGCACATCCTTGCTGAGATCAACGCCTTGTTCTTTCTTGAACTCGGTGATGATGTAGTCGATGATGCGCTGGTCGAAGTCTTCACCACCGAGGAAGGTGTCGCCGTTGGTCGAGAGCACCTCGAACTGCTTTTCGCCTTCGACGTCGGCAATTTCGATGATGGAGATGTCGAAGGTGCCGCCGCCCAGGTCATACACGGCCACCTTGCGGTCGCCCTTGCTGGTTTTGTCGAGGCCGAACGCCAGTGCCGCAGCGGTGGGCTCGTTGATGATGCGCTTGACTTCCAGGCCGGCGATGCGGCCGGCGTCCTTGGTGGCCTGGCGCTGGGCATCGTTGAAGTAGGCCGGCACGGTGATCACAGCCTCGGTCACGGGCTCGCCCAGATAGTCCTCGGCGGTTTTCTTCATCTTGCGCAGCACTTCGGCGCTGATTTGCGGCGGGGCGAGCTTCTGACCACGTACTTCGACCCAGGCATCTCCATTGTCGGCCTTGACGATTTTGTAGGGCATCAGGTGGATGTCCTTTTGCACCTCTTTTTCGTCGAATTTGCGGCCAATCAGGCGCTTGACGGCGTAGATCGTGTTTTTCGGGTTGGTGACCGCCTGGCGTTTGGCCGACGCGCCCACGAGGATTTCGCCGTCTTCCTGATAGGCCACGATGGACGGCGTGGTGCGCGCGCCTTCGCTGTTTTCGATCACGCGCGGGGTGTTGCCCTCCATCACGGCCACGCAGCTGTTGGTCGTGCCGAGGTCAATGCCGATGATTCTTCCCATGTTTAATTCTCCTGATGAAACTGAAATATGGTTTGCTTGGCTCGTAACTTGTGGATCAGCACCGGGGCTTCAAGTCAGAGGGCCAGATTTATTGCGGGTGGATTGCCGTTTTTTATTTGGGCGCGGCCACGGTCACGAGCGCGGGGCGCAGCACGCGGTCGGCGATCAGATAGCCTTTTTGCAGCACCGCGACGACGGTGTTGGGTTCCTGCTCGGCGGGCACCATGCTGATGGCCTGGTGGCGGTGCGGGTCGAACTTTTCGCCTGCAGCAGGCTGGATGGCGAGCACCTTGTTGCGTTCCAGCGCCGTCATGAGCTGGCGCAGTGTGGCGTCAACGCCTTCGCGCAATTGCTGCGGCGTGGCTTCTTTGACGGCCAATGCCGCTTCAAGGCTGTCGGCCACGGGCAGCAGGCTTTCGGCAAAACTCTCGATGCCAAATTTGCGCGCCTTAGCGATTTCTTCTTCGGCGCGGCGGCGGGCGTTTTCGGCGTCGGCCTTGGCGCGCAGGAACTGGTCGGCGAGCTCGGCGCTCTTGGCCTTGAGCTCGGCCAGTTCGGCCTGCAGGCGCGAAATTTCATCGGAGGCGTGCGCAGCCATGGATTCTTCCGCAGGCGTTGCTGCGGGGGTGTGGGTGTCGGTGGGGGGGGTGTGGGGTGCGTTGTCGGACATGTCGATTTTTTATGGATGGAACAACGTGCAGAAAGATGGGGCGCGGGCTGCCGATTTCAAGGCTGGAGCAAAAAGGTCCCGAAAAGCGCTCTGAGACAATTGCCGCATGAGCGAAACGTCTGCAACAGTCCTCCCCTCCAAGCCCGCCGACACCATTGCGGGCGCCCCTGATCCCTTGCCTGACCCGCTGCCAGAAGGCTGGCTGGCCGTCGAGTCACTCGACCTCGAGGCGCAGGGCATTGCGCACCGGCCCGACGGCAAGGTGGTGTTCATCGAAGGCGCACTGCCTTTCGAACTGGTAAGCGCGCAGACCTACCGCAAAAAGAACCAGTGGGAGCAGGCCAGCCTCACGGTCATCCACCGGCCCTCGTCGCAGCGGGTGCCACCCGGCTGCCCGCATTTCGGCCTGCACGCGGGTGCCTGCGGGGGCTGCAAGATGCAGCATTTGCACCCCAGCGCGCAGGTCGCGATCAAGCAGCGCGTGCTCGAAGACAACCTTTGGCATCTGGGCAAGGTGCGGCCCGACCTGGTGCTGCGCCCCATCGAAGGGCCGGCCTGGGGCTACCGCTACCGCGCACGCCTGTCCGTGCGCTATGTGGCCAAAAAGGGCGCTGTGCTGATCGGCTTTCACGAGCGCAAGAGCCGCTACGTGGCCGACATGCAGGTCTGCCCCGTGTTGCCCGCGCACGTGAGCGCGATGCTGCTGCCGCTGCGCGCGCTGGTGGCGTCGCTCGACGCGCGCGACAGCTGTCCGCAGATCGAGCTCGCCTGCGGCGATACCGTGACCGCGCTGGTGCTGCGCCACTTGCAGCCACTCTCGGCGGCCGACCTCGCGCGGCTGCGCGCCTTTGCCGCCGCGCATGGCGTGCAGTGGTGGCTGCAGCCCAAGGGGCCGGACACGGTGCATTTGCTCGACGAAGGCGGCGCGGAACTGGCGTACCGCCTGCCAGAGTTCGGCATCACCATGCCCTTTCGGCCGACCGACTTCACGCAGGTGAACCCGTACATCAACCGCGTGCTGGTCGCGCGCGCGCTGCGCCTGCTCGACGTGCGGACGCATGAGCGCGTGATCGACTGGTTTTGCGGTCTGGGCAACTTCACGCTGCCGCTGGCCACGCAGGCGCGCGCGGTGCTGGGCGTGGAGGGCAGCGCCGCACTGGTCGCACGCGCGCGTGAAAATTATGAGAAAAATCAGGCGCTAAGGCAGGTGGGACAAGCGCTTGCAGATACGAAGTTCGTAGCGCGCAACCTGTTCGAGATGACGCCCGAGCAGCTCGTGGCCGACGGCGTGGCCGACAAGTGGCTGGTCGATCCGCCGCGCGAAGGGGCTTTTGCGCTCGCGAAGGCGCTGGCCGACATCGCGCAGGCCCGCCGGGGTGCAGAGGGCGCGCAGGGCACTGCGCCGCTGCCCGCCTCTGCCGCGGGCTGGACGCCGCCGCGGCGCATCGTCTATGTGAGCTGCAACCCCGCGACGCTCGCGCGCGACGCGGGCCTGTTGGTGCACCTGGCGGGTTACCGCTGCGCGGCGGCGGGCGTGGTCAACATGTTTCCGCACACAGCGCACGTGGAGAGCGTGGCGGTGTTCGAGCTGCCCGATCCGGCCCAAGCACCCGAGCCTGCGGTCTGAAGCGCCGGGCTGAAGTGTGTCAAGACTTGCTGGCCGCATCCGCAGCGGGCGGTGCTTCGGTGTTGCCGCCTGCTTCGCCGTTCGCGGGCGGAATGCTTTTGCTGAGCTGCGGCGGGATGCCTTCGATCTTGTTGTCGCGCATGTATTGGTCCATGTCCTTCCAGCCTGCGAAGACGGCGGCCTTGGGCGCCTTGGCGTTGAGCGCGTAGCAGTCTTCGAGGCTGCGCTGCGCGTGCCGGCAGGCCGCGCCTATGGCCTGCGCCTCGGCCTCGCGCTGGGCGATGCGCGGATCGGGCCCGAGGCCCGGAATGTCGCAGCCGGCGAGCAGCAGGCCGAGCGCGGCGACGAGCAGATGCGCGTAGGGAAGGTGGATGGCGGGGCGAGACATTGCCTGGATTATCGACAAAGGGCCGCGCAACCTTGATGCGGAAATGCAAAAAGGCTCCTCGCGGAGCCTTTTTCAGTGTTGACGAGCGGCCGCTCAGTCACGCTCGCCGCCGAAGATGCCCAGCAGCGCGAGCAGGCTCTGGAACACATTGAACAAGTCCAGGTACAGGGCCAGCGTGGCGCTGATGTAGTTGGTTTCGCCGCCGTCGATGATCTGCTTGAGGTCGTACAGCATATAGACGCTGAAAATGCCTATCGCCGCGACCGAAATCGCCAGCATGCCCGCTGTGGAACCCACGAACAGGTTGATCACGCTGCCCACGAGCAGCACGAGCACGCCCACGAACAGCCATTGCCCAAGGCCCGAGAGGTCGCGTTTGATCACGCTCGCAAGCGTGGCCATGACGACGAACACGCCCGCCGTGCCCGCGAATGCGGTGGTGATGAGCGAAACGCCGTTCTTGAAGCCCAGCACCATGCCGATCAGACCCGAGAGCATCAGCCCCATGAAGAAGGTGAAGCCAAGCAGCACGGCGATGCCGCTGGCCGAGTGCTTGGTCTTTTCGATTGCGAACATGAAGCCGAACGCGCCGGCCAGGAAGACGATCAGCCCCAGCCCGCCGTGCAGCACCTGCGTGATGCCCGTGGCCACGCCCAGCCAGGCGCCGAGCACCGTGGGCAGCAGGCTCAGTGCGAGCAGCCAGTAGGTGTTGCGCAGGACTTTGCGGCGCTGCTCTTGCGCGGACAGGTCTAAAACCTGCGCGGGGTTCAGGGTGGAAAGCGGTTGGTTCATGGCGTCGGCTCCTTGTCGGTCTGATGAACGCGGGCATTGTAGATGGGGCTTGGCCGTGATTCGTCAATGGCCCTACGCGTCTTTGCCTATTTTTGTCAAGGGTTTTGCGGCTCGATCACGAAACCGATCTTGCCTAAGCCCGCGCGCTGCGCCAGTGCCATCGCCTGGGCCACGCGCTCGTAGCGCACCGCGCGGTCGCCGCTGATGTGCAGGTCGGGCTGCGGCCGCCGGGCGGCCTCGGCCTGCAAGAGAGCGGGCAGCGCGTCGTCTGACACCGGCGTGCCGTTCAGAAAATAGCGGCCGTCGGCGGCGACGCTCAGGCGCACCGTGCTCGGCTGCACGACTTCGGGCTGGTTGGCCGCGCGCGGCAGCTCGACGTTGACCGAGTGCTTCATCACGGGCACGGTGATGATGAAGATGATGAGCAGCACCAGCATGACGTCGACCAGCGGCGTCATGTTGATCTCGTTCATGACCTCGTCGTCGCCGTCGCCGAAGGCATCGTCCTGGATTCCGAACGCCATGGTCATGCGCCTTTTTTAAGCGCCAACACCTTGCCGGCGGCCTCGGCCCCGGTGGCAGTGGCGGCGCGGCTGCCGGCGACGAAGTAGCTGTGCAGGTCGTGCGCAAAGCGGCGCAGCTGGTGCAGCCCGGCCTTGTTGCCGCGCACCAGCGCGTTGTAGCCGAGCACCGCAGGGATCGCCACTGCCAGGCCCAGCGCCGTCATGATCAGCGCCTCGCCCACCGGGCCCGCGACCTTGTCTATGGTCGATTGGCCCGTGGTGCCTATGGCCAGCAGTGCGTGGTAGATGCCCCACACGGTGCCGAACAGGCCCACGAAGGGCGCGGTCGAGCCCACCGAGGCCAAAATGGCCAGGCCCGATTGCAGGCGCGCGCTGCAGTCGTCGAGGTGGTTGCGCAGGCTGCGCGTGATCCACTCGCTGCGGTCGAGCTGGTCTTGCAGGCTCGCCTGCGCGTGGAGCGCGTTGGCCTCCTGCGCGGCCTGGGCGAGTTGGCGAAAGGGGTTGCCCGGATCGTCACCCAGGTGCGCGAGGCCCGAGGCGAAGTCTTCGCTGCGCCAAAAATCCTGCGCCGCGCGCGCGTGGCGGCGCAGCCGCAGCACGTCCCACGCCTTGAGCACGATGACGATCCACGAGGCCAGCGACATGAGCAGCAGCAGCACGGCGACGCCGCGCGTCACCCAGTCACCCTGCGCCCAGAGGTTGGCGATGCCGAATTGGGATTCCATAAAAATTCTCCTTTGAGGCTATTTCGATAGGGAACATACCCCGCGTTGCGGTCAGGGGCGGATGGATGCAAGGCGCAGCGCGCCGTCCATGCTAGGAGCCTGTCGGACTTTGGAATCGTCGGCTGCGAATGCGCCGCAGCGGCCCATTTTTTACCGGCTTCTTGCCCCATAGTCCCACTATGGGGCGGCGAATTCGGCAAAAACTGGCCTCGCCGGGGCGCATTCTCGCTTTCGACGCCCAAAGTCCGACAGGCTCCTAGAGGCCTGGACAAGCGCTGCAACGCCGCAGACGCCGCCTCTGACCGCAACCCGGAGGGCTATGGCGCGGGGTATGTTCCCTATCGAAGTGGCCTCTCATTCCAAGACAAATTGAATGGGCACCAGCGTCCACATGGCCTCGGGCACGCCGTTGCGCTTGCCGGGCACGAAGCGCCAGTGCTGCACGGCCTCCTGGGCTTGGCGGTCGAGCCGGTCGTAGCCGCTGGATTGACTGATTTCGACCTTTTGCGGCAGCCCTTCGGCGCTGATGAGCACGCGTAGCACCACCTTGCCCTGCTCGCCCATGCGCTTGCTGATGGCGGGGTAGGGCGGCTTGGGGTTGTTGAGGTAGGCGGCGTTGCTCGACGGTAGTTCGATGCGCGGTGGCGCGGCCGGCGCGGGCGCAGGGGCGGTCGGGGCGGCGGCGGGGGCGGGAGTGGGTGCCGCGCTCGGTGCATTGGGCGCAGGCTCGGCCGAAGCTTGTGCTGCCACAAGTTCCGAGGGGGCTTGCGTGGCCGGTACGGGCTGCGCTTTGGGTTGCGCCTTGGGCGCAGGCTGGGGCCGCGGCGTGGGGCGGGGCTTGTCCGGCACGGGGGGCGAGGGGGCGGGCTTGGGCGCTGGAGTGCTTTGCGGCGCAGGTGGGGTGGCGGCTTGGCTGAGCAGCTCGGCCGGCACGATCAAAGGCTCTCGCGCGGGCGGAGCCTGGCGCTGCAGGCCCGCTTGCAAAGCCCACAGCGCCGCGCCGTGCAGCAGCAGCACCAGCGTCGCAACCACAGCCTTGCGGCCGGTGCCTGCGGGTGCATGGAAAAGCGGTGATTCAGACATGAAAAAGTGAGCTGCCAGCGCTGGTGGAATCTGGGCTAAGGGCCAAAAACATCAAAAATTCATTTGCGCAAGATCCAGCACGCCGAGCCGGCCACCAGAATCAAGCTGAGCATGAGGATGGCAAATGGTTCCATGGGGCTTGTCTCATCGTGGTGCTTGGCATGGATTATGAATGAGAATATGTCTCATTTGAGGCGCCGGGGTAAAAATTTCCGACATCCGCGAGTATCTCGCGCCCGGCCTGCGCGAGCGTGGCGCAGCCCGTGAGCGCCATCGCGGCTTCGAGCTCGTCGCGCAGCAGGCGTAGCACGTGCGCGACGCCAGCCGCGCCCGAATGGGCCAGGCCCCAGACGATGGGCCGGCCCACGAGCACGGCGCGCGCGCCCAGGGCGATGGCCTTGAGCACGTCGGTGCCGCGGCGGATGCCGCCGTCCACGAGCAGCGGCAGCGCGCCGCCCGTGGCGTCGGCGATGCGCGGCAGCACGCTGGCCGTGCTCGGCGTGGTGTCCAGCGTGCGCCCACCGTGGTTCGAGACGATCACGGCGGCCACGCCGTTGTCCATCGCAGCGCGTGCGTCCGCAGGGTGCAGCACACCTTTGAGCAGCACGGGCAGGCGCGTGATGGACTGCAGCCATTGCACGTCGTCCCAGGTGGGGGCGTGGCGCAACAGGCCGTCGAACAAGGCGCTGGAGCCTGCGCCGCCGGGCGCGCTGATAGCGGCAGCCTCAGGCAGATTCACCGCGCGTAGGCCGGGCGGCAGGCGAAAGCCGGCGCGCCATTCGCGCTCGCGCACGCCGCTGCAGGGGGCATCGACGGTCAACACCAGCGCCTCGTAGCCCGCGGCTTCGGCGCGTTGCACGAGCGCGCGCGTGTGGCCGCGGTCGGGCTGCAGGTAGAGCTGGAACCACAGCGGGCCGCGGCCCGCGTCGCCCAGCATGGCCTGGGCCACGGCTTCGAGCGGCTGGCTGGCCTGCGTGCTGAGCACCAGGCCCGCGCCGAGCGCCGCGGCGGCGTAGGCCGTGGCCAGTTCGCCGTCGGCGTGCGCGAGGCGCTGGAACGCCACGGGCGCGAGCAGGATGGGATGCGCGAGCGTGCGCCCGAGCAGCTCGCAGCGTGTGTGCCCGCCCGCGAGTGGGCGCAGCACGCGCGGCAGCAGCGTGAGCGCGTCCCAGGCGCTGCGGTTCGCGCGCAGCGTGATCTCGTCGGCCGCGCCGCCGCTGAAGTAGGCCCAGACCGGCGCGTCCAGGCGCGCACGCGCATGGCGCTCGTGGTCGGCGAGGGTGAAGAGGTCGGCGGGCAGCGTGTGCCTTTGCGGCGTGGTGGACATGGTTGAATTTCAAGCAAAATTGGCCTCTAGCGCTTATCCATCAAGCGCTAGCAGCTATCAAAATGATATTTTGCAAACCACATCTCAGGTGTCGGCCCACTGGCGCAGCAGGTTGTGGTAGGTGCCCGTGAGGCCGATCACGGACGGGTCGCTCTCGCCCAGGCTTTGGCGCAGCGCGAGCAGGTGCATGTCCATGTCGTAGAGCAGCTCGCGCTGCGTGGTCGAGCGCACCATGCTTTGCACCCAGAAAAAGCTCGCAAGGCGCACGCCGCGCGTCACGGGCGTGACCTGGTGCACGGTGCTGCCTGGGTAGAGGATCAGGTCGCCCGCAGGCAGCTTGATGCGGCGCTCGCCCTGTGCCTGCTGGATCAGCAGCTCTCCGCCCTCGTATTCGTCGGGCGCGCTCAGAAACAGCGTGCACGAGATGTCGCTGCGCACCCACTGCCCCGTGGCCTGCGAGTGCAGCACCGCGCCGTCGATGTGCGGGCCGTAGAAGTTGCTCTCGCCGCTGTAGCGGTTGAACAGCGGGTTGAAGATTTTTTGCGGCAGCGCGGCCGAGAAAAACAGCGGCGCGCGCTGCAATGCCGAGAGCACCAGCGTGCGCAACTGCTGCGCCTGGGGGCTGGTTTGCGCGAGCTGCGCGTTGTTTTTCTGGGCCAGCGCCTGCGCGCCGGCGCTGCTGCGGCCGTCTAGCCAGGGCGCGTCGGGGCCAAGCAGACGGCGCGCCGTCGCGAGCTCTTCGGCGTCCAGGATGTGGGGGATGTGCAGGAACATGGTGCGGATCACGAACGGTTCAAAAGCGGCTTTTGAACGTCAGCTGCGCCGCGCGCGCCGCGCCGGGGGCGTAAAAGCCGCGGTACAGCGTGTCGGCGTAGAGCTTGTTGGACAGGTTGCTGACGTTGAGTTTGAGCGAATTTTTCTCGTCGATGGTGTATTCCAGCATTGCATCGATGGTGGCAAAGCCGGGCGCGGTGACGTTGCGTGCGCCTTCGGGGTTTTGCCGGCCGCGGTAGTTCAGGCCCCCGCCCAGGCGCAGTTCGGGCGTGAGGGCGTAGGTCGTCCAGAGGCTGCCGCTGTGTTTGGGCGTGAGCGCGGGTCGATCGCCTTGCACCTGCGCGCCGCCGCCGTTGGCGGCGAGCGCCTGGTTGCTCTGATCGATCTTGGCGTCAGGGATCCAGGTGTGGTTGAAGAACACCTCCCACTTGGGCGTGATGCGCCCCGCGAGGTTGAATTCCATGCCCGCGGCGTGGCGCTTGCCTGACAGCAGCAGCTGCTCGGCGGCGACGTCAGGGTCGGTGTTGCGCTCGTTGTATTTTTCGCTGTAGAACAGCGCAACGCCCAGCGCTGCGCGCCGCTCGAACAGGTCGAACTTGCCGCCGATTTCGAAGTTGCGGCTCTTTTCGGGGCCGGTGTTCGCGGTTTTGGCCGTGCTGGCGCTGGGGTTGATGTCGTACTGGTAGGCGTCGCCAGAGGTGTTGTATGACGTGCCATACGACACGTAGTACGAGGACACAGGGCTCGGCTGGTAGAGCAGGCCCAAGCGCGGGCTCCAGAGATTGTCGTCGCGCTCGTTGTTGATCTTACCCGAAGGACTGTAGTACGAGGCCGAGAAATGGTCGTAACGCAGCCCGGCCACGAGCTTGAAGGCGCCCGTGAGCTCCAGCGTGTTCTGCACATACAGACCCAGGTCGTGCACCGCGTAGGTGTTGAAGACGGGGTTGCCGCGCGTGTCGGGCCGCCAGGCGCCGTCGTTGGGCGTGCCCACCGTGGTGTTGAGGCCGCTTGCCGGGCCCGCGAAATTCTGGTTGCGCCGCGCATCGTCGTAGTAATAGTCCAGTCCCGCGAGGATCGCGTTGTTCTTGCCGAACCACGAAAAGTTGCGGCTGTAGTCGCTTTGCAATTGCGTCAGCTCGCTGATGCCCACGCGGCCTTTGGGCGTGCGGCTGATGGCGGTGTCGGGGTTGAGGTTGGCTAGCGTGGTGCCGGGCGCGAAGCGGATCGCGCTGGCCCAGAGGTCGCGCTCGTAGCGGCCATGGCGCAGGCGCGTTTGCAGCGTGCCGTCGGCGTTGAAGCCCTCGTCCTCGAAGCGGTGCGTGTGCGAAAAGGTCACGTACTGCGCCGAGGTATCGAGATAGTCGCTCGCCAGGCCGTAGTAATTGCGCGCCGGCAGCGTCGGGATGATGGTGCCTTTGCTGCTCAGGAACCAGGGATGGTTGTAAAGCGGCCTGCCGTGCACCTCGAGGTAATACGCGCCAATGGAAAACTCATCTGCGCTGCCTATGCCCCAGCTGTAGGTGGGTGCAATGCCGCGCTTTTTCTTGAAGGCGCCGAAGTCGTATTCGTTGTGCACCAGGGCATTGAGGCGCAGCGCCGCGTCCTTGCCGGTCTGGATGTTGAAGTCGCCCGTGAGGCGATGCTCGCGCCCCGTGCCAAAGGTGTAGCTGACCTCTTTTTGATCCATCAGCATAGGCATTTTGCTGACCTGGTTCACCACGCCGCCGGTCGAGCCCTTGCCAAACAGCATCGAGGCCGAGCCCTTGAGCACCTCCACGCGGTCGTCGTTGAAGGTGTCGCGCTCGTACAGCGGGGCGTCGCGCATGCCGTCGATGTAAAGGTCGCCCGCCTGCATGAGCGAAAAGCCGCGCATGCGCACGTCCTCCTCGCCCGTCTCACCGGCCTGGAAGGTCACGCCCGCGGTGCTGCGCAGCACGTCGCGCAGGTCATCCTGATTGCGGTCGGCCATGAGCCGCTCGGTGAACACCGTCACGGTCTGCGGAATGTCGCGCAGTTCCTGCTCGCCTTTGCCGATGCGCGATTTTTCCACTTTGAGTGTGTCCTTGGCCTGGACTTGCACGCTCTCGCGCACGGTGACCGTGGAGAGGGTCGGGCTGCTGGCGTCACTGGCCTCCTGCGCCCACGCGCCCATGGATGCCGAGGTGGCCAGCATCAGCGCGCCTAGGAGCCTGTCGGACTTTGGAATCGTCGGCTGCGAATGCGCCGCAGCGGCCCATTTTTTACCGTCTTCTTGCCCCATAGCACCGCTATGGGGCGGCGAATCCGGCAAAAACTGGTCTCGCCGTGGCGCATTCTCGCTTTCGACGCCCAAAGTCCGACAGGCTCCTAGCAACCGGTCCGGCGCTGGATGTGCGCTGCCCCAAGGCTGATGGGCCGGCAGGGCAATGCCTTGCGTGGATGGTGCGGGCCTTGCGGAGCCTGCTATGGAGGCATGGTGTTGGGTGGGCGGTGTCAATCCGATCTCCTTGCAAAAAATTGCGCCGGTCTCGCTGTCCGGCAGGGCTGCGCCGCATGCGCACAAAGAGGCATGGGCACGGGAACTGAGGATGGATCATAAAGCAAATGCGAGTCATTCCCATTCGAATGTTGATCGAAGCCAAAAAAAAAAGCCGGCAGAGCCGGCCTTTGGGTAGTGTGTGCCGGGCCGCGTGCCCGGCGGGTTTCAGGAGACGTGCTTGCCCACCAGTCCCGCGAGCTCGAACATCGTGACCTGCTTTTTGCCGAAAAAAGGCTGCAGCTTGGCGTCGGCGTTGATGTTGCGCTTGTTCTTCGCGTCTTGCAGATCGTGGGCTTTGATATAGACCCACAATTTGCTGATGATCTCGGTGCGCGGCAGCGGGGCCGAGCCCACGATTGCGGCCAGCGCGGGGCTGGGCGTGAGGGGCTTCATGAAGGCGGCGTTCAGGGTACGCTTTTTGGCAGGCGCGGCAGCTTTGGCCTTGGGTGTCTTGGCAGGCGCTTGGCTGGCGCTGGGGGTTTTGGCGGCGGCCTTCTTGGCCGGGGCTTTTTTCGCTGTTGCCATCTCGGGATTCCTTGTTGGATGTGGATTGCGCCAGCCCAAACCGAGTCTGACCGGTTCTGTTGCTGGCAGCATTCGATGCTATAGGGAATTCAGCCCTTTTCCTACGCGAGACAACCCCTGCAAGCCCCATTTTGTGTGAAAAAAGGGACAAAAATTGAGCAAAAAGCGCCGCTGCGCCCTGGGGACGGTGGCTGTCTGCAGGACAATCGCCCGCGTTTTCCCTGTGACGAAAGGCTTCATTCCATGACGACCAGCTCCGCTTGCACATTCAGCACCTGTGATTTCTGCGACGTCCACAAAGGCGACGACAGCGGCGCCTTCCGCGTGCTGCCGCCGATGTTCCAGCACTTTGGGGGCGTGGCGGCGTTTTGCGGCCCGGTGAGCACGGTGCAATGTTTCGAGGACAACAGTCTGGTCAAGGCGGCCCTCGATGCGCCGGGGCAGGGGCGCGTGCTTGTCGTCGATGGCGGCGGCTCGTTGCGCCGTGCCCTGGTCGGCGGCAACCTGGCCACTGCTGCGGCGCGCAACGGCTGGGCCGGCGTGGTGGTCGATGGCTGCGTGCGCGACTTCGCCGAGCTCAACGCCGCTGCCGTGGGCATACGCGCGCTCGGGTTGATGCCCATGCCGACGGAAAAACGCAACACCGGACTGCGCGACGTCGCCGTGCGCATCCAGGGCATCTGGATACGGCCCGGCGATTGGCTCTATGCCGATGCCGATGGCATCGTCGTGAGCGCCCGGCCCTTGCACGGCTGACTTGCACGGCTGCCGAGCGAGCGCGCACCTCGGGCAATCCTGAATCATGAGAATTGCTTTTTGCAATGTGAGAAAAGGAAATGCTGCATTGCCGCAAAATTTCTCGATACGAGAGATAACTTTTTTTATTGCGAAAATTGTCGGATAAGTAATTGTTTTTCCATAGAAAATTTTTTGTCTTGTATAAGACATAAGATGTTCTTCGAGTCTTATAGAAGACTTACATTAGATGCTGTCGGCGCACATCTTGCTGCCCGACGTGTTCCCAACCCACGGAGTGATTTCATGTCGCAATCTCGCACCACATTGACCCGCCAACAGCAAATCGAAGCCCTGGAAAAAGACTGGGCGAGCAACCCGCGCTGGAAAAACGTCAAGCGCGGCTACACCGCCGCCGACGTGGTGCGGCTGCGCGGCTCGCTGCAGCCCGAATACACCTTGGCGCAACGCGGCGCCGAAAAACTGTGGGAAAAGATCAACGGCGGTGCCAAAAAGGGCTATGTCAATGCCTTTGGCGCCATCACCGCAGGTCAGGCCATGCAGCAGGCCAAGGCCGGTCTCGAAGCCGTCTATCTGTCGGGCTGGCAGGTGGCGGCCGACGGCAACACGAGCGAAACCATGTACCCCGACCAGTCGCTCTACGCCTATGACTCGGTGCCGACCATGGTGCGCCGCATCAACAACACCTTCAAGCGTGCCGATGAAATTCAATGGAGCCGCGGCATCGGCCCAGGTGACGAGGGCTTCATTGACTTTTTCCTGCCCATCGTGGCAGATGCCGAAGCCGGCTTCGGTGGTGTGCTCAATGCCTTCGAACTGATGAAGAACATGATCGCCGCAGGTGCGGCCGGCGTGCACTTTGAAGACCAGCTGGCCGCCGTGAAGAAGTGCGGCCACATGGGCGGTAAAGTGCTCGTTCCCACGCAAGAGGCCATCGAGAAGCTGATCGCCGCGCGTTTTGCTGCCGACGTGATGGGCGTGCCGACCATCGTGCTCGCCCGCACTGACGCCGAGGCCGCGAACCTGATTACGAGCGATCACGATGCCAACGACAAACCTTTCCTGACCGGCGAGCGTACCCAGGAAGGCTTTTACCGTGTCAAGAACGGTCTGGAGCAAGCCATCAGCCGTGGCGTGGCCTACGCGCCCTATGCCGACCTGGTGTGGTGCGAAACCGGTACGCCCGATCTCGGCTTTGCGCGCGAATTCGCCCAAGCCGTGCACGCCGCCGTCCCTGGCAAGCTGCTGTCGTACAACTGCTCGCCTTCCTTCAACTGGAAGAAGAACCTCGACGAAAAGACCATCGCCAAGTTCCAGGACGAATTGTCCGCGCTGGGCTACAAATACCAGTTCATCACCCTGGCCGGTATTCACATCAACTGGTTCAACACCTTCCAGTTCGCCCACGCCTATGCGCGCGGTGAAGGCATGAAGCACTACGTCAACATGGTGCAGGAGCCCGAATTCGCCGCACGCGAGAAGGGCTACACCTTTGTGTCGCACCAGCAAGAAGTCGGCGCAGGCTACTTCGACGATGTGACCACCGTGATCCAGGGCGGTTCTTCCAGCGTGAAGGCGCTGACCGGCTCGACCGAGGAAGAGCAGTTCCATTGATCTGAAAACCTGTCCTGGTGCCCGTGAGGGCGCTTGGGACAAGTGGCGCTAAACCACCTGATGCTTGGGCGTTGGGTGGTTTTTTTATTGCGCGACGGGTACCAGCAATCGCCACGCTTCTTTATCCAGCGCCAGGGCAATCTTCTCGATGTTGGACAGCGACACATTCCACACCCGACGCTCCAGTGCCGACACAGAGGTGCGATCCAGATTACAGGTGAGCGCCAGTCGTTCTTGAGACCATCCCTTCTTTCCCGGAAGCGTCCTCACATGCCATGCCAAGATGCCACGGAGGTCATCTTTTGCTGGCACTTTGGTCGGGGGTGAGGGCTTTGCAGACACATGGCTAGCGTCGCAATTTGGCGTCTTTGCATCTATGGATTTTGCTTCTCTTTTGTGGTCATAATTCTTCCCAGAACAACCAGATCAAGGGCGGAGCATGTCACTCGTACTGTCGCTGGCAACCATGTTCGGCAAGCCCGCTGCCGAGAGGTTGATTCAGGCCCTGGGAACCCGCAAAGACGGCTCCAAACGCTTGGAACAAGCCGCCACAGCCATGGCCAGCGGGGCCACCGCCATCGAAGCCCTGAAACAGGCATTCGGCAAGGACTTTCTGAGCTCCCTCAACGCGGTGCTGGGCACATCCAAGGCGACCTTCACCTATGAGGCAGGCACCCAGCACTACATCCGTCAGGAGGCTGCTGGCTTGCCCCCTGCACAGGTGTTACGGGATGAGCTGAACATCAACCTGGATCGCCTGACATTGCTGGAGGTGAAGGGCAAAGACCTGAAAAACCAAGCCCTTGGGGTGGTAGCTATCTGGGGCAAACGGTGCCTTGACTTGTATGGAGACACCCACAAGGAAGACATTGCACCTACCTTGAAAGCCATGAATGACCTGCTGACAGGTGATTCACGCAACTACCGGCAAATCTATGAACTGCTGTCCACCACGGGTCTGGGTAGTGTGGGTGCATTGATGGTCATTGCAGGTGTGCTGCTGGCCACTGGAACCGGCGTGGGCATTGCCACAACCATTTCCACATTTGTGTTTGGCATCCCCTGGATCACGGTGGGCGCTTTGGTGCTTCCCGGTGCGCTATTGGTCGTGATGGCAGCCAAGAAGGCCCGCCCCGTGGATGACGTTTCTTTGTCCGTCGCGCTGGCTTACAAGCTGCTGGAGCGATTGGAAAAACGATGATATTTTTTTGTAAAGGAGGAGTATGAGCGGCGAAGCATTGTTCAAGTGTAAGGATTGTTCGCAAATTGGTCCTGCAAAAAAGAAGTTGCATGGCGCATGGTATTTTCTATTGCCTATTTGGTTTGTTGCAGTAATATTTGCTGTGGGGTTTCCTTTGGTAGGCGTACCTGCTTTGGTGGTAATGTATTTGCTAATGAGGAAGCGCCACTGTAAATTTTGCGGATCTATGAATGTAAGCAGGCATTTTACGGATGATGAGCTGCAAAAGGCCAAGCAGGCAAAAGACGAGCTTCGAAAAAAAATTGAAAAATTAAATGCGAAAAAGGATATGGAGTCCCGTATTCGAGATAATTTGCAAAGGGATTTGAATTTCATCTCTGATGGAGCGAAGAAGTTGAAAATCAAAGTTGCAGGCGGCGTTGGTTGGGAATATTTGCAAAATCAGTCAGTTGATTTGAAGATTATGAATAGTGAATTGCGAATTTACGATTGGAAGAGGCTTGAAAAAAAAGTGATTCCCTTTGATCAAATTCGTGATGTGGAAATTGGTGGGCCTGGCAAAGTGGTCAACAGTCCAGGTATCAGTGGAGGAGGTTTCGGCGCTGAGGGAGCAATGACGGGCATGGCATTGGCAACCGTAGCTAACCTTGTCCTTACTAGCAGTAGTACAAGGACAATAGTCCGACTTCTACTTGATAATGCAGAGGTCATCTTTGTTTCCACTGACATTGAGCCAGATGCAATGAGAACACTGTTGTCGTCGGTGTTTGTTCACGCGAGAAACCATAGTGTCACCAGAGCTGACTCAATATCCGATCAGTTGGCTAAATTGAAGGGGTTGTATGATTCCGGTGCTTTAAGTGATGATCAGTATCGAAAAGCAGTTGATAAGATAGTTTCCTGATTTGAATTTTCAGCAAGCGCCCTCGGAGCAATCCCAGGGCGCTTTTCTTTTGCCCATCCCATTTCAACCTGAAAGGAGTTCTGCCTATGGAAATATTCAAAACCTCTGAATCTGCGTGCCAAGGGCTATGCACTCGCCCAAGCCAACAAACTGCCCGTCCTGTTCAAGATCATGCGCAACCTGGCCAAAAAAAGGAGATACCGGGGTCACAGGCCAACCCGGCCAATGGGGTGGTGCTTTTCAACCCCAACAACGCCAAGGAGCGTTACCTCACAGCTGCCGAAACTCAACGGCTGTATGAAGCCTTGGAGCAGTCCGACAACACCCAGCTCAAACACATCGTGTCCTTGTTGCTGATGTTCGGATGCCGCAAGCGTGAACTGCTGGATGCCAAGTGGGAACACTTCGATCTGGAGCGGCGCAACTGGCGCATCCCCATGTCCAAGAATGGCAAGGCCCGCAACATTCCCATTTTTGCCAGCAACCTGATGAACTCGGGTCAATCCATCTATGTAGTCAGCAAGCTGTTGGGACACTCCCAGATCAAGACCACCACCCGCTACAGCCATTTGGCCGATGAAACCTTGCTTTCTGCGGTGGATGCAGCAGCCAGGGTGGTGGACGCAAGCTGGCAGGCACCCGCAGCAGTCCAGGCCTGACTAAAATTTAAGCAGACCCAGACACCCTCCCATCACGCCATCAAACGCCCACTTCGGTGGATTGGTGGGTGGATGGTGGGGGTGAATGGACATCTCAACCGAGGGAAAACACACAACTGTTTGTCGGTTCAAAAAGGCATACCGTGACCGAGTGGGGCATGCGTGGGTGGCCCCGGAAAAGACACCAGAAAAACGCAAAAAACCTTTGAAACTCTTGCATTTACGGCATCTGCTGACTGTTCAACACCTTCCAGTTCGCCCACGCCTATGCGCGCGGTGAAGGCATGAAGCACGACGTCAACATGGTGCAGGAGCCCGAATTCGCGGCCCGCGAGAAGGGCTACACCTTCGTGTCGCACCAGCAAGAAGTGGGCGCAGGCTACTTCGACGACGTGACCACCGTGATCCAGGGTGGTTCTTCCAGCGTGAAGGCGCTGACCGGCTCGACCGAGGAAGAACAGTTCCATTGATGCCATGGTGCCCGTACCCCATACGGGTGCCCTGGCCGGACTGATGCGAAGCCGTCTCGCAAGAGGCGGCTTTTTCCATGGGGGTAGAATCCCCCCGATTTTGCTGAAATAGCTGGCACGAGCACTGACCTGGGCACTTCAGGCAATGACACTGCGAAGACACGCCGTGCCCGCAGGCTCTGAGCAAAAATGGGCACTTCGCCAGGTGCTTCTTGCCTAGGCAGCTATCAAAATGATGAATCAAACAGCGCGGACACTCGCGCTGTTCTTGTTTTTCGAACGAGGATTCCTGTAAATGATCGAAACGATCCAGCCCCCCCGCCAAGCCGTGCGTGTGACCTTGCCCGACGGCTCCACGCGCGAATTTCCCGCTCCTGTGACGGTGGCTGAGGTGGCGCAGTCCATCGGCGCGGGGCTGGCCAAGGCGGCATTGGGGGGCAAGGTGGATGGCAAGCTCGTGGATACGAGTTGCACTATAGACCACGACGCTGCGGTGTCCATCGTCACGGCCAAGGATCCCGAAGGGCTGGAGATGATTCGCCACTCCACGGCGCACTTGCTGGCCTATGCGGTCAAAGAGCTGTTCCCCGACGCACAGGTGACCATAGGCCCAGTGATCGAGAACGGCTTCTATTACGACTTCAGCTACAAGCGCCCGTTCACGCCCGAAGACTTGGCTGCCATCGAGAAAAAAATGGCCGAGCTCGCCGCCAAGGACGAGCCCGTGGTGCGCCGCGTGCTGCCGCGCGATGAGGCGGTGGCGTATTTCAACAACCTGGGCGAGCGCTACAAGGCCGAGATCATCGCGAGCATCCCGAGCAATGAGGACGTCAGCCTGTACCGTGAGGGCAAATTCGAAGACCTGTGCCGCGGCCCGCATGTGCCGAGCACGGGCAAGCTCAAGCACTTCAAGCTCATGAAGGTGGCCGGCGCGTACTGGCGCGGCGACCATCGCAACGAGATGCTGCAGCGCATCTACGGCACGGCTTGGGCCACGAAGGAAGAGCTACAGCAGTACCTCGCCATGCTCGAAGAGGCCGAAAAGCGCGACCACCGCCGGCTGGGGCGTGAGCTCGACCTGTTCCACATCGACGACCACGCGCCTGGCGTGGTGTTCTGGCACCCCAAGGGCTGGGCGTTGTGGCAGGAAGTCGAGCAATACATGCGCCGCGTCTATCGCGACAACGGCTACCAGGAGGTCAAGGGGCCGCAGCTGCTCGACAAAACGCTGTGGGAAAAGACCGGCCACTGGGACAAGTACCGCGACCACATGTTCACCACCGAGAGCGAAAAGCGCGAATACGCGCTCAAGCCCATGAACTGTCCGGGACATATCCTGATCTTCAAACAAGGGATCAAGAGCTACCGCGACCTGCCCCTGCGCTATGGCGAGTTCGGCCAGTGTCACCGCAACGAACCCACGGGCGGGCTGCACGGCATCATGCGCGTGCGGGGCTTCACGCAGGACGACGGCCACATTTTCTGCACCGAAGACCAGATACTGCCCGAATGCATCGCCTATACCGCCTTGCTGCAGAAGGTGTACCGCGATTTCGGCTTCGCGCACATCATCTACAAAGTGGCCACGCGGCCCGAGGCGCGCATTGGCTCGGACGCGAGCTGGGACAAGGCCGAGCACGCGCTCATGGAGAGCCTGCGCGCTTCGGGCTGCGAATTCGAGCTCGCGCCGGGCGATGGCGCTTTTTACGGGCCCAAGATCGAATACACGCTCAAGGACGCCATAGGTCGCCAATGGCAGTGTGGCACCATGCAGGTCGATTTTTCCATGCCCGAGCGCCTCGACGCCGAATACGTGGGCGAAGATGGGGCCCGCCATCGTCCCGTGATGCTGCACCGCGCCATCGTGGGCAGCCTGGAGCGTTTCATCGGCATTCTGATCGAGCAGCATGCGGGCGCCTTGCCCACCTGGCTCGCGCCGGTGCAGGTGGCGGTGCTCAATATCACCGATGCGCAGGCCGATTACTGTCGCGAAATTGCTGCAAGGCTGCAAAAAGCATTGCCGAATCAAGACCTTAGGGTCGTCACCGATCTGCGCAACGAAAAGATTACCTATAAAATACGCGAGCATTCTTTGCAGAAGCTGCCCTACATCCTCGTCGCCGGCGACAAGGAGAAGGCGGCAGGGGCCGTCGCAGTACGTGCACGGGGCAACAAAGACCTGGGTGTGATGTCTCTGGAAGCCTTCACCCAGCACATTGCCCAAGACATTGCATCCAAAGTCTGATCCAAAAAACGGGTGAAATGCCTGGCATTCCTGCGGCGTTTGCTATTGTTTTGTATATTGATTCGAGGAAGAAAACCATCGCTACCGAATTTCGTGACCGTCGCCACCGCGAAGAGCGCAAGCATCGCCTGAACCGGGAAATCGCGGCGCCTGAAGTGCGTCTGAGCGGCCCCGACAACGAGCCTTTGGGCATCGTGAGTTTGGCAGAGGCCTTGCGCATGGCGGGCGAGTTGGATGTGGACCTGGTCGAGATCGCGTCCATGGCGAGCCCGCCGGTGTGTCGTCTGGTCGATTACGGCAAGTTCAAGTACCAGGAGCAAAAGCGCGCCGCTGAGGCCAAGGCCAAGCAGACGGTGATAGAGATCAAGGAAGTCAAATTCCGTCCTGGCACGGACGAGGCCGACTACCAGATCAAAATGCGCAACATCCGTCGTTTTCTGGCCGAGGGCGACAAATGCAAGATCACCCTGCGCTTTCGTGGGCGCGAGATCACGCACCAGGAGCTCGGTCTGGCGCTGCTCAACCGTATCCGTGACGATCTGGGCGACACCATCGTGGTCGAGCAGTTCCCCAAGCTCGAGGGGCGGCAGATGATCATGATGATCGCACCCGGCAAGAAAAAGCCCGCGGCCAAATCGGCGGCGGACGCGGGTGCTTCGACTTCCGCTGCGGCTTGAAAATGCCAGGCCTTCTGCTGGCGATAGCGATATGAAGATGGTTTGAAGAATCTGCGCAGCGCCGTTTTATAGCGAGGCGTGGCGCGATAGGCAGAGCCCGATGGCTCTGCCGGCAAAAGTGGCTCGGGGCCAACAAGTTTGCAGTGTGGTTTGCAAACGCCTCGCGAGCACAAATGAAGAGGAGCATGCAATGCCCAAAATGAAGACCAAGAGCAGCGCGAAAAAGCGTTTTCGTGTTCGTCCCGGTGGCACCGTCAAGCGCGGTCAAGCCTTCAAGCGTCACATCCTGACCAAGAAGACCACCAAAAACAAGCGCCACCTGCGTGGGGCCGTGAATGTGCATGAGACCAACCTTGGTCACATGGCGCAGATGCTGCCCTTTGCCGGCCTGTAACCGCTAGACGAACAAGGAGTAACGCATATGCCTCGCGTCAAACGTGGCGTCACCGCCCGTGCCCGTCACAAGAAAGTTCTCGCCCTGGCCAAGGGCTTCCGCGGTCGCCGCGGCAACGTTTTCCGCATCGCCAAACAGGCGGTGATGAAGGCGGGCCAATACGCCTACCGCGACCGCCGCACGAAAAAGCGCGTATTCCGCCAGCTTTGGATTGCGCGTATCAACGCCGCGGCCCGTGAACTGGGCCTGACCTACAGCCAGTTCGCCAATGGGCTGAAGAAAGCCTCCATCGAGATCGACCGCAAAATGCTGGCCGACCTTGCCGTGCACGACAAGGCGGCTTTCGGCAGCATCGTCGAGCAGGTCAAAGCCAAGCTGGCGGCCTGAGCTTGCTGCGTATAAGAGTGCTGCGAGTAGTTATTTTTTGATAGCTGTTCGCGCAATCAGAGCAAGGGCTAGCGCTGAAAATGCACTAGCCCTTGTCGTTTTGGAAAAGTCGATATGAACGATTTGGATTCTCTGGTCGAGAACGCGGTGCGTTTGTTCGCGCAAAGCGCTACGCCAGCGGAGCTTGAAAATGCCAAGGCGCAATTCCTTGGCAAGTCTGGGCGCGTGACCGAGCTCATGAAAGGGCTCGCGCAGCTTTCCGTCGAAGAGAAAAAAACACGCGGCGCAGCCATCAACGCGGCCAAGCAAGCCATCGAAGCGGCGCTGCAGGCGCGGCGCCAGGCTCTGGCCGAGGCCCAGTTGCAAGCGCAGTTGCAGGCCGAGGCACTCGACGTGAGCTTGCCGGGCCGCCAGCGTGGCGCCGGGGGCTTGCACCCGGTGTCACTTACGCTGGAGCGCATCCAGGCCATTTTCGGCTCCATGGGCTTCGACGTGGCCGACGGGCCCGAGATCGAAACCGACTGGTTCAATTTCACTGCATTGAACACGCCGCAAGACCATCCGGCGCGCTCCATGCACGACACTTTTTACGTCGAAGGCGGCGCTGAAAATGCGCCCCATCTGCTGCGCACGCACACCAGCCCGATGCAGATCCGCTACGCAGTGCAGCATGTCAAGAGGTACCGCGCCGCGCAAGGTGCCGCTGGCGGTGGCGCAGAGCTGTTTGCCGGCCCCATGCCTGAAATCCGCGTGATCGCGCCGGGGCGTACCTACCGCGTCGATAGCGACGCCACGCACTCGCCCATGTTTCACCAATGCGAAGGCTTGTGGATTGGCGAGAACGTGAGCTTCAAAGACTTGAAGGTCGTCTTTACCGATTTTTGCCGCACTTTTTTCGAAAACGACGATCTGGTGCTGCGCTTTCGTCCGAGCTTTTTTCCGTTCACCGAGCCCAGCGCCGAAATCGACATCCAGTTCCCGAGCGGGCCGCTCGCCGGGCGCTGGCTCGAGGTCGCGGGCTCGGGCCAGGTGCACCCTACGGTGGTGCGCAATATGGGGCTGGACCCTGAAAAATACATCGGTTTTGCCTTTGGCATGGGCCCCGATCGGCTCACCATGCTGCGTTACGGCGTGAACGACCTGCGCCTGTTCTTCGATGGTGACATCCGCTTTTTGGCGCAGTTCCAGTAAGCCTGCGCACGCCGTGGGTGGCCCCCTTTTGATCGTTTGACCATGCAATTTCCTGAATCCTGGTTGCGCAGTTTCTGCAACCCGCCCCTTTCCACGGCCGAGTTGGCCGAGACTCTGACCATGGCTGGCCTCGAGGTCGAGGAGCTGCGCCCGGCGGCGCCGCCTTTCTCGCAAGTGGTGGTGGGCGAGATCAAAGAGGCGGTGCCGCACCCCGACGCCGACCGGCTGCGCGTGTGCCAGGTCGATGTGGGGCAGGGCGCTTGGCTGAACATCGTGTGCGGTGCGCCGAATGCGCGGCCGGGCATCAAGGTGCCGTGCGCGCTCGTGGGTGCCGAGCTGCCGCCGGGGCCCGACGGCAAGCCGTTTCGCATCAAGGCGAGCAAGCTGCGCGGGGTCGAGAGCCAGGGCATGTTGTGCTCGGCGCGTGAGCTGCAGCTGTCGGACGAACACGGTGGTCTGCTCGAACTCGCGCCCGATGCGCCCGTGGGGCAGGATGTGCGCGTGTGGCTGAACCTCGACGACACGCTGTTCACGCTCAAGCTCACGCCGAACCTCGCGCATTGCCTGAGTGTGTACGGTGTGGCGCGCGAGCTGGCCGCCTTGACGGGCGCGCCGCTGCAGCCGCTCGCCTTCCCCAGCGTGCCCGTGGGTTGCACCGACAAACTGCCTGTGCAGGTATTGGCACCCGACTTGTGCGGGCGCTTTTCGGGACGCATCGTGCGCAACGTGAACACGCGCGCGCAAACGCCGCAGTGGATGGTCGATAGGCTCGCGCGCTGCGGGCAGCGCAGTGTGTCGCCGCTGGTCGATATCTCGAACTACGTGATGTTCGAACTCGGGCGGCCTTCGCACATCTTCGACCTCGAAAAGATCCACGGCGGCCTCGAAGTGCGGTGGGGGCGGCCAGGCGAGCAGCTCAAGCTGCTCAATGGCAACACGGTCAGCGTCGATGAGAAGGTCGGTGTGATCGCCGATGCGCAAGGCGTGGAGTCGCTCGCGGGCATCATGGGTGGCGACGCCACGGCGGTGTCGAACACCACGCGCGACATCTACATCGAAGCCGCCTTCTGGTGGCCCAAGGCCGTCGCGGGGCGCTCGCGGCGCTACAACTTTGCGACCGACGCCGGGCACCGCTTCGAGCGCGGCGTCGATCCCGAGCACACGGCCGAGCACATAGAGCGCATCACGCAACTGGTGCTCGACATCTGCGGCACGTCCGATACGGTCTGCGGGCCTATCGACGACCAGCGCGTGCGCATGCCCGCGCGGCAGTCCGTCACGCTGCGCATAGCGCGTGCCCGCAAAGTCCTGGGCATGCCCTTGACGCAGGCGCAGTGCACCGAAGCGCTCGTGCGGCTGGGGTTGGAGGTGGCCACGAAAAGCACCATGGACGCGGCGGATGCGGGTGTCCTGGAGGTCGTGCCGCCTTCGTACCGCTTCGATCTGGCGATCGAGGAAGACCTGATCGAAGAGGTTGCGCGCATGGTTGGCTACCAGCGGCTGCCTACGACCCCGCCGCTTGCGCCCATCACGCCGCGCGTGGCACCCGAGACGCAGCGCAGCCCGTTTGCCGTGCGCCGCGCCCTGGCTGCGCTGGGCTACCAGGAAACGATCAACTTCAGCTTTGTCGAGGAGCGCTGGGAGCAAGAGCTCGCGGGCAACGCGCAGCCCATCCGGCTGCTCAACCCGATTGCAAGCCAAATGAGCGTGATGCGCTCTACCTTACTTGGCTCCTTGCTACAGGTTTTGCGTTTCAATCTGGACCGCAAGGCGCAGCGGGTGCGCGTGTTCGAGCTCGGGCGTGTCTTTTTGCGCGACGCCAGCGTGCCCGACAGCGACAGCACGGTCGCGGGCCTGCACCAGCCCATGCGCGTCGCGGGCTTGGCCTATGGCCTGGTCGATATGCTGCAGTGGGGGCAAAAAGCACGTGAAGTCGATTTTTTCGACGCCAAAGGGGACGTGCAGGCGCTGCTCGCGCCGCTCGAGGCCAGTTTCGAGCCCGCCGAGCATCCGGCCATGCACCCCGGGCGCTGTGCGCGGGTGCTCCTTGATGGGCGCGCCATCGGCTTCATTGGCGAGCTGCACCCGCGCTGGTGCCAGGTCTGGGAGCTGCCGCAGGCGCCACAGCTGTTCGAGCTCGACCTGGCAGCCGTGTTGCAGCGCCCCTTGCCGCAGGCACGACCCGTGGCGCGCCAGCAGCCGGTGGAGCGCGACCTGGCGGTGGTGGTGGCCGAGCACGTGACTTTTGCCCAAGTGCAAGCCGCGATCGCAGCGGCCATCGCGCCGAGTCTGCTGCGCGCGGTGGTGTTGTTCGACGTTTACCGGCCCAAGACGCAGCTGGTGCGTGAAGGGGCTGCGGCAGCAGCTGCTTCGGGGGTGGGGCAGGAGGAGAAAAGCCTTGCCGTGCGCATCACGCTCGCGCGCGAGGACGCAACCCTGACCGAGGCCGAGATCGATGCCGCCATGCAGGCCGCCGTGGCCGAACTCAGCCGGCGCGCGGGCGCGCGTTTGCGGGCCTGAGCCGCGCGCATGAGAACCTGTTCTAAGGGAATGGAACACACGATGATCGAGTTCGCCGTAGAAGACCTGGAAACGCCGGCTTTGACCAAGGCGCAGTTGGCGGAGCTGTTGTTCGACCAGATCGGCTTGAACAAGCGCGAGTCCAAGGAGATGGTCGAGGCCTTTTTCGAGCTGCTGGAGCAAAGCTTGGTAGAGGGCGAAGACGTGCGCCTCACCGGGTTCGGCACCTTCCAGGTGCGCACCAAGGCGTCGCGGCCAGGGCGCAATCCGCGCACGGGCGAGCTGATCCCCATCGAAGCGCGGCGCGTGGTCACGTTCCACGCCAGCAGCAAGCTCAAGGAACAGGTGCAGGCGGCTGTCTGAAGGTGCTTGGCTCTGACCTGCATCAGAGAAGGCTCGTATCGCAAGCACCTGATGAACCGCAAGGCCTATAGCCATTATGGGAAATGGCTATGAGTCGGTTTGCTTGAAACGCCTAAAATGCCCCGCACATGCGAAGCAGCCTACGGTGAGTGGGTGCATGGTTTTTTCCCCAAGGGAATTTGGAGTTACGCTTGAACAATCAATGGTTTTCGAAAATCGCCGTGTGGCTGGTCATCGCCATGGTGCTGTTCACGGTGTTCAAACAGTTCGACGGTCGCGTGAGCCCGAGTGCGGCTTATGTGGGGTATTCTGACTTCCTCGAGGAGGTGCGCAACAACCGCATCAAGAGCGCGACCATCCAGGAGGGGCAAAGCGGCACCGAAATCGTCGCCGTCACCAACGACGACCGGCGCATCCGCACGACAGCCACGTACCTTGATCGTGGTTTGGTCGGTGACCTCATCAACAACAATGTCAAGTTCGACGTGAAACCGCGCGAAGAGGGCTCGCTGCTCATGACCTTGCTCGTGAGCTGGGGGCCCATGCTGTTGCTGATCGGTGTGTGGGTGTATTTCATGCGCCAGATGCAGGGCGGGGGCAAGGGGGGGGCCTTCAGCTTTGGCAAGAGCAAGGCGCGCATGCTCGACGAAAACACCAACACCGTCACCTTCACCGACGTGGCCGGCTGCGACGAGGCCAAGGAAGAGGTCAAGGAGGTCGTGGACTTCCTCAAAGACCCGCAGAAATTCCAGAAGCTCGGCGGACGCATTCCGCGTGGCCTGCTGCTCGTCGGGCCGCCGGGGACGGGCAAGACCTTGCTCGCCAAGGCGATCGCGGGCGAAGCCAAGGTGCCTTTCTTCAGCATTTCGGGCTCCGACTTCGTCGAGATGTTCGTCGGCGTGGGGGCGGCGCGCGTGCGCGACATGTTCGAAAACGCCAAGAAGAACGCGCCCTGCATCATCTTCATCGACGAAATCGACGCAGTGGGGCGCCAGCGCGGCGCGGGGCTGGGTGGCGGCAACGATGAGCGCGAGCAGACGCTCAACCAGATGCTGGTCGAGATGGACGGCTTCGAGACCAACCTCGGCGTGATCGTGATCGCGGCGACCAACCGCCCCGACATTTTGGACGCCGCGCTGCTGCGCCCTGGGCGCTTCGACCGGCAGGTCTATGTCACGCTGCCCGACATCCGCGGCCGCGAGCAAATTCTGAACGTGCACATGCGCAAGATTCCGGTCGGGCAGGACGTGAGCGCGAGCATCATCGCGCGTGGCACGCCGGGCATGAGCGGCGCAGACCTGGCAAACCTGTGCAACGAGGCCGCGCTGATGGCTGCACGCCGCAACGCGCGCGTGGTCGAGATGCAGGACTTCGAGCGCGCCAAAGACAAAATCCTCATGGGCCCCGAGCGCAAAAGCATGGTCATGCCTGAGGAAGAGCGCCGCAACACCGCCTACCACGAAGCGGGCCACGCGCTCATCGGCCGCCTGCTGCCCAAGTGCGATCCGGTGCACAAGGTCACGATCATCCCGCGCGGCCGTGCGCTCGGCGTGACCATGAGCCTGCCTGAAAAAGACCGCTACAGCTATGACCGCGAGTACATGCTCAACCAGATCAGCATGCTGTTCGGTGGCCGTATCGCCGAAGAGGTGTTCATGCACCAGATGACCACCGGCGCCTCCAACGACTTCGAGCGCGCCACGCACATTGCGCGCGACATGGTCATGCGCTATGGCATGAGCGACGCGCTCGGCCCCATGGTGTATGCCGAAAACGAAGGCGAGGTCTTTCTGGGCCGCTCCGTCACCAAGACCACCAACATGAGCGAAGAAACCATGGAAAAGGTCGATCGCGAGGTGCGTCGCATCATCGACGAGCAATACGCGCTGGCGCGCGGGCTGATCGAAGAGCACAGCGACAAGATGCACGCCATGGCCAAGGCCTTGCTCGAATGGGAAACCATAGACGCCGAGCAGCTTGACGACATCATGGCCGGCAGAGAGCCGCGCCCGCCCAAGGACTGGACGCCGCGCACGCCTTCATCGGGCGGAGGCTCAGGCGGCACGCCTGCTGTGGCGGCCGATCCGGCGCCGTCGGCAGCCTGACCAAGCAGGGTCCAGGCTGCGATGCTTGGTCACGAAACGGGGCGTAAGGCCCCGTTTTTTCGGGCATTTTTCTCTTCCATTTTTTCGCTTTTCTTCGGAAACACCGTAGATGTTCTGGCACACGGCGCGTTTTCGCATCGACCTGTCGCGCCCGCAGGTCATGGGCATCGTCAACGTCACGCCGGACTCTTTTTCCGATGGCGGCCAGCACGCGACGACCACGGCGGCGCTTGCACATTGCGAGCAGCTCTTGAAAGAGGGCGCAGACATTCTCGACATCGGCGGTGAATCCTCGCGCCCTGGCAGCGCCCCGGTGCCGCTCGAGGACGAACTCGCGCGCGTGCTGCCTGTCGTGCGTGGCGCGGTGCGCCTGGGTGTGCCGGTGTCTGTCGATACTTACAAGCCGCAGGTCATGCAGGCCGTGCTCGACCTGGGCGCCGACATCATCAACGACATCTGGGCGCTGCGCCAACCCGGCGCGGCGCAAATGGTGGCGGCGCACCCTAGCTGCGGCGTGTGCCTGATGCACATGCACCGTGACCCGCAGACCATGCAGCTCGCACCCATGCAAGGCGATGTGCTGCTGCAGGTGCTGCGCTTTTTGCAGCTGCAAGCGCAGACATTGCAAGCGCTAGGCGTCGAAAATGCTCGTATTGCGCTGGACCCCGGCGTGGGTTTTGGCAAAACGGTAGAGCAGAATTTCGCCCTGCTCGCGCGCCAGCGCGAATTGCTTGCGACGGGCCATCCGCTGCTCGTGGGCTGGTCGCGCAAGTCGGCGCTCGGCGCCGCCACGGGGCTAGCCGTGGAGGAGCGCCTGGCGCCCAGTGTGGCCGCGGCGCTGCTGGCCGTGGAGCGCGGCGCGCACATCGTGCGCGTGCATGATGTGCGCGCCACGGTGGCCGCGCTCGCAGTCTGGCGCGCGGTCTGCCAGGCGGATCGACATTCCCAAGACATCACAACGAAAGAGGCACACGCATGACGCGCAAATTTTTTGGCACCGACGGCATCCGCGGCACGGTGGGGCGGCCGCCGATCACGCCCGACTTCGTGCTGCGCCTGGGTCACGCCGTGGGCCGGGTGCTGCGCCAGACGCAAGAACGCCCCACGGTGCTGATCGGCAAGGACACGCGAATTTCGGGCTACATGCTCGAGAGCGCGCTCGAATCGGGCTTCAACTCGGCCGGCGTCGATGTGGTGCTGCTCGGCCCGCTGCCCACGCCGGGCGTGGCCTACCTCACACGCGCGCAGCGCGCGAGCCTGGGCGTGGTCATCAGCGCGAGCCACAACCCCTACCCGGACAACGGCATCAAGTTTTTCAGCGCACAGGGCAGCAAGCTGCCCGACGATTGGGAGCGGGCCGTCGAAGCCGCGCTCGACGAGCCGCCGCAGTGGGCCGATTCGGCCAGCCTGGGCAAGGCGCGCCGGCTCGATGATGCGGCGGGGCGCTACATCGAGTTTTGCAAGAGCACTTTCGCGCAGGACTTGACGCTCAAAGGGCTCAAGATCGTGGTTGATGCGGCCCATGGCGCGGCCTACCAGGTCGCACCCAAGGTGTTCCACGAGCTCGGCGCGGATGTATTGACCATAGGCTGCGCGCCCGACGGCATCAACATCAATGACGAAGTCGGCGCGACCCACCCCGATGCGCTGGTGCGCGCCGTGCGTGCCAACCACGCCGACTACGGCATCGCGCTCGACGGCGATGCCGACCGGCTGCAGATGGTCGATGCCCAGGGGCGCCTCTACAACGGCGACGAGCTGTTGTGTTTGCTTGTGGCCGACCGCATGGGGCGTGATGAATACGTGCCGGGCGTGGTCGGTACCTTGATGACCAACATGGCCGTCGAATTGGCTCTGAAGGCGCGTGGCGTCAAGCTGGTGCGCGCCGCCGTGGGTGACCGTTACGTGCTCGAGGAGCTCGAGCGCCACCATTGGGTGCTCGGCGGCGAAAGCTCGGGCCATTTGCTGATCCTGGACCGCCAAACCACGGGCGATGGCATCGTCAGCGCGCTGCAGGTTTTGCAAGCCTGCGTGCGCAGCGAGCGCAGCCTGGCGCAGCAGCTCGAGGGTGTGCAGCTCTTTCCGCAAATCTTGCTCAATGTGCGCCTGGCGCCGGGGCAGGATTGGCGCAACAACCGCCTGCTCGCCGAGGCCACGCAGGCGGTGGAGCAGGAACTGGCCGACAGTGGCCGCGTGCTGATCCGCGCGAGCGGCACCGAGCCCGTGCTGCGCGTGATGGTCGAAGCGCGCGACGCGCAGCAGGCCAACGCCTGCGCGCAAAGGCTGGCCGACGCGGCGCGGGCCGGTTGATAATTTGCAGATAGCCAAGGGATGCAAGGAGATACCCAGATGACCAGTTATGCCGAGTTTTACCGCCGCTCGATCGAGGAGCCCGATGCCTTCTGGCGCGAGCAGGCGCAGTTGATCGACTGGCAGACGCCGCCGCAACAGGTGTGTGACTACAGCCAGCCGCCGTTTGCGCGCTGGTTCGTGGGCGGCACGACCAATCTGTGCCACAACGCCGTGGACCGGCATCTCGCGAGCCGTGCGCAGCACACCGCGCTGATCGCCATTTCGACCGAAACCGACAGCGAGCGCAGCTACAGCTACGCCGAGCTGCACGCCGAAGTGCAGCGCATGGCGGCGGCGCTGCAAACGCTGGGCGTGCAAAAAGGCGACCGCGTGCTGATCTACATGCCCATGATCGCCGAGGCCGCGTTTGCCATGCTCGCCTGCGTGCGCATTGGCGCGCTGCACTCGGTGGTGTTTGGCGGCTTTGCGGCGGGTTCGCTGGCTGCGCGCATAGAGGATGCCGAGCCCGTGCTCGTGGTCAGCGCGGACGCGGGTTCGCGCGGCGGCAAGGTCGTGCCCTACAAGCCCTTGCTCGACGAGGCCATCGCGCAGTCGCGCCACAAACCGGCTGCCGTGCTGCTCGTCGATCGCGGCCTCGCGCCCATGCAGCGCCAGCCAGGGCGCGACCATGACTGGGCCGACTTGCGCGCGCAGCACCTGCACACCAGCGTGCCCTGCGTCTGGGTCGAGGCCACGCACCCGAGCTACACGCTCTACACCAGCGGCACCACGGGCAAGCCCAAGGGCGTGCAGCGCGACACCGGCGGCTATGCCGTGGCGCTGGCCGCGAGCATGAAGCACATCTTCGACGCGCAGCCCGGGCAGACCTTCTTTGCCACGAGTGACATCGGCTGGGTCGTGGGGCACAGCTACATCATCTACGGTCCCCTGCTCGCCGGCATGGCCACCGTCATGTACGAGGGCCTGCCCACGCGGCCACACGCGGGCGTGTGGTGGAGCATCGTCGAAAAATACCGCGTCACGCACATGTTCTCGGCGCCCACGGCGGTGCGCGTGCTCAAAAAGCAGGATCCGGCCTGGCTGCAAAAGTACCGCGTGGACAGCCTCAAGGCATTGTGGCTGGCAGGCGAGCCGCTCGACGAATCGACGGCGCAGTGGATCAGCGATGCGCTGCGCGTGCCCATCATCGACAACTACTGGCAGACCGAAACCGGCTGGCCCATCCTCACGCTCGCGCTCGGGGTGGAGCCGCAGACGCCGCGCTTTGGCAGCCCCGGCAAGGCCATGTACGGCTACCGCGTCAAGCTCCTCGACGACGCCACGGGCGAGGAGCTCACGGCGCCCAACCACAAAGGCGTGCTCGCCATCGAAGGCCCGCTGCCGCCGGGCTGCATGCAGACCGTCTGGCGCGACGACGCGCGCTTCGTCAACACTTACTGGAAGAGCATCCCGGGGCGCCTGATCTATAGCACCTTCGACTGGGGCATACGCGATGCCGACGGCTACTACTTCATTCTCGGCCGCACCGACGACGTGATCAACGTCGCGGGCCACCGCCTGGGCACACGTGAGATCGAGGAGTGCATCGCCTCGCACCCCAACATCGCCGAGGTGGCCGTGGTCGGCGTCGCCGACAGCCTCAAGGGCCAGGCCGCGATGGCCTTTGCCGTGGCGCGCGATGCCAGCGGACTCGACAGCCCCGAGGCGCGCCTCAAGCTCGAAGGCGAGGTGATGAAGCTCGTCGATCACCAGCTCGGCGCCGTGGCCCGCCCGGCGCGCGTGCATTTCGTGAACGTGCTGCCCAAGACGCGCAGCGGCAAACTCCTGCGCCGCGCCCTGCAAGCCGTCGCCGAAGGCCGCGACCCCGGCGACCTTACCACCATGGAAGACCCCGCTGCGTTGCAGCAGGTGCGTGAGTTGCTGGGGCGGTGAATTGCTGCAGCGGACGTTGGATTTCGGTTTTATGCCATTTTGCCCGTTTGCGCTTATGCATTGGGCGTAAGCAGCTACCGAATTTGAAGTACGACTGCATCGATCCCAACCTCTGCTGTGATCCTGACGCAACCTGATGACCTCCGCCAATACACTTCCGCTCGTCGTTTTCTCCCACGCCAACAGCTTTCCGGCGTGCACCTACCGCCTGCTGCTCGACGACTTGCGTGCGCGTGGTTTCGAGGTGCATGTCATTGAGCGCTTCGGACACGATCCGGCCTATCCGGTCTCGAACAACTGGACGCAACTGGCGCGGCAACTGGTCGATTTTGCGCAACCGCTGGTCAGCCAGCGCGGCGAAAAAGTCTTTCTCGTCGGTCATTCGCTCGGCGGCTTGCTCAGCCTCATTGCAGCGGCGAATCGCCCGGACATCGTGCGTGGCCTGGTGCTCCTCGATGCGCCGGTCGTTGGAGGCTGGCGTGCGACGACACTGGGCGCGATCAAACGCACGCCTTTGATCGGCTCCGTCACGCCCGGTCGTTTCAGCCAGCGCCGCCGCACCAGCTGGGACAGCCGTGATGCCGTGCTCGAGCACTTTCGTCACAAGCGGGTCTTTGCCCACTGGCATCCCCAAGTGCTGGCCGACTATGTGGATTGCGCCACCGAGACCGACGCCCAGGGCCGACGTGTGCTGTCGTTCGACCGCGACGTCGAGACCGCGATCTACAACACCGTGCCAGACAACCTCGAGCGGCTGCTGCGCCGGCATTCGCTCAAATGCCCTGTGAGCTTCATCGGCGGCACGCACTCGCAGGAGATGCGCCAGGCAGGCATGTCCACGACGCATCGGATCGCCAAGGGGCGTGTGCTCATGCTCGAGGGTAGCCATCTCGTGCCAATGGAAAAACCGCTGGCTACGGCTGCAGCCATCGAAGCTGCGCTGCGCGACATGGGTGCCTGATCCTTCCTGCGGAGGCTCTTGCCTGGCAATAATGCAAAACTCCGTGGGAGCGCTCGCCGTGAGCGCTTCCAGCGGTCGGATAGCGTCCACGCTGTGGACTTGCAGGGCCGAGTTTGGACGCCTCCTGGCCCAGAGAATGCCCCCACCCAAGACTTGAACCTATAGACCCGGCAATTAAGGGTTGAGTTTCGATCATCCGCCCTCAGCTACAGGGCATGGACAAAGAAGACGGACGCAAGCTGCCGCGGCAAGCGCAGCATGAAAGACGCAAGCAGGCGGTGCGGCT
>NZ_VMYE01000015.1 GCF_007655255.1 Extensimonas perlucida
GGCTCACGGTGGGCGCCTTGCCGGGAACCGGCGGCAAGTCGGGAGCCGTCAGGCCAATCGCTTGAACCCCTGGCTTCTCATCGACGCTGACCGTGTAAATCGGATTCGGCCGCCCATCATGAACGGCGAGCCTGTCAGAAACTTTGTGTGTGAGGCATAACATTGCCACAAGGAGCATGTATGCCAAGCAAGACAAAGACAGCCGCAGCAGCGGACAAAGTGACGCATCCGGCCATCCCGGTAGAACTGCTGGAAGAGTTGATTCCTGGGCCGGTGACGCCGGCGCAGCTCGAAGACGTTTTCCAGCGGTTCAAGAAGGCCTTCATCGAACGCGCACTGGGGGCCGAGCTGAGCCAGCATCTGGGCTACGCGACGGGCCACGCCAAACCCGCAGGCGTAACCAACCACCGCAATGGCAAGAGCGCCAAGACGGTATTGACGGACCTGCGCTATGTCTATGAAGAGATCCTAAGCTTGGCCGAGCTCCTCAACCCACGCTCGCTCACCAGCCATGGGGACGCTTGGATCGGAAAAAACGTTCGTAATAAACGAGTTAGCGACCGGGTGCTGTTCCCATCGCCCGCTCCAAACCAACATTTCGTTTGTCTTCGCCCAAAGTGCCCGCAGGCCCTTGCTGCGGCCCTGCGTCCAACGGTAGCAATTGGCGCCGACTCTCGAAGCAGCGCGGCGCACCCGTGAACGGGTCGGTAAAGTGCAGGGTGCGCGCGAGCAGCTGCAGCGGACGAGAAAAGTCTCCCTCGGGCGGGTCGTTGACCTCGGGGTAGAACGCATCGTGGCGCAGCGGCAGGCCCAGCGCGGCCATGTGCACGCGCAGCTGGTGGCGTTTGCCGGTCACGGGCTCGAGCCGGTAGCGTGCCCAGCGGCCCGCCACTTCGAGCAACTCCATGCGCGTGCAGCTGTTGGGCGCGCCCGGCACCTCGTGCATGCGAAAGAACTGCGGGCTTTCCTCGAGGCGGCTGTGGTGCTCGCGCGGGAAGGCCAGGTCCGCACGCCAGCCAGCCACGGCCTCGTACTGCTTGGTGATGCGCCGCTCGCGAAACAGCGCCTGGTACACCCCGCGCGTGCGCTGCTGCACTGAAAACAACACCAAGCCGGCGGTGTCGCGGTCTATGCGGTGCAGCGGCGAAAGCTCTGCCAAGCCGAGCCGGCGTTTGAGGCGCACCAGCAGGCTGTGCTGCACATAGCGCCCGCCCGGCGTCACGGGCATGAAATGCGGCTTGTCCGCGATGAGCAAATGCGCGTCCTGGTAGAGCACCTCTTCGGTAAATGGAATCTCCGGCTCCGACTCCAGGTGGCGGTAATAAAAAATGCGCAAGCCGGGCTCGAAAGGCCGCTCCGGCGTAACCGTTGCACCGCGTTCATCGACCACTTCACCGGCCTCCATGCGCTGCTGCCACGCGGCGCGGCTGAGCGCGGGCAGGCGCTCGGCCAGGTGGTCCAGCATGGTGCCACTGCCGCGTGAAGGCAGCGCCAAGCAACTTGGACTCACGCCTGCACGCATGGGCAAAGGGGCAGGAGGGCGTTGGCGGGACATGGGGCGGAGATTGTAGGAAGCCTGTGCATGTGTTGTTTTTGTGACAAATCTTCTGCCGACCTAGGGATTGCCCCAGCATGCCTGGGTTGGAGGATCGCCTATCTTCGCGGTGTCAATTTTTGCCTGCGCTCTCCGGGATCGGGCGTGTTGCAGTGGCCCACAAGGTCTGCATCGCTAAGCCTGACCTGGTCTCCTCCCAGAGCAAGTGGCGCGGTCAATGATTGTTCATCCATAGGTTTTTTCCAAGCAGCGTTCTCTCTCAGAAAGGCAGGAGACATCAATGAAACATACCCAAAAATTCCAGCGCAGCGCTCTGATGGCAGCCGTCTTGGCGGCAAGCGCCGTGGGTGCGCAGGCGCAGTCGGCTGCATCCAACGTCCGCATGTACGGCGTGCTCGACGTGGGCGTGAGCACGTTCTCGCGTTCGGCCACCGTGGACAAGCGCCTCACGAAGATGAACACCGACACCAACAGCTCTTCGATCTGGGGTATCACGGGTTCCGAAGACCTGGGTGGCGGCCTGGCCGCGCAGTTCGGCCTCGAAGCCGGGCTCGATCCGAAAAGCGGCGGTGCCACGGGTGGCGCCGCCACAGGTGCACAAACCCCGGTTGCCAACGTGCTCTGGCGCCGGGGCTCCTGGGTGGGCCTCAAGAGCAACAGCTGGGGCTCGCTGCGCCTTGGCCGCGACTACACCACGCACACCCTGGCGCAGCTCGTCAACGGCACGGGCATGCCCGACGTCGCGATCAACTCGAGCACTGCCAACCTCATGGTGGCACAGGGGATCGGCAACGATTTCTGGAACAGCAACATGATCCGCTACACGAGCCCGAGTTTCGCGGGTTTCGATGTGGGCGTGCAGTACATCCTGGGCGAGCAGCCGGGTGATTCTTCGGCCGGGCGTGGCATGGGTGGTGTGGTCAGCTATACCCAGGTACCTTTCAAAGTGGCGCTGAGCTACACCAAAAACAATGGCGTCAATGATCCCTCTCAGGGCGCTTTAGGCAACCACGCGAACGACGACGTTCATTACTGGATCCTGACGGGTTCTTATGATGTGGGCAAATACCGTCTGGCTTTCCTGTACGACAAGGTCAGCAACAGCAACAAGATCCCCTATGGCTGGCTCGATTCCAAGGCTTGGTTGATCGGCGGCAACTATGCCTTTACGCCTGAGTTGCGCGTGGGCCTGCAATACAGCGAAATCAATGCCAGCGACGACGCGGTGGCTGGCACGACTTATAAGAAAAAGAGCAAGTACACGGTCATCACCGCGCACTACAGCCTGTCCAAGCGCACTTATCTGTTCTCCACCTTCGGCCACGCGGACAACGGTATCGCTCCGATCCAACCTTTGTGGGGCGGCAGCCAGGGCGGTCAGCAAGCTGTGAAGGGTGACAGCATCAACGGCTTCGTCGTAGGTATGGTGCACCGCTTCTAAGCGACGGCGCTCTTTTTTACTGCGAACCACTCCTTGCCAGCGCTTCCGGGGCAGCCCGGGCGCTGGCTTTTTGTTGGGGGTGGCGTGGGATGGGGAAAATCCACCGAGCTTGCCTGCGTCGCGGTCGCGCTCGGTGGGTCTTGAAACGTATCCGGACTGATTTTTACGACGCTTGCTGCTCTTTTTCTTGCAGCAGTCGCCACATCACCTTGCCGCTGCCGCTCTTGGGCAGGGCGTCGACGAATTCGACGATGCGCGGCACCTTGTAGGCGGCCATGTGCTCGCGGCACCAGGCGATGATGTCTACGGCGCCGACCTTGCCGCGGTATTCCTGGCGCAGCACGACCACAGCCTTGACGGTTTCGCCGCGGTAGCTGTCGCGCGCGGCGATCACGCAGGCTTCGGCGATTGCGGGGTGGCGGAACATGAGCAATTCGACCTCGGCGGGCCAGACCTTGAAGCCGCTGGCGTTGATCATGCGCTTGAGGCGGTCGGTGATGAAGAAGTAGCCGTCCTCGTCCATGCGGCCGAGGTCCCCCGTGCGGAAGAATCGCTTGCCTTCGAACTCGAAGAAGGCTCTTTCAGTGGCCTCGGGCTGCTTCCAGTAGCCACTGAAGACCTGCGGGCCGTGGACGATGATCTCGCCGGATTCGCCTATGGGTAACTCTTGCAAACTTTCCGGGTCCACGATGCGCGCATCCGTGCTCATGAATGGGATGCCCAGGCATTGCTGCTTGGGATGGTCGGGTGGGTTCGAGTGTGAGGGCGCGGCAGTTTCGGTGAGGCCATAGCCTTCGGAATAACGCAATCCATACTGGTCCAGCAGGCGCTGTGCCACGGCTTGGGGCATGGCGGCGCCACCACCGCCGATATAGAGCAGGCTAGAGAGATCGTATTGCGCAAAGTTCGGGCTTGCGAGCAGGTCTATGACCATGGTGGGGATGTTGGTCCAGCTGGTCACGCGCCAGCGCGAAATCAAACGCCCCGCGAGGTCGCGCTCCCAGCGCGGCATGACCACGATTGTGGCGCTGCTGTAGATGGACGAATGCATCATGCTCACCATGCCCGTGATGTGGAACATGGGGACGACCGCGAGGGTGACGTTCTCGGGCGTGCTCGTGCCCCAAAAGCTGCCGGCCACGGCGTTGTGCATGAGGGTGCGGTGCGGGTGCATGCAGCCCTTGGGCATGCCCGTGGTGCCGCTGGTGTAGGGCAGCACGGCGAGGTCATGGGGCCCGACCTCGAGCGCGGGTGGCGCGGCGCTGCACGCGAGCGCCTGCGCCCAGCCGTGCACGCTGCCGCCTTCGAGCGCGGGCAGCGGGTGCTGCGCGGTGAGCCAGCCGGCCCAGGCAGCGGGCGGCGCGTCGGGGCCGGTGACGCCCGCGTCGAAGGCGTCGGTGTAATGCGTCACGAGCAGGTGCTGCAGGCGCTGCGCGGGCGCCAGGCCGTTGCTGGCCTTGGCGAGCTCGGCGGCCAGTTCGGCACTCACGATGGCCGTGCGCGCTTCGGAATCCTGGATGTAGTGCTGCAGCTCGTCGGCCAGGTTCATGGGGTTGACGGGAACGACGACGGCATTCGCGCGCAGGATGGCGAAGTGCGCGAGCACCAGCTGCGGGCAGTTTTGCATGAGCAGGATCACCCGGTCGCCCTTGCGCACGCCTATCGAATGCAGATAAGCCGCCAGGCGCTCGGTGCCGTCGCGCAGCGCGCGGTAGCTGGTCTGGCGGCCGAAGAAGATCAGCGCGGCTTTGTCGGGGTAGCGGCGCGCGCTGACGGCGAGGTTATCCCACAAGGATGTTGCGGGCGGCGTGATGGCGTGGGGCAGGCGGCGCGGCCAGTGTTTGTAGTGGAGACGGGTGGTTTGCATGGTCAGTGATGCATTGCGGGGCTGAGGTTCGTCTTCATGGTTTGTTTTGCTCGGCTTCCTGTAGCAGGCGCCACATCACCTTGCCGCTGCCGCTCTTGGGCAAGGCGTCGACGAATTCGACGATGCGCGGCACCTTGTAGGCGGCCATATGCTCGCGGCACCAGGCGATGATGTCTTCGGCGCTGACCTTGCCGCGGTATTCCTGGCGCAGCACGACCACGGCCTTGACGGTTTCGCCGCGGTAGCTGTCGCGCGCGGCGATCACGCAGGCTTCGGCGATCGCGGGGTGGCGGAACATGAGCATCTCGACTTCCGACGGCCAGACCTTGAAGCCGCTGGCGTTGATCATGCGCTTGAGGCGGTCGGTGATGAAGAAGTAGCCGTCCTCGTCCATGCGCCCGAGGTCGCCCGTACGAAAGAATCGTTTGCCTTCGAGCTCCACGAAAGCCTGCGCCGATGCCTCGGGCTGCTTCCAGTAGCCGTGGAACAGCTGCGGGCCGTGGATGATGATTTCGCCTTGTTCGCCGATGGGCACTTCCTGCAGCGTTTGCGGGTCCATGATGCGCGAATCGGTGCTGAGCCAGGGAATGCCCATGCACTGCAGTTTGGCCTCGTCGGGCGGGTTGAAGTGCGAAGGCGCGGCGGTTTCGGTCAGGCCATAGCCTTCGGCAAAGTGCAGTTGGAATTTTTCGAACAGGCGCTGCGCCACGGCTTGCGGCATGGCCGCGCCGCCGCCGCCGATGAAAACCAGGCTGGAGAGGTCGTATCGATCGAGATGGGGGCTCGCCATCAGGTCTATGACCATGGTCGGGATGTTGAGCCAATGCGTGACACCGTAGTGCGAAATCAGATGGCCGGCGAGGTCGCGGTCCCAGCGCGGCAGGAGTACGACGGTGACGCTGCTGAAGATGGAAGCGTGCAAAAGTGCCACCATGCCCGTGATGTGGAACATGGGTACGACGCCCAGCGACACGGTTTCGGGCGTCATGGTGACCCACAGGCCGGTGGCTTCGACGTTGTGCATCACGCTGCGGTGGGTGTGCATGCAGCCTTTGGGCAGGCCCGTGGTGCCGCTGGTGTAGGGCAGCATGGACAGGTCGTCGGGCCCGATCTCGAGCGCGGGTGGCGCGGCGCTGCACGCGAGCGCCTGCGCCCAGCCGTGCACGCTGCCGCCTTCGAGCGCCGGCATCGGGTGCTGCGCTGTGAGCCAGCTCGCCCAGGCAGCGGGCGGCGCGTCGGGGCCGCTGACGCCCGCGTCGAAGGCGTCGGTGTAATGCGTCACGAGCATGTGCTGCAGGCGCTGCGCGGGCGCGAGGCCATTGCTCGCCTTGGCGAGCTCGCTGGCGAGCTCGGCGCTCACGATGGCCGTGCGCGCTTCGGAATCCTGGATGTAGTGCTGCAGCTCGTCGGCCAGGTTCATGGGGTTGACGGGCACGACGACGGCATTTGCGCGCAGGATGGCGAAGTGCGCAAGCACCAGCTGCGGGCAGTTTTGCATGAGCAGGATCACCCGGTCGCCCTTGCGCACGCCGATCGAATGGAGATACGCCGCGAGGCGTTCGGTGCCCTCGCACAGCTCGCGGTAGCTGGTCTGGCGGCCGAAGAAGATCAGCGCAGGCTTGTCGGGGTAGCGGCGCGCGCTGACCGCGAGGTTGTCCCATAGCGAGGTTGCGGGCGGCGTGATGGCATGGGGCAGGCGGCGCGGCCAGTGTTTGTGATGCGGGCGAAGAGTGGTGGTGCTGGTCATGGGTGTTGGCTCCGAATGAAGAACGGGGTGAATCTGACTTGGTAGGCTAGACCGACATGGACGCGGCAGGCATCAGGGTTGCCCCTGATGTCGCGTCACTTTGGAGACCTTTTCGACCTTCTTTATGCTTTTTTGGGGATTTATTAACAAAAATATATTCGTTTGTGTTTGAACGGGTGCTGCGGACAATGCGTCGATCGCAGATTCCAGCAGGTAGCGCAGACATGATTTCGCTTCGTTTCAGAGCCCTCAAAACCATTCTGGCCAGCGCAGCGCTGGCCGCCAGCACGCTCGCGGCCGCGCAGCAAAGCCTGCTCAACGTGTCTTACGACGTGGCGCGCGAGTTTTACAAGGACTACAACGCTGCGTTCGTCGCGCATTACAAAAAGACCACGGGCCAGGACGTGAAGATCGACCAGTCGCACGGCGGCTCGAGCGCGCAGGCGCGCGCCGTGGCCGACGGGCTGGCCGCCGACGTGGTGACCATGAACACGACCACCGACGTGGAGTTTCTGGCCAGCCAGGGCGTCGTGGCCAAGGACTGGGCGCAAAGGTTCCCGCACAACGCCGCGCCCACGGCTTCGACCATGCTGTTTCTGGTGCGCAACGGCAACCCCAAGGGCATCAAGGACTGGGAAGACCTCGTCAAGCCCGGCGTGCAGGTGATCGTGGTCAACCCCAAGACGGGTGGCAATGGCCGCTACGCCTACCTCGCGGCCTGGGGTGCGGTGCGCGAAAAGGGCGGCAGCGAGGCGCAGGCGGCTGAGTTCGTGGGCAAGCTGTTCAATAACGTGCCCGTGCTCGCCAAGGGCGGGCGCGATGCCACGGCGATATTTTTGCAGCGCAACATCGGCGACGTGCTGATCACCTTCGAGTCCGAGGTGCTGTCCATCGACCGCGAATTCGGCGTGGGCAAGGTCGATGCGGTGTATCCGTCGGTCAGTATCGTGGCCGAGAACCCGGTCGCGGTGGTCGAGCGCACGGTGGCCAAGAAGGGCACGGCGGCGCTGGCCAAGGCGTATCTGGACTATTTGTATTCGGACGAGGCGCAGGAGATCGCGGCCAGGCACGCGATCCGCCCGCGCTCGGAAGCCGTGCTCAAAAAATACGCCGCCACCTTCAAGCCGATCCGCCAGTTCACCGTGGCCAAGTATTTCGGCAGCCTCTCGCAGGCGCAGAAAGTGCACTTCAACGACGGCGGCCAGTTCGACAAGCTCTACACGCCGGGCGCGCGCTGAGCCGCTGGACACAGATCACGTTTGCACATGCTTGCTGCGCATTCCACACTGGCGCCCGAAGCGGGGGCTGAATTTCGCTCCGGGCCGCGGCCTGCTGCACCCATGCCGCGCGCCGCGCGCCGCCGGCCACGGCGCGTGCTGCCGGGCTTTGGCCTGACGCTGGGCTACACGCTGTTTTATCTGAGCGCGATCGTGCTGCTGCCGCTCGTGGCGCTGGTGACCAAGTCTTTCACGCTGAGCTGGGAGCAGTTCTGGCTCGCCGTGAGCGCGCCGCGCGTGCTGGCCTCGTACCGGCTGACCTTTGGCGCGTCGCTGATCGCTGCGCTCGTGAACCTGGTGTTCGGCCTGCTGATCGCCTGGGTGCTGGTGCGCTACGCTTTCCCGGGCAAGAAGATCGTCGATGCGCTCGTCGATCTGCCGTTTGCGCTGCCCACCGCCGTGGCCGGCATCGCGCTTACGGCGCTGCTCGCGGGCAATGGCTGGGTGGGGCAGTACCTGGAGCCGCTGGGCATCGTGCTGGCGTTTCGGCCCGCGGGCATCGTGGTGGCGCTGATCTTCATCGGCCTGCCTTTCGTGGTGCGCACGGTGCAGCCGGTGCTGCAGGACATGGAAAAGGAACTCGAAGAGGCCGCCGCGTGCCTGGGCGCATCGCGCTGGCAGACCTTCAGCAAGGTGATTCTGCCCACCATCGCGCCGGCGCTGCTCACGGGCTTTGCGATGGCGTTCGCGCGTGCCGTGGGCGAGTATGGCTCGGTGATCTTCATTGCGGGCAACATGCCCATGGTGTCCGAGATCACGCCGCTCATCATCATCGGCAAGCTCGAGCAATACGACTACGCCGGCGCGACCGCGGTGGCCGTGGTGATGCTGCTGATCTCGTTCGTGCTGCTGCTGCTCATCAACGCGCTGCAGGCCTGGCAGCGCCGGCGCGCGGGGGTGCTGGCATGAACCCGGCAGCGGCTTCCTTGCGCACTGCCGCGCGCGCCCACAGTGGCACCACCGAGGCGCCTTGGGTGCGCTGGGCGCTGACGGCGCTCGCGCTCGGCTTCATGGTGCTGTTTTTGCTGCTGCCGCTGGCCGCCGTGTTCACCGAGGCGCTGCGCCAGGGGCTGAACGCCTACCTGGCGAGCCTGCGCGAGCCCGATGCCTGGGCGGCGATACGCCTGACGCTGCTCACGGCGGCCATTGCCGTGCCGCTGAACCTGGTGTTTGGCGTGGCCGCGGCCTGGTGCATTGCGAAGTACGAATTCCGCGGCAAGGCGCTCTTGACCACGCTGGTGGACTTGCCGTTTTCCGTCTCGCCCGTGGTGGCGGGGCTGACGTACGTGCTGCTGTTTGGCGCGCAAGGCTGGTTCGGGCCGTGGCTCGCAGAGCACGACATCAAAATCATTTTTGCCGTGCCGGGCATCGTGCTGGCCACGGTGTTCGTGACCTTTCCGTTCATTGCGCGCGAGCTGATTCCGCTGATGCAGGCGCAGGGCAGCGACGAGGAGCAGGCTGCCATCGTGCTGGGCGCCTCGGGCTGGCAGACCTTCTGGCATGTGACGCTGCCCAACATCCGCTGGGGGCTGCTGTACGGCGTGATTTTGTGCAATGCGCGCGCCATGGGCGAGTTTGGCGCGGTGTCGGTGGTGTCGGGGCATATCCGGGGGCAGACCAACACGATTCCGCTGCACGTGGAGATTCTCTACAACGAATACCAGTCGGTAGCGGCGTTTGCCGCGGCCTCGCTGCTCGCGCTGCTGGCCCTGGTCACTTTGGTCATCAAGACCTGGGCCGAGCACCGCAACGAACGCGCGCTGCGCGCGGCGGCGGCCCTGCCGCCCGAGCGGCCCAACACATAGACTTTCCATGAGCATCGAAATCCGCAACATCAGCAAACGTTTCGGCGACTTTCAGGCGCTGCGCGACGTGAGCCTGGACATCGCCTCGGGCGAACTCATCGCGCTGCTGGGCCCCTCGGGCTGTGGCAAGACCACGCTGCTGCGCATCATCGCGGGGCTCGAGACGCCCGACGCGGGCAGCATTGCCTTTGCCGGGCAGGACAGCACCGACGTGCATGTGCGCGAGCGCAAGGTGGGCTTCGTGTTCCAGCACTACGCGCTGTTTCGCCACATGACGGTGTTCGAGAACGTGGCCTTCGGCCTGCGCATGAAGCCGCGTCGCGAGCGCCCGAGCGAGGCGCAGATCCGCGCCAAGGTCATGGACTTGCTGCAGCTCGTGCAGCTCGACTGGCTCGCCGACCGGCATCCCGCGCAGCTCTCGGGCGGGCAGCGCCAGCGCATTGCCCTGGCGCGCGCGCTGGCCGTGGAGCCGCAGGTGCTGCTGCTCGACGAGCCCTTTGGCGCGCTCGATGCCAAGGTGCGCAAGGAGCTGCGCCGCTGGCTGCGCCGCCTGCACGACGAGCTGCACGTGACCAGCATCTTCGTCACGCACGACCAGGAGGAGGCGCTCGAAGTGGCCGACCGTGTGGTGGTCATCCACCGTGGCCGCATCGAGCAAAGCGGCTCGCCGCAGCAGGTGTGGGAACACCCGGCCAGCCCCTTTGTGTATGGCTTTCTGGGCGACGTGAACCTGTTCCACGGCCGCGCGCACGCGGGCCTCGCGCACCTGCAGGGCATGCAGATCGAAGTGCCAGAGCACGCGCAAGCCGACAATGCCAAGGCCTACGCCTACGTGCGTCCGCACGAATTCGACGTGCAGCGTTACGCGCCCGGCGCCGAGCCAGCGGATGCGGGCCGCACGCGCGGCATCGTGGCGCAGCTGGAGCGCGCCATCGTCGTCGGCCCGATCGCGCGGCTGGAACTCGTGCCCAGCGACGAACACCAAGCAGTGCAGAATACGCCCCCCGGGGCGCAGCCGCAGCACGTGATCGAGGCGCAGATCCCCGCGCAGCAGTTCCACGACATGGGCCTGCGCGAGGGTGAAGCGCTGCTGCTCACGCCGCGCCGCGCCCGGGTGTTTCTCGAAGAGGCCGCGGGGATTTGACGCCTTGCTTCATGGCGTTCATTGCGCCTGCGGCGGGCCGATACCACAAGGACGCATATGTTTTGGAACTGGATAGACGCCGCGCCGCGCCGCGTGCTTGCGCTGCTGGCCGCGGTGTGCGTGGCCATGCTGGGCTTTGGGCTGTACCTGCAGTACGGCGTGGGCCTCACGCCCTGCCCGATGTGCATCGTGCAGCGCTACGCTTTGATATTGGTAGCTGTTAGCGCAGGAATGGCGGGCGCTAGAGGCCAAAAAGGCTGGATATTTTCGTGGGCCGCGCTGGGCTTGCTTGCGGCGGGCTTCGGGGCTTTCGTGGCGGCGCGCCAGAGCTGGCTGCAGTGGTATCCGCCCGAGGTCGTGAGCTGCGGGCGCGACTTCTACGGCATGATCGAAAACTACCCGCTGAGCCGCGCCCTGCCCATGATCTTCCGCGGCTCGGGCGACTGCACGGCGGTCGATTGGACTTTTCTCGGCGGCTCGCTCGCGAACTGGGCCTTCGTGGGCTTCGTCGGCCTGGGCGTGGCTTTGCTCGCCGTGCTCGCGCGCGTGGGGCATTGGCGCTTGAAATCCCGCTGAAAGGGGCGCCGGTTTTTGCGTTTCAGAGCTTTTTCACGAGCACCTGGCTGCGCCGGTCCCAGTTGTACTTGCGCTTGCGCGCCTCGGGCAGCCAGTCCGGATCCACGGGCTGAAAACCGCGTTTGAGGAACCAGTGCATGGTGCGTGTGGTGAGCACGAAGATGCTTTGCAGCCCCATGGCGCGGGCGCGCTGCTCGATGCGCTTGAGCAGCTTTTCGCCGTCGCCCTGACTCTGGCTTTGCGGCGAGACGGTGAGCGCGGCCATCTCGCCCGTCTTGGCCTCGGGGTAGGGGTAGAGCGCGGCGCAGCCGAAGATCACGCCGTCGTGCTCGATGATGGTGTAGTGGTCTATGTCGCGCTCGATCTCGGTGCGGCTGCGCTTGACCAGCGTGCCGTCTTTTTCAAAGGGCTCGATGAGCTGCAGGATGCCGCCCACGTCGTCGGGCGTGGCCTCGCGCAGCGCTTCGAGCTTTTCATCGACGACCATGGTGCCTATGCCGTCGTGCACGTAGATTTCGAGCAGCAGCGAGCCATCGACGGCAAACGGGATGATGTGGCTGCGCGCCACGCCGCCCTTGCAGGCTTTGATGCAGTGCTGCAAATAAAAGCCTATGTCGGTGGGCTGCTGGGGCGGCGGCAGCCGCGCGAGCAGCGCCTCGGCGTCGGCCAAAGGCAGCTCGGTGTCTATGGGGTTGTCCTCGCTCTCGGGTTCTTCGGGGTGCACGCGGATACCGGGGATTTCGGTGATGAAGATCAGCTTGTCGGCCTGTAGCGCCAAGGCCACGCTGGTTGCCACCTCTTCCATCGCCAGATTGAAGGCCTCGCCCGTGGGCGAGAAGCCAAACGGCGACAGCAGCACCAGCGCGCCCATGTCGAGCGTGCGCGTGATGCCTGCCACATCGACCTTGCGCACCACGCCCGAGTGTTGGAAGTCCACGCCATCGACGATGCCCACGGGCCGCGCGGTGATGAAGTTGCCCGAGAGCACGCGCACCGTCGCGCCCGCCATGGGCGTGTTGGGCAGGCCCTGGCTGAACGCGGCTTCGATCTCGTAGCGCAGCTGGCCCGCGGCCTCTTGCGCGCAGTCGAGCGCGACCGAGTCGGTGATGCGCATGCCGTGCGAATATTTGGCCTCGTGCCCCTTGGCGCGCAACTGCTCGTTGACCTGCGGGCGAAAGCCGTGCACGAGCACGATCTTCACGCCCATGGCCTGGATCAGCGCCAAGTCCTGCACGATGCTTTGCAGCTTGCCCGCGGCAATGGCCTCGCCCGTGAGCCCGATCACGAAGGTCTGGTGGCGGAACTTGTGGATGTAGGGCGCGACCGAGCGGAACCAGGGCACGAAGGTGAAGTTGAAGACGGCGGACATGGGCGGTGGGGCAAATCAGAGGAAAGGATTTTCCACCACGAGCTTGCCAAAGCGTTGCCCGTGCTGGCCGTCCTCGGTCAGCAGCAGGTCGGCGTTGGCGCGCAGTGCGGATTCGAGGATCAGCGCGTCCCGCCATTGCAGTTGGTAGCGTTCGGCGAGTTGCGCTGCGGCGAGCACGCTTTGCGCCGTGCTGCCCATCACGTAAAAAGCGCTCAGGCGCTCGAGCTGCTGCAGGGCCTCGGCGGCGGGCAGGGGTGGGCGCAGTTTGCGCGTGGTGATTTGGTAGAACTCTTGCAGCACCTGGGTGCTGAGCACGACCGTGTCGCGCGCGCAGGCCTGCGCGATGCGCGCGAGCGCGGCCTCCTGGCGCACGCGGTGGCTCGCGTCCATGGCATAGACGAGCACGTTGGTGTCTATGAAGCAGATCATCAGGCGGCGTCGCCGGATGCGCCGGCAGGATCGGGCGTGGCCGAAGGCGTGGTGGAAGATGCGTTGGAGGATGCGTTGGAGGATGCGCTCGCAGATGCGGCGGAATCGGCAACTGCGGGATAAGGCCGCTCGTGCGCATCGGCGCGCGTCCAGCGTGCGCCTTCGCGGTTTGCCTGGCTGCGCCGCGCCGCTTCGATGAAGGCTTGTGCGGCGGCGCTTTGCCGGTCGTTGCCCAGCGCGTATTCGGCGAGGAATTCGCGCACCTTGGCGCTCACCGAGGTGCCTTCTTGGATGGCGCGCACACGGGCCATTTTGATGATGGATTCTTCCAGGGAGATGGTCAGATTGGCCATGGCAAGCAGCCCCGCGCAAAACACATGAACACGTGAAGCAGTGTAGCACGTGAATTCGTATGTTCTTCGTATAATCGCGCCCGTGCACGCTCCATCTTCCCCCAGCGCCAGCCGGCCGGCGCTGCAAATCGAATTCCCCGAGTCTCTCCCCGTATCGGCGCGCCGCGACGAGATCATGGCCGCCATGCAGGCGCACCAGGTCATCATCGTGTGCGGCGAGACGGGCTCGGGCAAAACCACGCAGCTGCCCAAGATGGCGCTGGCCTTGGGGCGCGGCAAGTGCAACGCCGCGCCGGGGCAGCGCGGGCGGCTCATAGGCCACACGCAGCCGCGCCGCATCGCCGCGAGCAGCGTGGCGCAGCGCATCGCCGAGGAACTGCACACACCGCTGGGCGAGGTGGTGGGCTACAAGGTGCGCTTTCACGACCGGCTCTCCAGGGATGCCTCGGTCAAGCTCATGACCGACGGCATTTTGCTGGCCGAGACGCAGACCGACCCGCTCTTGCAGGCCTACGACACCATCATCATCGACGAGGCGCACGAGCGCAGCCTGAACATCGACTTTCTGCTCGGCTACCTGCGCCAGATATTGCCGCGCCGGCCCGACCTCAAAGTGGTGGTGACCTCGGCCACCATAGACGCCGAGCGCTTCGCGCGGCACTTTGCCTCGGCCCAGGGGCCCGCGCCGGTGATCGAGGTGTCGGGGCGCACCTACCCGGTCGAAATCCGCTGGCGCCCGTTCGAGGACAGCCGCGACTACGGCCTCAACGACGCGATCGCCGACGGCGTCGATGCGCTCTGGGCGGGCAATGCGCCCGGCGACATCCTCGTCTTTTTGCCGGGCGAGCGCGAAATCCGCGAGGCCGCAGACCACCTGCGCAAGCACCTCGCGCACCAGCCGCTGCTGCGCAATGCTGAGGTGCTGCCGCTGTTTGCGCGCCTGTCGCAGGCCGAGCAGCAAAAAATCTTTGCACCCCACGGCCAACGGCGCATCGTGCTTGCGACCAACGTGGCCGAGACCTCGCTCACCGTGCCAGGCATAAGATACGTCATTGATGCAGGTACGGCGCGCGTGAAGCGCTACAGCTTCAGAAGCAAGGTGGAGCAGCTATTGATCGAGCCCATCAGCCAGGCCGCGGCAAACCAGCGCGCCGGGCGTTGCGGGCGCGTGGCCCACGGCATTTGCCTGCGGCTCTATGACGAGGCCGACTTTCAGAGCCGCCCGCGCTTTACCGACCCCGAAATTTTGCGCAGCTCGCTCGCGGGCGTGATTTTGCGCATGGCTGCGCTGCGCCTGGGCGACGTGGCGCAGTTCCCTTTCCTCGACGCGCCCTCAGGCCGCGCGATCGCCGACGGCTACCAGTTGCTCAGCGAGCTCGGTGCGGTCGATGAAGCGGGCGCGCTCACGCCCATGGGTGAGCAGCTCGCGCGCCTGCCGCTCGATCCGCGCGTGGGCCGCATGATTTTGGAGGCGCGCGAGCGCCAGGCGCTCGACGAGGTGCTCGTGATCGCGGCGGCGCTGTCCGTGCAGGATGTGCGCGACCGCCCGCTCGCCGCGCAGCAGCAGGCCGACCAGGCGCACGCCAAGTTCGACGACGACAAGAGCGAATTCAGCAGCTACCTCAAGCTCTGGCGCTGGATCCACGAGGCGCGCGGCGGCAGCCTGCCCACGCTGCCCTCGGCGCGCGCCCAAGCCAAACAGCAAGCCGCCGCAGCGCGCCAGGGCCGGGGCGCGCACGCCGCGCTGCCCGTGACGCAGCGGACGCTGGCGGCGGCAGCGGCACCGTCCGCAGCGCCTGCGCCCGCCGAAGCCGCTGCGCACCCCACGCACAAACTCAGCCACCGCCAGTACGAGGCGCTCTTGCGCCAGAACTTCATCAGCGTGCGCCGCCTGCGCGAGTGGCGCGACATCCACAGCCAGCTGCTCACCGTGGTCACCGAGCACGGCTGGCACCTCAACACGCAGCCCGCGAGCTACGAGCAAGTCCACTGCGCGCTGCTCAGCGGCCTGCTGGGCAACGTGGGCGTCAAGAGCGACGAGGACGACTGGTATCTGGGCGCGCGCGGCATCAAGTTTTACCGCCACCCGGGTGCGCACTTGTCGAAAAAGCCGGGGCGCTGGATCGTCGCGGCCGAGCTGGTCGAAACCACGCGCCTGTATGGCCGCGGCATCGCGGCGATCGAGCCGCAGTGGCTCGAACAGCTTGGCAGCCATTTGCTCAAAAAACAGCTGCTCGACCCGCACTGGGAGAAAAAACGTGCCGAGGTCGTCGCCTTCGAGCGCGCCACGCTCTACGGCATCGTCGTCTATAGCGGCCGGCGCGTGAACTTCGGCAAGGCCGACCCGCACGCGGCGCGCGAGATTTTCATCCGCGAGGCGCTGGTCGCGGGCGAGTGGGATACGCGCCTGCCTTTTCTGGCCGCGAACCGCAAGCTGATCGCGCAGGTGCAGGAGCTCGAACACAAGGCGCGCCGCCAGGACGTGCTCGTCGATGAGGAGCTGATCTACGCCTTTTACGACCAGCACATCCCGCCCGACATCTGCAGCGGCGCCGAGTTCGAAGCCTGGTGGCGCACGGCGAGCCGCGCGCAGCCCGACTTGCTGCGCCTCACGCGCGAGGAGCTCATGCGCCACGAGGCCGCGGGCATCACGGGCAATGCCTTTCCGCGCAGCGTGCGCCTGGGCGGCGTCGATTGCGCGGCCAGTTACCTGCACGCGCCCGGCGACCCGCGCGACGGCATCACCGTCACCGTGCCACTGTTCGTGCTCAACCAGGTGAGCGAGGAGCGCTGCGAGTGGCTCGTGCCCGGCATGCTCAAGGACAAAATCCAGGCGCTGCTCAAAAGCCTGCCGCAGCGCCCGCGTTCGCGCTTCGTGCCGCTGCCCGAGTCTGCCGCGCGCCTGGCGGCCTTGCTCGGCACGCCCGAGCGCTTCGGCCAGGGCAGCCTGATCGACGCGCTGCTGCGCGAGGTGCGTGAGCAGACCTCGCTCGACGTGCAGCGCGCCGACTTCAAGCTCGACATGCTCGCGCCGCACCTGTTCATGAACTTTCGCGTGGTCGACGAGCACGGCCGCCAGCTCGGCCAGGGCCGCAACCTCGGCGCGCTCAAGGCCGAGTGGGGCGCGCAGGCGCGCGGCGCGTTCCAGGCGCTCGCGGCGCTGCGGCGTGCGGCGCCAGAGCCCGCTGCTGTGCCCGCGCCCGAAAAATTAGAGCCAAATCGGCCTCAAGCCAAGGTACAGCAAGCACAAGCAGCTAGCAAAAAAGGAGTTTCCGCCGCGCCGGTCGCGGCGCGCCCATCCGCCAGTGCCGCTGCCGCCGCTGCGCCAAGCCCCGAGCAGGCCGCGCGCGCTGGCGAACGCTACACCGCCTGGACTTTCGGCGCGCTGCCCGAGCTCATGGAGATCCGCCAGGGCGCGCAGACCCTGATCGGCTTTCCGGCGCTGATCGACGTGGGTGACGCCGTGACCATCGAAGTCTTCGACGAGCCCGAACTCGCTGCGGCCAAGCACCGCGCGGGCCTGCGGCGCCTGTTTGCGCTGCAGCTGCGCGATGCGCTCAAGTACCTCGAAAAAAACATCCCCGATCTGCAAAAAATGGCCATCGCCTACCTGCCGCTGGGCACGCAGGAGGAGCTGCGCGCGCAGATCATCGACCTGGCGCTCGAGCGCGCCTTCCTGCTCGAGCCGCTGCCCACCGACGCCGCGGCCTTCGCGCGCCGTCTCGAAGAAGGCCGCGCACGCCTCACGCTCATCGCCAACGAAGTCGCGCGGCTCGCGGGCGCGATCCTGCTCGAATACGCGAGTGCGCTGCGCAAGCTCAAGGACACGAAAAACGCCCCCGAGGCGGTGCAGGACGCGCAGCAGCAATTGCAGCGCCTGCTGCCCCAAAATTTCCTCGGTGCCACGCCCTGGGCGCAGCTCGCGCACTTTCCGCGCTACCTCAAGGCCATCGTGCTGCGCCTGGAAAAGGTGCGCAGCGACCCCGCGCGCGACGCCGCCAAGCTCGCCGAGCTGCGCCCGCACGAGCAGCGTTACTGGCGCCTGCTCGCCGAGCGCAAGGGCCGCGCCGACGCGCGCATGCAGGAGCTGCGCTGGATGCTCGAAGAGCTGCGCGTGAGCTTTTTCGCGCAAGAGCTGCGCACCCCCCAGCCCGTGAGCCTCAAGCGCCTCGAAAAACTCTGGGCGCAGGTGAGCGGGGCGGTGTAGCGGCTTCGGACAGGTCTTCTTGATGTCTTCTTGACACGCCCCGCGCGTAAATTTTCATCATCTTGACGCCCGGCTCCATAGCATCCTCATAGCCCGTCTTCGCACGGGCCAAGGAGGATGAAAAATGGACATCGCATATCTCGCACTCATGGCCCTGATGTGGCTCGCGCTGGTGGGCCTGACGCTGGGCTGCGCCAAGCTCGGAGGGCTCGAGCAATGACCTGGACCTATGTATTGGGCGGCATCATCGCCGTGGGCCTGCTGGTCTATCTGGTGGCTGCATTGCTGCATCCGGAGGACTTCTCATGAGCGCGCATGCCTGGACTTTGCTCGGGGTGTTCTTGGCGGTGCTGCTGCTCGCTGCGGTGCCGCTCGGGCGCTACATCGCCGACGTGATGGAGGGCCGCGGCTTTGCCGTGCGCCTGGGGGCCCGCCTGGAGGCTTTGCTGTACCGCGCGAGCGGCGTGCGGCCGCACGAGGAAATGGGTTGGAAGTCCTACGCGCTGGCCATTTTGCTGTTCAACCTGTGCGGCTTCGTGGCGGTGTACGCGCTGCAGCGCCTGCAAGCCTGGCTGCCGCTCAACCCGCAGTCCATGGCCAACGTGAGCGCGGACTCGGCCTTCAACACCGCCGTTAGCTTTGTCACGAACACCAACTGGCAGGGCTATGCGGGCGAATCCACGATGAGCTACCTCACGCAGATGCTGGGCCTGGCCGTGCAGAACTTCCTTTCCGCAGCCACCGGCATCGTCGTCGTCATCGTGCTGATCCGTGGCTTTGCGCGACGTACGGTATTGACGGTGGGAAACGCCTGGGTGGACTTGACGCGCGCCACGCTCTACGTGCTGCTGCCGCTGGCGCTGCTGTTCGCCGCGTTCCTGATGGGGCAGGGCGTGATCCAGAACTTCGATGCCTACCGTGAGGTGGCTACGGTAGAGGTCACGCACTACGATGCTCCGAAGCTGGATGCCCAGGGGCAACCGGTGCTGGACGCCCAAGGTGCGCCCGTCACCGAGCCCGCCGAAAGCCGCACGCAGACCTTGCCCATGGGGCCGGTCGCCTCGCAGGAGGCCATCAAGCTGCTGGGCACCAACGGCGGGGGCTTTTTCAACGCCAATTCTGCGCATCCTTATGAAAACCCGACGCCGCTGGCGAATTTCGTGCAGATGCTGGCGATCTTCATCATCCCCGCAGCGCTGTGCCTGAGCTTCGGGCACATGGTGGGTGACCGGCGCCAGGGCTGGGCCGTGCTCATTGCCATGGCGCTGATGTTCGTCGTGCTCGCCGTGGCCGCCATGTCGTTCGAGCAGCAGGCCAACCCTTTGCTGACCCAGCACGGCGTCAGTGCCGCTGCGGGCAACATGGAGGGCAAGGAAACGCGCTTTGGCATTGCCGACAGCGGTCTGTTCGCCACCGTCACCACGCTGGCCTCGTGCGGCGCGGTGAACGCGATGCACGACTCCTTCATGCCCTTGGGCGGCCTCGTGCCTCTTTTAGACATGATGCTGGGCGAGGTGGTGTTCGGCGGCGTAGGCACGGGGCTCTATGGCATGCTGGTGTTCGCCGTCATGGCGGTGTTCATTGCTGGCCTGATGATTGGCCGCACGCCCGAATACCTGGGCAAGAAGATCGAGGCCTACGACATGAAGATGGTGTCCATCGCCATCCTCGTGACGCCGCTGCTGGTGTTGGTCGGTACGGCGATCGCGGCGCTCAGCACTGCCGGCGTGGCGGGCGTCGCCAACCCGGGCGCGCACGGGTTTTCGGAAATTCTCTACGCCTTCACCTCGGCGGCCAACAACAACGGCAGCGCTTTTGCCGGTCTGTCGGCCAACACACCTTTCTACAACGTTCTGCTGGGGCTGGCGATGTGGTTCGGGCGCTTTGGCGTGATCGTGCCGGTGCTGGCGCTCGCGGGCTCGCTGGCCGCCAAGAAGCGCGTCGCCGTGCACGCCGGCGCCATGCCCACGCACGGCCCGCTGTTCGTCGTGCTGCTGATCGGCGTCGTGCTGCTGGTCGGGGCGCTCAACTACGTGCCTGCGCTCGCATTGGGCCCGGTGGTGGAGCACTTGATGCTTTTTGCAAGCCATTGAGCAGGAGGAACCTTCCATGTCACACCCTCAATTGCGCATGTTCGACCCGGCGCTGCTGATGCCGGCCATCTTGGACGCATGCAAAAAGCTCCACCCCGCTGCGCAATGGCGCAATCCGGTGATGTTCGTCGTCTATGTCGGCAGCATGCTGACCACCGTGCTCGGCGTGCAGGCGTTGTTCGGCCAGGGCGAGGCGCCGGTCGGCTTCATCCTGGCCGTGGCGCTGTGGCTCTGGTTCACGGTGCTGTTCGCCAATTTTGCTGAGGCCTTGGCCGAAGGGCGCAGCAAGGCGCAGGCGGCCGCGCTGCGCGGCCTGAAAAAAGACACCTGGACCAAAAAACTGCAAGGCCGGCATGCCGACGCGCAGTGGAGCATGGTGCCGGCGAGCGATCTGCGCAAGGGCGACATCGTGCGCGTCGATGCCAACATGCTCATCCCGGCCGACGGCCAGGTGATCGAAGGCGTGGCCTCGGTGGACGAGTCCGCGATCACCGGCGAATCGGCCCCGGTGATCCGTGAGTCGGGCGGGGATTTTGCCTCCGTCACCGGGGGCACGCGCGTGCTCTCGGACTGGCTGGTGATCGAGGTCACCGTGAACCCCGGAGAAACCTTCGTCGACCGCATGATCGCGATGGTGGAAGGCGCCAAGCGGCAGAAGACGCCCAACGAGATCGCGCTGACCATTCTGTTGGTGGCCCTGACCATCGTCTTTCTGGGTGTCACGGTGACGCTGCTGCCCTACTCGCTGTTCAGCGTCCATGCCGCCGGTGCCGGCACACCCATCAGCATGACGGCGTTGGTGGCCTTGCTGGTGTGCCTGATTCCGACCACCATCGCCGGCCTGCTCTCGGCCATCGGCGTGGCAGGCATGAGCCGCATGATGCAGGCCAACGTGATCGCCACCTCGGGCCGCGCGGTCGAGGCGGCGGGTGACGTGGATGTGCTGCTGTTGGACAAGACCGGCACCATCACGCTGGGCAACCGCCAGGCTTCGGCATTTTTGCCCACAGCCGGCGTGCAGGAGGCCGAACTCGCCGACGCCGCGCAGCTCGCCTCTCTGGCCGACGAAACGCCCGAAGGGCGCAGCATCGTGGTTCTGGCCAAGCAGAAGTTCCAGCTGCGCGAACGTGACGTGGCGGCGCTCGGGGCGCAGTTCGTGCACTTCACGGCGCAAACAAGGATGAGCGGCGTCGATCTGGCCGATGGGCGCTGCCTGCGCAAGGGCGCGGCAGATGCGATCCGCCGGCACGTGGAGGCGCTCGGGGGTCAGTTTCCGCCCGCGCTGCAAAGCGTGGTCGATGAGGTCGCGCGGCGCGGCAGCACCCCGCTCGTGGTGGCCGATGGCAAGCGTGTGCTCGGTGCGATCGAGCTCAAGGACGTTGTCAAGGGCGGCATCAAGGAGCGCTTTGCCGAACTGCGCCGCATGGGCATCAAGACGGTGATGGTGACCGGCGACAACCGCCTGACGGCGGCTGCCATTGCGGCCGAGTCCGGCGTCGATGACTTTCTGGCCGAGGCCACGCCCGAGGCCAAGCTGCAGTGCATCCGCGAGTACCAGGCGCAGGGCCGCCTCGTGGCCATGACGGGCGACGGCACCAACGACGCGCCCGCGCTGGCGCAGGCCGACGTCGCGGTGGCCATGAACACCGGCACGCAGGCGGCCAAGGAAGCCGGCAACATGGTGGATCTGGACAGCAATCCGACCAAGCTGATCGAAGTGGTCGAGACGGGCAAGCAGATGCTGATGACGCGCGGCTCGCTCACCACCTTCAGCATCGCCAACGACGTGGCCAAATACTTCGCGATCATCCCGGCAGCCTTCGTCAGCACCTATCCGCAGCTCGCGGCGCTGAACGTGATGGGGCTCGCGACACCGGGTTCGGCCATCCTCTCGGCGGTGATCTTCAACGCGCTGATCATCATGTGCTTGATCCCGCTGGCGCTCAAGGGCGTCAAGTACCGGCCGCTGGGCGCAGCCGTGCTGCTGCGCCGCAACCTGCTCATTTATGGTTTAGGCGGTCTGGTCGCGCCCTTCGTGGGTATCAAGTTGATCGACATGCTGCTGGCCGCATTCCACTGAAGGAGATCACGCCATGAAAACACTTCTGCGCCCGGCGCTCACCCTCTTCGTTTTGCTGACCCTGCTCACCGGGGTGTTCTATCCGCTGGTGGTAACGGGCATAGGCAAGCTGGCCTTTGCCGACGCGGCTGCCGGCAGCCTGATCTACCGGGACGGCAAATCCGTGGGTTCGGCCCTGATCGGGCAGAACTTCAGCGCGCCGCAATACTTCTGGGGCCGTCCTTCGGCGACCGGGCCGTATCCCTACAACGCCGCAGCGTCTTCGGGCTCGAACCAAGGGCCTTTGAATCCTGCGCTGGCCCAGGCCGTGCAGGCGCGCGTGCAGGCGCTGCGCGCGGCCGATCCGGGCAACCCGCTGCCCGTGCCCGCCGACCTGGTCATGGCGTCGGCCAGCGGCCTGGACCCGCACATCAGCCCCGAGGCGGCTGCGTACCAGGCGGGCCGCGTCGCGCGCGCCCGCGGCCTTGGCGTCGAGCAGGTGCGTGCCATCGTGGCGCAGCACACCGCAGGGCGCCAGTGGGGCTTCTTCGGCGAGCCGCGCGTGCAGGTGCTCGAACTCAATCTGGCGCTCGATGCCTTGCGCCGCTGAAAAAACCTGTGCCGAGGTCGGGCAATGCATACTCGATCTCCCGCCCCGTGGGGTGCCTGCGAACAAGGAATGCTCGTGCTGATCAACTGCGTCGTCTATCAGGAGGGGAAGAAACTCGCCGACATTCCCGTGCAGGAGATTCGGCACCATCTCGATCGCCCTGGCTGCTTCGTGTGGGTCGCCTTGCGCGACGCCACCGAGCCGGAGTTGCGCCAGATGCAGCAGGAGTTCAGCCTGCACGAGCTTGCCGTGGAGGACGCGCTGCATGGCCACCAGCGGCCCAAGATCGAGGAATACGGTGCCATGGTGTTCGTCGTCATGCACTTGCTCGAAATGCCTTCAGACTCCGCTCCTATTGCCGAGAAAGCTACTGAAGGCATAGCAATCGGCGAAGTGGCGATCTTCGTCGGTGCGAACTTCGTGCTCTCGGTGCGCAACCGCAGCAGCCAGAACTTTCTCGGTGTGCGCGCACGCTGCGAGCACGAGCCCCAGCTGCTGCGGCATGGCGCAGGGTTCGTGCTGTATGCGCTGATGGACGCGGTGGTGGACAGGTACTTTCCCATCCTCGAGCAAATCGAAACCGACCTCGAGGAGATCGAGTCGCAAATTTTCGAAGGCGGCGCGGCGCGCTCGAACGTGCAGCGGCTGTATGCGCTCAAGCGCCGCGCGAGTGTGCTGCGCCATGCCGTGGCGCCACTGCTCGAAGCCGCGGGCAAGCTGCACGGCGGGCGCGTGCCCGAGGTCTGCCTGAGCACCCAGGAGTATTTCCGCGACATTCACGACCACCTGGCGCGCATGAACGCAGCGATCGACGCGATCCGCGACACCATTGGCATGGCGATGCAGGTCAACCTTTCCCTGGTCACGATCGACGAGTCGGAGGTGACCAAGCGGCTCGCCGCGTGGGCAGCGATTTTTGCCGTCTCGACGGCGCTGGCCGGTATCTGGGGCATGAATTTCGAGCACATGCCCGAGCTCAAGTGGGCTTACGGCTATCCCTTCGCCCTGGGCCTGATCGCCACCGCTGCAGGCATCCTCTACTGGCGCTTCAAGCGCGCCGGCTGGTTGTGAAGCGGCGCGTTGATATTCGGCTGCCATGACGGATGCGCCCGAACGCCCCGATCCCGATGCCTTGCTGCAGCGCGTGCAGGCAGAGGAGGAGCATGCGCGGCGCGGGCGGTTGAAGATATTTTTCGGCGCTTCGCCGGGCGTGGGCAAGACCTGGGCGATGCTGGCCGCCGCGCACGTCGCGCAGGCGCAGGGCTTGGCGCTCGTGATCGGCGTGGTCGAGACGCATGGCCGCGCCGACACCGAGGCCATGGCCAGGGGGCTGCCGCGGCTGGCGCTCAAGGCAGTGCCGTACCGCGATCGCGTGCTGCGGGAATTCGACCTCGACGCAGCGCTGGCCTTTGGCGCCGCGCACCCGCAGGCGCTGGTGCTGCTCGACGAACTGGCGCACAGCAACGCGCCCGGCTCGCGCCACCCCAAGCGCTGGCAGGACGTCGAAGAACTGCTGCAGGCGGGCGTGGACGTCTGGACGACGATGAACGTGCAGCATCTCGAGAGTTTGAACGACGTCGTCAGCGGCATTACCGGCATCCGCGTCTGGGAGACGGTGCCCGATCGCGTATTCGACGAAGCCGACGAGGTGGTGGTGGTCGATCTGCCGCCCGACGAGCTGCTCGATCGCCTCAGGGCAGGCAAGGTGTATCTGCCGCAGCAGGCCGAGCGCGCGGCGGCCAATTTCTTTCGCAAGGGCAACTTGCTGGCGCTGCGCGAACTGGCCTTGCGCCGCACCGCCGACCGCGTCGATGTCGAAATGCAGGTCTATCGGCGCCAAAGCGCCGTGCAAGCGGTGTGGCCCAACCGCGAGGCTTTGCTCGCCTGCGTCGGTGCGGGCGGGCACGCGGAAAAAGTGGTGCGCAGCTGCGCGCGCCTGGCGGCGCAGCTCGACGTGCCCTGGCATGCAGTGCATGTGGAAACGCCCGCGATGCAGCGCCTGCCGGAAGCCCAACACGAGCGTGTATTGCGGGTACTGAAGCTGGCCGAGGAACTTGGGGCCGTCACCGCCACGCCCAGCGCGCCCGAACTGGCGCCTGCACTGGTGCGCTACGCGCGCGAGCACAACCTCGTGCGGCTGGTGGTCGGCCGCAGCGAGCGGCGCCGGTACTGGCCGTTGGCCGCGCCACTGGCAGAGCGTGTTGCTGCGCTGGCCGATGATCTCGATGTGTTGCAGGTTGCATTGCCCGTGATGGGAGCAAGCAAGCGTCCGCTGCGGCACGCGCACCGCCCAGCCGAGGACGCTCCCCTGCACTGGCAGGGTTATGTGGCGGCTGCCGGGGCCTGCGCGTTGGTGGCTGCGCTCGCCACGCCCCTGACGGGTATGCTCGAGCTGACCAACATCGTGATGCTGTTTTTGCTTGCGGTGGTTGGTGTGGCGCTGCGCTGGGGGCGCGGGCCAGCCGTATTGGCGGCCTTCCTCGGTGTCGGCTTGTTCGATTTTTTCTTCGTCGCGCCGCACTTCTCATTTGCGGTGAGCGATGTCCAATACCTCGTCACTTTTGCCGTGATGCTGGTCGTAGCCCTCGTGGTAGGCCAACTCATGGCCGGACTGAAGGTACAGGCCGAGGCGGCCACCTTGCGCGAGCACCGCGTGCGCGGGCTCTATGAAATGTCGCGCGACCTGTCGGCGGCGCTACTGCCCGCACAGGTGGCTGAGATCGGGGCGCGCTTTCTTGCGGCGGAATTCGGCGCGCGCGCTACCTTGCTTGAAGCTGACGACGACGAGCGCCTGCACCCACTGCCCGGCGGCGAGGTCGAGGTCGATGATGGGGTGGCGCAATGGGCTTTCGACCATGGCGAGGCTGCCGGTCATGGCACCGATACGTTGCCGGCCAGCCGCTGCCTGGTGCTGCCGCTGAAAGCGCCAATGCGCCAGCGCGGTGTGCTCGCGATCGAGCCGGCGGCAGGTGCGCAGGCGCTGGGGCCGGAGCAACGGCGCCTGCTCGAGACCTGCGCGTCGCTGCTCGCGATTTCGCTCGAGCGCATCCACTACATCGACGTGGCGCAAAAGAGCACTTTGCAGATCGAGTCCGAACGCCTGCGCAATTCGCTGCTGTCGGCGATCTCGCACGACCTGCGCACGCCGCTGGCCGCATTGGTGGGGCTTGCGGATGCGCTGCTCATGGCACAAGCGTCAGGACGCGATCCCAGCGGGCAGCACGAGATCGCGCTTTCGATCCGCGCATCGGCGCTGCGCATGAGTGCGCTGGTCAATAACCTGCTCGACATGGCACGGCTGGAGGCCGGCGGGGTGCAACTCCACCGTGCCTGGCAGCCGCTCGAAGAAGTGGTGGGGGCAGCGCTCGCGGCCTGCGCGCCGGCGCTGCGCGAGCGGCCCGTGAGCGTGCAGTTGGCCGATGACCTGCCGCTGCTCGAATTCGACGCCGTGCTGATCGAGCGCGTGCTGGTCAATCTGCTCGAAAACGCCGCCAAATATACGCCGCCCGGCACGCCCGTGCGCATTGCGGGCAAGCCCTCAGGGGCTTACGTCACCATCACCATAGACGACGACGGGCCGGGTCTGCCGCCGGGACGCGAGGAGGCACTCTTCGAAAAATTCGAACGAGGCACGCGCGAGAGTGCGACACCTGGTGTGGGTCTGGGCCTCGCGATCTGCCGTGCCATCGTGCTTGCGCACGGCGGTCGCATCCGCGGGGAAAACCGCATCGAACAGGGGCGGGTGGCGGGCGCACGCTTCACCATCGAGCTGCCGCGTGGCACGCCGCCTGCAGACGACGGCAGTGTGGAAGGAGTAAAAACCTGTTCATGATCCTTTCATGAACAGGTTCTAGACCATGACCGCATTGCGCAGCCGCATCCTGGTCGTCGAGGACGAGGCGGAAATCCGCCACTTCGTGCGCCTGGCGCTGGAGTCCGAAGGGTATGAGGTGTTCGAGGCCGACAGCGTGAAGCGCGGGTTGATCGAGGCCGCAACGCGCCGCCCGGACCTGCTGGTGCTGGACCTCGGGCTGCCAGATGGCGACGGCGTGGAAGTGGTGCGAGCGCTGCGCCAGTGGTCGGCCGTGCCGGTACTGGTGCTTTCGGCACGCAGCCAGGAGGCAGACAAAATCGCCGCACTCGACACCGGCGCGGACGACTATCTGGTCAAGCCCTTTGGCGCCGGCGAACTGCTGGCGCGCGTGCGCGCGCAGTTGCGCCGCCATCTGCAGCAGTCCCCCGCAGGTGAGCCGGTACTCACATTCGGTGACATCCGCATCGATTTGGTGGGGCGCGTGGTGGAGCGCGCCGGCCAGACACTGCACCTCACGCCCATCGAATACAAACTGCTCACCTATCTGGCAGCGCAGCCAGATCGGGTGATCACGCACCGTCAACTGCTAAAGGCCGTCTGGGGACCAGGCCACGCCGAAGACACCCACTACGTGCGCGTGCACATGGCCAACCTGCGCAAAAAGATCGAGCAGGTGCCTGCGATGCCCAAGCACCTGCTGACCGAGACCGGTGTGGGGTATCGCTTCAAGCGGTGAATAAACAGCGTAAATCTCAGATTTACTCCGTCTTTCAGGCGTAAGGCGCTCTATTTTACGAAGCGTTCGGCAGCGTCTCGAATGGGCACGGACCCGCGGAACTGTCATGCAACCGCCATCGCATTGACACCATCTCGTCATTCGTGACAACCACACTGGGATGACGAAAAACCATATTCCCCGCGAATGGCTTGGTTTTTGCCTTGATCACCGTTTTCCAAAGGAGAGTTGTCCATGAACGAGTTGCCCAGCCCTACGCTGCCCCTGTCGCCCATTTCCCTGCCCAGGGGGTCACTTCACCGCCCGGGCCATGCGGATGGTGCGGCGCAGCCTGCGTCTGCGGGCAAAGGGATTGAAGTGGCGTGGGCGCGGCACCTCGACGAAGTCCGCGCGGCGCAGCGGCTGAGGTACGAGGTGTTCGTGCGTGAAATGGGCGCACGCCTGACGACGCCCGTGCCCGAGCACGACATCGACCTGTTCGACGACTATTGCGAGCACCTGGTGGTGCGCGCGCAGGCCACGCAGGAAGTCATAGGCACCTACCGCGTCCTGACCCCGGCGCAGGCGCGGCGCGTGGGCAGCACCTACAGCGATACCGAATTCGACCTCACGCGCCTGCGCGGCCTGCGCGAGCGCATGGTGGAGCTGGGCCGCAGCTGCGTACACCCCGATTTCCGCCAGGGCGGCGTGATCATGGCGCTGTGGGGCGCGCTGGGCGACTTCATGGTGCGCAACCAGCTCGACACCATGATAGGCTGCGGCAGCATCCCCATGATGCACAACGGCGTGGCCGGTGGCGACGTGGCCGCGAGCATCTGGGCGCAATTGCGCCAAACGCATCTTGCGCCCATCGAATACCAGGTGCGCCCGCGCCTGCCACTGCCCGTGGAGCAGCTCGACGCCAGCCTGCAGGTCGAGCCGCCCGCGCTCATCAAAGGCTACCTGCGCATGGGCACGCGCGTGCTCGGCGCACCCGCGTGGGACCCGGACTTCAACACCGCCGACCTGCCCTTGATGATGCGCCTGGCCGACTTGCCCCAGCGCTATCGCAAGCACTTTCTGGGTGCCTGATGCGCGCTGCGTTCGACGCCCCCGCTGCCTGGAGCGCCGGCATGGCCTATGCGACGAACGAAGCCGCTGGCGCGCGAACCGAGGACGATGCACCCGCAGCGTCTGCGCCGCCGCAGCACTACCGCGCCGTGTTCATCTCCGACCTGCACCTGGGCACGCCGGGCTGCCAGGCGCATGCCTTGCTCGATTTTCTGCGCCACCATTCGAGCGACTACCTCTACCTCGTGGGCGACATCGTCGATGGCTGGCAACTGCGGCGCAAATGGTTTTGGCCACAGGCGCACAACGACGTCGTGCAAAAGCTGCTGCGCCGTGCGCGCAAGGGCTGCCGCGTCGTCTTCGTGCCCGGCAACCATGACGAATTCGCGCGTGCTTTCGTCGATCACTCGTTTGGCGGCATCGAGGTGGTGGAAGATGCCGTGCACCTGACGGCAGATGGCCGCCGGCTCTGGATCACGCATGGCGATTATTTCGATGGTGTGATCCAGTGCGCGAAGTGGCTCGCCTATGTGGGCGACAATCTCTATGAGTTCACCCTCAGGCTCAACCGCCACCTGAACACGCTGCGCGCACGCCTGGGCCTGCCGTATTGGTCGCTGTCGGCCTACCTCAAGGGCAAGGTCAAAAAAGCCCTGAATTACGTGACTGACTTCGAGGTTGCCGTAGCCACAGAGGCACGGCGGCGCGGGCACCAGGGCGTGGTCTGCGGCCACATCCACCGTGCCGAAATGCGCGAGATCGACGGCATTCTGTATTGCAATGACGGTGACTGGGTAGAGAGCCACACGGCCTTGGTCGAGCATGTGGACGGGCGGTTGGAGTTGCTGCAATGGCCGGTGCGGCGGGTCGCCACCGGCGCAGGCAAGGCCGTTGCGTTGCCTGTGCAGGCGTGACGTCCGGCTTGGGTTTTTTTCTGCACAATGCCAGTGCAGAAAAGACCCAATAAAGAAGGGACAGGAACAGCCTTGATCTGGTGTGTGACTTGTCATATGAATGACATTGAATTGTTCGACGATCGAAGGTTTGCGTTTCGACCCTTCTCGTTGCTTGCAAACCCATGGCCCACCCCAAAGAATCCCTCGCGCCCGCGCAACCCATGGACGACGCTCAGGTCGATCGTTCAGCAGAGCTGGAGGATTCGCCCGCGCTCACTGCAAAGACCACGAAAGCGCATGCGCCCCGCGCCGCAGGGGTAGTGGCCGTACAGCCCGTCACCTTGCTCGACCGCGACCACAGCATCCTTGCCTTCAACGAGCGCGTGCTCGACTGGGCCGTGCGCGACGACGTGCCTTTGCTCGAGCGCTTGCGCTTTCTGTGCATCGTCTCGTCGAACCTCGACGAATTTTTCGAGGTGCGCGCGGAGCCTCATGTCAACGCGGTCAAACACGGAGAAACCGAGGGGCTCTACACCGTGGCCTCGTTCGAGGCGCTCGCGGCCAAGGTGCATGACCTGGTGGCGCGCCAGTATGCGCTCTACAACCAGGTGCTGGTGCCGGCGTTCGCGGCGCATGGCATCCGTATCCTTGCGCACAGCGAGCGCAGCGCCGCGCACAAACGCTGGGTGAGCGCGTATTTCCGGCGCGAGGTGCGCCCGCTGCTGGTACCCGTGGGACTCGATCCGGCGCACCCGTTCCCGCAGGTGGCCAACAAGTCGTTGAACTTCATCGTGCGCCTCAAGGGGCGCGATGCCTTCGGGCGCGAAAACGAGGTCGCCATCGTCAAGGTGCCGCGCGCGCTGCCGCGCATCGTGCGCATCCCCGGCGACAGCCCCAAACAAATGCTGTTTGCGAGCATCTCGAGCATCGTGCGTGCGCATCTGGCTGACCTTTTCCCGGGGCGCGAAGTGACGGAGTTTTCACAATTTCGCGTCACGCGCCACTCTGACCTCGCGCTCGACGAAGAGGATGTGCGCAACCTGCGCACGGCCTTGCGCCAGGGGCTGCAGCAGCGGCATTACGGCGAGGCGGTGCGGCTCGAGGTATCGGCCGGTTGTTCGAAGTTTCTTTCGGACTTTTTGCTGCGCCAGTTCGACCTGCCAGAAGCCGCGCTGTACCGCGTGCACGGGCCCGTGAACCTGGTGCGGCTCACGCAGCTCGTCGATCTGGTCAACGACCCGGCGCTGCTGTTTGCGCCGTGGAATCCCGTGTGGCCGCGCCAGCTCGTCGCAGGCGCCTCGATCTTCGCGCAATTGCGCGAGCGCGACGTGCTGATCCACCAGCCTTTTGAGAGCTTCGACGGCGTGCTCGCCTTTCTGCGTGAGGCGGTCGAAGACCCGCAGGTGCTCGCGATCAAGCAGACCATTTATCGTACCGGCGGGCGCGACTCCGAACTCATGCGCCTGCTCGGCGAGGCTGTGCGCCGCGGCAAAGAAGTCATGGCGGTGGTGGAGCTCAAGGCGCGCTTCGACGAGGAGGCCAATATCAACTGGGCCGAGGCGCTCGAATCCGTAGGCGCGCAGGTGGTGTATGGCGTGGTCGGGCTCAAGACGCATGCCAAGATGCTGCTCGTCACGCGCCGCGAGGGGCGCCAGCTGCGCCGCTACGGTCATCTTTCCTCGGGCAATTACAACGCGCGCACCGCGCGGCTCTATACCGACTTGGGTTACTTCACGGCCGACACGCAACTGACCGCGGAGATGGACGGCGTGTTCAACCACCTGGCCAGCCAAAACCGGCCGCCGCGCCTGCGCAAGCTCATTCTGGCGCCTTTCCACCTGCACCGCCGCTTGTTGGCTTTCGTCGAGCGCGTGGGCCAGGCGGCGAGCCGTGGCGAGGACGCGCGCATCGTCGTCAAGACCAACGCGCTCACGGACGAGGCTTTGATCCACGCGCTGCTGCGCGCCGGCCAGCAGGGTGCGTGCATAGACCTGATCGTGCGCGGCGCCTGCATGCTGCCTGCGCAGGTGCCGGGCGTGAGCGACAACATCCGTGTGCGCTCCATCATCGGGCGCTTTTTGGAGCACAGCCGCGTGTTCTACTTCCGCGCCGGCTTGCAGGAGGACCTGTACCTTTCGAGCGCCGACTGGATGAACCGCAACATGCTGCGCCGCGTGGAGCTCGCCTGGCCTGTGACCGACGCGGCGCTGCGCCAGCAGATCATCGACGAATCCCTGGTTGCGTACCTGTACGACGACCGCGACGCCTGGACGCTGCAGGCCGACGGGCACTACGCGCCCCCGCCGCACCCGCAGACCGGCAAAGGCGCGCAAAACGCCCTCATGGCGCGCTATGGCGCTACGAAATCGGAAGAAGCATGATGGACTTGATTCTCTGGCGGCACGCCGAGGCCGAAGAAGCCGCCGACGGCATGGACGACGTGGCACGTGCCCTCACACCGCGCGGCGAGAAACAGGCCGAGCGCATGGGCGCCTGGCTCGACCGGCAGCTGCCGCAGGGTTTGCGCGTGTTTGCAAGCCCCGCGCGGCGCACCGAGCAGACCGCGCAGGCGCTGGGGCGCAAGTTCAAGTTGCGCGCGGAACTGCTGCCCGGCGCGAGCGCGCAGGACGTGCTCGAGCTCGCACGCTGGCCCGAGGCGCGCGGCGCAGTGCTTATCGTCGGCCACCAGCCCACGCTGGGCCAGACCATCGCCGAACTCATGGGCTTGCGCTCGGGCGAATGTTCGGTGCGCAAAGGGGCCGTGTGGTGGCTGCGCTACCGCGAGCGGCAGGAGCGCGGCGAGACCGTGCTGCTCACGGTGCAGTCGCCCGAATTCCTTTGACCTTGCCCCTATGCGGCGTGGGCAGGGGGCGCCGGCGCCGCGCTGCGCCGGGGCAGGGCGGTGCAGGGGCGCCGCCTACAATGCCGCTTCACCCTGACTCTGCTGATTTTCCCGACTCCTACGGAACGAAAGGCCCGCCCGTGCAAGTGAATCCCGCGATTTTCAAAGCCTACGACATCCGCGGCGTCGTGCCCGCGACCCTCGACGAGAACACCGCGCGCGGCCTGGGGCGCGCCTTCGGCATGGCGGTGCGCGCGCAAGGGGAGGGCACGGTGGCCGTGGGGCGCGACGGGCGCTTGTCTGGGCCGGCGCTCGCGGCGGCGCTGATCGCGGGCCTGGTCGATGTGGGCCTGGAAGTGATCGACGTGGGCATGGTGACCACGCCCATGCTGTATTTCGCCGCCGCCACGCTGTGCACGAGCGGCATCCAGGTCACGGGCAGCCACAACCCGCGCGACCACAACGGCTTCAAGATGGTGCTCGGTGGCCGCGCTATCTACGGTGACGACATCCAGGCGCTGCGTCGCAGCATGGAGTCTGAAAGCTGGCAGCTCGCGCCCGGCGGCGCGGTGCGGCAGGTGGATGTGCTGCCGGCGTACACCGCGCGCATCGTCGGCGACGTGCACCTCGCGCGCCGCATGAAGATCGTCGTCGATTGCGGCAACGGCGTCGCAGGCGCCTCGGCGCCGGGGATTTTCCGCGCGCTGGGCTGCGACGTGGTGGAGCTGTTTTCGCAGGTCGATGGCAGCTTCCCGAACCACCACCCCGACCCAAGCAAGCCCGAGAACCTGCGCGACCTCATCGCTGCGCTCAAGGACAGCGACGCCGAGCTGGGCCTGGCTTTCGACGGCGACGGCGACCGGCTGGGCATCGTCACCAAGGACGGCAACAACATCTTCCCCGATCGCCAGATCATGCTGTTTGCGCAGGACGTGCTGCAGCGCGTGCCGGGCGGCGCCATCGTGTTCGATGTCAAATGCACGCAGCGCCTCGCGCCCGCGATCGCGGCCGCAGGCGGAGTGCCCGTGATGTTCAAGACCGGCCATTCGCTCATCAAGGCCAAGATGCGTGAAATCAACGCGCCGCTGGGCGGCGAGATGAGCGGCCACATCTTCTTCAAAGAACGCTGGTACGGCTTCGACGACGGCACCTACGCGGGCTGCCGTCTGCTCGAGATTTTGAGCCGCAGCCCCGACCCGAGCGCCGTGCTCGATGCGCTGCCCACGAGCCACTCCACGCCCGAGCTCAACGTGGCGTGCGCCGAGGGCGAGCCGCACCGCGTCACGGCCGAGCTGCAGGCGCTTGCGCCGCAGTATTTCAGCCCGCCTGCGCAGATCAACACCATAGACGGCCTGCGCGTGGACTGGCCCGACGGCTTCGGCCTGATCCGCGCGAGCAACACCACGCCGGTGCTGGTGCTGCGCTTCGAAGGCCACACGCCCGAGGCGCTCGCGCGCATCGAGGCTGACATGCTCGCGCTGCTGCGCCGCGTCAAGCCCGATGCGCAGATCGGCGCGGCGGCGCATTGAGCGCACGCCTGGCTTTGCATTCTGATTGCCTCAGCGCAGGCGCTCCGGCCATGGAGCCCGCCACCACATCCGTGCCGCATCCCGTGATGGCCTGGCTCGCGCTGCGCCTTTATGCAGCGCTGACCTGGCTCGCCCAGCCGCTGCTGCGGCGCAAGCTGCGCCGCCGGGCACGCGCCGAGCCTGGCTACGCGCAGGCCGTGGGCGAGCGTTTCGGGCGTTATGCGCCTGAGGTGCTGCGCCCGCTGCGGCAGGCCGAGCCCGCCCACGCCGACGCGCCCTGGGTCTGGGTGCACGCGGTGTCGCTGGGCGAAACGCGCGCCGCGGCGATCCTGATCGCGGCCTTGCGCGCGCGGCTGCCCGGCATGCGCCTGCTGCTCACGCACGGCACCGCGACGGGCCGCGCCGAAGGCGCGAAGCTGCTGCAGCCCGGCGATGTGCAAGTCTGGCAGCCGTGGGACACGCGCGCCGCCGTGGGGCGCTTTTTGCGCACCTTTCGGCCCGCGCTCGGCATCCTCATGGAAACCGAGGTCTGGCCCAACCTGGTCGCGGGCTGCAAGGCGCTGGGCGTCCCGCTCGTGCTCGCGAATGCGCGGTTCAACGAAACGTCCTGGCGCCGCGCGCGGCGTTTGCGCGCGCTGGCCGTGCCCGCGTACCGCAGCCTCACGGCCGTATGGGCGCAGACCGAGGACGACGCGCGGCGCCTGCGCAGCCTGGGCGCGCCCGTGCAGGCGGTGCTGGGCAACCTCAAGTTCGACCTGCGCCCCGACGCCGCGCAGCTTGCACTCGGCCAAGCCTGGCGCGCGCACAGCCCGCGCCCCGTCGTCATGCTCGCGAGCAGCCGCGAAGGCGAGGAGGCGATGTGGCTGCAGGCCGTCGCCCCGATTTTTGAAAGAAAATGCCATTTAGCGCAGGTGTATCAAGCGCAAGCAGCTATCGATTCAGAAGTTTCCGCGCAGGCCTCAGGCCCCTCAGACCACGCGGCGCAAGTGCAATGGCTGATCGTGCCGCGCCACCCGCAGCGCTTCGACGAGGTGGCTGCGCTGATGCAGAGCTCGGGCTTGAGCGTCGCGCGGCGCAGTTCCTGGACGGATGCACCTGTGCCCGCAGACGTATGGCTGGGCGACTCGCTGGGCGAGATGCAGGCTTACTACGCGCTGGCGGACGTGGCGCTGCTCGGCGGCAGCTTTGCGCCGCTGGGCGGCCAGAATCTGATCGAGGCCGCGGCCTGCGGCTGCCCTGTAGTGCTTGGCCCCCATACCTTCAACTTTGCCGAGGCGGCGCAATGCGCCTGCGAAGCCGGTGCCGCGCTGCGCGTGGCAGACCTGCGCCAGGGTGTGCAGGCAGCATGCGCACTCGCGCTCGACGGTGCGCGGCTTGCACAGGCACGCGTGCAGGCGCAAGCGTTCGCCCAAACCCACCGCGGCGCAGCCGACGCCACGGCGCAGGCCGTGGCCGCTTTGCTCGCGCAACTGGGCAGGGGTGGTGATGTGGCGTGAGGGCGGCAACAGCTTCAGCTGCCCATACGCTTTTGGCGCGCACGCTCGAGGGCCGCGGCAATGGCCGCCTGGCGCGCCTGGGCAGAAGGCGGGGCAGAAGGGGCCGCTTGTGGTGCACCTGTCGTTGCGTGCGCTGACTCCGTGGCCGCAGGGCGGGGCGGGGGCACAGGAGCAACTTTCTGCGCCAGTCTGTGCTGGCGCCGCGCATAGCGCTCACGCGCAGCGTCGGCCTGCGCCTGCGACCAGGCAGCCCAGCCTGTAGCCGCGCCGCTGACGTTGGCGAGGTGTATGCAATCGACGGGGCATGCGGGCAGGCAAAGCTCGCAGCCGGTGCAATGCGCCTCGATCACGGTGTGCATGCGCTTGTTCGTGCCCACGATGGCGTCGGTTGGGCAGGCCTTGAGGCACAGGGTGCAGCCAATGCAGGCGCTTTCGTCGATGAAGGCCACGCTGCGCGCCGTTTCCTGGCCACACTCGGGGGCAAGCGGCAGCACCGGCTGGCCCGTGGCCGCCGCAAGCCGCGCCACGCCTTCGGCACCGCCGGGCGGGCAGCGGTTGATGGCCGCCTCGCCGACGGCAATGGCCTGCGCGTAGGCTGCGCAATCCGGGTAGCCGCAGCGTGTGCACTGCGTTTGCGGCAGTAGCGCGGCGATGCGTTGCACGACCTCGGCAGCCGCTGTATCCATTCCGCTCAGGATGAGGCGTCAGCGGACGAGGATGGCGAGGGCGTTGCAGTGCTCTGGGCGTCCGCTGCGCCTTCGGCCTGCGCCGGCGTGGGTGTGGCATCCACCCAGCGCGTGGCGACGGAGGGTGTAGGTGCTTCTGTCGTGGCCACGGAGGGTGCTGCGCTGTTGGCAGTGGGCTTTGCCGCGACCTTTTTGCTGCTGGCGGAGGTCCGTGGTGCTGTTGTGGCCTTGGCGCCTGCGGCAGCCGTGACGTGTGTGGGAGCAGGTTGTGCGGTGGTTGCCGCCGTTTTTGGCGCTGCTTTTTGCGACGCTTCTGCCGCAGCAGACACGGTCTTTTCTTCCGTTTTTACGGCATTTTTTTCTGTTACCGCGGCAGATGTGGCAATGGGCAGCGGTGTCGGCAGCGCAGTCTGGGGCACGGGTTGGTGCGCGCGGATGAAGTCACGCACCCTGGGGTACACCATTTCGCGCCAGCGCCGGCCACTGAAAATCCCGTAATGCCCGGCACCCGGCACGTCGTAGTGGAATTGCTCTTTCTGCACGATGCCGGTGCACAGATCGTGCGCGGCGCGCGTCTGGCCCGAGCCGGAAATGTCGTCGAGTTCACCCTCTACGGTGAACAAGGACGTGTTCTTGATGTCCTGCGGCCGCACGGGCTCGAGCTCGCCCGAGGGTGAACGCACTTTCCAGGTGCCGCGCACCAGTTTGAATTCCTGAAACACCGTGTGGATGGTTTCAAGGTAATAGTCCGCGTCCATGTCGAGCACGGCGTTGTATTCGTCATAGAACTGGCGGTGCGACTCGGCGCTTGCATCGTCACCCTTGATGAGGTCGAGAAAGTAGTCGTAGTGGCTGTTTGCGTGCTTGTCGGGATTCATGGCCACAAAGCCCGCGTGCTGCAAAAAGCCCGGATACACCCGTCGCCCCGCGCCCGGGAAGGTCTCGGGCACGCGGTAGATCACGTTGTTTTCGAACCAATCAAAGCTGCGCGTGGTGGCCAGGCTGTTGACCGCCGTGGGCGAGCGCCGTGCATCGATGGGGCCGCCCATCATGGTCATGCTCAGCGGCGTCTTTTCGCCGCGGCTCGCCATGAGCGAAACGGCCGCGAGCACCGGCACCGTGGGCTGGCACACACTCATGACGTGGCAGTTGCCATAGATGCTCTGCAGGTGACGGATGAACTCCTGCACATAGTTGACGTAATCGTCGAGATGGAATTCGCCCTGCGACAAGGGCACGAGGCGGGCGTTCTTCCAGTCGGTGATGTAGACCTTGTGGTCCTTGAGCATGGTGCGCACGGTGTCGCGCAGCAGCGTCGCGTAGTGGCCCGACAAGGGCGCAACGATCAGCACTGCGGGCTGGTTCTTGAGCTTGGCGAGCGTGGCCGGGTCATCGGTAAAGCGCTTGAAGCGGCGCAGTTCGCAAAAAGGCTTGTCGATCTCCACGCGCTCTGCAATCGCTACGTTCACGCCATCGACATCGACCATGCGGATGCCGAACTCAGGCTTTTCATAATCCTTGCCAAAACGGTAAAACAGGTCGAAACCCGCGGCCATGCGCTGAGCGAGGGGGTTCTCGCTCAGGGGCCACATGGGGTTGCTGAGCAGCTTGGAGGCCGCCAACGAAAAGTCGGCAAAGGGCTCCATGAGGGAGCGTTGGGCTTCGTAAAAGTGGTAGAGCATGTCTGCGCCGTCCAGTTATGTTGCAGTGCAGCAAAATATACCAGCACGCGACTTGTTGTGCATGGAAATATTTTGCACGCCAGAAGCAAAAAACCTGCCTGAAGATGCGTTATTGGTGATTTTGGTGCCAGCGGAAACGGAGGGAATTCAACCCTCGACGAGCCTCTACCCTGATCCGAAAAATCCAACCCAGATTGTCCATTAGGCGGCGCTACGCACCTACGCGGGCGCTGGCGGACGGCTGACGGTCATTTTGGCCGCTGCTTCGGCGTCCATGGCACCGGCCATGGAATTCTCACCCGCGACCAAACTGCCGCGCCAGCCGCCTCGCCATCATCCCGCGTCCTAATGAACAATCTGGGTTCAATCTTCATCGGGTCGAATCTATAGGCTGCACCAGCGCGGTGCAGCCGCGGTGAACGTCGTACACTGTAAAGCGCCGTCCGCCAAGACAAACAACAACGCAGAAGGTGGCCAGCGCAGCGCTCATCAAGCACAAGGAGACAAAGCTTGCAGCCGACCAATACGCAAGACCCGGCCTATTTCCACCAGGTCGTCGATTGTCAGTGGGCGTGTCCCGCGCACACGCCCGTTCCCGAATACATCCGCCTGATCGCGCAGCGCCGCTACGACGATGCGTACATGGTCAACTGGGTGTCCAACGTCTTCCCCGGCATCCTCGGCCGCACCTGCGACCGGCCGTGCGAGCCCGCGTGCCGCCGTGGCCGCGTGGAAGACCACAACCTGCCCAAGCCCGAGCCCGTGGCCATCTGCCGCCTGAAGCGCGTGGCCGCCGACTTCAAGTCCGACGTGCGCGCGCGCATGCCGCACCCGCTGCCGGCCAACGGCAAGCGCGTGGCCTGCGTGGGCGCGGGGCCGGCCTCGCTCACGGTGGCGCGCGACCTTGCGCCGCTGGGCTACGAGGTGACGGTGTTCGACGCCGAGGCGCGTGCGGGCGGCTTCATGCACCAGCAGATTCCGCGCTTTCGCCTGCCCGAGCACGTGATCGACGAGGAGACGGGCTACGTCTTCGCGCTCGGCGCCCAGTTTCGCCCCGGCGAGCGCATCGCCTCCATGCGCACACTGCTGGGCCAGGGCTACGACGCCATCTTCGTGGGCAGTGGCGCGCCGCGCGGGCGTGATCTCGACCTGCCGGGGCGCAAGGAGGCGGCTGCGCACATCCACATCGGCATCGACTGGCTGGCCTCGGTGTCGTTCGGGCACGTGACGTCGGCGGCCAGGCGCGTGATCGTGCTCGGCGGCGGCAACACGGCGATGGACTGCTGCCGTTCGGCGCGGCGCCTGGGGGGCGAAGACGTGAAGGTCATCGTGCGCTCGGGCTACGACGAGATGAAAGCCTCACCCTGGGAGAAAGAAGACGCGCAGCACGAGGGCATCCCCATCATCAACTTCCACGTGCCCAAGGCCTTCGTGCACGAGGGCGGCAAGCTCACGGGCATGCTGTTCGAGATCGTGCGCGCCGAGTACGACGCGCAGGGCCGGCGCCAGCTCGTGCCCACGGGCGAGCCCGAGGCGTTCTTTGCCTGCGACGAGGTGCTGATCGCGGTCGGCCAGGAAAACGCCTTTCCGTGGATAGAGCGCGACGTGGGCATCGCGTTCGACCGCTGGGGCCTGCCCGAGCTGGGGCAAGGCACCTTCCAGTCCAGCCTGCCGCAGGTGTTTTTCGGCGGCGATGCGGCCTACGGCCCCAAGAACATCATCACCGCGGTGGCGCATGGCCACGAGGCCGCCATCTCGATCGACCTGTTCCTGCGCGGGCAAGATGTAGCGCAGCGTCCGCCGCCGCACGTGAATCTGGTGTCGCAAAAAATGGGCATCCACGAGTGGAGCTACGACAACGACCCGAGCACTGACCCGCGTTACAAGGTGCCCTGGGCGCAGGCCGAAAAAGCGCTTGCGAGCATCGCCGTCGAGGTGGAGCTGGGCTTCGATCCGGCCACCGCCGCGAAGGAGGCGCACCGCTGCCTGAACTGTGACGTGCAGACCGTGTTCACGCCGCAGCTGTGCATCGAATGCGATAGCTGCGTGGACATCTGCCCCACCGATTGCATCACCTTCACCACCAACGGCGAGGAGGCCGAGCTGCGCCAGCGCCTCCACGCGCCCTCGCTGCACCCCGAGGAGCCGCTTTTCGTCTCGCTCCCGCTCAAGACCGGGCGCGTGCTCGTCAAGGACGAGGACATGTGTCTGCACTGCGGCCTGTGCGCCGAGCGCTGCCCGACCGGCGCGTGGGACATGCAGAAGTTCCTGCTGCTCACCGCGAAGGCCGGAGGTGCTTTCAAAGATATAGCTATGAGCGCAGAAAGGACGGGCGTATGAAGCCGATTGAAGCCATCAACGACTTTGTCATCAAGTTTGCCAACGTGAACGGCTCGGGCTCGGCCAGCGCGAACGAGCTGTTTGCCAAGGCCATCCTGCGCATGGGCGTGCCCGTGAGCCCGCGCAACATCTTCCCGAGCAACATCCAGGGCCTGCCGACCTGGTACGAGGTGCGCGTGAGCGAGCAGGGCTACCTGGGCCGGCGCGGCGGCACCGACATGATGGTGGCGCTGAACCCGCAGACCTGGGCTGCCGACCTGGCCGAGATCGAGCCCGGCGGCTACCTGTTTTACGACAGCACGCGCCCGCGCGCACCCGAGGAGCTGCGCGCAGACATCAGCGTCATCGGCATGCCGCTGACCGAGATCTGCAACGCCGTGTTTGCCGACCCGCGCCAGCGCCAGCTGTTCAAGAACATCGTCTATCTGGGCGCGCTCTCGGTGCTGCTCGACATGGACGCCGCGGCCATAGAGACGCTGCTGGGCGAGCAATACAAGGGCAAGGAAAAGCTGCTCGCCTCGAACGTGCAGGCGCTGCAGCTGGGGCGCGACTTCGCGCGCGAGCACCTCGCGCACCCGCTGCCCATCCGCGTGCGGCGCGCCGACCGCGTGGGCAACCGCATCTTCATCGACGGCAACACGGCCGCTGGGCTGGGCGCGGTCTATGGCGGCGCCACGGTGTGCGCGTGGTACCCGATCACGCCCTCGACCTCGGTGGCCGAAGCCTTCATGCAGTATTGCGCCAAGTTCCGCATCGACGCCGAAGGGCGCCACAACTACGCCATCGTGCAGGCCGAAGACGAGCTCGCCTCGATCGGCATGGTCGTGGGCGCCGGCTGGAACGGCGCGCGCGCGTTCACGGCCACCTCGGGGCCGGGCATTTCGCTCATGACCGAATTCCTTGGCCTGGCCTACTTTGCCGAAATTCCCGCCACCCTCATCAACGTGCAGCGCGGCGGCCCCTCGACCGGCATGCCCACGCGCACGCAGCAGGCCGACCTGCTGGCCTGCGCCTACGCCTCGCATGGCGACACCAAGCATGTGCTGCTGCTGCCCGATGACCCGCGCGAGTGCTTCGAATTCGCGGCCACCGCGCTCGACCTGGCCGACCGCCTGCAAACCCCCGTGTTCGTGATGAGCGACCTCGACATCGGCATGAACCAGCGCCTGTGCGCGCCGCTCGCTTGGGACGACCGCCGCGACTACGACCGCGGCAAGGTCATGAGCGCGCAAGACCTGGAGCAGCGCGAATTCGCCCGCTACAAAGACGTCGATGGCGACGGCATCCCCTGGCGCACGCTGCCCGGCACGCACCCCAAGCTCGGCAGTTACTTCACGCGCGGCACCACGCGCGACCCTTACGCGCGTTATTCCGAGCGCGGGCCCGATTACCTCTACAACATGGAGCGCCTGCAGCGCAAGTTCGCCACCGCGGCGACGCTGGTGCCGCAGCCCGTGCTGCAAAGCGCAGCCGCGCCCACGCGGCTCGGGGTGATTTATTTCGGCTCCACGAGCTGCGCCATGGCCGAGGCGCTCGATGCGCTCGCGGTAGCAGGCATCCACGTCGATGCGCTGCGCCTGCGCGCGTTCCCGTTCCCCACGAGCGTGCACGACTTCATCGCCGCGCACGAGCAGGTCTTCGTGGTCGAGCAAAACCGCGACGCGCAGATGCGCTCGCTGCTCGTCAACGAACTCGAGATCGACCCGGCGCGCCTGCGCCCCGTGCTGCACTATGACGGCACGCCGATCACCGCGCGCTTCATCACGCAAGCCATCACCAAACTCGCTGCAAATCTCGCCGCAAATGCGCCGCGCGGCGCTGCCGCTGCGCCGCAAGCCATTGCATCCGTGACCGCCAAACTAGCCGGCCAAGCCGCCGTGCCGGAGAGTACGCCATGACCTACATCGCCAAACCCCCGCTGCACCATCCCGCGCTCGCGCGCAACAAGGTCGGCTACACGCGGCGCGACTACGAGGGCAAAGTCTCCACGCTGTGCGCGGGCTGCGGCCACGACTCGATCTCGGCGGCCATCATCGAAGCCTGCTGGGAGATGAACATCGAGCCGCACCGCGTGGCCAAGCTCTCGGGCATAGGCTGCTCGTCCAAGACGCCCGACTACTTCCTCGGTGCGAGCCACGGCTTTAACACCGTGCACGGGCGCATGCCCAGCGTGCTCACGGGCGCCAATCTGGCCAACCGCGACCTGCTGTACCTGGGCGTGTCGGGCGATGGCGACTCGGCCTCGATCGGCCTGGGGCAGTTCGCGCACGCCATGCGGCGCAACGTCAACATGGTTTATATCGTCGAAAACAACGGCGTCTATGGCCTCACCAAAGGCCAGTTCTCGGCCACGGCGGACAAGGGCAGCAAGAGCAAAAAAGGCGTGGTCAACGCCGACAGCCCGGTCGATCTGGTGGGCCTGGCGATGCAGCTGGGCGCGAGCTTCGTTGCGCGCAGCTTCTCGGGCGACAAGGCGCAGATGGTGCCGCTCATCAAGGCCGCGATGGAGCACGGCGGCGCGGCCTTCATCGACATCATCAGCCCCTGCGTGACCTTCAACAACCACCCCGGCTCCACGCGCAGCTACGACTGGGTGCGCGAACACAACGAGGCCGTGAACCGCATCGACTTCATCACGCCGCGCGACCCCATCACGGCAAGCATCGCGCCGGGCGAGGTCGTCGATGTGCCGCAGCACGACGGCAGCATCCTGCGCCTGCGCAAGCTGCACACCGACTACGACCCGACCGACCGCGTCGCCGCCATGAGCTACCTGCACGAGCGCGCCGCCGAAGGCGAACTCGTGACGGGCCTGCTCTATGTCGAAGCCGGCGCGGACGACCTGCACACGGCCCAGCACACGAGCCGCCGCCCGCTCAACAGCCTGGGCAGGGCCGACCTGTGCCCCGGCGCGGCGGCGCTCGAAAAGCTGAACCAGGCGTTCCGCTGAAACTTGCGTTGTTGTCTTTTACGAGATATCATAAAGTCTCACTTAAGACATTAAGGACTCGCCATGGCAGCCAATTTCGTTGACGCCCAGGTGCCGCCTGCACCGGCGATGGTGGCGCAAGACCACTCGGCGAGCTACCTGCTGCAGCCGCGCGCGCTCGGCGCGCAGACTTATCTGCTGTCGCCGGTGGAGCGCGCGCAGCGCGTCAAGCAGGGCGTGCCCGCGCGCGAGCTGGTCACCGTGAGCCAGGCCATGGGCCTGCCGCGCGAGCAGCTCATGCGCGCGCTGGGGCTCGCGCGTTCCACGGTGGAGCGCAAGATCGCCCAGCGCGGCACGCTCTCGCAGCCCGAGGGCGAAAGGCTCATCGGCCTGGAGCGCCTGATCGGTCAGGTCGATGCCATGGTGCGCGACAGCGCGGCCGATGATGCGGCGGATTTCGACGCGGCGCGCTGGTTCGCGCGCTGGATGGTCGAGCCGGTCGCGGCGCTGGGCGGCATGGCGCCGCAGGACTTGCTCGACACGGCCGATGGCCGCGAGGCGGTGAGCACTTTGCTCTTGCAGATCCAATCTGGCGCTTACGCTTGATAGGCGTGCGCTTGCAGCTACCTAAAAAATAGTGATTGAAGCGACTTCAGCCGCCGCCGATGGCTCAGTGAGCGTCTGGCGCATCGCCACCGACACGCCGCACTACACGGCCGACGATCTGAGCGGGCAGGGCGCCGAGCGCAGCGGCGGGCGCTGGAACGAGCGCGGCACGCCCATGGTGTACGCGAGCAGTTCATGCGCGCTGGCGTGCCTGGAGACGGTGGTGCACCTCGCGGGCGGGCTGCCCCTGCCGCTGAACCGCTATCTGGTGCGCATAGACATCCCGCCCGCGCTCTGGGCCGCGCGCACGGTGTTCGACGCCGCGCAAATGGTGGGCTGGGACGCCATACCCGCAGGGCGCGTGAGCCTTGCCTGGGGCCGCGCCTGGGCGCACGCGGGCACGAGCGTGCTCGCGCAGGTGCCGTCGGCCATCGTGCCCGAAGAAAGCAACCTGCTCATCAACCCCTTGCATCCCCAGGCCGGCACACTGCGGGCGCGCAAGCTGCGGCGCTGGCAGTACGATCCGCGCGTGCGGCGCAAAAGCTGAAAACCGCAGTGGAATGCCCGAAGCCTGCTGCAAGTGACATGCGGATTAACGCCGCGGTCTTTTCCTCTTGACTCAAAGCGCGCCCCGCTCCGCAGAACCGCGCGTGGCTGGCCCAACAGGTACCAACCCATGATCTACGGCATAGGCACCGACATCTGCGACATCCGCCGCATCCGCGCGAGCCTGGAGCGTCACGGCGAACGTTTCGCATGCAAAGTGCTGACCGAGGGCGAACTCGCCACCTGGCGCGCGCGCTCCGAGCGCTGGCCCGAGCGCGGCGTGCGCTACCTGGCCACGCGCTTTTCCGCCAAGGAGGCCTTCAGCAAGGCCATAGGTTTGGGCATGCGCATGCCCATGACCTGGCGCCACTGCGAAGTCGCCAAGCTCCCCACGGGGCAGCCGGTGATCGTGCTGCACGGCGCGCTCAAAGACTGGTTCGAGTCCCGCGGCCTGCGCGCGCACCTGAGCGTGACCGACGAGAGCGACTATGCAGCGAGCTTTTGCGTCGTCGAAAAATAAGTGCCAAATCGCCATCAAATGCGCGTACAGTAAGCGTAAGCAGCTATTGTTACAAGAGTAAACTCGCCATGCAACATGCCCCCTTGATCCTCGACATCGCCGGCACCACGCTCAGCGCTGCCGACCGCCGCCGCCTTGCGCACCCGCTCACGGGCGGCGTGATCCTGTTCACGCGCAACTGGCAAAACCGCGCGCAGCTGCTCGAACTCACAAGCGCGATCAAGGCCCAGCGCGACGATCTGCTGATCTGCGTCGATCACGAAGGCGGGCGCGTGCAGCGTTTTCGCAGCGATGGCTTTACGCAGCTGCCGGCCATGGCGGCATTTGGCCGCATGTGGATGGACGACGGCCGCGGCGCCGCGGCCCGCCCCGGCAGCGGCGCGCTGCGCGCCACCAACGCCGCCACCGCGGCCGGTTACGTGCTCGGCGCCGAGCTGCGCGCCTGCGGCGTCGATTTCAGCTTCACGCCCGTGCTCGACCTGGACTGGGGCCGCAGCGGCGTCATAGGCGATCGCGCCTTTCACAGCGACGCGCGCGTGGTCACCTTGCTCGCCAAAAGCCTGATGCACGGCCTGTTGCAAGCCGGCATGGCGAACTGCGGCAAACATTTCCCGGGCCACGGCTGGGCCATGGCCGATTCGCACACCGACATGCCCGTGGATGAACGCAGCCTGCGCGCCATCCTCGCCGACGATGCCGCGCCCTACGGCTGGCTCAGCAGCACGCTTTGCAGCGTCATGCCTGCGCATGTGGTCTACCCCAAAGTCGACCGCCGCCCCGCAGGCTTTTCGGCGCGCTGGCTGCAAGACATCCTGCGCAACCAGCTGCGCTTTCAGGGCGCGGTGTTCAGCGATGACCTCAGCATGGAAGGCGCGCGCCGGCTCGATGGGCAGATCGTCAGCTACACCGACGCCGCCGTGGCCGCATTGCAGGCCGGCTGCGATCTGGTGCTGCTGTGCAACCAAAGCCTGGGCGATGGTCACGCGGTGGATGCCTTGCTCGACGGCCTGGAGTCGGCGCTGGCCGCTGGCCGCTGGCAGCCAAGCAGCGCGAGCGAAGCGCGCCGCCTGGCCCTGCTGCCCCAGACCGCGCCGCTGCCCTGGGACGAGCTGATGTTCCACGGCGCCTACCTCGAAGCGCTCGAGCTGCTGCCGTGAGCTGGGAAAGACCCGCATGGCGACGCCGCACGCCCAAAGCACGGTAGCGCGTGCCATGGCAAAAACACCGGAGTCGATAAAGTAGCCGATTTTTGCGTATATAATCGTGGGCTCATTCCTCGATAGCTCAGTCGGTAGAGCGCCGGACTGTTAATCCGTAGGTCCCTGGTTCGAGCCCAGGTCGAGGAGCCATATAAATCAAGCACTTAGCCCACATTTTAGCCCGCCTTTTGGCGGGCTAAGTGCTTTTGGGCGCAGCCTTTTTGCTGCCGCTTGATCGTTGGTTTCGGGGCGCTGGCTTCGCCAGCGTTTCCAGCGTCCGCCCAGGTTCAGCGTTCTTCCGCCCCGAAACACAGCGCGTAATCCGAGCAGACATCGCAGCTCGGCGCCTTGCAAAGGGTCAGGCCTTCGCGCAGGCACAGCTGCTTGTAGAGGAACTTCTTCCACTTCATGTTGCCGGTGTTGCGTGCGGCCAGCAGCGGGAACCAGTGCGCGATCAGCTGCGTGAGCTCGGCGCGTGAGGGCAGGCGCAGGTCTTGCCACAGGTGCTGGTCGCCCAGGCTCGCGCAGGCCAGCGCCCAGGCGACGGCCTCCATGTCGGCGGCGGAGCCGGCGGCGGGGTCGGCATGTTCACGCAGCAGGTTCAGCAAGTCCGTCACCTCGTCGTGGCGGCTGGCCATGCGCGTGGCCAGCGCCGCCCAATCGGGGGCGGGAATGCTGGGAAGGACAGGCGCGGGCGCAGCCATGGTGGGCTTCTCGGGGTCAGACGGGGGCTGAGAGACGGGTTACACGGCTGCGGGCGCGTGGGTGTAGCACTTCTTCGGGCAGATCCGGGCGCAGGCAGTGCAGCCTATGCACAGCTCCTGGTGCGCGATGGTCATGACCTTTTTTTCGTATTCGGCATCGTCGTCATCGTCGTCGTCGAGGTCCACATGGATGCGTTCGCCATCCTCGGTGAGGCCGACGAGTTCCAGCACGCCGCGCGGGCAGACTTTGAAGCAGCGGCCGCAGCCTATGCACTTTTCTTCATTGAGCGCGGCCACGAAGGTCGGGGTCCAGGTGGCGCCGCTGGGCAGGGTGACGTTGAAGGTGGTGCTCATGGAGTCCTCCGGTTCCTGGTGGCGTGGGCTCATCCGCCTGCGGCGGCCTGTTCCTGGCGGGCCTGCATGAGCTCGGCGTGCGCGGCGTAACAGCGCTGGGCCACGGTGAGGATGTTTTCCCAGTTCTGGGGCAGCTCCTCAGACAGGTCGTGCAAGTCCATCTTGGCCTGGGTGGCGCGCGCGTTGAGCTTTTTCAGCTGGGCTTTGCGGTCTTCGGTGTCGGTGGACATGTTCAGGCTCCGTATTGCGCCACCGCGGGGTAGGCGCGGATCATGGCGATGGCTTCGTCAAGAAACTTGTTGCCCGCTTCGGCCAGCTTGGCCAGCGAGGGAAAGCCGAAGCGGTGCACGTCACGCAGCTGTTTGTTGACCACCACGAGCCGCCCGGCGATCAGCACCATGCGGCCAAAGCCCTCGTGGCTCATCTTCATCATGGGCGAGACCATCTGCCCGGTGGCGCGTTCGATGGCGACGGCGATGGCGCTGTAGAAGAGTTCCAGGCGCCACAGCGTTTCCGGGTCCGGGTCGCCCAGAATGGGCAGGGCGCGACGCTCTTCGGCGCTGAGGAGGTAGGGCTTGAGCAGTTGCAGGTCGCTCTTGCCCTCCCAGGCGCCGTGGGTGTCCTGCGCGCGCAGCTGTTTGATGAGCTGCTGCACGAAGGGCGTGGCAAGCAGGGCTTCGTCCGTGTCTGCAGCTGCAGGGGGGGGCAGGGTATCGGTGGCGCTCATGGGGTGACCTCGTCGTCTTCAAAATCGAAAGTTCTCTCGCCGCTTTTGGCCATGGCCTTGCGCAGCCAGGGCGGTGGCGTGCCCTGCAGCACGGCCTGGAGCTTGTCCAGGATGTCGGCAATGGGCTCGGGCTGCGGCACTTTGATGGGGTGGATCTTCATGGCCACGACGCGCGCGGCGCCCGAGCCGCCGATGGCGGCCACGTACAGGATGGCTGCGTCGTGGATGGCTGCGAGCTTGGGCGCGAGCTTGTCTTCGTCGCCGTCTTCCTCGAGCTTGCCGCCGAAGTCGAAACTCTCGACGAAGTGGTGGCCCTGTGGGCCGACCTCGTACACGACGATGCTCTTGGCCCAGCCAAAGTGCGCATCCACATGCTGTTTGTCCTGGGTGGCAAAGGCGATTTTCATGGTGTTTCCTTTCGGGGTACGGGAGTCGTCATCAGGCGCTGGCTTCGGTCAAGGCGCTTGCTTCCAGGCTGGCGCTGGCCGGCGTGTCGCTGCAGGAGGCACATCCTGCGCTGACGCCGGCGGTTGCGCAGCCCGTGGCCGTCTGCGCGGCGCGCTGCGCCGCGGGGCTCAGGGGCCAGTCGCCGGGCTGGTGGTGCGGAATCTGCTCGATCATGAGGTTGGCGATCTCGAAGATCAGCGCCATGCTGCCGCGGTAGCCCACTTGCACGCGGTGCGCATTGCCGATGCGGTCGAACACCGGAAAGCCGATGCGCAGCAGCGGCTTTTGCAGGCGCGCGGCGGCCTGGCGGCCATGGGCGTGCGTGAGCAGCAGATCGCAGTCGGCGGCACCGGCTTCGAAGTCTTCGAGGTCGCCCAGCAGCACCTGCTCGGCGGGCAGCAGCGCGTGCGCGGGCGAGGGGGTGGTGCTCACGCAGCAGCGCAGCTCGGCCCCCATGTCGTGCAGCAGGCCGCCCACGGCCAGCAGCAGGTCGGGCTCTGCGCCTATGGCTACCTTGATGCCGCCGGTGTAGAAGTGGCCATCGAGCATGGCGTCGAGCAGCTGGCTGCGCTGGCGCCGGTACTTGGCCGGCACCGGCTGGCCCGAGAGCTGCGCCAGGCGCAGCAGCAGGCGGTCATTGCCCTCCAGCCCCGTGAGGCGCGCGAAAATTTCGAACGGTGCGCCGGTGCGCGCCTGCAGTGCCTGGGCTGCCTCGCGCGTCTGCTCACCTACGCCCAGGGTCAGGGCCGAGGCACCGGCGGCGCGGATGTCTTCGAGCGTGCTGCCGCCCAGCGTGGTGCCGCGCCAGTCGGGTGCGATGTGGCCGTCGAGCGAGCCCGAGAGGTCCGGCAGCACGACGGGCGTGAGGCCGAAGGATTCGATGATCTCGCGCAGCTCGTCGATGTCCGCCGGCGACAGGTGGCTGCCCGGCAGCAGCGTGACCTGCTTGGCCCGGGGCGGCAGCGGCTGCACCAGCGCTTGCACGATGGCCGTGAGCGCGTGCTTGTAGCCGTCTTCGAAGCCGCCCACGTAGTCGGGCGTGGAGACGTAGATGATCTCGGTGTCGTCGAGCTCGGGCTTGCGCTTGCGCACGGTGGCGATGTAGCCGGCCACGTCGTCGCCTTTGGTTTCGGTCAGGCCGGTGGAGCAGATGGCGATGATCTTGGGCGCGGCGCGCTGGCGGATGTTGAGCAGCGCGGCCTCGATGTTGTCGTAGCCGCCCAGGATGGAGGTGACCTCGTTCATCGCCGTGGTCTGCAAGGGGATGGCTTCCTTGAAGTGGCGCACCAGCAGCACCAGGCCGAACGAGGTGCAGCCCTGCGAGCCGTGCATCACCGGCATGCAGGCGTCCAGCCCCATGAAGGCAAGGCAGGCCCCGAGCGGCTGGCTCATCTTGAGCGGGTTGACGGCGCAGGCTTTTTTCGATTCGACGACGCGGGCCATGGTGGGCTCCTGGGGTGGGCGATCAGGCAGGAATTGCTGCGGGCGACAGTGCATCGGCGCTAGGGGCAACAGCGGCGTTGAATGCGCCCAGCGTCTCGCCATCGTCGCCCCAGGGTGCCGCGATGCGCACCTGCTGCCACACGGGGTTGGCGAGCGCGCGGTCGATTTCATGCACGAGCTCGACCATGCCCTCGTAGCCTGCGTAGGGGTGGTGGCGCTCCTGGTTGATGTCCAGCCAGGGCATGCGCGCCTTCAGCGCCACGAACTGCGAGCGCCCGCCCGAGAGCATGATGTCGGCCTTGGCGTCCTTGAGCAGCTGGTACATCTGGCGCGGCGTCATGTCGTCGATCATGTGCGCGTCGTCGCCCATGATTTCTTTGATCCGCTCCTTGTCCTCGCGCGTGCTTTTCTTGATGCTGGTGCCGACGATCTCGAGGCCCGCCTCCTGCAAGGCGGCGACTACCGACCAGGACTTGACGCCGCCCGTGATGAGCAGCACGCGCTTGCCGGCCAGGCGCGGGCGGTATTGCTCTATGCGCTGGTAGGCGCGCGCCTCCTCGACTTCGATCAGGCGCTCGGTGCGCTCCAGCAGGTCGGCGGGCGCCCCCTGGCGCACCAGCAGCCGCGCGATCTGGCGCAAGGTATCGCTCATGTCGCCGATGCCGTAAAACGAGCCTTCGAAGTACGGAATGCCCCAGCGCTGCTCCATCTTCGTGGCGATGTTGATCATGGACTTGGAGCAGACCATCATGTTCACCTTGGCGCGGTGCGCGCTGGCCACCTCCTGGTAGCGCCCGTCGCCCGAAATGCACGAGAGCACGCGCACGCCGAGCGCGTCGAGCAGCGGCTTGACCTGCCACAGCTCGCCGACCAGGTTGTATTCGCCGATGATGTTGATGTCGCAGGGCGTGGTGAACGCGGGCTCGCGCGTGCCGATCACGTAGTCGAGCAGCGCCTCGCCGCCGAGTTTGTTGCCCAGGTTCTTGGGGCCGGCGAACCCCGGCGAGTTGACCGGGATCACGGGCTTGCCGAACTTTTCGCTGGCGCGCTGGCACACGGCCTCGAGGTCGTCGCCGATCAGGGCCGTCACGCAGGTCTGGTAGACGAAGACCGCGGGCGGATCGTATTTTTCGATGACTTCACGGATGGACTTGAACAGGCGCTTTTCGCCGCCGTAGATCACGTCGAGCTCGTTGATGTCGGTAGTAAAGGCGGTGCGGTAGAGCTGCGAGCCCGAGGAGGCGCTGTGTCGGTTGTCCCAGGAGTTGCCCTCGCAGGCGATGGGCCCGTGGACGAGGTGGGCCACGTCGGCCACAGGCTGCAGCGCGATCTTGGCGCCGTCGAAGGCGCAGCCACCGGCCGCGGCGCCGGGCGAGAGCTGCTTGGTGCAGCCCTTCTTGCGCTCCTTTTCGCTTTTACCCTGGTTTTTTTCGCAGCCGGGTTCATCGAAGACTTGCGCGATCTTGGCTTTGAGCGAGGCGGACATGGAAGGTACTCCTGAGACAGCTTGCACACCTCAACGCATTTTTGGTGCCAGGGCTCCGCCCCTTTCAAAAGGGTTTTTTACGCCGTTTTGTCGGGTTGCTGCGGCGCACTGGGCCGGCGTTCTGGCCGTTTTGAAGCAATTGCGACAAGCAGCCTGCGACACGCGACGAAGCAGGGTCAAAAGCCAGGCTCGAACCACACGGGTTCCTGCCGGCGCAGCTGGGCCATGAGTTCCAGCGTGGCGGGCACCAGAGCGCGCAGGCCGTACCAGACTTCTTCCTGGCGGGGCTGCGCGTGGTGTTCCAGCAGCTGCTGCAGGCGCGCCCAGCCATGCCAGTCCAGCTTGACCAGGCGCAGGCGCAGTGGCTCGGGCAGATGTTCGAGGGTCTGGGCCATTTCCAGCAGATGGGCTTCGACGCGCGCCAGCGTGTTGGCGCTCGCGAACAGCTCCTGCTCGCTTTCCATGGGCGCGAGCAGCGCACGAAGCGCCTGGCCGCGGCTTTGCAGAATTTCGAATTGGATACGGGGCAGCATGGCGGAGCCTCGGAGGATGCCGGGCCTTGCAGCCGGGCGGTTGCATAAAGCGCCGGCCCACTGCAGGTCGCATGCTGCACGGCGGGGCGGGATTAGGGATTAGGGATTAGTTGTCGTCCGCCAGCACTTCGAGCGCGACGAGCTGCTCGTACAGCGCCCGGCGCGCGTGCCAGTGGGCCGGCCCGGCAATGCGCGGGTCGGCACCTTCGAAGGCACTGACTGCCGCACGCTCGTCCCAGTAGATGCAGTGCAGCCCCGCGCGGGCGTTCAGGGCCGCGGCCAGGGCGGCGCGTGCGCTGACGGGCTCGGCACGCAAGACGCCGCGCCCGAGCAGATAGTCGGCACGGTACAGCGGTGTGTCAAAACCGTGTTCATCGCCCAAGGCACAGAGGGCGGGGTAGTGCGCGCGCGCCTGAGCGCTCGTGGCCTCGTGACCTAGGGCTTCGAGCAGGCCGCGGGGCGTGACTTCGTCGTAGATTTCCCAGGGCTGCAGAGGGTCGCTGGCGGCCACCTTGCGCGAGAAGTCCGCATCGTCGTAGGCAAACCAGGCTTTGGGCAGCCCTTGCGCGGGCACTTCCAGCACGTAAATCATGGCCAGACTCCCCCGTTTTTGTTCTTAGCCGCGCCGTCTCATTCGACGCCTTCGGCCGCCGTCTTGGCCCACACGGCCTTGCGGATGCGCTGGGTGATGCCGGCGGGGCTGGCATCGAAGCTGCGCTGCGCCGCGCTCAATGCCCCTTGCGCGATGGCGGCCTGCTCCAGCGTGAGGGGCAAGCGGCCTGCGACATGGGTGGCGCCGGGCACGGCGCGCGCGATCGCCTGCCGGTTCGGGTGCTCGTCGAGCGGCACCAGGCTGCTCGCTTCGCGCACCCCCGCCAGGCAGACCCAGCCATCGATGACTTCCACTGTGCGACCGTCTTGCGTGGTCTTGATGTAAGTGGTTTCCATGGTCGGGCCTGCCAGGGTGCTCAGCGGATGATGTCGTAGCTGTAGTCGGTCTTGCCCGGGATGATGGTGTTGGCATCCAGAGCTTCGAAGAACTCGTCGAGCAAGGTCACGAGCAGGCGCAGGCCGCCGGCGTAGCCCCAGGTGGGGAAGCGGTGGTAGTGGTGGCGGTCGAAGATAGGGAACACCAGGCGGATCAGCGGCGTGCCGGTGTCGCGCTCCAGGTACTTGCCGTAGGTGTTGCCGATCAGGAAGTCCACGGGCTCCGTGAACAGCAGCGAGCGCATGTGCCAGAGGTCACGCGTCGGGTACACCTTGCAGCCCGCGCCATACGGCGAAGATTCGAACAGTGCGCGCACCTTGCCCGCCCAGGTTTCGTTGCCGTTGGTGGCCAGCACGTGCGCCGGCTCGGCGCCCAGCTCCAGCAGGAACTCGGTATAGCCCAGCAGCTGGTCGGGGTCACCGTACAGCGCGTAGCGCTTGCCGTGCAGGTGGGCCTGGCTGTCGGCCATGGCGTCGATCAGCTGGCCGCGTTCCTTTTCCAGTTCCGCAGGGATGGGCTTGCCTGTCAGGCGCGAAATGGCCATCAGGAAGCGGTCGGTGCCGGCCACGCCCACGGGGGCGTTGAGCACCACGACTTCCTGGCCGTGCTCGGCGATGAACTTGGCGGTTTTCTCGCAGCAGTATTCCTGGAACACGATCGTCGCCTTGGCGTGCAGCGCGGCCTCGACTTCTTCCTTGGTGGTGCCGCCGTCGTACATGCGGAATTCACCGTCGGTGGGCGTGTCCCAGTTGCCGGAGGGGTCGCAAATGATGTTCACCTTGGCGCCGAAGAGTTCGAAGATGCGGCGGATTTCCTTCATGTTGCCGACCACGAAGCCGTCGAAGCCGCCGATGAAGTTGATGCTGTCGTCGGGCACGCGCACCAGCGGTGCGGCCGTTTTCGACTTGCCGTCCCAGAAGTGCTTGAGCACACCCAAGAGCGCGTTGTCGTAGCCCGTGATGTGGCTGCCGACGAAGGCCGGCGTGTGCGCGAACGGCACGTCGAATTCGTCAGGCACCGAGCCTTTTTGCTTGGCGTTCTTGATGAAGGCGTCAAGATCGTCGCCGATCACCTCGGCCATGCAGGTGGTGGAGACGGCGATCATCTCCGGCTTGTAGAGGTTGTAGGCGTTGGCCAGGCCGTCGATCATGTTGTTGAGACCGCCGAACACGGCCGCGTCTTCGGTCATCGAGGAGCTGACGCACGAAGTCGGCTCCTTGAAGTGGCGCGAGAAGTGCGAGCGGTAGTAAGCCACGCAGCCCTGGCTGCCGTGCACGAAGCTCAGCGTCTTGGCAAAGCCGTTGGCCACATAGACGGCGCCCAGCGGCTGGCAGGCCTTGGCGGGGTTCACCGTGAGGGCCTCGCGGGCGAAATTCTTCTGCTTGTAGTCTTCGGTCTTGGTCCATTCGACGATTTGCTTGATGCTCTCGTCGGAATGGTTGAACTCGAAGTTCTCTTTCTTGCTGCGAAAGAGGTCCTGGTATTCGGGCTCACGGAACAGCAGTTCGTGGTCCAGGATTTTGTCGGCGGATTGCGGCATGGTGGGACTCCAAAAAGTAAACGGGGCGTGGGGCCGGTGCGCTGCCGGGCCTGAACGCAGCAGGGAGGGCGGGTGCGGTGCCAGACTCCCTGCGCGCTGTTCAGGCGGCGTTACAGCGGCGTTCAGGCGGCTTTCTTCCAGGGGGCCTTGGTCAGGCCCCAGATCGGGCTGGAGATCGCCATGTCCATGTCACGGGCGAAGATGGCAAAGCCGTCGTAGCCGTGGTAGGGGCCAGAGTAGTCCCAGCTGTGCATCTGGCGGAAGGGCACGCCCATTTTCTGGAACACGTACTTTTCTTTGATGCCAGAGCCGACCAGGTCGGGCTGGATCTGCTCGACGAACTTCTCGAACTCGTAGCCGGTCACGTCGTCGTAGATCAGCGTGCCGTCTTTCACGTAGTGCGTGGTGCGCTGGTAGTCGTCGTTGTGGCCGAACTCGTAGCCCGTGCCGACCACCTCCATGCCCAGGTCTTCATAGGCGCCGATCACGTGGCGCGGGCGCAGGCCGCCGACGAACAGCATCACCTTCTTGCCCTGCAGGCGCGGCTTGTATTTGGCGATCACCGCATCCATCAGCGGGCGGTACTTGGCGATGACCTTTTCGGCGTTGGCCTTGATGGTGTCGTCGAAGTGGCTGGCGATCTCGCGCAGGCTCTTTTCGATCATGGTCGGGCCGAAGAAGTTGTATTCGACCCACGGAATGCCGTACTTTTCTTCCATGTGCCGGCTGATGTAGTTCATCGAGCGGTAGCAGTGCAGTACGTTGAGCTTGGCCTTGGGCGTGTTTTCGAGCTCGGCGATCGTGCCGTCGCCCGACCACTGGGCGATCACGCGCAGGCCCATCTCTTCGAGCAGGATGCGGCTGGACCAGGCGTCGCCGCCGATGTTGTAGTCGCCGATGATGGCCACGTCGTAGGGCGTGCTGACGAACTCGGGGCGCTTGTTCGGATCGGCCTTGTCGAACACCCAGTCACGGATGGCGTCGTTGGCAATGTGGTGGCCCAGCGACTGGCTCACGCCGCGAAAACCCTCGCAGCGCACCGGCACGATGGTCTTGCCTTCGTATTCCTTGCTCTTTTTCTTGGACACGGCTTCGATGTCGTCGCCGATCAGGCCGATTGGGCATTCGCTCTGGATCGAGATGCCCTTGTTCAGCGGGAACAGGTCCTGGATCTCGTCGATGATCTTGTCGAGCTTCTTGTCGCCGCCGAAGACGATGTCCTTCTCCTGGAAGTCGGAGGTGAACTGCATGGTCACGAAGGTGTCCACGCCCGTCGTGCCGATGTAGTAGTTGCGGCGTGCGGCCCACGAATACTGCCCGCAGCCCACGGGGCCGTGGCTGATGTGGATCATGTCCTTGATCGGGCCCCACACGACCCCCTTGGAGCCCGCATACGCGCAGCCGCGGATGGTCATCACGCCGGGCAGGGACTTGATGTTGGACTTCACGCCGCAGTCGGGCTTGCCGTCTTCGAACGTGCCCAGGTGTTTGGCGCGCCGCTTGGCCATTTTTTCGGGATAGGCCTTCAGCACTTCTTCGATCAAGGCCTTGTTGGCGGCCTTGCGCTCTTCAACGGTGGCGGTCATGGGGGACTCCAGTCACAGTGGGGGTTGTGGTCGGGCGGCCGCCCGGATCGCGCTCTTGCGCAGCGACGATCCGGGCTGCGCGCTTCTTCAGGCGACGGCCAGCTCGGCAGCGGTCTTGCCGACTTGCGACTCGTCGATGGTCTTCATGATCCCGTGCTCCATCAGCAGGTCTTCGAGCTGGTCCATGGTGATGGGGGTGGGGATGGTGCCGTTGCCGGCATTGGCATGAACCTTTTGTGCCAGGGTGCGGTACTCGCCGGCCTGTTTACTTTCGGGCGCGTACTCGAGCACGGTCATGCGGCGCAGTTCGGCGTGCTGCACGATGTTGTCGCGCGGCACGAAGTGGATCAGCCTGCTGCCCAGCATGCCGGCCAGCGACTCGGCCAGCTCCAGCTCCTTGTCGGTCTGGCGCTCGTTGCACACCAGGCCGCCCAGGCGCACGCCGCCGGAATTGGCGTACTTCAGAATGCCCTTGGAGATGTTGTTGGCCGCGTACATGGCCATCATCTCGCCCGACATCACGATGTAGATCTCCTGCGCCTTGTTCTCGCGGATGGGCATGGCAAAGCCGCCGCACACCACGTCACCGAGCACGTCGTAGGAGACATAGTCCACGCCGTCGTAAGCGCCGTTTTCTTCGAGGAAGTTGATCGAGGTGATCACACCGCGGCCAGCGCAGCCCACGCCCGGCTCGGGGCCACCGGACTCCACGCAGCGGATGTCGCGGTAGCCGATCTTCATCACGTCCTCGAGCTCCAGGTCCTCCACCGAGCCGGCTTCGGCTGCCAGCGACAGGATGGTGTCCTGCGCCTTGGCGTGCAGGATCAGGCGCGTCGAGTCGGCCTTGGGGTCGCAGCCGACGATGAGGATTTTCTGGCCCATCTCCGCGAGGGCGGCCAGGGTGTTTTGCGAAGTGGTGGACTTGCCGATGCCACCTTTGCCGTAGAAGGCGATTTGTCGAAGTGAAGCCATGTCAGTACTCCGTTGAGGAAAGGGTGAAAAAGCCAAAGGTTCCAAAGCCGCGAGGAGGTCAGCCTTTCGTGCCTGCTGCTCTTCTTCTGTAGGTTCACGTTTGGCGGAACTTGTGTTCGCGCAGCCTTGCTCTGCAGCTTCCGTGCCAAGCCCTTCGTGCCGCCAGCGCGCAGTGGCGCAAAAGGGCTTTTCTCCTAGGAAAAACGCCGCGTGAGGGGCATTTGCACCAGGGCGCGGGGGTGGGTTTGCGGGCGGCCAGAGCTTTGTCCGCTTCCCGACAAAACTGCGAATCGCGTCGCAAAAAACGGGGGGAGGGCGGTCTGTGCCCGGCGTTGTGTCGCATTTGCACGCGGCGGCATGCAGGGCACCAAGGCAGGCGCGCCTGGTACGGCGATTGCTGGTAAGAGGTGCATGCAATCTTTGCGGCGCGGCGGGCAGTGCATGGCAGTGCCCGCGCCCGGCTTGCATGCCCCTCACACACCCCACCCAAGGAACACCCATGACTGCCACGCTTGCCCGCCCGGAACTCGACGACACCGCATTCGCCCGGCTCGAAGCCGAGGGGCGCCTGCTCAACCCCGTGCTCAAGGGGCCGACCAACAAGTTCGGCCGCGTCGGCTTTCGCGGCGAGCTGGCGCTGCGCTTTGCGCCCAAGCTGGCCGACGAGGCGCGCCCGCCCGAATTGGCGTGCACCCAGGTGCTGGCCATCGCCAACGTGGGCGAAAAGCACCTGCCGTTTTTTGCCGGCTACCTGCTGAGCTTCGAGCACCTCAAGGACGTGGCCGAAGTGCTGGGCGAAGCGCTCAGCGCCGGGGGCAAGTATTTCTTGTATTGCAACAACATCGACCTGTCGAAAAAGTACCAGGTGCCCTATAAGGGCGCCATGTTTTACGTGCTGCCCATAGACGAGGCCACGGTCTATAACGAGCTGCTCGAGCTTTTCTACATCGACAAAGGCGATCTCAAGAAAAAAGACACCGCGGGCAAGCTCGACGCCATTGCCGACGCCGCGCTCAAGTTCGACGTCACCTTCGACACCATCACCTACAGCGAAGGGCTGGAGTTGATGGGGCCGGTGCGCAACCCGAACGAGAACCGCCCGGTCTGAGAGGCTCCGGTTGCCTTCGACGACGCTTGCACGGCACACCCCATGTCTGGCCAACGCACGTTTCGCCGCCTCACCGCGCCCGAGCTCGGGGCCTGGCTGTAGGCGCGCCCCGGCGCCCTCGTGCTCGACGCGCGCGACGCGGCCAGCCATGCCCGCGACGCCTGGCCGGGCGCGGTGCTGCTCGCGCGGCACAACCAGGACGCGCTGCTGCTGCAGACCGAGCGCCGCCGCCCCATCCTGATTTACTGCTACCACGGGATCGCGAGCCAGGAGTGGGCGCAGATGTTTGCCGACTTCGGCTTCACCGAGGTCTGGGACCTGATCGGCGGTCATGCTGCCTTGGCCGCGACCCGGCTGGAGCCCGCATCACCGCTGCGCACCCCGTGGATACCGACGGCCCCCGATTGACACCACCGCCCTGCGCGCCAATGCCGCGCCACCCTCGCGAGGCTCCCATGGCCCACATCGTCTTTTATGAAAAGCCCGGCTGCGGCGGCAACGCGCGCCAAAAAGCCTTGCTGCGCGCCGCCGGCCACAGCCTGGAGCCGCGCGACCTGCTGCGCTGGCCGTGGACGGCCGAGTCGCTGCTGGGCTTTCTGGCACCGCTGCCCGTGGCGCAATGGTTCAACCGCGCCGCGCCGCGCATCAAGTCGGGCGAAGTGCAGCCCGAGGCGCTCGACGGCGCTGCCGCCCTGGCCCTGCTGCTGGACGACCCTTTGCTCATCCGCCGCCCCTTGATGGAGGTGCGCAATGCGCATGGGGCGCAGCGCATGGTGGGCTTCGACGCGGCGCGCGTGCATGTCTGGGTGGGGCTGGGGGAGGCCGCGCCCGGAGCTTCAGACAGCCCCCTCGAAGGTTGCGCCGCGGCCGCGGGCCATCATTGCGCACCCCATGAAAAGACCGTGAACAGGTTCGCAGGAGATCAACATGCCCCTCTATGACTACCGCTGCCAGGCCTGCGGCCACAGCTTCGAAGCCCTGGTGCGCTCCGGCAGCACACCCGTGTGTCCGAATTGCGGCAGCAGCGCGCTGGAAAAATGCGTGTCCGCAATCGCCCCGGCGGGCAAGATAGAAGCCATACGCATGTCCAACCGCCGCGCCGCCGCAGCGCAAGGGCTGTTCGACCACTACAGCCCGTCCGATAGGGCCAGGCTGCTGCAGGGCAAGAAAGGCATTTGAGGGCGCGCGACCGAAGGCATCGTGAAGCGCCAGCGCCTTCGCGGGTGCTACGGCGCGCCTTCGGACTGGCGCAAAAGTGCCCGCACCACGCCGGCGCCGATCTGGTCGGCGGGGTCCAGGCGGTCGAGCTGCGCCACCAGCGCCTGCGCCATTTCGCGTTCGCCGCGGCGCAGGTGGATGAAGGCCAGGGCCTTGAGGGTGAAGAGCCAAAAGCGCGCTGCACCGGGCGCGGCGAAGTCGGCGGCGCCTGGTGTGACGCTGCGCCAGTCGGCGGGCAGCCCGGCGGCCTGGGCGGCGGCTTCGAGCCCGCGGCGCGCGGCCTGCTGCGCCTGGTCGAGTTCGCCCAGGCCGGCGTGCAGTTTGTAGAGCAGGTAATGAATGGGCAGGCTCTGCGGCGAGCTCAGCGACGCGGCCCAGAGCATGGCCGCGGCGTGCTCGCGCGGCACCTTGCGCGCCTGTTCGACCCAATGCGCCACGGCGGGCGCAACCGCACCGCCAAACAGCTCCGTCGATTCGACGCCGGTGAGAATGTTCACCAGACGGCCCCGGACGCGATGAGCCGCGCGACGGGCACGCCGCCCTCGAGGTGGCTCGTGAAGATTTCGGCGACGTCGGCTTCGGTCACACCGCGGTAGAGCACGGACTCGGGATAGACCAGCACGTTCACGCCCTGGTCGCAGGGTCCGAGGCAGCCGGAATACGTGACCGCGCATTTTTCGTAGGCCTGGCGCTTTTGCTGCTCGGCCCAGAAGGCCTGCAGCACGGCCATGCTGCCCTTGCTTGCGCAGGAGCCGCGCGGGTGCTGCGGCGGGCGGTTTTGCGTGCAGACGAAGACGTGGTATTCGGGTCTGGACATGCGGTGCTCCCTATGTTCAGCCGAACTTGAACAGGATGCCGTGCCCGCCGCGCGGGTACTCCCATTCGACGTTCAGGTGTTCGCTGCAGATGATGCGGCAGCTGCCGCATTCGAGGCAGCCGTCGGTGATCAGCGTGACGTTGCCGTTGCCCTCGCTCTTGTAGCAGGAGGCCGGGCAGATGAAGGTGCAGCTCTTGGCTTCGCAGACGTTGGTGCAGACGTCGGCGTCCTTGATCTTGATGTGCGGCCGCCCTGCATCGACGCGGTAGCGGTTCTGGAAGAGCTTTTCTTCCACATTGACGGTGAGCGTGTTCATCGTATGGCCTTCCAGAGTTTGTACGCATCGCCCATGAGTCCGGTGAGCTTGCGGGTTTTGCGGAAATGCGCGAAGACTTCGCGCTCCTTGCTCTTCTTGTCCACGCCATCGACCGTGATCATGGTGCGTGCCGCCTGTGCGACCAGGTCGGGATAGGTGGTGAAGAACTGCGGGCTCTTGTGCATCACGGAGGGCAGGTCGCGGTATTTGCGCAAGTCCTTCATGACGAAGCTGTCGTCGAGCGCGGCCTTGTAGGGCTTGAGCGCATCGGCGCGAAAGCCCTTGCCAGCGGCCTTGGCGGCGATCACCGTCTCGGCCGCGAGCCGCCCCGTGGTCATGGCCAGGTTGGAGCCTTCGCGGTGCGCTGCGTTGACGAAGCCGCCCGAGTCGCCCGCGATCAGCCAGCCGTTGCCGTACACCTGCGGGATGGCGTTGAAGCCGCCTTCGGGGATCAGGTGGGCGCAGTATTCCTTCATTTCGCCGCCCTCGATCAGCGGCGCGATGGCCGGGTGGCGCTTCATGTTCTCGAGCAGCACGTAGGGGCTGGTGCGGTTGGGGTTGCTCTTGAAGTCGGACAGCATGCAGCCCACGCCTATGGTCAGCGACTCCTTGTTGGTGTAGAGAAAACCCGTGCCCATCATGCCGTCGGTGATGCGCCCCATCATCTCGATCACCACGCCCGACTCTTCGCCGACATTGAAGCGCTGGCGTATGGTGTCCTCGGGCAGAAACAGGATTTCCTTCACGGCCAGGGCCACGTTTTGCGCCTTGATCTCGCCGTGAAAGCCGGCCTTGCGCGCCAGGGTGGAGTTGACGCCGTCGGCCAGCACCACCACGTCGGCATAGACGTCGCCCTGCTCGCGGTCGCACTGCACGCCCACCACCTGGTCGCCGTCCATGATCAGGTGGTTGACCGTGGTTTCGCAGATCAGCAGGGCGCCGGCTTCGCGCACCTTGGCGCTGAACCATTTGTCGAACTGGGCGCGGATGATGGTGTAGCGGTTGTAGGGCGGCTTGTCGTAATCGGCGCTGCGCACGTGCGTGCCGACGAAGGAGCTGTCGTCGAGCATCCACATGCGCTGCTCGATGATGTGGCGCTCCAGCGGCGCGTCTTCGCGAAAGTCGGGGATGATTTCTTCGAGCGCCTTGGCGTACAGGATGGCGCCCTGCACGTTCTTGCTGCCCGGGTATTCCCCGCGCTCGATCTGCAGCACCTTGAGGCCGGCCTTGGCCATGGTGTAGGCGCAGGCGTTGCCCGAGGGGCCGGCGCCGACGACGATGGCGTCGAATTGGGAGGGTTTTTTCATCGTGCGCTCCTTGCGTGGGTCAGTGGTTCAGGCCACTTGTTTGCTGCGCAGCGCCAGATGCGCGGCGAAGGCTTGCGTCAGGGCGGGCACCACCTGCATCGCGTTGCCGACGATGCCGTAGTGTGCGAAGTCGAAGATGGGCGCGTTCGGGTCGGTGTTGATGGCCACGATCACGTCGCTCGACTCCATGCCCACGCGGTGCTGGATCGCGCCGCTGATGCCGGCGGCGATGTAGAGCTTGGGCCGCACCGTCTTGCCGGTCTGGCCCACCTGCCGGTCGGCCTCGACCCAGCCGGCCTGCACGACCGGGCGCGTCGCCCCGACCTCGCCGCCGAGCACACGCGCGAGCTCGAACAGCAGCTTGAAGTTTTCGGGGTTCTTCATGCCCTTGCCGCCGCTGACGATCACCTCGGCGTAGGGCAGGTTGATTTTGTTGCTGCTCGCGTCGGGGATGAAGTCCAGCAGCTTGGTGACGATCTGCGCCTCGGCCATGCCCAGCGTTTCCTGCACGACTTCGCCGGTGCGGTCTGCTTCGGCGCGCGGCATGGCCAGCACGCGCGGGCGCACGGTGGCCATTTGCGGCCGGTAGGCCAGGGTCATGATGGTGCACAGCAGCGAGCCGCCAAAGGTCGGCCGCGTGGCCGCCAGGGCCTTGGAGACGGGGTCTATGTTCAGCTCGGTGCAGTCGGCCGTGAGCCCGGTCAGCAGCGTGGTCGCCACCGAGCCCGCGAGGTCGCGCCCCATGGAGGTCGCGCCCAGCAGCAGGATTTCGGGCTGGTATTTGTTGACCAGGTCGGTCAGGCCCTTGGTGAAGGGCTCGTTGCGGTAGCCCTTGAGCACGGGGTCGTGCACGATGTAGGCCTTGTCGGCACCGAAAGTGAAGGCTTCGGCGGCGTATTGTTCGAGCGGCTCGTCGGTGCCGCCGAGCACGACCACGCCGACCTGGCTGCCCAGGAGGTCGGCGAGCTTGCGCGCTTCGCCCAGCAGCTCCCACGAGACGCTGTGCACATGGCCGCGCTCGTGTTCGACGAACACCCATACGCCCTTGTAGGCCTTGAGGTGTTCGGGCAGCTCCAGGTTGCGGCCGCGTCCGGCGGGGCGTTTTGCCGGCGTGGCAGGGGTGGTGGGGGCGTTCATGCTTGCTCCTTCATCAGCAGGTCGTTTTCCAGCGTCGGGTGGCGCGTGAAGATCTTTTGCAACAGGTTGAGCGACACGTCGCGCAGGTTCGAGGTCTCGACCTCGAGCATCTCGGCCTTTTCGCTGCGCGGCGTCGGGCCGAAGACCTTGCTGACCACGGTGGGCGAGCCCTTGAGGCCGATCTTGTCGAGGTCTTCGATGCCGGCTTCTTCCTTGCTCCACTTGCGCACAGCAAAGGCCGCCGCATGCACCATGGCCGGCAGGCTGGCAAAGCGCAGTTCGTTGGTGTTTTCCAGCATGGTGATCAGGCAGGGCAGCGCCGTCTGCAGCACCTGCACGCCGCCTTCGGCGCGGCGCTCCACGGTGATGCGGCGCTGGTCCAGGTCGGTCTCGACGATGCGCGAGACGTAGGTCAGCAGCTGCAGGCCCAGGCGCTTGGCAATGCCCGGCCCCACCTGCGCGGTGTCGCCGTCAATGGTCTGCTTGCCCGTGAACACGATGTCCACCGCCTGTTCCCGGCCGATCTGGCGGATGCCCGCGGCGAGCGCGTAGGAGGTCGCGAGCGTGTCGGCGCCCGCGAAGGCGCGGTCGGTCACGAGCACGGCATCGTCGGCGCCGAAGCTGATGCACTTGCGCAGCGCCTCCTCGGCCTGCGGCGGGCCCATGCACAGCACGGTGACCTTGCCGCCGAAGCGGTCCTTGAGGCGCAGCGCCTCTTCGAGCGAAAACAGGTCGTACGGGTTGACGATGGCCGGCACGCCCTGGCGCATGATGGTGTTGGTCACCGGGTGGACGCGGATCTGCGCCGAGTCCGGCACTTGTTTGATGCAGACGACGATGTGCATGGGAGCTCCTTTCGTTGCGGCGCTCAGGCCGCGGCGCGCGGGGGCAGGGAGGTGCGCAGGCTGTCGAGCGAGACGTGCTGCCGTCCGCCTGCGTCCTGGAACACCTTGAAGACCTTTTCCTGCGCCGGGGTCGAGCGCACGAAATCGGCGTAGGCCCGGGTCAGCTGCTCGCGGTAGGCCGTGAACAGCGCGAGCTCGTCCATGCTGGCGGGCAGGTTCTGCTGGCGGAGGTATTGGAAAAACCGCTTGAGGATGTGCAGGCGGCTGACGTTGACCACGCTTTGCTCGAAGGGCACGCCGAAGAACTGCAGAAAATCCTCGGCAGAAGACAGGGCCTTGACTTGTTGGATGAAGTTTTCCATGGGGCTTACTCCATAGCGGACAGGGAAAGTGGTTTTTGCGCGAAGGCAGGCTCGGCGCATTCGTCGTCGCAATGGCCGCAGGCGCTGTCGGTCGGGGCCCTGCCCGGAACCTGGCCCTGGGTCTGTGCCAGCTGGCGCTCGAGCAGGGCCACGCGGTCCAGCAGGCAGGCGATGGCCTTGCCCACCGGGTCCGGGATCAGGTGGTGGTCGAGGTCGAAGCCATGCGTGGTGCGCCGCCGGGGCGAGACCACGCGCCCCGGTATGCCCACCACGGTGGCGCCGGCCGGCACGGGCGCTATGACCACCGAATTGGCCGCCACGCGCGCGCCGTCGCCGATCTGGATGGGCCCGAGAATCTTCGCTCCCGCGCCCACCACGACTTGGTTGCCCAGGGTCGGGTGGCGTTTGCCGGTGTTCCAGGTCGTGCCGCCCAACGTGACGCCGTGGTAGAGCGTCACGTCGTCGCCGACTTCTGCCGTCTCGCCGATCACCACGCCCGCGCCGTGGTCTATGAAAAAGCGTGCGCCTATGCGCGCGCCGGGGTGGATGTCCACCTGCGTGAGCCAGCGCGCCGCAAACGAGAGCCAGCGCGGCAGATAGCGCCAGCCACGCCGCCACAGCGCATGCGCGATGCGGTACAGCGCGACGGCCTGCACGCCGGGGTAGATGGTCCAGACCTCGAGCAGACTGCGCGCCGCCGGATCGCGCGCGAGCACGCAGCGTACGTCCTCGCGCAGCAGCGCCCACCACGAGGGCCGGCGTGCCGCGCACGCGGCACTGCTGGCGGCGGCGCCGGCCATGCCGGTCGGGTCGGCAGCCGAGGTGCCGGCGCTCGCAGCGGCGCCGCGGGCTGCGGCATCGCGCGCGGCACCGGCTGCGGGCCCGTGCGCAGGGGCGGCTTCGTGCCGACGCGGCGATGCGGGTTTCATGCCTGGCCCCTTGGCGCCACGGCGGCAGGCGCTTCGTTCAGGAAGGCGCGCAGGTCTTCGGGCGCGAGCGCCTGCTTGGCGCACAGTGCGTGGCTGCGGATGCGCGCCAGCACACGCCGCGTCAGGGCCTCGTCGTCCGGCGCCACGCCCAGCGCGCGCAGCGCGTGGCGCACGGCCTGCGTGCCCGAATGTTTGCCGAGCACGGTGCGTCGCTGGCGCCCGAGCTCTGCGGGGTCGAAGCCTTCGTAGGTCGTCGGGTGCTTGAGCAGGCCATCGACATGGATGCCCGACTCGTGCGTGAACACGGCTTCGCCGACGATGCTTTTGTTGAACGCCACCTGCCGGCCCGATGCCGCGGCAACCAGGCGCGAGATGGGCAGCAGCGCCTTGGGGTCCACGCCCGTGTCGGCGTGGTGCAGGTGGAGTACGCCCATCACCACTTCCTCGAGCGCAGCGTTGCCGGCGCGCTCGCCCAGGCCGTTGACGGTGGTGTTGGCGTGCGTGGCGCCAGCGCGCAGGGCCGCGAGCGTGTTGGCCGTGGCCAGGCCCAGGTCGTCGTGGGCGTGGATTTCGATCTCCAGATCGACGGCGGCGCGCAGCCGCGCGATGGCCTCGTAGGTGGCAAACGGGTCGAGCACGCCCAGCGTGTCAGCAAAGCGCACCCGGCTTGCGCCGCAGGCCTGCGCTCTTTGCGCGACCGCGATCAGGAAGTCCAGGTCGGCGCGCGAGGCGTCTTCGGCGCCCAGCGAGACCTTGCGGCCGCTCGCGGCGGCCTGCGAGACCACGCGCGTGACCTGTGCGAGCACCCAGGCGTGCGGCTGCTGCAGCTTGTGTTGCAACTGGATGTCCGACACCGGCACCGAGAGGTGGATGGTGTCGGCCTGGCAGCGCAGCGCACTGGCCAGATCGCCCTCGGTCAGGCGCCCCCAGACCATCAGGGCGACGGGCAGGCGCAGGCTGGCGATGGCGTTGATGCCGGCGATTTCCTCCTCGCCCATGGCCGGGATGCCGACCTCCATCTCGCGCACGCCGGCTGCGGCCAGCGCTTGCGCGATCGCGCATTTTTCCTGCAGCGTGAAGGCGACCCCGGCGGTCTGTTCGCCGTCGCGCAGCGTGGTGTCGTTGATGGTGGGTGGGCGGGGCATGGCAGGCATCCTTTTGCCTCTGTCATCGCAAACTGCATGCCATGCCGGTTTGCGCCCGCGCTTGTGGGTTTTGTGCGTTCGCCGGGCTTGCAAGCGCGCCTGCACGCCCTGCGGCGCGCCGGCGCGTGTCGCGAATGTGCTGTTTCGGACAGGCCGCCGCAGGAATGGTCGGGTGGCCGGCTGAACCGGGGTGCGCGGGTGTCCCACGCGCAGGGGGTTGGTACCAAAACAAGAGCTGCTTACGCTGATGGGGCGGGCGTTAGAGAGCGATTTGGCTATGATTTTCTGGCGCCCGAAAAGGGCTGGATTGCTCCATGCACCGCAAGCCCACGGGCGCAGGGGCCGAGTCTGGGCCCGTGCCGGGGCGCGGCGTGAAGACGGTTCAACCCAGATTGCTCTGCTCATGAGGACGCGGGATGATGGCGGGCGGCTGCTGAGGTGCCCGTCATTGCGAGCCCGACAGGGGCGCGGCAATCCAGTGCTGCCATTGCAAGGAGCGCAGGCGCTGGATTGCGGGCCGCATGGATTGCCGCGGGCCTTGCGGCCCTCGCAATGACGGGGTCTGGTCACAAGCGCACACCGCGAAGCGTCGCTTAATGAACAATCTGGGCCGAAGCGAGGCACGAGGACGGTTCGCGCAAGCGGGGCGGAGTGGCGCAACATTTGCACGTTTTTGCCACTTCTAGCAGGTGTATCAAGCGCAAGCAGCTATGGTTTTTGGTGTTTTGTGGCGCGCTCTTGCAACGCCGTTGCGGGACTGGCCTGCAGTCCAGCGTGGGCCGCAGCGGCTCAACGCTCGCGCGCGTGGTTGCGTGTGTGGCGCGGGAATTCGATCAGCAGGTCGGTGTCGCGCAGCTTGACGCAGCAGGCCAGGCGCGACTGCGCGTCCAGGCCCCAGGCGTGGTCGAGCTGGTCGTTTTCTTCGTCGTCGGGGGCGGCCAGGGACTCGCCGCCGGCGCGCACATACACGTGGCAGGTGGCGCAGGCGGCCACCATTTCGCAGGCATGCTCTATGGCCACGCCCGCGTCCAGCAGGCTCTGGCACAGCGAGGCGCCGCGCCGGGCCTCGAACGCCCGCCCCTCGGGGCAGAGTTCGGGGTGCGGGAGCAGGTGGACGGTGGGCATAGGGTGCACCGACGTCAAACCAGGCTGTCCATGCTGCGCCCAGCGAGCGCCTGGTGGATGGAGGCGTTCATGCGGCGCGCGGCAAATTCCTCGGTCGCCGCGGACAGGGTGGCAGCGGCTTCGCGCAGGGCGGGCGTGAGTGCGTCGGTTTCGAGCATGTCGGCGAGCATGAACATGGCCTTGCGCACGGTGTTCTGCTCGGCTGGCGACAGCAGCGCGCCGTCGGCTGCCAGCGCGGCCTGCGTGGCGTCGAGCAGGCGGCGTGCGTCCACCTGCGCCTCGCGCAGCGCGCGCAGGTGCATGTCGGTCGAGGACGCGGCGATGGCGTCCTGCAGCATGGTGGTGATGTCGGCGTCGCTCAGGCCATACGAGGGTTTGACTTCCACATGGGCCTCGACGCCGCTATGGGGCTCGCGCGCCGTGACCGAGAGCAGGCCGTCGGCGTCGATCTGAAAGCTCACGCGGATATGCACCGCGCCCGCGGCGGCCGGCGGAATGCCGCGCAGCTCAAAGCGCGCGAGCGAGCGGCAGTCGGCCACGGTTTCGCGCTCGCCCTGCACCACGTGCAGCGCCATGGCGGTCTGGCCGTCCTTGAAGGTGGTGAAGTCCTGGGCGCGCGCAATCGGCAGGGTGGAGTTGCGCGGGATGATTTTCTCGACCAGCCCGCCCATGGTTTCTATGCCCAGCGACAGCGGACACACGTCGAGCAACAGCCATTCGCCGTCGCTGCTGTTGCCCGCGAGCATGTTGGCCTGCAAGGCGGCACCGATCGCGACCACCTGGTCGGGGTCGATGTCGGCGAGCGGCGCGCGGCCGAAAAAGTCGCGCACGGCCTGGCGTGCGATGGGCATGCGCGTGGCCCCGCCCACGAGTACCACGCCGTCGATCTCGGCGGCCGAGAGCTGCGCATCGCGCAGGGCGCGGCGCGTGGCCTGCAGGGTGCGGGCGATCAGCGCCGCGCCGAGTTCGGCAAACTGCGCGCGCGACAAAATCGCCTGCAGCGCTGCGCCCGTGCCCTCCATCCCCGCCACCCCCGGCAAGGACAGCGCCGCGGATTCGTGTTCCGACAAGGCCTCCTTGGCGCTGCGCGCCGCCGTGAGCAGGCTGCGCTGCAAGGCTGCGGGCAGCGCTTCGAGGGCCAGGCCGTGCCGGGCGCAGAACCAGCGCGCGATGGCGTGGTCGAAGTCGTCGCCGCCCAGGGCCGAGTCGCCCCCGGTGGCCAGCACTTCGAACACGCCCTTGCTCAGGCGCAGGATGGAGATGTCGAAGGTGCCGCCACCCAGGTCGTAAATGGCAAAAGTGCCTTCGGCCTGCTTGTCCAGCCCGTAGGCGATGGCCGCGGCGGTGGGCTCGTTGAGCAGGCGCAGCACCGTCAGGCCGGCAAGCCGCGCGGCGTCCTTGGTGGCCTGGCGCTGCGCATCGTCGAAATACGCGGGCACGGTGATGACCACGCCGCTCAGGGGGCCGCCGAGCGCGGCTTCGGCGCGCGCACGCAGCGCCGCCAGAATGTCCGCCGAAACCTGCACGGGCGAGCGCTCGCCGGCCACGGTGGCGATGCCGACCATGCCGGGTGCGTCCGTCAGCTGGTAGGGCAGGGCGGCGGCCTCTTTGAGGTCCGCAAGCCGCCGCCCCATGAAGCGCTTGACCGAGGCGATGGTGTTGCGCGCGTCTTCGGCCTGCATTTGCTGCGCGGCGCGCCCGACCACGGTGCTGCCGTCGGGCAGATAGCGCACCACCGAGGGCAGCAGCAGGGCGCCTTGCGCGTCGGGCAGCGCGCGCGCCACGGCGCTTTGCACGGTGGCGATCAGCGAGTTGGTGGTGCCCAGGTCTATGCCTGCGGCCAGCCGGTGCTGGTGCGGCAGCGCGCTCTGGCCGGGTTCCGCGATTTGCAGCAATGCCATGGCAAAAGCCCTGTGTTCGTGCGGGTTCAGACCGCGAAGCTCTCGCCGCAGCCGCACTGGGCCTTGGCGTTCGGGTTGTGGAATTTGAAGCCTTCGTTGAGCCCTTCGCGCACGAAGTCGAGTTCGGTGCCCGCGAGCATGGGCAGGCTTTTGGCATCGACGATGAGCGTGGTGCCGTGACTTTCGAAGCACTGGTCGTCGGCATTGAGCGCATCGACGAATTCGAGCGCGTAGGCAAAGCCCGAGCAGCCGCTGGTCTTCACGGCCAGCCGCAGACCAAGGCCGCGGCCGCGCTTGGCCAGCGATCGGGCGACATGCTGGGCTGCCGCAGGGGTCAGGGAAAGAGACATGGCGTGCTCCCGTCGCTTACACAGAAAAGGAACTGCCGCAGCCGCAGGTGGATTGCGCGTTGGGGTTGTGGATCACGAAGCGCGAGCCTTCGAGGCCGTCTTCGAAGTCCACGCGCGCGCCCAGCAGGTACTGCTGGCTCATGGCGTCGATCACCAGGGCCACGCCTGCGGTGACGGTGATCGCGTCGTCCTCGGCCACCTGGTCGTCGAAGGCGAAGCCGTAGGAAAAGCCCGAGCAGCCGCCGCCCGTGACGTACAGGCGCAGCTTGAGCGCGGGGTTGCCCTCTTCGACGATCAGCTCCGCCACCTTGGCGGCCGCTTGCGGGGTGAATTCCACCAGCGAGGGCATGGCGCTGGCGGTGTTGGAGCTTGCAGGGGTGGACAGGGCTTGCATTTCGGACTCCTGGATGCGGATAGGGCGGGTATGGGGGTGGAGGTGCGCCGGGCGTGGTGGGCTCAGCGGCTGCTCGAAGCGCAGGTGGGCTGCTCGGAAATCAGCGTTTCGCCTTGCGCCGTGCCGCTGGCCTGGCGCGCGCGAAAGTCGGCCACGGCGGCCTTGATGGCGTCTTCGGCCAGGATGGAGCAGTGGATCTTTACCGGGGGCAGCGCCAGCTCCTCGGCGATGTCCGAGTTCTTGATCGCCAGCGCCTCGTCCAGCGTGCGCCCGCGCACCCATTCGGTGACCAGCGAACTCGACGCAATGGCCGAGCCGCAGCCATAGGTCTTGAAGCGGGCGTCTTCGATGACGCCCTGCGCATTGACGCGGATTTGCAGGCGCATCACGTCGCCGCAGGCGGGCGCACCGACCATGCCGGTGCCCACATTGGTGTCGCTGGGGTCGAAGGCGCCCACGTTGCGGGGGTTTTCATAGTGGTCTATGACCTGCTCGCTGTATGCCATGGAAGTGCTCCGTGCGTCAGAAGGTGGGTGAAAACGGGGTGGATGGCGCAGCGCGTCAATGCGCGGCCCACTGGATGGTGTCGAGGTCCACGCCCGCCTGCACCATGTCCCACAGGGGGCTCATGGCGCGCAGGCGCTGCACGACCTCGGTCACGCGCGCGACCGTGAAGTCGATTTCTTCGGCGCTGGTGAAGCGGCCGAGGGAAAAGCGCACCGAGCTGTGCGCCAGCTCGTCGCTGCGGCCCATGGCGCGCAGCACGTAGCTGGGCTCCAGGCTCGCCGAGGTGCAGGCGGAGCCCGAGGACACGGCCACGTCCTTGATGCCCATGAGCAGCGATTCGCCCTCGACGTAGTTGAAGCTCACGTTCAGATAGTGCGCTGCGCGTTGCTGCACGTCGCCATTGAGAACCACGGCATCGAGCGACTGCAGGCCGGCCCAGAGGCGCTCGCGCAGCGCGAGGATGCGGGCGTTGTCCGCCGCCATGTTCTCGCGGGCGAGCCAGAAGGCTTCGCCCATGCCCACGATCTGGTGCGTGGCCAGGGTGCCCGAACGCATGCCGCGCTCGTGCCCGCCGCCGTGCATCTGCGCCTCGATGCGCACGCGCGGTTTGCGCCGCACGTACAGCGCGCCAATGCCCTTTGGGCCGTAGATTTTGTGTGCCGACAGCGACATCAGGTCGATCGGCAGCTGTTCCAGGTCTATGGCCACCTTGCCCGCGGCCTGCGCCGCATCGACATGGAACAGCACCCCCTTGGCGCGGCACATGCTGCCCAGCGTGGCCACGTCCTGCAGCACGCCAGTTTCGTTGTTGACGAACATCACCGAGGCCAGCACCGTGTCGGGCCGCAGCGCCGCGGCAAAGCGCTCGGGATCGAGCAGGCCATTGGCCTGCACCGGCAGCACCGTGACCTCGTAGCCCGCGCGTTCGAGCTCGCGCATGCTGTCCAGCACGGCCTTGTGCTCGGTGGCCACGGTGACCAGGTGCCGGCCCTTGGCGCTGTGAAAGTGCGCCGCGCCCTTGATGGCCAGGTTGTTGGACTCCGTGGCCCCCGAGGTCCAGACGATCTCGCGCGGGTCGGCGTTGATGAGGGCGCACACCTGCTCGCGCGCCAGCTCGACCGCCTCTTCCGCGGCCCAGCCATAGACGTGCGAGCGGCTCGCGGGGTTGCCGTAGATCTCGGTCAGGTACGGCCACATCTTGCTGGCCACGCGCCGGTCCACTGGGGTGGTGGCGGCGTAATCCAGGTACACCGGCGAGGCAGCGTGGGGGCTGGAAGGACTGCTGACAGGCATGGCGGGCTCCTCGAAAAAATGCGTGCTTGCCCAGCAAAACGCAATTTCGGTGCCAAGCCTTTTGCGCCGATTTGCGGGCTTGGGCGCGCGTGCAATGTCGGGTTTGTCAGTCCGCCGCCGTGCGCGGATTCGGCCCTGTTTCGTTTGTCGCGGCTGCAAGTGCAAAAACGGACACTGGCCTGCAGTGGTGGCGTGCTTTTTGCTTGGTATTGCATGTTGATGCGCTGCAATACTTTGTGTGCGAGTGCCCTTGAGCAAGCAGGAGGCGCACGGCGTGCAAGGGTCAGCGCTTGATGAAACAGAGGCCGTCCATGGTGAACCACCAAGTATCAGAAGTCCGGCGTGAACTCCATGCCGTCTATGAGGTCGGCAAGACGCTGGCAACGTCGCTCGACATCGGCAAAACCTTCCGCGAAGCCCTGAACTACCTGGTCCATGCCATGGACTGGCGCCGGGCCTTCGTGGTGCTGGCCGATGCCGACCAGGAGCTGCGCGGTTTGTGCGCCGTCGGGCTCTCGCCCGAGGAGCAGCAGCGCCTGCATTTCCACAGCGGCGAAGGCATCGTGGGCCGGGTGTATGCCACGGGCGTGCCCGCCTCGGTGGCGGATGTGCGCGCCGAGCCGCTGTTTCTGAACCGCACCGGCGCGGCCGGCCTGTCGCCGGATGCCGGCGTGTCCATGCTGGCCACGCCCATACGGGCCGACCGCCGCACCGTCGGTGTGCTGGCCATCGATTACCTCAACCCGCACCAGCGCAACGCCTTCGACGAGCAGCTGCAATTGCTGCGCATGGTGGCCACGCTGATGGGGCAGGCGGTGCTGCTGCAGCGCAGCGTCAGCGCCGGGCTGGACAGCATGCAGGACGAGGTGCGGCGCATGCACAAGGCGCTGCACAAGCCGGTGCGCCAGCTCGACCAGGTGGTGGGCGTCTCGGCGTGCATGCAGGAGGTGTTCGACCAGGTGCACCAGGTGGCGCCGGCGCGCACCACGGTGCTGCTGCGCGGCGAAAGCGGCACCGGCAAGGAGGTGATCGCACGCGCGATCCACAACCTTTCGCCGCGCAAGCGCGAGCCTTTCGTGTGCGTCAACTGCGCAGCGCTCACCGAAAGCCTGCTCGAGAGCGAGCTGTTCGGGCACGAAAAAGGCTCCTTCACGGGCGCGCAGGGCCAGCGCAAGGGCCGCTTCGAGATGGCGCACGGCGGCACCCTGTTCCTTGACGAGATCGGCGACATTTCGGCCGCGTTCCAGGCCAAGCTGCTGCGCGTGCTGCAGGAGCGCGAATTCGAGCGCGTGGGCGGCACCTCGCCCGTGAAGGTGGACGTGCGCCTGATATTGGCCACCAACCGCAACCTCGAGCGCATGGTGCAGGCGGGCGAATTCCGCGCCGACCTGTACTACCGCATCAACGTCGTGAGCATCCACCTGCCGCCGCTGCGCGAGCGGCGCGAGGACATCCCGGCCATGGCGCGGCATTTTCTCGAGCGCTTCAACCGCGAAAACGGGCGCACGGCCAGCTTTTCGCCCGCGGCCATGCGGGTGCTGAGCAACTGCTACTGGCCGGGCAATGTGCGCGAGCTGGAAAACTGCGTCGAGCGCACGGCCACGATGGCGCACAGCGACCTCATCACCGACCTGGCCTTTCCCTGCCAGGAAAACCGCTGCCTGACCCAGGTGCTGCACCACATCGAGCGTGAAGACGCCGTGCGCCCGGGCCGGCTCGCGCAGATTCCCATCACCGAGGTGCCCATGGCGGCGCCGGCGCAGCCTGCCCAGCCTGCTGCTGCCGCACCCGCCTTGCCGGGCGGTGACGCCGAGGCGCCCGCAGGTGCGCCCGCGAGCGTCGCGGCGCCCGCGGATAACAGGCTCGACGGCAAGCCCGAGGGCGAGCGCGAGCGCCTGATTTGGGCCATGGAGCGCAGCGGCTGGGTGCAGGCCAAGGCGGCGCGCCTGCTCAAAATCTCGCCGCGCCAGATGGGCTATGTGTCCAGTCCCGGACGATCATAAGGCCGCCGATGGAACAAATGAGGGTATGAATCGTACCACCCACTCATAGCCTGCATAGGCGTCTTGCTCTGCAGGGCTGATTGGGGCAAGTGGTGGTTGTAGA
>NZ_VMYE01000016.1 GCF_007655255.1 Extensimonas perlucida
ACAACCACCACTTGCCCCAATCAGCCCTGCAGAGCAAGACGCCTATGCAGGCTATGAGTGGGTGGTACGATTCATACCCTCATTTGTTCCATCGGCGGCCTTATGATCGTCCGGGACTGGACAGCTAGCTGCGGATGAGGTGATCGAACGCGCTGAGCGCAGCCTTGGCGCCCTCGCCTGCGGCGATGATGATCTGCTTGTAGGGCACGGTGGTGCAGTCGCCCGCGGCAAACACGCCGGGCAGGCTGGTGTGGTTTTTCGCATCGACGACGATTTCGCCGAACCGCGACAGCTCCAGCGTGCCCTTGAGCCAGTCAGTATTGGGCAGCAGGCCGATCTGCACGAAGATGCCTTCGAGCGCGAGCGATTGCGCGGCGCCGCTCACCCGGTCTTGGTAGCGCAGCCCCGTGACCTTGTGGCCGTCGCCCGTGACCTCGGTGGTTTGCGCGTTCACGATGATCTCGACGTTGGGCAGGCTGCGCAGCTTGCGCTGCAGCACCGCGTCGGCCTTGAGCTCGGGCGCGAATTCGAGCAGCGTGACATGCGCGACCACGCCGGCGAGGTCGATCGCGGCCTCCACGCCCGAGTTGCCGCCACCGATCACGGCCACGCGCTTACCCTTGAACAAGGGGCCGTCGCAATGCGGGCAGTAGGTGACGCCCTTGGTGCGGTACTGCTCCTCGCCCGGCACGTTCATGTTGCGCCAGCGCGCGCCCGTGGCCAGGATCACGGCCTTGGCGCGCAGGCTCGCGCCGTTTTCCATGCGCACTTCGATCAGGCCGCCCGGCGTGCTCGCGGGCACCAGCGCCTGCGCACGCTGCAGGTTCATGATGTCCACCTCGTACTCGCGCACATGGCGCTCGAGCGCGGCGGCAAACTGCGGGCCTTCGGTCTTGGGGATAGAGATGTAGTTTTCGATGTCCAGCGTATCGAGCACCTGGCCGCCGAAGCGCTCGGCCGCGACGCCCGTGCGTATGCCCTTGCGCGCCGCGTACACCGCAGCCGCAGCGCCGGCCGGGCCGCCGCCGACGATGAGTACGTCGAACGGCTCCTTGGCGTTGAGCTTGGCGGCCTCGCGCGCGGCCGCGCCCTGGTCGAGCTTGGCGACGATTTCGGCCAGCTCCATGCGCCCCTGGCCGAACAGCTTGCCGTTCAAAAACACCGTGGGCACGCCCATGATCTCGCGCGCCTCGATTTCATTTTGGAACAGCGCGCCGTCGATGGCCGTGTGACGGATGCGCGGGTTGAGCACGCTCATGAGGTTGAGCGCCTGCACCACGTCGGGGCAGTTGTGGCAGGTGACGGAGTAGTAGGTTTCGAACTCGTAGTCGCCCTCGAGCTGGCGGATCTGCTCGAGCAGGTCTGCGTCGGCCTTCGGGGGGTAGCCGCCCGTGTGCAGCAGCGCGAGCACGAGCGAGGTGAATTCATGCCCCAGCGGCACGCCGGCAAAACGCGGGCCCGTGCTGGCGCCTGGTTGGGTGATGAGGAACGAGGGCTTGCGCACCGGCAGGTCGTTTTTCTCGACCACGGTGATCTTGTCGGACAGCGCGCGGATGTCTTGCAGCAGCTCGCGCAGCTCTTGCGACGCGGGCCGCTCGTCGAGCGTGGCCACGAGCTCCACGGGGCGCGTGATGCGCTCTAGATAAGCTTTGAGTTGCGCCTTGAGGTTGTCGTCGAGCATGAGAGGGCTCCTGGAATGTCAAAACTACGGGGTGAAAAAAACCGGGCACCCGGCAAGGCGCCAGGAGCCCGGTGAACGTCGGGCCGATCAGGGCGTGCACCTGAGCGGGGTACGCACTGAAGGGCAGAACGCTGGCTCAGATTTTGCCCACGAGGTCGAGCGAAGGCTTGAGCGTGGCTGCGCCTTCGGTCCACTTGGCGGGGCAGACTTCACCGGGGTGGGCGGCGACATATTGCGCAGCCTTGACCTTGCGCAGCAGGTCCTCGGCGTTGCGGCCAATACCTTCGGCAGTGATTTCCACAGCTTGGATAATGCCTTGCGGATCGACGATGAAGGTGCCGCGGTCTGCGAGGCCCTGGCCGGGGCGCAGCACGTCAAAATTGGTGCTGATTTCCCAGGTCGGGTCGCCAACCATGGTGTATTGGATTTTGCGGATGGTGTCCGAAGCGTCGTGCCAGGCCTTGTGCACGAAGTGCGTGTCGGTGGAAACGGAGTAAATCTCGACGCCCATCTTCTGAAACTCGGCGTAGTGGTCGGCCATGTCACCGAGCTCGGTCGGGCACACAAAAGTGAAATCCGCCGGGTAGAAGAAGAACACCGCCCACTTGCCCTTGACGTCGGCATCGGTGATTTCGATGAACTTGCCACCCTTGTAGGCCATGGCTTTGAAAGGCTTGATTTGCGTGTTGAGTACGGACATTTCAGATTCCTTCGGTTGAGTTGCTGAACACGGATGCAAGTCTAGACGCAAACTTGCCATCAAGCCAATTGATAGCCTGCATGCCATCGATTGGGTTTTCCAATGCCACAAAAGCCAAGCGCAATGAGTTTCGCACGACCCCGCCGGGTGCGAACACCGCAGGCTCCTAGGCGCCGCGGGGCGCACAGGTTCAGTAGGTGCGTAGCCGTGCAGGTCTGCAGGGTGATACCTGGGTACACCGCAGCCAACAAGCGGCCCCCCTAAAATTGCACCCCGCGACTACCCACACCCCCGCCCTCCCCGGCCGGGGGTTTCGTCGTTTCTGCCTTTTGTTTTTTGCTTCCCGCGCCTCATGGACTTGCCCAAACTCTCCCCCGGAAAACGCTTTACCCTGCCGCGCCTCGTGGGCAGCGCCGATGCGCTGCTGCTCGCGCAGCTCGCAGCGCGTGAAAAATCGGGGCGGCGGCTCACGGCCATCGTCACGGCCGATGCGAGCGACGCGCAGCGCCTGATCGACGAGATGGCGTTTTTTGCGCCCGACTTGCGCATTGCGCTGTTTCCCGACTGGGAGACGCTGCCCTACGACAGCTTTTCGCCGCACCATGACTTGATCAGCGAGCGCCTTGCCACGCTGTGGCGCATCAGCCAGAAACACCAGGACACGGGCGCCGACGTGGTGCTGGTGCCGGCCACGACGGCGCTGTACCGGCTCGCGCCGCCCTCGTTTCTCGCGGCCTACACCTTTCACTTCAAGACGGGGCAGAAGCTCGACGAGGCCAAGCTCAAGGCGCAGCTCACGCTCGCCGGCTACAGCCACGTCACGCAGGTGGTGAGCCCCGGCGAATACGCGGTGCGCGGCGGCTTGATCGACCTGTTTCCGATGGGCTCGCCCATGCCCTACCGCATAGACCTGTTCGACGACGAGATCGACAGCATCCGCAGCTTCGACCCCGACAGCCAGCGCAGCCTCTACCCCGTGCCCGAGGTGCGCCTGCTGCCGGGGCGCGAATTTCCCATGGACGAGGAGGCGCGCACGCGCTTTCGGCGCCGCTGGCGCGAGCTGATCGAGGGCGACCCAACCAAGAGCCGCATCTACAAAGACATGGGCAACGGCGTGGCCACGGCGGGCATTGAGTATTACCTGCCGCTGTTTTTCGACGACACGGCCACGGTGTTCGACTATCTTGGCGCGCAGGCCACCGTGGTGCTGCACGGTGACGTGCAGGCCGCGTTCGCACAGTTCTGGCAGGACACGCGCGAGCGCTACCGCCTGGCGCAAGGCGACCCCGAACACCCCGTGCTGCCGCCCGAAGCACTGTTTTTGAGCGCCGAGCAGTTCTACACCCGCGCCAACGCCCATGCGCAACTGGCGCTGCGGGCCGCTGCAGGCGCTGGTGCAACGGGCGACGCGACGGCCGAGGGCGCAGCGTCGGTCGAAGGGACAGCAAGTGCGTATGCCGAATTCGCCACCTTGCCCGACCTCACCGTGGTGCGCGGCGCCGACGAGCCACTCACGCGCCTGCAGGCGCATGTGCAGCGCACACCGCAGCGCGTGCTGCTGCTGGCCGAAAGCGCAGGGCGGCGCGAGAGCCTGCTGGACTTTTTGCGCGCGAGCGGCGTGCACCCGCCGGCGTTCGAGTCGCTCGCCGAATTCCAGGCCGCGGATGAAAAAATCGGCATCGCCACCGCGGCGCTGGGCAACGGCTTTTCGTGGCCCGAAGGCGGCATCGACTTCGTCACCGAAACCGAGCTTTTTGCCACCGGGGCCGCCACGCGCCGGCGCAAGCGCCAGGAACAGACCAGCGACGTCGATGCGCTCATCAAAGACCTCTCCGAGCTCAACGTGGGCGACCCCGTGGTGCACAGCGCGCACGGCATAGGCCGCTACCGCGGGCTCGTGCACATGGACCTGGGCGAGAAAAACCCCGACGGCAGCCCGGCGATGCAGGAGTTCTTGCACCTCGAATACGCCGACAAGGCCGCGCTCTACGTGCCCGTGAGCCAGCTGCAGCTCATCAGCCGCTACACCGGCGTTTCTGCCGACGAAGCCCCGCTGCACAAGCTGGGCAGCGGCCAGTGGGACAAGGCCAAACGCAAGGCCGCCGAGCAGGTGCGCGACGCCGCGGCCGAGCTGCTCAACATCTATGCACGCCGCGCTGCGCGCCAAGGCTACGCCTTTCGCTTCCACGCGCAGGACTACGAGATTTTTGCGAACGACTTCGGCTTCGAGGAAACCGCCGACCAAAAGGCCGCAATCCACGCCGTGATCCAGGACATGATCAGCCCGCGCCCCATGGACCGGCTGGTGTGCGGCGACGTGGGCTTTGGCAAGACCGAAGTCGCCCTGCGCGCGGCCTTCGTGGCCGTGACGGGCGGCAAGCAGGTGGCCTTTCTCGCGCCCACCACGCTGCTGGCCGAGCAGCATTACCAGACGCTGGTTGACCGCTTTGCCAAATGGCCTGTGAAGGTGGCTGAGGTGTCGCGCTTTCGCTCCACCAAAGAGGTGGCGGCCACGCTCAAAGGGCTGGCCGAGGGCACGGTGGATATCGTCGTAGGCACGCACAAACTGCTCAGCGCGTCGGTGCACTTCAAAGACCTGGGCCTGCTCATCATCGACGAGGAGCACCGCTTTGGCGTGCGCCACAAAGAGGCCATGAAGCAGCTGCGCGCCGAGGTCGATGTGCTCACGCTCACGGCCACGCCGATCCCGCGCACGCTGGGCATGGCGCTCGAGGGCCTGCGCGACCTCTCCGTGATCGCCACCGCGCCGCAGCGGCGCCTGGCGATCAAGACCTTCGTGCGCAGCGAAAGCACGGGCGTGATCCGCGAGGCCGTGCTGCGCGAATTGAAGCGCGGCGGGCAGGTTTACTTTTTGCACAACGAGGTCGAAACCATTGAAAACCGGCGCCAGAAGCTGCAGGAAATATTGCCCGAGGCGCGCATCGCCGTGGCCCACGGCCAGATGCCCGAGCGCGAACTGGAGCGCGTGATGCGCGACTTCGTGGCGCAGCGCTACAACCTGCTGCTGTGCTCGACCATCATCGAAACCGGCATCGACGTGCCCACGGCCAACACCATCCTCATCAGCCGCGCCGACAAATTCGGCCTCGCGCAGCTACACCAGCTGCGCGGGCGCGTGGGCCGCAGCCACCACCAGGCCTACGCCTACCTCATGGTGCCCGACCTCGAAGGGCTCACCAAGCAGGCGCAGCAACGGCTCGAAGCCATCCAGCAGATGGAGGAGCTCGGCAGCGGCTTTTACCTGGCCATGCACGACCTCGAAATCCGCGGCGCGGGGGAATTGCTGGGCGAGAGCCAGAGCGGCAACATGCTCGAGGTGGGCTTTCAGCTCTACAACGAAATGCTCAGCGAGGCCGTGCGCGCACTGAAGGCCGGCAAGGAGCCCGACCTGCTCGCGCCGCTGTCGGCCACCACCGACATCAACCTGCATGCCCCCGCCCTGCTGCCAGACGACTACTGCGGCGACGTGCACCTGCGCCTGTCGTTCTACAAAAAGCTCGCCACCGCGCACAGCGACGAGCAGATCGACAGCCTGCTCGAAGAAATCGTGGACCGCTTCGGCAAGCTGCCGCCGCCCACGCAAACCCTGATCGACGTGCACCGCCTGCGCGTGCTCGGCAGCCGCTACGGCGTGACCAAAGTCGATGCCGCGCCCGGTGTGATCCACATCAGCTTCAAGCCCCAGCCACCCATAGACCCGATGGCGATCGTCGGGCTGATCCAGAAAAACAAGCACATCAAGCTCGCCGGCAACGAAAAGCTGCGCATCGAACGCGCCCTGCCAGACCCAAAGGCGCGCGCGCAGCTCGTGCGCGACGTGCTGCGCAGCCTAGGCCAGCCGCTCGAGGTTGTGGCGGCTTGAGTGCACAATTATTGACAATTGGTCATCTGCGTATTAACACCCCTCGCCCAGAAAAAAGCCCGCCGAAGCGGGCTTTTTTCTGGGCAGGTTCAGCGCATCAGACGCTCACCGTCTCAGCCGCTTGCTTGAACTCCTCGATCTGGTCGAAGTTCATGTAGCGATAGACTTCGCTGGCCTTCTGGTTGATCACGCCCATTTCGGCATGGTATTCCTCCACCGTGGGCAGACGGCCCAGACGCGAAGCGATGGCCGCGAGCTCTGCCGAAGCGAGGAACACGTTGGTGTTCTTTCCCAGACGGTTCGGGAAATTGCGCGTGCTCGTGGACACCACCGTCGCGCCCTCGTGCACCTGCGCCTGGTTGCCCATGCACAGGCTGCAGCCCGGCATTTCGGTGCGTGCGCCGGCGGTGCCGAAGGTTGCGTAATAACCTTCCTTGATGAGCTCGTTCTGGTCCATCTTGGTCGGCGGCGCGACCCACAGGCGCACGGGGATGTCGCGTTGGCCTTGCAGCAGGCGCGCCGCCGCGCGGAAGTGGCCGATGTTGGTCATGCATGAGCCGATGAAGGCCTCGTCGATCTTGGTGCCCGCCACTTCGGACAGCACCCTGGCGTCGTCCGGGTCGTTCGGGCAGCAGAGGATGGGTTCTTTGATGTCGGCGAGGTCGATCTCGATCACGGCGGCGTACTCGGCATCGACGTCGGCCTCGAGCAGCTGCGGCTTGGCCAGCCACTCTTCCATCTTCTTGATGCGGCGCGCGATCGTGCGGGCATCCTGGTAGCCGTCGGCGATCATGTTCTTGAGCAGCACGATGTTCGACTTCAGGTACTCGATGATGGGCTCCTGGTGGAGCTTGATCGTGCAGCCTGCGGCCGAGCGCTCGGCCGAGGCGTCGGAGAGCTCGAACGCCTGCTCCACCTTGAGGTCCGGCAGGCCCTCGATTTCGAGGATGCGGCCCGAGAAAAAGTTTTTCTTGCCCTTCTTCTCGACGGTCAGCAAACCCTGCTTGATCGCATACAGCGGAATCGCGTGCACCAGATCACGGAGCGTGATGCCAGGCTGCATCTGGCCCTTGAAACGCACCAGCACCGACTCGGGCATATCCAGCGGCATCACGCCCGTGGCCGCGGCAAAGGCCACGAGCCCCGAGCCTGCCGGGAAGCTGATGCCGATCGGAAAGCGCGTGTGCGAATCGCCGCCCGTGCCCACGGTGTCGGGCAGCAGCATGCGGTTGAGCCAGGAGTGGATCACGCCGTCGCCCGGGCGCAGCGCGACGCCGCCGCGGCTGCTGATGAAGGTGGGCAGCTCGCGGTGCATCTTCACATCGACGGGCTTGGGGTAGGCCGCGGTGTGGCAGAACGACTGCATGACCAGATCGGCGCTGAAGCCTAGGCAGGCCAGGTCTTTGAGCTCGTCGCGCGTCATCGGGCCCGTGGTGTCCTGGCTGCCGACGGTGGTCATCTTGGGCTCGCAGTAGGTGCCGGGGCGAATGCCCTGGCCTTCTGGCAGACCGCAGGCGCGGCCCACCATCTTCTGCGCCAGCGTGAAGCCCTTGCCCGTATCCTCGGGCGCCTTGGGCAGGCGGAACACCGTCGAGGCCGGCAGGCCCAGAAATTCGCGCGCCTTGCCCGTGAGGCCGCGGCCAATGATCAGGTTGATGCGGCCGCCCGCGCGCACTTCGTCGAGCAGCACTTCGCTCTTGAGCTGGAAAGTAGCGATGACTTCGCCGTTTTTCTCGATCTTGCCCTCGTAGGGGTAGATGTCGATGACGTCGCCGAATTCGATCTTGCTGACATCGACCTCGATCGGCAGCGAGCCAGAGTCTTCCTGCGTGTTGAAGAAGATCGGCGCGATCTTGCCGCCCAGCGTCACGCCGCCAAAGCGCTTGTTGGGCACATAAGGAATGTCGTGCCCGGTGTGCCAGATCACGCTGTTGGTGGCCGACTTGCGGCTCGAGCCCGTGCCGACCACGTCGCCCACGTAAGCCACGAGGTGGCCTTTTTGCTTGAGCTGCTCGATCACGCCGATCGGGCCGCGCTTGCCGTCTTCCTCGGGCTCGAACGGCGCATCGGGGCGCTTGTTCTTGAGCATGGCGAGCGCGTGCAGCGGAATGTCGGGGCGGCTCCAGGCGTCAGGCGCGGGCGAGAGGTCGTCGGTGTTGGTCTCGCCAGGCACCTTGAACGCCGTCACGGTGATCTTTTGCGGCACTTCGGGGCGCGTGAGGAACCATTCGGCATCGGCCCAGCTTTGCATCACGGCCTTGGCGTGCGCGTTGCCAGCCTGCACCTTCTCGGCCATGTCGTGGAAGGCGTCGAACATCAGCAGCGTGTGCTTGAGCCCCTCGGCTGCGATCGGCGCGACTTCGGCATCGTCCAGCAGATCGATCAAAGGCTTGACGTTATAGCCGCCCACCATGGTGCCGAGCAGCTCGGTCGCCTTGGCCCTGCTGAGCATGCCCACCTGGATGTCACCATGCGCCACGGCGGCGAGGAACGAGGCCTTCACTTTGGCCGCATCGTCCACCCCCGGCGGCACGCGATGCGTGAGCAGGTCGAGCAAAAACTGCGCGTCTTCGCCCGCGGGCGGATTTTTGATGAGTTCGATCAGCTCCCCGGTCTGCTGCGCAGTTAGCGGCAGCGGCGGGATGCCCAGAGCGGCGCGTTCGGCCACATGGTCACGGTAGGCTTTCAACATTTTGTTCTCTTGTGATTGCAATTGGAAACGGCGCAGCCGCGAGGGTTGCGCCCCCACCGGCCGCGCCTGCTGAAACAATTAATTGCGCGAATCCAGCAGACTCGGCGGCGGGTTTTTCTTCAAGGCCTCGGCCACGACCACTTGCTGCGCGCTCATGCATTCATCGGCCATGCGCTGACCGATTTTCTGGTTCATGAGCATGGACTTGTTGGGGATCTGCAGCCAGACGGCGCCGGCCTTGTGGTCTTCGAGGCGAATGGCGCCAGTTGCCGAAACGACGGGCGCCATGTGGTACTTGAAGCCCTTGCCCTCCACGTGGAAGTAACCGGGCGCGGCGTTGTCGGCGGATACCGTGACATACGCGCCGAGTTCGCAAGGCATGCGCCCGACGTACACCTTGTCGGCAATCGCCAACTCTTCGGGCGTGAGCGCTTTTTCCGCCGCATCAAAGCCGCTGGCCACCTGTTTGGCCGCGCTGTGCAGCTGCTCGCGGCTGGTCATGGGTTTGGTCTTGGCGCTCGAGGCCTTGGCCACAGTTTTGTGTGAGGGCTTGGCCGGCGTCGCATCAGAATTCGCAGCAACCGCAAAGGCTGGAACCATGGCCACCAGCACGGAAGCAAACAAGGACTTCATAGAAACTCCTGCAGGAAGGGAAAAGCAAAGTCAGGGGGCATCCGCTGAAGCGGCAAGCGTAAACCAAGCGCGCACGGCCTCGGGCAAGAAAAGCCCTGTTCGGTGTGCACGTTCTAGCACCTGCCAATAGTACCGATAGCTGGCCCGATCGTGCAGCACCCCGTCCATGTTGATGGGAGCCCACTCAGCACCGGCGGCAGCTGCAATGATTTTTGCAGCGTGCTCGACATCGTCCTGCGTGGGCGCGAACGCTTCGAGGATGGGGCGGATCTGCGCCGGGTGGATGCTCCACATGCGCGTGTAGCCCAACTCGTGCGCGGCGCGCGTGGCGGCGGCCTTCATGGCCGCCATGTCGCTGAATTCGGTAACTACGCAATGCGCGGGCACCTTGCCATGGGCATGGCAGGCCGCGGCTATTTCGAGCTTGGCACGCAACACCAGCGGGTGCGAAAACTGCCCTGCCGAAGTCATGGCCTCGGCCGGAACCGCCCCCGCCATGCGCCGAGACGAAGTCCATCAGGCCAAAGCTCAGACTCTGCACGCGCGGATGCGCCGCGATCTCGAAGGCCCGGTACACGGCCTGCGGCGATTCGATCAGCACATGCAGGGGCAAATGCCCCGCCGACGCACGCTGCAACGCCTTTTCCGCCGTGAGCACGTCGTCGATCGATTCCACCTTGGGAATCATGATGTGGCAGAGCCTGTGCCCGGCCTCGCCGGCGATCGTGGCCACGTCGTTCGCAAAAGCGGGGTGATCGACAGGGTGCACGCGCGCTGCGACACGGGCGTGCGGTGCAGCGTCGCGCGCGAGCGCCGCCACGAGCCTGGCGTGGGCCGCCTCGGCGCCTACGGGGGCGCCATCCTCGCAGTCGAGCGTGACGTCGAAAACGCAGGTGCCGAATTCTTGCGTCATCTCGGCCTGCAGCTGCAGGCTTTTGCGCATGCGCGCCTCAACGCCGCTGTAGTGGTCGCAAACCGGCAAAAAACCGGTCTGCGCCTGGGCGCCCAGAAGCACGTCGCGCGGATGGCCTGCGGCGTTACTGCGCTTTGCCACGGAGGGCGGCGCGGATTCCTGGGCCGAGTGCATCGCCATACTGCCGCTTTGCTTTACAGCAGATGCTTCACGCCGTCTTGCTCGGACAGCAATTCCGCCAGGGTGATGTTGATGCGCTCTTGCGAGAAGGCGTCGATCGCCAGCCCCTCGACCACCTTGTATTCACCGTTGGCACAGGTCACGGGGAAGCCGAACATCACGTCTTTTGGGATGCCGTACTGGCCATCCGAAGGAATGCCCATGGTCACCCACTTGCCGTTCGTGCCCAGTGCCCAGTCGCGCATGTGATCGATGGCCGCATTGGCTGCCGAAGCCGCCGAAGACAGGCCCCGCGCCTCGATGATGGCAGCGCCGCGCTTGCCCACGGTGGGCAGAAACACATTGGCGTTCCAATCCGGGTCATTGATCATCTGGGCGACGCTCTGCCCCTGGATGGTGGCAAAGCGGTAGTCCGCGTACATGGTGGGCGAATGGTTGCCCCAGACGATCATTTTTTCGATCTCTGCGACCGGCTTGCCCGTCTTGGCGGCGATCTGGCTCAGGGCGCGGTTGTGGTCCAGGCGCAGCATGGCCGTGAAATTCTTGCGCGGCAGGTCGGGCGCGCTTTTCATGGCGATGTAGGCATTGGTGTTTGCGGGGTTGCCCACCACCAGCACCTTGACGTTGCGGCTCGCCACGGCATTGAGCGCCTTGCCCTGTTCGATGAAGATGGCGCCGTTCACGGCCAGCAATTCGGCACGCTCCATGCCGGGGCCGCGCGGCCGCGAGCCCACCAGCAGGGCGTAGTCGGCATCCTTGAAGGCCGTCATGGGGTTGCTGTGTGCCTCCATGCCCGCGAGCAGCGGGAAGGCACAGTCTTCGAGTTCCATCATCACGCCCTTGAGCGCTTTTTGCGGCCCTTCGACAGGCACCTCGAGCAGCTGCAGGATGACGGGCTGGTCCTTGCCCAGCATTTCGCCGGAGGCGATACGAAACAACAGGGCGTAGCCAATCTGGCCGGCCGCACCGGTGACAGCAACACGTACGGGCTTCTTGCTCATGGTGAAAACTCCAGGAAGTGAGGAAATAGGTCAGCGATTGCACGAGACCAGGCAGATCGCGCAGTTCCGTGGGACTTGCTCCCCCACGGGTTTTGCGCAGCGCATTCGTGGACGGTGCAATCGACGCAAGCACCAGCGCCCGCAATGAACAACCCGACGGGCCGCGCCCTGCACGCCATGCAAACAGAGCGAAAGTTTACCGCCGAACGCGACGCACGGTCAATTTGTCTTATGTCTTATATAAGATATGATTGCACGCAGGCGACCTGCTCAGAGGGTGCGCATGATCCCGCGCACCTGCCCGCCTTGTCCCACCTCCAGCCATGTCTTCGTTGCCCCACTCTGCCGACACCTCTGCGACGGCTGCAACTGCAGCCGCTACGCCGGCGTTCAGCCCGCTGTACCAGCAGATCAAGGGGCTGATATTGCAAGGTCTGCAGCAGGGCGAGTGGAAACCGGGCGAAGCGATCCCGAGCGAGGTCGAGCTTGCTGCGCGCTTTCGCGTGAGCCAGGGCACGGTGCGCAAGGCCATAGACGAACTCGCGGCCGAAAACCTCCTCGTCCGCCGCCAGGGCAAAGGCACCTTCGTTGCCACGCATGCGGAGCAGCAGGTGCAATACCGCTTTTTGAAGCTGCGCCCCGACGTTGGCAACGCCCGCACCGAAGGCCCGGCACAGCGCACGATTCTGGACTGCCGCCGCACACGCGCCAGCGCCGAGGTAGCGCGCGCGTTGGCACTGCGCAGCGGCGACGCCGTCGTGCAGGCGCGGCGGATTCTCTCTTTCGGGGGCACGCCCACCATCCTGGAAGACATCTGGTTGCCCGGCCAGGCCTTCAAAGGCCTCACCGCGGAACATCTGGCCAGCTACCAGGGCCCGACCTACGCCATGCTGGAATTGGAATTCGGCGTGCGCATGGTGCGCGCAGAAGAAAAAATCCGCGCCGTGCTCCCTGATGCCGAGCAGGCCGAGCTGTTGCGGGTCACTACCGGTACGCCGCTCCTGAGCGTGGAACGCATTTCCTACACCTACAACGACGTCCCCATGGAATTGCGCCGCGGCCTGTACCGCACCGACACGCACCACTATCACAATACCTTGATCTAAAGCAGGCACCACATGCTGCAGACACACCCGAGTGTGAGCATCAAATTTTGGCGCGCGGCAGGGCGTGGCAGTGGCCTTGCAATAGAATTTTGCGTTGTCTGCACCATTCCTCCCACAAAGCAACATCCTCGAAGAAAGCACCAGACATGACAGAAATCGCCAAAAAAAGGCCCGAATTCCGCAACATCAATGCACTTTCGGACCTGCCCTCCTACCGCCTTCCTGCCGCAGGCTGGGTTTCCATCCTGCACCGTGTCAGCGGCTTCCTCATGCTGTTGCTGCTGCCCTTCATTCTCTGGATGTTCGATACCTCCGTGTCGTCCGAGATTTCCTTCGAAAGATTCAAGGCGGCATTCCAAGGCGGCCTGGGATTTTTCCCGGGCTGGTTCATCAAGCTCGTGGCGCTGGCATTGATTTGGGCCTATCTGCACCACTTTACCGCGGGCTTGCGCCATCTCTGGATGGACATCAGCCACGAGGCCGTGAGCAAAGAATTCGGCAAAACTTCCGCCGTTGTCACCCTGGTGATCACCATCGCCCTGACGCTGGTGCTCGGTGCCAAGCTGTTTGGCTTGTACTAAGCCATCCCCACCGCTCCAGCAACAAGAAAGGAAACCCCCATGCCCACCAATTACGGCTCCAAACGTACCGTCGTCGGCGCCCACTACGGCCTGCGCGACTGGCTCAGCCAGCGCGCAACGGCCGCGCTGATGGCCTTGTTCACCATCATCGTGCTGGCCCAGTTGCTTTTGTCCCAAGGCCCGATCGGCTACGACCTGTGGGCTGGCATCTTTGCCCACCAGTGGATGAAGGTATTGACTTTTGCCGTCATCGTCGGCCTGGCCTGGCACGCCTGGGTTGGCGTGCGCGACATTTTCATGGATTACATCAAGCCCGTTGGCGTGCGCTTGGTGTTGCAGGTTCTTGCCATCGTCTGGCTGGTCGGTTGTGCCGGCTGGGGCATGCAGATTCTGTGGCGTCTTTGATTTCCGCGACTGAAGGCTAACAATGAGCTATACCAACGCTACCATCTCCAAGCGCAAATTTGACGTTGTCATCATCGGTGCCGGCGGCTCCGGCATGCGCGCCGCACTCGAACTCTCCCGCGCGGGGCTCAACGTGGCTTCGCTCTCCAAAGTTTTCCCCACGCGCAGCCACACCGTGGCCGCCCAGGGTGGCGTGTCGGCCTCGCTCGGCAACATGAGCGAGGACAACTGGCACTACCATTTCTACGACACCGTCAAGGGCTCCGACTGGCTCGGCGACCAGGACGCGATCGAATTCATGTGCCGCGAAGCGCCCAACGTGGTGATCGAGCTAGAACACTTCGGCATGCCGTTCGACCGCAACCCCGACGGCACCATCTACCAGCGCCCCTTTGGCGGCCACACGGCCAACTACGGCGAAAAGCCCGTGCAGCGCGCCTGCGCCGCCGCCGATCGCACCGGCCATGCCATGCTGCACACGCTGTACCAACAAAACGTCAAGGCCAAAACCAATTTCTTCGTCGAGTGGATGGCGCTCGACCTGATCCGCGACGCCGACGGCGACGTGGTGGGCGTGACCGCACTCGAAATGGAAACGGGCGACCTGTACGTCCTCGAGGCCAAGACCGTACTGCTGGCCACGGGGGGGGCCGGGCGTATTTTTGCGGCCTCGACCAATGCCTTCATCAACACCGGCGACGGTCTGGGCATGGCGGCGCGCGCCGGCATCCCGCTGCAAGACATGGAATTCTGGCAATTCCACCCCACCGGCGTTGCCGGTGCGGGCGTGCTCCTGACCGAAGGCTGCCGCGGTGAAGGCGCCATTTTGCTCAACAGCAATGGCGAGCGTTTCATGGAGCGCTACGCCCCCACGCTCAAAGACCTGGCCCCGCGCGACTTCGTCTCGCGCTGCATGGATCAGGAAATCAAGGAAGGCCGCGGCTGCGGCCCCAATAAGGACTACGTGCTGCTCAAACTCGACCACCTCGGGGCCGAGACCATCCACAAGCGCCTGCCCTCGGTGTACGAGATTGGCATCAACTTCGCCAACGTGGACATCACCAAAGAGCCCATTCCCGTGGTGCCCACCATCCACTATCAAATGGGCGGCATCCCCACCAATATCCACGGCCAGGTCGTCACGCAAGCCAATGGCGTACACAACGCCGTCGTGAACGGCCTGTATGCGGTGGGCGAATGTTCCTGCGTGAGTGTGCATGGCGCCAACCGTCTGGGCACCAATTCGCTGCTCGACCTGCTGGTCTTCGGCAAGTCTGCGGGCAGGCATATCGTCGAATTCGTTGCGCAGAACAAAGAACACAAGCCCCTGCCCAAAGATGCCGCGGAGCGCACGCTGGAGCGTCTGAACCAGCTCGAGAAATCCACCGATGGCATTTATGCGCAGGACTTGGCCAACGACATCCGCGCCGCCATGCAGCAGCATGCCGGGGTATTTCGCACGCAGGCGAGCATGGACGAAGGTGTGCAAAAAATCGCCGCCCTCCGTGCCAAGGTTGGCAGCGTCACGCTCAAGGACAAGTCCAAGGTCTTCAACACCGCGCGGATCGAAGCGCTCGAGGTCGACAACCTGATCGAGGTCGCGCAAGCCACCATGGTGTCCGCCGCCGCCCGCAAGGAATGCCGCGGTGCCCATACCGTGGATGACTACGAGCACCCTGCAGACCACGCTGAATTCCCGCTGGGCCGCAACGACAAGGAATGGCTCAAGCACACGCTGTGGTACAGCGCAGGCAACCGGCTCGACTACAAGCCCGTGAACCTCAAGCCGCTCACGGTGGAAAGCATCCCCCCCAAAGTCCGGACGTTCTGAAGCGCCAGCCTCCCAAGAGAACAACCATGCAAAAACGCACCTTCAAAATCTACCGCTACGACCCGGACCAGGACGCCAAGCCGTACATGCAGACCATCGAGATCGAGCTCGATGGCCACGAGCGCATGCTGCTCGACGCCTTGCTCAAGCTCAAGGCGCAGGACCCCAGCCTATCGTTTCGTCGCTCCTGCCGCGAGGGCGTCTGCGGCTCGGACGCCATGAACATCAATGGCAAGAACGGCCTCGCATGCTTGACCAACATGAACTCGCTACAGGGCACCATCGTGCTCAAGCCCCTGCCTGGCTTGCCAGTGATTCGCGACCTGATCGTGGACATGACGCAGTTCTTCAAGCAATACCACTCGATCAAGCCCTACCTGGTCAACGAATCCCCCGCACCTGAAAAGGAGCGTCTGCAATCGCCCGAAGAGCGCGAGGAGCTCAACGGCCTGTACGAGTGCATCCTGTGCGCGAGCTGCTCCACGAGCTGCCCGAGCTTCTGGTGGAACCCCGACAAATTCGTCGGCCCGGCGGGCTTACTGCAGGCCTACCGCTTCATTGCCGACAGCCGCGACGAAGCCACGGGCGAGCGCCTGGACAACCTCGAAGATCCCTACCGTCTGTTCCGCTGCCACACCATCATGAACTGCGTGGACGTGTGCCCCAAGCACCTGAACCCCACACGCGCCATAGGCAAGATCAAGGAATTGATGGTGCGCCGCGCCATCTGATGCTGCGGACTTCCATGGGCGAATCGTTTTCCGCTGCTGATGCGTTGCTGAACGAACGCGAACTGAGCAAGCTGCACTGGCGTTGCCGGCGCGGCCTGCTCGAAAACGATTTGTTCATCTCCCGCTTCTTTGCCCGCTTCGAATCCGAACTGAGGCAATCCCACGCCAGAGGTCTGCTCGCTCTGATGGACCTGGCCGACAACGACCTGCTGGACTTGCTGCTACGCCGCCGCGAGCCCGCTGAGACACTCGATACTCCCGAGGTTTGCACGGTTCTTGCGATGCTGCGCCAGGGCACAGCTGTTATTGTCCCAGGCACAGCAGACCAGACCCGGTGACGTGCATTGGTCACGCCACGCGCTTGCCACCTTTTCAGCCCACTGCCCTACACCCCAAGGAAATGACCATGAAACTAGCCGACTACAAAGCCACCCTGTCCTTCAGCAATGGCAGCCCCAACGTAGATTTGCCGGTCTATCAGGGCAGCATTGGCCCCGATGTCATCGACATCCGCAAGCTGTACGCGCAAACGGGCATGTTCACCTACGACCCGGGCTTCCTGTCCACGGCGTCGTGCCAGTCTGCCATCACCTATATCGACGGCGACAAGGGTGAACTGCTCTACCGTGGCTACCCTATCGAGCAACTGGCCACCCAGTGCGACTATCTCGACACCTGCTACCTTTTGCTCAACGGCGAATTGCCCACCGAATCGCAGCGCGATCAGTTCCACAAACTCGTGATCAGCCACACCATGGTCAACGAGCAGATGCAGTTCTTCCTGCGCGGCTTTCGCCGTGACGCGCACCCCATGGCCGTGCTCACTGGGCTGGTGGGCGCCATGTCGGCCTTCTACCATGACAGCACGGACATCAACAACCCCGAGCACCGCGCCATTTCCGCGATCCGCCTGATCGCGAAGATGCCCACCCTGGTCGCCATGGCCTACAAGTACGGCAAGGGTGAACCCTATATGTACCCGCGCAACGATCTGAGCTATGCGGGAAACTTCCTGCGCATGATGTTCGGCACGCCGTGCGAGGACTACCACGTCAACCCGGTGATCGAACGCGCCATGGACCGGATTTTCATCTTGCACGCCGACCACGAGCAGAACGCCTCCACCTCCACCGTGCGCCTGTGCGGCTCTTCGGGCACGAATCCGTTTGCCGCCATTGCTGCGGGCGTGGCCTGCCTTTGGGGTCCTTCGCACGGCGGCGCCAACGAAGCCTGCCTGAACATGCTCGAAGAAATTCAGGCGATGGGCGGCGTGGCCAAGGTCGGCGAGTTCATGGAGAAGGTCAAAGACAAGAACTCCGGCGTCAAGCTCATGGGCTTCGGGCACCGCGTTTACAAAAATTACGACCCGCGCGCCAAACTCATGCAGGAAACCTGCAACGAAGTCTTGTCCGAACTTGGGCTGGAAAACGACCCGCTGTTCAAGCTGGCCAAGCAGCTCGAGAAGATCGCCCTCGAGGATGACTACTTCGTGCAGCGCAAGCTCTACCCGAACGTGGACTTCTACTCCGGCATCGTGCAACGCGCCATCGGCATCCCGGTCAATCTGTTCACGGGGATCTTTGCGCTGGCCCGCACTGTCGGCTGGATCGCCCAGCTCAACGAGATGATCGGCGACCCAGAATACAAAATCGGCCGCCCGCGCCAGCTCTATACCGGCTCGCCGCGCCGCGACGTGACGGCAGCGGGCAAATAACAACGCTTCGGGGCGCGCGGCCCTGCCCGCGCGCCTTGTGGAAAGCACCTGCGCCGGTGGACTTTCCTGCTACCTGAATCAATCTATACGAGGCGCAGGTTTCCTTGCGCCAGCAGTTTGTCGCGCATGCGCAGCGTCATCGATTGGGTGCTTCCATCGGCGCCCGTGAAGAGGAACAGCGTGGCGTTCGGGCTGATCCAGGTCAGCTGGGTGCGCACCGTGCGTCCCTGGCTCACCAGTTCCACCCAGGTACCAAGCACGAATTCCGGCTGCCACTGAGCCTGCTCGACGCTGGCTGCCGCCCCTTGCTCTGGCCCCGGTGGAGAATCCATCGCCGGCTCCTGCGCAGCTTCGACCGCGGCGGTCTCCTGCGTTGCAGCAGCAGAGGGGTGTGCGGCAGGGACTGCAGGTGCAGCCAGCCCGGCCTGGTGCAGTTCGGTGAGCCGCTGCAAAAAGCTTTGCGCCTTGTCGCGTGGATACGCGATGCTCTCCAGACCCGTTTGCACTTGCGCCAGGATCTCTGGGACCACCCTGGCCAGCCGCTCGGCTTCGGCGCCTGCGCGCTCGGGCTGCGCACTCCATAGCAGCAGCGGCACCATTGCACGCAAAGCCTGCGGGTCGAGGCGCTGGGGCTGCGCTGTGCCAGCACTGCCGTCCTCACTCTGATTTTCCATAGCAAGGGCCACCACATAGGCCCATGGGCCGGTCACGAAATCGGCGATGTCCACCGGCACCCGCGCCCAGTCCGGCAACTGACGAAAGTCGCATGCAATTTTTTCCGCCTGCATCGCGCGCCACAAGGCCTGCTCTTCAGCCTTTTGCTCGGTCTTGCGCTGCCGCTCCTGCACCTCCCAGGCGGCCTCCAGCGCCTTGAGCACCGTCTCGAATGGTGTGGCATCTTCGATGCGCGCTTCGCGCAGCTGACCCACGGCCTCGTCGAGCAGCCGCATGAAGCGGCTGAATCCAGGCGCATCTTCGCTCTCGAATGCCAGGCTGCGGCGCGTGATTTCGTCGAGCAGGCGCCGCGCGGGGTGCATGCCGTCAATGAAAAACCGGCTGTCATGCTGCACCAACTGTTCGAGCGCCGGTGCAAATTCCTGCACGGCACGCAGCACGGGCTGCAGCAGGCGCCGATCTTTTGCGAGCTTCTTCAGCATGCGTCCCACCAGATCCGTCGCAGTGGACTGGGACGAACCCAGCCCCATGGTCGACTCAGCAACGGATGCAAGCTGCACCACCGGTGCAACCAGCGACGCATGCGAGCTCATGTGCGTGGACCCATGAGGCGAAGTCAGTTTTCCGACCAGACGTTCGAGCTGCGCGACGTCCTCCATGGCCTGCACCACAGCTTCGGGAGAAACGTGCTGGCCGGCCGATGGTGCCTGCGGGCCGCTTGCTCCTGCCACTCCGTAGGTGTAAGGGTCCAGTCCACTGGAAAGCATCTGGCGCAGCATGCCGACCGTGAGCAGCGCTTCCTCCGCCGCCGCACCGAATCCGTCGCCACCCAGCGAGGACGACCTAGTGGGCTGGCCTTGTTCACCTGGACTGCGGTACCAAGCCTGGGCATAGCCGCTACTTTGCTTTACCTCTGAAGCGGGAGCCCCCGAGGTGCGCGGCCCTTGTGCTTGCACCGACGCCGCCGCCAGAGCCCCCACCGGCACGCCCAGCATCGCATAGCCCACGGGCTCGACGCCATGCTCGCGCAGGCTTTGGGCAGCATGCCGGTATTCGTTCACCAGCAACGCTCCGAGAGCCACGGACATATGCTGCATCCACAGCTGCCGCACGGGTGCAGCAATGTCCGCATCGGTCATCACACATTGCAATGCGCGCACGTAATTTTCCGGACGCAAGGGGTTGCGTTCGGCCTGCACGCTGCGCAGGCCCTGCGCGGAACTCACCAGGGCATTGAGGTCGGCCAGCACGGCGTCGGTGGCATACACAGCCCGTTGCTGGGCACGTGCGAGCTCGACCTGGCTTTGCATTTCGGCTTCGTCCAGAAGCGCAAGCTCGCCGAAGTCGAGGCCGGTATCCTCCACAGGCGAGGCAGACACCTTGGCCGGGCCTTGCGCGAAGACATCCAGCAGAGCAATCGGGTAGGCCTTGACCAGCGTAGCCCCGTGCTGATTCAAAAGGCGCAGTCCATCGCCGAGCAGCGTGCGCTGCTGGTAGTTTCGCTCCGATGCCTCTGCATTCGCCAATGCCCCGTGGGTGGCATCGACCAGTTGCCGCATGAGCGCTTCTCCCCTGCGCACTGCATCGACGACGCAGGCGCGGAAGACGACTCTCGCTTGTGCTGCACTGAGGGACATGGCGGGGGAAGTCAAGCTCGCGCGGGCCCCGATGCTACCGCGAAACAAGCCCGCTGTAAGAGACCCTGCTACGCTGCTACTTGAGCGCCTTGAAGCGCATGCGCTTGGGCTTGGCGCCCTCTTCGCCCAGGCGTTTCTTCTTGTCGGCTTCGTACTCCTGGTAGTTGCCGTCGAAGAACGTCCACTGGCTGTCGCCCTCGGCCGCAAGGATGTGCGTGGCGATGCGGTCGAGGAACCAGCGGTCGTGGCTGATGACCAGCACGGTGCCGGCAAACTCGAGCAGTGCTTCTTCGAGTGCGCGCAGGGTTTCCACGTCCAGGTCGTTCGAGGGCTCGTCGAGCAGCAGCACGTTGCCGCCCGCGATCAAGGTTTTGGCCAGGTGCAGGCGCCCGCGCTCACCACCAGAGAGCGCGCCGACCTTTTTCTGCTGGTCGCCGCCGTTGAAGTTGAAGCGCCCGCAGTAGGCGCGGCTCGCCATCTGGAACTTGCCCACGGTGATGATGTCGAGCCCGCCCGAAATGTCCTCCCAGACGGTTTTTTCGTTCGCGAGCGCATCGCGGTGCTGATCGACAAAGGCCATCTTCACGGTAGAACCAATCACGACCTCGCCGCTGTCGGGCTGTTCGCGGCCCGCGATCAGCTTGAACAGCGTGGACTTGCCCGCGCCGTTCGGGCCGATGATGCCGACGATGGCGCCGGCGGGGATGTTGAAGCTCAGGTTGTCTATGAGCAGCCGGTCGCCGAACGACTTGCTCACGTTCTTGAACTCGATCACCTGGCTGCCCAGGCGCTCGGCCACGGGGATGAAGATTTCCTGCGTCTCGTTGCGTTTTTGGTATTCGTAGTCGGAGAGTTCCTCGAAGCGTGCGATGCGCGCCTTGCTCTTGGCCTGCCGTCCCTTGGCGTTCTGGCGCACCCATTCGAGCTCTTTCTTCATGGCCTTGGTGCGCGCGTCTTCGGAGCGCTGCTCCTGTTCGAGCCGGGCCTCGCGCTGCTCGAGCCAGGTCGAATAATTGCCCTTGTAAGGGATGCCGTGGCCACGGTCGAGCTCCAGAATCCACTCGGCCGCGTTGTCGAGGAAGTAGCGGTCGTGCGTGATCGCCACCACGGTGCCCGGAAAGCGCTTGAGGAACACTTCAAGCCACTCCACGCTCTCGGCGTCGAGGTGGTTGGTGGGCTCATCGAGCAGCAGCATGTCGGGCTTGGACAGCAGCAGACGGCACAGCGCGACGCGGCGTTTTTCGCCGCCCGAGAGCTGGCCGATTTGCGCGTCCCATGGCGGCAGGCGCAAGGCGTCGGCGGCGATTTCGAGCTGGTGCTCGGAATCGGTGCCCGCCGTGGCGATGATGGCTTCGAGGCGCGCCTGCTCGGCCGCGAGGGCGTCGAAGTCGGCCTCGGGGTCGGCATATGCGGCATAGACTTCATCGAGCTTGGCGCGCGCGGCAAAGACCTCGCCCATCGCCTCTTCGACACTCTCGCGCACGGTGTGCTCAGGGTTGAGCTGCGGCTCCTGCGGCAGGTAGCCGATCTTCAGGCCCGGCATGGGCAGGGCTTCGCCCTCGATCTCCTTGTCCATGCCGGCCATGATCTTGAGCAAGGTGGACTTGCCTGAGCCGTTCAAGCCCAGCACGCCAATCTTGGCGCCGGGGAAAAAACTTAAAGAAATATCTTTGAGAATCTGTCGCTTGGGCGGCACCGTCTTGCTGACGTGATTCATCGAATAAACGTATTGGGCCATGGGATGGGTCTGACTCGCTAAAAATAAACAGGCACGAAGGGCTGGAATTATCGGTGCATGCGACAATATGCCTCTTTGCAGGCTCCAGTACCCTGCAATGTCTGCCCTATCTGAGGGCAAATTTCTCTCCATAAACCCCGCCGGTCTGCAACTGGCGCGACAGCAAATCAAGGCTGTCGCGGCGCACCGGTACCCAGCGCCCAGGACGGGCGCACATCGATCCATGCAATTTGAAGAACTCCAGCTGGCTCCGGCCATCCTGCAGGCCGTGCGCGAGCAAGGCTACGAAACCCCCACCCCGATCCAGACGCAGGCCATCCCTGCCGTGCTCGCGGGCCATGATCTGCTCGCCGGCGCACAAACGGGCACCGGCAAGACGGCCGCTTTCACGCTGCCCATACTGCACCGCCTCGCGCAAGAGCCGGCTGCCAAAGGCAAATCCGGCGCCAAGGCCATACGCGCGCTAGTGCTGACGCCCACGCGCGAGCTCGCCGCGCAAGTCGAAGAGTCCGTGCGCACCTATGGCAAATACCTCGACCTCAAGTCCACCGTGGTGTTCGGCGGCGTGGGCATGAACCCGCAGATCGAGCGTCTGCAGCGCGGCGTCGATATCCTGGTCGCCACGCCCGGGCGTCTGCTCGACCTGCAGGAGCAGGGCTTTCTGGACCTCTCGCAGGTGCAGGTGCTGGTGCTCGACGAGGCCGACCGCATGCTCGACATGGGCTTCATCCACGACGTGAAAAAGGTGCTCGCGCTGCTGCCCAAGCACAAGCAGAGCCTGTTGTTTTCCGCCACTTTCAGCGATGAAATCCGCGAACTCGCCAACGGCCTGCTGCGCGAGCCGCAGCACATCCAGGTCACGCCGAGCAACACCACGGTGCAGCGCATCACGCAGGTGATCCACCCCGTGGGCCGCGCGAAGAAAAAACAGGCGCTGCTGCACATCATCGAACAGCACCAGTGGAGCCAGGTGCTGGTGTTCACGCGCACCAAGTTCGGCGCCAACCACGTGGCCGACTTCCTCAACCAGCACGGCGTCAAGGCCATGGCGCTGCATGGCAACAAGAGCCAGAGCGCACGCACCCAGGCGCTCGCGGACTTCAAGAGCGGTGCGCTGCGCGCGCTCGTGGCCACCGACATCGCCGCGCGCGGCATAGACATCGACGAGCTGCCGCACGTCGTCAATTACGACATCCCGAACGTGCCCGAAGACTACGTGCACCGCATCGGCCGCACGGGCCGCGCAGGCGCGAGCGGCGAGGCCGTGAGTCTGGTGTGCCTAGACGAAGAAGGCTTCATGATGGAGATCGAGCGCTTCACGCGCCAGGAAATCCCCGTGCAGGTGCTCGAAGGTTTGGGCCCCGAGCCCGGCGAAAAAGCCGAGCCGATCGCCATGGGCCGCCAGACCCTCTGGGGTGGCGCGGGCAAGCCGCCCAGCCGCGACGTGATGCAGGCGGCTGCCAAAGCTGCGCGCAGCGAGATGATGGAGCGCATGCGCACCAACAAGGGCGCCAAAGGTGCCCAAGGTGCCCGCGGTGCGGGGCGCGGCGCGCAAACCGGCGCAGCCCAGGATGCCGGCGATGGCCAGGCGCAGCCACGCCCACGCAACGCCAAGCCGCAAGGCAGCGGCCAGGGGCCCAACCAGCGTCCGCGCACCGAACAAAGGTCTGCCAACGGCAATGGCAACCGCGGCCCGGCGCGCCCGCGCCAGGACGGCGGCGCGCGCCAAGGTGGTGGCCCTCGCCATGACGACTCCCAACCCCGCAGCGATGACGCGCACCTGGGCACGCAAATGGGGCACAGCCTGCGCCCCGCAGGTGCGGGCAAAGGCTCAGGCCAGCCCGACCCCATGCGCACCAGCGTGGACACCATGGCGCGGCGCGATGGCCGCGGCGGCAAACCGCGCGGCCAAGGCATGCGCGGGTTTTCGGGGCGTTGATAAATTTCTAACGAAATCGGCTTCTAGCAGCCTGTCGGACTTTGGAATCATCGGCTGCGAATGCGCCGCAGCGGCCCATTTTTTACCGTCTTCTTGCCCCATAGTCCCGCTATGGGGCGGCGAATCCGGCAAAAACTGGCCTCGCTGGGGCCCATTCTCGCTATCGACGCCCAAAGTCCGACAGGCTGCTAGCGCTTTATTGACAAGCGCTAGCAGCTATTAAAAACAAAGCAATCGCAGCCTGCCCGCGGACCTGTCGCGATCACAGAGCAGCAACAAAACGATCAACGGCCTGCGCGAGTGCGGCGGGGTTGTCGGTATAGACCATGTGCTCGCAATCGGGGATCACGGCGAGCTCGCCGCGCGGCAGCGTTTGGGCCAGGCGCTCGGCGGCGTCCTGCAGCAAAAACCAGCTCTGTGCCCCGCGCGCGACCAGCGTCGGCAGCGTGACCCTGCGCAGCGCCTCGAGGTCGGGCATGCCGGGCATGAAGCGCCCGTCCAGCCCGCCCATGGGGTGGCGCGGGTCGAACTTGAGCTGGTACAGGCCGTCTTCGCGCTGCATGAGTTCGTGCCGCGCATTGCGCCGCATGTGCTCCTCGCTGCGCTTCATGCGCGGTGCCTGGCGGCGCACGTACTCGTCCACGCTTTCATAGAGCCGCACGGTCTCGTGGACTTCCTTTTTCGGCTCCCAGCCGGGGTAGGCCACTTCGGGCCCCACATCGACGAGCACCGCGCCGCGCAGCAGTTCGGGCGTGTGCACCATCAAGCGCATGAGGAGCATGCCGCCCACCGAATGCCCGACCACCACGGGGCGCTCGAGCTGTAGCTGAGTAATGATCTGGCGCACGTCCTCGGCCATGGTGTTGTGCGTGGCGTGCGCGTCGCGCGGCCATTCGCTGTCGCCGTGGCCGCGCATGTCCACCGCGATGAGCCGGTATTTGTGCGCGAGCAAGGCACAAAAAGGCCCCCAGGTGCGCCCCGTGACCGCGCCGCCGTGCAGCAGCACCAGCGCCGGGCGGTCTGGCGCGCCCGCACCCCAATCGGTCATGTGCAGGCGCAGCCCCTGCACCAGCAGGTTGCGCGAGACGCAGGCAAATGGCGGCTGCGGCGTGCCGCCGAGGTCGGCAGCGGTGCGCAGCGCGTCACGGAAATACGCGGTGCCGGTGATGTCCAGCGGCGCTGAGGTTTGGGCGAATTCTGTCAAATACATAATGCAGCCGAATATAACGACCGCGGCCTGCCGCCGCCCACTGCCATGCACCCATGCTCTGCACCGCCCGCACGACAACCCCGGCGCTCCATGCCCATGCGCGGGGCTGCGTCCTGCCGCCCTCGCCGGGCCGAAGCGCTGCGCCCCGGCTTGGGTGCGCTTTTGTGCGCGTGCACGGCCTTTTTGCTGGCCGCCTGCGGCAGCACGCCTTTGCCGCCATGGCCAGAACAGGCTTCACAAAGCGGCCAAGCGGCCGCTTCGGAGGTACTGACGCCACCCGCAGCCAGCGCACGCAGCAAGACCGTGCCCGCGCCGCTGGGCCAACGCAGCGCAAGCCAGGTGCGTGTGACGCCGGTGCCGCCGTCCGCGCTCGAGGCGAGCACACCAGCGCAAGGCCCTGCTTCTGCCGCCGCTTCCACCGCATCCACCACCACTTCTGACAGCCCCGCCCTGCCCTACGGCAGCGCCGTCGCAGCCTGGTTCCCCGATCCGGGCACGCGCTACGACCCACCGGGGCTCGCGCCTGGCCGGCAGAGCTTTACGAGCAATGCCGAACTCGCCCTCTGGTTGCAAAAGCTCGCCGCTGCGCCGCCGCATGGCCGCACGCGCAGCAAGCTGCTGAACCTGGGGCTGTCGCAACAGGGCGAGCCCCTGCTGGGACTGCTGCTCACGCAAGCCAAGGACACGGACATTGCGAGCCTGGACGCGAGCGGCCGCCCCACGGTGCTCTTGCTTGCGCAGCAGCACGGCGACGAGCCCGCGGGCGCCGAGGCTATGCTCGTGGTGGCGCGCGAACTCGCGCAAGGCCTGCTCGAGCCGCTGCTCGCGCGCCTGCACGTGATCGTGGTACCGCGCGCCAACCCCGACGGTGCGGCGCTGGGCCAGCCAGGCACCGCGCAGGGCACGGACTTGGAACGCGACCACCTGAGCCTTGCCACCCCCGAGGCGCAGGCGCTCGCACGCCTGGTGCGCGACTACCGGCCGCTGCTCGTGCTCGACGCGCGCGAATACCCTGCCCTTGCACTGCAGCAAAAATTCGATGGCATTGCACGCTACGACGCGCTGCTGAGCTACACCACCACGGCCAACTACCCGCCCTTTCTCGCCAAGGCGGCGCAGCAGTGGTATTACGAGCCGATCACGCAGGCCCTGCGCGCGCAGGGCCTCACTAGCTCCTGGTATTACGAAACTTCTACGCAGCCCGAAGACCGCAGCATACGCACCGGCAGCACGCTGCCAGAGGAAGGGCGCAACGTGCAAGGGCTGAAAAATACCGTGAGTCTGCAGGTAGCCGCGCGCGGCAGCGACCTCGGGCGCGCGCACCTGCAGCGGCGCGTGCACACCATCGTGACGGCCGTCAACAGCGCCTTGCAAAGCACGGCCGAGCGCGCCGCCGAGCTCGAACAGGTGCATTCGTTCGTGGTGCGCGAAACGCGCGCGCAAAACTGCCGCGGCGAACTCGTGCTGATGGCGGAACCCACGCCCGCGCAGCAGGAGCTGGTGCTGCTCGATGCACGCAGCGGCGCCGAAAAAAAGTTCAAGGTCGATGCCCCCTCGGCGCTCGCGCTACGCCCGCTGCAAAAGCGCGCGCGCCCTTGCGGCTACTGGCTCGCAGCCAGCGCCGAGCGCGCCGTCGAACGCCTGCGCCTGCTCGGCGTCGAAGTGCTGCGCGTGGCCGAGCCGGGGACGCTGCTGGCCGAAACCTATGCGCCGGAACTGTCCGCCGACAATGGTGCCGACCCGGCCACGCCCGAGAAGAGCGGCGCCAAGGCCGCAGCAGCCGGCACCACCAGCCTGACCGGCCCAGCCGCCGTGCCGCCCATCGCAGTGCGCCTGCGCCGCAGCGTGATCGACGCGCCCGTGGGCAGCTACTACGTACCGCTCAGCCAATCACTCGCGCCGCTCGTCAGCGCGGCGCTCGAACCCGACACGCCCTTCAGCTACTTCAGCCAGCGGCTCGTGCCCGAACTCTCGGTGCTTGCGCGCGTCCTGGCCGCGCCCGAGCTGGTGTTCGACGACAGCGATTGAACCCAAATTGTCCATGAGGCGGTGCTGCGCACCTACGCGGGCGCCGGCGGGCGGCTGGCGGCTGGCGGCTGGCGCGGCAAGGTGGCGGTGCGTCAGCGGAATGCCCGTGGCGGCCGAGCAGCCGCTGGCTGCTGTCACACCGGGCACCACCTCGAACGCGATGCCGGCCGCCTGTAGCGCGAGCACTTCTTCACCACCGCGACCGAACACATAGGGGTCGCCGCCCTTGAGACGGACGACGCGCAGGCCCTGGCGGGCATGCTCCACCAGCAGGGCATGGATATCTTCCTGGGGGACGGCGTGGTTGCCCAGCACCTTGCCCACGTACACGCGCCGGGCGGTGGCAAGGATCAGCGCCAGCACATCCTCGGCGATCAGCCGGTCGTGCACCACCACCTGGGCTTATTCCAGCCGGTTCAGCGCGCGCAGCGTCATCAGGTCAGCCGCTCCCGGCCCGGCGCCAACGATGCAGACAGAGCCCGCGGCTGGTGCCTCACTCACCATCGATGACTCCCGGTCCCTGGTGAAACACCAGATCGGCGACCACCCGTCCGCCCACCAGGTGCTGCTCGATGATGCGGTCCATGTGCTCGGGTGTCACGCCGTGGTACCAGGTGCCGTCGGGCTGCACGCAGAGGATGGGGCCGCCCTTGCAGGCGGCAAAGCAGCTCACGCGGCTGCGCTTGACGCGCAGCGCGCCTTCGTTCAGCCCGGCGGCCTTGAACTTCTCGCCCAGGCTGTCGAACAGCGCCTGCGATGCGCCGTCCTGCGTGCAGCGTGCGCCGGTGCACACCAGCAGGTGACGGCGGTAGTCGCCGATGCGGGGTTTCTCCGTGTTGCTCATTGCTCGGTTTCCTCGGTTGCGGCGTCGGCCGGTTCGTGCGCGTCGGGTGCCGCCAGCACCTGTTCGATGTAGCCGGCGGGCAGGCGGTGGCGGTCGGCGAGTTCGGCCAGGTCCGCGCCGGCCGCATGGTCGGCCCGCAGCCCCTCGATCCAGCCCAGCAGTCCGCTGGAGAGCGAGCGGCCGGCCTTCTCGCCTTCGCGGGTCTGGAAGTCCTGGTCCGCATCGTACTTGTGGGCGTAGCCGCGTGGGGTGACCATCAGCCCCGCGCGCAGGAGGGTGCTGCTGTTGCCGATCAGCACGGTGCTGAGCATGCCGATCTCCTGTTCGGCCATCTGGTCCAGCGTGGTGTGGACGATGTGCTGGCGGCGCCGGTAGGCGCTCTTGACGACCGCCACCGGCGTGTCCGCCCGGCGGTGCCGCAGGAACAGGCGCTGCGCCTCCACGATCTGGCGCGTGCGGCGCCCGCTCTTGGGGTTATAGAGCGCCACCACGAAGTCGGCCGCGGCCGCCGCGTCCAGGCGCCGCGCGATCACCGGCCAGGGCGTGAGCAGGTCGGACAGCGAGATGGAACAGAAGTCGTGCGTCAGGGGTGCGCCGACCAGGGCCGCGCAGGCGTTGATAGCCGACGCGCCGGGCACGATCTCCACAGCCACGTCGTCCTCCGGCGTCCAGCCGGCCTGAAACAGTACCTCGTAGGTCGGGCCGGCCATGCCGTAGACGCCGGCGTCGCCCGACGAGATCAGGGCCACCTTCTTGCCGGCGCGGGCCGCGGCCAGCGCGTGCACGGCGCGGTCCAGCTCTTCGGTCATGCCCTTGCGCACGACTTCCTTGCCGTCCAGCAGGTCGGCCACCAGCTTGATGTAGGTGACATAGCCCACCACCACGTCGGCCTCGGCGATGGCGGCGCGCGCGCGGGCGGTCATGTGGTCGGTGTGGCCGGGGCCGATGCCCACCAGGCTGATGCGGCCGGTGGTGCACGCGTTGTGCGGGGTGGTGACGGGGGTGTCGGTGGTCATGTCGTTCCTTGGGACGGGCGGGGGTTCAATGGCAAGGCCGCGGTCAGCCATGCAGCGGTTGTTCGGTGGTGGCGCTGGTGTCGGTGTTCCAGGACGGGGCCCAGGTGTTCTCGGTGAACAAGGCCGGCACCGGACGCGCCTGGCGCCACTGTTGCTGGATGAGCAGGGGTGTGTCGTAGAAGCGATCCACCGGACCGATGCACAGCAGGCCCAGCGGCACGGCGCCCGCGGGCAGCGCCAGCAGCGTGTGCAGGTCGCCGGGTTCGAACAGCGACACCCATCCGAGACCCAGGTGTTCGGCGCGCGCGGCCAGCCAGAGGTTCTGCACGGCGGCGCCCGCCGAGCACCACGCCATTTCGCTCGCCAGCGTGCGGCGGCCGAACAGCGTACCGTCGTCTGGCGCCAGCACCAGTGCCCACAGTTCGGCACACTCGCGCACCCCTTCCACCTTCAGCGCCAGGAACTCGGCCGCGCGCGACCCCATGGCCTGGGCGGTGCGCATCCGTTCCTCGTCCACGGCGGCGGCCAGCCGGTCGCGCAACGCCGGGGCGGTGATGCGCAGCACCCGCAGGGGCTGCATCAGCCCCACCGACGGCGCGGCGAGCAGCGCCGATTGCAGGCGCGCCCTGACGTCGTCGGCGATTTGCGTGCCGGCGCTGAAGTGGCGCATGTCGCGCCGCACCTGCATCAGCGACTGCACCGCCTCGCGCTCGGCGACCGTGAAGCGGCGGTTGGGGTCGGTGTTGGCGACGCAAGGCGGGATGGCCGTTCGGGGCATCACGCGCGCCACGGACACGGTGGCATGGCGCCCATCGTTGCCGCGCAGCCGGTGCTTCTCGACGCACAGGGCGGAGGCCTCGGTGGTGCCCGCAGCCAGCAAGGCGGCGGCTTCGGAGACCGAAGGGGTGCCGGTGTGGCGGCGCACGGTTTCGGACGGGTTCGGCACCGCGACCTCGGCCAGCTGGGTCGCGGGGTAGAAGTGCAGCGGCCAGCCGGCCTGCGCCGCCAGCGCCAGCAGACCGGGCTCGTCGGCCTTGAGCGTGATGCTGCCCACGCCAGTCACCTGTCCGCGTTGAAGGCCGGCCACGGCCAGGGCTTCGTCGACCGCGCGCGCCAGCGTGGCCAGCGGCGTGCCGCGGTCGCAGCCGATGCCCAGGGCCACTTTCATGCCGCGGCCTCGGTGGTGGCGTCGTTGCCGGCCGGCAGCGGCGGGCGGTACACCACCAGCCGCTCGTGCAGCGTCTGCCAGAGCGTGTCGTCCACCGGGCGGTGGGTGATCCACAGCACCGCGCGGTAGCGGGCCAGATCCACATCCTCCAGGCGCGTGTGGCGGTGGATGTTCGGTGGCAGCGGGGTGGGGCGGGTCCACCAGTGCGGGCTGCCGGCCTCCTGCACCACGGCCACCGGTTCCTCGTTGACCACCGCGGCCGAGACGCGGGTGATGTTGAGTTTGGGCGCCTCAACCTGCCAGCCCAGCTCACGGCCCAGGATGTCGACCGGGATGGTCTTGCCCACGTCCGACGCGGTGGTGAGCACCGCCGTGGCGCCCAGCAGCGCGGCCACGGTCTCGGCCATGGCGTTGGCGCCGCCCACGTGGCCCGAGAGCACGGGAATGACGAACTGGCCGGCGTCATCCACCACCAGCACGCCGGGGTCCTCGTCCTTGCTCTTCAGGTGCGACGCGATCAGGCGCACCACGGCGCCCAGCGAGACGAAGAACACGATCTGGTCGAAGGCCTGGAAGAGCGACCCGATCTGGTCCTTGAACGCACCCTCGTAGGCCTGCACCGGGTTGGACAGGCCCTGGGTGGCGTCGGTGAACTTGGCCGTGACACAGAGCGACGCCTGCGGCAACTGCCGCGCCAGCGTGGCCGCCTGGGCAACGCCGTGCTTGGTGATGGCGACCAGGCAGACGCGGGGAGGTGCGTTGGTGATGTCCGGGTTCATGGGGCGGTCTCCAGTGGTGGCGGACCGCTCTTTTTCAGGCAGCCCTTGATGCGCTCGCCGCGCACGCGGCGGGGGTTCTTCACGATCAGCAGCGAGAGGTAGCTGACCTTGGTGCCGCGCAGCGCGAGCAGCGCGGGGCCCGAGAGGTGCCGCTCGTCCAGCGCGCCAACGCGTTCGACGAAGTGCGCGCCGGCCAGCAGGTCGCGCGCCTCCAGCCAGTCCAGCAGGTCCTCGATCAGCGGCTTGATCTTCATCAGCACCAGGGTGTCGAAGTCGGGCAGCAGCCGGTCGACCGCGCCCACGCCGTAGGCCGCCGGCACGATGGCCACGGTGTCGTCCTGCTCGGCGAACGGTTCGCCCACATCGGCACAGGCCGCGGTGAACGAATTGACTCCGGCGATGGTGCGCACCGGCAGCCGCTCGTCCAGCCCGCGCAGGGTGCGCGCGAGGTGGCCGAAGGTGGCGTAGGTGGAGGCGTCGCCCTCGACCAGGAACAGCACGTCGCGCCCGGCCTGCAGCCAGGGCAGCACGGTCTGCGCGGCCTTCAGCCAGGCGCGCGCCAGCTTCTCGCCGTCGTGGGTCATGGGAAACAGCAGCGGCGTGTGGGTCTCGGGCAGCGGCAGCCCGGCGCGCTGCACGATGTCCAGCGCATAGCTGGGCGTCTTGCCGCTGCGCACCGGGTAGACCCAGATGGCGTCGCGGCGCTCCAGCGCGGCCCAGGCAGCGCGGGTGATCAGGCCGGGGTCGCCCGGGCCGAGCGAGATGCCGTGCAGGGCGCCCATGCGGGGGGCAGTGGAAGGCGTGGCGTCAGCCATGCGCCGCCTCCTCCGCCGCCACCACCGGCCCGTGTTCGCCGTGGCCCATGGGGCCCACGCCGGCGCACACCAGCCACACCGGGTTCTCGGCGGCCATGCGGTGCATGTGCAGGATGGGGCGGCTGCGCGCGGCCTGCAGCTGCAGCACGTCCCAGTCGGCGTTCAGCTGCTGCAGGGCCTGGGTGGCGGTGGCCAGGTTCTCCAGCGTCACGAAGTTCATCACCAGCCGGCCCTGCGGCCGCAGGCGCCGCAACACCTGCGCGATCAGACCGGCCAGCTCGCCGCCGGAGCCGCCGATGAACACCGCGTCGGGGTCGGGCCAGGTGTCCAGGCCGTCGGGCGCCTTGCCCAGGTGGAGGCTGTAGTTGCTGACACCGAAGGCCGCGTGGTTGCGCCGGGCGATGGCGTGGTCGGCCTCGTTCTTCTCGATGGCGAACACATGGCCCTGCGGGCACAGGCGGGCGGCCTCCAGCCCCACCGAGCCGCTGCCGGCGCCGATGTCCCAGACCACGCTGTCGGCGCGCAACTGCAGCCGCGCCAGGCTGACGGCGCGCACCTCCTGCTTGGTGATCAGGCCCTTCTCGGGCTGGCGCTGCTCGAAGGCGCTATCGGCCAGGCCGAAGCGCACCGGCTGCGGCCGCGGCCGGGTGCGCCACAGCAGCACCACGTTCGGTTCGGCAAAGCGCATGCGGGCCGCCTCCGCCGGGCTGAGTTGCGCATGCACCCGCTCGTCGGGCTGCAGCAGGTGTTCGGCCACGGCCATGTGGAAGTCGCTGCCCAGGCCTTCGGCCAGCAGCAGGCGGGCGATGCGGTCCGGGCTGTTCGCCGGGCTGGTCAGCAGCAGCAGGCGCTGCTCGGCGCGCAGGGCCTGGGCCAGCGCGTACAGGCCGTGCGTGGGCGGGGCGCCGCGCTGCCACTCGCCGGCATCGGCGGCGTGCACGGAGACGATGCGCGCGTCCTGCCAGGCCAGGCCCACGCGGGCACAGGCCAGTTGCAGGGTCGAGAGGTTGGGCAGGATCTCCAGCGCGTCCAGGCACAGGTGCTGGGCAAGGTAGGGTGCGATGCCGTGGCACAGCGGGTCGCCGGTGGCCAGCACCACGCAGGCCTGGTGGGCCTCGCGCGCGGCGCGCACCCAGCCGGGAACCGCCTTCAGCTGGCCGGTCAGGTCGTGGGTGACGGCGCCGGCCTTGAACGTGTGCCGGAACAGCGCCAGCGTGCGCGCGCCGCCGATCACCACGTCGGCCGCGCGCAGGTGGGCCAGTGCGGTGGCGCCGAGGCTGGCCACGCCGTCGTCGAGCACGCCGATCACGCGGCAGCGGTTGGGATCGTGGGAGGGCAGGTCGTTCATTCGGTGTCGAAGTCGGTGTGGTGGGTGTGGCCGATGCCGGTGCGGCCGGCGGTGGCGGGGCGGGGCCGTGCCTCGGCGGGCGCCGAGCGCACATCGGCCACCAGCTTGCCGCTGAAGTCGCACACCAGCACGCGCAGCGCGAAGGCGTGGCCGTAGCGTTCGGGGGCGGTCAGGGTGTCGATGGCGCGCTGCGCCAGCGCTTCGTGAAAGGCCGGGCCCAGTCCGCGCTCGACCATCAGCTCGGCGCCGAAGCGCGCGGTTTCGGCGGCGGCGATGGCGGCGCAGTCCTCGGCCGTGGCGCCGATCTGGCGGGCGATCTCGGCCACCAGGTCGGTGTCCACCATGTTGCGGTTGGCGTGGGTGATGGTCTCGCCCTGGGCGATCTTGGTCAGCTTGCCCACCATCACGCCCAGCACCACCTCGGGCAGGCCCTGGGCCACCACCTCGTCGAGCGCGTAGCGCAGGAAGTCGCCCATCTGCACGAAGCAGGCGGCGGGCAGGCCAGGGCGTTCCGCACGCAGCGTCTGCATGGCGAAGGTCTCGGTGCGGCCGCCGGTGGTCAGCGCCACCACGCCGTGGTCCAGTGTGGCCGCCACCTGGATGCCCTGCACCACGCTGGCCCGCCAGGCGGCGGTGGAATAGGGTTTGACGATGCCGGTGGTGCCCAGGATGCTGATGCCGCCCAGGATGCCCAGCCGCGCGTTGGTGGTCTTCTTCGCCATCTCCTGGCCGCCGGGCACGCTCACCGTGACTTCCAGCCCGTGCTGCGCGAGCAGCCGCGGCGCGGCCTCGTGCAGGTTGTCGGCGATGTTCTGGCGCGGCACCGGGTTGATCGCCGGTCCGCCCACCGCCAGCCCCAGGCCGGGCAGCGTCACCGTGCCCACGCCGTCGCCGGCCACGAAGCTGATCTCGCCCGCTTGGCCGGGCAGCAGCCGCAGGTCCACCGTGAGGTGGGCGCCGTCGGTGCAGTCCGGGTCGTCGCCCGCGAACTTCACCACCATGGCGTGGGCGCTGTGCGCATCGCAGCGCCCGTCGTGCACGGCAAAACGCACGCGCTGGCCGTTGGGCAGCAGGCTCTCCATGGCGTCGGGCACCGCACCGGTTTCCAGTCCCTGCGCGGCGGCCCGGGCGGCCGCGGCCGCGCAGGCGCCGGTGGTGAAGCCGGTGCGGGTGCCGCGCGGGATGGTGCTTTCCATTCAGGCGCCCTCGGCGCGTTGCTGCGCCTCGGCCAGCGCCAGCAGCGCGTGCAGGGCGGCGACCACCAGGGTGGAGCCGCCCTTGCGACCGCGGATGACGATCCAGGGCACGTCGGCGATCTGCGCCATCAGGTCTTTCGACTCCGCGGCCGACACGAAGCCCACCGGCATGCCGACCACCAGGGCCGGGCGCACGCCGTCCTCCACGATCAGCCGCACGAGTTCGATCAGCGCGGTGGGCGCGTTGCCGATGCCGACGACGGCGCCCTGCAGCAGGCCCAGGCGGTGTGCCTTGCGCATGGCCTGCACGGCGCGGGTGGTGTTCTGTGCCTGCGCCTGCGCAATCACGTCGGCGTCGCTGATGAACTGGTGCGTGGCCATGCCGAAGTGCGCCAGGCGCGGCCGCGACAGGCCCGAGCAGATCATCTCCACATCGGCCACCACGGGGGTGCCGCCGCGCAGCATCGCGGCCACGCCCGCACGCACCGCGTCGGGGTGGAAGTCGGTCAGGCCGTTGAACTCGAAGTCGGCGTTGGCGTGGATCATGCGGCGCACGATCGGCCATTGGTCTTCGCTGTAGCCGTGCGGGCCGGCCTCGGCGTCGATGATGGCGAAACTGTCGTGCTCGATGGCCTGGCCGGCGGCGGTGAGCTGCTCGGTGACGGTGTTGACCGTGCTCATGCCGCGGCGCCCTCGTGCACATGGGCGGGCGCGTGGGCGTGCACATGCACCGGGGCGTGCGTGTGTTCGTGCGAATGGCCGTGCCCCAGGTCGTGGGCGATCGCGCGGTAGCTGCAGCCGTCGCAGGGCAGCCGGCTGTCGGGCACACCGGCCAGCAGGTCGTGCACGCGCTGCTCCACCAGCTCGAAGATCTCCTTCTCGAAACCGAAGTGCGTGCCACAGGCAAAGCGCACCTGCGGGTACTGCACCCGCAGGTGGGCGACCTGGCGGTGGATGCGCTGCATCAGCGTGCCGGTGTAGAGGTAGTAGGGCAGCACCACCACCTGGCGCAGACCGATCAGCACCTGGCGCTGAACCACGCGTTCGAGCCGCGGAAAGGTGATGCCGGTGAAGGCCAGGTCCACCAGTTCGTGGTCGCTTTCCTCCTGCAGCCAGCGCGCCATCCGTGCCATGTCGCCGTTGGCGCCGCGGTCAGACGAGCCCCGGCCCAGCAGCACCACGCCGGTGGTGGTGGGGTCGGGCATGTCCAGCTCGGCCATGGCCTGGCGCAGGCGGCGCTGGAGGATGGCGAGGATGGGGTCGCAGGCGCCCAGGTGCGGGCCGTAGAGGAACTCGACGCCGGGTGCGTGCTCGCGGGCGTGCTCGATGGCCTCGGGAATCTCCATCTTGGCGTGACCGGCGGCATTCAGGATCAGTGGCAGCACCAGCACGCGGCGCGACGACCGCGCCGCGGCCAGCAGGCCATCGTGCAGCGAGGGCGCGGCAAATTCGATGAAGCAGACCTCGATGCGCCAGGCCGGCTGGCGCGCGCGCCACTGGTCGACGAAGACGCGGATTTCCTGGTTGCCGGTGTCCTCGCGCGAGCCGTGGCCCACCAGCAGGATCGTGGTGTGATTCATGTCGTGGCTTTCCTGAAGCGGTGTGTGAAGCCCGGGTCGTAGAGCCGGGACCGGGTCAGCTCGGGCCAGTGGCGCGCGCCCAGCGTGGGGCTGGCGATCACCATGGCCTGGCTGACGATGCCAGCGTCGCGGCACTGTTGTTTGATGGTGGCCAGCGTGCCGCGCACGATGCGCTCTTCGCCGGGCCAGCTGGCCTTGTGCACCACGAGCACCGGCGCGTCGTCGGACCAGCCGGCGGCGCGCAGGCCGGCTTCCACCTTGTGCAGCAGCGTGATGGACAGAAAGATGCACAAGGTCGTGCGGTGCGCCGCCAGCGCGGCGAGGTCCTCGCCGTCGGGCATGGGCGTGCGGCCTTCCACCCGCGTGAAGATGGTGGTCTGCGTGACCTCGGGCAAGGTGAAACTCTCGACCGCCGCCGCCGCCGAGGCCATGGCCGAAGACACGCCCGGCACCACCGCCACCGGCACGCCCGCGGCGTCCAGCGGCTGCACCAGTTCGATGAGCGTGCCGTAGAGGGCCGGGTCGCCGGTTTGCAGGCGCACCACGGTGTCGCAGCGCGCCGCGTTTGCGATCAGCCAGGCCGACATCTGCTCCAGCGTCATGTCCTTGCTGTCCGCGATCAGGCAACCCGGCGGTGCCCAGCGGGTGGCCGCCTCGTTCACCAGCGAACCGGCGAACAGGATGGCCCCGGCGTGCGCGATCAGGTCGCGCCCCTTGACCGTGACCAGGTCCGGGTCGCCCGGACCCGCCCCCACAAACCAGACCGTTCCGAGGCCCATGGTGTGCCCCCGGTCAGGCGGCCTGGTGCAGACGGCGATCCACCACCGCGCTGCCCTGCAGGCCACGCAGCGTCTTGGCCAGTGCGAGCACGGCCAGATCGATCAGCGGCTCGGCCAGCACCACGCTCATGTAGGCGGCGCCGAAGCTGCCGATGCTCACCAGGTTCTCGGCGCCCAGGCCACGCCCGTAGAGCGCCCAGAAACCCACCCACAGCACGATGCCGCCCTGGTAGGCCAGCGACAGCTTCAGGGCCTGGCCGTAGCGCAGATCCACATAGGCCATCTGGTCGGGAATCACGCGGCGAGCCAGCGCCGCGGTGGCGAACAGCGGCACCAGCAGCGTGGTCACGTTCATACCGTACTGCGGCAGGTCGAAGGGTGCAAAGAACAGGCCCTGGATCAGCAACCCACCCGCCAGCCCGATGGCCGCGGGTGCCGCGCCGAACAGCAGCATCAGCGTGGTGCCCAGGATCAGGTGCACCTCGGACACGCCCACCGGGTGGTGCGGCAGCACCTCGAAAAAGCAGAACACCAGCGCCGTGGCGAGCAGGGCCCGCAACAGCAGGGCGTGTGCGCCGTCCTTTCTGATCGTGTCGGCCGACAGCTTGGCCGTGTAGCCGATGCAGGCGGCCGCCGTGGTGTAGCTCAGGGCGAGCTTGGCCCCGTCCACCAGACCTGGTTCGATGTGCATGAAGTGACTCCTTGGGTTGGATGCGTTGGACACAACGCGGTTAAAAAGTCGGCAAAGACCCAAGGGAGAGGTGAGGACAGGTTCCGTCGGCGAACGGACAGCCCCCGGCGAGCGCACGCGCAGGCGCTGGCACAGACTCGCAAAGCAATGCGAAGGGACGACATGAGAACACCGGCGAAGACCCCTCACCGCCTTCCCCGACGGTGTTTGGGTAATGCGGCTGCGCTTGGGGCGCAGCCTCCTTGTTGGCCGGTATCCGGGCTGACAGAACGTTTCTCAAAGCCTTCCCGGTGTGACCCAGTGGCGAAATTTTGAGAAATGGGGGCCTTGGCAATGCCTTGGACCACCCGTCTGCTTACCGTTGCGGGGGCAGCGCAGGTTAGGTTCGTCCGTGTGGGACTCGCCCTCCTGCTTCCCGTTGAACTGCGATGCCTGAACAGCATCGCGAGCACCAACAGTTTTTGATTCTATACCCGACACCACTACTGTCCGGTTAAACCCATATTGTTCATTGGGCGGTGCTGCGCACCTACGCAGGCGCTGGCGGACGTCTGACGGTCATTTTGGCCGCTGCCTCGGCGTCCATGGCCGGTGCCATGGACTTCTCGCCCGCGGCCAAACTGCCGCTCCAGTCGCCTCGCCATCATCCCGCGTCCTAATGGACAATCTGGGTTGAACCCAGATTTTCACTGGGCGGAAGTTCCCGGTGTGCGCGTTGTATGCCCCGTCATTGCGAGGACCGCCAGGCCCGTGGCAATCCATGGGGCCTTGGGGTCAGCGCCTGTGCCTCTTGGCAAGGCCGGGACTGAATTGCCGCGCCCCTGCGGGGCTCGCAATGACGGGTGTCGCGACCGCGACCAAACTGCCGTGCCGCCGTCCCGCACCCTAATGAACGTCTGGGATTAACAAGGAAACGTCGATGGCAGACACCTTCTTCGTCTTCGGCCCCATGGGGCAGGTCTATCGCGGCGGCGCGCAAGGGATCGGCCAAGTCCTGCCCGTGCAGGCGGTGCAACGCCCGCAAGCCGTGCGCCGCGCCGATGGCGTGCCGCTGCATGCCGCGCCCCCGCCCAAGCCTGTGCCCGCGGCCAGCACGCCCCCGCGCTGGCAAGAGGCCGTGCGCGCCTACGTGCAGACCGAACAACCCACCCCGGCCGAGCGCCGCCCGCTCACGCAGGTGCGCGACGTGATGACGCCCCACGCGATCAGCGTGCACCCCGACGAGCGCGCCAACGATGCCTGGCAGATGCTGGCCGAGCGCCAAGTGGCGCAGGCGCCCGTGGTCGACGCGCAGGGCCGCGTCGTTGGTCTGTTGCTGCGCGCCGACCTCGCACCCGAGCAACTGTTGCCCGCGGCGGGCGACGTGCAAAACGTGCAAAACGTGCAAAAGGCCATCGCGCTCGCGCGCCGCCCAGTCAGCGAGGTGATGGTGAGCCCGGTGCCCACGGTGGCCCCCGACACCTCGCTGCGCCGCGTGGCCCAGGTGCTTTTGCAAACGGGGCTGCCGGGCCTGCCCGTGACCGACGAGCAGGGCACGCTGCAGGGCTTCATCTCGCGCACCGACATCCTGCGCGCTGTCGCCGCCGACCCGCCGCTGGACCTGTGGGTCGGGCCTGCGCCGGCCTGAAGCCAGCAAGTAGCTATCACATCAATAGCTTCCTGCGCTTATGAATACTTGGCAAAACGCTGATTTGACCAAAATTTTCTGCAAGCCCGGGTTTGCCCCCTTCGGCGCTATGCCGCTTCGTCGAGGCGCAAGCCCTTGGGCAGCGGGAATTTCACCGTCTCCTGCACGCCCTCCATGCGCCGCACCGCGGTCGCGCCCAGCGCCTTGATGCGCTCGAGCACCTGCTGCACCAGGACTTCGGGCGCCGAGGCGCCGGCCGTGAGGCCCACGCGCGCCACGCCCTCGAACCAGCCGCTTTGCAGCTCGGCGGCGCTGTCCACCATGTACGCGGGCGTGCCCAGCTTGGTCGCGAGCTCGCGCAGGCGGTTGCTGTTCGAGCTCGTGGGGCTGCCGACGACGATCAGCACGTCGACCTGCGGGCTCAGCAGCTTGACCGCATCCTGGCGGTTTTGCGTGGCGTAGCAGATGTCTTGCTGCTTGGGCTCGCGCACCTGCGGAAAGCGCGCGCGCACCGCGGCGAGGATGTGCGCCGCGTCATCGACGCTCAACGTGGTCTGCGTGACCACGGCGAGCTTGGCGGTCTGCGCGGGCTGCACGCGCGCAACGTCGTCCACGTCCTCGATCAAGTGGATGCCATGGTCGAGCTGGCCCATGGTGCCCTCGACCTCGGGGTGGCCCTTGTGGCCGATCATGAGGAATTCGTAGCCTTCCTGCGCGAGCTTGGCCACTTCGACATGCACCTTGCTCACGAGCGGGCAGGTGGCGTCGAAAATCTGAAAGCCGCGCGCCTGCGCCTCCTGCTGCACGGCGCGGCTCACGCCATGCGCGCTGAACACCAGCGTCGCGCCCGGCGGCACCTCGGCCAAATCCTCGATGAACACCGCGCCGCGCGCCTTGAGGTCGCTGACCACGTAGGTGTTGTGCACGATTTCGTGGCGCACGTAGATCGGCGCGCCGAACTTGCGCAGTGCGCGCTCGACGATCTCGATCGCACGATCGACGCCCGCACAAAAGCCGCGCGGCTCGGCCAGTACCACCTCTTGCAGCGGCGGCATCACAGCACCCCGATCACGTACACCTCGAAGGTCACGGGCTGGCCGGCCAGCGGGTGGTTGAAGTCGAACAGCAGCGCGCCGTCCTCGCGCACCTGCAGCACCACGCCCGCGTAGCTGCCCTGCGCATCGGGCGTGGGGAACTGCACCACCTCGCCCACGGCGTAGGACTCATCGGGGTCGCCGAGCGCATCGAGCAGCTTGCGCGCCACCCATTGCTGCATCTCGGGCTTGCGCTCACCGAAGGCCTCGCCTGCGGGCAGCTCGAACGTGGCACGCGCGCCCTCTGGCAGGCCCAGCAGGCGCTGCTCCACGGCGGGCGAGAGCTCGCCCGCGCCGAGCGAGAGCGTGGCCGGCTGGCCGCCGAAGGTGTTGATCACATCGCCCGCCGGGCCGGCAAGGCGGTAGTGCAGCGTGAGGAAGGAGCCGGGCTGCACAGTGGGAAGGCTGGAATCAAGGGTGGCGCTGGAGGTCATGGAAGTCCCGATAAACTGGCCTGCATTGTAAAAATCTTGCGACCCCACTCCCGCCATGGCGATCAAAGACCTGCCCGCTGACGCCCAGCCGCGCGAAAAGCTGCTCGCGCGCGGCCCGGGCGCGCTCGCCGATGCCGAGCTTTTGGCCATCCTGCTGCGCACGGGTATTGCAGGCAAAAACGTGCTGCAGCTCGCACAAGAACTGCTCGATGCGCCGCACCGCGACGGCGCCACGGGCAAGGTCTCGGGCGGCTTTGGCGGTATCGCGGGGCTTTTGCACACCACGCCGCGCGAGCTCGCACGCATCAAAGGCCTGGGGCCGGCCAAGCGCGCCGAGCTCGTGGCCGTGCTCGAACTCGCGCGCCGCGCGCTCGCCCAAGAGCTGCGCGAGCGCCCCGCGTTCGACACGCCCGGCGCGATCACGCACTACCTGCAGCTGCACCTGGCCGAAAAAGGGCACGAAGTCTTTGCCGTGCTGTTTCTCGACGGTCAGCACCGCCTGCTCGCGCTCGAGGAGCTGTTTCGCGGCACGCTCACGCAGACCAGCGTCTATCCGCGCGAAGTGGTGCTGCGCGCCCTGCACCACCAGGCCGCGGCCGTGGTGCTCGCGCACAACCACCCGAGCGGCAGCGTGCAGCCAAGCCGCGCCGACGAGGCCCTGACGCAGACGCTGCGGGCCGCGCTCGCGCTCATCGACGTGCGCGTGCTCGACCACGTGATCGTCGCGCCGGGGCAGAGCTTTTCGATGGCCAAAGAAGGTCTGCTGTGAGGGGACTGCTATGAGGGGGCTGCCGTGAGCCACCCACGCTTCGTCGCGCACGCGCTGCAAGACATGGGGCCGCTGCGCGCACGCATCGCGCAGGAGCGCGCCCGTGCCGAGGCCGAGGAACGCGCCCGCCGCGCCGCAGCAGCCCAGGCGCGCGCCGCGCAGCAGGAATTCGCGCGCGCCGTGGGGCCGGTGACGCCACTGCGCGCGCAAGGCACCGTGCTGCTGCGCCCCGAGCCGCCCGCGCCGCTCGCGCTGCAACACCAGCGCGACGAACAGCGCGTGCTGCAAGAGGCGCTCAGCGACGACTTCGACGTGGGTTCGCTGCTCGACACCGACGAGACGCTGAGCTTTCGCCGTCCCGGCATAGCCCCCGAGGTCTCGCGCCGCCTGCGCCAGGGCGCCTGGACGCTGCAGGCCGAGCTCGACCTGCACGGTCTGCGCACCGACGAGGCGCGTGCCGCGCTCGGCCAGTTCTTGCGCACGGCCTTGCAGCGCGGCTTGCGCTGCGTGCGCATCGTGCACGGCAAAGGCCTGGGCTCGCCGGGCAAGAGCCCCGTGCTCAAAGGCCGCGTGCACAGCTGGCTGGTGCAGAAAAACGAGGTGCTGGCCTTCGTGCAGGCGCGCGCCGACGAGGGCGGCGCAGGGGCGCTCGTGGTGCTGCTGCGCGCACAGCGGCAGCGCACGCGCAATGCCGCCGCAAATTTTGGATAAAAAACGCCTCCAGCCCAGGTGTATAAAGCGCTAGCAGCTATACTTTTAGTAACTCCTTCAGCCCGGAGCGGAGCCAGCGGCGTTTGCCTCCACCAGCGACGCCAGCGCCAAAAACGCCTGCATGCCGCGCGTGGCAGGACGCTCGCGGTGGCGCACCAGACACAGCTGGCGCACGAGCGGCGGCAGGCCGGTCGCCACTTCTACCAAGGCGCCGCTGGCCAAAAAATCCGCCACTGCGCTGCGGGAAAGGCAGCTCAAGCCCAGCCCCGCGGCCACGGCACGCTTGATGGCTTCGGAGTTGCCCAGCTCCATGTCGGCGCGCACGCTGCCCAGGTGCGTGAGCAGCCAGCGCTCGACCTCCTCGCGCGTGCCGCTGCCGGGCTCGCGCAGCAGCCAGGGCGCGGCGGCCAGCTGCGCGCGTGTGGGCTGCAGTGCCAGCGCATGGCCCGGCGCAGCGATCACGATCAGCTCGTCGGCACGCCAGCGTTCGACCTGCAAATGCGAATCGCTGCACGCGCCTTCGATCAGACCAAAGTCCACCTCCATCGCCGCGACAGCCGCGACCACCTCGCGCGTGTTGCCCACGGTGAGCTGCACGGGCGCGCCGGGATGGGCCTGTCGGTAAGCGGCCAGTTGCGCCGGCAGCAGGTAGTTGGCAATGGTGGTGCTGGCGCCCAGGTTCAGCGCGGGGCCGCCCTCGTCCCACAGCGTCTGCACCTCCTGCGCCTGGTCAAGCAAAGCCCGCGCGCGCGCCAGCAACTGGCGCCCGTTGTCGTTGAGCACGAGGCGGCGTCCGCGCCGATCGAACAGCGGCCGGCCCAGCGCCGCTTCCAGCCGCGCCAGCGCCTGGCTTGCGGCCGACTGCGTCAGGGCGACGGCCTCGGCAGCGCGGTGCACGTGGTCTTGCTGCGCAATCGCGCAAAACACTTCCAGCTCACGCAAGGAAAAACGCAGGGACATGGTTGATCGTTTTATCTAATCAAAAAAAGAAGAATTATCCGTTTTACTTCTTGAAATCAAGAGCGCAGCATCGCGCCCATGTCTGAACTTACGCGCCCCGAACATCGTCCTGCCTCGGCACCCTCTCCTTGTTTCCGCCAGATGCACCTGCTGCGTCAGCGCGCTCCTGGCCTGGCGCTCACGCTCGCGCTGGCCTTGGCGGCCGCGTGGCTGGCCGAAAAGCCCTGGGTGGCACGCTGGGGCCTGTCGGCACTGACGCTGGCGATCGTCGGCGGCATCGTGCTGGGCAACACGGTGTACCCGGCCTTGCATACCCGGTGCGGCACGGGCGTGGACTACGCCAAGCAGCGGCTGCTGCGGCTGGGCATCATCCTGTTCGGCCTGCGCATCACGCTGCAGCAGATTGCACAAGTGGGCTGGTCGGGCGTACTGATCGATGTGGTCATGCTCACGAGCACCTTTGGCCTGGCGGTATGGCTGGGCCGCTGGCTGCGCATCGACGGCCAGACCGCCATTCTGATCGGCGCCGGCAGCTCGATCTGCGGCGCGGCCGCCGTGCTGGCCACCGAGCCGGTGATCCAGGCGCGCGGTGACAAGGTGGCCGTGGCGGTGGCCACGGTGGTGGTGTTCGGCACGCTGGGCATGTTCGGCTACCCGCTGCTGCACCCCTGGCTGGCTTCGCTGGGGGCGAGCGACGCGGCCTACGGCGTGTATGTGGGCTCGACCGTGCACGAGGTGGCGCAGGTGGTGGGCGCGGCCCGCGCCGTGGGCGAAACCGCAGCCGATCAGGCGGTGATCACCAAAATGATCCGTGTAATGCTGCTGGCGCCTTTTCTGCTGGCGCTGTCGTTGGCCGTAGCGCGCCGCGGCGTGCGTGTCGGCGCCCGTGTGCACGTGGTCGCACCCACAGTTGCGTCCACAGTTGCATCCACAGTTGCGCCGGTAGTCGCGCCCATAACGGCAACCGCGCCCGCAGCAGATGCCAGCGGCCGTGGCCGCATCACGATCCCGTGGTTTGCGCTGGGCTTTGTGCTGGTGGCGCTGCTCAATTCGCTGCCGCTGCTGCCTGCCGTGCCCAAGGCGATGCTGCTTGCGCTGGACAACCTGCTGCTGGCCATGGCCATGGGCGCGCTGGGGCTGAGCACGCACGCCAGCGCCATTCGCCGCGCCGGCAGCCGCCCGCTGGCCTTGGCCGCGCTGCTGTTTGCCTGGCTGGTGCTGGGCGGCGGGCTGGTCAATGCGGTGCTGGGGCACTGGGGGCGCTGAGCAAAAGGCTTGTGCGCTCACATTGCGACGGCTTGGCGGGCGCTGCCCACGAAGCCGCCTGAGAACCTGTTCACGACGTTTTCATGGGCTATGTTGCCCCGCAAAGGCAGTGATTGCAAGGCGCCCAGACTGTCTGAAGCCCTTTTGGCAAGGCCGTGAACCATGTCCTCGCGATCGCTTGGACACGCAGCGCGAGCACGAATGATTATCCCCGCACCGGCTGCACAACCCTGTGGAAAAGCCCGAAAAGGCCTTGTCCGGAATCTGCAATCCATTGATTTTTATATACCAATGACGCATTGCCAAAATTCTCAGCAGGAGGGCACCCGCTTATCCCACGCGCCGCTGGACAAGCATGTGGATAAGTTTGGGCTTGTGCAGTATGGCCGCGGCAAGCCCTTGATTTGCCGGGCGGCGTCGCAGATTGCCTGTTTTTCGTGCACGAGGCGGGGCCGAAAAAGGCATGATTCCAGATTGTCCATGAGGCAGGTGCTGCGCACCTATGCGGGCGCTGGCGGAAATCAGTGCTGCGGGTGCCCATGCACCGAAACGCCGGAAATCGGCCACTTTCTCGGCCAGAGCCGTCTCTTTTCAACCCGTATTGCGCAAACCCGCGGCAATGCCGTTAATGGATAGATGGATGCCGGTGTGCACGCGCTCGTCGCCGGGTTCGGCGCGCCAGCGGCGCAGCAGTTCTGCCTGCAGGTGGTTCAGCGGGTCGATGTAGGGGAAGCGGTAGCGGATCGAACGCGCGAGCGCGCTGTTGTGCGCCAGACGCTGCCTGTCGCCCGTGATGCGGTACAGCGCGTCGGTGGTGCGCTGCCATTCGGCCTCGATGGCGCTGAACACACGCGCGCGCAGCGCCGGATCGGCAACGAGCTCGCTGTAGAGCGCGCCCAGCGCGAGGTCGCTCTTGGCCAGCACCATGTCCATGTTCGACAGCAGGGTGCGGAAAAACGGCCAGTGGCGGACCATTTTTCGTAGCAGCGCAAGCTGCGTTTTCGGGTCTTTGTCGGCTTGTTCGATGAAAGCCTGCACGCCCGAACCAAAGCCGTACCAGCCCGGCAGCGTGATGCGGCACTGGCCCCAGCTGAAAGTCCAGGGAATCGCGCGCAGGTCCTCGATGCGCTGCGAGGGCTTGCGCGAGGCCGGGCGCGAGCCGATGTTGAGCTCGGCAATCTCGCGGATCGGCGTGGCGTGGAAAAAATACTCGGCAAAGCCCGGCGTCTCATAGACCAGCGCGCGGTACGCGGCAAAGCTGGCGGCCGAGAGCTGCTCGGCCGCGGCGTGGAAGGCGGGCGTCGCGGGCTTGGTGGGCTGCAGCAGCGTGGCTTCGAGCGTGGCGGCAACCAGGGTTTCGAGGTTGCGGCGCCCGATTTCGGGGTTGGAGTATTTGGAGGCGATCACTTCGCCCTGCTCGGTCAGGCGCAGTTGCCCACGCACCGTGCCCGGCGGCTGCGCGAGAATGGCCTCGTAGCTCGGCCCCCCGCCGCGCCCCACGGTGCCGCCGCGCCCGTGGAACATGCGCAATCGGATGCGGTAGGACTGCGCGAGCTGGTCGAACAGCTCCACGAGCGCGGTTTCGGCGCGGTACAGCTCCCAGTTGCTCGTGAAGATGCCGCCGTCCTTGTTGCTGTCGGAGTAGCCGAGCATGATGTCCTGCTCGCCATGCTCCCCTTGCGCGCCGCTGCCGCTGCGCTGCACCATGGCGGCGATACCGGGCAGGGCGTAAAAGTCGCGCATGATGGGCGCGGCGTTGCGCAGGTCGGCAATGGTCTCGAACAAGGGCACGACGATGAGCTCGCTGCGCGCCGCGTCGTCCAGGGTGCCGTGCAGCAGGCCCACCTCTTTTTCGAGCAGCAGCACTTCGAGCAAATCGCTCACTGATTCGGTGTGGCTGATGATGTAGTGGCGTATGGCCTCGGGGCCGTGGCGTGCGCGCAGCTGCCGCGCGGTCTCGAAGATCGCGAGCTCGCTGCGCGTGGTGGCCGAATACGCGGCGTCGAGCACGCGCAAGGGGCGCGCGTCGTTCAGCAGGCGCATGAGCAGCGTGCACTTGGCGTCCTCGGCCAGCGCGGCGTAGGCCGGCTCCAGGCGCGCCACCGCAAGCAGCTCGGCCACCACGGCCTCGTGCTGGTCGGAGCTTTGGCGCAAGTCCACCGTGGCCAGGTGGAAGCCGAACACCTGCACGGCGCGCATCAAGGGGTGCAGGCGCTCGCGCGCGAGGTCGGCGCCGTGGTGCGCGCGCAGCGAGGCCTCCATCACGCGCAGATCAGCCAGCAGTTCCTCGGCGCTCGCGTAAGGGTTTTGCGGCGCGACGGCGTGGCGCGCGGCCTCGCCGCCGGTCAGCTCCTTGAGCGTGGCGGCAAGGCGCGCATAAATGCCGGTGAGCGCGCGGCGGTAGGGTTCGTCCTGGCGGTGCTCGCTGGTGTCGGGCGAGCGCGCGGCGAGCGCGGCCATTTCGGGCGTGGTGCGCACCAGGCGCGCCGACATGGACAGCTCGGCGCCCAGAAAGTGCACCTCGCGCAGGTAGTGGCGCAGCGCCATGTCGGCCTGGCGGCGCAGCGCGTGCTGCAAGGTGTCGGCGTTGACGTTGGGGTTGCCGTCGCGGTCGCCGCCTATCCACTGGCCCATACGCAAAAAGCTGTGCACCGGCAGCTCGCCGAGCGCGCCCTCGAGCATGGCGTAGATCTTGGGAATTTCGCGCAAAAAGGTCGATTCGTAGTACGAGAGCGCGTTTTCGATCTCGTCCGCCACGGTGAGGTGGCTGAAGCGCAGCAGGCGCGTCTGCCACAGCTGCACCACGCGCGCGCGCAGCTGGGCTTCGTTGGCCGCGAGCTCGCGCGGCGTGAGCGCGTCCTTGGCGCTGTGGTAGAGCTGGGCGCGCGCGAGGATGTCGTCGCGCTGGTTCAGCAGCTGGGCAATGCTGCGCTCGGCGTCGAGGATGCTCTTGCGCTGCACCTCGGTCGGGTGCGCCGTGAGCACCGGCGAGACGTAGCTGTGCGCCAGCGTTTCGGCGATGGTCTGCGGCGCAATGCCGGCCCAGCGCAGCCGTGCGAGCGCCACATCGATGCTGCCTTCCTGCGTCTCGCCCGCGCGCTCGTGCACGGCGCGGCGGCGGATGTGGTGGCGGTCTTCAGCCAGATTCGCCAAATGGCTGAAATAGGTGAAGGCGCGGATCACGCTCACGGTCTGGTCGCCCGTGAGCGACTTGAGCAAGGTTTTGAGCGCCTGGTCGGCTGCCTGGTCGGCATCGCGCCGAAAGGCCACGGAGAGCTTGCGCACCTGCTCGACGAGCTCGAAGGCGGCCACGCCCTCCTGCTCGCGGATCACGTCGCCCAAAATGCGCCCGAGCAGGCGGATATCCTGGATCAGCGGAAAGTCTTTGTCGGTTTTTTTCACGGAAAATGCCTTTGCAGCGGCAGCAAAATGGCGCTTTCTGCGCCCGGCTGCGCCCGGTTGCCATGGTGGCGCATGCTAGCATCCGCCGCTCTTTTTTTGCCTGCGGCAGACCGTCTTCACTTTTGCCTTCGTGCGCACGATGACTCCGAACGAATCCCCCCCCTCCTCCATCGTGATCGCCACGCGCGAAAGCCGCCTCGCGCTGTGGCAGGCCGAACACGTGCAGGCGCTCTTGCAGGCGCGCGGGCACCGCGTGCGCCTGCTGGGCATGACCACGCAGGGCGACCAGATCCTGGACCGCAGCCTGAGCAAGGTCGGCGGCAAGGGGCTGTTCGTCAAGGAGCTCGAAGTGGCGCTCGAACAGGGCCGCGCGCAGATCGCCGTGCATTCGCTCAAGGACGTACCCATGGACTTGCCCGAGGGCTTTGCGCTGGCCTGCGTGCTCGAGCGCGAAGACCCGCGCGATGCCTTCGTCGCGCCGCACTATACGAGCCTGGACGAGCTGCCCACAGGCGCGGTGCTCGGCACTTCGAGCCTGCGCCGCCAGGTGCTGCTGCAGGCGCTGCGGCCCGATCTGCGCATCACGCCGCTGCGCGGCAACCTCGACACGCGGCTGCGCAAGCTCGACGAAGGGCAGTACGACGCCATCGTGCTCGCGGCCGCGGGCCTCAAGCGCCTGGGCCTGGGCGCGCGCATCCGCAGCATCTTCGCGCCCGACGAAATGCTCCCCGCTGCGGGCCAGGGTGCGCTGGGCATCGAAGTGCAAAGCGCGCGCACCGACTTGATCGCTGCGCTCGCGCCGCTCGCGCACACCCCCACGTGGCTCGCCGTGAGCGCCGAACGCGCCGTGAGCCGTGCGCTCGGCGGCAGCTGCTCCATGCCGCTGGCGGCGCACGCGCGCTGGGTGCAGGGCAAATTGCAGCTCGATGCCGCCTGGGGTGACCCCGAAGGCCGCGCGCCGCTCGTGCGCGCGAGCACTGCCGCCGCGGTGCAAAGCCATGCCGAAGCCGAGGCGCTGGGAATGCAAGTCGCCGCGAGCCTGCGCGCTGCCGCAGCGGTGGGGGACGGGGCAGCGCAAGCTGTGCCTGGCTTGCCTAGCAGCGCGGCATGACGGCGCAGGCGCAGAGCATGGGCGAAGACATGGGCGTGGGCGTGCAAGTCCTTGTCACCCGCCCTGCTCCTGAAGCCGCGCGCTGGGTGCAGCAGCTTGGCGCGCGGGGCATCAGCGCCGCCGCCCTGCCCTTGATCGACATCGCCCCCTGCGCGGACGCCGCGAGCCAGGTTGCCTTGCAACAGGCGCGCGCGCAGCTCGCGCAATACCAGGCGGTGATGTTCGTAAGCGTGCCCGCCGTGCGCCATTTTTTGATGCCAAATGAGGCTCTAGCGCCTGATGTACCTGCGCTGAAAGCTATGCAAACAAGAGCATGGGCGCCCGGCCCCGGCACGGCGCGCGCGCTGCAGCAGGCGGGCTGGCCCGCGGCGCGGCTGGACAGCCCGCCCACCGAAGCCGCGCAGTTCGATTCCGAAGCGCTGTGGCAGCGTGTGGCGCCGCAGGTGGGGCCGGGCGCGCGCGTGCTCATCGTGCGCGGGCGCGAGGCGGGCAGACTTCAGAGCCAGGGCCCGCACCAGGGCCAGGGCCGCGACTGGCTCGCACAGCAGGTCGAAGCTGCGGGCGGCAGCGTCGAAACCGTGGTCGCCTACGAGCGCGCCGCGCCCCATTGGGGCCCCGAGCAGCTGCGCCGCGCGCATGCCGCCGTGGCGGCGCGCAGCTGGTGGCTGCTCAGCAGCTCCGAGGCCGTGCGCCATCTGCACGCGGCCCTGCCCGACCTGCCGCTCGCAGAGGCGCGCGCAATCGCCACGCACCCACGCATCGCCGCCGCCGCGCGCGCCGCAGGCTTCGGGCTGGTGCGCGATTGCCGCCCTACGGTGGCAGACGTGGCGGCCGTGCTGGGAGCCTCGATAGAATCGGCTCCATGAGCTCCGCGCCCAATTCCGGTCATTCCAGCGCTGCCCCTGCCGCGGCCGCCGCGCCTGCCGATCTTGGCGCCACCGCGCCACCCGCTGCCGCACCCGCTGCGGCGGCGCCTGCACAGCAGCCCTTCCAGCCCCCGCCATCTCCTCTTCATCCGCCCGCACCACCCGCACCATCGCCTGCTCCGCAGTCGCCGTGGACGGCCCAGTCCGCGCATACGCCGGCTCCGGTCGCCCCCCGCTCCGGGCTGCAGGCCTATCTGCTGGTCGCAGCCGCGGCCTTGGCCGTCGCCGCCCTGGTCAGCAGTGTGCTGCTGTGGCAAAAGCTGGGCGGCATCCAGGAACAGCTGGCACGCCAGTCGGCCGATTCGAGCACCCAGGCGGTCGAAGCCCGTACCCTTGCGCGCCAGGCCGAAGAACTGGCGCGCGACGCCAGCACGCGCCTGAGCGTGCTCGAAGCCCGCGTGAACGAATCGGCGCTGCAGCGCAGCCAGCTCGAGGAGCTCATGCAAAGCCTGTCGCGTTCGCGCGACGAAAACCTGGTGGTGGACATAGACGCCGCCATTCGCCTCGCCCAGCAGCAAGCGCAGCTCACCGGCAGCCTGGAGCCGCTCGTGGCCGCGCTCAAAAGCGCCCAGCAGCGCATAGAGCGCGCCGCCCAGCCGCGTCTGGCGCCGATCCAGCGCGCCATCACGCGCGACCTGGACCGGCTCGCGCGCGCCAACGTCACCGACACCGCGGGCCTGCTCGCGCGCCTCGATGAACTCGTGCGCCTGGTGGACGACCTGCCCGTGCACAACGAAGTCGCCCGGGCTGAGAGCACGCGCCGCCTGACGCAAACGGGGCAAGCCGCAAAGCCAGCGGACGCGGAAGATCCGTCCTGGTGGCACTCGGGCTTGCAAAATCTGTGGCAGGCCGTGCGCGACGAGACCCGCCTGCTCGTGCGCGTGCGCCGCATTGACCAGCCCGAAGCCATGCTGCTCGCGCCCGAGCAGGCGTTTTTCCTGCGCGAAAACCTCAAGCTCAAGCTGCTGAACGCGCGCCTGGGCCTGTTCGCGCGCCAGTACGATGCGGCGCGCGCCGACCTCGCGGCAGCAAGCGCGGCGCTCAACAAATACTTCGACCCCACGTCCCGCCGCACGCAAAACGCCGCCACACTCCTGCAGCAGGCGCAGGCGAGCATCAAGGCTGCCGAGCTGCCGCGCGTGGACGACACGCTGGCCGCGCTGGCCACGGCCGCGGCCGGGCGCTGAGAACGGTGAAGGGCTAGCCCATGCGCGCTGCACTGTGGTTTCTGATCCTTTTCGGCATGGCCGCGGCCGCGGCCCTTTTTGCGGGCAACAACCAGGGCAGCGTCACGCTGTTTTGGCCGCCGTACCGCATCGACTTGTCGCTGAACCTCGTACTGCTGCTGCTCGCGCTCGGCTTCGTCACGCTGTACGCGGCCCTGCGCGCACTCGCGGCCCTGCTCGAGCTGCCGCGCGAAGCACGCCGCTGGCGCTTGCGTCAAAAAGAGCGCGCCATGCACGGCGCCTTGCTCGACGGGCTGGCCCATTTGCTCGCCGGGCGCTTCGTGCGCGCGCGCCGCGCTGCCGACGCTGCGCTGCAACAAGAGCAGGCGCTGCAAGCCGGCGGTGAAACCGTGGCCCACGCCGTCGCTTTGCGCACACTCGCGCACGTGGTCGCAGCCGAAGGTTCGCACGCCCTGCAAGACCGCAGCACGCGCGAAACGCATTTGCGCGCCGCCCTCGCCAGCGCTCCCGCGCAAGGCCCCGTGCGCGTGCAGGAGTTGCGCGAAGGCGTGCAACTGCGCGCCGCGCGCTGGACGCTCGACGACCGCGACCCCGCAGGTGCGCTGGAGCAACTCGCGGCGCTGCCGCACGGCGCGGCGCGGCGCACGCTGGCGCTGCGCATCAAGCTCAAGGCCGCGCGGCTCGCGGGCCGTACCGGCGATGCGCTCGAGACCGCGCGTTTGCTCGCCAAACACCGTGCGTTCTCGGCCACTGCGGCGCAAGGCATTCTGCGCAGCCTGGCCACCAATCTGCTCGATGGCGCGCACGACGCCGCCCAGTTGCAGCAGCTTTGGACCGCGCTCGAACCCACCGAACGCAACATGCCCGAGCTTGCCATCCACGCCGCGCAACGCCTGGCCGCGCTGGGTGGAGAGCCCTCGCAGGTGCGCGCTTGGCTGCTACCGGCATGGGAGCGCCTGGTGGAGCTGCCGCACGCCTTGCCGGACGCGCAGGCCCTCAAGCTCGTGCGCACGCTCGAAGCCAGCCTGGACAGCCTGGACGCCGCCTGGCTCGCGCGCATAGAGGCTGCGCAGCAGGCCAACCCGCGCGACAGCCGCCTGCAGTACCTCGCCGGCGTCGCCTGCCTGCGCCGCGGCCTCTGGGGCAAGGCGCAGCAATTGCTCACCCAGGCCGTGACGCAGTTGCACGACGCCAGCCTGCGCGCCAGCGCCTGGTGCCATCTGGCCACGCTGGCCGAGCAGCGCGGCGACGCCGAAGCCGCTGCGCAGGCCTGGAAGAACGCGGCCTTGCAGGTCGCGCAGCACACTTGAGCCGCAAGACGCTTGCGTTTGGAGGCGCGTGAGGATACTGAAGCGGCGGCCGCTACGGCGGAGCCACGCGGCAGTCTGTAACCAGGTGGAGCGCCGCTTGCCCCTACGCTGCCGTCGCCACGACGCCCAAAGAAAGACGGGGCAAGAAAAAGCCGCACTCAAGGCGTGGGCAATGGCAGAGCCGTTTTGTAGCGTACCTGCTTGAGGGCAAAGCTGGTGCGGATTTTTTCGATCCCGGGAATGGGCGTGAGCTGCTCCAGGATGAAGCGCTCCAAGGCCGGGATGTCTGCCAGGGCCACGCGGATCAGGTAGTCCGAATTTCCCGTCATCAAATAGCACTCCATGACCTCAGGGTGCTCGACAATGCGGCGCTCGAAATCAGCCAACGCCTCTTTGCTCTGTGTCTTGAGGCTGATGCTGATGAACACCGTGAGCCCCAGCCCCAAGGCTGCGGCATTGGTCAGTGCCACATAGCGGCTGATGACACCCGCCGCCTCCAGCGCCTTCACGCGGGCGAGGCAAGGTGACGGCGACAAATGCACGCGCCGCGCCAGTTCCACGTTCGACAAGGAGCCGTCGGCTTGCAGCTCCGCCAAAATACGTAAATCGACTGCGTTGAGTTTCATGTGCTGAATTTCTCATGGTTTCCAGCATGATATTTTGAAACTCCTGCTTTTCACGAGATACATCGGCAACTAATTCGGGCGCTGCAAGGCTAAAGTGCTTGCCATGAATGTCCATCGATCTCTTCCTCCGCGCGGGTCTGCCGCAGCTCCTGCAGACGAGGATCCACAGGAAAGCGCGGAGTGGCGCGATGCATTCATTGCCTTGCTGACCCATGCCGGGCCACAGCGCGCGCTCCATATGCTCGACCTGCTGGCGCAAACGGCACGCCAGTGTGGCGTGGGCTGGAAGCCGACCCTGAACACCCCTTATGTGAACACCATCGCGGCACAGGATCAGCCTGTGTTTCCGGGCGATCTGGCCATCGAAGAGCGCCTAGCATCCATCATGCGCTGGAACGCCCTTGCGATGGTGGTGCGCGCCAACCAGGCCTATGGCGAGCTCGGCGGTCACATCGCCAGTTATGCCAGCGCTGCCGATCTGTTCGAGACGGGTTTCAACCACTTTTTCCATGCCCGCGAAGGCTTGGGGCCAGGACAGCACCGCGGCGATCTGGTGTTTTTTCAGCCACACAGCGCGCCCGGTGTGTATGCACGCGCTTTCCTCGAGGGTTTTTTTTCCGAGCAGGACTTGCAGCACTATCGGCGCGAGATCATCGCGCCCCATACGGGCGCTCGGGGCCTGTCCAGTTACCCGCACCCCTGGCTCATGCCCGATTTCTGGCAATTTCCGACCGGCTCCATGGGCATCGGGCCCATCAGTTCCATCTACCACGCGCGCTTCATGCGCTATCTCACGCATCGCGGTCTGCTCGACAACGCTGGCCGCAAGGTCTGGGGCGTGTTCGGCGACGGCGAGATGGATGAGCCCGAATCCATGAGCGCTTTGACCCTGGCTGCGCGCGAGTCCCTCGACAACCTGGTGTGGGTGGTGAATTGCAACCTGCAACGTCTCGATGGCCCGGTGCGCGGCAACGGCCGCATCATCGACGAACTCGAACGCCTGTTCGCTGGCGCGGGCTGGAACGTCATCAAGCTGCTGTGGGGCAGCGACTGGGATGGTCTGTTTGCGCGCGACCACACGGGGGCGCTGTTGCGCGCGCTCGAAGAAACCGTGGATGGGCAGATGCAGACCTTTGCCGCCAAGGATGGGCGCTTCAACCGCGAGCATTTCTTCGGCCAGACGCCTGAGCTTGCGCATCTTGCACAAGGCATGACGGACGAGCAGATCGACCGGCTGCGCCGCGGCGGGCACGACATGGTCAAGATTTATGCCGCCTACGCTGCCGCAGCAGCGCACACGGGCCAGCCCACGGTGATCCTGGCGCACACCAAGAAAGGCTATGGCATGGGCCAAGCCGGGCAAGGCAAGATGACCACGCACAGCCAGAAAAAACTCGATGAAAGCGAGCTGCTTGCTTTTCGCAACCGCTTCAACCTGCCGCTGAGCGACGCGCAAACCACGGGCCTTGCGTTTTACCGTCCCGCGCCGCAAAGCCCTGAAATGCAGTACCTGCACCAGCGCCGTGCACAGCTCGGCGGCTATTTGCCGCGCCGTGAAACCGCCTGCGACTTGTTGCCGGTGCCGCCTGCACAGAGTTACGCCAGATTTGCCCTGCAAGCCGATGGCAAGGAAATGAGCACCACCATGGCGTTTGTGCGCATGCTCGGCAACTTGCTCAAAGACCCGCAGCTCGGCCCGCGCATCGTGCCCATCGTGGCCGATGAGGCCCGCACCTTCGGCATGGCCAACCTGTTCAAGCAGGTAGGAATTTACTCCAGCCTGGGTCAGCGTTACGCCCCTGAAGACATAGGCTCCGTGCTCAGCTATCGCGAGGCGCTGGACGGGCAAATACTCGAAGAAGGCATCAGCGAGGCCGGCGCACTGGCCAGTTGGACGGCGGCCGCCACCAGCTATAGCGTGCACGGCTTGGCCATGCTGCCGTTTTACATCTACTACTCGATGTTCGGCTTTCAGCGCGTGGGCGACGCCATCTGGGCTGCCGCCGATCAGCGTGCCCGGGGCTTTTTACTGGGCGCCACTTCGGGCCGCACGACACTCGCGGGCGAAGGCTTGCAACACCAGGACGGCAGCAGCCACCTCGTGGCTGCGACCATCCCAAACTGCAAGGCCTATGACCCCGCCTTCGCTGGCGAGCTCGCCGTGCTGCTTGAACATGGTATGCGCGAGATGCTGGTCGAGCAGCGCGACGTCTTCTACTACATCACGCTCATGAACGAAAACTACGCCCAGCCCAGCTTGGATGATGCTGCCGTCGAAGGGGTGCTGCGTGGTTGCTATGTTTATAAAAGCTACTCAAGCAATACAGAAGCGCACGAGAGGCCGATTTCATCTCAAACTGTGACCTTGCTCGGTTCTGGCGCCATCCTGACCGAAGTGTGCAAGGCTGCCGAGCAACTGGCTGCCGAAGGCATCCAGGCCACTGTGCTCAGCGTGACGAGCTGGAGCGAGCTGGCGCGGGACGCGCAGGCTTGCACGCAGCAAAAAATGGCGGGCGAATCCAGCGCGAGCGTGCCCTGGCTGCTACAGCAATTGCAAAAAACGCAGGGCCCGGTAATTGCTGCAAGCGATTATGTGCGCGCCGTGCCCGAGAGCATCCGCGCCTGGATTCCGGCGCCGCGTCCCTACCTCACCCTGGGCACCGACGGTTTCGGGCGCAGCGATACCCGTGCGGCCTTGCGTGATTTTTTTGCCGTCGATGCGGCGCACATCGTCCAAGCGGCGCACCACGCGCTCATGCTGTAAAGAAAGCGTCCAGCAAAGGCACGAGCGTCGCAAACTCCTGCGCAAAGCGCGCGCGGTTGACGAAATACGCCTCGCAGGCCACGGCAAAAAACTCCGCGGGGCCCGTGGCCGCGTAGGCGTCCAGCCAGGGCCAGTCGGCGCCGAAGCGTTCGGCCAGGATCACGCGCTCACGAAAATCCGCGTAAGCCGGCGCCCAGGCTGCATGCCAGCAGGCGCGCGCGGTCTTCACGCTGCGCGTGCCCATGAAGCCCTTGGGCAGCGGCGGGCAGCCGTCGGCCGCGCCGTCGCGCATGTCGAGCTTGTGCGCGAACTCGTGGATCACCACGTTCGCGCCCTGCGCCGCGGTGTGTGCGCCCGCGGCCACGTCGGGCCAGCTGAGCATCACGGGGCCCTGCTGCATGGCCTCGCCGGTCAGCACCTCGCGGTAGCGGTGCACCACGCCCGCCTCGTCCATCGCTTCGCGCTGCGCCACGGCGGGGCCGGGGTGCAGCACGATGCCGACGAAGCCATCCCACCAACGCAGCGCCTGCGCGGGCGGCCCCCAGTGCAGCAAGAGCACGCAGGCTTGCGCGGCAACTTGCAGCGCCATGGCGTCCGTCACCTGTAAACCGTGCGCGCCGTGAAACTCCTTGTGCCGCAAAAACAGCGCGCTCAAGGTGCACAGCTTTTGCTGCTCCTCGGGCGCCAAGGCGGCCAGGAAGGGGTAGGTGTGCAGCGTCTGCTGCCACAGCGCCGGAGCGATCTCTGGCACGCTACGCCAGCGCGCAAGCAACGCCTGCGCGCTGCGCCGCCAAGCCTGCCCGAACGTCGCCATGGCTGCGGAGTGGGCCTTGGTTCAGCCTTGCGGCCAAGCTTCGCGCGTCAGATCGTGGCGCGCGAAGCCTTGGGCGTCGAGGCGCAGCACCTCGGCGCGCGGCGGCGTGGCGGACAGGTCCCAGTCGCTGAGCACCACGCGCCGGCCCTCGGGCGCGAGCGCGTGCGCGCCCGGGCGATGCGTGTGGCCGTGCAGCAGCCACTGCGCCTTGGCGGTGCGCAGCCAGGCGCGCGCGGCGGCGTCATCGACGTCGGCATACCCGGCGCCTGATTCTGCGTGTTTGCGCGCGCTGCTTTGCGCGCGCATGCCGCGCGCCTGCGCCCGGCGCGCGGGCAAAGGCTGGGCCAGAAAGCGCTGCTGCCACGCGGGCGCGCGCGCCTGGGCGCGAAAGCGCTGGTAGTCCACGTCGTCCACGCAGAGCTGGTCGCCGTGGCTCAGCAAGATGCGCTGCCCGGCGAACACCAGCACCGTGGGGTCGGCCAGCAGCGTAAGGCCACAGGCGCGCGCAAAGCCTGCGCCGGCCAGAAAGTCGCGGTTGCCCACCATGAAATACACAGGCAGGCGCTGCGCCGTGGCGCGGAGGATGGCGCAGCATTCGGCCTCGAAGCTGGCTCCACCGACCGCATCGTCCGCACCAGATGCCTCGGAAGCCGCTTCGCTCCCCGTGGCTTCGATCGCATCGTCACCGACCCAGACTTCAAACAGGTCGCCCAAGATGAACAGCGCGCTCGCCTGTGTGCGCTGCATGTAGTCGCGCCACACGGCAAACGTGGCGCGCTCGGGTGCCTGCAGGTGCAGGTCGGAGATGAAGTCGAGCGTGTGCCAGCCTGCGGGGGCGACGAGTTCTTCGGGGGCTGACTCGCAGCGCGGCAGGCCGAGCGACATGGCGCAAAAAAATCAGAGCGCGACGGCTTTTTCGATCACCACGTCGGTCTTGGGCACGTCGTCGTGGAAGCCCTTGCGGCCCGTGGGCACGGCCTTGATCTTGTCCACCACGTCGGCGCCGTCAATGACCTTGCCGAACACCGCATAGCCCCAGCCCTGCGCGGTCGGTGCGGTGAAGTTCAGGAAGCCGTTGTCGGCCACGTTGATGAAAAACTGCGCCGTGGCCGAGTGCGGGTCGCTGGTGCGCGCCATGGCGATGGTGTAGGTGTCGTTCTTCAGGCCGTTGTTGGCCTCATTGTCGATCGGCGCATCGGTGCCCTTTTGCTGCATGCCGGGCTCGAAGCCGCCGCCCTGGATCATGAACCCGGGGATCACGCGGTGGAAGATGGTGTTGTCGTAGTGGCCTTTTTGCACGTAGGACAAAAAGTTGGCCACGGTCTTGGGCGCCTTGTCGGCGTCGAGTTCGAGCGTGATGGTGCCGTAGCCGGCGATGTGCAGTTCGACGCGGGGATTGCTCATGGTGGGGGCTTTCTTTGAAAAAACAGGAAGGGAAGTTACTTGACTTCGGTGGCAGAAAGAATGGTCACGGGCGTGAGCGGCACGTTCTGGTACATGCCGCGGTTGCCCGTGGGCACGGCCTTGATTTTGTCCACCACGTCTCTGCCGCGCACCACCTTGCCGAACACGGCGTAACCGTAGCCGTCGGGCTGCGGGGCGTCGAGCATGGGGTTGTTTTGCACGTTGATGAAAAACTGCGCCGTCGCAGAGTCGGGCGCCGCGGTGCGCGCCATGGCCACGGTGTAGGCCTCGTTCTTCAGGCCGTTGCCTGCCTCCAGCACGATGGGTGCGCGTGTGGGCTTTTGCTGCATGTCGGGCGTGAAGCCGCCGCCTTGGATCATGAAGCCGTCGATCACGCGGTGGAAGACCGTGCCGTCGTAGTGCCGCTCACGCACGTATTGCAAAAAATTCTCCACCGTGCGCGGCGCCTTGGCCGGGTTCAATTCGAGCACGATGTCGCCCATGCTGGTGGTCAGTTGGACGCGCGGCGCGGTTTGCGCCTGCGCCGTAGAGACTCCTGAAACAAGAGCTGCCAGCACAATACCAGCAAGGGTAAACGTGGTTTTTCGTTTGGAAATCATGGGAAACTCGTGAAGGATGTAGCGCAGCTTGCCTGGCTTGCACACAGGCGCCGCACGCGAGACCTCGTTGGGTACCGCACACCGCTGCGATGTGCGCACAAAAGCTTATTTGCGCACCGCCGAGGCGGAACTGCGGGTGGTCGAGGCCGGTCGCTGAAACAGTTCGCGCAGCAAGGCCAGCTTGGGTTTGACCGTGGTGTTGTTCGGGTCGAGCTGCATCGCCTTGGCGTAGGACTGTTGGGCCAGGCGCGCATAAATGTCGCCCAGGTTCTCGTGCGCCGTGGCGTAGGAGGGGTTGTTGCGCACGGCCATCTCGAGCGCGATGCGCGCCTTGTCGAGCTGGTTTTGCTGCGCATAGAGCACGGCCAGGTTGTTGTACGGCTCTGGCAGTTCGGGATAGTCCTGCGTGAGCTGGGTAAAGCTCGCGATGGCGTCTTCGGCCCTGCCCGCATCAGACTGGGCCACGCCGCGCAAAAAGCGCAGCTGCGGGTCGCGCGGGTTGGCGGCCAGGCGCTGTTCGATCTGCGTGAGCGCCTCGCCGGGCTTGCCCGCCCGGAGCAATTGGGTGATGGCGGCGTAGTCCCCGGCGGTCTGCGCCTGCGCCACGCCAACGGCCAGCAACGCCGCCAAGGCCAGCAGGCGCAGCAGCCACGAAAAAGTGCAATCAAAAGCGCAATAGGCAGGCTTCATGAGCGGGAAAGCTAGGGTGGATAAGGCAGGATTCTGGCGCGCGCCAAGTGCTCCGCAGGCAAGAGGCGGGCAAGGGGCGGGCTTTATACTGCGGCCGATTGTAGCGAAGGGGGCATGGCGACGCCGCGCCGCTACCGCCTCGCATTGCTCTGCGAGTCTGGCTGCGGTCTGCCTTTCGACGGGTGTTTTGCGCGCCGTGGCGCAATCGCCCGAGCCCGCGACAGCCATCGCCCCTGCCCACGCTTGCGGCCTTTTCCCCTGGATTTTCATGACCCTGCGTATTTACAACACGCTTTCGCGTGCTTTGGAGGAGTTTTCCCCGCTCGAGCCCGGCCATGTACGCATGTACGTGTGCGGCATGACGATTTACGACCTTTGCCACATCGGCCACGCGCGCATGATGATGGCCTTCGACGTGGTGCAGCGCTGGCTCAAGGCAAGCGGCTGGCGCGTGACCTACGTGCGCAACATCACCGACATCGACGACAAAATCATCCGCCGCGCGCTCGAGCGCGGCATCACGATCCGCGCGCTGACCGACGAGATGACCGCCGCCATGCACGCCGACACGGCCGCGCTGGGCATAGAGCCGCCCACCTTGGAGCCGCGCGCCACCGACTACATCCCGCAGATGCTCTCCATGATAGGCACGCTGGAGCACAAGGGGCTGGCCTACCGCGCGCGCAGCGGTGACGTGAACTACGCCGTGCGCAAATTCCCCGGCTACGGCAAGCTCTCGGGCAAGTCGCTCGACGAGTTGCGCGCCGGCGAGCGCGTGGCCGTGAGCGACGACAAGCAGGACCCGCTCGACTTCGTGCTCTGGAAGTCCGCCAAGCCCGAGGAGCCGCCCGAGGCCAAGTGGGACAGCCCCTACGGCCCGGGCCGCCCGGGCTGGCACATCGAGTGTTCGGCCATGAGCTGCGCGACGCTGGGCGAGACCTTCGACATCCACGGCGGCGGCGCCGACCTGCAGTTTCCGCACCACGAAAACGAAATCGCCCAGAGCGAAGGCGCCACCGACAAGCCGCCCGCGCGCTTTTGGGTGCACAACGGCTTCGTGCGCGTGGACAACGAAAAAATGAGCAAATCGCTCGGCAACTTCTTCACCATCCGCGAGGTGCTGCAGCGCTACGACGCCGAAACCGTGCGCTTTTTCCTCGTGCGCACGCACTACCGCAGCGCGCTCAACTACAGCGACGCGCACCTCGACGATGCACGTCAGGCGCTCAAGCGGCTTTACACGGCGCTGAGTTTGGCAGCGCCTGCCCAGCCTAGCGCGCCTGCCCAGATCGACTGGGCCGACACGTGGGCCGCGCGCTTCAAGGCTGCGATGGACGAAGACTTCGGCACGCCCGAGGCCGTGGCCGTGCTGTTCGAGCTCGCGAGCGAGGTGAACCGCACGCGCTCGGCGCAGCTCGCGGCGCTGCTGCGCGCGCTGGGCGGCTGCCTGGGGCTGCTGCAGGGTGATCCGGATGCCTTCCTACAATGGCGCCCCTCCCCGCAAGTCATTGAACCTGGCTCGATAGGGGCGGGGGCGGCACTATCTGCTTCCTTGTCTGTGATGCGAAAAGAAGACATCGAAGCCCAGATCGCCGCGCGCGCCGCCGCGAAAAAAGCCAGGAACTTCGCCGAGGCCGACCGCATCCGCGCCGAGCTGCTGGCCCAAGGCATCGCGCTCAAAGATTCGCCCACGGGCACGACCTGGGAAGCCGTGCGCTGAGAGGCTGAGAGTATTTCGTCCATGATCGCCTTGCACACCAAAACACCCCCGCTTGTCGTTGCAAATGTTCGCCATAGCCCGAGCTATGGCTGCGCTTTGCACCTCGCTCGGTGGCGTTTTGATGCGCCTTTCGGCCGCGGCCGAAAAACTCTCAGCCTCTGATGCCTTTTTGTATGAAATATGCCTTCGGTGCCCGTGGAACATGCCATGACAGCTTCTGAAAACGCAGCGCACGGGCCTGCCGCCGCGCCATTCACGCCCGCATCCACCACCCCCCATTACTGGGGCGACGCCTGCAAGCACCTCATGCGCAAAGACCGGGTCATGAAGCGCCTGATCCCGCAGTTCGGCGACGCGCGGCTCGCTTCGCGCGGCGACGCTTTTTGCACGCTCGCGCGCAGCATCGTCGGCCAGCAGATTTCGGTCAAGGCCGCGCAATCGGTGTGGGAACGCTTTGCCGCGCTGCCCGAGCGCATGGTGCCGGCACAGGTGCTCAGGCTCAAGGTGGATGACATGCGCGCGGCGGGCCTGTCGGCACGCAAGGTCGATTACCTGGTCGATCTGGCGCTGCACTTCGAGCAAGGGCAGCTGCACGTCAAGGACTGGTCGGCCATGGAGGACGAGGCCATCGTCGCCGAGCTCGTGGCGATCCGCGGCATAGGCCGCTGGACGGCCGAGATGTTCCTGATCTTTCATCTCATGCGCCCCAACGTGCTGCCGCTCGACGATGTAGGCCTGCTCAAAGGCATCAGCCGCAACTACTTTTCCGGCGAGCCGGTAAGCCGCAGTGACGCGCGCGAGGTGGCCGAGGCCTGGAAGCCCTGGTGCAGCGTGGCGACTTGGTATATTTGGCGCTCGCTCGACCCGCTGCCCGTGGTGTATTGACCTGTCCATCCCCGCTTGCAGCATGGCAGCGCGGGACATTCGCGTGCCTCGATGGCACGTGCTCCTAGGAGAACGACGTTGGCAAAAAAAACCTTTCTCGATTTCGAGCAGCCCATTGCCGAACTCGAAACCAAAATCGAAGAGCTGCGCTACGTGCAAAACGAGAGCGCCGTCGATATTTCGGAAGAAATCGAACAGCTCAGCAAAAAAAGCCAGCAGCTCACCAAAGACATCTACAGCCACCTCTCGCCCTGGCAGATCACCAAGATCGCGCGCCACCCCGAGCGCCCCTACACGCTGGACTATGTGCGCGACATCTTCACCGACTTCGTCGAAATGCACGGCGACCGCCACTATGCCGATGACCAGTCCATCGTCGGCGGCCTGGCGCGCTTCAACGGCCACGCCTGCGTGGTGCTGGGCCACCAGAAAGGGCGCGACACCAAAGAGCGCACGCTGCGCAACTTCGGCATGAGCAAGCCAGAGGGCTACCGCAAGGCGCTGCGCCTCATGAAAACGGCGGAGAAATTTCACCTGCCCGTGTTCACCTTCGTGGACACGCCCGGCGCCTATCCCGGCATAGACGCCGAAGAGCGCGGCCAGTCCGAAGCCATTGGCCGCAACATCTTCGAGATGGCGCAGCTCGAAGTGCCCATCATCAGCACCATCATCGGCGAAGGGGGCTCGGGCGGCGCGCTCGCGATCGGTGTGGGCGATCAGCTACTGATGCTGCAATACGCGATCTACTCGGTCATCAGCCCCGAGGGCTGCGCCTCCATCCTCTGGAAAACCAACGAAAAAGCGCAGGAAGCCGCCGAAGCCCTGGGCATCACGGCGCATCGTCTCAAGGCGCTCGGGCTCATCGACAAGATCGTCAGCGAACCCGTGGGCGGCGCGCACCGCGACCCCAAGCAAATGTCGGCCTTTCTCAAGCGCGCGCTCGGCGAGGCGTACCGCCAGCTGGCCGACCTCAAGCCCAAGGAACTGGTCGAGCGCCGCTACGAGCGCCTCAAGAGCTACGGCCGCTTCAACGACACCAAGGCCGAGAGCGCATGAGCCGCGCGGGCGTTGCGCTGCGCAACGCCCATGCGCACGAGTGGCGCGCTGCAGGCGCTGGGCGCTGCAGGGGCCGGCAGCACCCGCGCCGCATCCTCGGTTGCGGACCCGCCAGCCACGCTGCGAGTCATCGCGTTCCGTATTTCGCAGCCCGTTCTTCGCCATGACGCAATCTTTCGACGCTGCGATGCAGGCTTTTGCCCCGCAGCTGCCGCTGGCCGTAGGCCTGAGCGGCGGCGCCGATTCGAGCGCGCTGCTGCTGGCCTGCGCGCGCCGCTGGCCCGGGCAGGTGCAGGCGATCCACGTGCACCACGGCCTGCAGGCGGCGGCGGACGACTTCGAGCGCCACAGCATCGCGCTGTGCGCACGCCTGGGCGTGCCGCTGCATGTGCGACGCATAGACGCGCGGCCCGCGCGCGGCGCCAGCCCCGAGGATGCCGCGCGCCGCGCCAGATACCAGGCTTTTGAGGCTGTAGCGCTCTCCAGTCAAGCACAAGAAGCTATTCAATCAATAGCATTGGCGCAGCACGCCGACGACCAGGTCGAAACCCTGCTGCTCGCGCTCTCGCGTGGCGCGGGCGTCGCCGGGCTCGCGGCCATGCCCGGGCACTGGCAGAGCGGCGGGCTGCACTGGTGGCGCCCCTTGCTGCGCGTGGCCGGCGCCGAGGTGCGCGCCTGGCTGCGCGCGCAGGGCGAGGGCTGGATCGAAGACCCGAGCAACAGCGACGAGCGCTACACGCGCAACCGCATCCGCGCGCGCCTGCTGCCTGCGCTCGAAGCGGCTTTCCCGGCGTTTCGCGACACCTTCGCGCGCTCGGCCGCACACGCCGCGCAGGCCAGCGCCCTGCTGCACGAGCTGGCCCGGCAAGACCTTGCGCTCGTGGGCGCGCCGCCGCAGATCGCCGCACTGCAAACGCTGGGCCCCGAGCGCCAGGCCAACGTGCTGCGCCACTGGCTGCGCAGCGCGCACCACACCACGCCCAGCGCCGCCCAATTGCAGGAGTTGCAGCGCCAGATCGCCGCCTGCCGAACGCGCGGCCAGCGCATCCACATCAAGGTCGGGCGCGGCTTCGTGGTGCGCGTGGATGATCGACTCGATTGGTACAATCCTGCGCTTTTTCCGCCACCCGCCGGCGCACGCTGAGCCTCGTGCGACAGCAGTTTTGCGGCGGTTTTTTGGGCTTTTTTCTTTATGGCATTGATCGTTCATAAATACGGCGGCACCTCGATGGGCTCAACCGAGCGCATCCGCAACGTCGCCAAGCGCGTGGCCAAATGGGCGCGCGCGGGCTACCAGATGGTGGTCGTGCCGAGCGCCATGAGCGGCGAGACCAACCGCCTGCTCGGCCTGGCCAAAGAACTCGCCCCAGCGCGCGTCATGCCCGCTTACCAACGCGAGCTCGACATGCTCGCCGCGACAGGCGAACAGGCCTCGTCCGCGCTGCTCGCGATCGCGCTGCAGGCCGAGGGCGTGGATGCCGTCAGCTACGCCGGCTGGCAGGTGCCGATTCGCACCGACAGCGCCTTCACCAAGGCGCGCATCGAATCGATCGACGACCAGCGCGTGCGCGCCGACCTCGCCGCGGGCAAGGTGGTCATCATCACGGGCTTTCAGGGCATCGACAGCGAGGGCAACATCACCACGCTGGGGCGCGGCGGCTCCGACACCTCGGCCGTGGCCGTGGCCGCGGCGCTCAAAGCCGACGAATGCCTGATCTACACCGACGTCGATGGCGTCTACACCACCGACCCGCGCGTGGTGCCCGAGGCGCGGCGCCTGCGCAGCATCAGCTTCGAGGAAATGCTCGAAATGGCGAGCCTGGGCTCCAAGGTGCTGCAAATCCGCTCGGTCGAGTTCGCGGGCAAATACAAGGTGCCCATCCGCGTGCTCTCGAGCTTCACGCCCTGGGACATCCCCATCGAAGAAGAAGCCCGCTCGGGCACGCTGATCACTTTTGAGGAAGACGAAAACATGGAACAAGCCCTGGTATCCGGCATCGCTTTCAACCGCGACGAGGCCAAGATTTCCGTGCTCGGCGTGCCCGACAAGCCGGGCATCGCCTACCAGATCCTCGGCGCCGTAGCAGACGCGAACATCGAAGTCGACATGATCATCCAGAACGTCAGCAAAGACGGTAAAACCGACTTCAGCTTCACGGTGCACCGCAACGACTATGCACGCACCGTCGATCTGCTCAAGGAAAAAGTGCTGCCCAAGCTGGGCGCAGAGGCCGTGATAGGCGACACCAAAATCTGCAAAGTGAGCATCGTCGGCATCGGCATGCGCAGCCACGTGGGCGTGGCGAGCAAAATGTTCCGCACCCTGAGCGAAGAAGGCATCAACATCCAGATGATCTCCACCTCCGAGATCAAGACCTCGGTCGTCATCGACGAAAAATACATGGAACTTGCCGTGCGCGCCCTGCACCGCGCCTTCGACCTCGACCAGGAACCAGCCGCGGCATGAAACTGCCCCACGAGACACTGAAAATGTGCCGGGACAGCGCCTGAACTGAGGCATAATAATGGAATTGGAAACGTGACCGAGTGGCCGAAGGTGCTCCCCTGCTAAGGGAGTATGGGGTGTAGAGCCTCATCGAGGGTTCGAATCCCTCCGTTTCCGCCAAGATTAACCCTAAGTGATTGATTCACTTAGGGTTTTTTCTTTTGTGGCCTGTCTCCCCGCCCAAACATCCGCCCAAAGTCAACCCGGTAGGCTAGTCGTGTTGTTTGGGGTGTCTGCACTTGATTGCACGGGTCAGGGAATCGCGTTCGATCATGCTTGCGGCGATAAACGGCCCTTCGCTTGTACGAGCATCCGGCGCTCTACATCCTGGAGCAAGTCCGATGGCGTGATGTCGAGTGCGTCACATAGCCGGAACATCAGGCGCACGCTTGGACTGTTGCGGCCAAGCTCAATCAGGGATACATAGTTGCGGTCAACCCCGGCCCGCAACGCCAAGTCCGTTTGCGTCCATTTCCGCTTTGTGCGTGCAGGGAAAGGCGCCTACGGGCGCCTTTCTTGTTTTCGCTTGCCATTGCTGAAAAAGCCCTGGCAGCGCCGAACCTCGAAACACCGCTAAGGGGGCCTCCCCTCGCGCCGCGCAACCGTTTCAGCCGAGCCTGGGCGGCCTCGGCCCTCCAGCCAGTCCTTCCCCATCTCCCTCCCGTGCCGTTCGTGCAGACGGGGCAGTGCCCCTTCACTGGCTTTCGGCAGTTGCGCTCTGCTATCCCCGGTCTCGCCGACGGGCAGGTTTGCATCCCGCAACCCACACCCGAAAGGAAAGACGATGGAAAACACCAAACAGAAGCGTGACCTGTACGCCGAAGTCACCGAGCGTATCGTGCAGACGCTGGAGAAAGGCATCCGCCCATGGTCATGCCCATGGACACGAAGCAGTACGGGCGGCATCCTGCCGCGTCGCCATACTGGTGAGGTGTTGGCGCCGATTCAAAATTGAGCCACCGTGCCGATTGAATTTTGAGCCAGGGCTATTGGCCAACCTGTTAAGGCTGGCTGTGGATAAGTGTAGCGCCTGGGTTTGTTTTTCCCCTGTTGGACTGACTCGGTGGTCGTCGTTGAGGGTAAGCCGCGCAGGGCGTAGCCCGTAGCGGCTTACCCTTTCAGCGCTCAGAACGGCTCAGCCTTCTTGGCCTGTTCGCGTGCCTTGATGCGTTTCTTGGCCACAGCCGTGCTGTGCATGAAACGGTGCGATTCGTTGCCCGTCTCCACGATGTGGCAGTGGTGCGTCAGTCTGTCCAGCAGGGCTGTGGTCATCTTGGCGTCGCCGAACACGCTGGACCATTCCTTGAAGTCCAAGTTGGTGGTGATCATCACGCTGGTGTGCTCGTACAGCTTGCTCAGCAGGTGGAACAGCAAGGCTCCGCCCGCCTGGCTGAAGGGCAGGTAGCCCAGCTCGTCAAGGATGACCAGGTCCATGCGCTGCAAGCCCCCAGCAATGCGCCCAGCCTTGCCCTGAGCCTTCTCTTGCTCCAGCGCGTTGACCAGGTCCACCGTCGAGTAGAACCTCACCCGTGAGCCCTGGCGCGTGATGCCCGACACACCGATGGCCGTGGCCAGGTGCGTCTTGCCCGTGCCAGGCCCGCCCACCAGCACCACGTTGTGTGCCTGCTCGGCAAACGCCATGCTGGCCAGTTGCTCAATGAGCTTTTTGTCCACCGGCGAGCATTCGAAGTCGAACCCCGCCAAGTCGCGGTGCACTGGGAACTTGGCCGTGTGCATCTGGTAGCTGATTGAGCGCATGGCCCGGTCGGTGGCCTCAGCCTGCAGCAGGTGCTCCAACAGCCAGCGCGAGCTCTCCAATGTCGCCTGGCCGCCTTGCTTGACCAGATCCTCCCAGGCCCCCGCCATGCCGTACAGGCGCAGCTCTTTGAGCTCCTTGTCCAGCTCACGCATGATCGGCCTCCTGCACATCGCTGGCAGCGCGCAGGCTGTCGTAGCGCGCCGTGTCGGCCAGCGGTGCCTGGCTCACTTGCAGTGTGGTCTCCACGCTCTGCGGTATCGGCTGCGCTTGCAGGCGCGCCAGCACGTTGATGACGTGTTCGGTGCTCACACGCCCCGATGGCGGCGCGCTCTCCAGGGCCAACTCCACGGCCACCAGCACCACGTCCAGGCCTTGCTTGGGCACCTCGGCCAGCACCGAGGCCATGACCTTGTCGCCGCCGTCTTGATGCACCAGCGCCTTGCGCATGCGCTGCAGTGGCTCGGGCAGGTCCGCAAAGGGCGCGCCGTTGCGCAGCGCGCCTGGCTTGCGCTCAATCAGTGGCACGTAGTGCTGCCAGTCGTAGCGGGTCTGGTTGCGATCACTCAGCCGCTCGTGCGTGGCCACCACCGCATTGCCGGCTACCACCACAATCTGCGTCGGGTACAGGCGGGTGCTGACCAGTTGCCCCGCCCACTCGCAAGGCACCGAGTAGCGGTTGCGCGCCACCGTCACCAGGCAGGTGCTGCTCACCTTGGCGGGGTTCTCCACATAGCCGTCAAAGGCCGCTGGCATGGGCATCAGGTGGCTTTGCTCGAACTCCAGCATCTCGGCAATGCTGAACGCCTTGTGCTGCGGGTGGCGCAGCTCCTGCCACAGGGCCCGGCAGCGCTCGCCCAGCCAAGCGTTGAGTTCAGCAAAGCTGCCAAAGCGCCGCTGCCCCGCCTCCACCCAGATGCGTCTGCGGCTGTCTTGCACGTCCTTCTCCACGCGCCCCTTCTCCCTGCCGCTGGCCCGGTTGCAAAAATCCGCATCGAACAGGTAGTGCGCGCACATCGCCGCAAAACGGGCGTTGACCACGCGGCCCTTGCCCTTCTTGACTTTGTCGACCGCCGTCTTCATGTTGTCGTAGATGCCCCGGCGGGCCACGCCGCCCAGCGCTGCGAAGCTGCGCGTGTGTGCATCAAACAGCATCTCATGGCCCTGGCTGGGATAGGCCACCAGCCAGAACGCGCCGCTGGCACACAGCTTCATGTGTGAGACCTGAAGCCGGTAGTACACGCCGCCAACCAGCAGGCCGTCTTCGCTCCAGTCGAACTGGAAGGCCTCGCCCTGCTCAAATGTCAGGGGTACGAAGGCCTTGGCTGCAGCCCCTTGGCCTTCACTGTGGCGCCACTTGCGGATGAAGTCCGTCACACGGGAGTAACCGCCTTCGTAATCTGCCGCCTTGACTTGCGCAAACAGGGCCTTGGCTGTGCGCCGCTCCTTCTTGGGGCGCTTGGCATCGGCCTTCAAGGCATGCTTGAGATCGGCCTCATACGCCGATAGCTTGGTCGCCTTGGCCGCCTCACGGCAGTACTTGGGCTCCACGGGCTGCGCCTCGTCCAACCACTTAGCCACCGTGTTCCTCGACAGCCCCGTGGCCCTCGCTATCTCACGCTTCGTCTTCTTGTCCCGGCGGTGCATCCGCCGGATCTTGCCAATCATGTCCATGGTGATCACCCTCTTCAGTCCCTTGCTGCAAAAAACAGCAGGGTAGGTAAAACACCTGGCTCAAATTTGGATCGGCATCACACCAAAAAGTGGCTCAGTTTTCGGTCGGCGTCAACAGGCGCGGGCCGACGCCGTCTTCATCGCGGGGGGAGACCAGAGCAACTACGTGCAGTTCTGGAAGGGCACCGCCCTGGATCGCACACTGCAGGGCCTGATGGCGCGCCAGGTGCCCATGGGCGGCACGAGCGCCGGCATGGCCGTGCTGGGCCAATTTGACTTCACGGCGGCGCGCGGCACGGTGACCTCCACCCAGGCGCTCAGCGACCCCTACAACAAGTACATGACCCTGGATCCCTCGCCCTTGAGCCTCAGCGGCGGCTTCCTGACGCCGGCCGCACTGCGCAACACGATCCTGGACGCCCACCTGGACAGCCGCGATCGCATGGGCCGCCTGATGACCTTTGTCGCCCGACTGGTGGCGCCCGCCAACGGCATGGGCTGCACAGGCGGCATCCTGACGGCCGGCACCAGCGCCAGCACCGGTGCACGCGGCATCGGCGTGGACGTGGAGGCCGCCCTGCTCGTGCAGGGCAACGGCCCCAACCAGCCCTACACGGCCCGGCGCGTGACCAACGTCTCGACGGTGAGCGACAGCGCGGTGTACTTCGTGCGCCCGCTGCTGGGCGCCAGCACCTGCGCCCCCGGCCAGGCCCTGACCCTGCGCAACGTGGAAGTGCGCAAGCTCGCCGACTCGGCCACGGTGTTCAACCTCAGCGACTGGAGCGGCGTGGCGCCGTATTACGTCGACGTGATCGACGGCACGCTGACGTCCAGCCCCTATTGAGGCCAGGCAGCGCGCACACGCTCGACGACGTCAGTGCCGCTGCGTCGTCGGCGCCTCGAAGTCCATCAGCAGGCTGGCCATCTCCAGCGCTCGCCACAGGTGCGGCGGCATCTGCATGATCTTCTCGGGTGTTCTGGAGCGGCTGACCCAGGCGCCGATCTCCAGGTGTTGCTCAGGCGTCAGCAGCTTCAGTGCGAGCATCTCGTCCAGCAAGCGCATGGGGTCCCCCTTTCACAGCCAGCGCGCGAACACCGTTCCGTGTCCGGCACGCCTCTTCACTATCGCACGATGCATGCCAGCCCGGATGCAGGGCATCCACGCCTATTTCCCATTATAGACCCGGCAATTAAGGGTTGAGTTTCGATCATCCGCCCTCAGCTACAGGGCATGGACAAAGAATACGGGCACCGGCGGCGGCGTTGACGGTGACCCATGCATCGCTGTCCTTGATGCTCAGCGAGGTCAAGGCGTCAGAATTGATCTCAACGTAGTTGTCGTTGCTATCGACAGACTCCGTGGCCAGCGTGTCGGTAGCGCCGTTATCGGTCAGGTACACCGCATCGCCACCCTTGACAGCCACGGTGGTGACATTGCCCTTGGTGGTGAGTTGAACGTTTTCACCGGCGCGCTCGTCGATGGAGACATTGGTCAAGCCCGTCCAGCCTTGAACATCCGCCTTAACGGTGTTTTCACCGGCGTTGATCAGCGACAGGTTCTCAACGTTCTTGACGGTAATGGCAGTACCCAACTCCAGCTGACCAGTGGAAGAAGGATTGGTAATAACCAGCGTGTCGTTGCCAGCACCGCCATCCACGGAATCCAGGCCGCCGAAGGTCTCGGTGTAGATTGCCGTGGCATCGCCCTGTCCGTTCGTGATTCCGTTGATCGTGTCGTTACCAGCGGTGCCGAGGATGTTATCCACACCGGTAGTGAGCGAACCTGTCTAGCGAAACCAGAAACCGAACTAACTCAACGAGTTACGCAGCGTTACGCGGTCAGCTTCCAGGTCACCCCACCTATTTCCCACCGACAGTGGGGCAAAACCCCGCCGAAACCTGTCCATTTGCCATGAAAGCCATGGAAATTCGCCCCTTTGGGTCACCCACCCACTTCCCACCCAGCCACCGGAAACCTCGGGCGGGATGAGCAAACCCGGCCGGTTAGCGGCAGGGCATCGCCTCAGTGGTCCAGCCGCTTCAGGTCACGGTAGAAGTTTTCGTGAGGACCAACGGTCAGCAGCTTGATCGTTCCCTCGTCGAGGACACGATAGGACAACAAGCACAACTGGTTAGCCAGCCTGAACTTGAACACGCGAACGCCCGCCAAGTCTCCTACCTTGGCTTCGCCAATCTCGGCATCGTGCGCGACGGCTTTCACGGCTGCATCAAGCTCGGCCTTCTGCTGCCGGTGCAGCTTCTTGACGGCCCGCTCGAACGTCGGGGTGACAAGAATCCGCATCAACCGAACTGGTACTCACCGACGGCCTCTTCCTGATCGGCGACAAGGATGTCGCGGATCATCGAGAAAGGCAGGTCAGGATTTTCTTCAGCGATTTTGCCGATCTGCGACCAGTACTCGATCTGCTTGGGCACTGAGCGGTGCTCAATGAGCGCATACCGACGCGCCTGATCGACCAGCGTTTCTGACAGTTTCACATTGATGGACATGGCTGAACCCTCTTTAAGACAAGCACCATTTTATCCCTAAAAGCTCCGTAAAGTAACCTTTTTATCTTTATAGAAGGGCGTCCCCCTTCCCGGGGCGCAGCCCTTCTTTGCCTCCAGCCTATGGCAAGCACACCAGGCTGGAGCGATCCGCGTGACAGATTCAGTGAATCACTGCCCCTCGGGCCAGTTCTTTCAACGCGGTGCGACGCTCCCGCGCCTGGCACTGCTCCCTCGCATCATCGTCAAGGATGGAGTCTTTTCCAAATCAGGTATGAGCCTGAAGCCCCCGCAAAAAGCAGCGAGGCGCAACGAGTCGAATCGTTGTAGACGTCGGCAGTGTATTGGAGATTTTTCTCACCATCGTGGAGGGCTGTGGGCA
>NZ_VMYE01000017.1:0-22071 GCF_007655255.1 Extensimonas perlucida
GGCTCACGGTGGGCGCCTTGCCGGGAACCGGCGGCAAGTCGGGAGCCGTCAGGCCAATCGCTTGAACCCCTGGCTTCTCATCGACGCTGACCGTGTAAATCGGATTCGGCCGCCCATCATGAACGGCACCTTCGCTGTAGAGCGAAACGTCCCGATAGACCATCAACACCTCATGCATCTTCCGGTCAAAGTCGGGGTCGCGCTTCTCCAGGTAGTAGGCGATCTTGTGGGGCTTGAGTTGGTTCTCGTCCAGAATTCGCCACACCGTACTCTTGCCAGCGCCGGCAAGACGCGGAAAGCCCGACAACGTGGCTTGTTCGGACACATAGCGCGCCAATGCCGAGACGCTCCACAACTCGGCTGCCAGCCCAAACTCCTTCGGCTTGGTGCAGGCTACGCTGACCACCCAAGCTTTGGCCTCGTCGGTGATCTCAGGCGCGTGCGGCCGATGGTAGGCATCCTTGAGTCCCGCCTGGATCCCGGCCGCCAGTGCCTTGTCGATACACTTATAAATCATCGGTCGGCTCACGCCCAACTGCCGCTGAATCTCGCTGATCGACAAGCCTTGCGCGTATTTGAGCAGAACCCCGGCGCGCTCGACTTCGCGCACCGGCGCCGTACGCGAGGCCGCCAGTGCGGATAACTTCGATCTCTGCTCGTCAGTCAGCACCAACGCCGCTCGCCCGCTTCTCCGTCCCATGATCACCTCCAAGTCAAATGCTATGACGATCATGGCAGCTCAGAGAGTATTTGTAAACTTATTAGCGGAACGATCTACTAGCGTTTTAGGCATTTTTCATGCTCAAACGGTGGTTTCGCTGCTTGGGTGCGGCCGATTCACCGGCGTGAGCGGCCCGCGCCCCCCAAAGAACGCGATCAGGTTGTCCGCCGCGAGCTGCGCCATCGCCAGGCGCGTGGGCAGCGTGGCGCTGGCGATGTGCGGCGTCAGCACCACGTTGGGCACCTCGAGCAGGCCCGGGTGCACCTGCGGCTCGCCCTCGAATACGTCCAGCCCCGCGGCGGCGATGCGCCGTGTGCGCAGCGCCTCGGCCAGCGCCGCGTCATCGACGATGCCGCCGCGCGCGATGTTCACCAGCGTGGCCGTGGGCTTCATCAGCGCGAGCTCGGGCGCGCCTATGGTGTGGTGTGACTCGGGCGTGTAGGGCAACACCAACATCACGTGGTCAGCCGTGCGCAAGAGCTCCTCCTTGCCCACGTAGCTGGCCTTGCATTCGGCCTCGACCTCGAGCGCCAAGCGCGAACGGTTGTGGTAGATCACGCGCATGCCAAAACCGTGCGCGCCGCGCCGGGCGATCGCCTGCCCTATGCGTCCCATGCCGATGATGCCCAGCGTGCTGCCGTGCACCTCGGCGCCCGCCAGCAGGTCGTAAGACCAGCGCTTCCACTGGCCCGCGCGCAGGTAGCGCTCGCCCTCGGTCACGCGGCGCGCCGTCGCCAGCAGCAGTGCAAAGCCGAAATCAGCCGTGGTCTCGGTGAGCACGCCGGGCGCGTTCGTGCCCTGCACGCCCGCCGCGTCCATGGCCGCGAGGTCGAAGTTGTTGTAGCCCACGGCCATGTTTGCGACGATGCGCAGGCGCGGGCAGGCCGCGAGCAGCACCGCGTCGATGCGCTCGCTGCCCGTGGTGAGCACGCCGTCCTTGTCGCGCAGGTGCGCCGCGAATTCGGCCGGCGACCAGATGTCGTCATGCACGTTCGCCTCGACCTCGAAGTGCTGCGCGAGGCGCTCGATCACTTCGGGAAAGATCGCGCGTGCCACGAGAATGCGCGGTTTTGGTGTCATAAGAACCAGATCCAGGTCATCAGCAAAAACAGGGGCAGCAAGATGCCGCCCGACCAGAGCATGTAGCCGAAAAAACCCGGCATGCGCACGCCGCGGTCTTCGGCGATGGCCTTGACCATCAGGTTCGGCGCGTTGCCGATGTACGAATTGGCGCCCATGAACACTGCACCGGCCGAGATCGCCGCGAGCGTGGGCGCGAGCGGCCCCATGAGCGTGGCCGCGTCGCCACCCGCAGTGTGGAAAAACACCAGGTAGGTCGGGGCATTGTCGAGAAACGAGCTCAGCGCCCCGCTGGCCCAAAAATACATGGCCGGATCGGGCGTGCCGTCGGCGCGCGTGACGGCGCCCACGATGGCCGCGAACGGCCCCTGCGTGCCCGCCTTGAGCATGGCGATCACCGGCGCAATGGTCAGGAAAATGCCCGCAAAAAGCTTGGCCACCTCCTGCATGGGCGCCCAGCCGAACTGGTTGGCCGCGTGCACCTGCGCCGGCGTAGTGCGCAGCGACAACAGCGTGACCAGCACCAACCCCGCGTCGCGCACCAGGCCCGGCAGCCCGAGCGGCACGCCCGCAAGTTCGAACGCGACGGGCGACTTCCAGACGCCAGAAAGCAGCACCAGTCCCACGATGGCCACAAGCAGCACCAAATTGACCTTGCCCTCAATGGCCAAAGCGTGCGTGTCCGGCGTGGGGTCCGTGGCTTGCAGCTCCTCGCGGCGGTGGTAGAACCAGCTGTCGAGCGCATAAAAAATAATCAGCAGCGCGCCAACCAGAAACAGCGCCTTGTCCCACACATGGCGCAGCGTCCAGAAAAAATCCACGCCCTGCAGAAAACCCAGAAACAGCGGCGGATCGCCCAGCGGCGTGAGCGCACCGCCCGCGTTCGAGACGATGAAGATGAAGAACACCACCACATGCGCGACGTGGCGGCGGTCGTCGTTGGCACGAATCAAAGGGCGGATCAGCAGCATGGACGCGCCCGTCGTACCCATGCAGCTCGCGAGCAGCGCGCCCGCACCGAGCAGCGCCGTGTTCAGCCCCGGGCTGCCGTGCAGGTTGCCGCGCAGGTAGATCCCACCCGCCACGGTGAACAAGGCGGTGAGCAAAATCACGAACGGCAGGTATTCGGCCAGCAGCGCGTGCGCCAAAGTCGCTATTGCTGCGCCTGGGCCGAACACCGCCGCGCAAGGCAGCAAAAACGCGAGCGCCCAGCCCGCCGCCACCTTGCCGTAGTGGTGGTGCCAAAACAGCGGCGCTACCAAGGGCAGCAGCGCGATCGACAGCAGCATCCCCGCGAACGGCAGGCCCCACAGCGGCGAGAGGCTCGCCCCATCCAGCCCACCCGCGAGCGCAAGCCCCGGCGCGGCGCCCAAAACGGCAGCCAGAACGGCGCCACAGACGGCACGGGCCGGCCATCTCCACGCGCGGCGATGTTTCATGGTGTCTCCTCGTTCACGCTCTGCGGCTGTGCCGGTCTACCGCCATCGATTCAGGACAAAAATGCCTTTTACGCTTATATGGCAGGCGTAGATAGCTACATTATCACTAGCAATCACGCGCACAGCAATGGCTGCAGCGCTGCGCGCAAAGGCTCGGGCAAGGGCACGGGGCGGCGCGTCGCACGATCCACATAGACATGCACGAAATGCCCTGCCGCCGCCGTGTGCGGCATGCCTTGCGCAAACAGCCCGACCTCATAGCGCACACTCGATCCGCCCAGCCGCGCCACGCGCAGCCCGGCCTCGACGGTCTGCGGAAAGGCCAGCGGCGCGAAATAGTTGCATTGCGTCTCGACCACCAGACCTATGGTCGTGCTGCGCTCGATGTCGAGCACGCCCTGCTCGATCAGGTACGCGTTCACGGCAGTGTCGAACCAGCTGTAATAGACGACGTTGTTCACGTGCCCGTAAACGTCGTTGTCCATCCAGCGCGTGCCGATGGCACGAAATACGCGGTAGGCACTGCGCGGCGCGGGTGCCGGCCGTGCGGCAGAAGAAGGCGTAAGGGGCTCGGTCATGGGCGAAGATTCTGCCAAAAAGGCCCCGCAGCCCAGCGGATTGGCTTTTTTTGAAAAAACCCTCTAATCCTGAAAAAATTGCTGCACTGCAACAAAAACTTCTTGCATTCCCGATTCGAACCCCTAAAATTCGCCCCATGCTGCACTGCAACATGACGCAAGGTCAGACCAGGGCAGATGTCTGTAACCCCTGGTCGTAAAGACCGGATTTTTAGGAGATATGAGATGTCGCTGACCCCTGAGCAAGTCATGGCCACCCACAAAGGCAACATGGAAACCCTCTTCGGCCTGGCCAACAAGGCCTTCGACGGCCTGGAAAAAATGGTGGAGCTCAACCTGTCCACTTCGCGCGCCGCCCTGACCGACGCCAGCACGCAAATGCAGTCGCTGCTGAGCGCCAAGGACCCGCAAGAGCTGTTGACACTGCAAACCACCATGCTCCAGCCCCTGGCCGAGAAAATCGCCAGTTACAACCGCCAGATGTATGAGATCGCCTCTGCCACGAGCGCGGAATTCACCAAGGCGCTGGAAGCCCAGACTGCCGATGCACAAAAGGCCTTCACCACCCTGATCGACAGCACTGCCAAGAACGCCCCCGCTGGCTCCGAAACCGCCGTGGCCGTGATGAAGAGCGCCGTCTCCGCCGCCACGAACGCTTTCGAGTCGATGCAAAAAGCCGTCAAGCAAGCCACCGACATGGCCCAAGCCAACATCAGCGCCGTGGCCGAGACGGCCGCCGATGCCGCCAAGTCGGCTGCTCCGCGCAAGCGTTGAGCAAAGCCTGCAGCACGGTAGATACACAGCCTCTTGAATCCGCGCACACCGCCCCGACTTCAGGTAGGCTCCAACAGTTGTCTCCTTGGATCCTCTCGAAACCCCGTTTCAGGGATCCTTTACAGCCCGGCCCCGTGCCGGGCTTTTTTTGGCTTTTTGGCATAAGTGCTCGCAGCGGCCCCTCAGCGTTGCGCCAGAGTTTTATACACCCCGCAGCCCAGGTACAGGTCGCCGATGCGCGTGACGAACGACATTTTGGTCTGCACTGTTCCGTCAAGTGGGTTGGTGATGTCGTATTCCACCCACCCCGGCTCTCGATCTGCCTGCGCAACGATGCCGTGCAGCAAGCTTTCCCCGTCCACACCGGGAATGTCTTGCACCCTCGTACCCACTTTGGCCGGATTGCCGCCAAAGGCGAGGTAAATGCCGGAAGCGTCAAGCACAAACACATACATGTCGCGGTCGTGGTAAGGCTCGCCGGGATCGGTGATGCGGCGCAAAAATGCCTCGCGCGCACTGTTTTTGCAGAGCGCCACGGCTTTGCGCACCAATTCCATGGCTTCGTCCGCGGTGCCTTGCTGCAGACGAAACGTGGACACCGCCCGTGACAGAGCAGCCGCCCGCCCTTGCAGCGCCTGCGCTTGCGCGACGGCGTGCTGCGCCATTTGCGCATTGTCCTGCGTGATCTGATCGAGTTGCTGCACGGCCAGATTGACTTCATGCAGGCCGGTGCTTTGCTCGGCGCTCGAATGAGAAATTTCGCTCATGTTCGCCGCCACGCGGTGCATACCCTCGGCCATGGCGGCGATGCCGGTGCCCGTTTTGCGGATGAGGCCAGAACTTGCCTCCACCTGCCGCACCGACTCCTGGATGAGGGCCCGAATCTCGTGGGCGGCATCGCTCGAGCGCTGTGCCAGCGTGCGCACTTCGGTCGCCACCACGGCAAAACCACGCCCCTGCGCGCCCGCCCTGGCCGCCTCGATGGCAGCATTGAGCGCCAGGATATTGGTCTGAAACGCAATGCCGTCGATCACCCCAATGATCTCGGCCATGCGGCGTGCACCGTGCTGGATCGCCTGCACCGATTCAACCGCTTGCGCCATGGCTTGGGCACCCTCGTCGGCCGCTTGGCGCACCTGGGCCGCGCGCCGATCGGCATCTTGTGTGACTTGCGCGTTGTTCTGCACCGCGGACGACAGCTGCTGCACGCTGCTGGCCGTTTCTTCGAGGCTGCTTGCCTGCGCTTCGGTGCGCTCGGCCAGCGCACGGTTGCCTTGGGCCAGACTCTGGCCTCCCTGGGCCACAAGCGCGGCATTGCTGCGAATGTCGGCCACCATGGCAGAGAGCGTACGCACCATGCGGTCCAGCAGCTGTGCCAATGCGCCGGCCTCATCCCGCCCCCCTACATCCGCACGCACCGCCAAGTCCCCTTGCATTGCACGCTCCAAGGCACGCGCCAGCGCGGCGAGGTCCTGCGCAAGACTCAGGTACAGCGCCGCGCACAAATACAGCCCAAGCAAAACTCCGGCAAACAGGCCCCACCAGCCTAGCCCCAGCATGGCAAGCGCCATGCCCGCGAGCCAAGCCCCGCCCGACAAAACCAACTTTCCCGGCAACTGCAGACGGCGCATGAGCCCCAGCCCCGGTGCAAGCAAAAAATTCCCTGGCATAACGTCTCCTCGTCTGGTGCAAGCATGTCAGCCCAAACTTACACAAACTTACACCCTTTGGAGTGTCATCCAATTCCGAAGTTGCGCGTCATACCGGCCGGCTGCGCCCCGGCAGGGTCTCGCCGAGGAAGTCCAGAAAACAGCGCACCGCCGGCAGCAAGCCGCGGCGCGAGGGAAACACGGCGTGCACGATGCCCGGCGGCGGCGCCCACTCGGGTAGCAAATGCACCAGGCGGCCGGCGCGCACTTCGTCGGCGCATAAATAGTCGGGCAACCAGCACATGCCCACGCCCGCGAGCGCGGCCAGTTTGAGCGTGAGCAGATCATCGACGACGTAGCGCGGCGCATAGTGCAGGCTGTGTTCGCGCCCGAGCGGGCCGATCAGGCGCAGCGTGCAGCGCCCATCGACGGCCGACATGGCGATGCTGTCGAGCTGCGCGAGCGCTTCGAGCGTCTCGGGCATGCCTTGGCGCGCGAGCAGTGCCGGGCTCGCCACGAGCACCTGGTGCGCATCGTCGAGCCGCTTGACCACCATGCTGCCGCTGTCGTCGAGCGTGGGGCGCACGCGCAGCGCCACGTCCAGGCCCTCTTCGATCAGGTTGACCACGCGGTTGCTGACCTGCATCTCCACGCGCACCTCGGGGTAGCGCGCCAGGAAATCGGGCATGAGCTCGCCCAGCATGGTCTGCGCGAGTGTCACGGGGCAGCTCACGCGCACAGTGCCGCGCGGCGTGGTCTGCACCTGCGCCACGGTGTCCGCCGCCGCTTGCGCCGCAGCGCGCAAGTCCTGGCAGTGGCGCAGATAGGCCGCGCCCACCTCGGTGAGCGCGAGCCGCCGCGTGCTGCGTTGCAGCAGGCGCAGACCCAGCGCGGCTTCGAGCGCAGCCACGCGACGTGACAGGCTGGACGTGGGCATGCCGAGTGCCCGCGCGGCTGCGGCAAAGCTGCCACGCTCCACCACCTCGGCAAAGTAGCGCATGTCGTTGAAGTCGGGCAGCTGGGGCATGGGTAGCGTTCATCATTCCAAAAATGGAACGATACCGTGCATTTTTGCCGTCTTGTCGATCAAGAGAGCGAATTCCACAATCTTTGGCCTGTCATTTGTTTTTTGCTTAGGAGAAACCATGCGATTGCTTCACGTCGATTCCGCCATCACCGGCGCCGCCTCGGTCTCGCGCGAGCTGAGCGCCAAAATCGTCGCGGCCTGGCAGGCCAGCCACCCCGGCACCGAGGTCGAGTATCTGGACTTGGTCGCGCAGCCACCGGGCGACTTCACCTTCGACGCGATGTCGCTGCGCCTGGGGCAAAGCGAGGGCCTGAGCGAAGCGCAAAAGCGCGAAAACGCCGTCACCGAACGCCTGGTGCGCCAGTTCCTCGCAGCCGACGTGGTCGTGCTCGGTGCCCCCATGTACAACTTCGGCATCCCCAGCCAGCTCAAGGCCTGGATAGACCGCCTCGCGCAGCCGGGATACACCTTTCGCTATACGGCCAACGGCCCCGAAGGGCTGGCCAAGGGCAAAACGGTGCTCATCGCCTCGAGCCGCGGCGGCGTGTATTCGACCAGCGACATGGGGCGCGCCATGGACCATCAGGAAAACTACCTGAAGACCGTGCTGGGCTTTTTCGGCATTACCGACATCCGCATCGTGCGCGCCGAAGGCGTGGCCATGGGTGACGAGGCCCGCACGCAGGCGCTGGCCGCAGCCGAGCAGGCGATCCGCACGCACACTGCCACCTGACGAAAGCGCGGAAGGAGCGGGCGCGTGCAGGCCGCAGCAGCGCGCGATAATCCGCGCCCATGAATCCCCTGCTCTCGCGCCTGCAGCCCTACCCGTTCGAGCGGCTCAAGCAGCTCTTTGCGGACGTCACGCCCGCGCCGCACTACCGCCCGATCAGCCTGGGCATCGGTGAGCCACGCCACGCCACGCCGCAGTTCATCAAAGACGCCCTGTGTGCACACACGGACGGCCTGGCGAGCTACCCCGCCACGGCCGGCGAGCCGCGCCTGCGCGCGGCCTTCACCGATTGGCTCGCACGCCGCTACGGCCTGCAGCTCGACCCGGCCACACAGGTGCTGCCCGTGAACGGCTCGCGCGAGGCACTGTTTGCGTTTGCGCAGACGGTGATCGACGCCTCCAAGAGCAAAGGCGCGCCGGAAGACGCGCCCATCGTGGTCTGCCCGAACCCGTTTTACCAAATCTACGAAGGCGCAGCCCTGCTCGCAGGTGCGACGCCGCACTACGTGCCCAGCCGGCCCGAGCGCAACTTTGCCGTCGATTGGGACAGCGTGCCCGAGGCCGTGTGGCGGCGCACGCAGCTCGTCTATGTGTGCTCGCCGGGCAACCCCACGGGCGCCGTGATGCCGCTCGCGGAGTGGGAAAAGCTCTTCGCCCTGAGCGCGCGCCACGGCTTCGTGATCGCCTCGGACGAGTGCTACAGCGAGATTTACTTCCAGGGCGAGCCGCCGCTGGGCGGCCTGCAGGCCGCGGCACGCCTGGGGCGCAGCGACTTCAAAAACCTCATGGCTTTCACGAGCCTGTCCAAGCGCAGCAACGTGCCGGGCCTGCGCAGCGGCTTCGTCGCGGGTGACGCGGAGCTGATCCGCGCTTTTTTGCTCTACCGCACCTACCACGGCGGCGCCATGGGGCCCGCGGTGCAGGCGGCGAGCATCGCCGCCTGGGGCGACGAGCAGCACGTGGAGCAAAACCGCGCGCTGTACCGGCAGAAGTTTGCCGAAGTCACGCCGCTGCTCGCGCAGGTGCTGGACGTGCGCCTGCCCGACGCGGGCTTTTACCTCTGGGCTGGCGTGCCTGCGGCGCTCGGCCTCAGCGACACAGCCTTCGCGCGTGAGCTGCTGGCTCAATACAATGTGACGGTGCTGCCCGGCAGCTACCTGGCGCGCGAAGTTGCCGGCAGCAACCCCGGCGCGCAGCGCGTGCGCATGGCCCTCGTGGCCGAGACCAGCGAATGCCTCGAAGCCGCGCAGCGCATCGTGCAGTTCATCCAATCCTGTTCCGCCTGACCCTTTCACCCGCCCTTTCTGCCTGACCTTCATGACGCAACAACTGCAAGCCACCATAGACGCCGCGTGGGACAACCGCGCCAACCTTTCGCCGACGAGCGCACCCCAAGAGGTGCAAGACGCCGTCGAGCACGTGATCGCCGAGCTCGACGCGGGCCGCCTGCGCGTGGCCACGCGCGCGGCCGTGGGCCAGTGGACGGTGCACCAGTGGATCAAGAAGGCCGTGCTGCTGTCCTTCCGCCTCAAGGACAACGCACTCATGCGCGCGGGCGACCTGGCTTTCTATGACAAGGTGCCGACCAAATTCGCCGGCGCATCGGCCGCCGAGCTGCAGGCGCTGGGCGTGCGCGTGGTGCCGCCTGCCGTGGCGCGGCGCGGCAGCTTCATCGCCAAGGGCGCGATCCTGATGCCCTCGTACGTGAACATCGGCGCCTACGTCGACGAAGGCACCATGGTCGATACCTGGGCCACGGTGGGCTCGTGCGCGCAGGTCGGCAAGAACGTGCACCTCTCGGGCGGCGTGGGCCTGGGCGGCGTGCTCGAGCCGCTGCAGGCAAACCCGACCATCATCGAGGACAACTGCTTCATCGGCGCGCGCTCGGAGATCGTCGAGGGCGTGGTCGTCGAAGAAAACTCCGTCATCTCCATGGGCGTCTATATCGGCCAGAGCACACCCATCTACGACCGCGCCACGGGCGAAGTGAGCTACGGCCGCGTGCCCGCAGGCTCGGTCGTGATCAGCGGCAGCCTGCCCAAGGACGGCGGCAAATACAGCCTGTACGCGGCCATCATCGTCAAGCGCGTCGATGCGCAGACGCGCGCCAAGACCAGCCTCAACGACCTGCTGCGCGCCTGAAACCGCGTGGGTGCACACCACCACGAAAGGAGCCTCCCATGGGCATGATGGAGCGGATTTTGCGTCTGATGGGCGAAAAGCAGGCCTCGGACGTGTATCTTTCGGCCGGCGCGCCGGCACTGATCCGCATCCATGGCGAGTGCGTGCCGATCAACAACCAGCTGCTGCCGCCGAACGCACCGCGCGACCTGCTGGCCGAGATCGTGCCGCCCGAGCGCATGGAGGAGCTCGAAGAAACGGGGGAGCTCAACATGGGCGTGCCACTGGTCGGCGTGGGGCGCTTTCGCATCAGCGCGATGCACCAGCGCGGCACCTGCGCGGTCGTGATTCGCTTCATCACGCAGCAAATTCCCGAGCTGGCATCGCTGCACCTACCCCCGGTGTTGGGCGATCTGGTCTTGCAAAAGCGTGGCCTCGTGCTGGTGGTGGGCGCCACAGGCTCGGGCAAGAGCACCACGCTCGCAGCCATGCTCGACAAGCGCAACCACGAGCTTTCGGGCCACATCCTCACGGTGGAAGACCCGATCGAATACCAGTTCAAGAACAAAAAATCCATCGTCAACCAGCGCGAGGTGGGCACGGACACGCAGTCGCTGCAAGTCGCGCTCAAAAATGCGCTGCGCCAGGCGCCCGACGTGATCCTGATCGGCGAAATCCGCGACCGCGAAACCATGTCCGCCGCCATCGCCTACGCGCAGTCGGGCCACCTGTGCCTGGCCACGCTGCATGGCAACAACAGCTACCACGCGCTCAATCGCATCCTGAGTTTTTACCCCGTCGAAGTGCGGCCCACCATGCTCGGCGACCTTTCTTCGGCCCTGCGCGCCATCGTCTCGCAGCGCCTGGTGCGTACCGTGCAAGGCACGCGCCTGCCCGCGGCCGAAGTCATGCTCAACACCAAACTCGTGGCCGAACTGGTCGAGCAGGGCAACTTCTCGGGCATACGCGAAGCCATGGAGTCGTCCATGGCCGAGGGCTCGCAAACCTTCGAGGAAGACCTGGCGCGGCTCATCCAGGAGGGGCACATCGCGCGCGAGGAAGGCCTGGCCAACGCCGACTCGCCCACCAACCTCATGTGGCGCCTGCAAAACGATTTCGCGCTCGCGGAAAAATCCGCCAAGGCGCAGAAGGAAGTGCAGGAAGCCCCCGACGACACCCCCTCGTTCACCGAAATCGTGCTCGACGTGCATCCTGACTGAGCCCACTGAACCGACCAAGCGCCCGCCTTTTCTTTTCTTTTTATGTCCCGCACCCTGCAACTGGCCGAGCAGCTCATCGCCCGGCCCTCCGTCACGCCCGAAGATGCGGGCTGCCTCGAACTGCTCGCGCAGCGCCTCGCGCCGCTGGGCTTCGTCTGCGAACGCATGGACAGCGGCCCGCCCGAGTTCCGCGTCAGCAACCTATGGGCAAAAAGGCCCGCAGCGGCTGATGAATCAGCGCACAAAGCTCCGAAAACAATAGTATTCGCAGGCCACACCGACGTCGTGCCCACGGGCCCGCTCGAGCACTGGAGCAGCAACCCCTTCCTGCCCACGCAGCGCGGCGGCAAGCTCTACGGGCGCGGCGCGAGCGACATGAAGACCTCGATCGCCGCCTTCGTCGTCGCGGTCGAGGAATTCCTCGCCACCACGCCGCAGCCGCATCTGCAAATCGCCTTGCTGCTCACGAGCGACGAGGAAGGCCCGTCGGTCGATGGCACCAAGGTCGTGGTCGAGCACCTGCGCGCGCGCGGCGAGCGGCTCGACTGGTGCATCGTCGGCGAGCCCACCTCGGTGCAGCGCAGCGGCGACATGATCAAAAACGGCCGCCGCGGCACACTCAGTGGCAAGCTCACGGTGCGCGGCATCCAGGGCCACGTGGCCTACCCGCAGCTCGCGCGCAACCCCATCCACCAGGCGCTGCCCGCGCTCACCGAACTTGCCGCCACCACCTGGGACGAAGGCAACGCCTTTTTCCCGCCCACGACCTGGCAGATCAGCAATATCCACGCGGGCACCGGCGCGACCAACGTCATCCCGGGCCGCCTGGAGGTCGATTTCAACTTCCGCTTTTCCACCGAATCCACCGCCGAAGCGCTGCAGCGGCGCGTGCACGCCGTGCTCGACCGCCACGGGCTCGAATACGACCTGCGCTGGACGCTCGGCGGCCAGCCCTTCCTCACGCCCGTGGGCGAGCTCGTGCGCGCCGTGCAGCAGGCCATACGCGCCGAAGCCGGCATCGAGACCGAGCTCTCGACCACCGGCGGCACGAGCGACGGGCGCTTCATCGCGCAAATCTGCCCCGAAGTGATCGAGCTCGGCCCGCCCAACGCCTCGATCCACAAGATCGACGAGCACGTGTGCCTTGCGGACATCGAGCCGCTCAAGAATATCTACCGCCGCACGCTCGAAGCGCTCGAGGCCCAAGCCGCCGCGCAGGCTCTGGCAGCCCCGGCATGAGCGCAACCGAGCACAACCAGTACGGCCCCGCCGCCCTGCCCGCCTTGCAGGGCGCGACCTTGGGCGCCTTGCTCGACGCCGGCACGCGCCTGCTCGAAGCCGCAGGCGTGGCCTTCGGCCACGGCACCAGCAACGCACGCGACGAGGCGGCCTGGCTGATCCTCTGGCGCCTGGGCCTGCCGCTCGACACGCCCATCACCGGCGATGGGGCCGAAGATGAGCCGGAAAATGGCATGGCAAATCGCCCCATCACGCCTGCTGAGCTTGCGCAAGTAGCTACGCTTTTCGATGAACGCATACGCACACGCAAGCCCGCCGCCTACCTCACGCACGAGGCCTGGCTCATGGGCGTGCCGTTTTATGTCGATGAGCGCGCAATCGTGCCGCGCAGCTTCATTGCCGAGCTGCTCGTCGATGGCAGCCTCGATGTGTTTCTCAGCGCCGACACGCGCCAGGTGCTCGATTTGTGCACGGGCAACGGCAGCCTCGCCGTGCTTGCGGCGCTGGTCTGGCCCGATGTCGCGGTGACCGCCGCCGACATTTCGCCCGAGGCGCTCGAAGTCGCACGCATCAACGTCGCAAAGCACGGCCTGCAGGAGCGCATCCGGCTGCAGCGCTCGGACGGCCTCGCCGAGCTGCCGGGTCCGTGGGATTTGATCCTGTGCAACCCGCCCTACGTCAACGCCGCGAGCATGGCGCAGCTGCCGCCCGAATACCGCGCCGAGCCCGCGCTCGCACTCGCGGGCGGCGCCGACGGCATGGACTTCATCCGCCGCCTGCTCGCCGATGCCCCCGCGCACCTGAGCCCCCACGGCGTGCTCGTGCTCGAAATCGGCAACGAACGCGCGCACTTCGAGGCCGCCTTCCCGCGGCTGCAGCCGATCTGGCTCGACACCAGCGCCGGCGCAGACCAGGTGCTGCTGCTCCCGCGCGAAGCGTTGTGCGCGCCCGACGCCTTCGTGCAGTCCATCGCATGATCACGCTCAAAGACATCTGCCTGCGCCGCGGCAGCAAGCTCGTGCTCGACCACGCGAGCGCCACCATCCACCCCGGCGAGCGCGTGGGCCTGGTGGGGCGCAACGGCGCGGGCAAGTCCTCGCTGTTTGCGCTGCTGAGCGGCGACCTGCACGAAGACAGCGGTGAATTTTTCTTCCCGCCCGGCTGGCGCCTTGCCCAGGTCGCGCAGGAGATGCCCGAAACCGACGAACCTGCCACCGAATTCGTGCTGCACGGCGACACGCGCCTGGTCGAGCTGCGCCAAGCCTTGCAGCAGGCCGAGCGCGACGGTAACGGCATGGCCATCGCGCAGGCGCACAGCGATCTCGCCGACGCCGGCGCGCACGACGCCGTGGCACGCGCACAGGCATTGATCCTCGGCCTCGGTTTTCAAGTGGCCGAGCTCGATCGGCCCGTGCGCAGCTTCTCGGGCGGCTGGCGCATGCGCCTGCAACTGGCGCGCGCGCTGATGTGCCCGAGCGACCTGCTGCTGCTCGACGAGCCCACCAACCACCTCGACCTGGACGCGCTGGTCTGGCTCGAAGCCTGGCTGCAGCGCTACGCCGGCACGCTGATCGTGATCAGCCACGACCGCGAGTTTCTCGACGCCGTGACCACCGTCACGCTGCACCTGGAGCAAGCCCGCCTCACGCGCTACGGCGGCAACTACAGCCGCTTCGAGGAGCTGCGCGCGCAGCAGCTCGCGCTGCAGCAGTCCGCCTACGCGCGCCAGCAGGACAAAATCGCGCACCTGCAAAAGTTCATAGACCGATTCAAGGCCAAGGCCACCAAGGCGCGGCAGGCGCAAAGCCGCGTCAAGGCGCTCGAGCGCATGGAAAAAATCGCCCCGGTGCTCGCCGAGGCCGAATTCAGCTTCGAATTCAAGGAGCCGCCCAACCTGCCCAACCCCATGCTCACGCTCAGCGACGCCGCCTTCGGCTACCGCAGCGCGGACGGGCAGGTGCGCACCATCTTGCAGCACGTGAACCGCTCGGTGCTCGCGGGCCAGCGCATCGGCATTCTGGGCGCGAACGGCCAGGGCAAATCGACGCTGGTGAAAACCATCGCGCGCCAGCTGCCACCATTGGCCGGACGCATCACCGAGGGCAAGGGCCTGCGCATAGGCTACTTTGCGCAGCAGGAGCTCGACCTGCTGCGCCCCGGCGAGAACCCGCTCGAACACATGGTGCGCCTGGCGCGCGAGCTCGGCCCCACGAACACTGTACCCAGCCGCGAGCAGGACCTGCGCAACTACCTGGGCAGCTTCAACTTTTCGGGCGACATGGTGCAGCAGGCCGTGGGCAGCATGAGCGGCGGCGAAAAAGCCCGCCTGGTGCTGGCCATGATCGTCTGGCAGCGCCCCAACCTGCTGCTGCTCGACGAGCCGACCAACCACCTCGACCTGGTCACGCGCGAGGCGCTCGCAGTCGCACTCAACGGCTTCGACGGCACGGTGATGCTGGTGAGCCACGACCGCGCGCTGCTGCGCTCCGTGTGCGACGAATTCTGGCTCGTGGGCCGCGGCACGGTCGCGCCTTTCGACGGCGACCTCGACGACTACCAGCGCTACCTGCTCGAAGAAAGCCGCCGCCTGCGCGAGCTGGCGCGCCTGCAAGCTGTGCAGGCCGACGCAGCAAATACTCCTGAATTCATAGCTGCTAGCGCAGATGTATCAAGCGCAAACACCGTTTTTTACCCTGAAACTGCGGCGCCCACCGTGTCGCAACGCGAAGCGCGCCGGCAAAGCGCCCAGGCGCGCCAGCAGCTGGCCGAAAAGACCCGCCCGCTCCAGCGCGAGATCGCGCAGATCGATGCGCGCCTGGCCGCGCTCAGCGCCGAAAAAAGCGCACTCGAGGAACGCCTCACGCAGCCGCTCGCGCCCGCCGACATCGCAAACTGCGGCCGCCGTCTCAAGGAATGCAGCGACGAGATCGCCGCGCTCGAAGACCGCTGGCTCGAACTCGGCGCCGCGCTCGAGGCGCTGAGCGCTGCGGCCGACACGGTTGCTGCAGGCTGAATGCCTGCAGGGCGTCGGAAACCACTCCCCATGCGCGGGCCGAAAAAATTTCCTGACCCTGTCAACGCAACGGAAACCTGCGGCGTTTTTCAGGACATCACAGGAGTTTTCTGTCATGCAAACCACCTCACCTCTGACCCTCTGGCCCGAAGACGAACGCGATCGCAAGCGCGCACCGGCGCGCGGCTGTTGAATCCGCCCCGCATGCTGCGTTTTACGTAGCGTTTCCTTCGACGCCGCTACAAAAAACCCCGCTTTCGCGGGGTTTTTTGTTGGGTAACGCCGCGGCGCACGCTCAGCCCATGTGCAAGCCGCCGTTGACGGAAAAATCCGCCCCCGTGGAGTAGCTGCCGTCTTCAGACGCGAGCCAAGCGACGATGGAGGCAATCTCGCGCGGCTCTCCAAGGCGCTTGAGCGGCACCGTGGCGACGATTTTTTCGAGCACCTCGGGGCGGATGGCCTTGACCATGTCGGTGCCTATGTAACCCGGGCTCACGGTGTTCACCGTCACGCCCTTGGCGGCCAGCTCCTGCGCCAGCGCCATCGTGAAGCCGTGCATGCCGGCCTTGGCGGCCGAATAGTTGGTCTGCCCGGCCTGGCCCTTTTCGCCGTTCACGCTGCTGATGTTGATGATGCGGCCCCACCCTTTTTCCACCATGTCGCCGACGACCTGCTTGGTGACGTTGAACAGGCTGTTGAGGTTGGTTTCGATCACCGCGTCCCAGTCCTCGCGCGTCATCTTGAGGAACATGCGGTCGCGCGTGATGCCGGCGTTGTTCACGAGCACGTCTATGCTGCCGTGCTCGGCCTTGGCCTTGTCGAAGGCCTCGACCGTCGATTCCCAATTGCTCACATTGCCCACGGACGCATGGAAGCTAAAACCCAGCGCCTGCTGCTCCGCCAACCACTTGGCGTGGTCGCGCGTAGGGCCGCAGCCCGCGATCACCTTGAAACCTTCCTGGAACAGGCGCTGGCAAATGGCCGTGCCAATGCCCCCCATGCCGCCGGTGACGTATGCGACTTTCTGACTCATTTCCATTCTCCTGAATGTGTAGTTGCTGGCTCAGCAGCCACTCTAACCAATTTATGTGGCAATCCGTGCTGCGGGAAACACTGACGTCCCCGGGAAAGTTTGTAACAGTTCCCCGCGCAGGCTCATCAGGGCCGGGCAAACTGCCCGCGCGCCGCGGCGCGCAGCGTCAACCAGGCCAGCCATGACACGAGCACGCTGAGCAATGCCAGCAAAGCCCATGCCAGCACGGCGTACCAGGCAGAGGCGCTGCGATGCGCCATCTCGAGGCTGGCCATGGTGAAGGCCGCGAGCGGGAACGAATAGCCCCACGCCGCCGTGGAAAAGGGCAGGCGCGCGAACTGCCGCACATGGCTTGCGAGCAGCAAGAACATGAACAAGGCCATCGAATACAGCACGCGCGCAAAACCATCGACCTGCCCCGTGAGCGCCAGGTAGGCGACAAAGCCCGCCGAAGGCGGCGCGAGCAAAATGGCCAGCGTGGGGCGCATGGGCGGCGGCAGCGGCTCGTGAAAAAACAAGCGGTAGAGCACGATGGTCATGAGCACCAGCCAAAACACCAGCCCGATGCTGAAAAAGAACCAGCTGATGTCTGGCGGTGCCCACTGCATGCCGACGATGGGCATGAGGATGTTGCCCACGGCGGGGATGAACCAGGCCGGGCTCGCGTGCTGGATGCTGTAGTGCGGGTGGAAGATCCAACTGCCCACAGAGAGCAGGGTAAGTGCCAGGTGCGCCGCAGCGCCCACGCTCCACAGCACATGCGCCACGCCCGGCAGCGTGGGCAGCCAGGCGATCGACAGCAGCACCATGCCGGTGGAGATCGCCGGGAAAAAGTTGACCTGCACCGGGTGTGCGCGCTCGGCCGCGACCTGCGCGGGGTAGCGCAGCCCCTTGAGGGCATAAAGCACGAAAAGAAAAACATACAGCGCCGTCGCCGCCCAGCGCAGACACAGCGCGGGCAGCGCGGGCGCGCCCGCGAGCGCGCTGGCCTTGGCCCAGGCCAGCGCGAGCCCCGCCACACCCATCACGGTGGTGAACAAGGCTACGGGCAGATAGGCCAGCGAGGGCGGCGGGGGCGTGCAGCCAGGGCCGGCGGGTGTCGCAGCGGCTGGATCGGCGGGGGCGGTCATGGCGTGATTCGAGAAGTTGGGGCGCAATGGAGCACAGTGGGGCTCAGTCCCACAGCGGAGCGGGCTGCGCACGCAGCTGGCGGCGGCGCGTGGCGTAATCGGGCAACACGCCTTCGACGGTGCACCAAAAGCGCGGGCTGTGGTTCATCTCGCGCAGGTGGGAAAGCTCGTGCACCACCACGTAGTCGATCAGCGCGGGCGCGTAGTGCAACAGGCGCCAGTTCAGCCGGATGGAGCCGTCGGCGCTGGCGCTGCCCCAGCGCGTGCGTGCGCTCGACAGGCTGAGCCGCTGCCAGCGCACCTCGAGCTGCGGCGCAAAATATTCGAGCCGCGCTGTGAAGTGGCTGCGCGCCTGGCGCTGGAACCAGGCTTGCACCTGCGCGCGCGCCTGCTGCGCCGCAGCCTCGTGCGGCAGTGCAAGCTGCAGCGCGCGCTCGTCGCCACACTCCACCAGCCGCACGCGCGCACCCGGCGTGGCGCCCAGTTGCAGCCGCAGCGGCGCGCCCAGGTAGGGAAGCTGCGCGCCATGGGCCCAGACGATGCGCCCAGCCTCGCGGTGCTGCTGCAGCAAGCGCACCTCGTGCAGCTTGCGCACGATCCAGCCAGCCTTGCCGTGCAGCGCGCGCTCGATCTCGGCCAGCGCCACGCCAGCAGGTGCGCGCACCGTGAGCCCCTGGCCATCGACCACGAAGCCTATGCTGCGCCGGCGCACACGCTGCAGCGCGTAGCCCACCAGCACGCCGCCAAGCATGACCTGGCGCTGCGCTGCCGGATGCCTGAAAACCGCTGCATTCGCTCCATTTTCAGGAGCTTCTTGCGCTTGATATGCCTGCGCAACAAGGATTTTTTGCCCTGAACTTTGCAGCCCGTTCGGCTGCGCTGCAGTGCCCCAGCCGCCGAACAAGCCTTGCAGCAGCTGCGGGATCATGGCCGCTCCTGCGCCTTGGTCGGCTCGGGAGGCTGTGGCGCGTAGGCCTCAGGATCGAGGCGGCGCATTTCGGCCTCTATCCAGTCTTCGACCTCCTGCATCAATTCGTCGGGCCGCCGCCCCTGGCTGGGGATGGGCTTGCCGATGGAGACATCGACCACGCCGGGACGCTTGACGAAAGCCTTGGGCGGCCACACGCGCGCCGAGGTGACGGCGATAGGCACCACGGGCACACCCGTGCGTATGGCCAGGCGCGTGCCGCCGCTTTTGTATTCGCCCTTTTGCCCGCGCGGTATGCGCGTACCTTCGGGGAACATGATGATCCACGTGCCCTGCGCCAGCAGGCGCTGGCCTTGCTGCACGAGCTTTTGGAAGGCGCGCACGCCGTCGTTGCGGTTGATGTGGATCATGTCCAGGCTGCCGATGGACCAGCCGAAGAAGGGGATGCGCAACAGCTCCTTCTTGAACACGTAGGCCAGTTGACGGGGCATGATCGCCGGCATCAGAAAGGTTTCGTATGCCGACTGGTGCTTGCACAGCAGCACCACGCCCTGGCGCTGGTCCGTGGGCAGATTTTCCATGCCCTGAATGCGCGGGCGTATGCCCATGAACCAGTGCGCAGCGCGGATACTGAGCGCCAGCCAGGCGCGGGCGATGCGGTACAGCACCGTCTTGGGCGCACCAAGCACGCGGCACAACAGAATCGCCAGCGTGTAGGGCACTACGGTGATGCCCATCCAGAGCAGGTGCAGGAGAGAACGCAGCAAGGCCATGCGATCGAATTTGTAAGAGTGTTTTTGCAGTATAGCCCTCTAAGGGCAAGCACTTTAAGCTACTAAAATAATACCATCGCAGGCTATATCTGCGCGGGGCGCGCGGGCAGCGGCACGGCCTCGGCCTGCAGCAAATGCTCGACCAGCGCGCCCAGGCTGGCATGTTTTCGCACCTCTGGCACGGGCTGCGACGGCCCATCGGGCGGGCTTGGCGGCGCCCCCATGCCTTGCGCCGCCGTGCTGGCGCCACCGGCCTGCTGCACCTGGTGGAGCTGGCGTGCCCCCAGCGTCGCACCTGCCTGCAGCAATGCCATGCTGCTGCCCACGACCAGCAGCTGCTCGGCTTCAACGCCGTAGCGCTCGCAGATCTGCGCGAGCAACTCGGGCTGGGGCAGGCGGCAGCGACAAGTCTCTTGCGGCGCGTGCGGGCAGAAAAACACCGCGTCTATGCGCGCGCCCACGGCGGCCAGCTGGCGGTACATCTTGGCGTGGATGGCGTTGAGCACCTTCACGTCGAACAGGCCGCGCCCCAGGCCGGGCTGGTTGCAGGCCAACACCACGTGCCAGCCCGCGTGGTTGAGACGGGCGACGGCATCGAGCGCGCCCGGCTGGGCGATCCACTCGTCTGGTGAGGCGATATAGCCGTCACCCGGCAGGTTCAGCGTGCCGTCGCGGTCGAGGATGGCGAGCTTCATGCGATGGGCTCCTGCGCTGGCGCACCTGCCGGCGTCACACGGCCAGGCGCGACAGGTCGGCCACGCGGTTCATCGCGAGGTGCAGCTTTTTGAGCAGCCCCAGGCGGTTCAGGCGCAAGTCGAGCTGCTCGGCATTGACCAGCACGTCGTCGAAAAACGCATCGACCGGCGCGCGCAGCCCCGCCAGGGTTTGCAGCGCGGCGGTGTAATCGCCCGCGTCGAACTGCGCATCAGCCTGGGGCACTGTGCTTTGCATGGCCGCATAAAGGTTTTGCTCGGCATCTTCCTGCAGCAGCAGCGCACTCACGTGGGCATCGACCACCTGCTCGGCGTCGCCGGCTTTTTTGAGGATGTTGGCGATGCGCTTGTTCGCCGCGGCCAGCGCCTCGGCCTCGGGCAGCGTGGCAAACGCGCGCACGGCCTGCAAGCGCTGGGGCACGTCGGCCAGGCGCTGCGGGCGCAGCGCGAGCACGGCCTCGACCTCGCGTGCCGCATAGCCCTGCTCGCGCAGCAGGCCCGCAAGGCGCTCGTAGATGAAGTCGGCGAGCGGCGCGCGCTGGTCTTCGATCAGGCTGCCGAATGCGGGCACGGCGGCGGCCAGCAGCGCGTCGAGTTCGAGCGGCAGCGCCTTGTCGATCAGCATGCGGATCACGCCGAGCGCGTGGCGGCGCAGCGCGAACGGGTCGCGCTCGCCCGTGGGCAGGTTGCCTATGCCGAACATGCCCACCAGCGTTTCGAGCTTGTCGGCCAGCGCCACCACCACGCCCACGGTGCCGCGGGGCAGGCTGTCGCCAGCAAAACGCGGCTTGTAGTGGTCTTCGATGGCGTCGGCCACTGCTGCGGGCAGGCCGTCGTGCAGCGCGTAGTAGCGCCCCATGGTGCCTTGCAGCTCGGGGAATTCGCCCACCATGTCGGTGAGCAGGTCGGCCTTGGCCAGTTCGGCAGCCTGGTCGGCCTGCTGCACCAGCGTGCTGTCTCCGCTGTTTCCGAGTTGCTGCGCCAGCGCGGCGGCAATCGCGCGCGCGATCGCGCGCACGCGCTGCACGCGCTCGAGCTGTGTGCCCAGCCGGTTGTGATAGACCACCTTGGCCAGCTGCGGCACGCGGCTCGCGAGCGGCTTTTTGCGGTCCTGGTCGAAGAAGAACTTGGCGTCCGCGAGACGCGGGCGCACCACGCGCTCGTTGCCGCCGACCACGGCGCTCGCATCTTGTGGGCTGATGTTGCTGACCACGAGAAAATGGTTCGTGAGCTTGCCTGCGGCGTCGAGCAGCGGAAAGTATTTCTGGTTCGCCTGCATGGTCAGGATCAGGCACTCCTGCGGCACCTCGAGGAATTCAGGCTCGAACTCGCACACGAGCACGTTCGGACGCTCCACCAGCGCCGTGACTTCGTCCAGCAGCGCATCGTCTTTGATCGCTGACAGCGCTTGTCCTGCCTGCGCTGCAGCCTGATGGAGCTGCGATTCGATGAGCGCGCGGCGCGCGGCGAAGTGCGCGATCACCGCGCCTTGCGTGCGCAGCGCCTCGGCGTAGGCGTCGGCGTGCGGCAGCTCGATCGGGTCGGCCTGTGCCTCGAAGCGGTGGCCGTGCGTGTGGCGCCCGGCGCGCAGGCCCAGCGCGTGCACCGGCACCACCTGCGCGCCGTGCAGCGCCACCAGGCCATGTGCGGGGCGCACGAAGTGCACCGTGCTCCAGCCGGGCAACTCGCAGTCGGCGCAACCGGCTTCGAGCTGGTAGCTCATCACCTTGGGGATGGGCAGCTTGGCGATGGCTTCGTGCAGCGCTTTTTGCAGGCCCACGGCGAGCGTCGCGCCCGGCGCCACGCTGTCGAGAAACAGCGCCTCGGCCTTGCCGTCGCGGGGGCGCGGCAAAGGCGCCCCGAAGGCCCCCCGGGCCCCCCCGCCGCGAATTTCAAACACCCA
>NZ_VMYE01000017.1:22081-71250 GCF_007655255.1 Extensimonas perlucida
CCGGGGCCCGAACCCCCGCGGCGGGGCCTGCCGGGCCCCCGCGCGCCCCCCGCGCCCCCCCACGGCCGCGAGCGCCGCGTCGCTGCCTATGTCCACGCCCAAGCCCTGCAACTTTTTGCGCAGTGCGGGCGTGGGCTGGCCTTGCGCGTCCAGCCCCACGGCCACGGGCATGAGCTTTTGGCGCACGGCCTGGTCGGCGGCCTTGGCGGCCACGTCGGTGATGTGCGCAGCCAGGCGGCGCGGCGAGGCGTAGGCCGTAACTTTGGCATCGGCCCCGGCCAGTCCCTGCGCACGCAGCTGCTCGGCAAGCACGCCGGCGAAAGCGTCGCCCAGTTTCTTCAGCGCTTTGGGCGGCAGTTCTTCGACGAACAATTCCACCAGCAGATTCGCGTTGGCGTTCATTCCATTCCTATGACAAAAAATCAACGATTCGAAAGGGTCACGATGCGAAAGCCCAGCCGCTGCGCGCTCGCCCGCATCGCGGTATCCAGCGTGGCCACGGCCTTGCAGCCGTGGCGCTGCGCCACCGCGAGGTGCAGCGCGTCGCCGCCACGCAGGCCGCTCGCCGCATCGGCCACCCAGTCGGCGGCTTGCAGAAAGTCGGCTTCGATCACGTTCAGGCGGTGCACGGCCGCCATCAGGTCGGCAAAGCGTTCCCCCGCATGGCGCGCCTGCCCCTGCGACAAGGCTTTTTTGCGCACCTGGATGCTCAGCGCGCTCGCAAATTCGGTCTCGGCCCACCAGGCTGTGCCCAGGTGTGTCAGGTCTTGCGCCTCCAGCCACGCCACGGCGGGCGCGCTCTCGGCCTGGCGAAAGCCGTAGGCGCACCATACGCTGGTGTCGACATAGGTGGCGTCCCAGCGGCGCGGCGGGTGGTGCAGGGTCGTGACAGGCATGAAAGACTTGAGCAGGCTTGCGGTCGTGGGTTTTCAAAAGCGCGCGTCAATGGCGTTGTCAATAACGCTCATTGGCGCGCACTTCCTCGATCACCGACTCGGTCAGCGGCATGCTGGCCAGATGTTCGCGGATGCGCGCGATCAGCTCCTCTTTGCTGAGCTTGGGCCGCTGGCGCCGAGCCGAAAGCTGCCAGGCGCCGCCCGGCGTGGCTTCGGGCGGCTGCAGGTGCAAGGTGTCACCCTCGCGCACGCCAAGTTCACGCGCAAGCGCTGCGGGCAGGCGCACCGCAAGGCTGTTGCCCCAGCGGCTCACGGTCAGGTCCAGGCCCTCGGTGGGCAGGTCATTCGCTCCCATGGTCGGCTCCTTTCTCAGCGCAAACGTAGATACTCGTATCTACATTGTAGTGGCCGCACGCTTCATCGCCCCGACCCATGGCCCCGACCCTCAGGCGGCCTTGGGCGCGAGCTGCGCCACCCATTCACGCGGCGCCATCGGAAAGCCCAGGCGTTCGCGGCTGTCGTAGTAGCTCTGTGCCACGGCACGCGCAAGGTTGCGGATACGGCCTATGTAGGCCGCGCGCTCGGTCACGCTGATCGCGCCGCGCGCGTCCAGCAAATTGAAAGTGTGCGCGGCCTTGAGCACCTGTTCGTAGGCGGGCAGCGCGAGCTGCTGCGCCATCAGGTATTGGGCCTGCTTTTCGTGCGCATCGAAGGCCGTGAACAAAAAGGCCGCGTCGCTGTGCTCGAAGTTGTAGGCCGACTGCTCTTTCTCGTTTTGCAGGAACACGTCGCCGTAACTCAGCCCTTCGGTCCACTGCAGGTCATACACGTTGTCCACGCCTTGCAGGTACATCGCCAGGCGCTCCAGACCGTAGGTGATTTCGCCCGTGATCGGGCGGCAGTCCAGGCCGCCGACCTGCTGGAAGTAGGTGAATTGCGTGACCTCCATGCCGTTGAGCCACACCTCCCAGCCCAGGCCCCAGGCGCCCAGCGTGGGGTTTTCCCAATCGTCTTCGACGAAGCGGATGTCGTTTTTCTTCAGATCGAACCCCAGTGCCTCGAGCGAGCCGAGGTAGAGCTCGAGGATGTTGCTCGGCGCGGGTTTGAGCACGACCTGGTATTGGTAGTAGTGCTGCAGGCGGTTGGGGTTTTCGCCGTAGCGGCCGTCCTTGGGGCGGCGGCTGGGCTGCACGTAGGCGGCCTTCCATGGTTCGGGGCCGATAGCTCTTAAAAATGTAGCTGTATGCGACGTACCTGCGCCGACTTCCATGTCATAAGGCTGCAAGAGTGCACAGCCCTGGGCATCCCAGTAGCGCTGCAGGGTGAGGATGATTTGCTGAAAGGTGAGCATGGCGTGGAGCGCGCGGCAGGCGCGCCGCGCAGCAAAAAATGAATGGAAGAAGGATGCCCGGGCCTTTTTCGCGTCCTCAAGCGCCGTCCCAGCGGCGTAGCACCAGGCAAGCGTTGGTGCCGCCGAAGCCGAAGCTGTTGGACAAGGCGGTGCGGATAGCCGCGTCGCGCGTTTCGCGCACGAGCGGCATGCCCTCGGCCGCAGGATCGGGCGTCTCGACGTTGATCGAACCCGCGATGAAACCCTGCTGCAGCATCAAGAGACAGTAGATGGCCTCCTGCACGCCGGTTGCACCGAGCGAGTGGCCCGTGAGCGACTTGGTCGAGGAAAACGGCGGGATCGCATCGCCGAACACCGTGCGGATCGCGCGCAGCTCGGGGACGTCGCCCACGGGCGTGGACGTGCCGTGCGTGTTGATGTAATCGATAGGCTCGGTGAGGCCCGCAATCGCCTGGCGCATGCAGGCCACGGCGCCGTCGCCCGATGGCGCAACCATGTCCACGCCGTCCGAGGTGGCACCAAAACCCACCACTTCGCCGAGGATGGTGGCGCCGCGCGCCTGCGCGTGCGCGAGGCTCTCGAGCACCACGGCACCGCCGCCGCCCGCAAGCACAAAACCGTCACGGTGCAGGTCGTAGGGGCGCGAGGCCTTTTCAGGCGTGGCGTTGTAGGCACTGGACATGGCACCCATGGCGTCGAACAGCATGCCCATGCCCCAGCTGAGCTCCTCGCCGCCGCCCGCGAACATCACATCCTGCAGGCCGAAGGCGATCTGCTGCGCGGCCACGCCTATGCAATGCGCCGAGGTGCTACAGGCCGAGGTGATCGAATAGTTGACGCCCTTGATGCCAAAGTTCGTGGACAGGCACGCCGACACGGTGGAGCTCATGCAGCGCGTGACCTGGTACGGCCCCACGCGCCGTATGCCCTTGCTGCGCAAAATGTCGGCCGCCTCGATCTGGTTGGCCGGCGAGCCGCCGCCTGAGCCCATGATGAGCCCCGTGCGCGGGTGCGAGACTTCGGCCGGCGTGAGGCCCGCCTGCGCGATCGCCTGTGCCAGCGCGATATGCGCGTAGGCCGCGGCGTCGCCCATGAAACGCAGCTGCTTGCGCTCGATGTGCGCCTCGAGGTCGATCTGCGGCACGCCCGCGACCTGGCTGCGCAAGCCCATTTCGGCAAACTCGGGCATGGCGCGAATGCCCGAACGCCCCGCGCGCAGCGCCGCCGTGACGCTGGCGCTGTCGTTGCCTATGCAAGAGACGATGCCGGTGCCGGTGATGACTACGCGTTGCTTGCTGCTCATGCGATTCCTCCTTAACTGCCCTGCGCTGTGCCGCTGAGCCCCTTGTTTTGCTGGAACAGCCCCACGCGCAGGTCGTTGGCAACATAAATTTCCTGGCCATCGACGGACATGCGCGCGTCGCCTATGGCCATCACGAGTTTGCGCTTGATCACGCGCTTGATGTCGATGTCGTAGCGCACGAGCTTGGCCTCGGGCCCGACCTCGCCGGTGAACTTGACCTCGCCCGCACCGAGCGCGCGCCCGCGGCCCGGCAGACGCAGCCAGGTCAGATAAAAGCCTATCAGTTGCCACATGGCGTCCAGTCCCAGGCAGCCAGGCATGACCGGGTCGCCCTGAAAATGGCAGGCGAAAAACCACAGGTCGGGGCGCACGTCGAGCTCGGCACGGATCTTTCCCAGCCCATGCGCACCGCCATCGTCGTCGATGTGCGTGATGCGATCGAACATCAGCATGGGCGGCAGCGGCAGACGGCCGCTGTCGGGACCGAACAACCTGCCTTCTGCCGAGGCGATCAGTTGCTCGTAGGAAAAGGAATCTACCATGTCAAACGTGCTCCAAAATGGGGCAAAAAAGGGTTGCGCCCCGGCCGTGCGTACAGCGCGCGGGCTGCGCGTAAAAACCGCGATTATCCGGTCAAGAGACGTCGCTGCTGCCGCCACCACCGCAACCAGGTCAAGAAAACCACCCCAAAAGCCGCGAGCCACAGCGGCGCCAGGCCCCAGCGCGCGGCCCAGCGCGCGTAGGGCGTGCGCTGGTCGCCGCCCTGCGCCGCGTCCGTGCCACGGCCCTGCACCGTGCCGTAGAGCACGCCGCGCGTGAGGCGCGGCAGCTGGTGCGTGACCGTGCCGCGGTAGTCGATGATGGCGGTGGCGCCGGTGTTCGTCGCGCGCACCATGGGGCGCTCGAACTCGAGCGCGCGCATGCGGCTGATCTGCAAATGCTGGTCTATGGCCAGCGTGTCGCCGAACCACGCGATGTTGCTGAGGTTGACGAACACCGTGGGCGCCCGCGTCGCGTCGGCAAAGCGCGCGGCGAGCTCCTCGCCGAACAAATCCTCGTAGCAGATGTTGGGCGCAAAGCGCTGTCCGGCCCAGGCAAACGATGGCTGACCCACGCCACCGCGGCTGAAGTCGCCCAGCGGGATGTTCATCATCTCGGTGAACCAACGAAAAAACGGCGGGATGAATTCGCCAAAGGGCACCAGGTGGTGTTTGTCGTAGCGGTAGGGTTTGGCCTGCCCCGGCGCAAAGCCCAGCGCGGAATTGGTGTAGCCGATGTCGGCATCGCCCAGCGGAATGCCGAGCAAGCCCGCCTGCGCGCCCTGCGTGAAATGCGCCGCGATGGTTTCCAGATAGCCGGGAATGAGCTGCTGCGGCAGCAGCGGAATCGCCGTCTCGGGCGCCACCACGAGCGCCGCTTGGGTCTGCAGCAGCGCCTCGCCATACCAGCGCAGGGCCAGCGCTACGCCCGTGCCCGGTTGGAATTTTTCGTCCTGCGGGATGTTGCCCTGCAGCAGCGCGAGGCTCACGCGCCCGGGCGCTTTTGCGCCATCTTTTGGGATGGCCTGCTCGGCGCGCGTGCAGCCTGGCAGGCCGGTGAGGTCGCCCAATGCGCAAGCGCGCTGCCCATGCGCCGCGGCAAGCAACACCGCCGCCGCAGCCACGAGCAGCCAGGTGCGCGCGCGGCGCAAGTCCTGCAGGCGCAGCTGCGCCAGCCCCATCGCGAGCGCCGCCGCCACCGCGCCTATGCCATAGACGCCGACCCAGCGCGCGAGTGCGGCCAGCGGCCCCTCGACATGCGCGTAGCCGCCCGCGCCCCACGGAAAGCCCGTCCACCAGGTGCCGCGCGCGAGTTCCGCAAGCAGCCAGCACGCAGCAAAAAAAAGAGCGGCCCACGCTTTATGGACGGGCGCAAACGCGCGAAAAAGCCCTGAAACCACGGCATAGTAGGCACCGAGAAACAGCGCGAGCCCCAGCACCGCCGCCACGGCCAGCGGCGCCGCCAGGCCAGCGTAGGTGTGCATGGAGATGAACAGCCACCAGAAAGTCGCCGTGAGCCAGGCCGTCGCAAACACCCAGCCCAGCAGCGCGGCGCGCTGCCACGACACGGGCTGGCACAGCAGGCGCGCGAACACCGCAAGCGACACGATCTGCAGCCACCATTGCGGCGCGCCGCTGCCGGGCCAGGCGAGCGCCATGGCCTGCGCGACGCCAGCCACCGCGGCGATGAAAAGCGGTGCCAGCGCACCGCGCCAGGACAAAACCGCGCCCATCAGCCAGCAGCGCCGGCGCTGCGCGCGACCTTGAACCAGCGCACCGCGCCCCCTTTGGTGTGCAGGACCATGAAGTCCAGGCCCGCGAGCTGCAGTTGCTCGCCGCGCTTGGGCACGTGGCCCATCTCGTGCGCGACCAAGCCGCCAATGGTGGCGAACTGCTCTTCGGCCTCGTCGCCCTGCAGTGGCGCGTCGAAGACCTCACGAATGCGCTCCACGGGCGTGTCGCCGCTCACGCGGTACGTGCCGTCGGCCAGGGCGAAGATGTCGCCCTCTTCTTCAGGGATGTCGAACTCGTCCTCGATCTCGCCGACGATCTGCTCGAGCACGTCCTCGATGGTGATGAGGCCCGCGACGCGGCCAAACTCGTCGATCACCACGGCCATGTGGTTGCGGTTGCCGCGAAACTCACGCAACAGGTCATCGAGCGCCTTGCTCTCGGGCACAAACACCGCCGGCCGCAGCAGCGCGCGCACGCCTAGGAGCCTGTCGGGCTTTGGAATCGTCGGCTGCGAATGTGCCGCAGCGGCCCATTTTTTACCGTTTTCTTGCCCCATAGCACCACTATGGGGCGGCGAATCCGGCAAAAACTGGCCTCGCTGGGGCGCATTCTCGCTTTCGACGCCCAAAGTCCGACAGGCTCCGAGGTCCGGAGTGCGCTGCAGCTTGAGCAGGTCTTTGGCCATCAGCGTGCCGATGATGTTTTCACGCTCGCCCTGGTACACGGGAAAACGCGAATGCCCGGTCTGGATGACGAAGTCCAGCAGTGCGTCGTAGGGCATGTCGATATCGATCACGTCCATGCGCGGCGCCGCCACCATGGCGTCGCCCGCCGTCATGTCGGCCAGGCCGATGATGCGCTCGAGCATCACGCGGGCATCGGCCTTGATGAGATCATTGTCCTCCGCTTCGGCCAGGACTTCGATGAGCTCCTGCGTCGAATCCGGTCCGGGGTGGATGAACTCGGCGACTTTTTGCAGGAAGCTGCGCTTGTCTTCCTTTTCGGGCGGGCGTGTAGGGTGTGGGTCGGACACTGTCTTGGCGTGCAGGACATGCGGTAGTGGTGCTAGCCGAGAGGATAGCGGATCGGCGTGACGCCGCGCCAAATATCCGCCTGCACCCACCCGCGGCACGCGGTAGGGTCTCTGCCCTATTGCGCCGACTTGTGGCGCGCCTCGCGCACGCCCTGGCGGATTTCTTGCAGACCGCCCAGCAAATCCCAGAAATGCTTGGCCTGCCGCTTGAACTGGTAGTCGAGTTCGGCGTACTGCTGCTCCACCAGTTCGGCCATGCGTGTGTCGAAGCTGCCCGGCGGTATCTGCAAAAAGGCCTCGGACTCGGAGCCTTCGTAGCGCACCACGGCCCCGGCCTTGCGCGCGATCTTGAGCATGGGCACGTTCTCGGTGAGGGCGTGGATGAACATCATGTTCACGCCCTCGTTGCGCGCGTGCATCACGGCGCGCTCGAACAGGCGTGCCCCCAGGCCCTTGCCGCGCGCCTGCTTGAGCACGGACACGCCAAACTCGGCGCAGTGCTTGTATTCGGGGTGCTCGCTGAATGCCAGGTGTGCCATGGCGATGAGTTCCAGACGCCGGTTGAAGATGCCGAACACTTCGTCGCGGTCGAAATTGATCGAATCGACATAGCGCCCGATCTGCTCGTCGGTCGCAGCGTAGCCGAAGCGCAGATAACGATCGCGCGGATCGAGTTGCAACAGGTGGGTGCGGATGCGCTCGCGGTGCGAAGGGCCCAGCGCGCGTATGGGCACCATCACGGGCAGGCGATGGGCCTCTTGCCGCGGCGCTGCGCTTTTGGCAGCAAGCGCGCCATTTTCACCGGCGCCCGCCGTGGTTTGATGTGGGTCTTTGGTAGCGATCATGGTTTCAATCCTAGGGTTTACCCTAATGCCCAGCATTATCTGCCCGCGTTTGCTGCACTGCAACAAATTTGTGGTACCGCACCAACTGTAGAAGATGCCCTCCCTCTTGGGAGTAAGTAATAGCCCTTATGGTCGCCACTCGCTATTTCCCCTATCTCCCGTCGTCAGGCGGCAAGTTCCTCGAGTTCCTCCAGACAGGCTTGCACCAGCGGCGCATGAAAGGCCATCTGCAGATGCGCCACCCCCGGCACCAGGCGGTTGTCGGCGCCGGGCAGCGTAGCCGTGCTGGCCGGGAACACGACGCTGTCGCAATTGGAATACCAGCAGGTAAAAAGCGCGGCGCGGCCTGCGGGCTCGTGTTGCCGCAATGCCGCGAGCCAACGATTGCCGATGCGCATCTGTGCCCCGTTGTGTGCACGGGTGAAGAAGGCGCTCCAGGCCCCGCCGTGCGGCGAGCCCAGCGTGATGATGCGGTGCACGCGGCGCTCGGCCGCATCTGCGCCTGCGGCGCCCGTTTTTTCATCCCTTTTGCCGCCATAGGCACGCAGCCACGCGCGCGCCGCAAGGCCACCCATGCTGTGGCCAATGATGACGGGCGGCATTCCCGTGGCCGCCGCCACGCGGCGCACCGCGGCGTCTATGGCCGCCGCATAGTCGTCGATGGAGCCGAATGCGGGCTCGAGTGTCGGCGCCACGTAGGCATGGCCGCGTGCACGCAGCAGGCGCATCCAGGGCAGCCAGAAGCCGCGGTTGCACAAAAAGCCGTGCAGCAGCACCACGCCGCGACGCGTGGCTTGCCCCTGGGGCGGCGGCTCGGGCAGCCAGTCGGGTTCTGCATGTTCGCAAAAGGGTTGGCGCCAGCCAAATACCACGCAGGCGTGCAACGCCTCGGCGCCCCAGGCGTGCAGCAGTTGGGCGAGGCGCGGGCGCGGCACGGGCTCATGGCGATTTGCACGCCACATGAAGACGAAAGGCAAGGCCTGCACGAGCCCGTACACCACCCAGGCCAGGGCCCAGCCCGCGAGCGCATGGGCAGGCGAGCGCGGCCACTGCCAGGCCAGCCAGGCGATGAGTGCCAGCCAGGAACCGAAAACCACCGCGCGCTGCCAGCGTGCATTCATGTCCACTCCTTTGGGTCATTGCCCCTCACGTCTTTGCCACGAAAACAGGCTGTACGCACCTGGCAGAAAATTGGCAAAATCGGGCAACCTTACCAAACAATCGTTCGCTCAGGAAACCTGCGCAGAGTCCGCTGCCCTTATCCCGTCCCTGCGCCGTCCCTGCGCCGTCCCTGCGCCATCCTTGCGCCGCCCCTTTGCTGCACACAGAATCTGTACCACCATGGCATCTGCAACACCCACGCTCCCCCCTGACATGGCCCTGTTCGAGCGCGGCTGGCTTTCTGCCAACAGCATCGTTTTCCAAGGCCACCACGGCACGGCCATCGTCGACACCGGCTACCACAGCCACGGCGCACAGACCGTGGAGCTGGTGCGCGCCGCGCTCGGCGGCCGGCCGCTCGAACGCATCCTCAACACGCACTTGCACAGCGACCACTGCGGCGGCAACGCGGCCCTGCAAAGCGCCTGGCCCGAGGCGCAAACGGCGATCCCGCCGGGCCTCGCGGCCCACGTGCGCGACTGGGACCCTTATGCGCTGAGCTACACGCCCACGGGGCAGGAATGCCCGCGCTTTGAGATCGACGGCGTCTTGCAGCCGGGCAGCGAAATCCCGCTCGGCGACCGGCTCTGGCAGGTGCACGCCGCGCCCGGTCACGATCCGCACGCCGTGCTGCTGTTCGAGCCGCAGGAGCGCCTCTTGATCTCTGCCGACGCACTGTGGGCGAACGGCTTTGGCGTGGTGTTCCCCGAGCTCGAAGGCGAGAGCGCGTTTGCCGAGGTTGGCGCCACCTTCGACGTGATCGAATCGCTGCAGCCGCGCCTGGTGCTGCCGGGCCACGGGCCCATGTTCAGCGACGTGGCGCGCGCGCTCGACGTGGCGCGCCGGCGCCTCGAGGGCTTCGTGCAAGACCCGCGCAAGCACGCGCTCTATGCGGCCAAGGTCTTGCTCAAATACAAGCTGCTCGAATGGCAGCAAACCACGCTCGGCTACGTCTGCAGCTGGGGCGAGGGCACGCCGTACTTCTGCATGCTGCACGAAAACTATTTCGCCGATCAGAGCCGCCACGCCTGGCTCGAAAGCCTGGCCGACGAACTCGTGCGCTCGGGCGCGGCGCGGCGCGAGGGCGAGGTGCTGCTCAACGCCTGAACCTCTGCGCAAGGGTGCACATGTGCAGGGGTACGAACACCGCAGCGCCCTAGCCGCCCCTGCGCCTCACGGCAAGTCGGCATTCGCCGGCACCTGCACATCGCTGCGCGGCCCGACCTGGCCCAGACGGGCCTTGAGCGACTGCGGCTGGCCCGTGAGCACTGCCGCGTAATTGGTGGTGTTGGCGAGCACTTTCTTCACGTAGTCGCGCGTTTCGGTAAATGGCACGTTCTCGGCCCAGATGGCGCCTTCGAGCACAGGGCCGTTGCGCCAGTTGCGCGGGCGGCCCGGGCCGGCGTTGTAGGCGGCTGCGGCGAGCGGCATGGAGCCCTCGAAACCATCGAGCACGAGCTTGAGGTAGGCCGTGCCCAGCGTGACGTTGCTGTCGCGGTCCGCCAGTTGGTCGGGCGTGAAGCCGCTCAGGCCGATTTTGCGCGCCGTCCAGCGCGCCGTCGCGGGCATGATCTGCATCAAGCCCGCGGCGCCCACGCCCGAGCGCGCATCGAGGATGAAGCGGCTCTCCTGCCGGATCAGGCCATAGACGTAGGCCGGATCGAGCCCTATGGCCTGGCTGCGCGCCACCACGAGTGACTGCAGCGGCAGGGGGAAGCGCTGACGGTAGTCCATTACGCTGCGTGTGCGCTCGCTGGTGTTGATGCAGCGGTCCCACACCTCGCGCTCGCAGGCCAAGTCGGCCGCCGCGAGCAGTTCGCGCTCGCCCATGCCACCGCTCGTGTGCAGATTGGTGGCGTAATTCCACTCGCGCACGCCCTCGCTGCGCAGGCCAAGCGCGATCGCGTACAGGCTGCGCTGCAAGGCCGCGTTGGCGCGTGCGGCGGCTTTTTCTTCCTCAGTGAGCGGCGCGGGCGCAGGCGGCACGGTGACGCGCTGGCCCAGCTCCTCGAGCGCGAGCTGCTCGTAAAAGCCTTGCGGGCCGGCGATGCTCTCGAGCAGCTGGCGTGCCTGGGCGCGCTCGGCGTCGCTCACGTGACGCTGCGCGAGCAGCGCGCGCGCCTTCCAATACACCCAGGTGCTGTCGCGGCGTGCGTCCTCGCTCATCGCGTCTATGGCCTGGCGCACGGTTTTCCATTGTCCGGCGCGCAACGCGGCGCGCGCTTGCCAGGCCAGCATGTCGTCGGTCAAATCCCGCTCGCGCGTGACGTTGGCAAAGTAGTCGAGCGCCTCGGGCGCCAGGCGCAGCGCGGCCTGTTTGCCGATCGCACCCCAGACCCAGTTGCGTTCCTCGGGCGAGAGCTGGCCCGCCCACTTGGCGTCGAGCAGGCGCGCGGCGTTGTCCACGTCGCTGGCGGCAAGGCGGATCAGCGCGAGCGATACGAGCTCCCGGCGCAGCCTGCCGCGCGTGGTGGCAAACGACAGCAGGTATTTGCTCGGCGCCTCGAACATGCTGCGCGCCTCGGGCAGGGCCTCGGGCGCGACGATTTCCACGGCGTTGCGCGCCGCGCGCGGCTTGTTCGCCTCCACGGCCAGACGCGCCTTGCGCCAGACGTCGAGCGCGCTGATCTTGCCGTCGGCGTAAAAGCGGCTCGCGGCCTGCGTGCAGCCGTCGTCGGCCTCGCGCAGCGCATACCAGCGGCGGCGCAGCTCGTCGGCGGCGCGCGCGTCGGCGCGGCCTTCAACCTCGTCGATCAGTAGCGCGTAGCAGCGCACCTCATGGTCGTCGCCCATGCGGTAGCCGGGCAGAAGTGCCGCAAACTGCGCCCATTCGCGCCGCTGCCCCAAAAGCAGCAACCAGTCATTGCGCAGGCGGTCTTCCTGGTAGGTGCCGGCGTAGCGCTGTAAAAAGTCCTGCACCTCCTGCGCGCCGGCTTCGTCGAGGCGCGCGCGCAGCGCCCAATACGCGGCCCAGGGTTCGAGCGCGTGGCCGCGCACCGCGGGCAAAAGCTGCTGCAGTTTTTGCTTATCGCCTTTGCGAAAGGCCTGCTGCATCTCGAGGATGGTGTCGTCGCCAGGGTTTGGCACCTGTGGCTGCGCAAACGCCAGTGGTGCGCTCACGGCCAGCACGGCGGCAAGCGATGTCAAAATCTTCGACCATTGCATGGGAGAGGATTATCCGATGGACAAAACAGCCCTGCGGCGCGCCCTGGTAGCGCAGCGCCTGAACCTGCCCGACCGCGCGGAGCGCGTGCGTGCCCTGCAGCAGGTGCTGCGCATCTGGCTGCTCGGCCGCCCCGACACCGTGATCGGCGCGTACTGGCCCATCAAGGGCGAGTTCGACCCGCTGCCCGCGCTGCACCGCTGGAAGGAAGACGGCGAGCTGCAAAGCCAGCCCGTGCGCCGGCGCATCGGCCTGCCCGTGATCGACAAGACGCACAAGACGCTGAGCTTTCACGCCTGGTACCCCGGCTGCCCCATGGAAGAAGACGCCTACGGCATTCCCAAGCCCAAGGACACCGAGCTGATCGTGCCCACGCTGCTGCTCGTGCCGTGCGTGGGCTACGGGCCGGGCGGCTACCGCCTGGGCTACGGCGGCGGCTTTTACGACCGCACGCTGGCTGCGCTGCAGCCGCGCCCCACCACCGTGGGCCTGGGCTTTGCGCCGGGCTTCATCGACGACTTCGAGCCCGAGCCGCACGACCAGCCGCTCGACGCGATCCTCAACGACCATGGGGTGGTGTGGCCGGTGTAGATCGCTCGCCTCCTCTGCCCGCCTCCCACGCCAGCATCGCCAGCTTGCGCTCGGCGCCCCAGCGGTAGTTGCCTGCTGCGCCGTTTGCGCGGATCACGCGGTGGCACGGAATCAAAAAACCGATCTGATTGGCTGCCAGCGCATGGCCCACGGCGCGCTGGGCGTGAGCAAAGCCGGCATGCTGGGCCAGTTGCTGGTACGAAATCACCTGGGCGAATTCGGTGTAAATCAGCGCCTCCCACACCTTGATCTGGAAATTGGTGCCACGCAACACCAGGTGCACGCGCCCTTTGGTGGGCGTGGCAGGGAAGACTTGATGCAGCAGATTCTGTGCGCCCGGATCATCCCGCTCCAAGTTGGCCCTCGGCCAGCAAGTGGCCAGCTCCGCCGCCATGGCTTCGTGGCTTGCGATCGAAAACGCGAAATGGCAAACCCCGCGCCGCGTCCAGCCAACCATGACCTCGCCAAAAGGGGATGCGGCAAAGCCGAAGGCTATGTTCACCCCCGCTCCTGCAGCCTTGACTTCGGCGGGCGTCATGGCTTCACAGCTCACCATCAAGTCATGCAGGCGGCTGACGCTGCTCAACCCCACGTTTTCCGTGACCGACAAGGCGTCGCGCGATGCCAGCAACTGCTGCTTGGCGTATTCCTTGGTCAGATACTGCAGAAAACGCTTGGGCGATATGCCCGCCCACTGCGCAAAAACCCTTTGCAGGTGAAAGGCGCTGACATGCACGGCCGCGGCAATTTCTTCGAGCGAAGGCTGCTGCGTGGCGTGGCCTCTGATGAAGGCGATGGCACGCGCCACGAGTGCATATTGCCGGCTTTGCTCGGCGGATTCATCAAGCGGCATCGGGCTTCCTTTGCGGAAATACGGTGGAAATGGAAAAACCCGTCACCAAAGCCGTTCCCCACAACACCGACACACCGCCCACCAGGGTGTGCCAACCCACATGCTCGCCCAGAAAGGTCACGCCCCAGAGGATGCCGAACACCGGGATGAGAAAAGTCACGGTCAAGGCAGGCGCGGCGCCAAGATCGGCGATCAGGCGAAAGTAAAGCAAATAAGCCACTCCGCTGCACACCACCCCAAGGGCCACGACCGACAGCGTGACGTGCAGCGGCGGCACGCCGGGCAGCGCGGGCGCATGCCAGGCGAACGGCGCCAGCAGCAGGGTGGCCGCCCACATGCTGCCGTGGGCGTTGGCAAAAGGCTCTACCGACCTGGCCATCTTCGTGTACGTGGTGGCGATGCCATACGGCATGAACAGAAACGAAGCGCCCCAAATGGCCGACAGAAGCAGCAGACGGGCGAGGCTGGCGGTGTTCATGGCATTGCTATGGGATAGAAGAAGGCGCCACGATAGCGGACGCATGCCCCTGCATCCATCCGATTCTTGCGCACTTGCAAGCGCGGGCCGCTTTGCCATCGGCTCGCCGCACAATGCAGAATCGGTGTTGGCTTTCGCGACACCCACTTCCAAGGAACCCGCCATGCCCAAGCTCTACATCGGCAACAAAAACTACTCCTCGTGGTCCATGCGCCCCTGGGTGCTGATGCGCCAGGCGGGCATCGCCTTCGAGGAAGTGAAGGTCCGTTTCGACAGTTTTGCATCCGACTCGCAATTCAAGCGCAGCCTGCAGGGCATCAGCCCCAAGAACCTGTTCATGATCTTTTCATGGGGTACGTTGCCCCGCAAAGGCAGTGGATGCAAGGCGCCCACCGCAAACCGCACTGATGTGCGGCGAGGATGGGCAACGCCGCAGACGCTGCCTTTGCGGGGCAACCCGAAGGGCATGGCAGCAAACGGCCACGCTCGTCGTTGCCCGCCTTGCCCAGGCCGCCAGCATGGGCTGCGGCAGGCGCCTAGACCGTGGCCGTTTGCTGCCATGCGTACCCCATGAAAAGATCATGAACAGGTTCTAATGGCAAGGTGCCCGTGCTGGTCGATGGCCCGCTCGTGGTGTGGGACTCTCTGGCCATCGCCGAGACCTTGGCCGAACAGTACCCGGACAAGCAGCTCTGGCCACGAGACCCTGCCGCCCGCGCGCAGGGCCGCAGCGCCTGCGCCGAGATGCACAGCGGCTTTACCGCGCTGCGCAGCCACTGCCCGATGAACATCGAAGCCCGCCTACCAGACATCGGCGCCATCGTCTGGCGCGACCAGGCCACCGTGCGTGCCGACGTGCAACGTCTGGCAGAGCTCTGGAGCGCCTTGCTGCAGGCATCGGGCGGCCCGCTGCTGCTGGGCCGCTTCAGCATCGCAGACGCGTATTTCGCACCCGTGTGCATGCGCCTCATCACCTACGGCCTGCCCGTGCCGCCGCACATTGCCGCCTACGTCGAGCGCGTGCGTGCCCTGCCCGGCGTGCAGGACTGGATTGCCGACGCGCTGGCGGAGCAGGACTTCCGCGCATTCGAGGAACCCTATCGGCTGCAGCGCTGAGAACCGCGCTGCTCCGCCGCCCGGCAGCGCCGCCACTACACTTGCCCCATGCAAATCTACATGGTGGGCGGCGCGGTGCGCGATCAGTTGCTGGGCCGGCCCGTGAACGACCACGATTGGGTGGTGGTGGGCGCCACGCCCGAGCAGATGACGGCGCTGGGCTACCTGCCCGTGGGGCGCGACTTTCCGGTGTTTTTGCACCCACAAACGCGCGAGGAATACGCGCTGGCGCGCACCGAGCGCAAGAGCGGGCGCGGCTACCGTGGCTTCGTGGTGCAGGCTTCGCCCGATGTGACGCTGGAGCAAGACCTGGCGCGGCGCGACTTGACTATCAATTCGATAGCTATAAGCGCTGATCCAGCAAGCGCTGGAGCCATTATTGACCCTTATGGCGGGGTACAAGACTTGCAACGCCGCGTGCTGCGCCACGTGAGCGAGGCCTTTCACGAAGACCCGGTGCGCATCCTGCGCGTGGCGCGCTTTGCGGCGCGCTTTACCGACTTCAGCGTGGCGCCCGAGACCATGCAGCTGATGCGCGAGATGGTCGCGCACGGTGAGGCCGACCACCTCGTGCCAGAGCGCGTGTGGCAGGAGCTCGCGCGCGGGCTCATGGAGGACAAGCCCTCGCGCATGTTCGAGGTGCTGCGCGAATGCGGCGCGCTGCGCGTGCTGCTGCCCGAGGTGGACCGGCTCTGGGGTGTGCCGCAGCCGCCGCAGCACCACCCCGAGGTGGACACCGGCGTGCACCTGCTGCTGGTGCTGGACATGGCCGCGCGCCTGCAAGCGCCGCTCACGGTGCGCTTTGCCTGCCTCACGCACGACCTGGGCAAGGGCAGCACGCCGCCCGACATTCTGCCGCGCCACATCGGCCACGAGCAGCGCAGCGTGCAGCTGCTCAAAGGCCTGTGCGCGCGCTGGCGTGTGCCCAACGACTGCCGTGAACTCGCCGAAGTGGTGGCGCGCGAGCACGGCAACATCCACCGCAGCGGCGACCTGGGCGCGGCGGCGCTCGTGCGCCTGCTCGAGCGCTGCGACGCGATCCGCAAGCCCCAGCGCTTCGAAGAGATATTGCTCGCCTGCGAATGCGACGTGCGCGGCCGCCTGGGCTGCGAAGATGCGCCCTACCCGCAGGCCGCGCGGCTGCGTGCGGCGCTCGCGGCAGTGCAATCGGTGGCTACCAGCGAAATAGCCGCCCACGCCCAGAGCAAGGGCCTTAGCGGCGAAAAAATCGGCGAACTGATCCACGCCGCGCGCGTAGATGCCGTAGCAAAGGCGCTCTGAGAACCTGTTCATGACCACCTACATCCTCAAACGCCTGCTGTTGATGTTGCCCACGCTGCTGGGCGTGCTGCTGCTGACCTTTGTGGTGATCCAGTTCGTGCCCGGCGGGCCGGTGGAGCAGTACCTGGCCGAGGCCAAGGCCGGGCTGGGACACGGTGGCGAGGGCGCGGGGCTCAGCTACCGCGGCGCGCAAGGGGTCGATCCCGAGCGCATCGCGCAGATCAAAGCCTTGTACGGCTTCGACAAGCCCGCGCACTTGCGCTTTTGGCAGATGCTGCAGCAGTTTGCGCGCTTCGACCTGGGGCGCAGCTTTTTCCAGAACAAGGACGTGTGGCAGCTCATCGCCGAAAAGCTGCCCGTCTCGGTGAGCCTGGGGCTGTGGACGTTTTTCATCAGCTACCTCGTGGCCGTGCCGCTGGGCGTAGCCAAGGCGGTGCGCGCGGGCTCGCGCTTCGACCTGCTGACCACGCTGCTCGTGCTCGTGGGCTATGCGATCCCCGGCTTCGTGCTCGGCGTGGCGCTGCTCGTGATCTTTGGCGGCCAGCTGCAGTGGTTTCCGCTGCGCGGGCTGACCTCGCCGAACTGGGACGAGCTCTCGTGGGGCGCGCGCATCGTCGATTACCTCTGGCACATCACGCTGCCCGTCACGGCCATGGTGCTGGGCAGCTTTGCCGTGACGACCATGCTCACGAAAAACGCCTTTCTCGAAGAAATCCGCAAGCAATACGTGCTCACCGCGCGCGCCAAGGGCCTGAGCGAGCGCCAGGTGCTGTGGCGGCATGTGTTTCGCAACGCCTTGATCCCCATCGTCACGGGCTTTCCGGCAGCCTTCATCGGCGCGTTTTTCACCGGCTCGCTGCTCATCGAAACGCTGTTTTCGCTCGACGGGCTGGGCCTGCTCAGCTACGAAAGCGTGATCCGGCGCGACTACCCCGTGGTGCTGGGTACGCTGTACCTTTTCACGCTGATCGGGCTGTTCACCAAGCTCGTGAGCGACTTGTGCTACGTGTGGGTGGACCCGCGCGTGAAGTTCGACGGGGGGCAGTGACGGCAGGATGGGCGTGGGCGACGTGCTGTCACACAATGCAAGCCATTGACGAATCAGGAGCAGGATCATGCGCGTGAATGCAGGTTTCGAGGGCGAAGCCGAACAGCAGCTCAACTTCCTGGCCGAGGCTAAGGGCCTGGGCGTGAGCGAGGTGTTGCGCACCAGCGTGCAGCGCTATGACGAGCAGCTGCGCGCGCAGCGCAACGGCCTCGCGCATTTTTCGGCCTTCATCGGGCGCGGGCACAGTGGACACAGCGACATCGCCTGCAGCTACAAGATCCATCTGGCCGCAGGCAGCCATGGCTGAATTTGCAACGAACGCCGTGGGCGGCCCTGACCCCGTCACCGCCGACGCAGGGCTGCTCCCCGCGATCGACCCCACGCCGGGCTGGTCGCCCGCGTACCGCGCGTGGCGGCGCTTTCGGCGCAACCGTCTCGGCTACGGCAGCCTGATCGTCTTTTGCGCGCTGGTGCTGCTGAGCCTGGCTGCGGAGCTCATCAGCAACGACCGGCCGCTGCTCGTGCGCTATGAAGGCCAGCTCTACTTTCCCATGCTGCGCGACTACCCTGAAAAGGTCTTCGGCGGCGACTTCGAAACCCCCACCGACTACCTCGACCCTTTCATCCGCGAGCGCCTCGCGCAAGGCGGCAACTGGGCGATCTACACGCTCAATCCCTACGGCGCGAACACCATCAACTACTTTGCCAAGTACCCCAACCCCGCGCCGCCCACGCGCGACAACTGGCTGGGCACCGACGACCGCGGGCGCGACCTGCTCGCGCAGCTGATCTACGGCTTTCGCGTGAGCGTGCTGTTCGCGCTCGTGCTCACCTTTACGGGCGTGCTGCTGGGCGTGCTCACGGGGGCCATGCAAGGCTTTTTCGGCGGCAAGGTGGACTTGGCCTTTCAGCGCTTCATCGAAATCTGGAGCTCCATGCCCGAGCTGTATTTGCTCATCATCTTCAGCGCGGTGTTTGCGCCCAGCGTGGCGCTGCTGCTCGTGCTGCTGTCGCTGTTTGGCTGGATGGGGCTGTCGGACTACGTGCGCGCCGAATTCTTGCGCAACCGCCAGCTCGACTACGTGAAAGCCGCGCGCGCGCTCGGCGTGGGCAACTGGCAGATCATCTGGCGCCACATCCTGCCCAACAGCCTCACGCCCGTGGTGACCTTTCTGCCCTTTCGCATGAGTGCGGCGATTCTGTCGCTGACCTCGCTCGACTTCCTCGGCCTGGGCGTGCCGCCGGGCACACCCAGCCTGGGCGAACTGCTGAGCCAGGGCAAGAACAACATCGATGCGTGGTGGATCTCGCTCTTCACCTTTGGCGTGCTCGTGCTCACGCTGCTGCTCCTGACCTTCATGGGCGACGCGCTGCGCGACGCGCTCGACCCGCGCAAGGCCGACCGATGAACAGCGCCACGAGCACCCCGGCCACGCCGACGACCTCCGCGACGCCGCTGCTCGAAGTGCAGGACCTGTGCGTGCGCTTTGGCAGCAAAGAGGTGGTGCGCCACGTGAGTTTTACCGTTGCGCCCGGCGAAAAGCTCGCGCTCGTGGGCGAGTCGGGCTCGGGCAAGACGCTCACTGCGCTGAGCCTGCTGCGCCTCGCGGGCGAGGCCACCATCAGCGGCCAGGCCAGGCTGCGCGGGCGCGACCTGCTCGCGATGAGCGAGCGCGAGCTGTGCGCCGTGCGCGGCGGCGAAGTGGCCATGGTGTTCCAGGAGCCGATGACGGCGCTGAACCCGCTCATGACCGTGGGCCGGCAGATCGCCGAGGTTTTGCAGCTAAAGAAGGCGCTCACGCCCGCACAGTCTGCGCAAGCAGCTATCGAATTATTAGCAAAAACCGGCATCCCCGAGCCCGCACGGCGCGCCGGCGCCTACCCGCACCAGCTCAGCGGCGGCCAGCGCCAGCGCGCCATGATCGCCATGGCGCTCGCGAGCGAGCCCGCGCTGCTGCTCGCCGACGAGCCCACCACGGCGCTCGACGTGACGCTGCGCCGGCAAATCCTCGACCTGCTCGCCGACCTGCAGCGCCAGACCGGCATGGCCGTGCTGCTCATCACGCACGACCTGAACCTCGTGCGCCGCTTTGCCGACCGCGTGGCCGTGCTCGAGCATGGCGTGCTGGTCGAGCAAGGCCCCGTGGCCGAACTCTTTCGCGCGCCGCAGCACCCCTACACGCACCGCCTGCTCGCCAGCCGCCCGCAGCGCGACGTGGTGGAAGCCCCTCCGCCGCCCGGCTCTACTGCCAACATCCTGCCGGTGCTGCAGACGCAAGACCTGGGCGTGAGCTACCCCGTGCCGCTGCCGGGCTGGCGCGGCTGGTTCAGGCAAGGGCGCTTCGAGGCCGTGCGCGGCGCCACGCTGCAGCTGCTGCCGGGGCGCACGCTGGGCGTGGTGGGCGAGTCGGGCTCGGGCAAGTCCACGCTCGCGCAGGCCATCCTCGGCCTGCTGCCGCACACGGGCGACTTGCAGATCGCGGGGAAGCGCTGGCAGCCGCCGGCCACACGCAATGTGCCCGCCAACCAGGCGCTGCGTCGGCGCGTGCAGGTGGTGTTCCAGGACCCGTTCTCGTCGCTTTCGCCGCGCCTCACGGTAGAGGAGATCGTCGGCGAAGGGCTGCGCGTGCACGCCCCCGCGCTCGACGCAGCCGCGCGGCGCCAGCGCGTGCAGACCGCGCTCGCCGAAGTCGGCCTGACGGCGGCGCAATACCCCGGCCTGCTCGCGCGCTACCCGCACGAATTCTCAGGCGGCCAGCGCCAGCGCATCGCAATTGCGCGCGCGCTGATCGTGCAGCCGCACATCCTCGTGCTCGACGAGCCCACGAGCGCGCTCGACGTCACCATCCAGCAGCAGGTGCTGCGCCTGCTGCAGCGCCTGCAGCGCGAAAAGGGCCTGAGCTACCTGCTCATCACGCACGACGTGGAAGTGGTACGCGCCATGGCACACGAGGTGATCGTGATGAAAGACGGCGCCGTGCTCGAATCCGGCCCCGCGCTGCAAGTGCTGCAGGCGCCGCGGCATCCGTACACGCAAAGGCTGGTGGAAGCGGCGGCGCTCGCGGATTGAGCCACGGCGCGGGCGTGCGGATGCACTGGCGATTTGCTCTTTTGCTTCGCTCTTTTTTCTGAAGCAAAAATGAGTGATGAAAAAAAGCGCCTTGTGCTTTTTCAGAAAGCACAAGGCGCTATATTTTTTGAGCAAAAAACCCCGGAATTCCCCTCCGAAGGTAACGTCGCAGCGCGGCTCAGTGCGGCTCGGCACCAGGCTCGACGACGATGGCCACCGAGCGCGTGATGCGGGCCTTGACCTGGTCGCCAACCTTGACTTTTTCGAGGCGCGCCGGATCGCTCACATGCACGTCGTACAGGCGGTCGTTGGCGTCGTGCAGGGTGACGACGCTGTGCTCGCGGTCCACGGCCTCGACGTTGGCGACCACGGTGATGCTCTGGCGTGCGAGGCCGCCGGGCTGGCCTTCTGCCAGGGAACGCTCGCCCACGCGCTCGACGCGCTCACGCACGCCCGAGCCGTTCTGGGCCAGCTCCAGTGCGACGCTGACACGGTAGCGCACGTGCACCATGTCACCGCGCTGGATTTTTTCGAGGTTTTGCACCTCGGGGCCGACCTGGTAGATCGAATACCCGCCGTTGGGCCGCTTGATCACGACCTGGCGCGCATCGGCATCGACATCGACCACCAGACCGGTGCCGCTGACGGTGACGTTGTTCAGGGCGCTGCCCTCGACCTGATGGTGCCGGTACGCCGCATGGGGCTTTTGCGCCAGCGCGGCGGGCGCGGCCAAGCCGAACGCGGCCGCCAGGGCCAGCGCCGGCAAGAGCGGAAAGGTGCGGGTTTGCGTCTTCATCGTTCACTCCTTTGCAGTGGAAAAGAAAGGCCGGGTGCGGCAAGCGGCGTGCAAAGCTGTGCTCGATCTTGGGCCGGCGTATGGGCAGCATCTGTACCCCCGAGCTGAAACAGAGCATACCCTGCAAAAGCTGCAGCACGCAGCCCGCATGCCACCTATGCGACGCGACCTGCTTTGCCTGCGTCCCTGCGCCGAGGAGAAGTTCTCATAACAATAGCATCTTATGCTTATGGGGAAAGCGCAAAAGGCCACTTTCTCAGCTCTGCAGCAGCGGCAAAAGCGCCAGGATGTCCTGCCGCGTGCGGTAGTGGCCGAAGGCTTTTTCGTCCTGCTCGCGCACGATGGGGAAGGTATCCAGGATGTAGGCCGCGTCGTCGGCAGCCAGGCCGTAGAGGTGAAAAAAGAGCACGTCGAGCGCCGCGAGGCGTGCGCGGCGCTGGGCCTCGTCCCAGACGATGGGCGCGAGCGGCTGGCCGGCGGCGTCCACGTAGCCGAGGTCGCGCGCAAACGGGGCCAGGTCGTGCGCGGTGTAGCTGAGGGCCAGCACCTGCGGCACGACGAAGTCGGCCACCGTGGGCTGCGGGTGGTGGCCGTTCATGAGCCCAGCGGCACGCATCGCGGCGGCAAACGCGGCCGGCAGCGGGGCGTCGAAGCGCTCGGGGGCGATGACGGGGAGTTGTTCGAGGATGAACCAGTTGACGCTTGTGCTTTGGACTTTCTGGCGCGTGACGAAGTCAAATGCCAAGGAGTTCATGGTTGCAAGCAAAAGCGCCGCTATGCGGGGATAGTCGGTCTCCGCACTCGACTCTGGAAGAAGCAGTGGTAGCTTGTTGCCAGCTGCCACACCGGGAATGATGGCGGCGATCATCGTGCGCGCATCGGTGGCACGGGCAATGTCACGAAAACCCAGCGCCCATTCGCGGCGCTGGGCCTGCGGAATATCGCTGAAACGCACCCAATACTGCGGCGCCGGGTAGTAATCCGGCTGCTGCTTGGCTTCGGTTTGCGTGCGCGCGGACAGGGTGGCGACCTTGAGGTTGTCTTCGTTCACGTCCACGCTGGCGGCGCGGTGGTCGTAGTGGTAAATCATGCGCCCCACGTACAGCGGCAGCGCCCATTCATCCCCCTTGCGCCAGCGGTTCAGCGGCGCGCTGTGCCAGCCGGCGGCGCGCAGCTCCTCGGGTTTGAGGAACTTGCCGGAGTCGTTGGTCATGTCGAACATGCGCATGTAGCGCACCGGCCAGGCGCGCTGCTCGGGCTGCGCGCCGTGCGCGTGGCGCACCAGCACGGGGTGCTGGGCATAGAGGCGCAGGGTGATGTCGGCGTCGCGCCGGTGGCGAAAGATCGGGGCCGCGCCGGTGTTGGGGTTGACGCGCGCAAAGTCTTGGGCGGTGAGCTGCAGCGTGCGCTCGGGCTCGGTGTCGAGCTCTTGCAGGCTGTGCAGGTAAAACGCGCAGCGCGTGTGCGCAAAGCGCCGCTGCGGCCCGCCGAACAGCAGCACGCAGAATTTGAAGCGCGCGTCCACGTCGGGGAAAAAGACTTTGCGGTTCTCGAAGTCGAACAGCGCACCCAGCCGGCCGCTGCGGCTCAGGCCGCTGAAAAAGGGCGCCGCGCCCTTGTCGGCGGCGATGCCGCTGGGCGTGACCAGCGCCACGATGCCGCCCGGCGCGGCCAGGGTTTGCGCGCGCTCGACGAACAGGCTGTAGAGGTTCAGGTCGCCGCCGCCCAGCAGCGGGTAGTCGCCGCTGCCGAGCTTGCCGTTGCCCAGCACGCGCGCCTGCGTTTCGGCGCGGGCGCTGGCCTCCTGGTACTGCTGCCACAAGTCCACATGCGCGTGCGCGCCGCTCGCGCTCGGCGACTGCGGCGCGTGTTTGAGCGCCTCTATCATGCGGCGGCGGTCGGCCGCACGCGGCTGCGCGGCGATGGCGCGGTCGCGCTCGGCAAACCATTCGACCTCCTGCAGCTTGATGCGGTCCCACGGCGGGTTGCCCAGCACCAGGTCGAAGCCGCCGCGCCCGCCCGGCCCGAACACGGTGGGGAAGCTCGTCCACCAGTGGAAGAAGGTCTCGCGCGCGGCCAGCGCCCGCGCTTCGCGCATGAGGGCGTTGGCGGCCTGGGTGTCGGGGTCGCTGGGGTCGTCGCCGTCCAGCTTGCCGCGCAGCAGGGTTTCGGGCAGGTTGACCTGCGGCGCGAGCAGGCGGCGCAGCGCGGCCAGGCGCTCGGGCTGGTCTTTGAGCAAACGCGCGAGCTGCGCGGGCTGCTCCACCGGCCAGCCGGGGATGAGCCAGCGCAGCGCGCGCCAGAAGTCGAGCACGGCGTGCACGGGCGCAAGCTGCGCCTGCGCCTCTTGCGCCAGGCGCTGCGACTGGTGCACTTCGCTGATGTCGGCGTCGGTCAGGTCGGCCACCTGCGCGAGCGCCTGCGCGGCGAGCTGCAGGCGCTGCAGCTCGCCCTGCTGGAACAGCGTGCCCAGCCGCTGCAGGCCAAGCTCGACGGCGTCGAAGCGTTCGCCGTGCAGGCTGTCGCCGGTTTGCAGGTGGTGGTCGAGGAAAGACAGTGGCGCGCCCACGGTGAAGGTGTGCAGCCACAGCGCGGTCTTGGCCAGCTCCACGGCCATGGGGTTCTTGTCCACGCCGAAGATGCACTTTTTGAGGATCATGCGGCGCACGATGTGCCGGTCGTCGAGCTGCGTTTCATCGAGCGCCCAGCCGTGCGTGGCGGCGTTGGCGCGGATGCTGCGGCGGATGTGCGCCAGGCGCGCGAGCACGGGGCTTTGCCACGGGCGGCCCTGCTCCACCAGGTGCGCCGACCAGGGCTGCGCGGCGATGCGCAGGCTTGCGGCGGCGCTGGCTTCGAGCGCGCGGTCGGCCAGGTCATCGACCAGCGCGACCAGAAAGTGCCCGCTGCCCATGGCCGGGTCACAAATCTTGCACTCGAGCAGCGCGCTGGCCGGGTCGAGCTGGTCGAGCAGCTCCCATTCGGCGGGATTTAGGGCGCTTTTTTTGCTCCACTTTTGCAATTGCTCTTCGAGCGCCTGCATGCGCTCGGCGGCCAAAAGGCCCACGGATTCGCGCAGCACCAGGTGCACCAGCTCGTCGTGCGTGTAGTAGCTGCCCGAGACCTTGCGCGCAAAGCTCGCGGGCAGCGCCACGAGGCGGTCGGGCGCGGGCTTGTCCTTGTCGCTGCCCTGCGCCGGCACCTCGTGCACCAGGGTGTATTCGAGCAGGCGCTCGTAGATGCCGCCCAGGTGCGCCACCGACAGGTCGCGGTAGTTGATCCAGCCCTTGAGCACTTCTTCGGCGCGGCGCGAGAGCGCGTCGATGATGGGCGCCATGACCTTGTCGGGCACCTTGGTGCGCTCGAGCAGCGGCGCACGCGCGCGGTGGAACAGGCCGCCGTTGTACGCGGGCATGCCTATGAGGTCGTCGCCCTGGTCGATGAGCTCGAACACGCCTTTGAGGCGCAGCCATATCTGGCACACGGTGCCCGAGAAGGCCGCGCCCGCGTCCACGCGGTCGCGCACCTCTTCGCGGATGCGGCGCACGCTGTAGTCGTGGTAGCGCGCATCGCGCACGGGCAGCAGGTGGCGGTCTTCGGCGTAGAACAGAAACAGCAGCCGGTACAGCAGCACCAGCGTGGCCTCGCGCACTTCGTCGAGGTAGGCGCGCGTGAACTGGCGCGGCGCAAGCAGGCCACGGCCCACGGGCTGCGTCTGCGCGTGCAGGTCGGCGCGCGTGAGCGCGTCGGCCAGTTGCGCGAAGATGTCGTGGAACACGCGCGCGCCCAGGTCTTGCGCGACTTTTTCTTCGTACAGGCGCGCCTCGTCGAGCGCCAAGGCGTGCAGGCTGCGGCCCGCGTCGTCCCAGGGCTGCGGCAAAAAGGCGCTGCGCTGGAAAAACAGCACGAAGAGCCGCAGTGCGTGCTCGGGCGCGGGGTCGTCGGGGTGCGGCGGCACGCCGGGCACGCCGGGCACACCCAACGCGGCGGCAAGGTTGACCTCGAAAAACTCCTCCGAGCGCGAGCGCGCGTTTTGCCAATACAGCCGCCACACGGCGCCGTTGGTGAGGATGCCCCACTGCACCGCGCGCTCGCTGACCACGTCGGCGCGGCTCAGGTAGCGCAGCATTTGCGACGAGGGAGCGTCGGGCTCCAGCAGCATGTCGCCGCGGTCGAGCGGGCGCAGCCAGCGCTTGGCCTCGAGCACGGCGATGCCGTGGCGGTAACGGCGCTCGTCGCGCGCCTCGGCCAGCGCGGCGGCCTTGTGCGCGGGGTCGGCAAACAGCAGGCTGTCGGGCACGTCCTCGCGCCGCTTGCCAGAGAGGTTGACCTGCGGCAAAAAAGCATCGCCCCAGCCGAGCGCGACCAGCACCTTGTGGATCAGCTCCTGCTCGGTCTGCGCCTCGTTGAGCGTGGTGCCGGCGTCCAGCCCCGCGTAAATGCCTTGCAGCGCCGCGCGCAAGGCTGGCCAGCGATGGTCGTCCAGCGCCTGCCAAGCGGGCGTCTCGGCGCAGCCGCGCAGCAAAAAATCCTGGGTGAACAACTGGCCTTGCATGGGGGTGGGTGGGGTGCGGGTGGATGCTGCGGTACAGGCGGTACAGGCGGTACGGGTAGGCTGGGTTGCAACCCAGCCTACGCCACGGAACGCGGCAAGTGTAATGGTGCGCCCGGCGCGCGGTGGCGGCAACCCATACTATCGTTTGCGAAGCTGCTCATGCAGGTGTGGTGCGGGCAAACGCGGGAAATGAGCATTTACCCTCGCATCGTCTCGCGCACCCGGCGCCTACTCCAGCGGCCGCAGCAGCTCGGCCAGATCGTCCTCGGTGAAGAGCGGCTCCTTGCGCGCGCTGGCGCCGCTGTACATGCTGTTCGCGAGCTCGGCCTTGCGCTCTTGCAGCGCGAGGATGCGCTCTTCGATGGTGCCCTGCGCGACGAGCTTGAGCACCCACACGCTTTGCGTCTGGCCGATGCGGTGCGCGCGGTCGGTGGCCTGGGCTTCGACGGCGGGGTTCCACCACGGGTCGTAGTGGATCACGGTGTCGGCCTGCGGCAGGTTCAGCCCCACGCCGCCGGCCTTGAGGCTGATGAGAAAGAGCGGCACTTCACCGCTCGTAAAGCGTTCAATCACTTCATCGCGCTTGCGCGTCTGCCCCGTGAGCTTGGCCCACTGCAGCTTGTGCTTTTGCAGTTCCTGCTCGATCAGCGTGAGCATGCTGGTGAACTGCGAAAACAGCAGAATGCGCCGTCCTTCGGCGAGCATTTCGGGCAAGAGCTCCATGAGCTGCTCGAGCTTGGCCGAGGTCTTGACCTTTTTCGCGGCGTCGAGCGGCACGAGGCGCGGGTCGCAGCACACCTGGCGCAGCTTGAGCAGCGCGTCGAGGATGGTGATCTGCGACTTGGCCAGGCCCTTGGCCGCGAGCGCATCGCGCACGGTTTTTTCCATGCCCAGGCGGATGGTTTCGTACAGGTTGGCCTGCGCGCCCGAGAGCTGCACGCGCAGCACGGTTTCGACCTTGGGCGGCAGCTCGTGCGCCACCAGCGCCTTGGTGCGGCGCAGCATGAAGGGCGTGATGCGCGCGCGCAGCTGCGCCAGGCGCTCGGCGTCGCCGTGCTTTTCGATGGGTGTGCGGTACAGCTCGGTGAAGCGCTTTTGGCTGCCCAGAAAGCCCGGCATCAGAAAGTGAAACAGGCTCCAGATTTCGCCCAGGTGGTTTTCCATGGGCGTGCCCGTAAGGCACAGGCGGTGGCGCGTGTCGAGCGCGTACACCACCTGCGCGGCGTGCGTGCTGGCGTTTTTGATGTGGTGCGCCTCGTCGAGCACCACGAGGTGCCAGCGGTTTTGCAGCCAGCGCTCGCGGTCGCGCGGCAGGATCGAATACGGCGCGATGACCAGGTCGTATTCAGCGAGCGTCTGCGCCACCTCATGCCGCTCCTTGCCGTGCAGCACCAGGCTGCGCAGCTGCGGGCAAAAGCGCGCGGCCTCGCGCTGCCAGTTGCCCAGCAGGCTCACGGGGGCAATGATGAGCGCGGGGCGGTCGAGCCGGCCCGCGTCTTTTTCGACCTGGAGGTGCGCGAGGGTCTGCAAGGTCTTGCCCAGGCCCATGTCGTCGGCCAGGATGCCCGCGAGCCCATGCGTGCGCAAAAACTGCAGCCAGTTCAAGCCCTGCTGCTGGTAGGGGCGCAGGCTGGCCTGCACGCTGGCGGGCACGGGCACTTCGGGCAAGGCGGCCTGGCCGCGCAGCTGCTGCAGCAACGCGCGCAGCGCCTCGGCGCCCTGCCACTGCGCGCCCTCACCGAGCGCGGCGCTGGCGCGCAGCGCCTCCAGGCGCGACAGGCGCAGTTCGTCGCCCACGAAATCGTGCCCGCGCTCGCCCACGAGTTCGAGCAGCGCGGCCATCCAGGGCTTGAGCGGCTCGGTAGGCAGGCGCACGAAACCGTCGCCGCCCGGCATGGGCAAAAACACATGGGGCGGCAGCGTAGGCTCGCCCGTCACGGGGTTGGGCGGGTGCGCGGCTGCTGCGGCGATGAGGTCTGGCAGCCAGGGCAGGATGTTGTGGCGCTGGCCGTCGATCTCCATGCCCAGCGAGAGCGTGAACCAGGGCGAGGTGCTGTCGTCGCCTTCGAGCAGGCCCTCGCCCTCGGCCCCACCCGCGCCCGCACCTTCAGGGCGCATGCGCACGTCGAGCACGTCGGCATGGCGCACCCAGCCTGCGAGTTCGGGCGCGAGCGTGAGCGCAAAGCCCTCGGCGCGCAGCGGCGCAAAGTCCTGCTCGAACCATTCGAGCCAGGTACTTTGCAGCGCCGGGCCGGGCAGGTAAAAGCGCCCCGCGTCCGTGCCCAGCAGGCCCAGCGCCTGCAAGCGCGCAAAGGCTGCGCGCTCGGCCTCGGGCTGGCGCACGAGCAGGATGCGCTTGGTGCTGGCTGCAGCATCCGTGGAGCCCGCTGCAGAATTGGCCGCAGCTTCCGCCGTGGCCATCGCGACCGCACCGACCGCACCGACCGCACCGACCGCACCGACCGCACCGACCGCACCGACCGCACCGACCGCACCTTGGCCAGCACCTTGGGCCGCGCCTTGGCTTGCATCGCCCGCCGCGGCGGGCGCATCGAGCAGCGCGGGCGCGCCGTCCAGCCCCCACCAGCCGCGGTGGCCCTGGTAGTCGAACTGCAGCTGCGCGGTGATCAAGCCCTGCACGGCGCGCTCGGCGGGCGGCGTGGGCGCAAGCGTGAGCCAGGCTTGCGGTGCGCCGCCGTCGATGCGCTCTATTTCCGGCAGCACCGGCGGCAGCGGCAGCCGGCCCAGGCGCTGCACGAGGTGGCTCTGCTGCTGGCGCAGCGCGCGCTCGTCCAGGGCCGGGGCGTGCAGCAGCAGTTCGAGCTGCGCGGGCGTGAAGCCGCCGGTCTGCAGCAGGCCGGTCTGGCCGAGCTCCAGGTCGAGGTACAGCGGCGGATCGTTGAGGCACAGCCAGACGCGCTGCGGGCCTGCGCCGGTGGCGCCTGCGCTGCCGGCTGGGGCGGGCGCTGCGGCGGAGCTGGGCGCTGCGGCGGGGCTGGGCGTGGAAGCGGCGGCGAGCGCAGGGGCAGAGGCAGCGGCGAGCGCAGGGGTGGAGGCAGCGGGCGCGCTGGATGCGGCGGCCATGTCGGCTGCGGCTTCTGCTGCTGTGGCTTCTGCTGCTGCAGCGGCGCTTGGTGCTTGCGCCAGCTCGGGCGGCGGCGCCTCTTGCACCGAAACATCTTGCACCGGCGCCTCTTGCACCGGCGCCTCTTGCACCGGCGCGGCGAGCCGGGCGCAAAGTTGCCAGAGGCCGGGCGCTGGCGCCTCGGCAGCAGCATCCGCCTTGGCGCCGGGCTTGGCGGCTGCCGCGGGCTCAGCCGCCTTGCCGAGGGCGCGCGCCTTGTCTGGCGCCACCTCCTGCCACGTCCATTCGATCGCGCGCGGCGGCCCCCAGCGCAGCGGCGTGCCGGGCTCGTCGGCATCGTTGGCGGCAAACAGGCGCCCCGTGCCTGCGGCCAGCTCAAGCGCCATCACGCTCAACTGGCCCGAGAGCACGGCGCTCGGCAAGCCGCCGCCGTAGTGGTGGTAGTAGCCATACGAGGACGCTTGCGGCACGCTCGCGAGCAGCTGCAGGACTTGCCGGTCGGCTTCGCTCGCATGGTCGTAGGCCATGTTGCCGGGGCCGGGCGGGGTGCGGATGCTGCGCGGCTTGGTCCAGCCGCCCGCGACTTTGGGCGTGGACACCACGGCCTCCAGCCGCAGCAGGGGCCGGCGCGAAGTGCGGCCCTGCAGCGAAAGCAGGTACAGATATTGGTCGATGCGCGGCGCGCGGCGCTCGGCCTGCATGGCGCTCGGCCTGGGGTGGGACGGTTGCAGCTCGGCGCTGTCGAGCGCTATCAGCCAGTCGAGCAGCCTGGCCTCGGCCTGCAGGCGCTCCTGCTCGGCGCGCTGCGCCTGCAACCGCTCTTGCGCCTCGGGGCTGAGCTCTGGCGCCGCGGCCAGCGCAGCGGGCGCGATGCCGTGCATCTGCAGCCAGCGCTGCCCCTGGTACGCCGCCTTGAGCGAGAGCGCGACCGCGTGCTTGCATTGCACACCCACCGGGCAGGTGCAAAGGCCCTGCCAGGACTGCAGCACGCCCTTGTGCTGAAAGGCCAGCTGCACGACCACCTCGTAAGGCTCACGCTGCGTACCCTGCACCTCGCCGCTGATCTGCCAGCGGTCCGCAAGCGCCTCTATGCGCATGCTGAGCACACGCTGCCCACGGTACAGCGCCGCACCGCGGTCCCAACTGCCATACGCGCACAGCGCACGCAGCGAGTCGGGGTCGAACCAGGTGTTCATGGTCATGAAAATTCAGGGTGAAAAATCGGTTTTGCGCAGATGCAATAAGCGTAAATAGCTATCAATAAATGAGATTTTTTCAAAAACCCACTTCTTTCTGGTGCCGCACCGCCAGAATCGTCACGACATCTTGGCCGATACGGTAGCGCGCCACGTAGCCGCTATCGCCAAAGTCGATGATCCACTCGCGGAACTCTTCGGGCATGTCCTCGACGGGACGGCCAAGGCCTGGCTGCTGCTCCAGCACCTGCACCGCTCGGCGAATGGCCTTTACCGCACGCTTCGCTGCGTCCAGGTTCTTGGGGGCAAGAAAGCGGTAAAGGCGCTGCACGTCGCGCAGCGCCGGCGGCGTCCAGATCAAGCGTGGCATGCAGGCGGTTCGACGTCATTGCCCTGTTCGAGCTGGGCCAGCCAGGCATCGGCCTCGTCTGCGCGCACATGCGCTCCAGTGTTGCGGTATGCCTCCCAGGCCCTGAGCGTGTCTTGGCGAAACGCCTCGCGCTTTTCCTCGCGCTCAAGGTACTGGGTGATCGCCTCGCGCATCAACCAGTGCGGCGTGCGCTGGCGTGCCTCGGCCAGGCGCTTCACGCGGGCCTTGGTGTCTTCGTCGATCTTGATCGCCACGGGGCGAGCGGCTGCAGCCATGGTGGCCTCCATCACGCTTACGGGTATCACTCCATGATACCAACGCCACACAGTGTCCTGCCTTTTGCCGCCCCGATGGACGTCCCTGGCGAAAACGCAAAAATCTCAGACAAATGGGACTTTATGGAGATAGTTCGATCACATGGCGCTATTACTACAAGAGCTATCTCAGCCCACACGCGCAGCGCGCACGCGCTCGAACATGGCCTGCGCCTCGGGGCCGGCGCTGGCGCCTGGCTCGTGTGGCAGGCGCGCGAGCAGCTGCGCGAGCGCCCCGGCCTGCGGCAACAGCGGGCCCAAAAAGCGCGCCGTGCGCCCGTCGGCCAGCAGCAGCGTGGGGAAGGTCTCCACGTCCAGGTCATCGACCAGCTCGGCCTCGTCTTCGATGTCCACCCACTCGAAGCGCACCTGCGGGTGCGCACGCGCGAGCGCATCGAACACGCTGCGGTAGCTGCCGCAGGTGCCGCACCAGGCGGCGCACAGGCAAATGGCCCACCAGCCGCGCGCGGGGTCGGTGGTGGCGGGGGTTTCGGTTGCGGACATGCAAAGGCCCATCGAAGAAAGTGGCGGACAAAGCCCCGCGCAGACGTCGAAACGCAGCGCGGCGGCGCGCGGCGCGAGGGAATCAGCGCCGATCTCTGACGTGATAAACGTCTATGTTATCCACCGCCGCGGCATGGTTGCCCCAGGCATTGCGCACGAAGGTGGCGACCGCGGCCACGTCCTCGTCGCCCAGCAGCTGGTGGTAGGGCGGCATGCCGTAGGGGCGCGGGTTGCCTGCGGTGGCGGGGGCGTAGCCGCCTTGCAGGATCATGCGCACGAGGTTCGTCGGCTCGGCCAGCAGCACGGCGCGGTTGCCCGCGAGCGCGGGAAAGGCGCCGCGCTCGCCCTGTCCTTGCGCGCCATGGCACTGCGCGCAGTGGTCGCGGTAAATCTCTGCGCCGCGCTGCATGAGCCTGCGCGGCGGCGCGGGGGCGTCTGGCGTGGGTGGCACGGCGCGCTCGGGCAGCGCTTGCAGGTAGGTGGCGATGGCGTGCGCGTCGGCGTCGCTCAGGTACTGCGTGCTGCGCAACACCACCTCGGCCATGGGGCCGCTGACGCTGGCCTGCGGCGTGGCCGATGCCGCAGGCGGGGCCGACGCTGCGCGCGTGAGGCCCGTGCGCAGCAGCGCGACCACGTCTTCGCGCGGCCAGTGCGCGACGCCGGCCTCGCTCGCCCGGTCGAGTGCGGGCGCGTACCAGTTCTGCGCGGGGATCAGGCCACCGCCGAGCACCCGATCGGCCTGGCTCGCGCCCAGCAGGTTGCGCGGCGTATGGCAGGCACCGCAGTGCGCCAGGCCGTTCACGAGGTAGGCGCCGCGGTTCCACTGCGCGCCGCGCGCGGGGTCGGCATCGGCACCGTCGCCGCGGCCGGGCGTGAAAAACAGCACACGCCAGGCCGCGAGCGCAAGCTGCGTGTCGTAGGGAAAGCGCAGCGCATGCGCACGGTTTTGCTGCGCCACGGGCGGCAGGCTTTGCAGATAGGCGTAGATCGCGTCGGCGTCGGCGCGCGTGACGTGGGTGTAGTCGGGATACGGAAAGGCCGGGTACAGCAATCGCCCATCACGCGCGCGGCCGTGGTGCAGCGCGCGCCAGAAGTCGTCGGCCGTCCAGCGGCCCAGGCCGGTCTGCGCGTCGGGCGTGAGGTTGGGGCCGTAGAGCGTGCCAAAGGGCGTTTCGATGGCCCGTCCGCCCGCGTAGGGTGCGCCGCCGCGCGCGGTGTGGCAGCCCATGCAATTGCCCACGCGCGCGAGGTAGGCGCCGCGCGCGCGCAAGTCGGCCGTGGCTGCGCCAACTGGGGCAGCAACTGGGGCGGGTGCCGAGGCCGCAGAAGCCGCGGTCGGTGCAGCGTCCGCCGCAGCCTGGGCCACACTCGGCCTATCGCCCGCCCCGCCCCCTTCGCCGCGCAGCTCGCGCAGCAGCAACACGCCCGCCGCGCCGGCGAGCACCAGCAGCGCCAGGGCCAGTGTCCAGAACACGCGTTTCATGTGCGCCCCTTCGCGTCGGCAGCGGGCAGCGCGACGCCGCCGCAGCGCAGCGGCAAGGGCGCGGGCAGTTGCGCCGCGGGTTTGCCGCCCGCAGGCACGGGCTGCGCGGCGAGCCAGGCGGAGATCGCGCTGACCTCGTCGGGCGAGAGTTTGCGCGCCACTTCGGCCATGCAGTCGGGCGCCTGCGCGTGGCGCTGGCCGGTCTGCCAGGCGCCGAGCTGGCTGTTGAGGTAGTCGCGCGGCAGCCCGAGCAGGCCGGGAATCGCGGGCGCCACGCCCGTCATGGCGCTGCCGTGGCATTGCACGCACGCGGGCAGGCGGCGCGCCGCGTCACCCTGCTGCACGAGGCGCTGCCCCTGTGCAAGCTGCGCGGGCGCGGCCTGCGGCGCGGGCGGCGGTGGATAGGGCAACTCCAGCGCCGCAAAGTAGGCCGCGATCTCGTGCAGGTAGGCGTCGTTGAGCGTTTCGAGCAGGTGGCTCATGGGCGCGTAATTGCGCCGCCCGTCGCGAAAGTTGAACAACTGGTTCGCCAGATAGCCCGCCGGCTTGCCCGCAATGCGCGGAAAGTAGCCCTCGGGCGTTGCGCGCCCTTCCTTGCCGTGGCACAGCGTGCAGGCACGCACGCGCGGCGCCATGTCGGCGGCCGCAAGCGCTGCGGGCGCTTCGGCTGCGGCTGCGGCTGAGGGGGCCATCGTGCTCGCAGGTGCTGCGGCAACAGTAGCCGCCTGCGCATGCGGCAGCGCTGGACTTTGCGCCAGCGCGAGCACTGGCACCACGCCAAAGATCGCAGCGCCGGCCAGGCGTTTCAGCAAACGCTGTTTTGGTGGGACGGTCATGGCGCGATTTTCGGCCATCCTAAATCCGGCAGTTGCGCGTGCACCCGGCTTGCGCCCGACGCGGAGCTCTGGGCCCCGCGCCTGCCTCCTGAACGAGGCGCCAAGCCTTCACATCCCGCGCAGCTGCATGCGCGCCTCGAGCGCTTCAGCGGTTTCCTTGCGTTCGCTGTAGCGATCGACGAGGTAAGGCGCTATGCCGCGCGTGAGCAAGGTGAACTTCATCAGTTCTTCCATTACGTCGACCACGCGGTCGTAGTAGGGCGAGGGCTTCATGCGGTCGTCGTCGCCGAACTCCTGATAGGCCTTGGCCACGGAAGACTGGTTGGGGATGGTGAGCATGCGCATCCAGCGCCCGAGCACGCGCATCTGGTTCACCGCGTTGAACGATTGCGAGCCGCCGCACACCTGCATCACGGCCAGGGTTTTGCCCTGCGTAGGCCGCACCGCGCCTTCGGCGAGCGGAATCCAGTCGATCTGCGCCTTCATGATGCCGGTCATGGCGCCGTGGCGCTCGGGCGAGCACCAGACCATGCCTTCGGCCCATTGCACCAGGGCGCGCAGCTCGGTCACTTTGGGGTGGCTCGGGGGCGCGTCGTCGGGCAGCGGCAAGCCGCTCGGGTGGAAGATGCGCACCTCGCCCCCCAGGGCCGTGAGCAGCCGCCCCGCCTCCTGCACCAGCAGCCGGCTGAAAGAGCGCGGCCGCACCGAGCCGTAGAGCAGCAAAAAGCGCGGCGCATGCCCAGGCAGCGCCGCAGGCTGCAGGCGCGCCAGGTCGGGGCGTTGGAACAGGTCGGGGCGCAGGTTGGGCAGCTCGCCCAGGTCCTGCAGCGCTTCGTTCATCGGTTCGTTCATCGGTTCATCCGTGGATATTGATTCGGTCATTGCTTTATCCAGCATGCGGCGCGGTGGCCCTGGCCTCGTACCAGCCGCGGCTGCGGTTCACCACGCGCACCACGAGCAGCATCACCGGCACTTCGATCAGCACGCCCACCACCGTGGCCAGGGCCGCGCCCGAGTCCAAGCCGAACAGGCTGATGGCCGTGGCCACGGCGAGCTCGAAGAAGTTGGACGCGCCGATCAGCGCCGACGGGCACGCGATGCTGTGCTGCTCGCCCACGGCGCGGTTGAGCAGGTAGGCCAGCGCGGAATTGAAGAACACCTGGATCAAAATGGGCACGGCCAGCAGCGCGATCACGAGTGGCTGGCGCAAAATGGCCTGGCCCTGGAAGGCGAACAGCAGCACCAGCGTGAGCAGCAGCGCAGCCATGGACCAAGGCCCCATGCGCGCGAGCGCCGCGTCCAGCAGGCCACGTGCCAGCAGGGCGCGGCGCGCGGCCTGCGCGATGGCGAGCGGCAGCACGATATAGAGCAGCACCGACACTAGCAGCGTGCCCCAGGGCACGGCGATGGCCGACACGCCCAGCAAAAAGGCCACCAGCGGGGCAAAGGCCAGCACCATGATGCCGTCGTTGAGCGCCACCTGCGTGAGCGTGAACAGCGGGTCGCCGCCGCTGAGCCGGCTCCACACGAACACCATGGCCGTGCACGGCGCCGCAGCGAGCAGGATCAGGCCTGCGATGTAGCTGTCGATCTGGTCTGCGGGCAGCATGGGCGCGAACAGGTGGCGCAAAAACAGCCAGCCCAGCAAGGCCATGCTGAAGGGCTTGACCAGCCAGTTGACGAACAGCGTCACGCCTATGCCGCGCAAATGCTGGCGCAACTCGCGCAAAGCGGCAAAGTCCACCTTCATGAGCATGGGCACGATCATCACCCAGATCAGCAGGCCCACGGGCAGGTTGACCTGCGCCACCTCGAGACGCGCGAGCGCCTCGAACGCGCCGGGCTGCCACTGCCCCAGCGCGATGCCCACGGCGATGCACACCAGCACCCAGAGCGTGAGGTAGCGCTCGAACACGCCCATGGCGGCCGGCGGCGTGGCCGCGCGCGTTGCGCAGGGCTGGCTCATGCTGCGGCCTCCTGCCCAGGGCCGGTGTGCCCGATGCGGGCTAGCTCGCGCTGCAGCGAGAGCGCGTCGAGCTTGTCGAGCGGCAGGCTCAAAAACAGGGAGATGCGCCGGTTCAGCAGGAGGAAGGCCTCGGCAAAGGCGCGGCGTTTTTCCTCTGCGCTGCCCTCCACCGCCGCCGGGTCGGGGATGCCCCAGTGCGCCGACACGGGCTGGCCCGGCCAGAGCGGGCAGACCTCGCCCGCGGCGTTGTCGCACACGGTGAAGACGAAGTCCAGCAGCGGGGCGCCGGGCTGCGTGAACTCGTCCCAGCTCTTGCTGCGCAGGCCCTGCACCGGCAGGCGCTGGCGCTCGAGCAGCTCGAGCGCGTAGGGGTTGACCTGCCCCGCAGGGTGGCTGCCCGCGCTGTAGGCCCTAAAGCGCCCCTGGCCCAGGTGGTTCAGGATGGCCTCGGCCATGATGCTGCGCGCCGAATTGCCTGTGCAGAGAAACAGCACGTGATAGACCTTGTCGCTCATTGCAAACTCCTTGGGTGGTGGAAAAAGAAAAAGAACGGAGGAAAGAACGCCACAGGAAAACTTCGAAAACGAGAGCTGTCCACGCTTTCTGGGCAAGCACCAGATGCCGATTTGACGGGTAAAAAAACCCCTTGCGCGGCAGGCTCAGACCGTCGCAGGCGCCGTGGCGCAATCGGCGCAGTCCGCCGCGGCGTCCAACTCCGTGCACTGCGCGGGCTGGCCCATGCAGCATTCGGCCGTGAGGTAATGAATCAGCTCCTGCATCAGCGCCAGATTGGCGCGGTAGCGCTGGTAGCGCCCCTCCTGCGCAACGGTCAGCAGCCCGGCCTGCGTCAGCGCCTTGAGGTGGAACGACAGATTGGTCGCGGGCAATTCGAGCGCAGCCGCGATCTCGCCCGCCACGAGCCCCGCCGGTCCCTGGCGCACGAGCAAGCGAAACACGTCCAGACGCACGCCCGAGGCGAGCGATTCGAACACGGTGATGGCAGTGATTTTTTCCATGCGGCAATTATTCAACAATAATTGAATTATTGCAATGACGTACTCACGAGCGCCGTCACCAAGGCTATTTTTCCGATAATTTGCTATCGTTATAGAAGCTATCAGCGCTCAATTTGAAAGCGCAACATGGTCTTTATCGCACTCTGCTTTTGCCATCAAAAAAAGAGCAGTTCACACCTGCGGCCTGCCTTCCACGCCACGCACCGCCCTGCCCTGCGCCGCGGCCGGCAAGGCGTCCGGCACGGCGTCCGGCGCCGCGGGCACCAGCAAATCGAGCAGTTGCTCGGCAATGCCACGCCAGGTGTGAGATTCGACGGCAGCGCGCACCTTGCGGCGGTCGAGCTGCAGGGCGGCCAGGCAGGCCGCGCGCAGGTCCTCCGACAGCACGCCGGTGACGCCCGGCTGCACAACGTTGACCGGGCCCGTGACCGGAAAGGCCGCCACCGGCGTGCCGCAGGCGTTGGCTTCGAGCAACACCAGGCCGAAGGTGTCGGTGCGGCTCGGGAACACGAACACGTCGGCTGCGTCGTAATACGGCGCGAGCGCCTCGTGCGCAATGCCGCCCAGCCAGACCACGTCGGGAAAGCGCGCGCGCAGCCGCCCCAGCGCCGGGCCATCGCCGGCCACGACCTTGGTGCCCGGCAAGTCCAGATCCAGAAAAGCCGCCAGGTTCTTTTCAGGGGCCACGCGGCCCACGTTGAGCCAGATCGGGCGCGGGTAGTGCAGCGCGTCGCGCCGGCCGGGGTGAAAGCGCTCGCCATCGACGCCGCGCGCCCACACCTGCAGGCGCGCAAACCCCGCCGCGGCGAGTTCGTCTGCCATGGCCTGCGTGGGCACAAGGATGCGCTGCGAGGGTTTGTGAAAGTACCGCAGCACCGCGTAGGTGAGCGCCGCCGGGATGCGCATGCGCTCGGCCAGATACTCGGGAAAGCGCGTGTGGTACGAGGTCGTGAAGCGCCAGCCGCGCGCGAGCGCATGCCGGCGCGCGGCCCAGCCCAGCGGCCCCTCGGTGGCGATGTGCAGCGCGTCGGGCGGCGACTCGCCCAGGGCACGCGCCACGACGGAGCGCGCATTCAGCGCCAGGCGCAACTCCGGCTCGGACGGCGCCGGCACCGTGCGCGCCCCCGCGGGTTCGATCACCCGCACCTGATGGCCGAGCGCGCTCAGCTCGCGCACCATGTAAGTCCAGGTATGCACCACGCCATTGACTTGCGGATGCCAGGCGTCGGTCACGAGCACGATTTGCATGGGAATGGGGGTGGGGAAAGCCGGTCTCAGGGGCGGCACTGTGCGCACGCCGCGTGACAAGGCAAAGTCAGTTTTTTCGGCGGATGGGCGGCGCCCGCAGGCAAAATCCGGGGCTCCTACCTTGACCTTCCAGGAGACACGCGCATGAGTTCCGACACCAAATACCTGCTGCAGGAAAGCCAGATGCCCAAGTTCTGGTACAACATCCAGGCCGACCTGCCAGCGCCGCTGCCGCTGGTGCTGCACCCCGTGACCATGCAACCCATCGCGCCCGATGACCTGGCGCCGATCTTCCCCATGAGCCTGATCGAGCAGGAGGTGACCACCGCGCGCGAGGTCGAAATCCCCGAGCCCGTGCGCGAGGTATTCCGCCTGTGGCGCCCCGCGCCGCTGTACCGCGCGCACCGCCTCGAAAAGGCGCTGGGCACGCCCGCCAAAATTTTCTACAAATACGAGGGCGTGAGCCCCGCCGGCAGCCACAAGCCCAACACCGCGATCCCGCAGGCCTGGTACAACGCGCAGGCCGGCGTGCGCCGCCTCACCACCGAAACCGGCGCCGGCCAGTGGGGCACCTCGCTCGCGTTTGCGGGGCAGCTCTTCGGGCTCGACGTGCAGGTGTTCCAGGTGCGCGTGAGCTATGACCAAAAACCCTACCGCCGCGCCGTCATGGAAACCTACGGCGCGCGCTGCATCGCCTCGCCCAGCGCGGAAACCGAATACGGCCGCCGCATCCTGGCCGAGCGGCCCGACCATCCGGGGAGCCTGGGCATCGCCATCAGCGAGGCCGTGGAAATCGCCGCCCAGCGCGACGACACCAAATACGCACTGGGCTCGGTGCTCAACCACGTGCTGCTGCACCAGACCATCATCGGCCTCGAAGCCATGGAGCAGATGCAAATGGCCGACACCTGGCCCGATGTGGTCGTGGCCTGCACCGGCGGCGGCAGCAACTTTGCCGGCATCGCCTTCCCGTTCATAGGCCACGGCTTGCGCGGCGGCCCCAAGCCGCGCATCGTGGCCGTCGAGCCCGCCGCCTGCCCCAGCCTCACACGTGGCAAATACGCCTACGACTACGGCGACACCGCGCGCCTCACGCCGCTGACCAAGATGCACACGCTGGGCAGCACCTTCACCCCGCCGGGCTTTCACGCCGGCGGTCTGCGCTACCACGGCATGGCGCCGCTCGTGAGCCACGTCAAGGAGTTGGGCCTGATGGAAGCCGTGGCCTACACCCAGGTGGACTGCTTTGCCGCGGGCGTGCAGTTCGCGCGCGCCGAAGGCATAGTGCCCGCGCCTGAGGCCAACCACGCCGTCAAGGGCGCAATCGAAGAGGCGCTGCGCTGCAAGCGCGAGGGCAAGGCCGAAACCATCCTCTTCAACCTCAGCGGCCACGGCCACTTCGACATGGCCGCCTACCAGGCTTACTTCGCCGGCCAGCTCAAGGACGAGTCCTACGACGAGCGCGAACTCGCGCAAGCGTTGTCGGGGCTGCCGGCGGTGGAGGCTTGAGCACCCTTCCACCAGTCATTGCGCGGGCCGCAAGGCCCGTGGCAGTCCATTGGCCTTCGAGTCAACACCTGCGCTTGTTGCGCAAGTCATTTTGGATTGCCGCGCCCGGCGGGAAAAGTGCGCACGATTGTTTGAGCGAAGCGCAGCGAGTTTCGCGCGACCCCGCCGGGCGCGAGCACCGCAGGTTGCCCTGACCGCCGCGAGGCGGGCAGGGACGCAGGCAGCAGGGGCGCCTTCTTTTGCTTTTTTCTTGGCGAAAAAAGAAAACACGACTTACGCAAATCGGGCTGAGGCAAGGCGCCCGCCGCATGGCAAAACACTTTGCTGCATCTTTGTTTGCGTAAGTCCAGGAAAAAAGGTGCGCCGCCGAGCGCAACTCCTGGCCCCCTCTGCCCCGTCACCTGCGCCAATCATTGAAATCTGACGGCAATTACCGCTCGCGCCTCACACCGGCTTCAAAAACAACCCCACCGTCAACGCCAACCCGATGCACACGATGGCCACGCGCAGTGCGCGCTCGTTCACGCGCTGCAGCGCCCACGAGCCGATCAGCCCGCCGCCGATCGCGCCTGCGCTCAGCACCAGCGCCTCGCGCCAGTGCAAGTCCGGCGAGGTGACGAACAGCGCCACGGCCGAGGCGTTCATGACGCCGGCCAGCGCGTTCTTGGTGGCGCCGGCGTTGCGCGTGGGCAGGCCCGCCATGGTGAGCGCGGCGATCATCAAAAAGCCGATGCCGCCACCAAAGTAGCCGCCGTAGATGGCGATCAAAAACTGCGCCATGCCCGCGGCCACGGGGCCGATGTGTGTGGCCTGGTCGCCCGTCTTGCGAAAAAAACTCCCCCACGCAAAAACGAGCGTGGCAAACAGCACCAGCCAGGGCACGAGGCGCGCGAACACCGTGGGCGGCGTGTGCAGCAGCAACAACCCGCCCGCCGCCCCGCCCGCGATGCTGATCACGAACAGCGCCCAGAACGGCAGCCGCCCCGCGCCCGTCACGAGCCGCCGCCCCGCCAGCCCCGAGGTGATCTGCCCCGGAAACAGCGCCACCGTCGAAGTGATGTTGGCCGCAAGCGGCGACATGCCCGCGAGCATCAGCGCCGGCAAGGTGATGAAAGAGCCACCGCCCGCGAGGGCGTTTTGCACGCCGGCCCACAGGCCCGCCAGGAAAATCAGGGTCAACAACACAAAATGCTCCACCACGGCGCAGCGCGCGCCGCATGGCGTGTGCCGCAAAGCGCGCAAAAATACCACGGCAAAGCCTGGCCTGCATGGCAGCCCGCGGGGCTTTGCCAGCGCCGGCGGCCCATGCGCCGATCTTCGACAACGCTTTCGACGCCCAAAGTGTCCGCCGACAAGCGCCTACAAGGACTCGCTCAGGCGCACGTAGGTTGCGAGCAGCGTGCTCTTGTCCGCGGCGCCGAGCAGTACCGGGTCTTGCGCGGAGCGGATCACGGGCAGGCGCTCGCCGTGGTGTTCCATGAAGCGCTGCAGCGCCTGGCCCAATTGCATGTCTTGCGTGAGCGGGCGCAGCTCCTGCGTCATGAGGTCGGCGGCGCGGGGCGGGAGCGCGGGCAGCGCGGGCGATCCGGACGATGCGGGTGACGGCGGCTGGGCGCGCGCGGTGTGCGCGCTCAAGGCGGGCAGCGGCACCACGCCCAGGAAGCGCTGCTGCGCATCGACCACGTAGAGGTATTTGACGCGGTGCTGCAAAAACAAGCGACTCATGGCCTCCAGGTCGGCGTCGGGGGGCACCACGGTTTCGGTGGGCTGCACCAGGTCGCGCATTTGCAGCTGGGCGAGGCGCAGTTTTTCGTCGCCGTGCTCGCGGCGCTTGATGGTGATCTCGTACATCGAGCCGGCACCGATCGAGCGCGCCACGAAGTAGGCGACCACGCTGCAGGCCATCAGCGGCAGCATGACTTCGTAGCGCAAGGTCATCTCGAAGATCATCAGGATGGCCATCAGCGGCGCCTGCGTGGCCGCGGCGAGAAAGGCGCCCATACCCGTGACCGCGTAGGCCACGGGCGCGGCCGAGGCGGCGGGCCACAAGGCGTGCACGCCCAGGCCGAACAGCTCACCCACGAAGCAGCCGCAAAACAGCGCGGGCGTGAACACGCCGCCCACCGCGCCCGAGCCCACGGTGGCAAAAGTCGCCACCATCTTCGCGGCGAGCAGCAAAAGCAGCCAGCTCCAGCCCATACTGTCGCCCTGTTGCAACACCTGGTTGACCACGCTGTAGCCGTTGCCCCAAACCTGCGGCAGCCAGATCGAAATCAGCCCCACCACCAGCCCCCCGAGCGCGAGCCGCAGCGGCAGCGGCGGCGCCAGGCGCGCGAACAGCCGCTTGCTGCGGTTCATGCCCTGCAAGAACAGCGCCGCACCACCGCCCATGAAGAGGCCCAGCAACGCGAACAGCGCCACCTCGGGCCCGGTGACTTCGGCAAATGCGGGCAGGATGTAGGGCGGTGCGCCCAGGCCGAAGCGCTGCATGGTGATGTGCGCGCAGACCGAGGCGATCAAAATCGGCCCCACACTTTCCATGGCGATCGAGCCGAGCACGATTTCGGCGATGAAAAACGCCGCCGCGATGGGCGCGTTGTACGCCGCGGTGACGCCTGCCGCTGCCCCGCAGGCCACGAGCAGGCGCAGCCGTTCGACGGGAAAGCGCAGCCGCTGCCCGAGCATGGACGCACACAGCGCCGCGAGCTGCACCATGGAGCCTTCGCGCCCGATCGAGCCGCCGCTGGCGATCGAGAGCAGCGAAGAGGTACTGCGCACCAGCGTCTGCGCCGCGGGGATGCGCCCGTCGCCCAGCACCACGGCTTCCATGTAGTCGGACGCTTCGTTGTGCGGCCCGCCTTGCCGCGCGTTTCGTTGCGCGAGGCGCCGCGCGAGCACCAGCAGCAGCCCGGCCAGCAGGCCGCCCACCACGGGGCTCAGCAGGCGCGCCCACCAGGGCAGGCTTTGCGCGATAGCCACCAGGCTGCCGCCGCGGCCCAGCACCAGACGGTCGAGCCCGTCGAGCAGCGCGCGGAACGCGAGCGTCGCCAGCGCACCCAGAAAACCGGCCACCATCGCCCACAGCAACGTGCCTTGCCACGCTGAAATGCGCAGCAACCGCTGCCAGAACAGGCGCCGGGCGAGGCGGCGCGTGAAGGAGGTGCTCATGGCAACAAACGCTCTTTGACAGCGGCAGGCCAGCGCCGGCTCACCGCACCGTGCCCGCAGCGCAGGCCTCGAGCCCGTCGAGCCAGCGGCCCATCACCTGCTGCGCCGCCTGCGCCAATGCCGGTGCGCAACGCTCGCCGTCGGCGCGCAGGCTACGCGGGTCTATGCCGGCCTGCGCGAGCTCGCAGCAGTGGCCCACGAGCCAGCGCTCGAAATTGCGCCCGTCCAGCTCGAGGTGAAACTGCAGGCCCAGCACCGCCGGGCCGCGCGCAAAGGCCTGCTGTGCACACTGCCCCGTGCCCGCCAGCAGCTGCGCCCCCGCGGGCAGGTCGAAGCGGTCGCCATGCCAATGCAGCACCGGCACACCCGCCAGTGGGGCCAGCACCGAATCGCGGCCGGCTTCGGTCAGCGTCAGCGCGCCAAAGCCGATCTCCTTGCTGCCCATGGACGCCACCCGCGCGCCCAGCGCACGCGCCATCAGCTGCGCCCCGAGGCAGATGCCCAGCAGCGGCCGGCCTTGCGCCAGGCGCTGCGCAATCAGGCGCTGCTCGGCGGCGAGGAAGGGGTACAGCGCTTCATCGCAGGCGCTCAGCGGGCCACCCAGCACGACGAGCAGGTCCGCCGCACTGGCATCGGCCACCGCATCGGCACCCAGCGCGTCCACGGTGGGGTCGAGGTAGCGCACCTGGTAGCCGCGCGCCTGCAGCAGCGGCTCCAGCGTGCCGAGGTCTTCAAAATGGACGTGGCGCAGGGCCAGGGCGGTTTTCATGGGTGTGCTTTCACGAAGGAGGACATTGATGCGCGGCTGACAGCACCGGTGCCGGCGCGATCCGCCAGCGCAGACCGCATGCGGGGCCAGCAACTCACCGCCCCGCCTCCCTGGCCCACCAGGTGTCCATGACCCAGGTTTCGCCTGGAGAATACGGCGGCACCTGCGCGGGGCGCGCGAGGCGCCAGGCGTTGTAGGCCATGCGGTGCGTGCTCGCGCTCCACTGCGGGATCAGATAGTGGCTGTGCATGACGATGCGGTCGAGCGCGTGGCAGGCGGGCAGCAGCTCGGCCTGCGTTTTGGCGGCGGTCATGGCGTGGATCATGGCATCGACGGCGGGGTTTTTGACGCCGGCAAAATTGCCCGAATCTTCGGTGTCGGCGGCCTTGCTGCCAAACAGGTCGGCAAACTCCTGACCCGGGTTGTGCGTGCCCTGGAAGGCGAGCGAGGTGATGTCGAAGTCGAACTTTTGCAGCCGCTGCTGGTACAGCGCAAAGTCCACCGCGCGAAAGCGCAACGTGATGCCGAGCTTTTCGAGGTTGCGTATCCAGGGCGCCACTACGCGCATGCTGCCCTCGCCGCTGTCGAGGTATTCGAGCTCCATGGCCTGCCCCGCGGCGTTGCGCAGCACGCCGCCCTGCACCACCCAGCCAGCCTCTTGCAGCAGCGCCTGCGCCCGGCGCAGGTTGGCGCGCAGCGAGTGGCCGTCGTCGGTGCGCGGCGGCTCATACATGGGGCCGAAAGCCGCCGGTGGAATGGCGCTGCGCCAGGGCTCCATGAGCGCGAGCTCTGGCGCGCTGGGCAGGCCGTGCGTCTCGCACGCGGTGTTGCCGAACAGGCCGCGCACGCGCTGGTAGGCGCCGTAAAAGAGCTGGCGGTTCATCCACTCGAAGTCGAGCGCCAGCCCCAGCGCCGCGCGCACACGCCGGTCCTGCAGCAGCGGGCGGCGCGTGTTGAGCACGTAACTCTGAAAGCCCGAGGGCAGCTTGTGCGCGAATTCGCCCTTGACCAGCTCGCCCGTCGCAAAGCGCTTGCCGTTCACGCGCCGCGCCCAGTCGCCCGCGCTGAAAAAGCGCATCAAATCGAACTCGCCCGCCTTGAGCGCCTCGAGCCGCGCGGTGTTGTCCTTGTAGATCTTGACCTGGATGCGGTCGAAATTGGCCGTGCCGCGGCGCACGTTGAGGTCGCGCGCCCAATAGTTCGGGTCACGCACGTAGCTGATGTCCTTGCCGAAGCGCACCGGGCCGATGCGGTACGGGCCGCTGCCTATGGGCGTGTCCATCACCACCTGGTCGAAGGGCTTGCCCGCGCCCCAGTCGCGGCTGAATACGGGCAGGCCGCCGACGATGAGCGGCAGCTCGCGGTTGGGTTTTTTGAAGTGGTAGCGCAGCGTGCGTTCATCGAGCACCTCGACGCCGGCCACATCGATCAGCAAGGTTTTGTAGGCGGGCGAGGTGTAGGGGCCGACGAGCGTGTCGAAGCTGTATTTGACGTCCTGCGCAAGCACGGGCTTGCCGTTGTGAAAGCGCGCCTCGGGCCGCAGGCGGAAGGTGGCCGAGAGCCCGTCGGGCGCCACATCCACATCCTGCGCGAGCAGCCCGTAGCCCGTGGCGGTTTCGTCGAGCGCGCCCACGAGCAGCGTGTCGAACATGAGCTCGGAAAGATACGCGGGCGCGCTGCCCTTGATGGTGAACGGGTTGTATTTGTCGAACGTGGAAGCGCGCGAATTGCTCACCAGGCGCAGCTCGCCGCCCTTGGGCGCGGCGGGGTTCACATAGTCGAAATGCGCAAAGCCCGCGGGGTAGCGCGGCTGCCCCCAAAGCGCGTAGGCGTGCGCTGCCCACGCCGGCACGGCGCACGCCCAGAGCAAAAAGACCAACCAAGACCGCATGCGACAATTCTGCACGACTTGAATACCGTCCCCACAAAGGAGAACAAACATGGGTTTTCTGACCGGCAAGAAGCTGCTCATCACGGGCGTGCTGTCCAACCGCTCCATCGCCTACGGCATTGCCCGCGCCTGCCATGCGCAGGGGGCCGAACTCGCGTTCAGCTACGTCGGCGAGCGCTTCAAAGACCGCATCACCGAATTTGCCGCGGAGTTCGGCTCCACGCTGGTGTTCGATTGCGACGTGGCGAGCGACGAGCAGATCGAGCGCCTGTTTCGTGACCTCTCGCAGGTCTGGCCAAAGTTCGACGGCTTCGTGCACAGCATTGGCTTTGCGCCGCGCGAAGCGATCGCGGGCGACTTTCTCGAGGGCCTCTCGCGCGAGGCCTTCCATACTGCGCACGACATCAGCGCCTACAGCTTCCCGGCCATGGCCAAGGCCGCGCTGCCCTACCTGAACGACAAGGCCGCGCTGCTCACGCTGTCGTACCTGGGCGCGCTGCGCACCATCCCTAACTACAACACCATGGGCCTGGCCAAGGCCAGCCTCGAGGCCAGCGTGCGCTACCTGGCCGAATCGCTGGGGCCGCGCGGCATGCGCGTGAACGCCATCAGCGCCGGCCCCATCAAGACGCTGGCCGCAAGCGGCATCAAGGACTTCGGCAAGCTGCTGGCCGTGGTCGCCAACGCCGCGCCGCTGCGGCGCAACGTCACCATAGACGACGTGGGCAAGGTCGCGGCCTTTTTGCTCTCGGACCTCGCGAGTGGCGTCACGGCCGAGGTCACATACGTCGATGGCGGCTTCAGCCAGACTGCGGGCCTGAGCCGCGACATGGTCGAATGAGGCTTTGTCCATCCGGAACCTGAAGCCAAATCGGCCCCCAGCGCTTTATGAACAAGCGCTAGCAGCTATCTTTTAAGAAGTAAAGCGCTTTGGCTTGGCGCTATTACGGTAGGGAACATGCCCCAAACCCTGGCCGCCCCGGCGCACAGCGAGCTGCTCATCAAAAAAAGCCGCTTCATCGGCTGCGTGCAGCCCATGAGCGACCGCGCCAGCGCGCAGGCCGTGGTCGATGCGCTGTGGCGTGAGCATCCGGGCGCCGCGCATGTCTGCTGGGCGCTGCTGGCCGGCGGCCACTCAGCCGCGGTCGATGACGGCGAGCCCGGCGGCACTGCGGGCCGGCCCATGCTCGAAGTGCTGCGTCACCAGGACCTCGACGGCGTGCTCGCCACCGTGGTGCGCTACTTCGGCGGCGTCAAGCTCGGCGCGGGCGGCCTCGTGCGCGCCTACACCGACACCGTGGCGCAGGCGCTGCGCACGGCCACCAAGGTGCCGCTGCAGCGCCTGCAGACTTTGCAATGCGAGCTGCCCTACGCGCTCGAAGGTCTGACGCGCCGCGAGGCCGCTCAGGTCGGTGCCGAGCTGCTGGCCGTGCAGCACGGCACGCTGGTCACACTGCGGCTGCGCCTGCCCGAGGCACAAGCCACGGCCTTCGTGCAGCACCTGAGCGAGCTCGGCCAGGGCCGCATCGGCTGGCAGGAAGTGCGCGATTGAACGGCAATCAATTCGGGATTCGGGACGACCGCGCGGCGGCTGCGCGCGCCACGGCCTGACACGTTTCGACGCCGGTCACACCAGCCCGCCAAGGCACAATGGCGGCATGAACATCGTGATCCTCGACGATTACCAGGACGCCGTGCGCAAGCTGCGCTGCGCGAGCATGCTCGACCCGTACACCGCCAAGGTCTATACCAACAACGTCAAGGGCATAGGGCAGCTGGCCGTGCGTCTGCGCGACGCTGACATCATCGTGCTGATCCACGAACGCACGCAGATCACGCGCCAGCTCGTCGAAAAGCTGCCGCGCCTCAAGCTCATCGCACAGGCTGGCCGTGTGGGCGAGCACATCGACGTGGCCGCCTGCACCGAGCGCGGCATCGCCGTGGCCGACGGCGTGAGCTCCCCCGTGGCGCCGGCCGAGCTCACCTGGGCACTCATCATGGCCGCGATGCGCCGGCTGCCGCAATACATCGCCAACCTCAAGCACGGCGCATGGCAGCAATCGGGCCTCAAGACGACCTCGATGCCGCCCAATTTCGGCTTGGGGCTGGTGCTGCGCGGCAAGATGCTGGGCATCTGGGGCTACGGCCAGGTCGGCCGGCTCGTCGCGGGCTACGGCCGCGCCTTCGGCATGAACGTGAGCATCTGGGGGCCTGAGGCCGAGCGCGCGCAGGCCCTGGCCGACGGCTACCAAGCCGCGAGCAGCCGCGCCGAATTTCTCGCGCAGTGCGACGTGCTCTCGCTGCACCTGCGCCTGGCCGACGCCACACGCGGCCTGCTCGCGCTCGAAGACCTCTCGTGCATGAAGCCCACGGCACTGCTCGTGAACACCGCGCACGCGGCACTGATCGAGCCTGACGCGCTGCTCGCCGCGCTCAACCGCGGCCGCCCCGGCATGGCCGCGATAGACGTGTTCGAAAGCGAACCCATCCTGCAGGGCCACGCGCTGCTGCGCCTGGAAAACTGCATCTGCACGCCGCATATCGGCTACGTGGAGCAAGACAGCTACGAGCTCTGCTTCAGCGCCGCCTTCGACAACGTGGTGAACTTCATCCAGGGCAAGCCCAGCAACATCATCAACCCCGAGGCGCTGCAGGTGCGGCGCTGAAGGGCCGCGGGGTTTGGGTACCTGAAACCATCTCAGGCTGCCGTAACCTCCAGATATTCGACGATGCTCGCTGGCGATGGGACGGGCAAACCATCCTCGATGAGTCCTCGAATATGAAACGCAATGGCTGCGCGAATTTCATTTTCTGCTTCTTCGAGGGTATGTCCCGTAGCCACACAGCCCGGCAAGTCGGGCACGTAAGCGGAATAGTTGTTTTCCGTTTTTTCGACAACGATGGCGTAACGCATGGGCTACTCCTTCAGTCCTGCTTGTTTGATGATGCTGTTCAACCCAGGTTGTCCATTAGGCGGTGCTGCGCACCTACGCGGGCGCTGGCGGACGTCTGCCGGTCATTTTGGCCGCGGCTTCGGCGTCCATGGCACCGGCCATGGACTTCTCACCCGCGACCAAACTGCCTCGCCAGCCGCCTCGCCATCATCCCACGTCCTAATGGACAATCTGGGTTCAAAGTGCCCGGCGCGAGATCGTCGCTCGGTTTCCCTGCCACAGTCTTATCCAACGAGGTATGAGCCTGAAGCCCGCCCCGTGATTCCAAGGAAGAATGAGCCTGAAGGCAGGCCAGGGAGAAGCGACACAAGCGGCTGATAGGCAGCAGCTTAGGTGCAACGGGTCGATCATCAAGCAATGGTGATCGACATGAACGAAACACAAGTGCGCAGCCTCGAGCAAGTGCGCCAAGTACTCCAAGGCACGCAAGCGCTGCAGCTGAGCTTCGCGCAACCCGAGGAACGCTACGCCTGGATCGCGCAAGTGCTGCAGCGCCTTGGCTACCGGCGCCTGGGACGCAGCGACCGCGGCACAGTGCTGGCGTACCTGCAGCGCCTGAGCGGCTACAGCCGCGCCCAGGTCACCCGAGTGGTTGCGCGCTGGAAGTCCGGCCAGCCCCTGGTAAAAAACTACCGCGCACCCGAGCACGCCTTTGCGCGCCGCTACAGCAGCGCCGACATTGCACTGCTGGCGCAAGTAGACCAAGCCATGGGCACCCTCTCGGGGCCGGCCACCGCATGCGTGCTGCGTCGCCAGCGCGACCTCTTCAACGACAACCGCTTCGAGCGCCTGGGCTCCCTATCGGTGTCTCACCTGTATAACCTGCGCGCCAGCGCCGGCTACCGCGCGCAGCGCGTCACCGTCACCAAAACCCGTGGGGGCAAAGCCCCCACCATAGGCGTGCGCCGCGCACCTGCGCCCCAGGGGCGTGCGGGCTTCATCCGCATCGACAGCGTGCACCAGGGCGACCAGGACGGCACCAAGGGGCTGTACCACATCAACGCGGTGGACTGCGTCACGCAGTGGCAGGTGGTGGCCAGCGTGCAGACC